>NZ_JAPSLH010000004.1 GCF_031180965.1 Chelativorans sp.
AGCATGCCTCCAGGTACCGATCCCTGGAGGGGGAGGTTGCCGCCGCTCTCCCGAACACCCGGTGCGCATCCGGTTCCCGCAAGAGCGATGGGACGGATTGTAAGAGCGCTGCCGGGGGTGGGGATAAATTTTCCGGCGAAAAAATGCAGAAATCGTGCAGAAGCTTGTTTTTGCTGCGGATTATTTTTGCGCGCTGGAGCGGCGGGGCCGATTCGATCCACACTTTGAAGGTTCCAAGAAGCGACCGCCGTCCTCTTGAGCACCCCTCTCCGTCTCGGCTTCGCCTCGACACCTCCCCCACTCCCGTGAGGGAGGATGGGCCGGCAGCGATGCCGGAGTACGGCTCGCGGGAGCCGACTCTCCGGAGCCAACTCGCGGAAACCGTGGCCTAAAGCGCCCGCTCCTCGGCGTTGAAGACATGCGCGCGGGCCGGGTCGAACCAGGCCACGTGCTTCGTCCCCGGAAAGAGCTCCTGCTGGCCGTCGAGCGCCAGGATCACCGGCTGGCGGTCCGCCGTGGTTGCATAGGCCATGGTCTGGTTGCCGAGATTCTCGATCAGGTCGACCGTCACCTCGCCAAGGCTCACCAGGCCGGGGCGCTGGGCGAGGCCCAGATGCTCCGGCCGGATGCCGAAGGTCACGCGGTCGCCGTCCTCGCCCCCTTCAAGCGCGCGCCCGATTGCGATCCTTTCCTCCGCGAGCTGGATGCCGGCCTCGCCGCCATTGCGGAGGAGCTTTGCTTCCAGCATGTTCATCTTCGGCGAGCCGATGAAGCCGGCGACGAACCGGTTGCGCGGGCGGTTGTAAAGCTCGAGCGGCGCCCCGATCTGCTCGACCACCCCGTTGCGGAGCACCACAATCTTGTCAGCCATGGTCATGGCCTCGACCTGATCGTGGGTGACATAGATCATGGTGTTGCCGAGATTCTTGTGGAGGCGGGCGATCTCCACACGCATCTGCACGCGCAATTCGGCATCCAGGTTGGATAGCGGCTCGTCGAAGAGGAAGATTTTCGGCTCGCGCGTGATGGCCCTGCCGATCGCGACGCGCTGGCGCTGGCCGCCGGAAAGCTGCTTCGGGCGGCGCTGCAGCAAGGGCGTGATCTGCAGGATCTCGGCCGCGCGGCGCACGCGCTTGTCGATCTCGGCGCGCTTCATGCCCGCCGTCTCCAGCCCGAAGGCGAGGTTCTTATAGACGGTCATGTGCGGGTAGAGCGCATAGGACTGGAACACCATGGCGATGCCCCGCTTGGCGGGCGCCACGTCGTTCATGCGTTCCTGGTCCAGATAGAGGCTGCCGCCGGTGATCCGCTCAAGCCCTGCGATCATCCGCAGAAGCGTCGATTTCCCGCAGCCGGACGGACCCACAAAGACCACGAACTCACCCGGCTCGATGGAGATGTCGACGCCATGGATCACCTCCACGTCGCCGTAGCGCTTGTACACTTTCTGCAAGACGACACTGGTGGCCATTCTTACCTTCCGAACCGTTACCGATGTTCTTGTTGTCAGGTCAGCGTTTCATGCCGGTCGTGGCGATCCCCTCGATCAGCAGTCGCTGGAAGGCGAGGAAGAAGACGAAGACGGGCACGAGCGACAGAAGCGACATGGCGAACAGCCCGCCCCAATCGCTGTCGCCTGTGGAATCCACGAAGGAGCGCAGGCCGAGCTGGACCGTGTAGTTGCGGATATCATTGAGATAGATCAGCGGTCCGAAGAAATCGTCCCAGGTCCAGATGAAGGAGAAGATGGCTGCCGTGGTCAGCACCGGCAGGCTGAGCGGAAGCATGATCTTCCAGTAGATGCGCCAGGGCGAGCAGCCGTCCATCATCGCCGCCTCGTCCAATTCGCGCGGGATGCCGCGGAAGAACTGCACCATCAGGAAGATGAAGAAGGCGTCATGCGCCAGGAATTTCGGCACGACGAGCGGCAGGAAGGTGTTCACCCAATCGAGCTTCAGGAACAGCACATATTGGGGGATGAGCACCACATGATAGGGCAGCATGAGCGTGCCGAGCATGAGCGCGAACCAGAAGCGCTTGCCCCAGAATTCAAGCCGCGCGAAGGCGAAGGCGGCGAGCGAGCAGGAAAGCACGTTGCCGATCACCGAGAGGATCGCGATGACGAAGGAATTGGTGAAGAAACGGCCGAAGGGCAGCGACAGCGCGTACCAGCCGTCGATGAAGGAATCGAAGCTGATCGAGGAAGGCCAAAGGGAGGTGGAGCCGAAGATCTCGCTCTCGGGCCGCAGGGAGGCCGAGAGCATCCACAGGAGCGGGTAGAGCATCAGAATCGCGGCGGCGATCAGCGCCGCATGGATCAGCAGCGAGACAAAGGGATGCCGTTGCTCCTCGCGATCCTGTGGCGGCGCCGCAATGGCTTCACTCGTCATAGTGCACCCAGTATCTCGACGTGAGGAAGGAGAAGGCCGTGAAGAGGCCGATGATGGCGAGCAGGACCCAGGCGAGCGCCGACGCATAGCCCATGCGGAAATAGGCGAAGGCCTCCTGGTAGAGATAGAGCGAATAGAACAGGGTCGAGTTGATCGGCCCGCCGGTGCCGCCGGAAATGATGAAGGCCGGCGTGAAGGCCTTGAAGGCGTCGATGGTCTGGATCACCGCGTTGAAGAAGATCACCGGCGTCAGAAGCGGCAGGGTGACGCGGTAGAAGATGCGCCATTTCGAGGCGCCATCGAGACTTGCCGCCTCATAGACGTCCTGCGGAATCTGACGAAGACCGGCAAGGAAGATGATCATCGGCGAGCCGAACTGCCAGACCGACAGGATCACCAAGGTCCAAAGCGAATAGGTCGGCGTCGAAATCCAGCTCGGGCCCTCGATGCCGAAATTGGCAAGGAACGCATTGACCAGGCCATCGCGGGCAAAGAGCTGCCGCCACAGGACGGCGATGGCGACGCTGCCGCCAAGCAGCGAGGGCAGATAGAAGACGGCGCGATAGACGGTGAGCCCGTTGATACCCTTGTTGAGGGCCATGGCAACGAGCAGCGCGAAGACCAGCTTCAGCGGGACCGAGAAGATGACATAAAGGAAGGTGACCTGCATGGAGGTGGCGAATTTCGGGTCCGCCGTCAGCATGCGCACATAGTTCTGCGCGCCGATCCATTCGGGCGACGTCAGAAGGTCAAAATCCGTGAAGGAAAGATAGAGCGAAGCGAGCGCCGGCCCGATGGTGAGCCCCAGAAAGCCGATGAGCCATGGGAGCAGGAACATGTAACCGGGCGCACTGCCCATGATGGCCCTTTTGGCCGCACCCGGCGCGCGCGGCTCCGCCGCACTCATCAGGGTGCCAGGAATGGTTTCCGCCAATATGCACCCTCCCCTCGACAGGCCCCGGTCCGGGCCGCTCCTTGTTGGCCCCGGACGCTCCGAGGCATTCCAACGCTACAACTTTGTAAAGATAATTGTCAATTGCAACGGAGTGTGACGGAACCGGTCAGCGCCGGCTTAGCGCAGGAGCCATTCGCGGCGGCCAGTGAATTCGAAGGGCACGCGGTCCCCGCCCTGGAACTCGCGTTCCAGTTCATCCTCGGCGAGGATGTGCTCGACTTCGGCCGCGTAATCCTCCGCATTGTCGCGAGGCCGGTAGCCCAGCCTTTCCGCATTGGAATTGTCCCACCAGGAGCGGGTGTTGTTGGACACGCCATAGACGATCTCATGCACATAATCGGCGGCAAGGCCGACCTCGACCAGCCGCACCATGTCGGCGGGGGAGCACCAGGTGGCGAGCGCCCGGCGGTTGCGCGGCTTTTCCGTGAAGGAGCCAATGCGCATGCAGAAGCCGCGGACGCCGTGCTTCAAGGCGTAGTAGGCGGTGGCGTCCTCGCCGAACGCCTTGGTCAACCCGTAGACGGAATCGGGGCGGGCGGGGGTGAGGTGGGAGAGCTCGCGCCCGACGGGATACATGCCCGTCACATGGTTGCTGCTGGCAAAGAGCACGCGGTCGACCTTGTTGATCCGCGCGCCCTCCAGGAGATTCATCGTGCAGAGGATGTTGGTCTGCAAGAGCTCGGCCCAGGGGCCGTCGCTCGGGCGCCCGCCCATATGGACGACCGCATCGATCCCCTCGCAAAGACGCCGCACGCCCTCGCCGTCATTCAGATCGCATTGGACGGCCTCTTCCGAGGGATGCTCGGCGGAGAGCGGACGGATGTCCGACACGCGAAGCAGATCGCACTGGGGAGCAAGCGCCTTGCGCAGGACCGTGCCGATCCGCCCGGCAGCACCTGTGAGCAGCACGCGGGAACAACGCATTTGCGAAGCCTCCAGCCTGCCGGACGTCACGCGGCGAGCGCGCGCATCTCGGCAATGAGATCCGACTTGCCCTCAAAGCCGATGCCCGGCAGGTCCGGCAGGGTCACGTGGCCATCCACGACCTCGACCCCGTCCGGGAAGCCGCCATAGGGCTGGAAGAGATCCGGGTAGCTCTCATTGCCGCCCAGCCCGAGGCCAGCGGCGATGTTGAGCGACATCTGGTGCCCGCCATGGGGAATGCAGCGGCTGGGCGACCAGCCGGCTTTCCCCAGCTCCTCCAGGATGCGCCGGTATTCGCAGAGGCCGTAGGCCAGGGCGCAGTCGAACTGCAGGAAATCGCGGTCGGGCCGCATGCCGCCATAGCGCAGCAGATTGCGCGCATCCTGCTGGCTGAACAGGTTCTCGCCAGTGGCCATCGGGCCGTCGTAATAGTTGGCCAGGACCGCCTGGAGCCGGTAGTCGAGCGGGTCTCCCGCCTCCTCGTACCAGAACAGGGGATAGGCGGAGAGCATGCGGGCATAGCGGATGGCGGTCTCAAGGTCGAAGCGCCCATTGGCATCGACCGCAAGCTGCGCGCGGCCGTCGATCTCCTCCAGCACCGCCTCGATGCGCGCCTTGTCGTGCTCCAGGGACTCGCCACCGATCTTCATCTTCACGACCGTATAGCCGCGGTCGAGGTAGCCGCGCATCTCGCGGCGCAGCGCATCGAGATCCTTGCCGGGATAATAATAGCCGCCGGCTGCGTAGACGAAGACCTTCGGGTCCGCCTCCCGCCCCGCCCTTTCGGCCAGAAGGCGGAACAGGGGCTTTTCGGCGATCTTCGCCACCGCGTCCCACACGGCCATGTCGATCGTGCCGACAGCCACCGAGCGCTCGCCATGCCCGCCCGGCTTCTCGTTCGACATCATGGCCGCCCAGATGCGGTCGGGGTCCAGATCGCCGTCCTCGCCGAGGAGGCTTTTCGGCTCGGCCTGCAGGATGCGGTGACGAAAACGCTCGCGGATCAGCCCGCCCTGCCCGTAGCGCCCGTTGGAATTGAACCCGTAGCCGACCACCGGCCGGCCGTCGCGGATCACATCCGTGACCACGGCGACGAGGCTGCAGGTCATCTTGGAAAAGTCGATATAGGCGTTGCGGATCGGCGAGGCGATCGGCTTCGTCACTTCGCGAATCTCGACTATTCTCATAGGCAGATGATCCCTGGGTCTGACGCGGACGCCCTCCTATAGGGCAGAAATGTCAATTTGTCAGGCAAAAAGTCGGCGGGACAGCGCGCATCTGCTAACGGTGCAGCCTCGGCACGGCGGCGACCAGCGCCCTGGCGGTGGCCGAACCCGGCTCCCGGATGATGCCTTCCGTCTCGCCCATCTCGACGATACGGCCGGCGTCCATGATCGCCACGCGATGGGCGATGACGCGGACCACGGCAACGTCGTGCGACACGAAGATGTAGGACACGCCGTCCGTCTTCTGGATTGCCGCGAGCAGTTCGAGGATGCGGCCGCGCACCGAAACGTCGAGCGCCGAAACGGCTTCGTCGAGCACGATCAGCGAGGGGTTCGTCGCCAGCGCACGGGCAATGGCGACGCGCTGGCGCTGCCCGCCGGAGACCTCGTGGATGGCGCGGGGGGCGAGATCGGGGGAGAGGCCGACGCGCTCCAAAAGCTCGCCGACCCGCCGCGGCCGTTCCGCGCGGCCGGCGGTGCCGTGAATGCGCAGGGGATCGGCGAGCGCGCTTGCGATGGTGGCGCGGGGATTGAAGGCGGCGAGCGGGTCCTGAAAGACCATCTGGACGCGCGCGCGCCGCTCGCGCAGCGCCTTCCCGCGCAGGGCCAGCCAGTCCTCGCCTTCCATCTCGATGCGGCCCGACTCGGGCGCGACGAGGCGCAGGAGCACGCGCGCAAGGGTGGACTTGCCGCTGCCCGACGGGCCGACGAGGCCCAGCGTCTCGCCGCGGCCGAGGGTGAGCGACACATCGTCGAGCGCGGTGACCCGCCGCCCGCCGCTGCGGAAGGTTTTTGCGAGATTTTCGACGGCGAGGAGCGGCTGCATCAGGCTGGCTCGATCAGCCGGGGCGAGGCGAAGTCGATATGCGCCGCGATCAGCGAGCGCGTATAGGCCTGCGCGGGCTTGGCAAGGATTTCGCGCGTCGCGCCCGCTTCCACCAGCGCCCCGTCGCGGAAGACGGCGATCCTGTCCGCAAAACCCGAGGCAAGGCCAATATCGTGGGTAATGAAGACGAGGGTCATCCCCTCCTCCCGCACCAGCCCGTCCAGCAGGCGGACGATCTCGGCCTGCACGACCATATCGAGCGCGCTGGTGGGCTCATCGGCGATAAGCAGTCTTGGCCTGGCGGCGATGGCGCAGGCGATCGCTATTCGCTGGCGCTGGCCGCCGGAGAACTGGTGCGGGTAGCCGCGCAGCGCGGCCTCGGGATCGGGGATGCGCACCCGCTGCAAGAGCGAGAGCGCCCGCTCCAGGCCGGCAGAGCGGCCGAGCCCCAGATGACGCCTCGCCCCTTCGGCGACCTGCTCGCCGATGCGCATCACCGGGTTGAGGCTCGAGCCCGGATCCTGGAAGACGAACCCTACATCGCGCCCCGCGACCGGAGCGCGCGCGAGGCCCGGCCAATCGATCCTTCCGGCCAGGCGTGCCTGCGGCGGAAGGATGCTTGCCAACGCTAAAGCGAGCGTCGTCTTGCCCGAGCCGCTCTCCCCGATAATCGCCAGCCGCTCGCCCATGGCGATGTCGAGGTGGACCTCGCGCAGGGCAAAGGCCGTCCGGCCGGCGGTGGGATAGGAGACGGACAAGCCGCGAAGCTCGGCCAACAAGGAGGTCACTGGCGCCTCCTCTTGCGGGCGAGCGCCTCCACAAGCCCCTCGCCCAAAAGGTAAACGCCGAGAACCGTCAGCACGAGGCCGAGGCCTGGAACGATGGAGAGGAAGGGCGCGGTGCGCAGTACGTTGCGGCCTTCGGCGATCATGGAGCCCCAGGTCACCGTGTTGGGATCGCCGAGCCCGAGAAAGGAAAGCGCCGCCTCCGTCAGGACCGCACCGGCGACGATCACGGAGGTAAGGGCCAGCACCGGCGGAAGCGCATTGGGCAGCACTTCCTTGAAGGCGATCTCCAGCGGATGCATGCCGATGACGCGCGCCGCCGCCACATAGTCGCGCTCGCGGATGGACAGCACCTCCGCGCGCGCGAGCCGGGCGGCGCCCGTCCAGGCTCCGAGGGCGATGGCAAGCACGATGACCGGGAGAGACGCGCCCACCACACTGACGAATGCGAGGGCGAGCAGGAAGGGCGGGACGATCTGGAACGCGTCCACCACGCGCATCAGCGCCTCGTCGAGCCAGCCCGCGGCGAAACCCGCCAGGGTCCCGATCACAGCTCCCGCGGCGAGGGCGACGACGGCGGCGGAAATCCCGACCAGCAGGGATGTGCGCGCGCCATGCATCAGCCCGGCGAGGACATCGCGGCCCAGGCGATCCGTGCCGAGGGGCAACGACCAGTCGGCGAAGGGCGGAATAAGCGGCCGGCCGACGATCGACAGCGGATCGCGCGGAAAGAGGACCGGCGCCAGCAGCGCCATAGCGAGAAGGCAGGCGAGCAGGAGCAAGCCCGCCACGCCCTCCGGGGAGCGCAGGAAACGCGCAAGAAAGCTCATGAAGCGGGCTCTCCGGCGCCCACACGCGGATCGAGGGCCGCATAGGCCAGGTCGACGAGCAGATTGACGAGGACGACCAGCACGGCGCTGCTTACGATGATGCCCATCAGGAGCGGCGCGTCGCGTGCGGCCACGGCTTCATGAGCCAGACGGCCGAAACCGGGGATTGCGAACACGCTTTCGATGACCACGCTGCCGCCCAGCATGGTGGCCGCCTGAAGGCCGAGCATGGTGACGAGCGGCAGGAGCGCGTTGCGCGCGACGTGGCTGAGCACAATGCGCGATCGCGCGAGGCCTTTCGCGCGCGCCGCGAGCACGAAATCCTGCCGCCAGACCTCGGCCATGCCCGCACGCATCATGCGCAGAAAGAGGGCCAGGTAGATGAAGCCGAGCGCGCAGACAGGCAGGACCAGATGCCTGCTGATATCGAGCGCGCGGTCAAGACCGGTCTTTCCGGAGGCGATCGTCTCAATGCCGGCAGTCGGGAACCAGCGAAGCTGCACGGCGAAGATCAGGCTGAGGACCAGCCCCAGCCAGAAGCTTGGGACGGCATAAAGCGCAAGGGAGCCGATGGACAGGACGCGATCGGCGGCGCTGCCCGGCCGGGCGCCCGCCAGGATGCCGAGCAGCGTACCGAGGGCAAAGGCCATGGCGGTGGCGCTGCCCATTAGCCACAAAGTGTTGGGCAGCCTTTCGAGAATGAGGTCGAGGATTGGACGGTTGAATGCCACCGACCAGCCGAGATCGAGGCGCGCTAGCGAGGAGGTATAGAGCCAGAGCCGGTGGAGGGGAGACCGATCAAGCCCGTAGCTCTCGCGCAGGGACCGGGCGAGTTCGGCATCGCCGCCGCCGAGCGAGACCAGATAGGCGTCGACCGCGTCGCCCGAAGCGAGCTCCAGCAGGAAAAAGGTCCCGACGACGACGATCAGCAGCACGGGAATGCTGCTGACCGCCCGCCGTCCGACCAGCTTCAGGGCCCGATTCATGCGCTCCGTTTCAGGGCTGGATCGCCGTATCGGCCCAGTTGGACACCACCCAGCGCGGATTGTTCGCGATGTTGAGGATATTGTCCCGCGCCACGCTGGTGAAGGTCCATTCCGCGACATTGATGAGCGGCAGGTCTTCCGCCACCAGACGCTGGAAATCCTTGTAAAGGGCGATGCGCTCCTCCGCATTCACGGTCGAGGCCGCCTTGTCGATCAGCGCGTCGAGCTCGGCATCGGCATAGCCGCCCTGGTTTGAGAACGGGACGCCCTCGGGAATGCCGGACTTGACGAGGATGGTGGTCGAGATCGCCGGATCGTCGCGGAAGACCGGGGATCCCACGGCGAGATCGAAGTCGTGATCCGTATAGACCGCCTTCAGATGGGCCGGCGTATCATTGTTGACCACCTGCACGTCAATCCCGACTTCGGCAAGGGCCTGGCGCAGATAATCGCCGAACTGCCGTGTCTCGGTGAAGAAGGGCGCCGGCAGGAGCCGCAGCGAAAAGCGCGTGCCGTCCTCCTTGCGCGCATAGCCTGCTTCGTCCAGCAGCGCGTTGGCCTTGGCGACGTCAAAGCCGTAGGCCGGTACGTCGGGCGTATAGAACTCGGTGGCATTCTTCGGCACAGGCCCGGTCGCCGCCTGCGCATAGCCGAGGAAGATCGTGTCCACCACGAATTTCCGATCGATCGCATGGGCGATGGCCTGGCGCACCTTGGGATCGGCCAGGATCTCGTTGCGGTGGTTGATCTCGACCACCAGCTGATAGGTGAGATCCTCGTAGCCCTTGGTGACTACGGTGAGGCCCGGCACCTGCGAGATGCGCTCGAGGTCGACCAGAGGCACCTGGGAAAAGGCGGCAAGCTGTATCTCATCGGCCTCCAGTGCCGATGCGGCCGCCGCCCGGTCCGGCAGGATGCGGTAGATGATCTCGTCCAGCTTCGGCTGGCCTTCGTTCCAGTAGTCGTCATTGCGCACGAGACGATAATATTCGCCCGGCCGGTGCTCGGCGAATTTGAACGGGCCGGTGCCGATCAGCTGCGCGTTGGCCGGATTGGCCGCGATATCGGTGCCCTCATAAACGTGCCTCGGCAGCACGCTGGTGACTGCCGGCAGGGCCTTCAGGATCATCTGCGGCGGCGTGGGAGCGGAGAATTTGAAGACCGCCGTGTGGTCGTCCGGAGTCTCCACATCTTCGAGATTGGCGAAGACGGTGCGACCGAGATTCTGCAGCGGCTTCCACACCTGCAGGGCTGAAAATGCCACGTCGGCAGAGGTGAAGGGCTTGCCGTCATGCCAGGTGACGCCCTCGCGGAGCTTGAAGGTGATGGAGCGCCCGTCATCGGCCGCCTCCCAGCTCGTCGCAAGGCGCGGCTCCAGCCCGTCCTCGTCGTACGACGCTTCGGCCAGCGGCTCGATCACCTTGCTGGCGATGAAGAAAACTCCGTTCGACGCGACAATGGCCGGATTGAGACTGCGCGGTTCGGAGTCGGCGGCGACGACCAGCCGGCCGCCGCTGGGCGTCTCCTGGGCGACCGTTTCAGCCGGAAGGACGGCGAGCCCCATCAACAGCGCCGCCGGAGCCAAAAAAGCCCGGTGGAAATCCGAGAAACTGAACATTCGAGACCCCTCTCCTACCATGGTCCGCTACGGACCGTACGTTGCCTGGACGCCGCTGGCGGCACAGATGCCGTATGTCGCGCCTTCGCGACCTTGTCCGCGACGGCGAATGTACCAAAATCCGGCGGGGCGCAGCCAAGTTTTTCCATGAGCCGAGCCGTTGCGGGAATGGCGTTGAGCAGAGACGCCAAAAACCCCCTCCGCACCGGCGGCCGCCACTATCCGGCGGCCTCGATCACGTCCATGGCCGCCTCGACGGCCTTGCCGGCCTCCGCCTCGTGTCCCAGCGCGCGGAGCGCGCCGGCAAAGGCGGTAAGTGCGGCGACGGCATAGATCGGCTGCGCCGTCGGCCCCATATGGCCGATGCGCGTCAGTTTCCCATCCGTCGCGCCCCGGCCGCCGGAGAAGACGACACCGTAGCGCTCGCGCGCGGCTTGCCTCAGCGCCTTCTCGTCGAGCCCCGCGGGAGTGCGGACCGCCGTTGCCGTCGGCGAGGCGATCGCCTCGCGCGCGGGCCACAAGGAAAGCCCCATTGCCTTGATGCCCGCCCGCGTGGCCCGCGCGGTAAGGTCATGCCGTGCCCAGACCTTTTCCGGACCCTCGGCCAGATAAAGATCGAGCGCCGCGTCGAGCCCGTTGACGTCGGCCAGCAGGGGCGTGGAGGGAAAGGTCTTTTCACGCGACCAGGCGTGCTCCCAGTCGAGGATGCTCAGCACCGAGGCGCGCGGAGCGGCGGGGTTGGCCTTCATCTTTTCCCATGCGCGGTCGCTTACGCCGAGGAGCGTGAGGCCGGGAGGGGCGCCGAGGCACTTGCCGGGACCGGTGACGTAGATGTCGGCGCGGCAATCCTCCGGATGCGTGTCCATGCCGCCGAAGGAGGAGACGGCGTCGACGATGAGATAAGCGCCGTGGGCCGCCACGAGCGCGCCGATCTCATTGATCGGATTGATCGTCCCCGAAGGCGTGTCATGGTGACAGACGCTGACCACGCTGATCTCGGGGTGTTTCTTCAGCATGTCCGCGACCGCCTGCGGATCGACCGCCTCGTTATAGGGCACCTCGATCTCGAGCAGGTTGGGCGAATGGCGCTTCGCCCAGAGCCGAATCCCTTGCCGTAGACGCCGGAGGCAAGGTTGAGCACGGTGTCCCCGGGCGCGATCAGCGAGGCGGCGGCCGCTTCCAGCCCCAGGATCGGCTCACCCTGGAGGATGACCGGGCGGGTGGATAGGCGCATGGCGCGCTGCGCCTTTTCCACCACTTTCTCGTAAAAGGCCTGGAAGGTGGGGTCGTAATCGTAGGGGACGGCTCTCGCCAGGCCGCGCAGCACCTCCGGATAGGGGCTCACAGGGCCGGTGGTGAGCGCAATGACCGGCTGGTCGTCATTCGAATAGCGCATGCTTCCCCCAGCCATCCCCGGCCGGCGCTCCGCCCGTCACTGCGGAAGAGCGGCGACGCAGACGATCTCCACCCGAATGCCGGGATGCGCCAGGCGCGCCTCGACACAGGCGCGGGCCGGCGGATTCTCCGGATCGATCCAGCGGTCGTAGACGGCGTTCATGCCGTTGAAGTCGGTTATATGCGCCAGATAGACCGTGGCCGACACGATGTGCGACTTGTTCGCGCCCGCAGCGGCCAGGAGGCCGTCGATCTTGGCGAGCACCTGCCTGGTCTGGGTCTCCAGGTCAGCCTCGAAATCGTCCGGCACCTGGCCCGCCAGAAAGATCATGTTGCCGGCCTTCACGGCCTGGCTCATGCGCGGACCTTTTTGAAAACGCTCGATCATCGTCCCGTCCCTCGTAAAACTTTGCTATTCCGGCAATATGCGGACCGCGCCCTTGTCGGCGCTGGCGGCGAAGGCCGCATAGGCCTTCAGCGCGGTGGTGACCCGGCGCTTGCGGTGTTCCGCCGGGTTCCACCCCTTGGCGTCCTGTTCGGCGCGACGGCGCGCGATCTCCGCATCGTCCACGGCAAGATGGATGCGCCGGTTCGGAATGTCGATCTCGATCATGTCGCCCTCCCGGACGAGGCCGATCAGCCCGCCATTGGCCGCCTCCGGCGACACATGGCCGATGGAGAGGCCGGAGGTGCCGCCGGAAAATCGTCCGTCCGTCACCAGCGCGCAGGCCTTTCCGAGGCCCTTCGCCTTCAGGTAACTGGTGGGATAAAGCATCTCCTGCATGCCCGGGCCGCCGCGCGGTCCCTCGTAACGGATCACCACCACGTCGCCCGCATTGATGTTGTTGGACAGGATCGCCTGCACGGCCGAGTCCTGGCTCTCAAAGACGCGCGCCGGACCGGTGAATTTCAGGATCGATTCGTCGACGCCAGCCGTTTTCACGATGCAGCCGTCCGGCGCCAGATTGCCCTTCAACACGGCAAGGCCACCGTCCGTCGAGAAGGGGTGCTCCGCGCTGCGGATCACGCCTGTCTCGCGGTCGAGGTCGAGCTCGTCCCAGCGCCGGTCCTGACTGAACGCCGTCTGGGTGGGCACGCCGCCGGGGGCGGCAAGGAAGAAATCGCGCACCTTCTGGCTTTTCGTCCGGGCGATATCCCAATGCTCGATCGCCTGGCGGAGCGTGGCGGCGTGAACAGTCGGGAGATCGGAATTGATGAGGCCGGCGCGCTCAAGCTCGCCCAGGATGGCCATGATCCCGCCGGCGCGGTGCACATCCTCCATATGGACATCGGACTTGGCCGGCGCGACCTTGCAGAGCACCGGCACGCGCCGGGAGAGGCGGTCGATGTCCTCCATGGTGAAGGGGACCTCGGCCTCGTGCGCGGCTGCGAGCAGGTGCAGCACGGTGTTGGTTGAGCCGCCCATGGCGATGTCTAGCGTCATCGCATTCTCGAAGGCGGCGAAGCTGGCTATCTGCCGCGGCAGCACGCTGTCGTCTTCCTGCTCGTAGTAGCGGCGGGCGAGATCGACGATGAGGTGCCCCGCCTCGACGAAGAGGCGGCGGCGATCGGCATGGGTGGCGAGCGTGGAGCCATTGCCCGGCAATGCCAGGCCGAGCGCCTCGGTGAGGCAATTCATGGAATTGGCGGTGAACATTCCCGAACAGGAGCCGCAGGTCGGGCAGGCGGAGCGCTCGATCACCTGCACGTCCTCGTCGCTCACCCGATCGTCGGCGGCGGCGACCATCGCGTCGACGAGGTCGAGCGCCTTCGTCTGCCTGGAAAGGACGACCTTGCCCGCCTCCATCGGCCCGCCCGAGACGAAGACCGCGGGGATGTTCAGCCTCAAGGCCGCCATCAGCATGCCCGGAGTGATCTTGTCGCAGTTGGAGATGCAGACCATGGCATCGGCGCAATGGGCGTTGACCATGTATTCGACCGAGTCGGCGATGATCTCGCGCGAGGGCAGCGAATAGAGCATGCCGTCATGGCCCATGGCGATGCCGTCATCGACCGCTATGGTGTTGAACTCCTTGGCGACGCCGCCCGCCGCCTCGATCTCTCGCGCCACGAGCTGGCCCAGATCCTTGAGATGCACGTGGCCCGGCACGAACTGGGTGAAGGAATTGACGACGGCGATGATCGGCTTGCCGAAATCGCTGTCCTTCATGCCGGTGGCGCGCCAGAGGCCGCGGGCCCCGGCCATGTTGCGGCCATGGGTCGTTGTGCGTGAGCGATATGGGGGCATTGCTGTTCCAGTCTCGGGATTTGTCGGTGGCCGGCCGCCTCCGTCGCGGCAGCCTTGGCGGCCGGAAAGATGCATACAACTTCCAGCGCGCAAAAGGCAAGGCAAGGCGAGGCAGCCGCTCCGGGCGCGCTGGAGGGGTTCTTCAGAGAGGCAAAGGCTCAATCGGCCGAAGCGGTGCGCTCGTAGAGGGTCGCGCCGGTTTCCGAATCCACCCCGGCAAGGCTCACATCATAGCCCCAAAGCCGGCAAACGTGGCGGAGGGTGGCATCACGGCTCTGCTCCTCCAGCAGCACACCACTTTTCACATTGTGCTGCAGGCGCAGGTGCCGGTCGCCCAGGAGATCGACATCGACCACCTGGATGTCCGGCTGGTTGACGCCGATGTCGTAGCTGCGCGCCAGCGCGGCGCGGATCCCCTCATAGCCGCGCTCGTTGTGAATGGAGGCGACCTCGCAATAGGGGTCCTTCGACTTGTCCTTCAAGAGGAAGAGGCGGAAATTGCGGATCAGGGCCGGGCTCAGATACTGCAGGATGAAGGACTCGTCGCGATGGTTCGCCCAGGCGTCGAGCAGCGTCTCGCGCCAAGCGCCGGTGCCGGCGATGTCCGGGAACCAGTCACGATCCTCGGCGGTCGGATCATTGCAGATGCGCTGGATGTCCTGCATCAGGGCAAAGCCCAGCGCGTAGGGGTTGATGCCGGGGAAGCGGGGATCGTCGAAGTCCGGCTGGAAGACCACATTGGTGTGGCTCTGCAGGATCTCCAGCATAGGGCCTTCACCGATCCTGCCCTGATCGTAGAGCCGGTTCATGATGTAGTAGTGAACGAAGGTGGCGCAGCCCTCGTTCATCACCTTGGTCTGGCGCTGCGGGTAGAAATACTGGGCGATCACACGCACGATGCGCAGGATCTCGCGCTGCCAGGGCTGCAGGACGAGGCTGTTCTTCTCGAGGAAATAGAGCAGGTTCTCGTCCGGCAGGTTGAGCCGCTTCTTGCGCTCGGCGACCTCCTGCTCGACCTCGTCCGAAATCTCGTCCGAAGTCCGGGCCGGCAGGGTCCGCCAAAGATCGCTATAGGTCTGCTCCTCGTATTCGAGGCGCTCGCGCGCCCGCTCCCGCTCCTTCTCCGAGGAGAGGCGCGGCGGGCGGCGGTAGCGGAAGACGCCCTGATCCATCAGCGCGTGGGCGGAATCGAGGATCGCCTCGACGGCAGCGGTGCCGTGCCGCTCCTCGCATTTGGCAATGTATTTCTTGGCGAACTCCATATAGCTCAGAATGGCGTTCGCCTCGGTCCACTGCCGGAACAGATAGTTGTTCTTGAAGAAATGGTTGTGCCCGAAGGAGGCATGCGCGGTCACCAAGGCCTGCATGGCCATGGTGTTCTCCTCCATCAGATAGGCGATGCAGGGATTGGAGTTGATGACCAGTTCGTAGGCCAGGCCCCGACGGCCGGAGCGATAGAGGTTCTCCTCGAAGACGAAGCGCTTGCCGAAGGACCAGTGCTGGTACATCAACGGCATGCCGACGGAGGAATAGGCGTCGAGCATCTGCTCGGAGGAGATGATCTCGAGCTGGTTGGGATAGACGTCGAGCTTCAGCTCATCGAGCGCGATCTTCTCGATCGCGTCATAGGTGCGCGACAGCGTGGCGAAATTCCAGTCCGAGCCCGTGAAGAGGAGCCCGGAATCTGCGCTCTTGCTTGTGACCGTCATTTTCGTCACCTGCGCGCTGCTCCGGCAGGCTGCCTGGCGAAGAGCCGGCGGAAGACCGGGTAGATGTCGGCGGGCCGTGCGATTCTCGTCATCTGGAAATTCGGCCATTTCTCGCCGACCGAGCGATAGGAGCGCCAAAGGGAGGTGCCATTGTCGGTGGAGCCGAAAATCTCCGTTTCCCGCTCGTCGATGATTTCCACATAGGCATAATACTGGCAGAGCTCCATGAGCTCATTTCTGAGCAGGGCGGCGCAGCGCTCTGAGTCGCCGGCGATGTTGTCGCCGTCGGACGCCTGCGCGGCATAGATGTTCCACTCCCGGGCCGGATAACGCTCCGCGATGATGCGCTGCATCTCCTCGAGGGCGGTTGAGACGACGGTGCCGCCGCTCTGAGTGGAATAGAAGAAGGTCTCCTCGTCCACCTCGCGAGCCTCGTGGGTGTGGCGGATGAAGACGATATCGATGCGTTCGTAACGGCGCTTCAGGAAGAGATGGAGGAGCACGAAAAAGCGCTTCGCCAGATCCTTCTCGCGTTCGCCCATGGAGCTGGAGACGTCCATCAGGCAGAACATGACGGCGCTGGCATTGGGCAGCGGCTGCGCCTCGAAGCGGTTGAAGCGGACATCGACCGGGTCGACATAGGGGATACGCTTTCGCCTGCGCTCCAGCCTCTCCCATTCCTGGCGCAGCGCTTCGATCCGCTGCTCGACGGCTTTACGATTGGGCTGGGCTTCCAGCTGCGCGATTTCGGCCGCCAGCCGCTCCACCTCCTCGCGCTTGGGCCTGTGCAGGGCGATCCGGCGCCCATAGCTGTTGCGCATCGTGCGGCCGACATTGATGTTTGTCGGGGAGCCGCTCGTGGCAAAGCCAGCCCGCCGGGGCTTGAAAGAGACAGCCTCCTTCAGGTTCAGCTTCACCATGTCGGGGAGCTCGAGGTCCTCGAAGAAGAGTTCGAGCACCTCCTCGCGTGAGAGCACGAACTGGAAATCGTCGTCGGCGCCGCCGCGGCCGCCCTCCGAGCCCGAGCCTCCGCCGCCAGATCCAGGCTTCGGCAGGCGGTCGCCGGGAGCAAATTCCTTGTTCCCGGGAAGGATGTATTGCCGTTCGCCGCTGGTCCGGTCGGGATGGAAGGTCGGCTCGCCGGTACCGCGGACCGGGACCGGGACGCGGTGCTCCGCATCCACATCCGCGATCCTGCCGGCCTTGACCTGCTCCTTGATGGTCCGCTTCAGCTCCTCCCGCGCCCGCTTCAGGAAGCGCTGCCTGTTACCCAGGCTCTTGTCCTTGGGGTTAAGCCGGCGATCGATGTAAATCGTCATCAGGGAACCCGCGCATCGTCAGCCCGCCTTGTTGACCCGCATATACCAGTCGACGAGCCGACGGACCTGCCGCTCGGTATAGCCGCGCTCAACCATGCGCTGCACGAATTCCGCATGCTGCTTCTCGGTCTGGGTGTCCTTCTTCGAACCGAAGCTTATCACCGGCAGGAGATCCTCGACCTGGCCGAACATTCGCTTCTCGATAACCTCGCGCAGCTTCTCATAGCTCGTCCAGGACGGATTTCGGCCATTGTTCTTGGCGCGCGCCCGCAGGGTGAACTTCACCACCTCGTTGCGGAAATCCTTCGGGTTGGCGATGCCGGCCGGCTTCTCGATCTGCGACAGCTCGCTGTCGAGGACCTGCCGGTTCAGGATCTGGCCCGTATCCGGGTCCTTGAAGTCCTGGTCCTCCAGCCACGCATCGGCATAGGCGATGTAGCGGTCGAAGAGGTTCTGCCCGTACTCGCTATAGGATTCCAGATAGGCCTTCTGGATCTCGTGGCCGATGAACTCGGCATAGCGCATCGCAAGCTCGGACTTGATGAAATCGAGATAAGTGGTTTCCTTCTCCTTCGGGAACTGCTCGCGCCGGATCGCCTGCTCCAGGATATACATCAGGTGCACGGGATCGGCCGCTACCTCCTTGGTGTCGTAGTTGAAGGTCTCCGACAGGACCTTGAACGCAAAGCGCGTGCTGACCCCGGTCATGCCCTCGTCGACACCCGCGGCGTCGCGGTATTCCTGCACGGACTTGGCCTTCGGATCGCTATCCTTCAGGTTCTCGCCGTCATAGACGCGCATCTTGGTGTAGAGCGGCGAGTTCTCGTGCTCGGTCAAGCGGGTGGCCACCGTGAAGCGGCTCAATATCTCCAGCACCTCGGGCGCGCAGGGATTGCTGGCAAGCTCGCTCTCGCGCAGAAGCTTCTCGTAGATCTGCTTCTCCTCGGTGACGCGCAGGCAATAGGGGACCTTCACCACCAGAATGCGGTCGAGGAAGGCCTCGTTGTTCTTGTTGTTCTTGAACTGCAGCCACTCGGATTCGTTGGAGTGCGCGACCACGATGCCCTGATAGGGGAAGGCGCCGAAATTCTCGGTGCCGTTATAGTTGCCTTCCTGGGTCGCGGTCAGCAGCGGGTGCAAGACCTTGATCGGCGCCTTGAACATCTCGACGAATTCGAGCAGGCCCTGGGTCGTGCGGTTGAGGCCGCCGCTGTAGGAATAGGCGTCGGGGTCCGCCTGGCTGTAATTCTCCAGCTGGCGGATATCCACCTTGCCGACAAGGGAGGAGACATCCTGGTTGTTCTCATCGCCGGGCTCGGTCTTGGCGATACCGATCTGGCGCAGCCGGGAGGGCATGAGCTTGACGACGCTGAACTTGGAGATGTCGCCGCCCTCCTCATCGAGGCGCTTTGCCGCCCAGGGAGAGATGAGGCCGGTCAGCCGGCGCCGGGCGATGCCGTATTTGTCCTCCAAAAGGTCGGCCATGCGGTCGGGATGGAAGAGGCCGAGGGGCGATTCGAAGATGGGGCTGATCTTGCCATTGACCGAGAGCGTATAGATCGGCCGCTGCTCCATCAGCTTCTTCAGCCGCTCGGCGAGGGAAGACTTGCCGCCGCCCACCGGGCCGAGGAGGTAGAGGATCTGCTTGCGCTCCTCGAGCCCCTGCGCGGCGTAGCGGAAGTAGCCCACGATCCGCTCGATCGTGTCTTCCATTCCGTAGAAATCGGCGAAAGCGGGATAGATCTTGATGGTCCGGTTGGAGAAAATGCGCCCCAGCCGCTCGTCCTTGCTGGTATCGATGAGCGTCGGCTCGCCGATCGCGTCCACCATCCGCTCGGCGGCGGTGGCGTACATGGACTTGTCGTCGCGACAGGCAAGCAGATATTCCTGGAGGCTCATCTCCTCCCGCGCGGTACTCGTGTAGATCTCCGAAAAAAGATCGAAGACGTCAGATTCTCTCCTTTGCATCGCACCTTCTCCCGACAGGCCCGGTTGGTTGCAACGGTGATCGTTGCCTGTCGGCTCCTGCCTGGAGGGAACGGCTTCCACCTGCCAAGGTTCCTTCACGGAACCTTGAAGAGAGCTTTCCGTGCATTGCCGAGAGCGACCACCATTAAAGAGACACTAACACGGCCGAAGGCGGCGGGCTCAACTATAAAATGCATCGGCGCCCGACGAGCGTGCTTGTCCCCCGTTATTGTGTTCACAGCCTTGTGCTGCTTCATGGGGACCGAGCTTAGGGGCAGATTTTGTCCGGAAGGAGGCTTGCTAGTCAGCCTTCTTCGCCGCCCGCCGCGAATCAGCGGCTACCGCGCCACCTTTCTGGCGCCGGCGACGCAGAGCACCACACCGATGGTGACGGCGAACATCAGCGGGCTCACCGCCTCTCCCAGGAGAAGGGCGGCCATGCCGAGCCCGAAAAACGGCTGGAGGAGCTGCAGCTGGCCGACCGCCGCTATGCCGCCCTGGGCAAGGCCCCGGTACCAGAAGATGAAGCCAATCAGCATGCTGAACAGGGACACATACGCAAGCCCGATCCAGGCCGGCTGGCCGACGCCGTTGAAGGAGGGCGGGAGGGTGACGACGACTAGAACGAGCATGACGGGCAGGGAGAGCACCAGGGCCCAGGAGATCACCTGCCAGCCGCCTAGCTTGCGGGAGAGCTTTGCCCCCTCGGCATAGCCGAGCCCGCAGACGATGATCGCCGCCAGCATCAGAAGGTCGCCGACGGGCGAGGCGGAAAGCCCCTGCGACAGGGCGAAGCCCGCGACCAACGCCGTGCCGAGGCAGGAGAACAGCCAGAATGCTGGCCGGGGCCGCTCCCCACCGCGGATGACGCCGAAAATCGCCGTGGCAAGCGGCAGGAGGCCGATGAAAACGATCGAATGGGCGGAGGTGATATGCTGGAGCGCGAGCGCGGTGAGCAGCGGAAAGCCCAGCACCACGCCAAAGGCGACGATGAGGAGGGAGACAAGGTCGCCGTTGGACGGCCGCTTCTCGCGGAAGAGGAAAAGCAGGGCGAGCCCGAGCAAGCCGGCGATGGCGGCACGCGCGACGGTCAGGAACACGGGGTCGAAATCCATCACCGCAACGCGGGTCGCCGGGAGCGAGCCGCTGAAAATCAGCACCCCCAGGAAGCCATTGATCCAGCCGCTTGCCGTCTTGTCCATTGCCAGCCCGCCATTCCGCATCCGGCGTAAAGTTTCCGGGCATCCATCACACAATCGGCCGCCCTTGTTGTGGACCAGGAACGGATTGCGTGCGGTACAAGGCAACAGGTTGTCGGGCTGGGCGGCGTCAATCAGGGGCGAAGACGGGGACCGCCCGCGGATGCACCTGGAAATGCGCGGGCGTCGAGGTGACGATCTCGCCATCCGCATTGACCGGCATCGGCCTGTCCGTCTCGATCTCGAATTCCACGCATCTGGCCGTGCGTACCTCCTCCCACGCGCCGTGCGTCCCGGAACGGAAGGAGCGCAGCATCAGCGCCAGCTTCCAGAGATTCGTCATCTCCAGGCTGTAGAGATCAAGATGGCCGTCATCTATCTCGGCATTCTCTTCGACCACATTGCCGCCGCCATAGTGCCGGCCATTGCCGACCGCGATCTGATAGGTCTTGACCCTGATCGACCTGCCCTTCTCCACGATGCGGGCGTTGAACGGTCTGGCCTTGGCGAGCACTTGCAGGGCCGCCACGGCATAGCCAAGCCGGCCGAAACGCTTCTTCAGAGCGGGATCGAGCCCCTGCGCGAGGTCGCTGCTGAGGCCGATGCTCGCTACATTGAAGAACGCGTGCCCATTCACCGTGCCCACATCGACCGGGCGGGTCTTGCCGCGAAGGATGACATCGGCCGCCTCCAGCAGGTCAAGCGGCATACCGAGCGTACGGGCAAGATCGTTCGCCGTGCCCATGGGAATGATGCCCATGGGCAGCTTGCTTTCCATGACGGCAAGCGCGGCGGAGGAAACGGAGCCGTCGCCGCCGCCAACCACGATGAGATCGGCGCGGTCGCGAAGACGCAGTATATCGCGTGCGATCTCTGGCAGCGCGTCGAAAGGCTCGACGGTGACGGAAAGGCCGCCGGCCTGGAGCCGCGCCATGATCGGCCCGATCGATTCCTGCCCGCGCCGCGCCCGGGTGTTGACGAGGAACAGCGCGCGCTTCTTGTTCACTCTGTCCATGCAGGAGCCCGTCACGATTTCAGCCGAGCGCAGATAGGGCGCTGACTGCGGGATTTCGACAGCAGCAGGTGCAGATTTCCAGGTCGCGCGGATTAAATCTTCGTAATGAGATCAGATCGCGGCAAGGGCTGAAGGGGAGCTTCCTTTAACCAGCACTGCTATCCCAAGTTGACACCGGTGGCCCCGCCGTATTTCCTCCGCGGGAGCAGAAGGGCCCGGACCGGAGGCACGCGAAAGCATCGCCGCCGGCCCGCAAGTTACGGACCGGACTTCGAGATGAACATCATTCCAGTCATCATCAGCGGCGGGGCCGGCTCGCGCCTGTGGCCGCTCTCGCGCGAGGCGCATCCGAAGCCGTTCATCCGCCTGCCCGACGGCAGCACCCTCATCGGCCGAACCTATGCGCGCGTGGCGGCGCTCGGCGTGGAGCGGGTCGTCACCGTCACCAACCGCGAGCTGCTCTTCCTCACCTCCGACGCCTATGCCGAGGCGAAGGCGCCGAAGCTGGACAACACCTTCCTGCTCGAGCCTTTCGGCCGCGATACCGCACCGGCCGTTGCGCTCGCCACGGTGCATGCCGCGGCGACGCAGGGGACCGAAGCGGTACTCCTGGTGCTGCCCGCCGACCATCTCATCCAGGACGAGCAAGCCTTTGCGACGGCGGTCGAACGGGGGGTGGCGCTCGCCCGGACGGGCCGCATCGTGACCTTCGGGATCGTGCCGGAGCGGCCGGAGACCGGCTACGGTTATATCGAGGTCGACGGCGAGGATGTGATCCGCTTCATCGAGAAGCCGAACGCCGAGAAGGCGGCCGAGTATGTCGCCAGCGGCCGCACCTACTGGAATTCCGGCATGTTCTGCTTCTCCGCCGCGACCATGCTGAAGGCGATGCAGGACCATTGCCCCGAGGTGCTCTCCGGCGCGCGCGCCGCCTATGAAGCGGCACGCAGGATCGAATCGGACGGCCGCACGGCCTACGAGGTCGACCGGCAGGCCTTCGGCGCCACGCCGGCCATCTCGGTCGACTATGCGGTCATGGAGAAGGCCGGCAATATCATCGCCTGCGTGCCCACCGATTGCGGATGGTCGGACATAGGATCCTGGGCGGCGATCTCCGATCTTGTCGCGGCCGACGAGAGCGGGAATCGCATCACCGGCGAGGCGGTGGTGGAAGGGGCGAAAAACTGCTTCGTCCACGCGGAAGACCGGCTGGTGGGATTGGTAGGGGTTTCCGATCTCCTCGTCATTGACACGCCGGATGCCCTCCTTGTCGCGCACAAGGACAAGGCGCAAGACGTCAAGCATCTCTATAACCGGCTGCGAAGCGAGGAGCACGAGGCCGCCAAGCTGCATCGCACGGCGCACCGGCCTTGGGGCACCTATACGGTGCTGGAAGAAGGCGATCGCTTCAAGATCAAGCGCATCGTGGTGAAGCCGGGCGCGCGGCTCAGCCTGCAAGCGCACCACCACCGTTCGGAACATTGGGTGGTGGTGAGCGGCACGGCGCGCGTGACCAATGGCGACAATGTCATCCTGCTCACCACGAACCAGTCCACCTATATACCCTGCGGGTTCAGGCACCGGCTGGAAAATCCAGGCATCCTGCCGCTGGTGCTGATCGAGGTGCAAAGCGGCGACTATCTCGAGGAGGACGATATCGTGCGCTTCGACGACGTCTACGGACGGCCATAGAGCGGAATGCGCTTACATACGTTCGCGCCTTCGCTCTATCTATTTGTTTCAGCCGCGTTTGTGCGGCGGCAAGTGATTCCACTTGCCTGCAAAATGCTCTAGCTCCCGCAGACGCATTCCTGTCTATCGCCCTCGCGAACATTTCCGGTGCATCGCCACAACCGCGCGCTATCGTTCCGGGACGGCTGCGTATATTTTGCCGCCGCCTGCCAAAGGAGGACGGCCCGTGACCCCGACGAGCATCGCGCTCCTGTCTCTCTCCACCCTGATGTTCATCGCCGCAGCCAGTTCGGCCAAGACCTGGGCGCTCTCGGCCAACAGCTGGTTTTGGCTGCTTTTGACGCTGGGGCTCTATACTATCGGCAATCTCATCATGCTGCGCCTCATCCGCGACATGGGCATGGCGGTGGCGCTCAGCCTTTCGGCGGTGGTCCAGCTCGTCGCCGTCAATCTCGTGGCGCTGTTCTTCTTCGGCGAGCGGGTGGCGCCCCTGCAGGGCGCCGGCCTTGTCCTTGCCGTGATCGCCATCGCCATGATCACGCTGCCGCAGGGGCCGTGATCGCCTGATATAAGGGCTATTCTTTCACCGCCCCGGTCATCGAGGACACGTAGTAGTCGACGAAGAACGAGTAGAGGATCACGACCGGCAGCGATCCGAACAGCGCGCCCGCCATCAGCGCCCCCCACTCGAAAATATCGCCGCGCACGAGCTCCGTGAGGACGCCGACGGGGACGGTCTTGTTCTCGGAGGACTGGATGAAAGTGAGCGCGTAGATGAACTCGTTCCAGGAAAGCGTGAAGGCGAAGATGCCGGCGGAGATCAGGCCGGGCACGGCAAGCGGCAGGATGATCTTCACGAGGATCTGCCAGCGCGAGGCGCCGTCCACCAGCGCGCTTTCCTCGAGCTCGTAGGGGATCGAGCGGAAATAGCCCATCAGCAGCCATGTGCAGAAGGGGATGAGGAAGGTCGGATAGGTGAAGATCAGCGCCAGCTTGGAATCGTAGATGCCGAATTTGAAGACGATATAGGCGAGCGGGATGAAGAGGATCGACGGCGGCACCAGATAGGCGAGGAAGATCAGGAGCCCGACCGGGCGCGCGCCGGTGAAGCGGACGCGCTCGATCGCATAGGCGGCGAACACCGATGCGGCGATCGACAGGACTGTCGAGGCCACGGCGACATACATGGTGTTGACCAGCCAGCCGGGATAGGAGGTCTCCAGGAAGAGGTAGCGGATGTGCTCGAGCGTCGGCCCGACCACCCAGAATGGACTGTAATTGTTGTAATCCGTCAGCTGGTTGTTCGGCTTTACGGCCGTGATCGCCATCCAGTAGAACGGGAACAGGAGCACGAAGACGAAGAGCGCCAGCGGCAGGTAGAGCGTCACCACCCGGCGCGGCAGCCGGTTGAGATAGCTCATGCCATCGCTGGTATCTGTGAGAGCTCGCGTCTCGGATTGCGCCATTCTACCCTCTCCTCTCAATCCCTGCCGCCCTGCTGCCACTTGCGCCGCTGCAGGCCGAAGAAGCTGAACATGATCGCCGCGAGCAGGAAGGGGATCATGGCGACGGCGATGGCGGCGCCCTCGCCGAGCTGGCCCCCGGGAATCGCGCGCTGGAAGGAGAGCGTGGCCATCAGATGCGTGGCGTTCACCGGCCCGCCTTTCGTCAGCACGTAGATGAGCTGGAAATCCGTGAAGGTGAAGAGCACGGAAAAAGTCATCACCACGGCGATGATCGGCGTCAGCAGTGGCAATGTGACGTAGCGGAAGCGCTGCCAGCCGGTGGCGCCATCGAGCGAGGCGGCCTCGTTGAGCGATTGCGGGATGGTCTGCAGCCCCGCGAGCAGGCAGATCGCGACGAAGGGGATGCCGCGCCAAACATTGGCGGCGATGACCGACGCCCGGGCATTGTTGGGATCGCCCAGGAAGTTGATCGGATTGTCGATGATGCCGAGTTGCATCAGCGACCAGGAGAGGATCGAGAACTGGGAATCGTAGATCCACCAGAAGGCGAGCGCGGAAAGGACGGTGGGAACGACCCAGGGGAGAAGAACGATGGCCCGGAAGAAGGATTTGAACGGCAGTTTTTCGTTCAGGATCAGGGCCAGCCACAGGCCAAGCGCGAATTTCAGAACGGACGCGACGATCGTATAGAGAAGCGTGTTGAACACCGAGAGCAGGAAGACGCCGTCGCGGAGCAGATATTGATAGTTTTCCAGCCCGATAAAGATGCCGTCGCGGCCGATCCGTGTGTCGGTGAAGCCCAGCCACACCCCCAGACCAAGCGGATAGGTCAGGAAGCAGATCAGAAAGATCGCCGCCGGCAGCATGAAGAAGAACGACAGCACGTTGCCGTTCTGCATGAGGGCCGCCGGCCGCAAACGACTCGTTTCAGAGGCGACAGACATCGCATTCCTCCGGAAAAGCTATGGCATCAGCGCGCCGGCATCGACTGAGGCCGGCGCGCGCCGATCAGGCTGCGTGGAGGAGATGCGCCTAGATCCGGTAGTAGCGGTTTGCCCGTCTTTCGGCCTCCGTCGCCGCGTCCTCGGGGGTCATCTGGCCGGTTACGGCAGAGGCGAACATGTCCACCAGCACATAGTCGGCCATTGTGGCCGCCGAGGCGTAGCCAAGCGGACCGGCATAGCCGTTGGGCCGCAAGGTCTCGGACGCGCGTGCATAGGGCGCATGGATCGGATCCGCCTTCCAGACCGGGTTGTCGGCGAATGCCTTGAGCGGCTGGCAGCAATAGGCGCTGGAGCCCTCGATCCACGCATTCATCTGCTCGGCCTCCATCATGAACTTGATATAGGCCTTTGCCGCTTCCGGATACTGGCAATGGTTGAAGAGGAGGAGCGAACTGGTCTGGTGCAGTTCCACGCTCTCGCCCACCGGGCCGACCGGGAAGTTGGTCGTGCGGATATCCTGGGCGATCTCGGCCAGCGCCGGATCCTTCTTGGCGGCGTAGTAGAGCGACACGCCGTTTGCGGTCAGCGAGACCTGGCCGGCCAGGAAGGCGCGGTTGTTGTTGATGTCGAGCCAGCTCTCCGTGCCGGGAATGAAGGTCTCGTAGAGCTGCTTGGCATAGTTGATGGCGGCGATCGTCTCCGGGCTGTTGATGGTGACCTTGTTGTTCTCGTCCACCATCTTGCCGCCGTGGCTCCACAGGAGCCAATGGGCATAGTTGTTGCCGTCGCCCACCGCCTTGCCGTGCGGGAAGCCGGCCGGCGTGCCCTTGGCCTTCAGCGCCTTGCAGAGCTCGAGGAAACCTTGCGTGTCCTTCGGGAACTCGCTGAAGCCCGCAGCCTTCATATGGCTGTCGCGGTAGCAGATGGCGTTTCCGATGGCCGTCAGCGGCATGGCGATGAACTGGTCGCCGCGCGTCGCATAGCCCCTGACGCCGTCATACCAGCCGCCGTATTTGCTGCCGAGATAGTTGGCGAGCTCGGTGAGATCGACGAGCTTGTCCGGATACTGGTGCGCGTCGTCGAACCAGCACATCACAAGATCCGGGCCGCTGCCCACATTGGCGGCAACAGCCGCCTTCGGGCGGATATCCTCCCAGCTTTCCTGATCGATGCGCACCTCGACGCCGGTCGCCTCGGTGAACTTCTTGGTGTTCGCGTTCCAGGCCTCCTCGTCGCCCGCGACAAAGGGAACCCAGCGCAGCAGTCTGAGGCTTGCCCCCTCCTCCGGAGTGTAGGTGGGCTCGGACTGGGCGAATGACGGGCGAATGCCCATAGCGGTTAGGCCGGCCAGCCCCGCCGAACCCGCGAGGAACTCGCGTCTCCTGATGCTCATATTCTCCTCCACTTGCGGGACTGAATGCACCGGCCATCCACCGTCCCGGCGAGCGGATGGCACGTATTGCCGATCGAGGATTCCTATCTTCCAAACCCCGACTGGCACTATTGAACCTTAGGCCAAGAGCCGCTTGCCTGTCTGTACGTCGAAAAGATGCACACGCTCCGGGTCGATGGAGATGTTGATCGTCTCGCCGGGGCGCGCCTGCACCCGCTCGCGGAAGACGCAGTTCGCCTCGCCGCCGCCGAGCTTCACGATCATATGGGTCTCGTAGCCCGTGGGCTCGGTGACGATGACTTCCGCCGCCGGCCCCGCGGGATCGAGGCGGATGAATTCCGGCCGCACCCCGTAGACAAGGTCCCGGCCGACGGCGTCCGGACCGTGATCGGAAACGGGCAGCCTGGTGCCGTCCTCGGCGACGAAGATCGTGCGGCGCTCCGGATCGAGCCGGCCGCGGATCATGTTCATGGCGGGCGAGCCGATAAAACCGGCGACGAAAAGATTGGCAGGCCTGTCGTACAGATCGAGCGGCGCGCCGATCTGCTCGACAATGCCGTCATGCATGACGACGATCTTGTCGGCCATGGTCATGGCCTCGATCTGGTCGTGCGTCACATAGACGGTGGTCGTCTGCAGCCGCTGATGCAGTTCCTTGATCTCGGCCCGCATCGCGACGCGCAGCTTGGCATCGAGATTGGAGAGCGGCTCGTCGAACAGGAAGACCTGCGGATCGCGCACGATGGCCCGACCCATGGCGACGCGCTGCCGCTGTCCGCCGGAAAGCTGGCGCGGATAGCGGTCGAGCAGCTGCGAGAGGCCGAGAATCTCGGCGGCGGCATTGACGCGCCTGTCCCTTTCCTCCTTCGGCGTGCCCTTCAGCTTCAGCGAGAAGGCCATGTTGTCGGCCACGGTCATGTGCGGATAGAGCGCATAGTTCTGGAACACCATGGCGATGTCCCGGTCCTTCGGCGGCACGGTGTTGACCACGCGCTCGCCGATGCGGATCGTGCCGTCGGAGATGTTCTCGAGGCCAGCCAGCATGCGCAGCAGGGTCGACTTCCCGCAGCCGGAAGGACCGACCAGGATGACGAACTCGCCGTCCTCGATGCCGATATTCACGCCCTTGATGACGGGAACCGCCCCAAAGGATTTCTTCACGTCAACGAACTGCACACCCGCCATCTACTACTCCTCCAAAGAAGCCTGGCCTTCAGCCTCGCCCGACCAGCGGCATTTTGGTCGCCATCACGGTCATGTTCAAGACATTCGCGTCGAGCGGCAGGCTGGCCATATAGACCACCGCCCTTGCGACATGGGCAACCGGGATTGTCGGCTCTGCCGCCACTTCGCCATTGGCCTGCAGCACGCCGGAGTTCATCCGCGAGGTCATGTCAGTGGACGCATTGCCGATATCGATCTGGCCGCAGGCGATGTCGAAAGGCCGGCCCTCCAGGGCCGTGGACTTCGTCAAGCCGGTGATGGCGTGCTTGGTCGCCGTGTATGGCGCCTGGTGGGGCCTCGGTGTCGTGGCCGAGATGGAGCCGTTGTTGATGATGCGTCCGCCGCGCGGCCGCTGCGCCTTCATGAGCCGCATTGCCTGCTGCGTGCACAGGAAAGCCCCCGTGAGATTCGCGGAGACGATCGCGCTCCACTGATCGAAGGTGATCTCCTCCATGGGAACGGCCGGCAGATTCATCCCCGCATTGTTCACCAGAAGGTCAAGCCGGCCATAGGCGTTCTCTATCTCGCCGAACAGCGCCTGAACGGACGCCGGATCGCCGATATCGGCTGGAACGGCCCGTACGGAGCCGCCCGTCCGGCCGGCGATTTCGCGCGCCGCCGCCTCCAGGACCTCGGCCCTGCGGCCGGTGATGACAACGGAAAAGCCCTCCGCGCTCAGCGCCTCGGCAATGCCACGGCCGATGCCCGTGCCGCCGCCGGTCACCAGCGCGATCCTGCCCTCTCCCGCTCTTTCCTCAGCCGCCATTTGGAATCGCCCCGCCCAGTTCGTCCTCAATGTGGATGCGGATGATCTCATCAAAGCTCTTTTCCGCGCGGAAGCCCAGAGACTCGGCGCGGCGCGCATCGAAATCGGTGGGCCAGCCGGCGACGATCCTGCGAATCATCGGGTCCGGCTCGCGGCGGATCAGCCGAACGGCCTTCTCCCCCGCGGCGCGGCGCAAGGCCTCGATTTCCTCGGCAACCAGCGCCGAGAGGCCGGGCATGGTCAGGTTCCGCCGCGGCCCCACCTGCGCAAGGTCCAGGCGCGCGGCGTGCAGAAAGAAGCCGACCGCAGCGCGCGGGCTCGCGAACCAGTGCCGCACATCCTCGTCCACCGGCAGCACGGCTTCCTGGCCGGCGAGCGGCTCGCGCAGGATGTTGGAGAAGAAGCCGGAGGCGGCCTTATTCGGCGTACCGGGCCGGATGCAGATGGTGGGCAGCCTGATGCCGACGCCATCGAATATCCCGCGCCGCGAAAAGTCGGCGAGCAGCAGCTCGGCCATCGCCTTCTGCGTGCCGTAGCTCGTCAGCGGGGTCGTGAAGAACTCGTCGGGGATTTTTTCCGGGAAGGGCGCGCCGAACACGGCGATGGAGGAGGCGAAGACGAGCCGCGGCAGGTAAGGCTCCTTTCCGCCCTCCAGCCGGATCGCCTCGAAGAGGGCGCGGGTGCCATCGAAATTGACGCGGTAGCCTTTTTCGAGATCGGCCTCGGCCTCGCCGGAGACGATCGCGGCGAGGTGAAAAACGAGATCCGGCCGCGCAGCAATCAGTCTTTCGGCGCTTCCCGCTTCCGAGAGATCCATGGCGGTCCGGTGGGAGATCCCGGCGAGCGCCTGCGGGACCGGCGGCTCGACGATGTCGACCAGCGAAAGACGGGTGATCTCGCGGCCAAGAGCGTCCGGAGCAGCGGCAAGCCTTTCGACCAGCTTGCGTCCGATCATCCCGGCGGCGCCGGTCACCAGCACATGCATCTATCGCTCCCCTCCCAAGGATCCTCGACAGCATCGACTGCTATGACGGAAAGACCAGTCGCCCGAATAGCGCATCGATGAGAAGGCAAGTCAACCACCAACGCCGCGAGAAAGGCTATGCGGGACCACCGGCCCTGGGCCGGCGGACTTCCGGAAGAGGCGATGGGAAAATGGTGCTGCGAGAGAGGATTGAACTCTCGACCTCTCCCTTACCAAGGGAGTGCTCTACCACTGAGCTACCGCAGCGCCGGAACGGGCGGCGTTCTGCCATATCGTCTGCGCAAGCGCAAGCGCCAGCACCATATATAAAGACGCACGCCAACCTGGAAGCAGGGGCATCGCCCGATCGAGGCATAACCATATATTGGCGAATTCGCCGCCATGATCTCGACAGACCAGGAGTATGAAATGGCCGCCAAGGAGAGGACAGAAAGCAAGAGCGAAAGGCAAAAGCGGCTCGCCGCCGAGCTTCGGGCGAACCTTGCGCGGCGGAAAGCGCAGGCGCGCTCGCGCCGCTCGGGAGAGGCCGACCAACGCGCCGAAGGCATTCCTTCGGTCAAGGAGGACAAACGAAGCTGACACAAGGTGCTGCCGACAGACGAAATCCACCCATCCTTGAACCCATGAGTGGCTTGCTCTAGGACAGGCCAACTCGACCCAAACGCCGGGAGCCTCATCCCGGGAAAGAGACGCCCATGGACCGCATACGCATCCGCGGAGGCAGTGAGCTCAACGGCACGATCCCCATTTCCGGGGCAAAGAACGCCGCCCTGCCGCTGATGATTGCCTCGCTCCTCACCGACGACACGCTGACGCTCGAGAACGTGCCGCACCTGGCCGATGTCGAGCAGCTTATCCGAATCCTCGGCAATCACGGCGTGGATTACTCCGTTAATGGACGTCGCGAGAACCAGGACAAAGGCTATTCGCGGACCATCCACTTCACGGCGCGCAGCATCGTCGACACGACGGCTCCCTATGATCTTGTGTCGAAGATGCGGGCAAGCTTCTGGGTCATCGGGCCGCTTCTGGCGCGCATGGGCGAGGCGCGGGTGTCCCTGCCCGGCGGCTGCGCCATCGGCACGCGTCCCGTCGACCTTTTCATCGACGGCCTGCGCGCGCTGGGCGCGGAGATCGAGATTGAAAACGGGTATGTCGTCGCCAGGGCCAAGAACGGCCTTATCGGTGCGCGCTACACATTCCCCAAGGTTTCCGTTGGCGCCACGCATGTGCTCATGATGGCTGCCTCCCTCGCCAAGGGCGAGACGGTGCTGGAGAATGCGGCGCGCGAGCCGGAGATCGTCAATCTGGCCGACTGCCTGAACGCCATGGGCGCGAAGATTTCCGGCGCCGGCACCTCCACGATCACAATCGAGGGCGTGACCAGCCTTTCGGGGGCGCGCCACCGCATCATCCCGGACCGCATCGAAACGGGCACCTACGCGCTCGCGGTCGCCATGGCGGGAGGCGACGTGCTTCTGGAGGGCGCGCGGGCCGATCTGCTCGAACAGGCGCTGCAGACCCTGGAGCAGACCGGAACGGAGATCGTCCGCACCAATACCGGCATCCGCGTCAAGCGCAACGGCGCCGGCGTTGAGGCCGTGCACGTGACGACCGAGCCTTTCCCGGGCTTCCCGACCGATCTCCAGGCCCAGTTCATGGCGCTGATGACCAGGGCCAGGGGTCAGGCGCGCATCACCGAAACCATCTTCGAGAACCGCTTCATGCATGTGCAGGAGCTTGCCCGGCTCGGCGCGCGCATCTCGCTCTCCGGCCAGACGGCGATCGTCGACGGCGTCGAGCGCCTGCGCGGAGCGCCCGTCATGGCGACGGACCTGCGCGCGTCGGTGTCGCTGGTCATCGCCGGGCTCGCGGCCGAGGGCGAGACGATGGTCAACCGCGTCTATCATCTCGACCGCGGGTTCGAGCGGCTGGAAGAGAAGCTTTCCAGCTGCGGCGCCGAGATCGAGCGCATATCCGGCTAACCGGGCAGCGGCGGGAACATTGAAGCGCCCGGCGCAGGTCGCGCAGGAATGTGAGTTGTGCATATGGATCTTTTGAAGCTCGCCGCGCTCGATGAGGAGGATTTGAGCATCATTTCCGCTCATCTGCAGGACGCTGTATTGAAGACTGGAGAGCTGAGCTTTTTGAGCCGCGAGAAGCGCTTCGCGGCGATGGTGCGGCGTTTCGCCTGGGAGAAGGAGAGAACCGGCTTCCGGCTGTTCCGCCGGGAGCCGCATGAGCGGCGCCTCTCCGCCCTCAGCTTCGACCGGGTGCTCGCCGTGCGCTCGGCCGGCATCGACATGAACAAGCCGGACGAGGTGCTGGCGCTTCTTGCCTTGCGCTTCCTGCCGGGCGAGGCTCCCTCCGGCACGATCGAGCTCGCCTTTTCCGGCGGGGCCACGATCCACCTTGACGTGGAATGCATAGAGGCGCGGCTCGGCGATCTCGGGGCGGCCTGGGAGACGCCGGTCCGGCCGCGGCACAGCGCATGAAAGACCCCGCGCAATGACGATCAGGTTCGCCACGGCCGAGGCGGATTTCGAGCTCCGCTTCTCCGCCCTTCTTGCCGCCAAGCGCGAGGTGTCTGAGGAGGTCGATGCCGCGGTGCGCGAGATCATCGCGCGCGTGCGGGCCGAAGGCGACGCCGCGGTGGCCGAATACACCAGACGCTTCGACCGCTTCGATCCGGCAGAAGCAGGCATGCGCGTGCCGCGCGCGGAGATCGAAGCTGCCTACGACAAAGTGGACGGCGAGACGGTGGACGCGCTGAAGCTTGCCCAGAGCCGCATCGAGGCGCATCACCGCCGGCAGCTTCCGAGCGACACGCGCTACACGGACGCGCTGGGCGTCGAACTCGGCTGGCGCTGGACACCGATTTCCGCCGTCGGCCTCTATGTGCCGGGCGGCACGGCGAGCTATCCCAGCTCCGTGCTGATGAACGCGGTGCCGGCCCGCGTGGCGGGCGTGGAAAGGATCGTGATCACCGTCCCCTCGCCCGATGGCGTGCTCAATCCGCTCGTGCTGGTGGCGGCGGACCTCGCAGGCGTGACCGAGATCTACCGCATAGGTGGCGCCCAGGCCGTGGCGGCCCTTGCCTTTGGCACGCAGACCATAGCGGCGGTCGACAAGATCGTCGGGCCGGGCAACGCCTATGTGGCGGCGGCGAAGCGGCAGGTCTTCGGCCAGGTCGGCATCGACATGATCGCCGGCCCGTCCGAGGTGCTTGTCGTGGCTGACCGCGAGAATGATCCCGACTGGATCGCCGCCGATCTTCTGGCGCAAGCCGAGCATGACGCGGCGGCGCAGTCCATCCTCATGACCGAGGATGCTGACTTCGCCGATGCGGTTGCCGGCGCAGTCGAGCGGCAGCTTGCGCGCCTGTCGCGGGCAGATATCGCGGGCGCAAGCTGGCGCGATTTCGGCGCCATCATCCTCGTGCGCAGCTTGGAGGAAGCGCCCGCCCTCATCGACCGGATCGCGCCGGAGCATCTGGAGCTTGCGACGGAGGAGGCGGAAATGCTCCTCTCGCGCATCCGCAATGCGGGGGCCGTCTTCCTCGGCCGCCATACGCCCGAAGTGATCGGCGACTATGTCGGCGGCTCCAATCACGTGCTGCCCACCGCCCGCTCGGCGCGTTTTTCCTCAGGCCTCTCCGTGCTCGACTTCGTCAAGCGCATGTCCATTCTCCGGCTCGGCCCGGAGCAGCTGGGCGCGCTCGGTCCCGCAGCCATCGCGCTGGCCAAGGCCGAGGGGCTGGAGGCGCATGGCCGCTCCGTCTCAATACGGCTGAATGCCTAAGGCCGGCCGATGGGCGAGCGGACTTCCCGGAAGGCGCGGCTCATCGATGTCGAACTGGACGAGACGGTCGGGCGCGCGACGCCGGATATCGAACATGAGCGCGCCGTCGCCATCTTCGATCTCGTCGAGGAAAACAGTTTCGCGCCTGTCGGCGATCCGGTCGGCGGTCCCTACCGGCTGAAGATCTCGCTCGTCGATTCGCGCCTCGTCCTCGCCGTGACGCGCGAGAACGGTGATCCCGTCGTCACCCACATGCTGTCGCTCGCGCCCTTCCGGCGCATCGTGAAGGACTATTTCCTCGTCTGCGAGAGCTATTACCAGGCCATCCGCTCGGCGACGCCGAGCCAGATCGAGGCCATCGACATGGGCCGGCGCGGCCTCCACAACGAAGGTTCGCAGACGCTCGCGGACCGCCTCAGGGGCAAGATCGAGCTCGACTTCAACACGGCGCGGCGGCTCTTCACGCTCGTCTGCGTGCTTCACTGGCGCGGCTGACATGACGGCGCAACCAGCGGAAGATCGGCCGGAGCGGGAAGCGGGGAAAGGCGCGGCTTCGGATGCCCTTCCCCGTTCGGTCCTGTTCCTGTGCGGCCGCAATTCCATCCGCTCGCCCATGGCCGAGGTGCTGGCAAAGCGGCGCCTGCCGCGCTCGACCTTCATCGCCTCCGCGGGTGTGCGCCCGGGCCAGCGCGACCCGTTTGTCGACGCCGTCCTGGCCGAGGAGAACCTGTCCCTGGGCGCATGGTCGCCCCGTCGCCTCGACGAGCTTGAAGACTCCTATTTCGATCTCATCGTCACCCTCGCGCCGGAAGCCCATCATGCGGCGCTGGAGCTTACCCGCACCATGGCCGTCGAGGTCGAATACTGGCCGACCCTCGACCCCTCCGCCGTGGAGGGGACGCGCGAGCAGATCATGGCCTCCTACCGGGACGTGCGCGACTATCTGCGGGCGCAGATCGAGCGTCGCTTCAGCCCAAAACCCACTGCCGACGAAACGTGAACAAGCGTGTTCACAAATGGCGGCGGATGGGCTAGGTTCCGCGCGGTTTTCGGCCCGGCATCCATTTCCCGCGCGCAAAGCGAAGGAAGAAGCCGGTCAGGCCGGCAAAACTCCGCCAGAACGAAGGTATCGGATGCCGAAGGAAGAAGTCCTCGAATTTCCAGGTGTTGTCACGGAACTCCTGCCCAATGCGATGTTCCGCGTGAAGCTTGAGAACGAACACGAGATCATCGCCCACACCGCCGGCCGGATGCGCAAGAACCGCATCCGCGTGCTCACCGGCGACAAGGTGCTGGTGGAAATGACGCCCTACGATCTGACCAAGGGCCGGATCACCTATCGCTTCAAATAGAAGCTCGCGGGCGCTTCAGCCTGCCGACGGGGAATGCGATGAGCGCGCTCAAGAAACTCGTCCTCGCCTCGGCTTCGCCAAGGCGCGTTGAACTCCTGCAGCAGGCCGGCATCGAACCAGACCGCCTCATCCCGGCGGAAATCGACGAAACGCCGCTCAAGGCGGAGCACCCGCGCTCACTCGCCAAGCGCCTGGCACGGGCCAAGGCGGAAAAGGCGTTGGCGCGACTCACCAAAGACGGCGCGGCGCAGGACTCCTTCGTGCTCGCGGCGGACACCGTGGTCGCGGTCGGCAGGCGTATCCTGCCCAAGACCGAAGTCACGGACGAGGCGTCAAACTGCCTGCGGCTCCTCTCCGGCCGCTCGCACCGGGTCTATACGGGCATCTGCCTCTTCACGCCGGAAGGCAAGCTGCGCCACCGGCTGGTGGAAACGCGCGTACGCTTCAAGCGGATATCGCGCGAGGAACTGGAGAACTATCTTGCTTCCGGCGAGTGGCGCGGCAAGGCCGGCGGCTACGCGATCCAGGGTTTCGCCGGCACGTTCGTGGTCAAGCTCGTGGGCTCCTACAGCAATGTCGTCGGCTTGCCGCTCTACGAGACCGTGAGCCTGCTTTCGGCCGACGGCTTCAAGGTGCATCACACCTGGCCGGAGGGAACGCAGATCTGACGATGCCGGATCACGCGCCCGAAAAGATCACGCCGCTGCGCCCGCGCCGTCCCTGCCCCGAATGCGGCAAGCCCTCCTCACGCGAATTCTATCCATTCTGCTCGAAGCGCTGCAAGGATATCGACCTCAACCGCTGGCTTTCCGGCTCCTACGTCATCCCCGGGCGGCCGGCGGAGGACGACGAGGACGATCCGGCATCGGGACAATAAAAAAGCCCGGCTCGCGGGGAGCCGGGCAAGTCTGCAGGCAGCCGGGGGGAACCGGCGTGATGGGAGTGAATGCCTGCATGGGAGAAGAGGCAGTCAAGGATGGCGGCGTGAGCCACCCTCGTTTCTCTTGCGCACCCTGACAATCTGCTCAAGGCGCCGCGTCGGGTCGTCGAGAATGGGGCCGTCATAAGCCAGCGCAATGTCCTCGCGCGTGAGACCTATATCCACCAGTTCCCAATCGGTGAGGTCGTTCAGCCGCCGAAGGGCGCGCCGGTTGGACCAAAGGCGCCAAATCTGGGAAGCCGTGCGCACGAGACGCAGCACGAAGCCCGGCCTGGCGGCGGTAATCGGGAATGCGGTCCGTTCTGCGCGCATGGCAAATCTCCTTTGCGTGATCCGCTGCTGGGAAGCGGATTCCGGAGAAGGGCGGGACGCCGGCAAGGAATGCCGCGGCGAAATCTCGTCGCCTACTCAGGAATGATGCATTTTTCCCATGCGACAATTGATTAGTCGAACGAATGTTTTTAATCTTTTGGATCAATTGCAGTGATAGGAGGGTGCAATGACGGCGCCGCTCGACCTCGACCAGCTTTCCACCTTTGTCGCCATTGCCGACAGCGGCAGCTTCACCAGAGCCGCCGAGGAGGTACACCGCACCCAGTCCGCGGTTTCCATGCAGATGCGCCGGCTGGAGGAACGCATCGGCAAGCCGCTCTTCGAAAAGGACGGACGCACCAACCGGCTGACGGAGGATGGCGAGCGGCTCCTGCTCTATGCACGCAGGCTTCTGCGGCTCAACCGCGAGACGCTGGCGGCCTTCGACGATGAGAGCCTGGAAGGCCATGTGCGGATCGGCATGCCCGACGATTATGCCGAGCGCTTCCTGCCGGAGATCATGGCGCGCTTCTCCCGTTCCAATCCGCGTGTGGAGATGTCCGTGCTCTGCGAGCCGACGGCCAATCTCGTGCACCATGTGCGGCAGGGAAATGTCGACCTGGCACTGGTGACCGACCAGGACAATGCGGAGACGGTCCGGCGCGAGCCCCTGCTCTGGGTCGGCTCCGCCAACCACACCACCCACGAGCGGGAGGTGCTGCCGATGGCTTTCGGACGGCCAACCTGCACCTGGCGGCGGATTGCCTGCGATACTCTGCGGGACATCAATCGCGACTACCGCATCCTCTTCACCAGCTTTTCCGCCACGGTGATCACCGCCGCGGTGATGTCGGGCGCCGCCATCTCGGTGCTGCCGGAATGCGCCCTGCGGCCGGGAATGCGGGTGCTGACAGAAAAGGACGGATTCCCGATGCTGCCGGACTGCCATATCGGCATCATGCGCGGGCGCACCAATCAGACCGAGCTGGTAGACGCGCTTGCCCGCCACATCGCCGAGAGCCTCGACAATATTTCCGTACCGATCGGCGTGGCCGACGAGACGGAGGGCCTCGACTTCACCTCGTTCACCCACCGCTTCAAGCGCGGCAAGCGGCTACGGCCCAGCCATGTGCTGCCGGGATGGTAGGGATCAGCAAAATCGATCGGTTCCACGACAGCGTGCGCCGACAATCTTGCGGCCAGCGTTGATGAGCGCGTTTCATCAGGAGGCGAATGCGCCAGAGGATCGCGCGTTCGAGGCGCCTTCCTCTTGGCGCGACGAACTTGCGGGCTATGCATGGTCTCGCCAGACCATCGGCCGCTCGGATGCCGCCGTCTTTCGTCTGGAGGCGGAGGGCCGCCCCACGCTCTTCGTCAAGACCGAGCCGGTGAGCGCCTTCGGCGAAATCCCGGACGAGGCGGCGCGGCTGAAGTGGCTCGGCGGCGAAGCGATCCCCTGCCCAGCTGTTCTCCGCGAGGCCCGGGAAGACGGCCGTGACTGGCTGCTGATGAGCGCCATACCCGGCAGAGACCTCGCCTCCTCGCCGGACCTCGCACCCGAACGCATCGTCGAGATCGCCGCCGAGGCGCTCCGCATGCTGCATCGGCTTGCCGTCGCGGATTGCCCGTTCGACCACAGGCTCGATCGCCGCATCGAGGCCGCCCGGCGAAGGATGGAGGCGGGACTTGTCGACGAGGAGGATTTTGACGAGGAGCGGAGCGGCCGCGCCGCGCCGGAGGTGTTCCGGGAGCTTCTGGCACAGCGCCCGTCCCGGCAGGAGCTGGTCGTCACCCATGGAGACGCCTGCCTGCCCAACCTGCTTGCGGACAAGGGACGCTTTACCGGCTTCGTCGACTGCAGCCGCCTCGGCGTGGCCGACCGGTTTCAGGACCTGGCGCTGGCGAGCTGGAGCATATGGCACAATCTTGGCGAACAGTGGGTAGGGCCGTTCCTCGAACGGTATGGGGCGGAAGCAGACCTCGAGCGGATGTCGTTCTATCAGCTACTCGACGAGTTCTTTTGACACCGCGCCACGGGGACCGGAGGGGGAGACAATCTTGATGCAGTACGAAGCTCAGTCTTCCGCGCGGAATGCCCAGCGCTCAGTGGTGCTGTGCCTGCTAATCGTCGCCGGGATTCTTCTCGTTCAGTCGCTCGTGCTCGCCTGGATGGGCCGGGCTTCCCATCTGCGCCTGCGGCTCGGTCAAGCTGTGGTATCCGGACGCCTCCGGGCCCGAGACGTCGCAGCATCTTACCGACTGGTACACGTTCTCGCATTTCCTGCACGGGCTCATCTTCTACGCCATCCTCCATCTCCTGTCGCCGCGCGCGCCGTTGTGGCTGCGGCTCAGCCTGGCGGTGGGGCTGGAGGCGGCCTGGGAGATCGCCGAAAACACGCCGATGGTGATCGATCGCTACCGCCAGGGCGCGCTGGCGGAGGGCTATTTCGGCGACAGCATCGTCAACTCCCTCGCCGATACGGCGGCCGCGATCGTCGGCTTCTTCTTCGCCCGCGCCGCTCCGGTCTGGCTGAGCGTTGCGCTCTTCATCGCCATCGAGCTCTTCCTCGCCTACTGGATCAGGGACAATCTGACGCTCAACATCATCCAGCTGCTGCACCCAACCGAAGCCATTTCGCGCTGGCAAGTCGGCGGCTGACCCCGCCGCTTGGAAGGGCGCCGTCGGCCATGGGTTGACCTTGCACCCCTCAAAGGGTCAATTCGGACCATGGAAGCAAACCAAGATTCGCTGAGCAATGTCGCCGAATACTCGGTGAGCGAGATCTCGCTTGCCCTGAAGCGTACCGTCGAGGACGCGTTCGGCCATGTGCGCGTGCGCGGCGAGATTTCCGGCTTCCGGGGGGCGCATGCCTCCGGCCACTGCTACTTCACGCTGAAGGACGACCGTGCCCGCATTGAAGCCGTCATCTGGAAGATGACCTTCGCCAAGCTGCGCTTCCCTCCGCAGGAGGGACTGGAGGTGATCGCGACCGGCCGCCTCACCACCTATCCCGGCTCGTCGAAATACCAGATCGTCATCGACAATCTGGAGCCCGCCGGCGCGGGGGCGCTGATGGCGCTCCTCGAAGAGCGCAAGAAAAGGCTCGCGGCCGAAGGCATCTTCGCCGACAGCAGAAAGAAGCGCCTGCCCTTCATGCCCTGCGTGATCGGCGTCGTCACATCGCCTACCGGCGCGGTGATCCGCGATATCATCCACCGCATCGCCGACAGGTTCCCCGTGCATGTGCTCGTCTGGCCCGTGCGGGTGCAGGGGGAGACCACCGGAACGGAGGTGGCGGCGGCGGTGTCGGGGTTCAATTCCCTGGCGTCGCGCGGCCCGGTGCCGCGGCCCGACGTGCTGATCGTTGCGCGCGGCGGCGGCAGCCTGGAGGATCTGTGGGGCTTCAACGACGAAGCGGTGGTGCGGGCGGTCGCCGCGTCGGAAATCCCGGTGATCTCGGCGGTCGGCCACGAGACCGACTGGACCCTGATCGATCTTGCCGCCGACCGGCGCGCGCCGACACCCACCGGGGCTGCCGAAATGGCGGTGCCGGTGAAGGCGGAGCTTGAAGCCAATCTCGCCCGCTTGTCGGCGCGGCTGAAGGGCGCGATCTCGCGCGATCTCGACCGGCGCAGGCAGACAGCGCGGAGCATTTCGCGGGCGCTGCCCGCACCGGACCAGCTCTTCGCGCTGCCGCGCCGCCGTTTCGACGAGGCGGCGGGCCGCCTGGTGCGGGCGCTGCACATGGCGACGCACCGCAAGCGCCTTCGCTTCGATGGTTTGCGGCTTTCCATCGCCACGCTGGACCGGCGCATCGGCGAGGCGCGGCGGCAGGCCACCCAGTGCGGCGGGCGGCTGCCGGTCGTCTATCTGGGCCTCGTGCGGCATCGGCGCTCCCGCTTCGACCGCGACGCGGCACGCGTCACCCGGCGCGTCCCCCTCCAGCGCATTGCCAGCCTCGGCGAGCGCCTGAAGGCGGCGATGGGGCGGAAGGACAGGGCGGTCTCGCTGCGGCTGGAGCGCGCCAGGAGCGCCTACGAACAGACGGCAAGGCTGGCGGAGTCGCTGTCCTATAAGAGCGTGCTCGAACGCGGCTTCGCTTTGGTGCGAGACGGCGGGGACCAGCCGGTTAAGCGCGCCGCCGGCATTCTGCCCGGCGAGGCGCTGCGGCTGCAATTTGCCGACGGCAGCACAGGCGCGATCGCCACCGGGAAAATGAGCACCGCGCCGCGCAAGGCTCCCGCACCGCAGAAGGAGCCGGGAAAGCAGGGCTCGCTCTTCTAGTCTTTATGTCCGGAATGGCCGTTTGGGATTGGTACGGTTGGGTGGGCTCGAACCACCGACCTCAGGAGCCACAATCCTGCGCTCTAACCAACTGAGCTACAACCGCATGGCATTTTGCCGTTTCGCCCGCGTCATTACGGGCAAATCCGCCCATTTTCAAGAGCGATGCTGAGACAGGACAGGATCGCGGGCCGGATAAAAAAGAAAAGACCGGGGGGAGGACCCGGTCTTTTCATCAGGGGATCGGCAGGAGGAGGAGAGCCGATCCCGTGTTCTAGGCAACGCGGCGCATATAATGGGCGCCGGCGAAAAATGCAGCGCGACGCTTCGCCTCAGGCGGCGGTCTGCTTCAGCGCCCGCTCGAACACGTCCTTCACCGGTTTGGCGAGCTCCGTCGCAGCCTTCTGCGAGATGGCCTGGAACTCACGTGTCTGGTCGATGGCGAACTCCATCTGGCGGCGGATAAACGAGCTCTGCAGCTCGATCATCTCGGAAAAGCTCTTGGCGTTCACCAACGCCTCGACCTGGGAAAGATTGGCCTCGGTGCCGGCGCGAAAGGCGGCGATGGACTTGAGGACGATCTCGTCGCCTACCGTCTTCGCCGTCTCCAGCGAGGCTTCGAACGCCTTGCGGGCATCGTCGGCGCCGCTTCTCACCCGATCATAGGTCTCCTTGGCCTGCTCGGCGCCCTTCTCGGCAAAATTGCGCAGCTCCTCGGTCGTCTTCGATGCGTCGAAGGAGGGAAAATCGGTGCCCTCAACGGGCTTGGTGTTGGTTCTGCTCATCGTTCTGTCCTTTGCCTGATCGCATCCGCAGCCTCGGATGCCTCACTGTCAGCTTGCCCTCAATGTAGCACGACTTTTGTGCATTGCAATATAATTGTTGCGATGCAACATAGAAAGAGCGGCGCTGGTGCCGGCCACAATTGTGCCGGCGGCGATTCGATTAACCAACCCGCCAAATGTCGGCGGATCATCGAGAGAAGGTTTGTGGACGCCGCGGCGTCGTGCTCTTATTAACGACTGGTTAATCCGTCCCCGCTGAGCAAATGGTTGCGGCTGAATGGCTTCGACGTCCTACTCGTTCCTTGACATAGTGGTCCTCGACGAAGTGCGCGAAGGTTTCGTCGCCGGCGACGCGCTGGCGATCCTATCCACGGATCTCGAGGAAATCCTCTGGGCGAACGGCGCGGGCGCGTCCTGGCTCGGCTTTCCAGCCATCGAGGCGGCGATCGGGGAAAAACCACGGCTGCCGGCAACGGCGCTGAGGCAGATCGCCGCCGCGCCGGGCTTTCCGCGCATCGGCCGCGGCCGCACCATCGGGCTTAGGATCACCAGCGGCCTTTCCAGCCGGATCGTGACGCTGCAGGCGAGCGCGATCGAGCTTCCGCGCGGCGAGGACGCCCTGCTCCTGGCGCTGCCATCCGCAAACGGAAGCTCGGCGGACGAGCGGGCCCGGCGCGCCATAGCCGGCTTCCACCAGGCCGGGCATTTCGCGGCGCTTGTCGACGCGGATGGCACCGTTACCGCCGCGTCCGCCGGTTTCGAGGCGCTGCAGATCGACCAGGACACTCTCGAGGCGCTTGTGCGCGATGTCGGCCGGGAAGCAGGCCGGCTCGTAAAGAAGCGGATCGCCGCCCGCGCGCATTTCCCGGCTGGGATCGCCCGGTTGACCGACGATCCGCCCCACCACCTGCTCCTGGTCGTGGACGACGGGTCGCCCGATATTCTCCCTTCCCAACCTGCGGCAGCGGCGGATGCCGCTGCCGTTGCTCCAGAGGAGGCGCCGCCCGCAGGCTTGGCAGCGCTGCCGGACAGCCAGGAATCTGAAACGCCGCTCCTCGCGACCTTCGATGAAGAAGCGGCTGCGGCCGAGCCGATCGCGGCGCAGACATCGACGGAAGGGGAGCCGCAGACGGACGTTGCCGACCGGCAGGACGCGCCGGAGGCGCCGCTGGCGGAGTCACCGCGCGAGGGGGACGGAGCATCGGCTGACGCGATCCCGGAGCAGGCCCTGCCGGCGCAGCCGCCGGCCACGGAGGATCGGCTTCAAACCGTGACCGAGCCAGCAGCCGAAGCGGAACGGCCTGATGATCGGATCGAGCCGGCCGCTCCTCCCGCGAGCGAGATGCCCGCGCCGCGCACCGTCCGCTTTTCATGGCGTACCGATGCGGAGGGCCGCTTCTCCGCGATTTCGGACGAGTTCGCGGAAGCCATGGGCAAAAATGCGGCCGATGTGATCGGCCGTACCTTCAAGGAGGTTTCCAATGCCTTCGGGCTCGATCCTGAAGGCTCTATCGCGCGGCTTCTTGAGCGCCGCGACACCTGGTCCGGCCGCACAGTGATGTGGCCGCTCGAAGGCACGAAGCTGAAGGTGCCGGTCGATCTTGCCGCCCTGCCGGTCTACGGGCGCGGACGCGTCTTCGAAGGCTTCCGCGGCTTCGGCATCGCGCGTCTTGGAGAAGCGGAGGCCGATCCGGAATCCATCGGCACCGTGCTGGCGCCCATCGAGCCGCAGGATGAGGAGGAACCCGACGCCGAAGGAAGCCCGGCAGCGGAACCGGAGCAACAAGCGGAAGCCACGCTTGCCGGGGACGGGCAGGAAAGCGATCCTTTTCGCGGCGAGAAGCCGGCGATCACCGTTTCGCGCGAGGAACCGCAGGCACCGGCGGACGAGAAGATCATCCATCTCGCCGAACGTCGCGACGGCCTATGGAATGCCAGCCTGACAGCGAGCGAGCGCACCGCGTTCCGCGAAATCGGCGAAAGGCTGCGGCGCGCGGAAGCTGCCCCTGTTGCCGACGCGAATGCGCAGGACAGCCATACCCGGCAGGCCGAAGAGGCGGTGGCCGACGAGGCGATTGAGCAGCCGCGCGACGAGATGGAGCCGGACGGCGCCGCCCTTTCGGGCGATTCGCCTTCCCTGGAGGAGATGAGCCGGGAGCCCGCAGCGGAGGAGCCGCGGCAAGGTTTCGCGCATGAGGCGGAGCCGGCTTCGGTCACGCATGAAGGAACTGACGCCGCAGTTATCGAGCCGTTGCCCGAGACCACCGGTTACCAGGAACAGACGGAAGCGGAGCCGCGCGCAGAGGAGGAAATCGCTGGACAGCCTGAGAGCCTTGCGCCCGAGGCTGACGGACGGCAGCCCCGGTTCAGTCTGGTGGGGGAACCCGAGGAGCCCGCCGACACTGCCTCGCTTGGAGCGCCCTCCGCCTTGCTGGGAAGAGAGACAGAGGACACGGCCGAGCGCATCGCACCGGGCGATGAAAATACCCCGGCTGCCGAGCGCGCCGATGGCCACGAAGCTGCGCTGCGCGACGATGGCCGCCGGGAAGACGGCTCACCCGCGCCGGCGGATGAACCGAAGCCGGTGGAACCAGGGGACGAGGCCGCCCGCACGGAACAGCCGGACATTGAGCGCTCGGAAACGCTCGTGGAGGAGACGCACGCTCGCTCTCAATTAACGGATGAAGAGCTGCCCATAGAGGAAGCTGCCGCCCAATCGGAGGAGCAGTCCGAAGAACCGGCGCCGGCGCTCCATGACGCGTCTCCCGTCGATGAGAGGCAAGAAAGGGAGCGCGAGCCGCAGGCCGAGATGGGTGAACACGAGCCGCAGGCCGAACTGCCTGTATCCGCGGTCGGGATGGCCGCCGCCGTGGCTTCCGTCGCGGAGAACGCGTGGGAGGAGGTCACCCGGCCCGCTGAGCCGTCGGCATCAGCCGAAGAGCAGGCATCGGACGAGCCCCCCTCGCAAGACGTGCCGCCGGAGGAGACTGCGCAACCAGCAGCGCAAGCTTCCGAACCTGTCGAGGTCCCCGAGGCAGAAAAACCCGAAGCAGAAAAACCGGAAGAGGCGTTGACCTTTGGAGACGGCCGGCAAGCCGAAGCCGCCGCACCGGTGCAACTCGCTGCTACCGGAACAGCTGTTGGCAATGCCGAGTCAGAACCGGCTTCCTCGGGGGAGGAAGACACCGGCCGTGCGAACCGCGTGCCCGATTCCGCCCCCTCGCCCGAGCACTTGGCCGAGACGCAAGCGGCGGAAGCCCGGGACTCCTTCGTCGTCGTGCCGCTGGCCCAGTATCAGAGGCGTCCGGAGCCCGTCGCTGAGGAAGGGCAAGTGATGCGTCCCGAGGTAGGCGGCGAGCCCAGCTTGCTGGCTCACCTGCCGCTGCCCATCCTCGTCCATTCGGGCGACCGGCTGCATTATGCCAACCGCGAGTTCTTCAAGCTCACCGGCTATGCTGATCTGGTTGCCCTGGAAGCGGCGGGCGGCATCGGCGCGTTGTTCGGCGAGACTTCCGTCTCCGGTGAGGCGCCGCGGGAAAAGCTGCTCCTCAGTACGGCGGATGGAGCGGAAGTGCCGGTGGAAGCGCATCTGCAATCGATCTCCTGGGAGGGTGGAAAGGCGCTGATGCTGGCCTTCCATCCAGCGGCGAAGGAGCCGACGCCCGAAGACGCCGCCAAGGCGGCCGAGCTCGAAGCGCGCCTCTCGGAGATGCGCGCTATCGTCGATACGGCCACGGACGGCGTCGCCGTCATCGCTGGCGACGGCACAATCCGCTCCATCAACCGGCCGGCCGAGGCGCTGTTCGGCTTCGATGCCGAGAATGTGGTGGGAAAGCCCTTCACCTCGCTCTTCGCCATCGAGAGCCAGCGCACCGTGCAGGATTATCTCGCGGCCCTGTCCGACAACGGCGTGGCGAGCGTGCTCAATGACGGTCGGCAGGTGATCGGGCGCGAAGCGCAGGGCCGCTTCATCCCGCTCTTCATCACCATCGGGCGCCTGCCCAACGGCAGCGGCTATTGCGCCGTGCTGCGCGACATCACCCACTGGAAGCGCGCCGAAGAGGAGCTGACCCAGGCGCGCGCCCAGGCCGAGCGCGCCTCCTCGCAAAAGAGCGAGTTCCTTGCCCGCGTCAGCCACGAGGTCCGCACGCCGCTCAACGCCATCATCGGCTTTTCCGAATTGATGATCGACGAGAAGTTCGGTCCCATCGGCAACGAGCGGTACCGCGACTATCTGCGCGACATCAACCGTTCCGGAAACCACGTGCTCGAGCTCGTGAACGACCTGCTTGACATTTCCAAGATCGAGGCGGGGCAGCAGGAGATGGCCTATGAGGCCGTCTCGCTGAACGACGCGCTCGCCCAGGTCGTGGCAATGATGCAGCCGCAGGCCAACAGCGAGCGCGTCATCATCCGCTCCTCCTTCGCCTCGCGCCTGCCGGACGTCGTCGCGGATCTGAGGAGCGTGCGCCAGATCGCCATCAACCTGCTCTCCAACGCCGTGCGCTACACGCCGGCCGGCGGCCAGGTGATCGTCTCGACTGCCTATGAGCGCGACGGCTCGGTCGTCGTGCGAGTGCGCGACACGGGCGTCGGCATGAGTTCGGCGGAGCTCGACGAGGCGCTGAAACCGTTCAAGCAGATCAATGCCTTGCGGCGCAAGCGCGGCGACGGGACCGGCCTCGGCCTGCCGCTGACGAGAGCCATGGTCGAGGCCAACCGGGCGCAGTTTGCGATCGCCTCCACGCCCGGCGAGGGCACTCTGGTGGAGATCACATTCCCTCCGACACGCGTTCTGGCTGAATGACCGTAGCGTGAATAACTTGACCAAAGCAGTTTAGAATAGTTCTAAACTGCTGATTTTACTCGCTTTTACCTTGACGCTCTGCGGCTTTTCAACCATTAGGGACCGGCGGATCGGCCTGCTGATCTGCCTTGAACCTTCCTGGGACCTTGTCTCCCGACGGCTAGGAGTGAATGATGCTTTACAGTGCCTCCAATCTGAGGGCGGGTCTGGCGGCTCTTGCTGTCGCCGCCGGCGCCTCCTTCCTTCCCGCCGCGGCGCAAACCGACGGCGTGGTGAATATCTATTCCTACCGGCAGCCCGAGCTCATCCAGCCGATGCTCGACGCCTTCACGAAGGAAACCGGCATCGCCACCGAGGTGCTTTTCCTCGACCAAGGCCTTGAGGATCGCATCGCCGCTGAAGGGGAGAATTCGCCCGCCGACGTCGTGCTGACGGTCGATATCGGCCGCCTGGTCAATGTGAAGGAAAAGGGCGTCACCCAGCCGGTCGACGACCAGACGATCAATGCCAACATTCCAGCCGAGTTCCGCGACCCCGAAGGGCACTGGATCGGCCTTACCACCCGCGGCCGTGTCGTCTACGCGTCCAAGGACCGGGTGCAGCAGGACGAGATCACCTATGAGGAGCTGGCCGACCCGAAGTGGAAGGGCAAGCTCTGCATGCGCAGCGGCCAGCACATGTACAATATCGCCCTCATCGCCTCCATGATCGCCCACCACGGCGAGGAGAAGACGGAGGAGTGGCTGAAGGGCGTCAAGGCCAATCTGGCGCGCAAGCCCGATGGCGGCGACCGCGACCAGGCGCAGGCGATCTTCGCGGGCGAGTGCGACCTTGGCATCGGCAACACCTACTATGTCGGCCTCATGATGAACAACGAGAAGGAGCCGGAGCAGAAGGAATGGGCGAACGCCATCAAGGTGCTGTTCCCCAACGCCAATGACCGCGGCACGCATGTCAACATCTCCGGCATGGCGCTTGCCAAGCATGCGCCGAACAAGGAGAACGCGCTGAAGCTGATGCAATTCCTCACCAGCGACGAGGCGCAGAAGCTCTATGCCGAGAAGAACAACGAATATCCGGTGAAGGCGGGCGTCGAGGTCTCCGACACCGTGAAGTCGTTCGGCGAGATCAAGCCGGACACACTGCCGCTCGCCGAGATCGCGAAGCACCGCAAGGCGGCTTCCGAGATGGTGGACCGCGTCGGCCTCGACGACGGGCCGGCGAGCTGATCTTGCACGGCTGAAGACCGAAAGGCCGGGCCGGCGTGGAGCTGGTCCGGCTTTCCCTTATCCGCAGGATGAGCAGCTTCACCCTCAGGGAGCCGGCCACGGCGCCAGAACCCCTGGCCGGCGGCACGCGCCGCCCGCGCCATCCCTTGGCGCGCCTGGTGGCCGCGCTTGCCGCGGCGATCGCGCTTCTGCCCATCGCCACTGTCGTGCTCGTCGCGCTTTCCGGCGGCAGCGCGGACTGGCCGCATCTGGCGCGCTATGTGCTCCCCCAGGCGGCCGTCACCACGGCAATCCTGCTCTTCCTTGTGGCCATCGGCAGCGGCATCATTGGCGTCGGCTGCGCCTGGCTCATCGTCGCCTATGATTTTCCCTTGCGCCGCGTGCTTGCCTGGGCGCTCGTCCTGCCGCTGGCCGTCCCGCCCTATCTCGCCGCCTATGCGTTTGCCGAGTTTTTCGACTATGTCGGGCCTCTGCAGGGCCTGATCCGGTCCGTCTTCGGCTTCAACAGCCGCGGCGAGTACTGGTTTCCGGAAATCCGCTCGACCGGGGGAGCAGCGGTGGTGATGGTGGCCGTCACTTTCCCCTATGTCTATCTCACGGCGCGCGTCGTCTTCATCATGCAGGGGCGGAACATCGCGGACGTGGCGCGCACTTTGGGGGCCGGGCCCGCGCGCGTCTTCTGGCAAGTGCTCCTGCCGGTTGCCCGGCCGGCGATCGTTGCCGGCATCGCGCTCGTGCTCATGGAAACACTGAACGACATCGGCGCCGTGCAGCATCTGGGCGTGCGCACCCTCACCCTCTCGGTCTACTCCACCTGGCTCAACCGCGGGAGTCTTGAAGGCGCAGCGCAGATCGCGCTGCTCATGCTGTTCCTGGTCCTCGGGCTCCTCGCAGCCGAGCGGATGGCGCGGCACCGGCAGCGTTTCCACGCGACCCGCGCCACGCAGATGAAGGTGCGCCCGCCGCGCCTTCCCCTTTCGGGCTGGCGCGCCTGGGGGGCCACCGCCACGGGCCTTCTGCCGGTCCTTATCGGCTTCGGCATCCCGCTCTTCATCTTTGGCCGATACGCGCTGAACCGGATCGAGCAGTTTGCCGATCCAAGGCTGCGGGAAGCCTTCTTCACCAGCCTCCTCACCGCCCTTACGACCGCGCTCCTGGCGGTGGGCCTGGCGCTGGCGCTTCTTTGTGCTGCGCGCCTAGCACGGTCACGGCAGACGGCAATCCTCCTGCGGCTTGCTGCGATTGGCTACGCGCTGCCAGGCACGATCCTGGCGCTTGGCCTCCTCATCTCGCTTGCCCGTTTCGACAATTTCGTCGACGCGCTGGCGCGCGAATATACGGGCGTTTCGACCGGTCTCATCTTCACGGGATCGGCGGCCGCCGTGGTGCTCGCCTGCGCCATCCGCTTCCTGGCGCTGGCCGAAGGGGCGATCCAGGCGGGCCTCGACAAGCTCCCGCCCCATCTCGACGAGGCGGCGCGCAGCCTTGGCCGGTCTTTCCAGGCCAGCGCCGTCACCGTGCTCCTGCCGCTGCTCAGGCCAGCCATCCTGACCGCCGGGATCCTGGTCTTTGTCGACACGGTGAAGGAGCTTTCCGCGACCATCCTCCTGCGCCCCTTCGGCTTCAACACGCTCGCCACCTACGTCTACGAGAATGCTTCGCGCGGCGTCGTCGAGGATGGCGCGATGGCCGCCCTCGTGATCATTGCCACGGCCATCGTGCCGGTCATCCTGCTTTCCGGACCGCTCACCGCCGACCGCGACGGCTAAAAGAAAGGGCGCCCCTTTGGGCGCCCAAATGAAAGTGCTGTCAAACGGAGCTCGGCGAACTCTCGTGGCCCACCGCAGCGGCACACCAGTCCGTCAAGTTGGGTCCGACTATTGGCCCCAATCCTTAACAGCCGCTTACCAGGGTCAATAAACTTGTAACCACGCCGGACCCCGCGGAATCTCGGTAAATTTCACCGCAAGAGTTCTTTAACCTTTGGCGTCAGCTCTTCAGCTCCTCAAGCTCGCGGAAGAGCTCCAGCGCGTCGGGATTGGCCAGCGCCTCCTTGTTCTTCACCTCCCGGCCATGCACCACATCGCGCACGGCAAGCTCGGTGATCTTGCCCGACTTCGTGCGCGGTATGTCGGCGACGGCAATGATCTTGGCCGGCACGTGCCGGGGACTGGCGCCGGTCCTGATCCGGTCGCGGACCTTCTTCCGCAGCGCTTCGTCAAGGGCGATCCCTTCCGCCAAGCGCACGAAGAGCACCACGCGGACATCGCCCTCCCATTCCTGGCCGATGCAGATCGCCTCGAGGATTTCCGGCAGCTGCTCGACCTGGTTGTAGATCTCGGCCGTACCGATGCGTACGCCGCCTGGATTGAGCGTCGCGTCGGAGCGTCCGTGGATGATGATGCCACGATGCTCCGTCCATTCGGCAAAGTCGCCATGGCACCAGGTGTTCTCGAAGCGATCAAAATAGGCGGAGCGGTATTTCTCGCCGGACGGATCGTTCCAGAAGCCGATGGGCATCGACGGGAAAGCCCCGGTGCAGACCAGTTCGCCCTTGCCGTTCCTCATGGGACGCCCCTCGTCGTCCCAGACCTCGACGGCCATGCCGAGGCCCGGGCCCTGGATTTCGCCGATCCAGACGGGCAGCAGGGGCACGCCCAGGACGAAGCAGGAGACGATGTCCGTGCCGCCGGAGATCGAGGCAAGATGCACGTCCTCCTTGATCGAACGGTAGACGAAGTGAAAGTTTTCCGGCGCAAGCGGCGAGCCGGTCGAGGAAATCACGCGCACGCTCGACAGGTCGTGGGTCTTCGCGGGCTCCAGGCCGGCCTTGCGCACCGCGTCAATGAATTTCGCCGAGGTGCCGAAATAGGTCATCCGCTCGGCCTCGGCGAAATCAAAGAGCATATTGCCGTCCGGATGGAAGGGCGAGCCGTCATAGAGCAGGAGCGTGGCGCCGGAGGCGAGCCCCGAGACCAGCCAATTCCACATCATCCAGCCGCAGGTGGTGAAGTAGAAAAAACGGTCGCCGTCCTTCACGCCGGCATGCAGCCGATGTTCCTTCAGATGCTGGATGAGGGTGCCGCCGGCCGAATGCACGATGCATTTGGGCACCCCTGTCGTGCCCGAGGAGAAGAGGATGTAGAGCGGGTGAGTGAAGGGCAGCCGCTCGAAGGCGAGCGGCGCAGTCGCAAAGGGGGAGAGCGCATCTTCCAGCGCGACAGCCTTTCTGACCCGGAACGCCGCTTCGCGCGCCCGGCCGAGATAGTCGACAATGAGCACCTTCCTGACGCTGGGCAGGGCGGCCACGATCTCGCACGCCTTCTCCTCCACCTTAAAAGCCTTGCCGCCATACCAGTAGCCGTCGGGCGCGATGAACAGCACCGGCTCGATCTGGCCGAAGCGGTCGAGCACGCCCTGGACGCCAAAGTCGGGCGAGCAGGAGGACCAGATGGCGCCGAGCGAAGCGGCGGCGAGCATCGCCGCCACGGTTTCGGGCATGTTCGGCATCATGGCGGCAATGCGGTCGCCGGGTTTCACCCCCTCGGCCCTGAAGAGCTGCTGCAGGCGCGAGACCAGTTCCCGCAACTCGTCCCAGGAGAGGCGCCGCTCCACCTTGTCCTCGCCGCGGAAGACGATCGCATCCCCGGCTCCGGTTTTCCGCAGCAGGTTCTCCGCGAAATTGAGCCTGGCATCGGGAAAGAAGGCTGCGCCCGGCATCCTGTCGCCGTCGATCAGAACGCGCCCGCCGCGCTCGCCGACGATGCCGCAGAAATCCCAGACGAGCGGCCAGAACTCCTCACGACAGTCCACCGACCAGCGATGCAGCTCCCAGTAGTCGGTGAGCGGGCGCCCCGTCCGGCGCGCCGCCTCCTTCATGAAAGCCGTCATCGGCGCCCGTTCGATCTCATCGGTCCCGGGCGTCCATAGCGGCACAGTATGCTCCATCTTCACCTCCGCTGGTCTACCGACGCTTATGCCCCCGCTCGGCGGACCGGGCAAGCACGGCCGAGGCAACTTAACTGCGCCACAAAGGCTTGAAATAGCGGGTCCATCGTTTAAACCCTCGATGGGTGGTTCGGGCCGGAGCGCCGGCCCGCGGGCGAGGATGCATGCCGGTTTCGTTGGCCAGGAGGGGCGTCTGGGCCTTGGGCGCGGTAGCGCTCCTGGCCATACTGGCGGTGGCTGCCCTGCCGCTGATCGCCTCGACCCAGATCGTCCGCGACAGCATCGCCTACCAGATGAGCGCCTGGAGCGGCTACCGGGTACGGCTCGACGACACGCCGCAAATCCGCGTCTGGCCCTCGTTCCAGGCCGTGCTCCACGACGTCACCCTGCTCGACTGGAACGAGACAAATCCGCATATCGTGATCGAGGCGGAGCAGGTGGAGATGGACCTTTCCGCCTTCGCAGCGCTCAGCGGCGACACAGTCTTCACGCGGATGCGGCTCATCCGTCCCGTCCTTCGGCTGCGGGAGGAAGCGGGGCGCCTCCATCTTCCCCCGCCCGAAAGCTGGGGCAGAATCGCGCGCTCGGTAAGCAGCGCAAGGGCGGCAGTGGCGAACGCGCCGGCGGAGCCCGATACCGGCGCACTGCCGGACGACCCGCTCGGCACGATCGAATTCCTCGAAGGGCGGATCGTCGCGGACGCGGGCCAGGAACAGAAAAGCATCATCACCAGCGTCTCCGGGGCGCTTGACTGGCCGGCGCTGAACCGGCAGGCATCGCTGTCGGCGAACGGGATATGGCACGGCGAAACGGTCTCGCTCACCGCGTCCACCACCGAGCCGCTGATCCTGTTAGGAGGCGGCAGTGCGCCGCTCACCTTCTCGCTCGAAGCTGCACCGGGAAGCGCCAGCTTCAGGGGCGCCGCCAGCTTTTCGGGCAGCGGCTTCGTGGACGGCCAGATCGAGCTTGCGACCCCCTCCTTGAGCCGCTTGATGGAATGGGCGCATGCCCGCTCGCCCGTCGCAAGCCGGATCGGCACCTTTTCGGTCTCCGCCCGCGTGCTGGGCGATGCAAAGCGCCTCAAATTCGAGGAGACCGGCCTCAGTCTCGACTCGAGCGCCGGGGCGGGCCTCCTGGACCTCACCTTCGAATCCGGGCGACCGATGATCGCCGGAACGCTTGCCTTCGACACACTCGACCTGCGCACGCTCTTCGATGCTTTCAGCCCGCTTACCGCCGCAGAGGACACTCCCGCCGGCGGTGGCGGCCGCAACATTGACTTCGACCTGCGCTTTTCCGTGGGACGGGCCAGCTTCGGCGACGCCACCCTGACGAATGTGGCCGCCGCGGCCAAGCTGCGCGACGGGCTTGCCGCCATCGATATCTCGGATGCGGCGGGCTTTGAGGGGGCTGTTCAGTTCGGAATGCGCGGCGAGCGCACAGGCGGCGGCAACATCGTCGAGATCAATATGGTCGGCGAGGAGATCGATACCGGCAAGCTTGCCGGCGCGTTCGGCTATGGCCGGTTGGTGCCGCAGGCACGCGGCAGCTTCTCGCTCATGCTGAGGGGCACGGGCGACGATCTGGAGACGGTGCTGCAGACCGCCGAAGGAAAGGCGTCGGCCGTGCTCGGCAACGGCAGCATACCCGGCCTCAGCATCGATGCGTTCCTGCAGCACAGCGCCGCGGGCGACTTCTTCCCGCTTGCCTCTCTTGGCGAGGGCGCGCTCGCCGTCGACCGCGCTTCGGTGAAGGCGACGATCGTCAAGGGGGTGTTGCAACTCGAGACCGCGGCCCTGGAGTCCGGCCCCTACACGATCAGCCTGGACGGCCTGGTGCCCCTGGCCGGCCGGGGTCTTGCGCTCTACGGCGCGCTCGCCGCGCCGGCCGGGACGGACACGCGCTTTACCTCGCCGCTCACCTTCTTCATCGGCGGCTCCTGGGCCGCGCCTTTCGTCGCGTCTTTTTCATCCAGGCTGCCTGGGCAGTGAACGAACGAGCGGGGACGGCCCCCTCCGATTCACCCTTCGCCCCGTTCCCTTGCCAGATTCTCTTCCCGCCGCCTCAGCACGTCGCGGCGCTTGTTGACGATGGACGCCGCAATCACGCCCAGTGCGACGATGCCGATCAGGATGGTCGAGACGGCGTTGATCTCCGGCGTCACGCCAAGCCGCACCTGACTGTAAATTTTCATCGGCAGGGTGGTGGCGCCCGGCCCGGAGGTGAAGCTTGCGATCACCAGATCGTCCAGTGAGAGGGTGAAGGCGAGCATCCAGCCGGAGATCACGGCGGGCATGATGATGGGGAGCGTGACCTGGAAAAATGCCCGCAGGGGTGTCGCGCCCAGATCCATCGCCGCCTCCTCCAGTGAGCGGTCGAACGAAACGAGCCGCGACTGGACGACCACCGCCACGAAGCACATGGAGAAGGTGATGTGCGCAAGGGTCACGGTCACGAAACCGCGGTCGAGCCCGACCGCCACGAAGAGCAGCAGGAGCGAAAGCCCCGTAATCACCTCCGGCATGACCAGCGGCGCGAAGATCAACCCGGAAAAGAGCAGCCGGCCGCGAAAGCGCGTGTAGCGGGTGAGCGCCACCGCAGCCATCGTGCCCAGCACCGTCGCCACCGTGGCGGAGATGAATGCCACGCGCGCCGTCACCCAGGCGGCGTCCATCAGACCGTCATTGGACAGAAGCGAGGCGTACCAGCGGGTGGAAAAGCCGGCCCAGACGGTGACCAGCCGCGACTCGTTGAAGGAATAGACGACGAGCAGGAGGATCGGCAGATAGAGGAACGCAAAGCCGAGTACGATCGCCGCGATGTTGAACCGCCCCCAGGTGCCGCCCATGGCTATGCCCTTTCTCGCGCGCGCGCCTGGGCGCGCTGGAAATAGACGATCGGCGCCACGAGAATGAGGAGCAGGATGACGGCGACAGCGGAAGACACCGGCCAGTCGCGGTTGGAGAAGAACTCGCTCCACAGCGTCTTGCCGATCATCAAGGTCCCGGAGCCGCCGAGCAGGTCCGGGATGACGAATTCGCCGACGGCCGGAATGAAGACCAGCATGGAACCGGCCACCACACCCGGAAGGGAGAGCGGGAGCGTGATCTTCCAGAAGGCGGCGATCGGCGTGCAGCCGAGATCCTGTGCTGCCTCGATGAGCGTGTAGTCCATCTTCTCTAGCGTGGCGTAGAGCGGCAGGACCATGAAGGGAAGGTAGGAATAGACGATGCCGATATAGATGGCCGTCGTTGTGTTGATGATGACAAGCGGCTGGTCGATGACCCCGAGGAAAAGCAGCAGCTGGTTGAGCAGCCCTTCGGGCTTGAGGATGCCGATCCAGGCATAGACGCGGATGAGGAAGCTTGTCCAGAAGGGCAGGATGACCAGCATCAGCAGCACCGGCCGGAGAGCGAGCGGCGCCCGCGCCATCCCGTGGGCAATGGGATAGCCGATCAACAAAGTGAGTATGGTCGAAACGGCGGCGATCCAAAGGCTCGAAAGATAGGCGTTCAGATAGAGCGGGTCGCCGAGGAGCCACAGATAGTTCTCGAAGGAGAGCTCGCGCAGGTTCCGCACTAGGCCGGCAAAGCCCTCATCCAGGCCGAAGACCGGCAGATAGGGCGGGATGGCCACCGCCGTCTGCGAGAGCGATATCTTCAGGACGATGAAGAACGGGACGAGGAAGAAGACGAACAGCCAAAGATAGGGCACCGCAATGACGAGCCGGCTGCCGAGAGCGGAGAAGAGCCTGCCCATCTTCAACTCGTCAGCAGGACGCCGGCATCGGCCGGAAAAGAGATCCAGGCGCGGTCGTGCCAGGTCAGCGCGTCTTCCAGCCGGCGCTGGCTGTTCATCATGCTCGCCTTGATGATCCGGCCGTCATCCAGCTTCACATTGTAGACCGTCATGTCGCCGAGATAGGCGATGTCCCAGATCTCGCCCTCCAGCACATTTGCCGCTTCGGGCGGGCGCTCGCGCGTGACGCGCATTTTTTCCGGGCGGACGGCGAGCCACACCGTGCCGCCTGGCGCCGCTGCAGGCGCTTCGCCGACCAGAAGGGGAGCGCCGCTCCTGTCCCTGATCTCGGCCGCGCCGCCATCCGCCTTCACGAGAACGCCCTCGAACATGTTGATCGAGCCGACGAAGCCGGCGACGAAACGGGAGGCCGGCGCTTCGTAGATTTCCGCCGGCGTTGCCACCTGCATGACGCGGCCCTTTTCCATGACGGCGATGCGGTCGGCCATCGTCATCGCCTCTTCCTGGTCGTGGGTGACGACGATGAAGGTGAGGCCGAGTTCGTGCTGCAGGTCCATCAGCTCGAACTGCGTCTCTTCCCGCAGCTTCTTGTCCAGCGCCCCCAAGGGCTCGTCCAGAAGCAGGACCTTCGGCCGCTTTGCCAGCGAGCGCGCGAGCGCGACGCGCTGGCGCTGCCCGCCGGAGAGCTGGTGCGGCCTGCGCTTGGCGAACGGCTCCAGCTGGACCAGCTTCAGCATCTGCGCCACGCGCTCGGCGATCTCGCCCTTCTGCATGCCGTCCTGCTTCAGGCCGAAGGCGATGTTCGACGCCACATCCATATGCGGGAAGAGGGCGTAGGACTGGAACATCATGTTGACGGGACGGCGGTAAGGCGGAACCCCCCGCAGATCCTGCCCGTCGAGCAGGACGCGGCCAGAAGTCGGGTGCTCGAAGCCGGCGAGCATGCGCAGCAAAGTCGTCTTCCCGCAGCCGGACGCGCCAAGGAGGGCGAAGAACTCCCGCTCGTAGATCGTCAGCGAGAGGTCGTCCACGGCGATGAAGTCGCCGAAGCGCTTTGTGACGTTCTCGAAGCGGATATACGGCTTTGCGTCGGGATCCGCCCAGGGCGCAAAGCTCCTGCGCGTGCTGCCCAGCGATTGCATGGCATGCTCCGTTGTTCCGGCTGCCGAAGCGCCGCGAAGGCCCGGCAAGCCGCCGGGCCGACCGGCCTTTACTGCCCGGTGACGACCTTGGTCCACAAGCGGGTGATCAGGCGCTGCTCGCGCGCGCCGTAGGGCAGGCCGGTGAACAGCTTGGAGAGCGTCGCCTCGTCGGGATAGACCGCCGGATCGTCGAGGACTTCCGGATCCAGAAACTGCTGCGAGGCCTTGTTGCCATTGGCGTAGAAGACGTAGTTCGACGCCTTGGCGATGACCTGCGGCCGCATCATGTAGTTGATGAATTCGTGCGCCTCCTCCACATGGGGCGCATCGACGGGAATGGCCATCTGGTCGAACCACATCTGCGCCCCTTCCTTCGGAATGGAATAGGCGATCTCGACGCCCTGGCCCGCCTCCGCGGCGCGGTCTCGCGCCTGGAAAATGTCGCCGGAATAGCCGACCGCCACGCAGATATCGCCGTTGGCGAGGGCGTTTATGTATTCGGAGGAGTGGAACTTGCGGATGTGCGGCCGCACCGACAGAAGCAGCGCCTCCACCTTCTCCAAATCCTCGGGGGCGCCGCTGTTCGGGTCGAGGCCCAGATAGTTCAGCGCCGGATGCACGATCTCCGATGATGCGTCAAGCATGTGAACACCGCAGCCGGCAAGCTTGGAAATGACTTCCGGCTTGAACACAGCGTCCCAGGAATCGATCGTGTCGGTTCCGAGCGCCTCCTTCACCTTGGCCTTGTTGTAGCCGATGCCGGTCGTGCCCCACATGTAATTGACGGAATATTCGTTGCCGGGATCGTAGACGGCCGTCCGCTCGAGCACGAAATCCCACATATTGCCGAGGTTGGTCAGCTTCGACTTGTCGAGCTTCTGGAAGACGCCCGCCTGGATCTGGCGGCCCAGGAATTCCCCAGAGGGCACCACAACGTCATAGCCCGTGCCGCCAGCCAGCAGCTTTGTCTCGACGATCTCGTTGGAATCAAAGACGTCGTAGACGACCTTGATGCCGGTTTCGGCCGTGAACTCCTCGAGGATCGATTCGTCTATGTAGTCGGACCAATTGTAGACATGGACGGTGCGCTCCTGCGCAAAGGCTGCTGAGCAGAGCATCGCCGCGGCAATGGAAACGGCGGAAAGCAATCCAGCTTTTCGGTTCATGAAGAGTCTCCCATTGTCGACCAGTTTCGGCCCGCCTCCCGCCCTCGGGAAACCGGGATGTGCAGGCAAGCCTATTGTCGATTGCCAGGTGCGACAAGCGGGAAAACCGACGCAGGGAGAATGGAATCCACCCGTTTGGCCGTGATGTCCTCCCCGCTTGTGGGGATGCAGCTGCGCCGCCGCTACCCGGCACGTACGGGCGCGAATCGCGTACCCCGAACGATTATGCGGGTTGACATTGCCGACCCGTTCGCGAGTATGCCGCGGCTCGGCGCAACCATGCATTGAAAGCTGCGCAGAGCTCGAACGCGGTGCGAGGAGGAGCATGCGACGAAACGGCCTTGGGGGTTCAGGCCGCAGCACCCCTTTTTTCAATGGCGCAGCACCAGGCATGGTCCTTGTGGTTGCTGCCTCGCCGATCAACCGGATCGTGATCTCGCGCACGATCGAGCGCGCCGGCATGAGGGCCACCACGACCAGCCCCGAGACGGCCCTCGACGCACTCGGCGAGCGCCGGCCCGCGATGGTCATCGTGGACGAAGGAGGCCAGGAGGGACTGCTGACGCTCCTTTTCGGCGAGATCGCACGCCTGCGCGCGGGGGATGCCGGCCTGCCTCGCGTCGTCCTTGTCGTCGAACCTTCACAGCAGCGCGGCAAATCCTATGGCGGCATCGTCGATGCAGTCGTGGTGAAGCCGCTGACGCCCGAAGGACTGCAGCCGATCGTCCAGCGGCTGGCGGACAACGGCAAGCGCTAGGCCTTCCCTTTCCGTTTCGAGCCGGTCTATAGTCGGCCAATACAGCAAATTCTGGTGATTGATGTTGGAGAATAGGAAGGCGGGCCGAGCCGGCAGAGGCGGCGCCCGTACGCCTGCGTTTCTTAAAAACCTGCGCGGCGTAAAGGACTGGAAGGAAGCCACCTCCTGGCTCGAATGGCGGGGCATCGAGGATATAGAGTGCATTGCGCCGGACCAAGCCGGCGTCGCGCGGGGCAAGATGATGCCCTCGAAGAAATTCACCTCCAACACCTCGCTTGCCCTGCCCTCCGCCGTCTTCATGGCGACGATCTCCGGAGAATACCCGGAGAACGGGAATGGCTTCACCTATCCGGAGGATGACGGCGACCTGAAGCTTGTGCCTGATCTGTCAACGCTCTCCGCAGTACCCTGGGAGTCGGACCCCACCGCTCAGGTCATCTGCGATCTCGTGCATCAGGACGGCCGCGACGTGGAGTTCAGTCCGCGCGCCGTCCTGAAACGGGTCGTGGCGAAATATGCCGAGCAGGGCCTGAAGCCCATCGTGGCGCCGGAAATCGAGTTCTATCTGGTGCACAAGAACCCCGATCCGGACTACCCCCTGACGCCGCCCGTCGGCCGCTCGGGCAGGCCGATCGGCGGCGGCCAGGGCTATTCCATCGCCGGCGTCAACGAGTTCGACGAGCTCATCGACGACATCTACCATTTCTCAGAGTCACAGGGCTTGGAGATCGACACGCTGATCCACGAGGAGGGCGCGGGACAGCTCGAGATCAATCTGCGCCACGGCGATCCGGTGGAGCTGGCCGACCAGGTCTTTCTCTTCAAGCGCACCATCCGCGAGGCGGCGCTGAAGCATGATATGTATGCCACCTTCATGTCCAAGCCCATCCAGGGGCAGCCGGGCTCGGCCATGCATATCCATCAGTCTCTGGTCTCGGCCCGCACTGGGCGCAACGTCTTCTCCGACGCAAAGGGGGATGAGACGGAGATCTTCCAACATTTCGTGGGCGGGCTGCAGCGGCACATCCCGAATGCGCTCATCATGCTCGCGCCCTATGTTAATTCCTATCGCCGCCTGGTGCAGGGCGGCTCGGCCCCGGTCAACACTCGCTGGGGCTACGATAACCGCACGACCGCATTCCGCGTGCCGCGCTCCGATCCTGCCTCCCGACGGGTCGAGAACCGCATCCCCTCCTCCGATGCCAACCCGTATCTTTCGCTCGCTGCCTCGCTCGCCTGCGGCCTGATAGGCATCCTCGAAAAGATCAAGCCGGACGCGCCGGCGGTGACCGCGGTCAACACCAACCTCATCGAGCTGCCGCGGGGGCTCCTGGAAGCCGTCGCCCTTTTCGAAGCCGACACCACGCTGCGCGAGATCTTGGGCGAGAGCTTCGCCAGCACCTACGCCGCCATCAAGCGGGCCGAGTTCGAGACCTTCATGAAGGTCATCAGCCCCTGGGAGCGGGAGTATTTGCTGCTCAATGTGTGAGATAAGGGCAGTAGGGCAGTAGGGCAGTAGGGAAAGAATGCCGATGCCGATCGATTCGTACAAGGACCTGGTCGTCTGGCAGCAGGCAATGGATTTGGCTGTCGCAGCCTATGGCCTGACACGAAATTGGCCAAAAGACGAATTGTACGGCCTGACGGCCCAAGTGCGTAGGGCTGCAAGTTCAGTGCCGGCAAATATTGCGGAAGGCTACGGGCGCGAGAACCGCGGCTCGTACCAGCAGTTCCTTAGAATTGCGCAAGGGTCACTAAAGGAGCTGGAGACGCATCTCCTGATTGCGCAACGCGTCGGGATCGTTCCAACCGAAGCCACTGCAGAGCTGATGGCTGATAGCGAGAGCGTCGGAAAGCTCTTGCGCCTTCTGATCCGCAAACTCGCTGATGAGTAGCACTCCTACTGCCCTACTGCCCTACTGCCCTACTGCCCTACTGCCCTACTGCCCCACTCCCCAAACCCGACCGCTATCGCTCATGATCTCCCCCGGCTACTCCTGGTATGAGGCGACGGTCGGCGAGCGGCCGGAATACCCGCCGCTCGAGGGCGACATCAGGGCCGACGTGGCAATCGTAGGTGGCGGGTTCACCGGCCTGTCGGCGGCGGCGCACCTCGCAAAGGCGGGCGTCGACGTCGTGCTTGTCGAGGCCAATCGAGTGGGCGACGGCGCCTCGGGCCGCAATGGCGGCCAGCTCGGAACCGGTCAAAGGGACTGGCCGGAGGAGCTCGAAACCGAGCTCGGCTTCGCCCGCTCGAAGGCGCTGTTCGACCTAGCGGAGGAGGCGAAAGCGCATCTCCTCGAATTCGCGCAGGCAAACGGCATCGAGATCGACTATGTGGCCGGCCACCTCTCGGTGGCGCATAAGCGGCGCTATGTGGATGCGTATCGGGCGCATGCGGACATCATGCGCGAGCGCTATTCCTACCCGCATATCAAGTTCATGGATGCGAAGGAGACCGCCGAGCGCCTGGGCTCGACCCGCTATTTCGGCGGCGTCCGCGACACCGGAACGGGCCATATCCATCCGCTGAAACTGGTGGTCGGCACGGCAAGAGTAGCCGCCGCGGCCGGCGCTCGGCTCTTCGAGCATACGAAGGCGACGGGGCTTTCTTCAGCGGGCGGAAAAGTGCAGGTCGCCACGTCCCGCGGGATCGTGACGGCGGACAAGTGCCTCGTGGCCACCGACGCCTATGATGCCGATCTGGAGCCGACCACCGCCGCCCACCTCTTGCCGATCGGCTCATTCATCGGCGCCACGGTGCCGCTCGGCGATGACAGCCGGGTGCTGCCCGGCGGCGAAAGCGTGGACGATTCCCGCTTCGTCGTCCGCTATTTCCGCAGGTCCACGGATGGGCGGCTGCTTTTCGGCGGACGCGAGGTCTATTCACGGGCAAGCCCGAGGGAGATCAGGGCGCAGATCGGGCGCCAGATCGCCGACGTATATCCCTTTCTCAGGAATGTGGAGATCACCCATGCCTGGGGCGGCTTCGTGGGCATCACCATGCCGCGCCGGCTCTTCGTGCGCGAGGTGATGCCCAATGTGATCGCCGCCGGCGGCTATTCCGGCCATGGCGTGATGCTCGCCAATTTCATGGGCCGGCTCTATGCCGAGGCGGTCGCCGGCAATCGCGACCGGCTGAAGCTCTTGGAAGATTTGAGGATCCCGCCCTTTCCCGGGGGGCCGCGCCTCCGCCACGCGCTGCTCTTCCTGGCTCTCAACTGGTACGCGCTGCGCGACCGAATCTAGGCTGACGGATCTGCCGCTTCACACCTCCTTGGCGAGGAGGACGTCAGACGCATCGGCCGCCATCCACCTCGAGCGCCACGCCGGTGATGAACTCTGCCTCATCGGAGACGAGCCACAGGGCCGCATTGGCGATATCGAGCGGCTGCGACAGGCGGCCAAGCGGAACGGTGGCGCGGAACTGGGCGCGCCGCTCCGGCGTGTCCTCGCCCAGGAAAAGACCAAGCATCCCGGTCTCGCCGGCAACCGGACACAGGCAATTGACGCGGATTTTCCTCGGCGCCAGTTCCACGGCCATGGACTTGGTGGCGGTGATCGCCCAGCCCTTCGAGGCATTGTACCAGGTGAGGCCGGGACGAGGCCTCAGGCCCGCGGTCGACGCGGTGGTGAGGATGCATCCGCCGCCCTGCGCCTCCATCACCGGCACCACGGCCAGCGCGGCGTAATAGATCGCCTTCATGTTGACGGCGGTGATCCGGTCGAAGGTCTGCTCATCCACCTCGAGCATGTCGCCATTGCGGTGGCTGTAGCCGGCATTGTTGACCATGATGTCGACGCGCCCATGCGCATTCATCGCCGCTGCAATCATCTCTTCGACAGCGGCTTTTTGCGAGACATCGACGGCTAGGGGCAGCGCCGCCGAGCCGATCTCCTTCGCCACCCGTTCGGCGCCCTCGCCGTTCAGGTCCGCGATCACGACCTTCGCCCCCTCGTCCGCGAAGCGCCGGGCCATGGCCTCGCCGAAGCCCGACGCGGCACCTGTGATGACTGCTACCTTGTCCTTGAGCCGCAATGCTCCGCCCTCCCCTTCTCTCCATGTCCTGACATCAGCCGTGATTGAACACGATGGTCTTGGTGGCCGACATGTCGAAGAGCGCCTCGAAGCCCTTCTCGCGGCCATGGCCGGATTTCTTGAAGCCGCCGAAGGGCAGTTCAACGCCGCCGCCCGCGCCATAGGCGTTCACATAGACTTGCCCGGCGCGGACGCGCTTGGCCACCCGATGCTGGCGGGCGCCGTCACGCGTCCAAACGCCGGCCACGAGCCCGTATTCCGTATGGTTGGCAAGGCGCACCGCTTCCGCCTCATCCTCGAAGGGGAACAGCGAGAGCACCGGCCCAAAGACCTCTTCCTGAGCCAGCGCCGAATCCGGATCCACCTCTCCGAAAAGCACGGGCGCGTAGTAGAAGCCGGACTGCGGCGCGCCCGGATCGATGCGGCCGCGCGACAGGACAGGCAGGCCGGTCTCTTCGGCGGCGCGCACATAGGCTTCGACGCGCTGTTTCTGGGCGAGGGTTATGAGCGGCCCCAGATCGAGATCCGCATCGTGCGGGCCGGCGGTGAGCGCGGCGAACCGCTCGGCAAGCGCGGCGGCAAGCTTTTCGTAGATCGGCTTCTCGATCAGCACGCGGCTGCCGGCCGAGCATGTCTGGCCGCCATTCTGGATGATGGCGTTCACCAGCACCGGCAGGGCGGCGTCGAGGTCAGCATCGGCGAAAACGATCTGCGGAGACTTGCCGCCGAGCTCCATTGTCACGCCGCGATTGTTGATGGCAGCAGCCTGCTGGATGGCGGTCCCGGTCGCGGGCGAGCCGGTGAAGGTGACGTAGTCGACCATCGGATGCGCCGAAACCGCCGCGCCCGCCGTGCCGCCATAGCCCGTCACCACATTGAACACGCCGGCCGGAATTCCCGCCTCCAGCGCCAGCTCGGCAATGCGGATCGTGGTGAGCGAGGCATCCTCCGCCGGCTTGACCACCAAGGTATTGCCCATGGCGAGCGCTGCCCCCGCCACGCGGGCGAGGATCTGCAGGGGATAGTTCCAGGGAATGATCCCGGCGACCACGCCATGCGGCTCGCGCAGGGTGAGCGCGGTGTAGCCTTCCAGAAAGGGAATGGTGTCGCCGTGGATCTTGTCCGCCGCGCCGCCATAGAACTCGTAATAACGGAGCGCGGCGGCGACATCGGCCTTGCCCTGGCGGATCGGCTTTCCGGTATCGCGCGATTCGAGCGCGGCGAGTTCCTCCGCGTTCTTCTCCACCAGCAGGCCGAGCCGCGTCAGGCAGCGGCCACGCTCGAACGCCGGCATGCGGCTCCATGGCCCGTCAAAGGCGGCGCGCGCCGCACGCATGGCGCGGTCCACATCGGCCGCACCCGATGCGGGAATGGAGGCGAAAACCCGGCCGTCCGACGGGCAGACGACGTCGATCCTCTCGCCGGACAGCGCGTCCATCGGCCGGCCCTCGATCACCTGCATGAAGGCGCGTCCTTCGGCCACCGTTCTCGATAGGTGAGTGCCCATACTTCCGCTCCAGTTGCGCGCGAGCCGAGACCAGGAAAAGGTCATCGTGCTTGCATGCTCTCGGCATAAGCCTATCTTGCGCGCCCAGATGCGGAAAGGCCGCTTTTTTGCTGCGCTGCGGCAAAAAGGCGGCAGGCAGCCTCTGGCGCTGCTAAATCGATTAGACTATCTAGCGGCCACGGCGAGGAATGGACGCAAAGCGGATGACGAGCCAGACAATACCGGTCGAACCCTTCGATATCGTGGTCTTCGGGGCCACGGGCGACCTGTGCGAACGCAAGCTCTTGCCTGCGCTGTATCAGCGCCAGCGCGCCGGCCAGTTCAGCGAGCCGACGCGAATCATCGGCTCCTCCCGGTCGGAATTCAGCAACGAGCAGTACCGGGCGCTGGCCAAGGAGGCGATCCAGGCCCATGTGGCCGAGGCGGAGATCGAGGGCGGCGAGCTCGAGCGCTTCCTTGCCAGGGTTTCTTATGTTTCGGCGGACGGCACGACTGGCCGAGGTTTCGAGGAGCTCAAGGCCGCCATCGGCGAGAGCCCGCATGTGCAAGCCTTCTATCTCGCGGTGGCGCCCACGCTTTTCGGCGATATCGTCGACAAGATCGACAAGTTCGGCTTGGCCAGCCCATCCTCCCGCGTGATCGTGGAAAAGCCGATCGGGCGCAGCCTTGAGACTGCGCGCGAGGTGAACAACGCGATCGGCCGCGTGTTCGACGAAACGCGCATCTTCCGCATCGACCACTACCTCGGCAAGGAGACGGTGCAGAACCTGATGGCGCTGCGCTTCGCCAACGCGCTCTATGAGCCGCTGTGGAACTCGGCCCATGTGGACCATGTGCAGATCACGGTGGCCGAGTCGGTCGGGCTCGAAGGCCGCGCCGACTATTACGACAAGGCCGGCGCGCTGCGCGACATGGTGCAGAACCATATCATGCAGCTCCTCTGCCTCGTGGCCATGGAGGTGCCCTCCTCGCTCGATGCCGACGCCGTGCGCGACGAGAAGCTGAAAGTGCTGCGGGCGCTGAAGCCCATCAACGCACTCAACGCGGAGCGGGTCACTGTGCGCGGGCAGTATCGCGCCGGCGCCTCCAATGGCGGCGCGGTGAAGGGCTATCTCGAGGAGCTTTCGGGCGGCGTCAGCGATACGGAAACCTTCGTCGCCCTAAAGGCGGAGATCGGCAACTGGCGCTGGTCGGGCGTTCCCTTCTACCTGCGCACCGGAAAGCGCATGGCGACGCGCGTCTCGGAGATCGTCATCGAGTTCAAGCCGATCCCGCATTCCATCTTCGGCGAGGCGGCAGGACGCATCTTCGCCAACCAGCTGGTCATCCGCCTGCAGCCGAACGAGGGCGTGAAGCAGTGGATCATGATCAAGGATCCTGGACCGGGCGGGATGCGGCTGCGCCAGATCCCGCTCGACATGAGCTTTGCCGAATCCTTCCACGAGCGGAATCCGGATGCCTATGAAAGGCTGATCATGGATGTGATCCGGGGCAACCAGACGCTGTTCATGCGCCGCGACGAGGTGGAAGCAGCCTGGCAATGGATCGACCCGATCGTGGCCGCCTGGGAGGAACGCGGCCAGACCGTCCAGTCCTACACGGCCGGCACATGGGGACCTTCGGCTTCCATCGCCCTTATCGAGCGTGACGGCCGGACCTGGCACGAGAGCTTTTGATGGCGAATGTAATCTGGCACGAATTCCCGGCGAGCGAGGCCCTCGCCGAGGCGCTGGCGGACGCGGTGGCGCGCAGCCTCGCCGAGGCATTGGAGACGCGTGGGCAGGCAGGCCTCGCCGTTTCCGGCGGCAACACGCCGGTCGCCTTCTTCCAGGCGCTTTCCCGCAAGGATCTGGACTGGCCGCGGGTGACCGTGACGCTCGTAGACGAGCGCTTCGTGCCGCCGTCCTCGGAGCGCTCCAATGCCGCGCTCGCCGCACAGCACCTTCTGCAAAACGAGGCGGCGCAGGCCAGGTTCGTTGGCCTCCATCACGACCTACAGACAGTGGAGGAAGCGGCCGACAGGGCGGATGAGGATATCGGCAGGATCCCCCTGCCCCTCGATGCGGCGGTGCTCGGTATGGGGCTCGACGGCCACACCGCATCCTTCTTCCCGGACGCGGAAGACATCGCGCTGAAGCTCGGGGTCGATGATCGACGCGTGTTGCCGATCCATGCCAGGAGCGCGGGCGAGCCGCGGCTCACGCTTTCCGTGCCCCTCATCTGCAAGGCCCGCCTCCTCACCCTCCATATTGAGGGCGAAGAGAAGCGCAGGGTGATCGAGGCGGCACTCGCCGAAGAGGCGGGCGCAAAGCTGCCCGTCCGCGTCGTCGTGGAACAGGCGGGCGAGCCTGTCCATATCTACTGGGCGCCGAACGCGGCAAGCACTCCGTCCGGCGCACCGACAGCACCGACATCTTGAGCATAACGGCCGGAGCCCGATCGGGCACCTGCCGCGACAGGACGAAAGCCATGACCGCAAGGCGAGAGATCGAAGCCGTCACCGCCCGCATTCGCGAGCGCTCGCGCGCAAGCCGGGAGGTCTATCTGGCCCGCCTGAACGAAGCCGCGGCAAAGGGCGTCCACCGCGCCACGCTTTCCTGCGGCAACCTCGCACATGGTTTTGCCGCCTGCGCGCCGCACGACAAGCAGGCGCTGGCCGGGGATACGGTACCAAATCTCGGCATCATCACATCCTACAACGACATGCTCTCGGCACATCAGCCCTACGAGGACTATCCGCGGATCATCAAGGAGGCAGTGCGCGAGGTGGGCGCGGTGGCGCAGGTGGCGGGCGGCGTGCCCGCCATGTGCGACGGCGTCACCCAGGGCCAGCCGGGCATGCAGCTCTCGCTGTTCTCGCGCGACGTGATCGCGCTCGCCACCGCGGTCGGCCTTTCGCACAACATGTTCGATGCCGCCGTCTATCTTGGCATCTGCGACAAGATCGTGCCGGGGCTCACCATCGCCGCCCTCACCTTCGGCCACCTGCCTGCCGTCTTCGTCCCGGCCGGGCCGATGACGAGCGGGCTGCCGAACGACGAGAAGTCGCGCATCCGCCAGCTCTATGCGGAAGGAAAGGTCGGCCGCGAAGCCCTGCTCGATGCGGAAGCGAAATCCTATCACGGGCCGGGCACCTGCACCTTCTACGGTACGGCGAATTCCAACCAGATGCTGATGGAGATCATGGGCCTGCACACGCCCGGCTCCTCCTTCGTCAACCCGAATACGCCGCTGCGCGAGGCGCTGACGAAGGAGGCGGCCAAGCGGGCGCTGGCGATCACCGCACTCGGCAACGAGTTCACGCCCGTGGGGCGCATGATCGATGAGCGTTCGGTCGTGAACGGTGTGATCGGGCTCAACGCCACCGGCGGCTCGACCAACCACACGATGCATCTGGTCGCCATGGCCGCCGCAGCCGGGATAAAGCTCACCTGGGCGGATATCGCCGAGATTTCCGAGCATGTGCCGCTGCTCGCGCGCATCTACCCGAACGGACTTGCGGACGTGAACCATTTCCATGCCGCGGGTGGGCTCGGCTTCCTCATTCGCGAGTTGCTCGATGCCGGCTTGCTGCATGAGGATGTCCAGACGGTCTGGGGCCCGGGGTTGCGACCCTATGCCGTCGAGGCGAGGCTTGGGGCCGACGGCACCGTTGTGCGGGAGCCCGCGCCGGAAAGGAGCGGCGACGAAAAAGTGCTGGTGCCGGTTGCGAAGGCATTCCAGCCCACCGGGGGCCTGCGCGTGCTCCAGGGCAATCTCGGCCAGGCGATCATAAAGACCTCAGCCGTGAAGCCGCAGCATCGCGTCGTCGAGGCGCCGGCGATCGTCTTCGACGCCCAGGAAGAGCTCCAGGCTGCCTTCAAGGCGGGCGAGCTTGACCGCGACTTCATTGCCGTCATCCGCTTCCAGGGCCCGAAGGCCAATGGAATGCCGGAGCTGCACAAGCTCACCCCCGTGCTCGGCGTGCTGCAGGACCGAGGGTACAAGGTGGCCCTGGTGACCGATGGGCGCATGTCCGGCGCGTCGGGCAAGGTGCCGGCGGCGATCCATGTCACGCCCGAGGCCGCGGACGGCGGCGCGCTCGCCAAGGTGAGGGACGGCGACTTTCTGCGGCTAGACGCCGAGAAGGGGACGCTGGAAGTGCTCATCGGAGCGGAGGAGCTTTCAGGCCGCGAACCGGCTTCCGCCGACCTTTCGCGCGAGCATTTCGGCATGGGACGCGAGCTTTTCGCCGGCTTTCGACAGCTTGTCTCGCGTGCAGATCAGGGCGCGTCGGTGTTTTGAATCCGACTGGCGGAGAGGGGTAGCGGCCCTTCGTACCTCCTCTGGCAGGCCAGAGGGGATGGTGTCGCACCATCTCTCCGGCCGTTACGCTTGGCCGCGCGCCGTCGCGAAATAGATGTGCCGCTTGCCGCCCTTGAGCGGCTGATCTGCCTTGATGTCGAAATGAGCCGACAGAAGCTCGCGGAAGACCTCCGGATGGTAGTCGTCATACTGGTCTTCGCGGTTGGCGAGCAGCGTCTCGACCATCTCGTCGTCGCGGCCGACGAACTCGATCACCAGGGAGGTTCCGAGCCCGGCCAGCCAGGCGATGAAATCGGCGAGCGGGATGTTGGCCGAAATAACGATATGGTGGATGAGCGCCAGGCACAGAGTAAGTTCGGGCTTTCCGCGCTCGGTGATCGCCTTCCGCTCCTGTCCGCGCCAGCCCTGGCTCGGCGAGGCGTCGGCGAGGTTTACCACCAGCGGCAGGATGTTCTTCGTGCCGTCCCGGGCCTTCTCGCGGCGATAGAGGTGCTCGATGGCCATCCAGTCGCCGTCCATCGCGACGACATAGTCGGAGTGGTCGGCGACAACGCGTGAGAAGGTGCCCGTGTTGCAGCCGAGATCCCAGGCCAGCCGCCAGCGCCGCGTGGAAGCGGCCTGCCGCACGAAGCCGATCTTCTTGTTCAGCTCCGCATCGTCATAGGAATGCGTGCGGTCGTAGTCGGCCCAGGTGGTCTCGGTGTTGGCCGGCTCCAGCCTGGAGACGAGCCGCGTGAGCTTCTCCACATTGCGCTCTATCAACGCCTTGCCGAATCCGGCCTCCGCCAGCGCGCCGCGCATATTCTGCTTGCCGCCGGAATAACGCTTCTGCAGCGCGCTCTGCGCCGCCACATGCAGGAGGACGCCGGGCCGCAACAGGTCTCGCGAGGACATCAGCGCCCGCATCTCGTCGGCCGGTATGCCGTCGATGCGGCCGCGCAGCCATGGCCGGTAATCCACGCCCTTATAGGCCTGCAGCATCAGCGGATAGAGGAAGAGCTCACAGAATTGGCGGTAGCCCACCCACGGCTCGCCCGGAGCGAGCGTCTCGAAGGAGGGAATGTCGATGAAGACGGGTTGCGCGCCCTGCCATTGCATATTGTAGGCGGACGAGTCCTTCAGGATCATGTCGGCAGACAGCGCGCTCTTCATCAGCTCCAGATGAAGCAGCGCCGCATCCTTCAGCATGCCGAAGGACCACTCGTAGGGGTAGGAAATGAACGGAATGCGCGCATGCTCCAGCATGCCCGCCCAGTGTCCCAACTCCAGCCCCTCGGCCAGCGGATCGACGCTCCTCGTCTCCACCACATGGCGCTGGTTGCGCAGTGCCTGAAAGAAGGGCGCCTGTTCGAGCGCGCGCCAGTTGCCGAGCGCTGTCGGGCTCAAATAACGGAAGACACGGCCGTCGCGGTAGAAAACCGCGCCGTCGCGGTCGCGGTAGGAGCCGGGCTCGCGCTCGATCTGCAGCGACTGTTCGATGCGGGCCGAACTGTCGGCAACGCTCGTCGGCTCCGCTCTGAGCGGACGAGCCTCGTTCACCTATCGGCCTGCAATCCGCCGGAGGACTTCTTGACTTCCACCGGCTGGGGCGCTTCGCGCCGCACGCCGATCGCGGTCAGGAACTTGTGCCAGTAAAGCTTGCCGGCAATCGCAAGGCCGGCGATGCCGCCAAGGAGGACCTGAAGGATCATGCTGCCGGTGCCAGCGTCGAGATAGGCATGCGCGCCGGACGTGGAAATGCCGACGAACAGCAGGGAAAGCGTAAGCGGAAAAAGACCGGCTGCGAAATTCAGTCGCATCAGAATTGCCTTTCCTTCGTATTGGACCTGTCCCAACGGAGGCCGGAACGTCGTCAATCGTCAGACGTTCCTTTCTCTTTTAAAAAAATGTCGTAAATCTGTCATATATGAAACGGGTGGGCCAGGTCCATCCGGAACTTCGAAGGTTTTTCAGTGGCATGGCTGGTCGCGCGCGGCCGAAAGGGAGGTGATGTTCATGGCCGGGGATCGCGAGCCGGATGCCATGGCCGGCAAAGCGCCGGGACGGCGCGGAACGTTTTCGGGCGACCGCTCCTATCCCCTGCACCCCTTCCTGTTCGCGGTCGCTTCCGTCCTCGTCATGATGGCGAGGAACCTCGACCACACGTCCGTTGCCGACATCGTGCCCTCCCTCGCCGGCGCGCTCCTTTTCGCGCTTCTCGTTTACCTGCTGGTCGCAGCGCTGCGGCAGCGCTTCGACCGGCTGACTGCGGTCATCGCCAGCATCTGGGTGGTGGGCTGTCTCTTCTATGCCGGCCTGTTCGGGCGGCTGAACGGACTCGTCGATGGCGGCTATCCAATGGCGCGCACGCTGCCCTTCGCCATTGCCGCGCTTGCGGGCGTGACGTTGCTGGCGCTCTTATTGCGCAGGGCCGCCGGCCTGATGCACAGCGTGCTCAACGGCATCGCCGTCGTCCTGCTGATAAGCCCGGCATGGCAAGCCGTCGCCTATGAATGGGAGCACGGCGCCGCCCGCGAGGTCTATGATCCGGACCAAGCGGTGGCCGAGGTCGAGCCTTATGTCGCGCCCACAGGACAAACAGGCGGAGACAAGCGGCCGCCGGACATCTATCACTTCATCTTCGACCGCTATGCTTCCGAAGACGTGCTGAAGGATCATTACGCGCTCGACAACAGCGCCATCGGCCGGTTCCTGGAGGAGCGCGGCTTCTATCTCGCCCGCGGCAGCAACTCCAACTACCACAAGACCGGTCCCTCCGTAGCCTCGACCTTCTATATGGATTACTTGGACCTTCTGGGGAGCGACGAGCGCGTCAAGGACAGCAACTGGCATCCCATCTACGAGATGCTGGACGACCACCGGGTTGCCCGGATCCTGAAATCGCGCGGCTACGAGTACATCCAGTTCGGCTCCTGGTGGGTGGGGACCTACCACAATCCCGTCGCCGACGAGAACCACCCGCACGGGTTCAGCGAATTCGAAATGCTCTATCTCAGGCGCACAATCCTGCGCCCGCTGTTCCACGTGCTTCCCGACACGCCGCTGACAATGCGGCTCGACTGGGACAACGCGCAGTGCCAGCGGGTCGGGCCGCAGGTGGAGCAGATCAAAGCACTCGGAGAGCGAGACAAGCCGCTCTATGTCTTCGCCCATTTCCTTCTGCCGCACGGCCCGTTCAACTTCACTGCCGATGGACAGTGCCTTACCATCGAGGAGCAGACGGAAAGAGGCGAGGAGCAGGGCTATCTCGACGCGATCGCCTATGCGAACAGCATCATCCGCGACATCGTGACCACGCTGCAGAGCCCTGACCGCGAGCCGCCGGTGATCCTGATCCAGGCGGACGAGGGACCCTTCCCCGCGCGGGACGACCGCGTGCCGTGGCAGCAGGCGCCGGCGGACGAGCTGCGCATCAAGAGCGGCATCCTCAACGCCTATTACTTCCCCAATGGCGACTACAGCGCGCTTCGGCCGGATGTCACGCCGGTGAACAGCTACCGGGTGCTGTTCAACACCTATCTCGGAACGAATTTTCCGCTGCTGCCGGACCGCATCTTCTTCTTTCCCAATGACGGCAACCTCTATGAGTACCACGACGTGACGGAGAAGGTGCGCGGGCCCAGCATCGCCGGCCGGGCAGATGCCCATCCAGTGCATCGGTGATTCCGTCCTTGAGCTCCACAGCCGCTTGACGCCGCCCTCCGGTTAGGCGAGGCGTATCCCGGCGCTGCTGCGCTGCAGCACCGGTCGTCGAGGAAGCGGAGATGGGCGAGTTTTCCACGGATCTGCCGGCGCAGGCCGCCGCACCCGGGCATCAGATCCCTTTCTCTGAGGGCGTGAAGGTGTGGTTCCGCGTCGCGGCGCTGAGCTTCGGCGGGCCTGCCGGGCAGATCGCGGTCATGCATCGGATCATCGTGGAGGAGAAGCGCTGGCTCGGCGAGAACCGATTCCTCCACGCGCTCAATTACTGCATGCTGCTTCCCGGCCCCGAAGCGCAGCAGCTTGCCGTCTATATCGGCTGGCTTCTGCACCGCACCGCAGGGGGCATCGTGGCCGGCACCCTATTCGTGCTGCCCGGCTTCCTGTCGATCCTGGCGCTGAGCTACATCTACGCCGCCTTCGGCAATGTGAACATCGTGGAGGGCCTGTTCTTCGGGCTGAAAGCGGCGGTGCTCGCCGTCGTGCTCCATGCGGTGGTGCGGATCGGAAAACGCGCGCTGAAGAACCGCGCCATGGTGGCGATCGCGGCCGCCGCCTTCATCGCCATCTTCTTCTTCGATGTGCCCTTTCCGCTCATCATCCTCGCCGCCGCCCTGGTCGGCTATTTCGGCGGCAGGGGCGGATCGCCCCTGTTCCGGATCGGCGGCGGCCACGGAGGCGCTGCCGGCCCGGTGCTGGCCGACAGCCAGTCCGTGCTCGGCGAGGAGACCCCGGCGCATGCGCGCCCCAATCTCGGCTGGTCGCTGAAGATCTCGGCCATCCTGCTGGCGCTGTGGCTCGTTCCGGTGCTGCTCCTGCTGGCGACCCTCGGCCCCGAAAATGTGTTCAGCCAGATCGCGATCTTCTTCAGCCAAATGGCGGTCGTCACATTCGGCGGCGCCTACGCGGTGCTCGCCTATGTAGCGCAGCAGGCGGTCGAGCATTATGGCTGGCTCCGGCCCGGCGAAATGCTCGACGGGCTGGGCATGGCGGAGACGACGCCTGGGCCGCTCATCATGGTGGTCCAGTTCGTCGGCTTCATGGCCGCCTACCGCGATCCGGGCGGGCTCGACCCGATGCTGGCGGCCACCCTTGCCGCCATGCTCACCACCTGGGTCACCTTCGTGCCCTGCTTCCTGTGGATCTTCCTCGGCGCGCCTTTCATCGAGACCCTGCGCGAGAACCGCGCCATGACGGGCGCCATGTCCGCGATCACGGCGGCCGTGGTCGGCGTTATCCTCAATCTCGCCATCTGGTTTTCCCTCCACGTTCTCTTCCGCGAGGTCTTTTCCTGGACCGGTTTCGGCATGGACATCGAGGTGCCGGTCTGGTCGAGCGTGAACGTCCCGGCCCTGGTACTCACCGCGGCGGCCATCCTCGCCATCTTTCGCTTCGGCGTGCCGCTTCTCGCAGTGCTGCTCCTCGCCGCCCTCGCCGGGCTGTCGTGGAGCGCGGCCAGCTAAGGAGCGCGCAAGCGCCATCGTCCCCGCGCCCCCTTTCGAGCCGGGCTGTTCCAAGAAGAAAGCGGGAAGCGGGGCGCATCAAGCGGGCTTCTCACTTTCATTTCACAGGCGCGGATTGACGCGCCCCGCCGGTGTCGCTTCCGCCGTCGGCCAGCCGGTCTTCCGTCCGCCGGAACCGTTGCCAGCTCTTTCGAGCACCCCCGTTGCCAAATCCCGCCGACGACCTCCTTTCTCAGCCCCGAGGAGCTCAGGATCATGGCCGTCCGGCAGGCCGGAAGCGCCGACCTGTCGCGGAACCTTTCCGCCGCGGATCTCGGTTCCGCCGCAAAAAGGTCCTCCACCGCCGCCCTTCCGAACCCCGCTGCGCATCGGTTCCCGCAAGGACGATGGGAGCAGTATAGGAGCGGCAAAAAACGCGTGGATAAACTTTTCTGTCGGATTGAGCAAAAACAAGGGTTTGGCCGGGAAATAGGCGAAATCCATCCACGTTTAATAGGTCGTTCGCCGTTCGTCGGAGGGCGGGCGGCCGAAAAGGAGCCGGTAGCTCTGGGCGAAATAGGAATGGGAGGTGAAGCCGGTGGCGATCGCCACGTCGAGAATGGGCATGTTCGTCTGGCGCAGGAGCTCGCGCGCCCGCTCCAGCCTTAGACGCATATAGTAGCGGCCCGGTGTCATGCCGAGATGGCGCAGGAAAAGCCGCTCCACCTGGCGCACGGAAAGCCCGACGCCCTTGGCCAGCTCGACGGCGGAAAAGGGCTCGTCGAGGTTTTCCGCCATGAGGGCGACGATCTTCTTCAGCTTGTCCGATTTGCCGGAAAGCTCGCGTTCCGGTCCGACGCGCTGCCGGTCCGCCTGGGAGCGGACGCGCTCGTGCTGGAACTGGTTGGCCACCTCGTTGACGAGGTCACTGCCGAAATCGGAGCGGATGATCTCCAGCATCAGGTCGATGGAGGTGGTGACGCCCGCGCAGGTGTAGCGTTTGCGGTCGATCTCATAGACATTGCCGGTGCAGTCGATATCGGGAAAACGCTCGCGGAAGCCGGCGCGGTTTTCCCAATGAATGGTGCAGCGGTGGCCGTCGAGCTGGCCGGCTTCGGCAAGCAGCAGCGAGCCCGCTGAAAGCGCGCCGAGCGCCCGCCCCTGCCGGCCCCAGGAGCGCAGGGCCGCCAGGACCTTGCTCTTGCCGGGAAACTCGGTCGCAAGACCCACGCAGACGAAGAGAATGTCAGCCGGCGGCAGGTCGCCGATGGCATAGTCCACCTTGATGGGCAGCCCGTTCGAGGCCATCACCGCCTCGCCGTCGGCCGACGCGGTCGTCCAGCTGTAGAAGTTGCGGTCGAGCAGGCGGTTGGCGGACCGGCATGTATCGATCGCCGCCGACAGCGAGAACATGGAAAACCGGTCGACCAGCAGGAATGCGAACTGCCGGCCTTCCGCCCTGCCCTCGATCATGGCGGAGCCCTCCACCAAATGGGACGGAGGCCGGTAGCGCATCGAGGGCTACATGGCCGGCGGCTCGCGCCTGGCCGCGCGGTAGGCGGAGGCCAATGTATTGGCCATCAGCATGGCGATGGTCATCGGCCCGACGCCGCCAGGCACCGGCGTGATTGCGCCCGCCACCTTCTCGGCTTCGGCATAGGCCACGTCGCCCACGAGCCGCGTCTTGCCTTCGCCCTTCTCTGGCGCCGGGACGCGGTTGATGCCGACATCGATGATCGTCGCGCCGGGCTTGATCCAGTCGCCCTTCACCATCTCCGCGCGTCCGACGGCCGCCACCAGGATGTCCGCACGGTGGCACACCTCCGGCAGATCAGCCGTTCGGCTGTGGGCGATGGTGACGGTCGCATTGGCCGCAAGCAGCAGATTGGCCATGGGCTTGCCGACGATGTTGGAGCGGCCGAGCACCACCGCAGAGAGGCCGGAAAGATCCTTGCCGTGAACGCCTTCGATCAGCAGCATGGCCCCGGCGGGTGTGCAGGGGACCAGCGCCTTGGTGATCGCGCCGGTACCAAGCATGCCGACATTCAGGATGTGGAACCCGTCTACATCCTTCTCCGGAGCGATCGTGTGGATGATGCGTTCTGAATTGATCTGCTTGGGAAGCGGCAGCTGCACGAGGATACCGTGAATGGCGGGATCGCGATTGAGCGATTCAACCAGCTGCACGAGCTCTTCCTCTGCGGTATCCTCCGGCAGCGAATGCTGGACCGAGTGGAAGCCGCATTCCGTCGCCTTCCTGCCCTTCGACGCGACATAGACCTGGCTGGCAGGGTCTTCGCCCACGATGACGACGGCAAGACCGGGCGTCGTGCCTGCCGCCTTCAGCTCCGCAGCCCCTTTCGTCACCTTGCGAACGATCTCTTCCGCGACCGCCTTCCCGTCGATGACCTGTGTCATCAGACCCTCCTCGCTCGAGTAGCTGCCCTTGGAATATGCGGCAAAGGGCCGTGCGCGCAATCCCGCGAAATGCCGCAATCGCCGAAAAGCTTCAGCGGCCGGGGCGAGAGCGCTCCTTCACCAGGGCGTCGAGCTCGCGGCGGAGCTCTTGCAGGCTCTCCCGGATCTGCTCGGGGGAGGAGAGCTCCGGTTCGTCCGCCCGCCGGGATTCGGCAGCGCGTGAACTCCGCCCGTCGGGGGGAGAAGCCTCCTGCAAGGGAGACAGCCGAGCGGTCGACCGCCCCCGGCCCGTCCGCGTCCTTGCGACAAGGCGCTGCCGACCACCGGCCGCCGCAGCAGCGTAATTTCCTCCGCGATCGGCGCTCCCTTCCGGCGGCGGGTCGAAGTCGTCGTAGTCCTCGTCCCGCCGACGGTAAGTCCCAGCCGTAGCGGAGCGGCGGGGTGCCATGGGGGGTGCCGAGCGGCGCGCCGCCGTGTTCTCGCGGAGGCTTTCCAGCGTGCCGCGCGCCGCGCCGATGCCGATGCCCGCCAGGAAGCCGAGGATCGTGCCGGCGATCGCCATGGAAGCGCGGCTGGTGCCCGTCGGCAGAAGCGGCGGATAGGCCGTGGAGATGATGCTGAAATTGGCCGTGTTCAGGCTGCGCTGCTGGCCGGTCTCTCGCGCGCGCAGAAGGAAGGATTCGTAGACGGCGCGGCGCGCGGCGGCTTCGCGCTCGAGTTCGCGCAGCTGCACCCGCTGCGCCTCAAGGTCGCCCTTCTCGACCTTCAGCTGCGCCAGACGGCTGGCGAGTTCCTGCTCGAGCTGCCGGGCGCGACTGAGCTCGACCTGCGTCGAGGCCGTCACCCGCTGCAGCTCGCTTGCGATGGCCTGCCGCGCGCCGGCGAGCTCCGCCTGGATCGCCTGGTTGCTCGGATGGCGCGGGCCAAGGCTCGTGGCGGCGCGGTCGGCCTGCTGCTTCAGGCCCGCATATTGGGCAAGCAGCTCGGTCATCACCGGCGAGGATACCTGCTCCGGAAGCGCGCCTCCAAGAACCTGTTCCACGCCCAGATCGCGGGCCGAGTCGACACGCGCTTGCAGCTCCGCCGTACGAGCCCGGGCGGTGGAAAGCTGATCGTTCAGGCGAACGATCTCGTCGTCAGTGATCAGGCGCCCGTCGGCATCGATGATGTCATGCCGCGCCTTGAAGTCCGCCACCGCCCGTTCGGCTGCCTCGACCTGGCCCTGCAATTCCTGCAAGCCGCCGCTGATCTCCGTGGTCGCCCTGTTCGCCGTCTGGCGCTGCATTTCGCCCGTCTGCTCGACAAAGACCTCCGCCGTGGTGTTGGCGATCCGCGCCGACTTTTCCGGATCCTCGGTGGTTGCGCCGATATGGATGACGAAGGTGCGCTCGTTGCGCTCCACATTCAGCTTTTCCGCAAGGTTCTGCACCGCCAGCGCTTGCTGCCTCTGCGCGTCGTCTTCGCCGCCGCTGCTGCCGAAGGACAGCAACGCACGCGGATTGAGCAGCGTGCCGAGAAGGCTGCCGCCCTGGCCGTTGAATTCAGGATCGGCGGCAAGGTTTAGGCGCTCGGCCACCTTGGTGAGAACCGTGCCCGAGCGGATGATCGCGACCTGGTTCTCAATCAGAGCCAACGTGGCATCCGACGGCAGATTGCCTCCGGTCAGCTCGCGCTCGACGATCTGCAGGTCGCGCGGATCAAACAGGATTTCCGTCGCGGAATAATACTGCTTCGGCGTGGCGAGCGCGACGAGAACACCGAGAACGGCGCCCAGGATCGTCGTGAGCAGGATCAGCCACTTCGCGCGAAAAATCCCGGATAGAACCCGCATCGGATCGATGACGGGCCGCCAATAGGCATCCTCCTGCGCACGGCGCGCTGGTGCCCGGCTTTCCTCGTCAAGCGGCCGCGGGGCGGACCTGCGCACCGCCGGGGATGGCGAGAGCAGCCCCTTGTGCCGGGCCGGCTCCTCGATGGACGGGCGCGGCCGCAGCGGCTCGGCGGCCCTGGCGGGAACGGGCGAAGGCTTGGACCGGGCGGCTGAAAGGCGATCGGCCGCCTGCCGCAGCCAGGAGCGCCACCCCCTCTTCCCGAGAGGCTCCGCGCCGGCGGCCGGCGCGGAAGCTGGCGGGAGCGCGGCAGGCGAAGGCTCAGCGTCGCTGCGCGCCTGGGGCTCGGATCGAGCCTGTCCCGGAATGCGCGAAAGCAGGGATTCGCCGCGCGTGGACGCGGCCATGGCATTGCTCAAGGAGAGGAGCGACCGGTTTTCCCAGTTCTTTTGAGGATGGTCTGGATCGAACATTGGCGGCCGCGCTACCGTATCCTTTGGGCCGCGGGCGCATGCCCCCGCGCTTTTCCTTAAGCTAGCCTAAAGAGATAGCGCAAACAAAATGTTAATCGCGGCCAAGAAGACCGCGCGCCCGCCGTCCCATAGAATAGCGGCTGTGCGGCGAAAGAACGGCAGGTTAAGCTTTGCCTGATAGCGCTCAGGCGGACGAGGCGCGACCGAGGTCAGGGCGATTTCCATTGCAGCCTTCATAGCGGCCAGGCAGAAAGTGCTGCGCGACTATTTCGCGGCGATCAGCGGCTCAGCCGGGCGGCTGGTCTTTTCCCTCGCCTATTTCGTCGTGCTGGCGAACGCGCTCTCCATCTCCGATTTCGGCCTCTTCGCCACGGCGTCGGCGGCCGGCGTCATGCTGTCGCGTATCCTCGCATTCGGCTTCATTGCCCCGCTCTACCGCATCGCGACCGTCAAGCCGCGGCTCATCGGCACCTATACGGCAGGCTTCCTGCTGATGAGCCTCATCTCGCTGCCCCTGCTGGCCGTGGCCAGCCTTGCCGTTTATCTGCTGTTCTTTCGCGGCGACATGGCCGCTTCCGCCTTCGCGGTCGTGGTGGTTACGGAGGCGCTTCTCTGGAGGCCGACGGAAGCCGTCATCATCGTCAACAACGGTCTCAACCGCTTCGCGCCCGCGGCTTTCCTGACGATCCTCGGCACGGCCTTCCGCGCGCTGGCGGCCGGGCTTTTCGTGCTCAGCCCGACACGGGACCTTTGGACCTGGACCCTCCTCTACCTCGCCGCCAACGCGCTTTCACTGGCGATCGCGGCCGGCTTCTTCTATCCGCGACAAAGGCTGAAACTCCAGCCGTCGCTATACCGGCAGCGCCTGGCGGACGCCGTCTATGTCGCCATAGCCGAGGTGCTGTTCTACCTGCAGAGCGAACTCGACAAGCTTTTGGTGCTGGCGCTGGGCGGGGCGCGGCTCGCCGGCATCTACTCCATCATCATGCGCCTCGTGGATCTCACGGCGATCCCCATCCGCACCTTCTCCATGCTCCTGGTGCAGAAGATGATGCGGGCGCCCGACATGATCGCCCGGCTCCGCGTCCGCTTCGGCATAGAGGCCGGGATATTCGCCGTCTCCACCCTTGCCATATTGGCGCTCGCCGTGCTGCTCCACTTCTACCCGACCATCCTCGGCCGCAACGTGGCCGAAGCCGCGCCGCTCGTGATCCTCGCGCTGTGCATTCCGGGGCTGCGGAACCTCGTGGAGTATCAGGCCGAGCTTCTGTTCGCGCGCGGCCAGACATTCCTGCGGGCCCTCAATCTGGCCCTGCTCACGCTGGTGAAGGGTGCGCTGCTCGCCTTCGTGCTCAAGCGCTATGCCGAGACCGGAGATATCGTGCTGGCGCTCAACTGGGTCTTCGTTACGATGTACGTGGTCTCGCTGATTTTCACCTACAGCGTGTTGAGGCTTCCCGCAAAGCGCGTCTGAGCCTAGCCGACGAGACGGCGCACAGCGTCGAGGTCCGTTCCCATGAAGGATTGGACGCCGATCGCCACCTGCGCCGGCTCCATCTCTTCGACCAGCCTGCGCAATCCGTCCGCGTCAAGAGGCGGCCCGAACCAATAGACGCGGCAAAACTGCGTCGCATCGTGGAAATGGCCGCGGCCCTCCAGGACCTCATCCACATAGCGGCCGTAGAGGATGCATTCGGAGAAGCGGCGGCGCGAGGCGATCACCTCCACCCAGTGACGATGATGATGCTCTTCGATATGGCGCATCATCGAGATCACCGTCTCGCGGCGCCAGGCGATGACGGTGGAGATATAATCGTGCAGGTGCGCCGGCTGCGGCGGCAGGGAGAGCACGTGCCCCGCATTGACCAGCCATTCCGCGTGATTGCCGACCGGTCCTCCGACGGGAAGCGCGCCGTCCCGGCGATAGAGCCGCACCGCGCCGTTGCGCCAGAATACGGAGACATCGAGCGGCTTCAGGAAGGCAACGTCCGAGTCGCAGTAGACCAGCGCCGCTTCAGGCACTTTTTCGGCGATGGCGATCCGGCGCAGCTGCTGCACGTGCCAGCCGCGCAGCGGCGCCGTGCGGGTGCTCAGCCAGACATGACGGCGGAACAGACTCAGGGGATCGCGCACCCCATGAAGCCAAGGGGGCAGCAGGTCGCGCTCATCGATCACGATGCGGTTGGCGCTCTCCAGCGCCCGGAACCGCGCCACGTCGTGGCCGGCCACCAGCAGATAATGCTTCGTGGCGCCGGTCACGAACCGGTCCACTGTTTCGCAGAGCAGCCGGCAACGCTCGAAATCCCCGGCATAACTCGGCGTGACCAGCGCGGCCGTCTCGGTCTGGTACCGTGTTTGTTGCGGGATCGGGTCGGGCGCCATGTCGTTCAAGGCTGCGCCCTCCGCTGCGACAGGCGCTGCACCAGCACGCGGGTGAGGAATAGCGGGTTGCCCACGATATAGCGCCGCCAGAGCCGCTTCGGTTCAATGGCGAGGCGGAATACCCATTCCATGCGCAGCCGCCGCATCCAAGCCGGTGCACGGGGCACCGCCCCGCTCAGGAAATCGAGCAGAGCCCCGACGGCGATAGGCATGGTGCAGTGCCGCTCGGTGATGTTGCGCGCGATCCAAAGTTCCTGGCGCGGCACGCCCATGGCAACGAGCAGGATGTCCGGCCGCAGGTCCTCGATCCTGGCGAGGATCTCCGGCTCTTCCCCCGGAGTGAAGAAGCCGTCATTGATGAAAATGAAACTGTGCTGCGGTGCGACGGTGGACAGCTTTGCCGCTGCGGCCTGCGCGTTCTCGCGCTTGGCGCCGATGAGGCCCACCTTGAGCGGCCGTTCCTCCGCCGCAAGCAGCGCCGGCACGAAATCCGTGCCGTTGAGGTTCGCCGGAAAAGACTCGCCATAAAGAAGCTTGGCTGCGATATCGACGCCGATCCCGTCGGGAAGCACGAGGAAGCCGTTCAGAGCCTCGGCGAATTCCGGCTCGCGGGCGGCTATGTTGGCATTGTGGGCGTTGAGGAAGGTCACTTTCGTGAAGCGGCGCTCGGCGAGGAGCCGACGCATGAGGGCGAGGCACTCGTCCCATTCGAGCGAGGCCACCGGCGAGCCGAGAATGGTGCGCCAGCGCAGGGTCTTCATGCCCGTGGGTGCGGCTTGGGCGCTCATGCGGCCGCGCCCTCGGGGACCCGCCCGAACACCGCCAGACCACGCCTTATCTGCCGGTCCAGCGCCGTGCGCTGGGCGCGATGGAACGCGCTTCCGTCCAGATCCCGGCCGTCTCGCGACATTTTTTGGAGAGCGTCGGCGAAGGCTCGCGGCTCATCAGCAATCACGCAGTTTCCCGGCAGTTGCGCAATGCCGCGCACCGAGCGGCTGGTCGCAACCGAGGGCAAGCCGAGCTCGAAGGTCTCGATGGTCTTGAGCTGGACGCCCGTCCCTGCGCGGCTGATGAGCGGGATCACCCGCCCCCTGCGCACGAATTCCGTGGCGTCCGGCACGCGCCCGACAAACTCGACGCGCCGATGCGCTTCGGCAAGGCCGGCCGGCGCCCGACCGGCGACGGCCACAGTGAAGCCGTCCGGGAGCAGAGGCACGACCTCGCGCAAGAACCATTCGAGGCCGATGAGGTTGGGCTGCCAGGTCCAGGTGCCGATCAAAGCGGCATCGTAGACCGGCTCTCGGGTCACCCGCGCGGGCGCCGCCGCCCGGGTGACGAGGGGCAGAGCGGCGGACCTGCCGTCGTCCGCAACGCCGAGCAGCGGCCGGTCCTCCTCCGCCAGGGTGAAGACGAACCGGGCCCTGGAGCAGAGCCGCTCTTCCAGCGCCTTGAGCAGGCGCGCCTCGCGCCTATAGAGCAGACGGCCCGGCAGGCTGGCAGATGCGGCGGCGTTTTCCTCTGCCGACAGGTATTCGACATTGTGCGCCACATAGACCGAGGGCAGGTCGGCGAAGACGCCCTCAAAGGCGCCGGCAAGCTGCACCGAGTTGAGGATCACGCCGTCGATCGGCTGCAGGGCGTCCAGCGCCGACCGCACCGCGGCGGGCGAGACGATGCGCAGCTTGGCCGAGCCGAAAGTGAGCCCATGGGAAACGGCAGCGGCGAGCCAACGAAGCTTCTGGCCAGCAGGCGCACCCGCCGTCGTCACATCGACGCTGCCGAGCACGACCGTGCTGTCGGGATTGGAAGGAGCTTTGCCCGGCCAGGTGAAGCCGAGCACGGTGACGCGCACGCCGGCGCGCGCCAGCGCGTCCAGCATGGCGGCATTGGCGATCTCGTAGCCGGTCTCCGGTGTCCCACAGGGGACGATGGATGTTGCAAACACCAGATGCATGCGGTCTTCCCTGTCGCCTCGCATTACCAAGGCGGCCGTGAAGTGTTGATTAAGACTGAGGGTAAACGATCCCGCGGCAAAGCAAATTGCCGCTTCACGCGCAAAGTGTTTAATGAAAGTTTAAGCGCAAGCGAGTCTAATCTGCTCAGGAACCGCCCTTGCGCGCGGCAACTCTCGGCAATCGGCAGGAAACTTGCTTGAACACCCAGTCCGAACATGATCTCGTCTCCATCGCCGCGCGCACGCCGAACCTGGCGGCGGAAGCGGTGGAGTGCGTTGTCACCGTGCCCACATTCAAACGCCCGGACCAGCTTTTGGCGACGCTCGCTTCTCTGGCGCGGCAGGAGACGAAGCGGCGCCTTGCCGTCATCGTCATCGAGAACGAGGCGACGGAGCGCGCGGGCGCCGAGGCGGCGGCGCCGCTCTTCGAGCGGGGTGAGATTTCGGGTCTTGTCATCATCGCCCATCAGCGCGGCAACTGCGCCGCCTACAACGCCGGATGGGAAACGGCGCTGAACACCTTTCCCAATTTCCGCAACCTGCTCGTCATTGACGACGACGAGATCGCCTCGCCCGGCTGGCTCGAAGCGATGTGCCGTACGGCGGAGACCCTTCCGGCCGATATCGTCGGCGGGCCGCAGGCCCCGGTCTTTGCCGATCCCTCGCACGAGGCTTTCGGCAGCCACCCGGTGTTCCGGCCGCCTTACGACAGGACCGGTCGCGTGCCCGCCCTTTATTCTTCTGGCAACCTGCTGATCGTCCGGCACGTGCTCGAAGTGATGGAGCGGCCCTTCCTGGACCTCAGATTCAATTTCATGGGGGGCGGCGATTCGGATTTCCTCAGCCGCGCGTCGCAAAAGGGCTTCCGGCTCGGATGGTGTGCCGAAGCGCCGGTGCACGAGGCCGTGCCGGCGCGCAGGATCGAGGCGGACTGGATCCGCGCACGCAGCCTGCGCAACGGCGTGATCTCAACCCTTGTGGAGAAGAAGAAGCGATCCGCCGAGCCGCTCGGCAGGGCCCGCGTGCTCGCCAAGAGCATCGCTCTTTTGGCCGCCTCACCGTTTCGCGCCGCGCGCCAGCTTGCCGCCACGCGTAAGACGTCCATCGCCATGTATCCGGTCTATGTGGGGCTCGGCCGGCTGCTCGCCGAATTCGGCTATGCCAACGAGCAGTACCGCGAACCCGAGAAGAACTGAGCGCCCTTCCCGCAATCCGCCCCTGCGGCCGGTCCCAAGTCGGCTGAAAATCCGCCAGCGGCATTGCATCGCGCATGCGGACGCGCCATTCCTTGCGGCAGCGTCAGGAGGGAAGAATGCGCAGGAAGGTGGTTCTCGTCGGCTGCGGAAACATGGGTTACGCGATGCTGAAAGGCTGGCTCGCGGCGGGGAAGCTGGCGGCGTCGGATGTCGCCGTCGTCGAGCCCAACGATCAACTGCGCAGCCGCGCGGTAGAGCATGGAGTAACCGTAGCCAAAGACGCGCGGGAGCTCGCCATTGCCGCCGACCTGGTGCTCTTCGCGGTGAAGCCGCAGGTGATCCGCGACGTGGCGCCGGCCTATCGCCGCTTTGCGCCGGGCGCGACCTTCCTCAGCGTCGCCGCCGGAACGCCCGTTGCCACTTTCGAGGAGATCCTCGGTCCCGACGCGCCGGTCATCCGCTGCATGCCGAACACGCCCGCCGCCATCGGCAAGGGTATGCTGGTCATCTTCTCCAATCGGAATGTGCGGGCGGACGCGAACGACTTCGTGCTGGACCTTCTCGCCGCCAGCGGCGCGGTGGCCACGGTGGATGACGAGGGGCTAATGGATGCCGTGACCGCGGTGTCCGGCTCCGGCCCGGCCTATCTTTTCCATTTCATCGAATGCCTGACGGCGGCGGGCGAGAAGGCAGGCCTGCCCCCCGAGACCGCAAAGCTCCTCGCCATGCAGACCGTCTACGGCGCAGCGGTCCTCGCAAAGGAAAGCGGCGAGGAGCCCGGCAGGCTGCGGGAACAGGTGACGAGCCCCAACGGCACGACGGCGGCCGCCCTGGGTGTGCTGATGGGGGAGAATCGGCTGCTCGATCTGGTGAGCGAGGCGGTGGAGGCGGCGAGGAAACGGTCGATCGAGCTGGGAATCTAGGCTGCGGGCTACTCCAGGTTCACATAGCAGTCCGGCCGGAAGCGCGGGACGCAGAGACAGTAGAACTCCAGATCTCCTGTGCCCGTATTGGTGATGCGCTGCGGCACATCCGCCGGGATCACGACCTGATCACCCACCGCGACCGGACGGGTCTGCCCGCCGACCTCGACGATGCCTTCACCCTTGCGCAGGATATAGCGTTCGGATGTGCCGGCCAGCTTGTGAAGCTGCGTCGTCACGCCCGGCTCCACGCGGGCAATGGCAAGGGAAGCTTCCGGCGAGGAGGGGTCGTTGAGCAATTCGGTGATATAGCAGCGTTCGGTTGTCCAGAACTCCTGCCAACCCTTGTCCGCGACATACCAGTCAGGCGGCATCGGCATCCTCCTTCGACCCAATCAGCAAAAACCAGCTTCCTTGACAATTGTTAGAAAGCGCCCTGTTATCTGTCAAAACTCAGGTGATGGAGACGGGCATGCGGTTCTGGAAAGCGTTTGTGGCTGCGGGATTCGGGGCGGTGGCCTTGGCTTCCAGCGCTGCGGCCCAGGACCGGCTGTTCGTCTATGTCTCGCCCGATCCGATCGGCGTCAATCCCTTCCTGCAGCTGGGCAGGACCGGCATCGAGGCGGCCGGCGAGCAATATGGCGCGGAGGTGGTCACCTATGAGAGCCGAACCGCAGCCGAGCGCGTGGAGAACGTGAACGCGGCGGTCAACGAGGGCGCCGACATCGTCGTCCTGCTGGGCTTCGAGTTCAACGATGTCGTGCGGGAGGTTGCGCCGACTGCGCCCGACACGCAATTCCTCATCGTCGACCAGTGCATCGAGGACCGGCCGGAGAATGTCCATTGCGCCGTATTCCGCGAGTATGAGGCAAGCTATCTCCTCGGAGTGGAAGCCGGGATGCTGTCCGAATCAAAGCGGGTCGGCGTCGTCGGGGCGCTGGACATCCCCTTCCTGCACCGCCACACGGATGGGTTTTCGCAAGGGGCGAAGTCGGTCGCGGCAGATATCGAGGTGGACGTCAGATGGGTGGGCGGGGAAAACCCCTTTGCCGACCCCGTGCGCGCCAAGGAGCAGGCCGTCGCCATGCAGGCGGCAGGGGCCGACCACATCCTCGCCGCCACCTCGGGCGGCGATTTCGGCATCTTCGAGGCGGCGAAGGAGCGGGGCTTCAAGGTTTTCGGCGTGGATGTGAACCATTGCCCCCAAGCGCCGGGCCAGGTGATCGACATCATGCTGAAGCGCGTCGACAGTGCCATGGTGCAGGCGATCGGCGCGATCCTCGACGGCCGGACCGACGTCATGATGTCGCTGGGTCTCAAGGAAGGCGGCATGTCGACCATATCGCTGCAGGAGGATATGCTCGCCGGAAGCCAGTGCGTCATTGCCGAACATCCGGAGGTGATCGAGAAGGTGCGCAGCGTCGCCCAAAGCATCAAGAACGGATCGCTGCAGCTCAAGGACCCGATGTTCGCGCAGTGAGGCTTCGTACCAGCCGGCGCTCGGTTCGCCATAAAAATCCCTAGCGAGTCCGCCGATGCGTGTAGCCCTTTCCGGCATCACCGTCCGCTTCGGCGAGTTGATGGCCGTCGATGACGTCTCGCTCACCATCGAGCCGGGCGAGATCCACGCGATCCTGGGGGAGAACGGCGCCGGCAAGACGACTCTTATGAACGCGCTCTTCGGCCTCGTCCGGCTGGCGGCGGGGACAATCACCATCGACGGGACGGAACGGCGCTGGAGCTCGCCCCAGGATGCCATCCGCGCCGGGCTCGGCATGGTGCACCAGCACTTCATGCTGCAGGACACCATGACGGTGCTGGAGAACATCGTGCTGTGCGCCGAGCCGGTCGGCCGCCTCGGCTTCGTCGATTTTGCAACGGCGCGCAGGCGTCTTCACGAAAAGGCGGAGACGCACGGTATTTCGCTGCCCCTGGGCCGCCAGGTCGGCGCGCTCTCCGTGGGCGAGAAGCAGGTGGTCGAAATCCTCAAGCTGCTTTACCGGGACGCCGAGGTCCTGATCCTCGACGAGCCCACCTCCGTGCTGACTCCGGAGGAGAAGGATCGGCTCTTCTCGGTGCTCCGCAGTTTCCGCGCCGAAGGCAAGGCCATCGTGCTCATCACGCACAAGCTTGACGAGGTGATGGAGAGCGCCGACCGCGTCAGCGTAATGCGCGGCGGCAGGCTTGTCTCGTCCAGCCCCCTCGCTGCCACCTCCAAGGAGCGCATCGGCCGCGAGATCATCGGCGGTGAGCTCCCGAGCCCGCGGACGCGCGGCGAATACCGGCCCGGAGAGACGGTGCTTTCCGTCGAGGGGCTGCGGATCGCGAGCCGCGCAGGCAGCGTCGGCCCCATTTCCTTCGAGGTTCGCGCCGGAGAGATCCTCGGCATAGCGGGCGTGAGCGGCAACGGGCAGGCGGAGCTTGTCCAGGCACTTGTCGGCCTCAAACGCCCGCTTTCGGGCGAAATCGCTCTATTCGGCCGGCGCCTCGACACGCTGGACATCGCGGCGAGACGGCGGATCGGCATGAGCTACATCCCCGAGGACCGCCAGCGCACGGGCCTGGCGCTCGCCGCGACGGTAAGCGAGAACGCCAATGCGGGCCGCGAGGACGCCCGCGCCTATACGCGCGGGCCCTTTCTCAATCGTGCGGCCATGGCCCGCTTCGCCCGCGGGCTGATCGACCGGTACCGAATACGCGTCGCGGGGCCGCACGCGCGCGCGGCAACCATGTCCGGCGGCAACAAGCAGAAGCTCGTCGTCGGACGCGAGTTGGCGCGCGCAACGCCGCTCACCATCGCGGAGAACCCCACCTGGGGCGTGGATATCGGCGCGATGGACTTCATCCACGGCGAGCTGATGCGCATGCGCGACGAAGGCCACGCCGTCCTGCTTGTCTCGACGGAGCTCGACGAGATCCTGGCGCTGTCGGATCGTATTCTCGTGATGTATGAGGGCCGGATCGCCGGCGAGGTCGCCGGGAGAGAGGCGGACCGCGAGCGCATCGGCAGATTGATGACGTCGCGCGCCGAAGCTTTGCCGGAGGTGGCATGAGCGCGCGCGGAATAGCATCCGGAGAGGCGCTTTCCTGGATCGGCGCGGCGGCGGCCATCCTCGCTGTCTTCTTCCTGCTGATGCTGATGGTCGGCGCGCCGGTCGGCGAGGCGCTGCAGGGCTTCTTCAACGGCGCGTTTGGCGGGCGGCGCTTCTCCTATCTGATGACGACCTTGAGCCGCGCGGCGCTGATCATCGGCATGGCCGTTTCGGTCATGCTGAGTTTCCGGGCCGGGCTCTTCAATATCGGCGGCGAGGGCCAGCTGGTGGCGGGCGGCCTGGTCGCGGCGCTCGCGGCCATTCTCCTGCCTGGACCGCCGCTTCTCGTGCTCGTGGTCTCGATCCTTGCCGCCATGCTGGCGGGCGCTGTTTGGGCCCTTCTGGCGGGTGTGCTCCAGCTCTATGTCGGCGTGCCGCTGCTCGTCGGCTCCCTGTTGCTCAATTATCCGGCGCGCTACATCGCCTCCTATCTCGTGGCGCATCCCTTCCGAGATGTGCAGTCGGGCATGCTGCAGTCACATCTGGTCCCGCAGGATATGTGGCTGCCCTATTTTCCGGGCACGCGGCTCGATATCGGCATCCTGCTCATCGGATTCGTCGCCGTCGGGGCGATCGTCTACAGCTACACGACCCTCCACGGCTACCGCGCGCGCATGAACGGGCTCTCGCCCGATTTCGCCCGCGCCGTCGGCCTGCCGGTGACGAGGCTCGCGCTGAGCACGCTCGCCATGAGCGGCGCGATCGCGGGCCTCGTCGGCGCGGTCGCCGTCTTCGGCATCCATCACCGCTATATCGACGGCATGCTCGTACAGCCGCTCTATGCCTGGACCGGGATCATCGCCGTTCTCCTGGTCGGCATGGCGCCATGGGCCGTGCCTCTCTCCGGCCTGTTCTTCGCCGCCGTGCAAACGGGCGCGGCCGGAATGGAGCGCGCCGCAGGCGTTCCGAAGGAGATCGCGCTGATCATGCAGGCGGTCATCATCCTGTTTGTCGCAACGCGGGTGTCGGGCGCGCTCCTTGCCTCCTCCGAGCGCCGGGGGGCCGACGGTGCTTGACCTCCTGTTCGATTCCTCCTTTGCCGCGTCGGTCCCGCGTTTCGTCACGCCGATCCTGTTAGCAGCCCTCGGCGGGGCGCTTTGCGAGCGCGCGGGCGTGTTCAACATAGCACTCGAAGGATTCATCCTCGTCGGCGCCTTCTTCGCCGTGCTCGGCTCCTATTTCACCGGCTCGCCCTGGTTCGGAGCGCTCGCAGCAATCCTTGCCGGCATCGGCATGGGGCTGATCTTCGCAGAGTTCAACCTGCGGCGCGGCGGCGATCCGATCGTGGTGTCGATCGCGATCAACCTGCTTGCCGCCGGGCTCACAACCTATCTCCTGCGCGCGATCTTCGACGTCATCGGCGCCTTCACCGACCCGAATATCGTCGGCTTCCGCCCCATCAAGGTTCCGGTCATCGAGTCCATTCCGCTGCTCGGCCCGATCCTCAGCGGACAGCCCATCCTGTTCTATGTGGCGCTCGCGGCGGTGCCGGCCGTCCACTATTTCCTTGCGCGCCACCGGCTGGGCCTGCGCATGCGCGCTGCCGGCGAGAATGCGGCGGCGCTGCAGGCCGGCGGCGTGAGCCCGCAGAAAGTGCGGCTCTGGGCGCTGGTCGCCTGCGGCATGCTCTGCGGCCTGGCGGGAGCGCAGCTCTCCATCGCCAATGTCAGCCTGTTCGTGGAGAATATGAGCGCGGGGCGCGGCTGGATCGCCGTCGTCGCCGTCCTGCTCACGCGCGGGCGCCCGCTGCCGCTGTTCCTCATCGCCGTCATCTTTGGCGCGGTGGACAGTTTTTCCTTCCGCGTGCAGGGGCTGGGGCTTGCGCAGCAGTTCACGGATATGATGCCTTATTTGGCCACACTGCTTATGCTGGTGGGGCTTTCCTGGTGGCGCAGGCGGCAGGAGGTCTGAGGAAAAGCCATGACGGATCTGGTGATCAAGAATGCCACGGTCGTGACCTGCGATCAAAACGGCACGGTGATCGCCGACGGTGGCGTGGCGGTCGAGAACGGCCGGATCGTGCATGTAGGCCCTTCGGCTGAGCTTGAAGCGCTTGCGGCAAAAGCCCGGGAAGTGGTGGACGGCTCGAAGCACATCCTCATGCCCGGTCTCGTCAACACGCATTGCCACGCGGCGGACAGCCTGTTCCGCGGGCTCGTCGAGGACCTGCCGCTCGAGCCATGGCTGCAGAAGGTCTGGAAGGCCGAAGGCGCCATCCTCAACCGCGAAACCACCTATCTCGGCAGCGTCCTCGGCTTTGCGGAGTTGCTCCTTGCCGGGGTCACGACAGTGATGGACATGTTCTGGTACCCGGACGAGGCTGTGCGCGCAGCGCGGACTTTGGGACTGCGCATCTCGACCGGCGGCATCTTCTTCGACCCGCCCGGGGTGACCGGCCATGATCTGAAGGGCCGCATTGCGGAAGCGGAACGCTTCTTCGACGAGTTCGGCCGTGCCGACGACGTCTTTCCCGCCATCCTGCCGCACGGCGCCTATACCGTCTCCCCTGAGAATCTGCGGGTTGCAAAGGAGATCGCCGACCGGCACGGGGCGCTTTTCTGCACCCATGCTGCGGAAACCCGCGCCGAGCAGGCCGATGTGACCAGCCGCTACGGACGTTCGGTGATCCGCCACCTCGACCACCTTGGGCTCCTCGGCGAGCGCACGGTGCTCGCCCATTGCGTTCATCTCGACGACGAGGAGATCGAGATACTTGCGCGCACCGGCACCTCGGTCGCGCACAATCCCATGTCGAACATGAAGCTCGCCTCCGGTTTCGCGCGCGTCCCCGACATGCTTTCCGCGAGCGTCAATGTATCGCTCGGCACGGACGGGGCGATCAGCGGGAATGATCTGGATATGTGGATGGCCCTGCGCCTCGCAGCCACGATTCACAAGGCCTTCACCGGCCGGGCGGACGCAATCTCCACGGCTGAGGCGCTCGGTATGGCGACCAACGCAGGCGCCAAGGCGCTCGGTGCCGCCGATCGCATCGGCAGCCTCGAGGTCGGGAAATTCGCCGATATGATCCTGATCGATCTGAAGCGCCCGCACGCCGTGCCGGTTTTCGATCCGGTCACGCATCTGGTCTATTCGACGGCGAAATCCGACGTGCGTCACGTCTTCGTGGGCGGGAGGCAGGTGGTGCGCGACGGCGTGCTCACCCGCCACCGGATCGAAGACACCATCGCCGCCGTCGAGGACCTGCAGCCCAGGATCGCCGCCAGCATCGCCTGAAGGAGCCCCGAATGAGCGAAAGCCAGCTTTCCCGCCTCGACCGCGCCCATGCCTCGATCGCCCACCGCGCGGGCCCGCCCGCGGAAATCGCGATCATGCTAGGCTCCGGCCTTGGCCACCTCGCCGATGCCGTGCAGGGCGCCACCGTGATCCCCTATGCCGAGATTGCAGGCTTCCCCCTCTCGACCGCGCCGAGTCACAAGGGCCAGCTCGTCATCGGCAGCCTCTTTGGCCGGCGTGCTGTGGTGATGCAGGGTCGGCTCCATCTATACGAGGGCTGGGCGCCCCGGGATATCAGCCTTGCCGTCTATCTGCTGAAGCGGCTGGGCAGCAACAGCCTTATCGTCACCAACGCGGCGGGCGGGCTCAACCCGGATTATCGGCCGGGCGACGTGATGCTGATCGAGGATCATCTGAACTTCACCGGGTTCAACCCGCTTGTCGGGCCGAACGACGATGCGATCGGCCTGCGTTTCCCGGATATGTCGCGTGCCTACGATCCGGACCTCCTGGAGTTGGCCGCGGAGGCCGCAGACCGAACCCTGCAACCGGTTCACCGCGGCATCTATGCAGGCATCCTCGGCCCTTCCCTCGAGACTTCAGCCGAGCGCCGCTTCCTGCGCGCGGCGGGCGGCGACGCGGTGGGCATGTCGACGGTCACCGAGGTGATCGCCGCCGTGCATGCGGGCCTGCGCGTCGTCGGCCTTTCGGCCATCACCAACGCGGCAACGGGCGGTCCGGACCAACAGCCGGACACGGTGGAGGAAGTGCTCGCCAATGCGGCGATCTGCGGCGACAAGATCGAGGCGATCCTGCGGGAGCTTCTGCCCGTGCTGCCCCAGCGGATGAGCTGAGGCATGGTCGACGCTCCGCCGGTCTCGCGCCTGTTCGACCTTTCCGGCCGTACGGCCGTGGTCACGGGCGCCAGCGGCGGCATCGGCGCAGGCATCGCGCAGCGGCTGGCGGAGGCCGGCGCGCAGGTGGTCTGCCACTATCGCGGCAACAAGGCGATAGCGGAAAGGCTGGTCGAGGAGGTCGGGAACGCCGGCGGCCGCGCCGTAGCGATCGGCGCCGAGATTTCCACTCAGTCCGGCGCAGATGCACTCATCGAAGGAGCACTCGGGCATTTCGGAGCGTTGCATATCCTGGTGAACACTGCCGGCCATCAGCCGGTGGAGCCGCTGCCAGCGATCTCCGAAGAAAGCTGGCGGACCATGATGGCGGTCAATGCGGGGGGTCCATTCCTGCTGATGCGGGCTTTCGTCGAGCATGTGAAGGCAGCGGGATCCGGCGGCGCCATCGTCAATATCGCGTCCATCGAAGGCCATCAGCCGGCGCCGGGCCACGCCCACTACGCCGCCTCTAAGGCGGCGCTCCTCATGTTCACGAAAGCAGCTGCGCTCGAGCTCGGGCCATTGGGAATACGCGTGAATGCCGTCTCGCCGGGGCTCATCCACCGCGAGGGCATCGAACAATCCTGGCCGGAAGGCGTTGCGCGCTGGAAGGGGGCCGCGCCGCTCGGCCGGCTCGGTCAGCCGGAGGACATTGCCGACGCGGTCCTCTTCCTCGCCTCCGACGCGGCGCGCTGGATCACCGGCGCCGAACTCGTGGTCGATGGGGGCGTCAGCACTCGCCCGACCTGGTAATCAGGCAGTAACAGCGGGCGACAGCTCTAGCCCTCCCTTCGGGCCAGCCGGGCTTATGGCTCCGTCAAGCATTCCTTAGTGCCAGGCCGGCAGCAATCCAGCCGACGCCAGCGAAGATCAGGTCGACGCCGAGGAAGATGCCCAGCGTGACCAGGCTTGTGGCCGGCCATCCGGCGACGATGATCAGGCCGACCGCCACCGTGATGACGGCCGACAGGAGCACCCATCCCCATCCGGCCTCTTCGCGCAACCGCACCGCCAGGATGCCGCGGAAGATTCCGGCGGCGATCAGGCCAATGCCGAGCATGAGAGTGAACACCGCCGACGCAAGCAGCGGATCGGCGAAGGCGATGACGCCAGCCGCAACATAGAGAGCGCCGATCACGATCCAGAGGAAGAAGCGGCCCCAGCTGCGCATCTGGAAGCCGTGCACGATTTCGGCGACCCCGGAGAGTACCATCATCACGCCGACGACGAAGATGCTGGCAACCGTCGCCGCCACGACACTCGTCAGCGCAATAACGCCGCCGATGAGGAAGATGACGCCGAGCGCCACGATCCAGCCCCACCGCGCCTTGAGGTCCGGTCCACCCGGAGCCGCCACGTCCGTCGTGCTAGCCATCCTCCGTCTCCTCTTCGGACAAGAGATGCGGACGCCGCGGCGGCGCCCGTCGGAGAAAGCTCTCATTTCGCCCCAGCCCTGTCAAACCGAGGGCGGGAGCACGGTTTTCCGATCGTTACGAAGTTCTGCCGGATTGGCTGCCGGCAATCACGGCAGCCTTGGCCTGCGCCTCGAGGGCAAGGCGGCAGACTTCGAATACGTGGCGCTGTGGTACGGCCGTCTCCGTACGGTCGCGCACGTCTTTCGCGAAGGCGGCGAAATACTCGATCGGCTCGTTGGAGCAGTCGATATGCCGCGTGCCGGAATGATCTACGAGGAACAGGTGATCCTTCCCTTCCCGGCCGGCTATGTCGATATATTTCCGGAGCTCGATATAGCCCTCGGTGCCGAGGATGGTGAGCCGCCCGTCGCCCCAAGTCGGCAGCCCGTCCGGCGTGAACCAGTCGACGCGGATGTAGCCTGAAGCCTTGTCGCTGCGCAGCAGGACCTCGCCGAAATCCTGGAACTCGGCCGATTGCGGCGTGCCGAAGTTGCCAACCGAGCTTGCCACCACTTCGGCTGTCTGCGAGCCGGTGTAGAAGAGGAACTGGTCTATTTGATGCGAGGCGATGTCGTTGATGATGCCGCCATAGGCGTCCAGATCGAAGAACCAGTCGGGGCGGGTGTGGAGCTGCTTGCGATGTGGGCCGAGGCCCACCGTCTGCACGACCCGGCCAATGGCGCCGTCTGCGACCAGCTTGCCGGCGAGAACCGCGGAGCGAACCCGAAGCCTTTCGGAAAAGCAGACGGAGAAGATGCGGCGGGTCCGCTCGACTGTTCTCTTCACTTCGTCGAGCTGGGCGAAGGTGGTGACGCCAGGCTTATCCACCATAACGTCCTTGCCCGCCTCCATGGCCCTGATCGCCAGCCCTGCCCGGTCGCGCGGGATGGCGGCGATGCAGATCACGTCGATGGATGGGTCGGCGAAGATGGCATCGCGGTCGAGCGGCCGTGCCTCCGGATAGGCGGCGCGGAATTTTTCAAGCAGTGCCGGGACGGAAGTCTGCGGACAATAACCAGCGAATTCGGCGCCGGCGGCCAACAGGCCCTCGACATGATCGAAGATATGCGTGTGGTCGAGCCCGACCGCTGCGAATTTCAGCATTTTTCCATCCTCGGCAACCGTCGCTTTGAAGCGGCCTTGTTGGTGCTCTAACGGAATATTGCGGTGCGGGTCCAGCCTGCCCCGGGAACTTACACGATGCCGCCGCCGGCACCCTTCACGGCCGGACGCTCTTCGGCCACCTTGCGGCGGTAGCCGCTTTCGCGATAGGCGGCCACGGGATCGGCGGCTCCGCCGCTTTCCACGCGCGCCATGGCGAGGATCGGCTCCACATCGGTGCGGAAGGCGGACTTGAGCGTCTGGGTGGCCATCAGCGCGTCGTTCGCCTCCTGATGCGCTTCGAGAGCGGCGCGGTCGACAAGAAGAGCCTGCGCATAGGAGCGCACCACTTCGGTGGCCGAGATCATCAGGCTCTCGATGGGGTCGGTCACGTTGTGGCTCTGGTCGAGCATGTGCGCCGGGTTGAATCCCGGCGCGTTGCGGTGCTCGGCATCGACCAGCTCGTTGAAGACGAGGAAAAGCCGGTAGGGATCGACCGAGCCGGCATCGAGGTCGTCGTCGCCATATTTGGAATCGTTGAAGTGGAAGCCGCCGAGCTTGCCGAACTGGATGAGGCGCGCGACGATCATCTCGATGTTCACGTTCGGCGCGTGGTGGCCGAGGTCGACGAGGCAGAAGGCCTTCGGTCCGAGTTCCTGGGCGATGAGGTAGTTGGTGCCCCAGTCCTGCACGACCGTGGAGTAGAAGGCCGGCTCGTACATCTTGTGCTCGGTGAAGATGCGCCAGTCCTCAGGGAGCGCTTCATATACCTCGCGCATGGATGAAAGATAGCGCTCGAAAGCCCGGGTGAAATTACTCTGCCCGGGGAAATTCGAGCCGTCGCCGATCCAGACCGTCAACGCCTTGGAGCCGATCGTCTTGCCGATCTCGATGCACTCGATGTTGTGGTCGACCGCCTGGCGGCGCGTGGCGGCGTCGGTGTGGGAGAGGGAGCCGAACTTGTAGGAATAGCGGTCGTCCGGGTGGTCCTGGAAGGTGTTGGAGTTCATCGCGTCGAAGCGGAGACCGTAGCTTTCGGCGGTGTCTTTCAGCCGCTTCGGATCCGCCTTGTCCCAGGGAATGTGGAGCGAGACGCTGCGCGTGGCGCGGGTGAGGCTCTGGATCGCCGCGCAGTCGGCGAGCTTGTCAAAGATGTCGCGCGGCTCGCCGGGACCGGGGAAGCGTGCGAAGCGCGTGCCGCCGGTGCCCACGCCCCAGGAGGGGATGGCCACGCCGAAGCCCGCGACCTTCCTCTTGATGGATTCGATGGCGATGCCGCGCCGGTCGAGCTGCTCGCCGAGGGTTTCATAGTCGCGCTTGAGCGAAGGCAAGCGGGACGCGTTGTGGCGTTCCAGCAGGGCTGTGTTGATGAGTTCGCTCATTCTTCTTCCTCCTAAAACTTCCCCCTCTCCGGCTCGGCTTCGCCTCGCCACCTCTCCCCCACTTCGTGGGGGCGAGGAAGGGCGCCCTTCATCGCGGCTCGGCTCTTCCTCGGCCCCGCCTGCGGGGGATCGGCTCTTCCTCGCCCCCGCTTGCGGGGGAGAGGTGCCGAGCGCAGCGAGGCGGAGAGGGGGTGAATATAGCTCCTACCCCACCCCGCCTCGCCAAGCCGCTGCGTAACCAAGGTCCGCGACCCTCGCCACCCCTTCTGCAATCTCAGGAGGGGAGGTGGGCGCTTACCGCGTAAAGCTCTGCGCGTTGCCGGCGTCGACGTTGAGGATGTTGCCGGTCGACTTGGCCGAGACATCCGACACGAAGAAGAACACCGCTTCCGCAATGTCTTCCGGAAAAACGTTGAGCTTCAGCAGCGAGCGCTTGCGATAGTGCTCTTCCAACTCGTCCGGGCTCATATTGTAGGCGGCGGCGCGCTGCTCGCGCCACTCGCCCGACCAGATCTTCGAGCCGCGCAGCACGGCGTCCGGGTTGACCGTGTTGACGCGGATGCCGAACTCCGCGCCTTCGAGCGCCAGGCAGCGGGCGAGGTGGATTTCCGCGGCCTTGGCCGTGCAATAGGCGGCGGCGTTGGGCGACGCGGCAAGCCCGTTCTTCGACGCGATGAAGACGATCGCGCCGCCCGTCTTCTGCCGCTTCATCAGCCGGAAGGCTTCGCGGGAGACAAGGAAATAGCCGGTGGAGAGGATGTCCATGTTGCGATTCCACATGGAAAGCTCCGTCTCGTCCACCGGGGCGGCGGACGAGATGCCTGCATTGGACACGAGGATGTCCAGCCCGCCATATTCGCGCGCCGCGAAGGCGAAGGCTTGGGCAACCTCGCCTTCGCTGGTCACATTTAGGCGCACGCTGCGCACCACATCCGCCGTGAAGCGGGAGCCCAGCTCCGCGTTGGCCTCTTCGAGCGACTTCTCGTCGATGTCGGCAAGCACCACGCAGGCGCCCTCGCGGAGCAGCCGCTCGGCAGTGGCCTTGCCGATGCCGCCGGCGCCGCCGGTGACCAGCGCCACCTTGCCGGCGAGCGGCTTGGGCTTGGGCAGGCGCTGCAGCTTTGCCTCCTCCAGCACCCAGTATTCGATGTCGAAGGCCTCCTGCTCGGGGAGGCCGACATAGGACGAGACGCTGGACGCCCCGCGCATCACATTGATGGCGTTGACGTAGAACTCGGCCGAAACGCGCGCGGTCGCCTTGTCCTTGGCAAAGGTGATCATGCCGACACCGGGCACCAGGTAGACCACCGCGTTCGGGTCGCGCATGGGTGGGCTTTCCGGCCGCTTGCAGCGCTCGTAATAGGCGGCATGGCCTTTGCGGTATTCCTCGACGGCCCCGCTCAAGCCCTCAAGCGTCTTTTCGATATTGGACTGGGCCGGATCGAAGCCCACCACCAACGGGTTGCGCTTGGTGCGCAGAAAGTGGTCGGGACAGCTGGTGCCGAGTTCGGCAAGCCGCTCCATGTCTCGCGACGAAATAAATTCCAGCACCGCGTCGGAATCGTCGAAATGGCCGACCTTGCGCTCGGCCGCCGAGATCATGCCGCGGATGGCGGGCATCAGCCTTTCCGCAACCGCGCGGCGCTCCTCGGCCGGCAAGGCGGGGCGGACCGCTCCGCCGAAGGCCGGCTTGCCGCCGGCCCGCTGCTCGAACCATTCCATAGCCCGGTTGATGATGCGGATGGTGGTCTCGTAGCATTCCCTGGCCGTATCGCCCCAGGTGAAGAGGCCGTGCCCAGCGAGGACGACGCCCTGGGCGCTGGGGTTTTCTCGGCAGAATTTTTCCAGCCACAGGCCGAGCTCGAAGCCCGGCCGCTTCCAGGGCAGCCAGCCGATTCCGCCGCCGAAAATTTCCGCCGTCAGCTCCCTGCTGTTCTGAGCGGCGGCGATGGCGATGACCGCGTCGGGGTGCATGTGGTCCACATGCTTCCTCGGCACGAAGGCGTGCAGCGGCGTGTCGATCGATGCCGCGCGTGGATTGAGGCTGAAGGTGCAGTGGGGGAGGTAACCCACCATCTCATCCTCGTGCTCCACGCCGCGATAGAGGTTTTTCAGCCTCTCCAGCTTTTCCATGTAGAGCGTGGCGAAACCGTCGAGCTTGATGGTGCCGACATCGCCGCCCGAGCCCTTTACCCACAGCACTTCGACCTTTTCGCCCGTGAGCGGATCCTTCTCCATCACCTTGGCGGAGGTGTTGCCGCCGCCGTAGTTGGTGATGCGCTTGTCGGACCCGAGCAGGTTTGAGCGGTAGACGAGCCGTTCGGGCTCGCTCATCGAGGCCGCTTTCGCTTCGTCCCAGAGATTGGCCAGCCGCGCGGCGGGGCTTTTGTCGAGCATCGGAGTCCTCCCATGGCGCGCGAAAACCAGCGCGCAAGCAGCGGCTAAGTTCACACCCGCGAGGAGCTGGTGTCAATCACAAACGATCAAGAACAGTCATGCTGCAGTGCATCATGCGAAGTCATGATCGAAATTGATTGACAGTGCACGGACATGCTGCCCTTAATACCGGCGCTGGAGGAGCCATGCACGAAAAGGAACGCCATCGGATCATTCTGTCGGCCGTCCAGGAGAAGCCTGTCGCAACGGTGCAGGAACTGGTCGAGCTGACCTCGTCTTCCGAGGCCACGATCAGGCGCGACATCGCCGCTCTTCATGTGCAGAAGCGGCTGCGGCGCGTGCGCGGCGGGGCGGAAGCGCTCAACCCGCCGCAGATCGTTGGCCTTGCGGGCCGTCCCTTCCATGTGAACGAGGGGCTGCACGCGGCCGAGAAGCGCGCGATTGCCCGCGAGGCTGTGGATCTGTGCAGCGACGGCGAGCCGATCATCATCAATGGCGGCACGACCACCTTCCAGATGGTGCATTTCCTCGCCAACCGGCGCATGCCGATCCTGACCAATTCCTTTGCGATCGCCGAGCACCTGATCAAGCACTCCAAGAACACCGTGGTGCTTTCCGGCGGCACCGTCTATCGCGAGCAGAACATCATCCTGTCGCCGTTCGACAATGACGTGACGCGCAATTTCTATGCGCGGCGCATGTTCATGGGGGCGCAGGGGCTGGGGCCGCTGGGCCTCATGGAGGGCGACCCGCTTCTCATCCAGGCGGAGCAGAAGCTGATCGACCAGGCGGACGAACTGGTGGTGCTGGTCGACTCGTCGAAATTCCGCCAGCGCTCGAGCCTGATCCTGTGCCGGCTGGAGCGGATTTCCACCGTGATCACCGATGAGGGCATCACGGAGCGGGAGGCGAAGATGCTGGAGCAGGCGGGGATCACGTTGGTGGTTGCCCGCCTCAACCAGTCGAAGCGGGAGCAGACTTCGCTGCCCGCATGAGGCGGGCGGCACTTGAAGCAACCAAAGGGAGGAATACCATGTCGATAGTGAGAAAACTGCTTGCGGCGGCGGCGATCACCGCCGTGTTCGCCGCAACGCCGGCGATGGCCGAGCCGGTGAAGATCGCGCTGGTGGTCAAGTCGCTTGGCAACGGCTTCTTCGATGCCGCAAACAAGGGCGCTCAGGAAGCGGCGAAGGAGATCGGCGACGTCGAGGTGATCTACACCGGCCCGACCTCGGCCACGGCGGAAGGGCAGATCGAGATCATCAACTCGCTGATCGCCCAGCAGGTGGACGCCATCGCCATCTCGGCCAACGATCCGGACGCGCTGGTGCCGGCGCTGAAGAAGGCGATGGACCGCGGCATCACCGTGATCTCCTGGGATTCCGGCGTGGCGCCCGAGGGCCGCGAGATGCATCTCAATCCATCCGACACTGATCTGATCGGCGAGACGATCATCAAGCTTGCCGCGGACTATCTGCCGGAGGGCGGCGACGTCGCCATTCTTTCAGCATCGTCCACCGCAACCAACCAGAACGCCTGGATCGAGGCGGCCAAGAAGGTGCTGCCGGAGAAGTTCCCCAACATAAACCTGGTGACGGTGGTCTATGGCGATGACGACTCGGTCAAGAGCACCAACGAGGCCAAGGGCCTGATCGCCTCTCACCCGAACCTGAAGGCGATCATCGCGCCCACCACGGTCGGCGTCGTGGCGGCCGCGCAGGTGGTCACCGACCAGAACCTGATCGGCAAGATCAATGTCACGGGCCTGGCGCTGCCATCCGAGTTCAAGAAGTTCATCGACAACGGCGCCAGCCAGGCGGTGGCGCTGTGGAACCCGATCGACCTTGGCTATTCGGCGGTTTATCTCGCCCACCAGCTCGCGACCGACAAGGCGGAAGCCAAGCCCGGCGCCAAGCTCTCCATCGGGCGGGTCGGCGAGGTGACGCTGGACGAGACGAACGCGGCGGCGATGGCTGCTCCGTTCAAGTTCGACAAGTCGAACATCGAGGAGTTTTCCAAGATCTATTGACCGAGCTCCCCACCCTCCCCCTCCGTGGGGGAGGGTCGTCGGGCCAGCTTCGCAGAAGATGGAACGACGGGGTGGGGGCTGGAGAGGACGCCGGAATATCAGATGTAGATTATGTTGCATCACCCCCACCCCGCTCACGTTGTTCGCGACCCTCCCCACGAGGGGGAGGGTGGGGCGTCCCTGCTCACGCTCTCCGGCGTGAGCAAGAGCTTTCCGGGCGTGCGCGCGCTGTCGGGCGTGAGCCTGTCGCTCTATCCAGGCGAGGTGACGGCGCTGGTGGGCGAGAACGGCGCCGGCAAGTCGACGCTGGTGAAGATCCTGACCGGCATCTACCAGCCTGACGAGGGCGAGATCCGCATCGGCGGCGCGCCTGTAAAGCTGCCCACGGCGCATGCGGCCTTCGAGCAGGGCATCACGGCCATCCACCAGGAAACGGTGCTCTTCGACCACCTCACGGTGGCCGAGAACATTTTTCTGGGCCACGCGCCGCGCACGTGGCTCGGCACCATCGACTGGCGCACCATGCGCGACAATGCGCGCGAAGTGCTGGAGACGATGGGGGCCGGTATTGACCCGGACGCGCTCCTTTCCGATCTCGGCATTGCCAACAAGCACCTAGTGGCGATCGCCCGCGCCATGTCGATCGATGCGCGCATCGTCATCATGGACGAGCCAACGGCGGCACTTTCGGCCAAGGAGATCGAGGAGCTGTTCCTGCTCATCGAGTTCCTGAAGAGCCAGAAGAAGGCGATCCTCTTCATCAGCCACAAGTTCGATGAGATCTTTCGCATCGCCGACCGCTACACGGTGTTCCGCGACGGGCAGATGGTGGGCGAGGGCCTGCTTGCCGGCACCACCCAGAACCAACTGGTGCGCATGATGGTGGGGCGCGCGGTGGACCAAATCTTTCCCGAGCGCCAGCCGAAGATCGGCGCCCCGCTGCTTGCGGTCTCCGGCCTGTCGCATCCGACCGAATTCGACGACATCAGCTTCGAGCTGCGCCAAGGCGAGATCCTCGGCTTTTACGGGCTGGTCGGCGCCGGGCGCAGCGAGGTGATGCAGGCGATCGCCGGCATGACGCGGGTAAGCCGTGGAACGATCACGCTCGGCCGACGCGAGATCGCGCCGAAATCGGCGGCCGACGCCATTGATGCCGGCATCGTCTACGTGCCCGAGGAGCGCGGTCGGCAGGGGGTGGTGATCGGGCTGCCCATTTTCCAGAACGTGTCGCTGCCTTCGCTCAAGCGCACGTCGAAATCCGGCGTGCTGCGGCTGGCCGAAGAATTTCGCCTGGCGCGCACCTATACGGAGCGGCTCGACCTTCGCGCTTCATCGCTCAGCCAGGATGTGGGCACGCTTTCGGGCGGCAACCAGCAGAAGGTGGTGATCGCCAAATGGCTGGCGACCGAGCCCAAGGTCATCATCCTCGACGAGCCAACCAAGGGCATCGACATCGCCTCCAAGGCGGCGGTTCACGGCTTCATGGCGGAGCTGGTGGCGGAGGGGCTGTCGGTCATCATGGTCTCCTCCGAGCTGCCGGAAATCCTGGGCATGTCGGACCGCGTGGTCGTCATGCGCGAGGGCCGCATGGTGGCAATCCGGGAGAACCGCGACCTCGATGCCGAGACGCTGGTCAGGTTTGCCGCGGGGATCGCCCCATGAAGGCGCTCGCCAAAAACCGGGAAACTTGGCTGCTTGCGGCCATCGCGCTGCTGGTCGCGGTCATCGCGCTGCGCTTTCCCGCTTTCGCCCGGCCGGGCAACCTTCTGTCGGTCTTCAACGACACCTCGATCCTCATCATCCTGGCGCTCGGCCAGATGGCGGTGATCCTGACGCGCTCGATCGATCTTTCCATGGCCTCCAACCTGGCCTTTACGGGGATGGCGGTGGCCATGACCAACGCGGCTTATCCGGAGATCCCGGTGGTGCTCCTGATCGTCATGGCGATGGCGGTGGGGACGGCGCTGGGCGCGCTCAACGGCGCGCTCGTCTGGAAGCTCGGCATTCCGCCGATCGTGGTGACGCTGGGCACGCTCACCATCTTTCGCGGCGCGACATTCGTTCTTTCGGGCGGGGCGTGGGTGAACGCCGACCAGATGAGCCAGGGCTTCATCGCGCTTCCGCGCACGGCCATTCTCGGCTTGCCCATGCTTTCCTGGTTTGCCATCGCGGCGATCGCGGCATTCCATCTCCTGATGACGCGGACGGCGCTCGGCCGCTCGATCTATGCGGCCGGCATCAACCCGACCGCCGCGGTCTATGCAGGCATCGATGTAGGGCGCACGAAATTCCTCGCCTTCTGCCTTTCCGGCATGGTGGCGGGGCTGTCAGGCTATCTGTGGATCTCACGCTACGTGATCGCTTCTGTTGAGGTGGCGAACGGCTATGAGCTCAGCATCATCGCCGCCTGCGTGATCGGCGGCGTGTCGATTGCCGGCGGTATTGGCAGCGTGGCCGGCGCAGGGCTCGGCGCGTTGTTCCTCGGCATTATCGGCAGCGCGCTTCCAGTCATCAACATCTCGCCCTTCTGGCAGCTGGCGATCTCCGGCAGCGCCATCATCCTGGCGGTGGTGCTGAACGCGCGCGGCGAGCGCCGGCAGGGCCGTATCATCCTGAGGAGGGCCGAGGCATGACGACGGATACCGCCCGCCACGTTCCCGACCGGCTGGACAGCCCGCTCCGATCGGCCGTGTTCAGCTGGGAGATGCTGCTGGTGCTGGTCGCCGTTGCGATCTTCATCGTCAACAGCATCTCGTCCCCCTATTTCCTCAATGCCTGGTCGCTTTCCGATCTCACCTTCAATTTCACGGAAAAGGGGCTGATCGCGCTCGCCATGGCGCTGCTCATCATCGCCGGCGAGATCGACCTTTCCGTTGCGGCGATCATCGCGCTGGCATCGACGCTGATGGGGATGGCGCTGCAGGCGGGGGCGGACACGCCGTTGCTGGTGGCGATCGGCATCGGCGTCGGTCTTCTCTGCGGAGCGTTCAACGGGCTGCTGGTCACCAGGCTCGGGCTGCCTTCGATTGTTGTGACCATCGGAACGATGAGCCTCTTTCGCGGCATCGCCTACATCATCCTCGGCGACCAGGCCTACAAGGGCTATCCGCAAAACTTCGCCTTCTTCGGACAGGGCTATGTCGGCTGGGTGATCTCGTTCGAGCTGACGCTGTTCCTGGCAGCCGCGGTCGTCTTCTGGTTCCTCCTGCACCGGACAAGCTTCGGGCGTGCGGTGTTCGCTATCGGCAACAACCCGGTCGCCTCGGCCTTCTCCGGCGTGCGGGTGGAGCGGGTGAAATTCATCCTGTTCCTGCTCACCGGGCTCATGTCCGGGATTGCCGCGGTGCTGATCACGTCGCGGCTGGGCTCGACCCGGCCGTCCATTGCCCAGGGCTACGAGCTGGAAGTCATCACCATGGTGGTGCTGGGCGGCGTCAACATTCTGGGCGGTGCGGGCTCGATCCTGGGCGTGGTGCTGGCGGCCTTCATCATGGGGCTGGTCACCTTCGGGCTCGGCCTGATGAATGTGCCGGGCATCGTGATGTCGATCTTTGTCGGCCTGCTTCTGATCGCCGTGATCGCGCTGCCCATCATCTGGAGCCGTTTCAGGGAGCGGAGGGCCTGATGCCGGAAAAATACGCGTTCAAGATGAAGCTCAATCCGGGCATGCGCGAGGAATACAAGCGCCGGCACGACGAGATCTGGCCGGAGCTTGTGGCTCTGCTCAAGGATGCCGGGGTGTCGGATTATTCGATCCACCTCGACGCGGAGACGAATACGCTCTTTGCCGTGCTTTGGCGGCGCGACGATCACACCATGGCGGACCTGCCGAACCATCCGGTGATGAAGCGCTGGTGGGCGCATATGGCCGACATTATGGAGACGAAGCCCGACAACCAGCCGGTCGCCTCTCCGCTCGACACCGTCTTCCATATGGAATAGCCGGCCATGCGCCATGTGGCCGTCATCGATATCGGCAAGTCGAACGCCAAACTGGCGCTCGTCGATCTCGACGCGCTTGCCGAGATTTCGGTCCGAAAAATGCCGAACCGGGTGCTGCGGGACGGGCCATATCCCCACTACGATGTGGATGCGCTTTGGCATTTTATCCTCGATGGCCTCCGCGAGATCGGCCGCGAGCGGAAGGTCGACGCCATCTCGGTGACCACGCATGGCGCCACGGCGGCGCTGGTTTCCGATGATGGCGGTTTGGCCCTTCCGGTGCTCGATTATGAGCATGACGGGCCGGATACTCTGCGGGGCGAATATGAGGAAGTGCGGCCGCCCTTTGCGGAAACCGGATCGGCTTCGCTGCCGATCGGCCTCAATCTCGGCGCGCAGCTTTTCTGGCAAAGCCGGATGTTTCCGGAGGCGTTTTTGCGCGCCACCGGGATCCTGATGTATCCGCAATATTGGACGTACCGGCTGACCGGCGTTCTTGCGAGCGAGGTGACGTCGCTCGGCTGCCACACGGATCTGTGGAATCCCGAGGGAGGAAAATTTTCATCGCTGGTGGAGCGGATGGGATGGGGCGAAAATTTTCCGCCGCTGCGGTCGGCGCGTGACATTCTCGGGCCAATTTTGCCCGAGGTGGCTGCGCGGACGGGGCTCGATCCGGCGACACCGGTGCTCTGCGGCATTCACGATTCCAACGCGTCTCTCTTTCCGCATCTCCTCTGGCGGGAAGCGCCCTTCTCCGTGGTCTCGACCGGGACGTGGGTGGTTTCGATGGCAGTGGGCGGCGCGAAGGTCACGCTCGATCCGGCCCGCGACACGCTCATCAACGTCAACGCGCTGGGCGATCCGGTTCCGTCGGCGCGCTTCATGGGCGGGCGGGAACACGAGATCCTGACGGGAGGGCAGGGAACGGAGTGGGCGCAGAGCGACCTCGACACCGTGCTTGAGAACGGCATCATGCTTCTGCCATCGGTGCAGACCGGCTGCGGACCGTTTCCCGACAGCCAATCGCGGTGGTTTGCCACCGGCGAGGTCTCGCAAGGGGAGCGCAGCGTCGCGTCGGCGTTCTACCTGGCCATGATGACGGCTACTTGCCTCGAACTCATCGGCGCCAAGGGCGATATCGTTGTCGAGGGGCCGTTTGCGGGCAATGCGCTCTATCTCGAAATGCTGCAGGCCGCGACTGGCCGCCCTGTCCCGGCCCAGATCGGGCAGGCGACGGGCACCAGCATCGGCGCGGCCCTGCTGGCCGAAAGACACCAGCCCAGCCCCCCCGCCCAGACACCGCGGCAAAGCCAGGCCGATCTGCGCTGGAAAGCCTATGCGGAAAAGTGGCGGCGGGCGGTGGCGGGTTCCTAACCGCAGCCTCCCCTCCGCCGATCAGCAGGCCCGATTGCCGTTCCCTTGCGATTGCGGCAACATGCCTGCCGATGCCGCACTATTGCCGCGACCGCCATCGCCGAAGGAAACCCCTTGAAAACGGTCTTTGTCCTCTTCGATTCGCTCAACCGCCACATCCTCGGCTGCTATGGCGGAAGGCGCGTGCCGACACCGAACTTCGACCGGCTAGCCACGCGCACCCTCGTGCATGACCGCCACTATGTCGGCTCCCTGCCTTGCATGCCGGCGCGGCGCGATCTGCTGACCGGCCGCCTCACCTTCCTGCACCGCAGCTGGGGGCCACTCGAGCCTTTCGACAACGCATTCCCCGAACTTCTCAAGGAGAAGGGCGTCCATTCCCACCTGGTCACCGATCACTATCACTACTGGGAGGATGGCGGCGCCACCTATCACAATCGGTACTCGACCTATGAGTTCGTGCGCGGGCAGGAGAGCGATGCCTGGAAGGCGATGGTGCAGCCGCATTGGGAGCGGCTGCGCGAGAAATATCACGAGCGCCAGGCCGGCGGCGGCGACGCGATCAGCAAATATTCCACCCACATCATCAACCGCGAGTTCATCCGCAAGGAGGAGGATTTTCCTTCCGTCCAATGCTTTGCGCATGGGTTCGACTTCCTCGACATGAACCGGCAGGCCGACAACTGGCTGCTGCAGATCGAGACGTTCGACCCGCACGAGCCCTTCTTCGCGCCCGAACGGTTCAAGGAGCCGTTTAGGACCGGCTGGAACGGCCCGATCCGTGATTGGCCGCGCTACGGCCGCGTGGACGAGCTGCCGGAAGAAGCGGAGGAACTGCGCGCCAATTACTATGCGACGGTCGCTCTCTGCGACCACCTACTAGGCAAGCTGCTCGACTATTTCGAGGAGCACGAGCTGTGGGGGGACACTGCCCTGATCGTCACCACCGATCACGGGTTTCTGCTCGGAGAGCACGATTTCTGGGCGAAGAACCGGATGAACATGTATGAGGAGATCGTCCACATACCTCTCTTCATCCACGATCCGCGGCGGCCGCAGGCAGGCCGCACCAAACGCCTCACCCAATCGATCGACATGGCGCCGACGATCCTCGACCTCTACGGGATCGAACCGCCGCCCGAGACGGAAGGCAAGTCCCTCTTGAGCAAGGGGAATCGCGAGGCGGCGATCTTCGGCTATTTCGGCGGAGCCGTGAACGTCACCGACGGCCGCTATACCTATCACCGATTCCCCGAGGATCTGAGCAGGCAGGAGATCTACCAGTACACGGTGATGCCGACGCATATGGCGCAGCGCTTTACCCCGGAGGAGCTTTCCACGGCGACGCTCGCCAAGCCCTTTGGCTGGACGAAGGAGGTGCCGCTCCTCAAGGTGCCGGTGATCAAGCGCTCGCCGATGTATGCCAATTACGGGCCGGGCTCGATCCTCGAAAGCGACACCCGCCTCTACGACCTTGAAGCTGATCCAGGCCAGGAGAGGCCGATGGAGGACGCCGCCATCGAGGCGCGGATGATCGGCCTCATGCGCGGCCTGATGACGAGAAACGAGGCGCCGCCGGAGGCTTTCACCAGGCTAGGGCTGGAGCCGGCGGAAGCCGTCGGGTAGGCGCCCCTCCCGCCGTGGCGGGCGCCGGACCGCGTCTCCTCAGGCGTGCACCAGCGCGGGCGCGGGCTGCTCGGAGCCCGCCGCCATGTCCAGGATGCGCTGCAGATTTGCGGCGTGGCGGAAGCTTGGCTCAGTCGCAGCCATGTTGAGCCGCACCGCGTTGACGAAGCGCTCGTAGTTGGTTGCAACCGGCGCGGCCGGCATATCGCGCCAGGTGGCTGTCTCGGCGTCCTCGTCGAGACAGACCCTCAGGTGAGACGCCTGCGGCGTGTGCTGCACTTCGATGCCGCCCTTGTCCCCATAGATGCGGACCTTCAGCTCGTTTATGTGGCCGGTGGCCCACCGCGTGGCGTGGACCACTCCAAGGGCGCCATTGGCGAAGTCCGCCGTCATGACGAAGCTATCATTGGCGTCCAGCGCATATTCGCCAATCCGGTCGCCCTCGGCCTTGTGGAAGGTTTTCAGGCGGCAGGTGATCGAGTCGATATCCGTCGCAGCGCCATAGGAGGCGAAGTCGAGGATGTGAATGCCGATGTCGCCAAGCGTACCGTTTGAGCCGTGCGCCTTGGAAAGACGCCATAGCCACTGCGGGCCGCTGCGCCAGTCACCCCAAGCCTTGGAAACGAGCCAGCTCTGCAGATAGGAGGCCTCCACATGCTTGACCCCGCCAATTCGCCCGGAGAGAACGAGATCGCGCGCGGCGTGGATTTCGGCCACGTTCCGGTAGCTCAGATTCACCATGGCCACCAGGCCCGCCCTTTCGGCGGCATCGGCCATTTCAGAAGCTTCGGCGTAGTTCGTGGCAAGCGGCTTTTCGCAGAGGACATGCTTGCCCGCGGCAATGCAGAGCATGCTGGTCGGATAATGGGCCGCGTCAGGCGTCACATTGGTGACTGCGTCGAAATCGCCCCAGGCAAGCGCCTCCTCGGCTGTCGCGAAGCGGCGCTCGATCTTGTGCAGCTCGCAAAAGGCCGCGAGCCGCTCGGGATTTGTGTCCACCGCGCCGACGAGACGGACGCCGGGGATGGCCGCGAAGCGCGTGGCATGCTGGTTGGCCATCTTCCCAGTGCCGAGGATGAGCAAACGCATATGAAAAATCTTTCCTATCTGAAACCGGCTTCGCCCGGAGCGTGCAGCTTCGGCCCGCGTTCGACGATGGGTTCGGGAGCCTGGTCCACCGGCACGTTTGGAGCATTGTGGATGGCGGTGAAGGCTGGCGCGGCCGGATGAGCCCAGCGCACCGCATTGCGCAGCACCTTGCCCACCGTTGCGTCGTGATAGGTGGGATAGGCTTCGTGGCCCGGCCGGAAATAAAAGATGTTGCCGGCGCCGCGCCGGTAGGTCAGGCCCGAGCGGAACACCTCCCCGCCTTGGAACCAGGAGATGAAGACGGTCTCGAGCGGCTCGGGAACGGAGAAGGGCTCGCCATACATCTCCTCCTGCTCCAGCTCGAAATATTGCGGCAGGCCGCGGGCGATGGGATGTCCGGGATTGACCACCCAGACCCGTTCGCGCTCGCCCGCCTCGCGCCATTTCAGCGCGCAGGGCGTACCCATCAGCCGCTTGAAGATCTTGGAGAAATGGGCCGAATGGAGAAGGATGAGGCCCATCCCTTCCCAGACCCGCTTCGCCACCCGCTCGACAATCTCGTCGCTCACCTGGCGGTGGGCCTTGTGGCCCCACCAGACAAGCACATCGGTCTCCGCCAATGCCTGTTCCGTCAAGCCGTGTTCGGGATCCTGCAGGACCGCTGTCCGGACAGAGATATCACCTTCGGCAGCGATCGCATTGGCGATGGTCGTGTGCATGCCTTCGGGGTAGATCGACCGCACGAGCTCGCTTTGCTGCTCATGTACGTTTTCGCCCCACACAAATGCTTTGATGCTCATCCAAGCATCCCTTTTTTGTCTTATTTGGATTGTGCGCGAGGGAGCATCCCGCCCGGTCCCAAGCGCTTCATCTGAAAGCAGGCCCCGCCAGAGGAGAAACGCGCGACCAACTTGAACTTCGGATCAAGACCTCTGCTATTGAAAAGATAAACCCGCTTTAAGCACTTATGGTGCAGTGGTTCGGGTCGGCCTCCTGCCGATGTATTGCGGTCCAAAGCGATTTTTGCTGCTTACTTTCAGAAAACGCCGCGCCCTGATTGCCGTTCTGTTCCCATTCCCTCCCCCAGTCAAGGATTTTTGCGGCCGGTCACAAGGATGTCACCAACTGTGTGATGTTACTGGCACAATTGCGTAAAATGCAGTGCGATTGGTTGCCTAGTGGCCAGTGCCTGGTCCAACATCCGGCCCAAGCTGAACCTCGGGATGTTACATATGGAGAGCAAAGCCCGTGAGGGCGCAAGTCCAACCGACGGGGCCACGGGTGTGGCCATCAACCATGCCGGCCGGCGCGTCCTCCTGAAATGGCACCGGCTGCGGCGCAGCGCACAAGACCCGCTCTTCAGCGCCCACGTGCTCGCGGAGGGTCTTAGGCTCGGAGCTTCGATGGAGATCGATCTCCGGGTCACGCGGGACGGCGGCTTTGCGGTGTTGCATGACGAGAGGCTCGACGAGGAGACGAGCGGCGCGGGACTTGTCGCCGAACGGACGGGCGAGGAGATCAGGGAGCTTCACTATGCTGAGCCCGCCAGAGACGGCGCGCCGCGCGCGGTGATGCTCGCCGAGGATATCGCGGAGCTTCTCGGCCCAGCGCATCCGGATGCCCTGCTTCAGCTCGATATGAAGGACGACTTGTCCGAGGGACGCCGGGGGGTGGACCGGCTGGCGGAGCTTTTCGCCGGCCATCAAAAGCATCTGGTCGTCAGCGGCGACGACACGGATTTGACGCGTGCCATCGGCGAGAAGCTGCCCGGGATGAAGCAGGGCCTGGAGCCCTCCTTCCGGCTGCTCGACCTCTACCGCGCCGGGGAGAAAGACAAACTGGCGAGCCAGCTTTCCGGCGAGCTTGGCGGCCCCGTCCGGCCATATATCGTCTATCTCTGGTGGCAGCTCGTGCTGGACGCGGATGCCGACGGCATCGACCTCATCCGCGTCTGCCACGACCGCGGTGCGCTCGTGGACGCCTGGACTTTCAATCTCGCTGACCCGGGTGCTGGCTTCAGCGATGAGGAGTGGCGAAAATTCTCGCGGCTGCTTGAGCTCGGCGCCGATCAGATCAGCACCGACGAGGCGATCGCCACTGAGCGGGCCTACTACATGCGGGCTTCCGCCGGCTGAAGCTGCTTACGCGGCCTGCACCAGGTCGTGCAGAAATCCCAGATGCGGGCCAAGGCTGGGGGCGTGAGCCGCGAGCGGCCCGCCGCGCTCCAGCATGACACTGAGCGGAGGCATGTCCACCACCGCGCCGGCCTCGCGCGCAATAAGTGCGCCCGCCATGACGTCCCACGCATTCACATGCGCCTCGTAATAGAGATCGGCCACACCAGAGGCCACGCGCACAAGGCCGAGCGCTGCCGAACCCAAGCGGCGGTAGTCCACGCCAAGATGATAGAGCCGCCGTTGTACGGACTGGTAGTCGTCGAAGCTGGTCCGCCGCGAGCAGCCCAGTATGGCGAGGCCTTCGTCGGGATCTTCACGCCGGGAGACGGCAATCGGCCGCTCCTCGCGAAATGCCCCATGCCCCCGAGCCGCCGAATAGACCTGACCCGTCGTCGCGTCATAGATGCAGCCGATTTCGATCTCGCCGCCCCGCACGAAGGCGATGGAAACGCACCAGTGGCGCAGGCCGCGGATATAATTGGTCGTACCGTCAATGGGATCGACGACCCAGACGCTTTCCTCGCCGGATGCACCGCCGGTTTCCTCGCCGACAAAGCCGTCCTCCGGGAAGGCAGCGCCGAGGGCAGCCTTGATCGTCTCCTCCGCCTTCTGGTCCGCGGCCGTGACGAAGTCCTGGAGCCCCTTACGCCGGAAGGCTATGCCGGCATCCTGGCGGAAAACCTCGATCTCATGGCCGACGGCGACGGCAAGCGTGCGGGCAAGGGCCAGCCGCTCGGATAGCCCGGTCTCGCTCGCCGCCTCCTTCACCTCATCCTCCCTCATGCCGTGCCGCGCCGCACCAGGGAAACAGGCGTCACTTCGAGCCGCTCCGGCTGCGCTGGCTCGTCCATGCGGCTCACGAGCAGATTGACCGCCTGTTCCGCCTGCACGTCGCAGGGCTGGCTTATGGTGGTCAGGTCATAGGCGGACCAGGCGGCCTGCGGGATATCGTCGTGCCCAACAATGCGGATGCTGTCCCTCCCGCCCTGCCGATGCAAACCGTCGATCAGCCCGCAAGCCATGTAGTCGTTGACGCAGAAGACGCCGTCCACGCCATCAAGGCAGGAAGCGGCCGCAAGGCCGTGCCTGTAGCTGTTGTATTCGACCGGGATGACGCGCACATCCCGCTGCAGGGCATAGCAAGCGGATACGAAAGCCTGCTGCCGGCAGCGGGCAGTATAGGACGTGGCGCTCGAGACGATCACGGCCAATTTGCGCGCGCCGGCCTCCACCAGGGTCGCGGCGGCAAGCTTGCCGGCTGCATTGTTGTCGGAAACCACCCGATCGACGGAAGGGATCGTATCGGCCTTGTTGATGAGCACGATGGGCACGCCCGCGGCGGCGAACTCGGCGCAAAGCGCGGTCGGCGGGGCGTCGGACGTGACCAGCACGCCGGAGACATTATAGTGGAGAAGCTGGTCCATCACGTGGTCGGCGCTCTCGCCGTGGTCGGCCGGCAAAAGGATGGGCTTGAAGTTGCGGCGCACGAGATTCTTGGTGATCTGCTCGATCTGCATCGCGCGGTAGGGATTGTCCATGCCGGCCGCGATCACGCCGACGAAGTCCGAACGCCTGTTGATCAGCCCGCGCGCCAGATAATTGACACGGTAACCGAGCTCCTTCGCCGCCCGCACCACCTTCTCGCGCGTCTCGGGCGACACGCTGGCATTGGGCGTGAAGCTGCGAGACACGGCGGCGCGGGACACGCCGGCGCGCTGCGCCACGTCAAAGGAGGTGACCTTGCGGCCGCGCGCGGGCTTCTCGGGTCCGTTCATGCAGGGACCTTGTCTCTTGCCTCGCATAGACGCTCCGGCAGATCGGAGCAAATGCCGAGAACCGGCAGCGTCATGAGGTCGCCAATAATCTCCGGCCGCTCCTCGTGCCAGAGAACGATCTGGCGGCCGCTGTCGAGGATTGTCTTCGTCAAGTCCGGCGTGACCAGATCCTGCGGCCGCTCGCCTCCCCGTTCCCAGCACAGATGCACGATATCCGCACCCGCACGCTCGGCCTCTTCGATGGGGTCCGCGCCGAGCCGGACGAGCACGGAGAGCGGAAAGTCGCAGCCTTCCTCCCGCAAAAGCCGCACGGGCGCAGTGTCGAAGGAGCCGAGGGCGGCGAAACGCTGCTCTTGCTCCTTCAGATGGCGCCAGACCAGAGGGGCAGCGTCCGGCGCCTTGATCTCCACATAGAGCCCGGCGCCCCGCGCGCGTGCAAGCGCGGCCACCTCCGTGAAGGTCGGCACCTCCAGGCCCGGCAGTTCTTTGAGCTCCGCCGCCGTCAGCTCCGATACATGCGCATCGACCCCGAACACGCGCTGCAAGTGATCGTCGTGGCTGACGACGCAAACACCGTCGCGCGTCACCTGCGCGTCAAGCTCCCACATCTCGGCCCCCAAATCGGAGGCGCGGGCGAAGGCGGCAAGCGTATTCTCCGTCGCATGGCCGCTTGCGCCGCGATGCCCGATCACCAGCGGATATGTCTGCCCCGCAGGCCAGCGGAAACGGCTGGCGAAGGCGGGGATGTCGTTGTCGCTCAAAGCCGCTCCCCGTTTTGGGCGAACAGGAAAAGCTGGTCGCTCCTGACGCGCCACTCCACCTCGTCATGCAGCGAGACATCGTCGCGCACCCGCTGGATCGAGCGCAGAACCTTTCCGTTCGCAAGGGTGATGTCGTAGAGATTTTCTCGCCCCTGGGTTTCGATGAAGCTCACGCGCCCGCGGATGGCGGCATCACCCTCCGTGCCGAGATTCTCCGGCCGGATGCCGACCACCACAGGTGTACCTTCGGGGACCCGGTCTGCCTCGCGCGGGATGGGCAGGCGGATGTCGGCATTCTCGACTGCAAGCATACCGTCTCTGGCCACCGCATCGATGAAGGCGATGGGAGGATTGCCCAAGAATCCAGCGACGAAGGCGGTGCGGGGATTGCGGTACATTTCCTGCGGCGTGGCGATCTGGATGATCTGCCCATTGTTCATGATGGCGATGCGGTCACACATGCTCATCGCCTCCACCTGGTCGTGCGTGACCAGGATGGCGGTGATGCCGGTCTCGAGCTGGATGCGACGGATCTCCGAGCGCATTTCCAATCTGAGCTTGGCGTCGAGATTGGCGAGCGGCTCGTCGAGCAGAAGCACGTTGGGCCGGCGCACCAACGCCCGCGCCAGCGCCACGCGCTGCTGCTGCCCGCCGGAAAGCTCGGCCGGCCGGCGATCGAGCAGGCTGCCGATGTGCACGAGCCCTGCCATCTCATTGACCAGCCGCTTGATCTCGGCTTCGGGAAGGCTGCGGATGCGCAGCGGAAAGGCGATGTTCTCGCGCACGGTCATGTGCGGGTAGAGGGCGTAGGACTGGAAGACCACGCCCACATTGCGCTCCTGCGAGGAAACATTGGTGACGTCGCGGTCGCCGAAGAGGATGCGGCCGGACGTCACCTTATGGATGCCGCAGATGGCAAAGAGCGTGGTCGACTTGCCGCAGCCGGACGGGCCGAGAAGCGCCAGCATCTCGCCATCCTTTATCTCGAGCGTCATGTCGTCGATCACGCGGACGGAGCCGAAGGACTTCGAGAAGTGGTCAAGCAGGATACGCATCAGCCCTTGGTGCCTCCCCCGTAGATGTTCATCAGATACTTCTGGAAGAAGAGGAACAGGATGAGGACGGGCGCGATGTAGAAGAGCCCGACCGACTTGAACATCGCCATGTCGAAATTGTTGTCGTCGGCGATCAGCCCGGCCAGATAGACGGAGAGCACCTGCACGTCGCCGCCGGGCGCCAGCACCTGCGGCAGGATGAACTCGCTCCAGCCAAGCAGGAAGGCGAAGAGACCCAGCGCAAAAAGCCCCGGCTTCACCTGCGGCAGGACCAGCTTGCGCCAGACGGTGAAGCGGCTCGCCCCGTCGGCAATGCCGGCCATCTCGATCTCCCAGGGAACCGTGTCGTAGAAGCCCTTCATGATCCAGATGCCTAAGGGCATGTCGATCGCCGCCTTTACCAGGATCACGCCGATCAGAGAATTGTAGAGCCCGACCATCTGCAGAACGAGGAAGATGGCCACGATCAAAGTGACGGCCGGGAAGGCGTGCAGCACCATGACGCCGGCCAGGAAGAAGGCGCGGCCGGGGACGTTGAGCCGCGAGAGCACATAGCCCGCCGTGGAGGAGACCACGAGCACCACGAGACAGCTCGACGAAGCGAACAGGAAGGAATTCAGCGTCACCCGCCAGATGCTTGGTTTGCCGGGCCTGGTCTCCCAAAGAAAGCGCCAATGCTCCAGCGTGAATTCGTGCGGGATGAAGGAACCCGGCGGGGAGTTCGTGATCGTGTCGATGAAGAGGTAGGAATACATCAGCACGATCGGCGCGCTGATGATGGAGAGCGCGAGGACAAACGGCCAGCTTTTCAGATGTCCCGTCATGGCCGCCCCTAGAGCTCGATGCGCGGCTTTGCCACCAGCGCTCGATAATTGAAGACCCTGAGATAGATGAGCGACAGGACGATGCCGATCACCACGAGCACCAGCGCCATCGCCGCGCCATAGCCATATTGCAGGTTGCCCGCATAGTTGTTGAGCGCGGTGTGGTAGATGGCCAGCGACCAGATCTCCGTCGCGCCGCCAGGGCCCCCGTCAGTAGCCAAAAGCGTCTGCTCGATCGAGGTGAGCAGCGACAGCGTCTGGTAGCAGGTGACGAAGAGGATCGGCCATTTGAGCTGCGGCAGGATGATGTGGCGCACCTGCTGCCAGCGATAAGCGCCGTCCACGCTCGCCGCATGGAACAGCGATTCCGGAATGGCCTTGATGGCGGAGGAAAAGATCACCATCCCCATCGAGGCGCCGACGAAGCCGTTGATGACGATGACGAAGAACCAGGCGTTCGCCGCCGTATCGAGCATCCAGTTGCGCGGGCGGATGCCGAAATTGTCCAGGAAGGCGCTCAAAAACCCCGTATCCCAGGCGAACCACTTCCACAAAAGCACATAGATCACCGCCGGCGAGATGCGCGGGAGGAACCAAATGATCCGGAAGATGCCGGCCGGGCGCTCGGGGATGTAGTGCGTCGTGATCGCCAGCAGCATGGCAAATGCGGTGTTGAAGATGATCAGCGTCGTCGCCACGAAGAAGATCGTGTTGAGGAGGATGCGGACGGTGTCGCGCGAGGAGGCCATGCGGCGGAAATTGTCCGCGGTCCAGACCCAACCCGTATAGGTAGCCTGGACGAGAGCCGTCTTCTCTTCCTCTGTGAGTTCGGGATCCACCCCCTCTGCCGCCGCGAGCAGGCTCTCCCTGCTCGAGAACCGTGAATTGGCAAGCGAGCGGCTGAACTCGCCGGAGATGCGCTTCACCGTCCGCGTGTCCGGCCGCTCCGGCAGGTCGCGCAGCATGCGCTCGAATTCGCGCCGCGAGGCATGGGTCTCGCCGAGGTGGCCTTCTCTTAGGTCGGCGATGATCGCGGGCTCGATGCCCATCTCCTCAAGCGCCTTCAGCCCCTGTTCGTCCACCACGAAGGAAGGCTGGCCGAGCTTTTCGGCAAGCTCGTCCATCCCATGACGGTCAGCCAGCTCGCGCAGTGCGCCGGGGGTCACCTGGTAGGTGCCGCCGCTGATCCCGGTCGCAGTGCTCATATTGGTGAAGGCAAAGACCCCGGTCAGAACGACGGGCATCAGGAAGAACAGCACCACCAGCACGAGGGCGGGCATCAGGAGAATGAGACCCAAGCCGCGCGAGCTGTTCAGCCAGCCGGCACGCCAGCGCGGAGGATGTGCCGAAGCGGCCGCAGCGCCCGCGGGCACCGCGGCGGCCTCGACGATATCGCGGGACGCGCTCATCTTTTTCCGCTCAGCGGATGACGATGCCTTCGCCCAGGCTGTTCTTCAGTTCGGCCTCCAGATCCTGCACCGCCTGCTCAGGCGTCTTCTGGCCCGTCCAGGATGCTTCCAGCCCAGCCCACATGGCATTCCAGTAGGTGCCGAACTCGGCGTTGTTGGGCATGGCGTTGGCGTGCGGCAGCAGGCGCTCGGTCGCCTCCCGCGCCCAGCGGTCATTGGAGTAGAGGTCGATGTTCGACTGCTGCTTGGTGATGCCCAGATGCGCCGACTTGATGGCATGCAGTGTGTTGATGCGCGGTTCGGAGGCGATCTTCACCAGTTCCGCCGCGATCGCAACCTCATCCTCGTTGTCCTGCTTGGTCAGCACATAGACGAGCGGATGGGTGAGCGTGTTGGCCTTGCCGCCCTCGCCTGCCGGAATCAGCGAGAAGGAGATGCTGCCGAAGAAATCCTTCAGGCCTTCCTGGTTGGTGTAGCGCGCATAGTGCCAGGTGCCACCGTGCCAAATGCCGGCCTTGCCGCTCGCCACTTCCGCCCACCACTGGTCGTTCGGCGTGCCGATATGGTTCTTGCGGGTCACGCCCGCGGCGACGGCATCGACGAAGAACTGGTAGAAGCGCTGCATTGCAGCCTTGTCGAGGACGAGCTTGCCGTCCTCTTCCATGACGCCACCGAAGCTCGTGTAGAACTGCCAGTAGTCCGGGCCGTTGTTGGGGCGGGGATAGAAGCCGTAACCAGCGGGCACCACGCCCTGGTCCACCATCTTCTTGGCGTCTTCCAGCACATTGGCGAGCGTGTACTCGCCGCTCTGGACCTTGTCCGCCAGCCCGTCGAGATCGGCGTCCGTATAGCCGATCTTGCGCATGTACTCCTTCCAGAAGAAGAAGGGCCGCGCCTCGGCGTCCTGCGGCAGGCCGTAGACGACCCCGCCATAGGACGCAACTTCGAGCAGATTCTCGTAGATGTCGTTGATGGGCCAGGCGTCGAGATTGACGTAGTCCTCGATCGGCACGATCAGCCCGGATTGGGACCAGGGGCCGATATCCTCATGGCCGGTCACGAGGATGTGCGGCACGTTGCCCGCCTCGGCGGCAAGCGTTACGGCCTGCTTGAAATCGTCCCAGGTGTTGTCCACCTTCTTCTCGACGGTGATGTTCAGCTCCTCGCCGCGCACCGCCGCCTCGCGCTCCAGAAGATCGGCGGCAATGTCGATCGCGTCGACACGGTAGACGTCATTGGGGCTGCTGCCGCCCGCCCAGACGCGGATGGTCACATCCTCCGCCAAGGCATAAGTCGCGCTTGAAGCAAGAGCCACCGCCGCGACGGTGGACCTCAATAGATGCTTCGTCATCTCGTACGTTCCTCCTTGCGTTTTCCGTCAGGTTTAGGGCGGCAACCAGGACCGTGGCGGCGAAAGTTGATGGCCGAGCCCACGGCTTCCTCCCTAGTGCCCTTCCCTGACAGTCAGATGACAGATGTGCACGTGTGCATTCTTTTTATTTCAGGCTGATCCCTCTATATTGCACACGTGTACAGTCCCATGCACGATGCCGCCCGTCAAATGTTTTTCCGTCGGGCGCAGCGTCTTCGGAAGACTCGCGTTTAGGAAGACGGCAAACCATTTTGCCGTCTGGAAGGCCCCTGCCGGGGCATGATCGGGAAACGAGCTGAATGAGCGGGTCCGTCTTCTTTTTGCATATGGCCGGCGCCATCGCGTTGCTGCTTTGGGCGACACGCATGGTGCGCACCGGCGTGGAGCGGGCTTATGGCGAGGCGCTGAAGCAGCGGCTGCGCCGCACGCTGCGCAACCCGCTGCTCGCGACCGCGGCGGGCCTGGCTCTCGCCGTCGCGCTGCAAAGCTCGACCGCGGTGACCCTCCTCGTCGGCTCATTCGCCGGTTCGGGCGTGGTGACGGGCCTGGCCGGCATCCTTGCCGTGCGCGGCGCGGAGGTCGGTTCGGCGCTCGTCGTCAAGATCCTGAGCTTCGATCTGGCGCTGCTCGTGCCCCTCTGCCTTCTCGCCGGCACCGGGATATTCATGGCCACGGAGCGCCGCTCGTGGCGCCAGGCGGGGCGTATCCTCGTCGGCATCGGCCTTCTGATCCTGTCCCTGCAGATGATGGGAGAGGCCGCGGAGCCGCTGCGCCAGAGCCGGCTCGTGCCGCTGATCGTCGGCTATCTCTCATCCGACCCGATCACCGCCTTCCTGCTTGCCGCCGTCGTCACCTATCTCTTCCATTCGAGCATCGCCGCCGTCCTGCTGCTCGCCACCTTCGCCGCGCGGGGGATCGTCACGCCGGAGCTGGGCGTGGTGATGGTGCTCGGCGTCAATCTTGGCAGTTCCTTCATCGCGCCGATGCTGACGCGCGGCGCGCCGGCCGAATGCCGTGTCGTTCCCCTCGGCAACCTCCTCATGCGCGGCGTCGGCTCGGTGCTGGGGCTTGCCGCAGTGATGTTCTTCAACCCGCCCTTGGCGTTGCTCGGGAGCGATGCGGCGGACCAGGTCATCCATGCGCATATCGCGTTCAACCTGCTCATCCTCGTTGCAGGCATCCCCCTTTCCGGTTTGGTGCTGCGGGCGACGGAAGCGTTGGTGGCGCTATCGCCGGGCCCCACCCCGGAAGAGAAGCAGAACGCACTGTTGAGCGAAAGCACCGCCCTGGACGAGAACGCGCTGGAGCATCCGCAGCAGGCGCTCGCCAACGTCACACGCGAGGCGGTGCGCATGTGCGAGACGGTCGAGTTCATGCTTTGCCGCGTTCTCGAACTCTACGAAAAGCCGGACCGGGAGGCGATCCAGGCGCTTGCTGATCTCGACGACTCGCTCGACCGCCGCCATGCGGCAATAAAACTCTATCTTGCCCGCATCAGCCGGGAGGACATGACAAAGGACGAGGCGCACCGGTGCCAGGAACTTCTCGGCGTTTGCGTCAAGCTGGAGCAAGTGGGGGACATCATCGTCCGCAACCTGCTTGCGCATGTGAGACGAAAGATGGAACGAGGCGTCGAATTCACGCCAGAGGGCTGGCGCGAGCTTTCCGACTTCCATGCCGCGGTGCTTGCCAATGCTCGACTTGCCTTCAATCTGCTGGTGACGCAGGACCCGGAGACGGCGCGCAAGCTGGTGGCGGAGAAGGACCGGCTGCGCGATGTCGAGAAGACGATGAGCCAGCGCCATTTCGAGCGCCTTCGCAAAGGCGCCGAGCAGAGTTTGGAAACGAGCTCGATCCATCTCGATACGATTCGCGATTTCAAGCAGATCAACTCGCTGCTCGCCACGCTCGCCTATCCGGTGCTCGAGGCGCAGGGGTTGCTGCGCGGTACGCGCCTTAAATCGGCCTAGCGGCAGTTGGCTCAAGACAAGGCAGGCGCCGCCTACCCGTGTGCGCTTTGACGGCGGAGGCGGTTCGTTTAGGAATAGGAGCTAAAGTACAACCCGTTGGATTGAGCAAGGGCGCTCCATGGCAAGCCGCGAAACGAGAAATGGCGACCGAGGCGGCCTTCAGGACAGGTCGGCGGGACGCCTGGGACGAGCCATCGGCTTCATACGGGAGCGCGGGCCGCTCGAGCCTCTGCGGCTGGTCCGCCGCCACGGCATCGCCGAAAGCGGTCGGTTCGTTCTGCGCAATGTGAGGCATGTGGTCGCCGACCGCCTTGCCCGGAATTGGGACCGCAAATACGGGGTCGACACGGCAGGTTCCATCCGGCTGGATTCGCTCGATGTCGTCGGCCCCAACCGGGACAAGGGGAACGAGTGCGTCTGCACCTCACCCAAGTCGTTCCGCTTCATCATGAAAAACCTGCCGTCCAACTTGTCGGACTATACGTTCATCGACATCGGCTCGGGCAAGTCGCGCACGCTCCTCCTGGCCTCGCATTACCCGTTCCGCGCTGTCGTCGGCGTGGAATTCGCACGCGAACTGGTGGAGATCGCCCGGCGCAATGTCGAGCAGTATAGGGATCCCGAGCAGAAGTGCCGCGCGATCTTTGTCGTCGAGGCAGATGCCACGACCTACGACTTTCCGGAGACGCCCCTGCTCGTCTATTTTTACAATCCCTTTTCCAAAGACCTGTTCGACATCGTGCTCGGGAATCTCGTCTCTTCGCTCGAGCGGTATCCGAGGGGCTGCTTTGTCGTATACGGGAGCTCCAGCCATCGTGCGATCGACTGGGCACGACCGGCGATCCGCGAGACTGGAGTGTTTGACGAGCTGAACGTTCCGCCCATGCCGCATTTTCTCGATGCGGTGCGGACGATCGACTACGCCGTCTTCCGCTACCGGAGGGCGTGACCCGCTTCCCGCTACATGAACTTGAACGCCAGGCCGGACAACAACGCCTCGACATAGCGCCTCTTCTGAAAATGGCCGTTGAGCGAAACGCGGTTGAAGGCGGTCGGACGGTGCAGGTTCTGCTCGGTCAGCACGCCCGGCTGCGTGGTGACGGCAACCGCAAAGCCCGCGCGCGCCGCCGCGTCGATCTCCCGGGCTCCCACAGCGGCAGGAAACCCATACGGGTAGGCAAATGAAGCCGGATACCGGCCGACATAGTTCTCGACGGCTTTCGCCGAGGATGCAATCTCCTCATGAAGCCGGGCATCGCTCACGCGGCGCAAGTTGACGTGGGTGAGCGTATGTGCGCCGAACCTGGCGAGCGGATCTCCCGCCAGGGCGCGCAATTCGTCGGCGTCCATGGTCAGATCGGACACGATCGCCAACGGATCTATTCCGCAGCGCAGCGCCAGATCATCAATGCGCCTCACAGCCTCATCCTCGTCGATCGTCTCGACAAAGTTGGCAAAACGGTCATAGGCGGCCAGCTTCTGAGCGGGCGTACTCACTTCGAGGCGTTCACTGCCGGCGCCGAAATCGAAATCGATCCGCTCCCTCTCGGCCAGGAGCGCAGCAGCCGTTTGCCACCACATCGAGCGAGACCTCTCGACGAAGCCCGCGGTGATGAAGATCGTGTAGGGGACACCATGCTTGCGAAACACCGGCGCGGCATGCTCAGCGTTGTCGCGGTATCCGTCATCGAGCGTGAAGCTTACGAAGCTGCGTATGTCGGAGGAGTCTGCAAGAAGCCGCGGCAGATCCTCCACGGCTACCGGAACGAGCCCGGCTTCCAGACAGAGGCCGAGCGCGTCGTCCAGGAACTCGGGCGTCACCGCTAGCCCCGCATTGGGGTCGGGGGAGAGCCCGCGCGAGGGCCTGACGTGATGCAGCGTGAAGATCACGCCGCGGCCGGCGGCCGAAGGCCACCAGGAGTGCGCACGGGATAGAGCTATGACCTCGAGGCCTGTCCGGATCAGTGCGTATTTGAACGATCGTCGTGTCGACATCCGTGGGCTCCCCGCCAATCTGCCGCCGAGGCTCAATAGATCTTGAAGAAGCGCCTTGTCAGCACGCGCCAGGCAGTGAGCGGGATGTCGATCAGCGCCGGCATAATGTCGGCTGGCGAAAATGTCGCCCAGGCGCGCACGGAAGCAAAGGACCGCAAATAGGCCCCGACCGTCAGCCGCCCGGCGGGAACCAATCTCCCGGCTGCCGCCATGTCGCGCACGAGATACATCCAGGACACCCCGGTTCGGGCGGGCGCCGGCGGCGCCAACTCACCATCCTCGGCAGCCTTCCAGAGCATGGCGCCGAGATCGACACCGGCGGCGGCGGCAAGCGCGAACCAAGACCACGGGCGCGGATTGACGTCGAGCACACGCAGTTTCCCGTCGCGCGCGTCGTGCTTGAACTCCACCTCGACCAGTCCTTCATGCCGGATAGAGCCGAGGAGGCGCCGCGCCGATTCGATCGCCTGCGGCTCCTCCACCACCTCGACGAAGGTGCTGGTGTAGCCGAACTCGATTGGATATTGCCTTGTCCTCCGGGCCGTGAACTCAGCCACCGGCTGGCCCGCCCTCCACAGCGCGGCATAGGAGAACTGACTTTCTCCCCCGCCGGGAATGAGCTCCTGAACGACGACATTCTCCACCCCAATCTGCCGCGCGGCGTGCTCAAAGGCAGCCGCAAAGGATGCGCGATCATCGGCGCGGGCGACCTTCGCCCGCGAGAAGTCGTCATGGCCTCCGCCCATATTGGGCTTCAGGACAACCGGGAAGCGAACCTCGACTCTGGCGGCCTCTTCCACAGAAGCGAGATGATAGGTGGGCGGGAAGTCGACGCCGAGCTCGGCTGCACGGCGATATAGAAGTGGCTTCTCACAAAGCCATCTCAGGTCTTCCCAAGGAGGCAGAAGGATCCTGTAGGCGGACGAAAGCGGGCCAATCGCTTGCGAGACGAGCCGCACCTCCGCGTCGCCGGCAGGCACGAGGAGAAAGCCGGCCAGACCGCATTCCTTCGCCGCCTCCAGAAGAAACGGTACCGCGTCCGGATCGCCCGGCCCTCGCCAATGCAGCGTTCGGCGCACATAGCGGGACCAACTGGGCAGCGGGTTGTCGTTGCTGATCAACCACACCGGAACTTTCTGGCGGCCAAGGCTGCGCGCCAGCGCCAGCGTGCCGTGCGCGCCCCCAAGGATCACGATGCCCGTAGGGCGTTTCGCGACGCCCGAACGATCCTGCGGTGCGTTGCCTTGCATTCCCATCCTACGGCAGACCCGACCTTTCTTATCGGAAAGAGCTTAGCTTTGGCCTGCTTCCCGCGGAAAACAGCATATCAAGGACGGCGTTAAAAAACCGCTCCCCCTGCCGCAGCACCGCAGAGAGGCGATCCTCGGTTCATATGGACACCGGAATCGCCGTCCCTGTCCCGTCCTCGTGAAGCTCGACATCGCCCGCCTCGGGGCCGCAGAAGGCGAGGCCAGTTTGGCTGGAGGCCCGCTACACAGGGCGCGAGCCGCCGCTGATGATCGCCCGCACGCGCATCACGGCATATGGCTTGAGGGCAATCGAGCTCCCCGCCGGCGGATCGTCGTCGCGCTGGAAATAGCCGGGGTCACCGACGGCTTCAGCAAAGCTTTCCTGATCTAGCATTCGTATCCCGCCGCCCGAAAATCCCTCCGGCAGGACCACAGTTTGCGGCGAGGCGGTCAGATTGGCGGCCCAGAGGACAAGGCCACCCTCACCTCCATAGGCAAGCGCGGCGATGCGCTGCGGATCATCCGGAACGATGCCCAGCCCGGGAGCGCCAGCCGCACGGGAGGCCTCGCGCAACACGTGATAGAGCGGATAGACGGCAGCGTCGGGCATATGATCAAAATAAGGTTGATCATATTCGGTGCTGGCGTATGCGATCCCGAGCTCGCCCGCCGGCGCGCCCATGATCAGGCGCTCGACACCCGCGCGCGCCGCGGCGGCAATATAGCCGAGCGACCAGGCGGCGGCGAACACACCGCGCTGACGCGGATCCATGCGCGCCATCGTATAACGCCCGTTGTCCGGATTGGGCGTGGCGGGCCCGTAGGGATTGTCATCGAGCCCGATATTTGCGGGCCCCAGCCAATGGGGCTTTCCGCCGCTCAGCATACTGGCAGACTTGATGACCGCCTCGATCGTGGAGAGCGTCTCCATGACCGAATCATCGTCGCTGTGGTGGACCAGCGCCGAGGTGAGATGCGTCACGAAATCGAGCGGCGCCGCGGGCGGCATGTTGCGGTTGAGCTCAGCGAAAAAGCCGAAAACGCCGCCGCCGACCAGGACATTCGAAAAGACCCCTCGCGCCGCCTCGGGTATGCGGGCAATCGCCGCGCGGTCCGCCTCGCCTACCGGATTCATCTGGAGAAGCGGCTTGGCCGGCACTGCGACCACCGCCTCAGGCTCAATATTCGCTCTTTCCAGGGCACGAGCGACGCCTTCAAGCTCGGCGCGCGGCTCTTTGCCATTGGACACCGTTATTTCCAAGGCCATGGGGCTCCCGATGAGAGCGGCAGTATCGCGATAGCGCGTCAGCAGTTCGCTACCCTCGCCCGCGGACGGGTCCAGGCGGCAGTGCAGGAAGGCGGGCCTGACCTGCCGAATGAGCTCCGCCACACTTTGTGCTTCATTCAGCCGACCTCGCGGCAGGCTGAGACCGATCCGCGGCATTTTCCACTGATCCGGGCCGTCCTGCCGGAGGGTCACGGGGTATGGCTGGCGCGGAAGCGCGGCGGCCCGGCTACCCCTTGCGGCACCCGAGAATGTCAGGGTGACGCTCTGCCGAAGCTCGTCGCCGGCTTTCACGACATAAGGAAAGCCCCATTCCAGCAGCCGCACATAGGTCTTGAACGACGCGTCGGTCCAGTTGCGGTGATCCTCCATCTCCCACGCGTCGCCCTCCATCATGCATGTGGCGCTGATGCCGGGCGGCAGCTCAATTGTTAGGGAGCGGATGTTTTTGAAATTCTGGTAAGGCGCGATGAACTCGGGGAAGCTCGACTGCTCCGACGTGCCATCGACGTAACCTACCGTTACAGGGCGACTGGCCACACCTTCAAGCGGGTGGAGAACGACAAAGCCGGTGCGGCAAGTAAGGAAATCCTGCTCCGGCCGGGCAACGGCGCTGAAGCGGATGCGTCCGTCGAGCGCACCCTCGATTTCGCCGCGCCAGTCGATTGCGCCGTCCTTGGTCCGGCAGCGGACATCGAAATGCACCGAAAACTGCTCTTCCTGCTGGTCGATTCGGAGGTTTGATATCTGGGGATTTGCGGTGCCCCAGGCGCTGTCGCGAATCAGGAAGGAGACAGCCCGCAGGACCTCCGTCCCGGCGAATTTGATCCAGCGGAGGCCGCCATCCTCGAATATGGCCGTCACAGGACCGGCGCGGAGCTCCCGCCGCTCCGGGCTTGTGCTTGTGGTACCGAACAAAGCGATCGCGGCGTCGACCATGGCCTCTCTCCCCCTTGCAGTGGCATGCCGGGCAAGCGCATGCCAAAGAGGTGACATAAAGGGGCAATTCCGGTCGACGACGCAATCTCCCTTCAAGCACCCGCGCAGCAATCGCGCGCGCTTGCCCAACCGGACGGCAGCAATGGCCGCGCGTCTCCGCGGCCTGATAGCTTCTGGCCTGGCGTCAACGGGCGAACGGCGGTCGGAGCATCCGTACACCCCGCGCGCCTCTTGGCTTGACGAGAAAGAGCACTATCCGCATCGTTTACAAAACAATCGGGTCAGCCATTCCCGTGGACGGTGTTTCTAAGGGATATGTATACCATAATCAGCGGAGTTCGGAGCGTAATCCAGCGGGGCGGCAGGCGCAAATACTTGACCGGTGACGAGCGCAGGCGCTTTCACACTGCTGCCGCCAGGCAACAAAAGGACGTTTACGTATTCTGCCGCGTGCTTCTGGAGACGGGGTGCAGAATCTCGGAGACGCTGAACCTCTCGCTGGATGTTCGATAAAGGGCATATCTTCGGCGCCACGCCGACCAGTTCTTCACGTCGCATAGAGCTAATAGGCAAAGGGGGAGAAGAGGCCCTGGGGGGCGTGTCGGACCTCTTCTCCCTTTTTCGGCGGACCGAGGGGGCTTTTCGGAATTCCGCCGAATTCGTGAGCGGATGTCTTTTCCCGTACGGGGATCGGAAGCGCCGCGAGGGCGGACGGCCCTCTTCTTCCTTCCAGCGCCGAGGGCTTTCGTGCCTCCGCCCCCCAATACGGGACTTCTCCACATCCGCTGATCAGTCGCTAGTGCTTCATGCGCGTGTTGAAGCCCTTCTGCATGGCGATCTGGGAACGCAGCTCGCTATAGGCCGGAGCGACCATGGGGTAGTCCTCCGAGAGCCGCCACTTCTGCCGGTATTCCTTGGGCGTCAGGTTGTACGCCTTTTTTAGATAGCGCGTGAGCACCTTCTTCTTCTTGCCATCCTCCAGGCAGATGATGAAGTCGCGCTGCACCGATTCTTCGATAGGGACGGCAGGCTTAAGGTCGCGAGCCGGCGCGCCCTCCCCGTCAAGTTTAAGCTGCCCAAGTGAATTGTGCACGTCCGAAATCAGGTTAGGAAGCTCGCGACTCGGCAGCGCGTTATTGGATACATAGGCGGCGACAATTTTGCAGGTCAGCTTGACAGAATCGACGGGAGATCCGCGCGTCCACTCCTCGGCCTCCCCTCTAAACGCGGCATCATCTTCATCTTGCATTCGCTTCCACCCCTTCCACTCAATGAAGAAGAATCTGGACTGTTCGCCTGTCGGTCGGAGTCCGGACGAAACCGGCGCCGCCCCCCCTTCCCCTTCAAGACCACCGAGCAACGCACAGCCCGCACTTTGCTCCAGTGACCGCTGCTGTGTCTCTTGTTCGTCACAACATCCCCTCCATAGGGGGGCTAAACAGGCGGTTGTTGTCACCCCTCCGGCGCTTCAGTAAACATGTGTGAATACACTGCCGACTGCGGTTCCTCTCGATGTACAGGCATCGCCGCACCCTACCGCAGTGGCACCCTCTAGTTCCCCCGCAGACGAGCATGGAAGGCGGTGCAACCGCCCGCAAGATCGGATTTCACGATGACCCGGTGAGGTCCCGAGCCCTCGCCGCCCCCTCCGGTCGTCCAGCCGAAAACCCATCGCCCCTGTTTACATTCGCGTCAAAGTCGTAACACCATCTATAAGAAGTACCGGCCACAGAGTGTCAAGTGCTTTTACCACTATACCGGGTAAACATATTGCCGGCTCCTCGCGGGATTGTAGAGGCACGATCCTTTGACTTGGATGGCAGGATGCGGCTGCGGCAAGGAGGTAAATCTCCTGGCCTTCCTCTAGCGTGTTCCTTCTTTCGCCTGGCTATTCGATATGGCGGCGCGTCTATCGCGCCCGGTAAGCTAAACAGCCGTCATTCGCCCTGGAATACTCCATTCACCGTTGCATGAGCTTGTACCGACCAGAGGGCGTGCTGGGCCGTGGTGGTTACGCCGCGGTGTCGGGTTGCCTTATCGCGTTTCATTGAGGTGACCGGCGGGCGGCCGAAGGCGGCCGCTATAGAACGTTATGCACCAGGCAGGGCCGGCAGGAGTTGCGAATCACGAGCCTCCCCTGAAGGGAGAGGTGGCGCGGGAAATGGGCCTCGCTGCCGCCCAGCCGCTCGAGCAGCAGCTTGGCAGCGTTCTCGCCGATCGCCCGTACGGGCTGGGCGACCGTCGTCAATTGCGGCTGAAACACGTCCGCCCAGGGAAAATCGTCGAAGCAGGCCACGGAGATGTCGTCCGGGCAGGAAAGCCCAAAATCCCTTATCGCCTTCATCACGCCGATCACCATCAGGTTGTTGGCGGCAAAGAGCGCAGTTGGGCGCTCAGGGAAGGCCAGCAACTCCATGGTTGCCTGATAGGCATCGGCCTCGCGGAAATTTCCGAATCTGACGAGTTCCTGCCTGTAGGGAACGCCCGCGGCTTCCAGCGCATCGCGATAACCCTGCAGCCGCTCCCGCCCGGTAGATGTATCAAGCGGTCCCGAGACATACCCTATCCGCCGGTGAGCGAGATCCAGCAGATATGTCACCGCATCGCAGGCGGCTCGCCGATTGTCGAGGATGACCGCGTCCAGGTCGACGCCGTCACACACGCGGTCGATCAGCACAATTGGGACGCCGGCGCTTTGCAAGACCGGCTTCAGTTTGACCTCGTCTCCCGCCGGCGCCACTATGAGACCATCGACCATCCGGTCCAGCAATAGGCTCACATGCTCGAGCTGGGCTGCAGCATCCTCATCATTGCTGCAGAGCATGACCGCATAGCCCGCCTCGTGCAGCACACCCTGGATGGCCGAGACCACGTCTGTGAAAAACGGATTTGTGATGTCGGCCACCGTCAGGCCGATGGTGCGCGTCTTGCCCAACTTGAGACTGCGAGCGATGGTATTGCGCTTGTAACCGATCGCCTGAATGGCCGCTTCGATGCGCTCGCGAAGTTGCGGGCTCACGGAAACGGTTCCGTTCACCACCGCTGACACGGTGGCGACCGACACGCGCGCTGCCTCCGCCACGTCCAGCATCGTCGGCCCTGTCGATCTCGGGCGCCGAATGCGCTTCGCTTCGTCCATTTCCTCAAAACGTTTCGCGGGTCTGACGGCGATCACTACGCGATTTTAGCTCTCTGAGCAATCATGGGCGCCGTATGGCTCCGGCCATGCTTGACTCGGCCGAAACGTTTAGAATAACGTCGAGCTCTCCTGACAAAGGCTGGATTGGGAGGCCACCCTTGTCGTGATGCAGCAATCAAACAGACCGAATTTGCGCGCCTGCTCGGTGGCGCAGCCCGCCACCCTCGCGGCCAACGCCGCCTTGCGCTTCGGCCTCGGGCACCGCGCTGTTCCGTCTGACGCCCCGAACTTGCGGGGAACACCCTGCACCACATCGAGGACGCGGGGGATCGCGGATGCATGAGGACGCTGGCGGGCCAGTGACGGGCGCGAACGGGGCCTTTGTTGGTGGCGGGGAGGCAATGCTCTCTGCGCGCAGCATATCAAAGCGATTTGGCGGCATTGCCGCGCTTCGCGCGGTCGATTTCGAACTCGTGCGGGGCGAGATCCACGCGCTGATGGGCGAAAATGGTGCCGGCAAATCAACCCTGATGAAGATTCTGTCGGGCGTCTACCCGGACTATGAGGGCGAAATGCGCCTCGACGGTTCGTCCGTGCACTTCTCCAGTGTCCGCGAGGCGGAGGCAGCGGGCATCGCGATCATCCACCAGGAGCTGAACCTCGTTCCCGAGCTCAGCGTCGCGGACAACATCTTTCTCGGACGGGAGCGGCTGATCGGCGGCCTCTTCATCGACCGGCGGGCAAGCAGCAGGGCAGCGCGTGCACTGCTCGGCCGGCTCGGCATCGACATCGATCCGGATGCGCGGGTGGCCTCGCTGCGGGTCGGCGAACAGCAGTTGGTCGAGATCGCCAAGGCCCTTTCCATTTCGGCCCGCATCCTCATCATGGACGAGCCCACCTCGGCGCTTTCCCCGGCCGAATGCAAACGCCTGTTCAAGGTCATACGCCAGCTCGCGGCCGACGGGGTGGGGATCATCTATATTTCCCACCGCATCGACGAGGTCCTGGAACTTGCCGACCGCGTCACCGTCTTCCGCGACGGGCGCCACGTGCTCACCAAGCCGATGGCCGAGACCACGGCAGATGAGATCATTGCCGCGATGGTAGGCCGCGAGCTGCTGCAGGCGCGGCATGAAGACCGCCTGATCGGCAACAAGGTCGTCATCTCGGTGCGCGACCTTTCGCTGTCCATTCCGCATCGGAACGGCTGGCGGCAGGTGCTGTCGGGCGCGAATTTCGATCTCCGCGCGGGCGAGATCCTCGGCATTGGCGGCCTGCTCGGCTCCGGGCGCACGGAAATCCTGGAGGCGATCTTCGGATGCTCGAACGGGCGGGCGGGCGGGGAGATCGTGCTGGACGGCGTGCCCGTCTCCATCAGCTCCCCGCGCGAAGCGCGCCGGTTGGGCATCGCATTGGTGACGGAAGACCGGAAGACGCAAGGACTGCATCTCGAGGCGTCGATCACGGACAATGTGGCGCTCCCGCTGGTGTCGAGGCTCTCCCGTCTTGGCCTGCGCTCTTTCCGCCGCGAGGCAGAGCTCGCCCGGCATGCGGTCGAGACGCTTAGCGTGCGCTGCAGCGGCGTGGAACAGCCCGCGGGAACCCTTTCGGGGGGCAATCAGCAGAAGGTGGTCATTGGAAAGTGGCTGGCGACGGGACCGCGCGTGCTGCTGCTCGACGAGCCCACGCGCGGCATCGATGTCGGCGCGAAACGCGAGATCTACGACCTCATTTTCGAGCTGGCGCGCGGCGGCCTTTCCATCATCGTCGTCAGTTCCGAACTTCCTGAACTGCTGCTCCTTTCAGACAGGATCCTGGTGATGTCCGAGGGGCGGCAAAGCGGTCTTCTTCCCCGGGAGGAGGCGACCGAGGAGCGCGTCATGCAGCTTGCCGCCCCGCGCAGCCGGAAGGGAATGGCCGCATGAGTGCGCTGAAACTCCTGTCCCGCACCAAGCTTTATTGGGGCCTCACCGCGATTTTCCTGATCGGCGTGCTGAGTTCGCCCGTCACCTCCTCCGGCAAAAACATCTTCCTCTCCCACGGCAATCTGCTCGATGTGCTGAGACAGGTGTCGACCACGGGCCTGATTGCCACCGGCATGACGGCCGTCATCATCACCGGCGGCATCGATCTGTCGGTCGGCTCGCTTCTGGCCATCAGCACCGTCGTTTGCGCCATGCTGCTCACCATTGAGGGCACCACGCCGGCGGCTTTGATGGGATTGCCGGCAGCCGGCCTGCTTGCCCTACTGGTCGGCGCAGCGCTCACCCGCTTCATCCTCATCAACCGCGAAAAGGCGCGCCGCGGCGAAGAGTTGGGCAGGGATATCCGTCTGAACCCCATTCAGGGTGTGGCGATCCCCGCCCTCGTCGGCGTGCTTTTTTGCAGCCTGCTCCTGTGGTTCCTGTTGCCGCAGGTGCAGACCAAGTTCGGCGTGCTCGGGGTGCTCATCGTGGCGCCCTGCGTCGGCCTCATGTTCGGGGCGATAAACGGGGCGATCATCGTGGCAGGCCGGCTGCAGCCCTTCATCGTCACTTTGGCAATGATGGTCACCGCGCTCGGGATTGCGCGGCTTACGGCCGGACAGAACAATGCGGTTCTGCCGGTCTATACCGGCACGAATGCAACTGCCGACTTCGACGTGCTGCGCTCGCTTGTCTTCGGTGTGGTGCCGATGCCGGGGCTGTTCTTCATCGCCGCAATCCTCATCTATGGGGCGGTACTGCGCTTTACGCCTTTTGGCCGGTATATCTATGCGATCGGCGGCAATGAGGAGGCTGCGCGACTGTCGGGCATTCCCGTGGGGCAGGTGAAGATCGCCACCTATGCCATCTCAGGCCTCCTCGCCGGCATAGCCGCCGTGCTCTATGTGGCGCAATACCGGCAGGGCAAGCCGGATGCCGGGGCCGGGCTCGAGCTCGACGCCATCGCCGCTGTGGTGATTGGCGGCACCAGCCTGATGGGCGGCCGCGGGAGCCTCGCCGGCACCTTCTGCGGGGTCGTCATCTTCGGGCTTCTGTCGAACATCCTGCAGCTCCACAACATCAACTCCAATCTTCAGCTGGTGCTGAAGGGGCTGATCATCATCGGCACGGTGCTCGTTCAGGAGCGCAATGCCGCCGAACTCCTATCCTTTCTGCGCCTGCCGGGCCTGCGGGCAGCGCAACCGGGAACTCCCGCCGGAGAGCGGGCGTCGCAGGAAAGCCTATCAAACAACATCGGAGGAAACGCCAATGAAACGTCGTGAACTGCTGCGCACCGCCCTCTTGAGCGCTGCGCTCGCCACAGCAACCGCTCTTGTCTCCCCGCTGGATGCGCTCGCCCAGGAGAAGAAATTCACCATCGGCTTCTCGCAAGCCACCACCATCGAGCCCTGGCGCGCTCAGTTCAACAAGGACATCATCGCCGAGGCCGAGAAGCATCCGGAGGTCGAACTGATCATCACCGACGGGGAGGACCGGACGGAAAAGCAGGTGGCTGATGTGGAGAACCTGATCCGCCAGGAGGTGGACGCCCTGCTCATCTCGCCGAAGGAATCGGCCGGCCTCACCGGCGTCGTCCAGAAGGCCGTCGATGCAGGCATCCCCGTTTTTGTTCTCGACCGCAACGTCGACACCGACCAGTACACACAGTTTGTCGGCGGAGACAACAAGCTGATCGGCAGGGCGGCCGGGGAATATGCGGTGGAGCTCCTGGGCGGCAAGGGTAAGGCCGAGGGCAATGTCGTCGAGATATGGGGCGGGTTGGGCACCCAGCCCGCGCATGACCGTCACGAGGGCTTCCATGAACATACTGACAAGGAACCCGGCATCAAGTACCTGCTCGACCAGCAGTCGGCGGACTGGAAACAGGACGAGGCCTACAACATCATGGCCACCGCCCTGCGCAACCATGAGGACATAGATCTGGTCTACGGCCACAACGATCCTATGGCCTATGGCGCTTATCTCGCCGCCAAAGACGCGGGCCGCGAGAAGGATATCAAGTTCATCGGCATCGACGCACTGCCGAACGAGGGCGTGACCTGGGTGGCCAATGGCGAGCTGACCGCCACCTTCCTCTACGCCACCCCCGGCGCGGAAGGCCTTCGCCAGGCGATCAAGCATCTGAACGGCGAAAAGGTGGAAAAGACGGTGGTGCTTCCGACCATGAAGGTGACAAAGGAAAACGCAGCGGACATTCTGAAGAACGGGTTCTGAGCAGAGCGAGAGAGGTCCCGCCCCTGCTCCTTCGGCACTCGCGTGAACGCCGGCGCAATGCCGGCGTTTACGTTAGGCACCGACTAGTGGGCGGCATGGAAGAGGAATGTTCGATGGATCTGAAGGAAGGTTTCCGCTGGCTCAACCCGCCGCCGCGTTTCGAGATTGGCGAAACGGAGATCATGGCGCGCACCCGCGCGAATACGGACTTCTGGCAGGGGACGTTCTATGGCTTCCATCGTGACAGCGGCCATTTTTACGGCAAGCGCGTGGAAGGCGACTTCACCGCCGAGGTGACCATTCATGGTCGCTACGAAGTGCTCTACGACCAGGCTGGGCTGATGGTGCGGCTGGACGCGCATCATTGGGTCAAGACGGGCATTGAGCAGACGGACGGCGAAAACTATCTCTCGGTGGTGGTGACCAATAGACAGTCGGATTGGTCACTGCTGAAGTTCAGCGGCGCGGCGGACGACGTGCGGATCCGGCTGACGCGCCATGGCGAAGCCATCCGGGTGCAGTATATCGACCCCGCCGACGGCCATTGGAAGCTGGCGCGACTTGCCTATTTGCGTCCTGCGCCGGCGATGCAGGTCGGCGTCATGTGCTGCTCGCCGGAGCGTGAGGGCTTCGAGGTGACCTTCCGCGACTTCTCCATCGGCGCGCCGATCTCCCGGCAGCTTCACGACTGAAAGGGTCCGCAGCACCGCCAGCGTCACAACGCCCGAACCATCGTGGCGCGATGGTGCAGCCGGATGCGAGGGTGTGCGCTTCACTTGTCCTGGGGTCGGCATCTCCCAACGCTTCCTGGCGGGCGCTCTTTCCTCTTTCGCGATCTGCAGGGCGGCATACCGCTCACGGTCTTGAATAGTGGTCACCGCCTACGGAGCCTTTTTCATCGCCGCCCGTTGCTGAAGGGATGAAAGGAGGCGCGGATGGCTGTTTTTGTCGATCCTGACAAACTTCCCTGGGAGAGATGGAACGGAGCCGCTCCTCCCGGAGATGCCGGGGTGCAATGGAAGCTTCTCCTTTCGGGGGACCGGACATCCAGTCAGCAGTTGTGCGCCGGGCTCGCCGAACTCGCGCCGGGTGAGGTTCTCCCTTCGCATCGCCACGGCCCTGCCGAACTCTATTTCGTGCTGGACGGCGAAGGCCGGTGCGAGGTTGATGATATCGGCCACCCGCTGCGCGCGGGAACTGCGCTATTCATTCCCGGTGGAGCCTGGCATCGGACCAGCAATACGGGACAAGAGCCGCTCCGCTACCTCTTCGTCCTGCCCGCGGACAGCATTCGGGATGTGGAGCACCAATTTCGCGGGCAGGACGAAGAGGTAGAGGCTGCGCCGCCCAACGCGCATCGGCGGACAGAGACCGACCCCGAGCTCAACAACGCCGATTCCACGCCGGGCACCGGAATGCTGCCCGAGCTTGGCAGCAATGACCCGAACAGCCAGCCCTCGAGTTGAGGAGAGCCGTTGCCGGATGCAGCTAAGCAAGCAGGTTGGCGGCTTTCGCGCCGTACCCTGCTCCTTGGCCTGGCCGCCGCCTCTTCCCCAGCCGCCGCAAGGAGTACCGACAGTACAATGAACCACGTTGTCCTTCTCGGCGATTCCGTCTTCGCCAATGCCGCCTATGTCCAGGGCGGCCCGGACGTCATCGCGCAATTGAGGCGTCGGCTGCCGGATGGCTGGCGCGCCACGCTCGTGGCCGTGGATGGCGATGTCATGGCCGATATCGCGGATCAGCTGAAGCGCCTTCCCTCGGATGCAACCCACCTTGTCATCAGCATCGGCGGCAACGACGCGCTGGGCTACTCCTCAGTGCCGAGCGAGGCGTCGGCCAGCATCGGCGAGAGCCTCGCCCGCCTGGCGCAGGTCCGCGAGGAGTTTGCCGCGGCCTATGCGGGCGTGGTGGAACTGGTCAAGAGCAAAGGCCTGCCCTCGGCCTTCTGCACCATCTACGATCCGCGCTTCGAAGATCCGCTGCAAAGGCGCGTCGGAACCACCGCCCTTGCCGTTCTCAACGACGGGATCATCCGCGTCGCTGCCTGGGCCGGTGTTCCCCTGCTCGACTTGCGCCTCATCTGCAGCGAGGACGCCGATTTCGCGAACGCCATCGAGCCCTCAGTGCAGGGCGGCGGAAAGATCGCCGCCGCGATCGTCTCTCTCCTGAAGGAGCATGACTTCGCGCGCGCGCGCTCAGAGATTTATGTACGTTGAAAATGCGCGGAACGCTTCGGGCCGCCGGCGATTTGGCTAGCAAAGAGCTGGAGCAGGTTTGATGAAAACGAGGCGGAGCGACCTTGTGCTGCTTTCCCTGGCAACGGTGCTTGCCGGGGCGTTCTCCCCGTCCTTGCGGGCGCAGGAGGCGCCACCTGCTGCGCCAACAGCGCCTTCCGCGCAGACGGAGCAGCAGATCGAAGGCGCGCTTCAAGACGGTGTTGAAGTATCGCTCGGCAGGGAAGAAATAAAGCAGCAGATCGCCAAGGATCTGGGCATTTCCGAAGTCGAGGTTCCGCTGTCTGTGCATCTTCCGCCGGAGATCGCCGACCAGGTCTGCCCGCAGACGGAATTCGAGGTGAGGTCGAACGAAAACCGAAGCTGCACGGCGAGCAACTACCTGCCGGAACTGGCGGAAGCAGCCCGCGGTGCACTTGAATAGGAGAGCTCGGCCGCCACTCAGCCGCGGCTGCCCGCTTGAAAAAAATGACAATTCACATCCCGTTCGACAACTCCTACTCACGGCTGCCAAGCCGTTTTTATGCCCGTGTCGCACCGACGCCCGTTTCCACACCGCGCCTGGTCAAGGTCAATCGCCAGCTTGCCCATGAATTGGGGCTCGATCCCGATGCGCTTGCCAGCCCGGAGGGACTGGACGTCCATGCCGGCACGCGCGTACCCGAAGGAGCCGAGCCGATCGCGATGGCCTATGCGGGACACCAATTCGGCCATTTCGTGCCCCAGCTGGGCGACGGGCGGGCCATTCTGCTGGGCGAGGTCGTCGACAAAAATGGCGTTCGCCGCGATATCCAACTGAAAGGTTCCGGCCTGACGCCGTTCTCCCGGAACGGCGACGGGCGTGCCGCGCTCGGCCCGGTCCTGCGCGAATATATCGTGAGCGAGGCAATGGCGGCGCTCGGCGTTCCGACGACCCGGGCGCTTGCGGCGGTGATGACGGGCCAGCGCGTCTACCGCGAGAAAGCATTGCCTGGCGCGGTGCTCACGCGCGTCGCCGCAAGCCATGTCCGGGTCGGCACATTCCAGTTCTTCGCCGCGCGCGGCGATTTCGATTCGGTCCGGCGCCTGGCCGACTACGCCATCGAGCGCCATTATCCGGAGCTTACGGAAAGCGGCAGGCCCTATCGCGCCTTTCTCGACGCCGTCGTTACCCGTCAGGCCGATCTCGTGGCGCAATGGATGCTTATCGGATTCATCCATGGGGTCATGAACACTGACAACACTGCGGTTTCCGGCGAGACAATCGATTACGGCCCCTGCGCCTTCATGGATGCCTACGACCCGGCGACTGTCTTCAGCTCCATCGACCAGTTCGGCCGCTATGCCTATGGCAACCAGCCGGGCATCGCGCAGTGGAACATGGCCCGGCTTGCCGAGTGCCTGCTGCCGCTGCTCGATGAGGACCGGGAGAAGGCGGTCGGCGAGGCGACCGAGGCGATGACTCTATATGCCGAGCGGTACAACCGCTCCTATCTCGCCGGCATGAGGCGCAAGCTCGGCCTCTTCACCGAGCAGGAAGGCGATCTCGCGCTGGCGCAGGACCTGCTTTCCCGGATGGCCGCCAACCAGGCGGACTTTACGCTCACGTTCCGCAGGCTATGCGACGCAAGCCTCGGCCCGGGTGGGGATAGCGCGGTACGGTCCCTGTTCCAGGACCCTGCCGCCTATGACGAATGGGCGGAGCGGTGGCGCCACAGACTGGCCGACGAGCACCGGGCCGCCGAGGAGCGGCGCGGGGCGATGCGCGGCGCCAACCCCGCCTTCATTCCGCGCAACCACCGCGTGGAAGCTGCCCTGAAAGCCGCTGTGGAAGCGCAGGATTTCGCGCCCTTCGAGCGGCTCCTCGATGTGCTTTCGAAGCCCTACGAAGACCAGCCGGAGTTCGCGGAGTATGCGGAGCCGCCTCCGCCCGCCGAGCGCGTCTATCAGACATTCTGCGGCACTTGAATGTTCGCCGTGCTAGGTGAGGCAAAGGGGGATCGCGCGCCACGGGACGAAGGGAGATGGTGCCCAGGGGCGGAATCGAACCACCGACACGCGGATTTTCAGTCCGCTGCTCTACCAACTGAGCTACCTGGGCTTGACCTGCGCAGGCGGGAGAAGCCCTTCCTGGCCGGCTGGCGGGTTGGCAGGCCGCCGAAAGCGCGTGGGTTATAGCACGAGAATCCTCCCTGTCCAGCGCTCCGCGACAGCAAATCCGCCCGCCCACGAGCCAATGGCACATGTCGCCTTGAGGGCCCGACCGCATAGAGGCGCGCCGCCACGCGGATCCCGTTCCTAGAACTGCCGCCACCACGCAGGGGACGCAGGACGTGCCGGAGCCGTCGTGCACAACTTGCAAAACGCATCGCTTGCCGACTGCATGGTGACAATATGACGGAGGGCATTCATTCTTCCTTTCGACATCCGCCGGTACCGTCGGCAGCAAGCAACCAGCAAGTCAGGTGTGCCATGCCCCGTTTCCTGTTTTCGCCCTTCTTTCTGGGTTTCTTTGCCTTTGCCATTCCCGCAGCCCAGGCGGCGAGCTTCGATTGCGCAAAGGCCGAGGCCGCTGATGAGATTGCGATATGCAAAAACCCTGAACTATCGGAGCTCGACACGGAGATGGGAGCTCTCTGGTTCACTTTCGATAAGCTGCCCTTCTGATGGGAAGCAACGCAGCGCGCGCGGAGGACGCAGAGGCTTTCCTGAAAAAGCGCCAGTCCTGCGGCGGGAACGGAACCTGCCTGCGCGAGGCCTATGTAGCGCGGATCGAGGCCCTGAAGCGGGGCATCGGCGACTGGTTCAGGAGCGAACAGGCCGTATCCGAGGCGCCCCAATGGTCGGCGGGGAATCTACCCGGTCCGGTTGCCGCCATCGCCGATGGATATGCAAAATCCTGCAGCCAGATCGGCGGGACGTTGGCGGCGGGCTTCGATACGCCCTCTGTCATGACGGCGGACCTCGACCAGGACGGCGTCCAGGATTTCGTCCTGAACCCGCAGAACATGCAGTGCAGCGCGGCCGCCACGGCGTATTGCGGCAATGGCGGATGCCAAATCGCGCTCGCACTTTCGCGCGACAATTTCGCCGACCCGGTCACGATCATGGGCGGCGCTCCCTCGCTCGCGCAAGGAGAGGAGGGAAGCTCTCTCGAGGTCTGGGTTGCCAACTCGAACTGCACGACCACCGAGGCGGCAAGTTCCTGTCTCGGCCGCTACTCCTGGCGGGACGGCAAGCTCGCCACCTCCTTTGAGGCAAGAGAATTCCAGCAATAGCCTCTTCGCGACCGCAAGGTTTCACAGTCGTGGCGGTTTGCCCTCCCCCCAGCGGAATTCTGCAGCCGGCTGCGAGCGTGGCATTTTGCCCGGTGGCGGGCGGTGGACGCCCGCGACCCCTCGGTCTATGATCCGGCCATAACCCAGGAAGGCGGCATGGATTATCGACGGTTCTTTTCCGAGGCGATCGATCAGCTCCACGCGGAGCGGCGTTACAGGGTTTTTGCGGATCTGGAGCGGATTGCCGGCGCTTTCCCGCGCGCCCTATGGCGCGCCCACGGCCAGGCGCGGGAAATCACCGTCTGGTGCTCCAATGACTATCTGGGGATGGGCCAGCATCCGGATGTGGTGGCGGCCATGCAGGAAGCCGCGGGCCGCATGGGCTCGGGCGCCGGTGGCACGCGCAACATCTCCGGCACCAACCATCCTCTCGTGGAGCTTGAGGCCGAACTCGCCGATCTCCACGGCAAGGAGGCAGCCCTTGTCTTCACCTCGGGCTTCGTCTCCAACGAGGCGTCGATTTCGACGATCGCGCGCCTCCTGCCCAATTGCCTGGTGCTCTCGGACGAGCTGAACCACGCCTCGATGATCGAGGGTGTACGCCGCTCAGGCGCTGAGAAGAAGATCTTCCGGCACAATGACCTGGGGCATCTGGAAACCCTGCTCAAGGCGGCCGGGCGCGAACGCGCCAAGCTGATCGTCTTCGAGTCGGTCTATTCGATGGATGGGGACATCGCGCCGATTGCCGAGATCGCCGATCTCGCCGAGCGCTACAACGCCATGACCTACATCGACGAAGTGCACGCCGTCGGCATGTATGGCGCGCGCGGCGGCGGCATCACGGAGCGGGACGGCCTCGCGCACCGCATCGACGTGATCGAGGGCACGCTCGCCAAGGCGTTCGGGGTCATCGGCGGCTATATCAGCGGTTCGGCGGCTGTCATTGACGCGGTCCGCTCATACGCGCCAGGCTTCATCTTCACCACCGCTCTGCCCCCCGCCATCGCCGCTGCCGCGACGGCCTCCATCCGGCATCTGAAGACGTCGTCCGCCGAGCGGAACGCACATCAGCGCCAGGCCCGCCGGACCAAGGAGGTCCTGCGCACCGCCGGCCTACCGGTCATGCCGTCGGAAACGCATATCGTGCCTCTGCTGGTCGGCGATCCGGAACTGTGCAAGAAGGCGAGCGACCGGCTGCTGGAAAGGCACGGCATCTACATCCAGCCCATCAACTACCCGACCGTACCGCGCGGTACGGAGCGCCTGCGCATCACGCCTTCTCCCTATCACACGGACGCGCTGATCGAGGAATTGCGGGACGCCCTGATGGAAACCTGGGATGCGCTGGGGATCCGTTTCACCGACTCGAGCCAAGTGCCTGCAGCGCAGTCGGAGCGCGTCATTCCGCTGGTCGTCTCGAAGTCGGGCGGCTGACCGGGAGCTGCGGAACGAAGCCTAGTTCCGCGTCGCCAAAAGATCGCGAATTTCCGTCAGGAGCTGGACATCCTGCGGCGGCGCCGCAGGCTCTGCCGGCGTCTCCGCCTGCCTCCGGCGCAAGCGGTTCACCCCCTTGACCATCAGGAAGATGATCCAGGCGAGGATCAGGAAATTGAGCACCACGGTGATGAAATTGCCGTAGGCGAGCACGGCTCCCTGCTCGCGTGCCTGGGCAAGAGTGGTCGCGGTCACGCCCGGGGCCAGCGGGTAGAAGTAGTTGGAGAAATCGAAGCCGCCAAAGACCGCGCCGACGACCGGCATGATGATATCGTCCGTCAGCGATCGCACGATGCCGCCGAAGGCGCCGCCGATGATCACGCCCACGGCAAGGTCGATGACATTGCCCCGAGCAATGAATTCCTTGAACTCGTTGACCATCCCCGACATGCCCAGACCCCTCCAGCAGGCGATTCGACCATGGCGGGAGCATAACAAATAGTGGACGGTCGGTAAGCGCCGGGCGCACTGCGAAAGAAGCATTGCGCCTTCCGCCCGCCCTGTGCTTCGATCCGGCTGGCTGGGAGGGTCCGCCGCCGTGCAGGGCTGGGTGATCGCGATCATCGCCATCGGCTACGTCACGCTTCTGTTCGTGATCGCAAGCCTTGGCGACAGGCGCGCCGCGACCGGTTCGCGGCCGCTCATCTATGCGTTGAGCCTGGCGATCTACTGCACGTCCTGGACCTTCTTCGGCTCCGTCGGTCTCGCCTCGGAACGGGCATTCGAGTTCCTCGCCATCTATATCGGGCCGATCCTCGTCTTCCTCTTCGCCAACCGGCTTCTCGGCCGGATCATCCGCCTGGCGAAAAGCGAGAAAATCACCTCGATCGCCGATTTCCTCGCAGCCCGCTACGGCAAGAGCTTCGCCATCGCCTCGATGGCGGCCGTGATCGCCACCTGCGGCACCGTCCCTTATATCGCGCTGCAGCTGAAGGCGATCTCGGATTCGGTGAGCCTCATGGTGGAGCACTACGACGGGGCTCTGCCGGCCATCGATTTCTTCATCGGCGACATCTCCCTTCTCATCGCCATGCTGCTTGCCCTGTTCGCCGTACTCTTCGGTACGCGGCACGCGGACGCCACGGAGCATCAGAACGGCCTGGTGCTCGCGGTGGCAGTGGAATCCGTCGTCAAGCTCACGGCCTTCCTCGTTATCGGTATCGCAGTCACCTTCGTGCTGTTCGGGGGTGCGGCGGAGCTTGCCCGCAAAGTGGCCGCCGAGCCGGAGGTGGTGAGCGCCTTTACCCATCCCACGTCGCTTGCCACCTGGGTGGTGATGACCACCCTCAGCGCCTGCGCCATCATCATGCTGCCGCGCCAGTTCTATGTCACGATCGTCGCCAACAGGGGACCGGACGAGCTCAAGCGCGCGGCATGGCTGTTCCCGCTCTACCTCGTGCTCATCAACCTCTTCGTCATTCCAATCGCCTTCGCCGGGATTTACGCCGTCGGAGACCGCACGAATTCCGATCTCTACGTCCTCGCCATACCTCTCCTTGCCGGGCATGACACTCTAGCGCTGCTCGCCTTCATCGGCGGGCTCTCGGCGGCGACGGCCATGGTGATCGTCGACAGCGTCGCGCTGTCCATCATGATCTCGAACGACCTCGTGATCCCGCTCTTTGCCCGCCGACTCCTGAGGCCCGACGGAGGGGAGAAGCAGGACCGGTCGGCGGTCATTCTCAACATCCGCCGTGCGGCGATCTTCGTCATCCTCTTCACCGCCTTCCTCTATTATCGCGAGACGACCGGCAATACGCGGCTGGCAGCGATCGGCCTCATCTCCTTCGCCGCCATCGCGCAGTTTGCGCCCGCTTTCCTCGGCGGGCTCATCTGGCGCGGCGCCAACAGCCGCGGCGCATTGGCGGGCATGACGGCGGGATTTGCGATCTGGGCTTACACGCTGCTCTTCCCGTCTCTGGCGCCGGCCGGCACGGACATCATCACCCACGGACCGTTCGGCATCGCGGCGCTCCGGCCCCAGGCGCTCTTCGGCACAGTCGCCGAGCCGCTGAACCATGGGGTCCTGTGGAGCCTGACGATAAACACCCTCTTCTTCATCCTCGGCTCGCTTTCCCGGGCGGCAAAGCCGCTCGAGCGCATTCAGGCCTCGATCTTCGTCCCGCGCGAAGCAACGCCCATGCCGAGCCTTCGCCGCTTCCGCACCGCCGTCACCGTCAACGATCTCAAGGATACGATCGCTCGCTATCTGGGCGTTGAGCGCACGGAGCGCTCCTTCCTCTCCTTCGAGGCGGAGCAGGGCCGGCCGCTGAACGGAAGCGAACCGGCGAGCATGGCGGTGATCCGCTTTTCCGAGCAGCTCCTTGCGAGCGCCGTCGGGTCCTCTTCGGCCCGCCTCATCCTGTCATTGCTCTTCCAGCGCAACGACACCTCGCCGCGCGACGCCATGAAGCTGCTCGACGACGCCTCGATCGCGCTGCAGCACAACCGGGACCTCCTGCAGACGGCGCTCGATCAGATGGAAGAGGGCATCACCGTCTTCGACAAGGATTTTCGCCTCACCTGCTGGAACCGCCAGTTCCGCGCCCTCTTCGATCTGCCCGACACTATGGGCCAGGTGGGCGTCTCGCTCGGCCAGATCGTCAACCATCTGATCACGCGCGGCGATCTTTCACCGGAGGACGAGAAGACGGTGCTCGACCGGCTGACCGCCTTCGGGGCTCCCTGGCAGTTGCGGCTGGGCAGGAGCGGGCGGATGCTGGAGATCCGCTCCAACATGATGCCGGGCGGCGGTATCGTCGCCACCTATACGGACATCACTGCCCGTGTTGAGGCGGATATGGCCTTGAAACGCGCCAACGAGACGCTGGAGCAGCGGGTCGCAAGCCGCACCGCCGAGCTCATGCGCGTAAACGAGGAGTTGGCGCAGGCGCAGATATTGGCGGAAGAGGCAAACCTGTCGAAGACGCGCTTTCTTGCCGCCGCCGGCCATGACATCCTGCAGCCGCTCAATGCTGCGCGCCTCTACTGCACTCCATTGCGGGAAAAAACGGATCGGGAGGATTTGCGCGGACTGGTGGACAACATCGAATCCTCGCTCGATTCGGTGGAGACGATCCTCGGCGCGGTGCTCGACATCTCCCGGCTCGACACGGGTGCCCTCAAGCCGTCCGAAAGCGTTTTCCGACTCGACGGACTGCTTGCCCAGATAAAAACCGATTTCCAGCCGCTTGCGGCGGAAAAGGGCCTGGGTCTCACCATCCTGCCTTCCTCCATTGCCGTCCGGACGGACCGCAATCTCTTTCGCCGGCTGGTGCAGAACCTGGTCTCCAACGCAATCAAGTATACGCGGCAGGGGCGCGTCCTCGTCGGCATCCGCCGCCGCGGGGAGCTGGTGGAACTGCAGGTAATCGATACCGGTATCGGAATTGCCGGCGATCATCTCAACACCGTCTTCCGCGAGTTCACCCGGCTCGAAGAAGGGATGCGCGAAGCGCAGGGGCTGGGCCTCGGGTTGTCGATCGTCGACCGCATCGCCCGCGTGCTAAGGCTCGAAATCCGGCTTCACTCGGAGCCTGGCAAGGGCACTCGCTTTTCCGTGATCCTGCCGGTCAGCACCGCCCTGCCGGATGCCGTCCCGGAACAGCCCGCGCCGCTCCTCCGCCCCAATGTGATGCTCGCTGGGCTCTACGTGCTTTGCATTGATAATGACGAGCAGATTCTCGATGGGATGCGCCTGCTACTGGAGGGCTGGGGCTGCCGCGTGCGCACGGCGACCGCCGCACCGGAATTCCTCTCTCCGGCAGACCGGCCCGATCTCATCCTCGCCGACTATCATCTCGACCGCGAGAACGGGATTTCCGTCATCGGGCGCTTGCGGCGCGCCTGGGGCGCGGAAATTCCGGCAGTGCTGATCACTGCCGACCGCACGAGCGAAGTCCGTGCGGCGGCGGAATCGGTGGGAGTTACCGTGCTCAACAAGCCCCTGAAGCCTGCCGCCCTGCGTGCGCTGCTAATGCGCTACCGCCAGGTGCTCGCGGCCGAGTAGCCTACGCACTGTCGGACAGAGGGTTTGCGCCGATGCGCGAAAGGCGGATCACCGCCTGGGTTCGGCTGTCCACGCCCAGCTTCTGCAGCACGGCGGAGACATGCGCCTTGATCGTCGCCTCCGACACATTCAGCTCATAGGCGATCTGCTTGTTCAATAGTCCTTCAGCCAGCATGGCGAGAACGCGCGTCTGCTGCGGCGTGAGCGTCTGTATCCGGCCGATCAGGTCAGATATCTCCGGGTCGCCTTCTTCGCCGAGGTCGATCCCTCCCGGCGCGTAGACACCCCCCTCGAGCACTGTCCGCACGGCGCGCCGCAACTCCTCCATGCGCGCGGACTTGGAGATGAAGCCGGAAGCCCCAAGCTCCAGCGCGCGGCGCACGGTCTGCGCATCGTCATGCGCCGATACCACCACGATCGGCACCGCTGGAGAAAGGCCACGCAGGGCCACCAGGCCCGACAGACCGCTTGCGCCGGGCATCGCCAAATCGAGAAGCACGAGGTCGATCTCGGGATCCTCAGCGAGCAGCGCCTTCACGCTCTCGAAATCGCCCGCCTCCAGGATCGCGCAATCGGCGCCGAACCCGGCCAGCGCCTGTTGCAGCGCGCCGCGGAAAAGCGGATGGTCGTCGGCGACGACAAAACGGTAGCCCGGCAAGAAGCCCTCCCGATGTCCCGGCCGCGCGATTCTGTTCTTCTCGGCCGGGATTCTCCCGATTATGCGGGGATCGGCGGTGTTTGCAAGGCAGGCGAGTGTCAGGTGCGCTGGCCGGGCGCTGCGCCCTGCTCGCTGGGCGCCTGCTCCTGTTCCGCCTCGAGCCCCCTCACAATATCGACAAAGCGGCGGAAGAACCGCTCCATCAGGTTCAGCGACTGCTCGAATTCCTGCTCCAGCGGCAGGTTTGTCCCGTTGCTCCCTTCCAGGGCTTTTACCCGCTCCTCCAGCGCCGTCAGTCGCTCGTGCAGCGCCTGGATGTCGGAGCCGCCGGCTTCGCCGGCCGCATTTGCGGTCGGCTCGTCGGTCGCTGTCCTGCAGACAAGCTCCCCCGACCGCTCCTGGCAAAGGGTCATCGCACCCGTCTGGGTGTCCATCCGCACATAGCCGTTCTCGGTCCGCTCCAGCCGGTAGCGTTCCTCGTTCTGGCCCCAAGCGGCGCCCCCGAAAAGAGGAAGGACAAGCAGGCCAGTAGTGACTACAATTGCTCTCCGCATCGGATTCTCCCAGAAGCACCAGAACGAGTTGTCCTAGCAGGCAAATGCGCCGCGATTGGGCCGCAAAAGCGGCGACTCCAGTCGGCCGCGTCTTTCACCCGTTCAATTCAGGCATTATAGCGCAGTCATGTCGCGACTGATCTACAAGATTTGCCCTGCCGCCCTGTGGCGGGAAGCGGAGAGCCGGGGCGCGTTTGCTGGGGCTCCGGTCGACCTCGCGGACGGCTTCATCCATTTCTCGACGGCCCCACAGCTGCGCGAGACGGCCGCGAAGCATTTTGCCCGGCAGGACGATCTCGTGCTCATCGCCGTGGACGAAGATCGGCTCGGTTCCGCGCTCAAATACGAGGTCTCGCGTGGAGGCGACCTGTTCCCGCATCTATACGCACCACTTCCCGTCTCGGCGGTGCGCTGGGTAGAACCGCTGCCGCTCGGTGCCGACGGACGGCACGTCTTTCCCGAGCTTGAAGCATGATACGCCGGCTTGGCGGGCTTGCGCAGCCTCTGCTCTTCGCCGTCGATCCGGAGCGGGCGCATGGCCTTTCCATTGCCGCCCTCAAATCGGGAATTCCCCTGTGTCCGGCGATTCCCGCCTACCCGAAGCTCGAACTCACAGTGGCCGGCTTACGCTTCCCAAACCCGCTCGGCATGGCGGCCGGCTATGACAAGAACGCCGAGGTGCCGGACGCGCTGCTTCGCCTCGGCTTCGGCTTCACGGAATGCGGCACCGTCACCCCGATGCCGCAGGCCGGCAATCCAAAGCCGCGCATCTTCCGGCTGATGGAGGACCGGGCGGTGATCAATCGGCTCGGCTTCAACAATGAGGGCCATGCGAGGGCCCTCACGCGGCTTTCCGCCCGCCGCGGCCGCGCGGGCGTCGTGGGCGTCAATATCGGCGCCAACAAGGACAGCCCGGATCGCATCGCCGACTATGAACAGGGCGTGCGCGCCTTCGCGGCGGTGGCCTCCTACCTCACCGTCAACATCTCCTCGCCCAATACCGCCGGGCTGCGCGCCCTGCAGGAGCGTGAGAGCCTCGCGGAGCTGCTGCTGCGCGTCATGGAGGCACGTGATGAGCAGGCGGAAAGGCTTGGCCGGAGGGTTCCGGTCTTCCTGAAGATCGCACCCGACCTGTCTGAAGAAGGCCTGGCCGACATTGCCGCGGAGGTGCTTGAGAAAAAGGTCGATGGTCTCATCGTCTCCAACACGACCCTATCCCGGACGGGGCTCCGGCATCGCGCCGCCACCGAGACGGGCGGGCTTTCCGGCGCGCCGCTCTTCACGCGCTCGACTATCGTGCTTGCGAAAATGCGCCGCCTCGTCGGGCCGGCGCTTCCCATCATCGGCGTCGGCGGCGTGCATTCAACGGAGACGGCGCTGGAAAAAATTCGCGCCGGGGCCGACCTCGTCCAGCTCTATACCGGGATGATCTTCGAGGGCCCTGGCCTGCCGAGCCGGACCGTCCGCGGCCTCAATGCCTATGCCGAGGCGAACGGCCTCTGCTCGATCGCTGAGATACGCGACAGCAATCTGCAGCACTGGGCGGACCGGCCGCTCGACTGAGGCCTTTCAGGCGAAGGTTTCGCGCGCCCGCTTCGGCAGCATCGCAAGCAGGCTCAAGCCGCGCGCGACCAGGAATATGTGGATCGCTGCCCAGAGGCCGTGGTTGCCGAAATCGTCTCCAGCCACAATGAGCCAGAGGACGAAGATGGCGAGCGAGAGCAGCATCATGTTGCGCATATCGCGCGACCAGGTGGCGCCGATGAACACCCCGTCCATCTGAAAGGCAAGGACGCCGCTTACCGCCGTCAGCGCCGCCCATGGCAGGAAGGCTATGGCAAGCTCGCGCACCTCCGGCGCGGTGGTCAAGAGCCCGACGAAAGCCTCGCCGAAGATCAGCAGGACAGCCGCGGCCACGCCGGCCAAAGCAAAGCCCCACAGTGATGTTAGCCACACCGCGCGGCGGAAAGCCGGCTCGTACCGCGCCCCGACGGCTCGTCCCGCCAGCTGCTCCGCCGCCGTCGCGAAACCGTCGAGAAAATAGCCGGCGACGAGGAAGAAATTTATCAGGATCGCGTTCGCGGCCAGCGTGACGGTGCCAAGCTGTGCGCCCTGGCGGGTGAAGAGGGCAAAGGCCGCCAGGAGAGAGAAGGAGCGGATCATGATGTCGCCATTGAGCGCCAGCATGCGCGCGATATCCGCCACATCGAAGATGCGCGCCAGGGGCAGCCGCCTCGCGCCGGAAAAGCGGCGCGTGAGGAGGGCAATCCCGGCCGCCGCGGCCAGCAGCTCGCCGCCGACGGTGCCCCATGCCACGCCTTCCAGGCCCCAGCCGAGCTTCAGACCGAGCAGGATCGAAAGCGCGATGTTGGCGCCGTTGAGCAGGAATTGCAGCGCCAGACCCAGCCCTCCCTCGCCGCGCCCGAGCAGATATCCCAGGACCGAGAAGTTGATGAGCGTCAGCGGCGCGGCCAGCATGCGAATCTCGATATAGGCGCGCATCGCTTCCGCCACGTCCGGCGCCGGATCGATGAACCACACGCCGAGCGCCGCGACGGCGGGCGTCAGAAGCATCAGGAGAATGCCGATGCCGAGCGCCGCCGCCAGCGACCGCATGACCGTCGCCTGCTCCTCTTCCGGCTCGCCCCGGCCATGTGCCTGCGCGACAAGGCCGGTGGTCGACGAACGCAGGGAGTTGAAGGTGCTGAAGACCACGTCGAAAACGACCGCGCCGCCGGCAAGCCCGCCCAGCAGGGCGGCGCTTCCAAGCTGACCCACGACCGCCGTGTCCACGACGCCGATCAGCGGCGTGGTGAGATAGGCGAGCGTCATCGGCACCGCGACCGAAAGCACCAGCCTGTTCGTCACCACGAAGGGCGGTCCGGCGGTGTTGGGGGAAGGGGCTTGATCCAAGAGCCGTTCCAAATGTGAGGGAGGCGCAGCTTCAATGCCCTTCACCAAGCGGAAGCACAAGGCGCTTCCAGCGGTTTCGAATGGGCCCGCGCTAGCGGCGTAAGCTCACGAGCCTCAGGATGAGGAAGGCCGGGATGACGATCACCGCGCCCAGGACAATATAGCCCAGGAAGTCGCCTATGGCAGCAAAGCCCATATCCCAGATGCGCAGGATCGTGCCGCGCAATGCGTCGAACACGTCCCACGGCGTCCAGTCAAAGACGCTCATGAGGAACCCGACGATGAGGGATACTATCAGGAATTTGATGAGAACCCGCAAAGGGCTGTCGCCAAGGAATCTCGTCAGTGCTGACACGATCCACTCCTGTCCGAATCTCTTCTCGCCCCTGCACATATGGGCTCGGCCCGCCAAGCGCAACGGCGCAGAACAAGGCAGACCGCCAGCCGGCTTCGACGTGGCGATTGCGGAAACCTTCTCTCGTTCAGCCTGCCCTTGCCCGCCTTCGCTTCATGATCTGATCCAGCGTGGCCGGCCGCAGACCCTGCGCGTCCACGCCCACGTCAAACTGCCGAGGCATCGGCGTGAGCTTCCCATGGGAATGGCCGTGCAGATTGACCGACTTCTTGCCCATCTTGTTCCAGGTCCGGAATGGATAGTGGCAGAGGATGAAGAGCTGGCCCTCGATCAGCAGCTCCGCGTAGTGCTGGATGCTCGCCCAGCCTTTCGCGGCGACCGTGGCCGGTCCGTCATTGTTGCCGATGATCAGGTGCTTGCGGCCGTTGAGCGAAGCGAGCAGCGCCTCAACCGCCTCGGCATCGCCGCGCGCAAAATCCCCCAGGTGCCAGACCTCGTCATCCCGGCCGACCACCTCGTTCCAGTAGCGCACGAGCGCCGCGTCGTGCTCCGCCATCGACCCGAACGGCCGGCGGTCTATGCGCAGGACGCGGGGATCGGCAAAATGCGTGTCGCTGGTGAAGTAGATCATGCGGAGGCAACAAACCCGTTCCTCTATCAAGCATAGTGGTGCCGGTTCGTTCCCGTATCCGGAGCCATCATCGACCTCCCGCGAATGCGGCTGAACGCGGGGCGGACCTGCGCGTTAAACTCAATTCCAACAACGGGCGCATCATCTTGCTCATCGCCACTTTCAACATCAACAACGTGAACCGCCGGCTGGAAAACCTGATCGCCTGGCTGCGCGAGAGGCAGCCCGATGTCGTGTGCCTGCAGGAGTTGAAGTCGGAAGACCGGGCGCTTCCCATCGCCGCATTGGAGAAGGAGGGCTATCACGGCGTCTGGCGCGGGCAGAAGACCTGGAACGGCGTCGCCATCCTGGCGCGAGGAAGCGAGCCGATTCTTACCAGAAAGGCGCTTCCCGGCGATCCGGAAGACAAGCAGGCCCGCTATATCGAAGCGGCCGTGAACGGCGTCCTGGTCGCCTCGATCTATGCGCCGAACGGCAATCCGCAGCCGGGCCCGAAATTCGACTACAAGCTCGCCTGGCTTGCGCGCCTGCAGCGCCATGCGACCTCCTTACGGAGAACGGGCGCGCCGATCGTCCTCGCCGGCGACTTCAACGTCGCACCGACGGATCTCGACATCTATCCGACCAAATCCTGGGACGATGACGCGCTGATCCAGCCGGAAAGCCGGGCCGCCTTCCGGCGCCTTGTCGGCAGGAGCTGGACCGACGCTATCCGCTCACTTCATCCCGATCAGCGCATCTACACGTTCTGGGACTACAAGCGGCAGCGCTGGGAGCGCGACGCGGGGCTACGGCTCGACCACTTTCTGCTCACCCGCGACCTCGCCGAGCGGCTGATCGAGACGGGTGTGGATCGCGACGTCAGGGGCCTGCCCGGCGCCAGCGACCACGCTCCGGCCTGGATCAGGCTTGGGTGACACAGTTCGGTCTCCGACGAAGGGTGCGCGTCCCGGCAGCGCCCCCTCCGCTCAACCTATTTGGCCAGGGTCCCCGCGCCGGCCCCGCCGCGGACCAGTTCAGCTACTTTCTCCACGGGATCGATCGTATAGTCATAGGGCGGGCTCCAGCCGATCTCCTCGCTGATCTGCAGGTCGGGATTGGCCTCCTTGAAGGCTTGCAGCAGCTTCGCCGGCTTTCCGTTGAAAAGAGAGCCCTCGTCCCGGAAGACCGTGCCCTTGTAGTGCGAGAGCATTTCGGCCTCGGGCACGCTTGCGGGCATCTCGAAGACATTGGCTTCAGACAGGATCGCGCTCTCGACGCCCAGCCCGAATATGTAGTTGTGGGTGTAGTGCGTGTCGCCGGAATTCACATAGAGGTTGTTGAATGCGTGCACCTGGCCATAGCGCACCCGCGGGTTCCGTTGGCTCGAATTCTCATAGAAATTGTGGTGCAGCGTGACCTTCAGGTGTCCGCGATCCGTCTCGCGGCTGTCGCTCGAGCCGATGAGATGCGTCTTGTCGTGGTTCTGGACGTGGTTCCAGCTCACCGTGACGAAGTTGGACCCGTTGACGATGTCCACCGCACCGTCATGGTGCTGGACGCGGCGCCCAAAGACTTCCGGCTCGCGGTCGTCCGGCCGGTCACCGTCCGTGAAGGTGTTGTGATCGATCCAGACATGGTCGCTCTCGCGCACCTGGATGAGGTCGTATTCGGAATTCCAGTTTCCCTCATCCCCGTCGGTCCCGTCCCAGGCGGGAAAGAGGTCGTAGCTGTCCTGAAAATGGATGTTGCGGACGATCACATTCGATACGCCGTCGATGTTGAAGGTGCCGTTCTTGACGACCGCGTCACCGCCAAGGCCGAAAATGGTCTTGTTCGATCCGATATTGATGACCGTGTGGGCTGCCTGGTTCTTCTGCGAGCGGGCCCTCGCCTCTTCCAGCGGCCCCTCTGGCTCTTTCTCCATGCCGTAGGTGGCCGGGTCATAGGCTCTCACGTAAGCCTCCCAGTTGTATTCCGGATCGGCGAAATCCTCCGCCGTGAGAGGGTTGCCGTTGTCGTCCTCGGTCAGATCGATGGTGCCGGAAACAAGGATGATCGCCGGCGTGTCGTTGTCCGCATTCGTCGCGTTGTCGCCGCCAAGGGCCTTCACCAGTTCGGCGCGGCTGTCCACCACATGGATGGCGTCGTCGGTCGCTCTTGCGCCGCCGCTCGTGCCGCCGTCCTGGGTCGCCCAACCCGTTTGCGCCGGCTGGCGCGCCAGATCGAGCGTCGCTGCCTCCACTCCTTCCGGCTGGGCGGCCGCCGGCCAGGCGGCGAGCACGCCTATCACCGCAACGGCCAAGGCGCCGATCGAGGTCTTCGCAATTGTCCGGGAATTCATAGGCTCCTCCTCCCATCTTCTCCGCTCCCCGCCATGAAAAGACATGCGGCGGCGCAACGGAATTAACGGGAGCGGAGGAAAGGATGGATGAAACCGAAGGTTCAGCAGCACCGATCGGAAGCTGTCGGCTTGAACCGGAACGGCCCGGAACCCGCCTCCCTTTCAAATGTTCTTTTGGCAAAGGAGACGGATCATGGGCGATGACAAGACCTTCACCGATGCAGAGAGCCGGGCGCGTGTTGCCGGCGGAGACGACTATGAAGTGAGGCACCTGGCCGAGCGGCATGGCATCCCGCTTGAGCAGGCCCGGGATCTCCTCAAGAGGTACGGCGACGACCAGCCCATGCTGGAGCGCGAGGTGCAGAAGCTGAAAGAGCGCGGCTGATCCGGCTTGGATGATCGCGAACCCGCCAGAAAGAGACTGGAGCGGGCGATGGGAATCGAACCCACGACATTCAGCTTGGGAAGCTGACGTTCTACCTCTGAACTACACCCGCGTCGGCGGCAATTAAATCGCGATGCACCCGGCGCGTGTCAAGCTCCATTTTGGCCACACGCCAGTGCCCCCTTACGCCGCGCGGAAATGCTTCGACAGCTTCAGCGCCTGGCCCTGATAATTGGATTTGAGATCCATGCCATAGAGATTGCGCGGCAGAGCGCTCATGCGCTCGTAGATCAGGCGGCCGACAATCTGACCGTGCTCGAGGATGAACGGCACCTCGTGGCTGCGCACTTCGAGCACGGCGCGACTGCCCGTTCCCCCCGCCGCGGAGTGGCCGAACCCGGGATCAAAGAAGCCCGCATAGTGGACGCGGAACTCGCCGACGAGCGGGTCGAACGGCGTCATCTCCGCAGCGTAAGCGGGCGGCACATGCACGGCCTCGCGTGAGACGAGGATGTAGAACTCGTCCGGATCGAGGACGAGGTCGCGCGAGCCATGATTGTAAAGGGGTTCCCAGAATTCCGGCACCTCGTAGGCTGCCTTCCGCTCCACATCGATCAGGCTCGTGTGATGCTTGGCGCGATAGCCGATGAGACCGCCGGCGCCGCCCTCAAGGTCGATCGAAAGCGCAATGCCGCCCCCGGAAATGTTCGGCTTCTCCGAGGCCACCAGCACTTCCCGCTCGTGCAGGGCGGCAAGGTCGCCTTCACTGAGGAGCGCGTTGCCGCGGCGGAAGCGTATCTGCGACAGGCGCGAACCGGGGCGTACCACGATCGGGAAGGTGCGCGGACTCACTTCCAGATAGAGCGGCCCGGAATAGCCGGCCGCGATCTTGTCGAACTCATGCCCGTTGTCGGTCATGACGCGCGTGAAGATATCGAGGCGACCGGTGGAGCTCTTCGGATTGGCCGAAGCCGACACGTCGGGCGGGAGGGAAAGGCTCTCCATGAGGGGGACGATGTAGACGCAGCCGGTTTCCAGCACCGCCCCCTCGTCCAGCTTGATCTCGTGCAGCCTCAAGCGCTCTAGCTTGTCGGCCACGCGCGAGCCGGGGCCCGGCAGGAAGCTCGCGCGCACGCGGTAAGCGACGGTGCCGAGCCGCAGGTCGAGGCTCGCCGGCTGGACCTGGTCCGGGTCGAGCGGGCGCGGCGCTGCGAGCGCGCCGCCTGCAAACAGCGCCGCGATCTCGGTATCCGGCAGGATGCCCGTGCTGCCCAAGCTTTCCCCCTTGAGAAACCTGACTGGACCTTTACTGTGCGCCGCGATTGACGCAAGCCAAAGCCATCTCTAAAGAGGCATTATCCCGTGGTGATTTGGCCGGTCGGCTTGCAGCCACGTTAAACAAGTCGCTAAAAGGCCGTGCTCGATTGCTCGAACCGGCTCTCCGCGGCCGGTTTTTTTGTTGAGCAGAGCTATGGCGAAAAGATTCGAAGACGACTGGAAGCCGCAGACCCGCCTGGTTCATGGCGGCACGCTGCGTTCGCCGTTCGGCGAGACATCCGAGGCCCTGTTCCTGACGCAGGGCTTCGTCTACGAAACCGCCGAAGCCGCCGAAGCCCGCTTCAAGGGCGAGGAGCCGGGCTTCATCTATTCGCGGTATGCGAACCCCACCGTCGACATGTTCGAGCAGCGCATGTGCGCGCTGGAGGGCGCGGAGGACGCGCGCGCCACAAGCTCCGGCATGGCCGCCGTCGCCGCCGCCCTGCTCTGCTCGCTCAAGGCCGGGGACCACGTCGTATCGGCGCGCGCCCTTTTCGGCTCCTGCCGCTGGATCATCGACACTCTGATGCCGCGCTACGGCATCGAGACCACCCTTGTCGACGGAACGGACCTCAAGGCCTGGGAAGGAGCGGTGCGCAGGAACACCAAGCTGTTCTTCCTCGAAAGCCCCACCAACCCCACCTTGGAGGTCTGCGACATCGCCGGAATTGCGGGGCTGGCCGACAGCATCGGCGCGCGCGTGGTGGTCGACAACGTCTTTGCGACGCCGCTCCTGCAGAAGCCGCTCGAGCTCGGCGCCCATGTGGTCGTTTACTCGGCGACCAAGCATATTGATGGACAGGGGCGCTGTCTCGGCGGGATCGTGCTTTCCGACAAGGCCTGGATCGACGAGAACCTGCACGATTATTTCCGCCACACGGGGCCGAGCCTTTCGCCTTTCAATGCATGGACGCTGCTCAAGGGGCTGGAGACGCTGCCCGTCCGCGTGCGCCAGCAGATGGAAAGCGCGGCGCGCGTGGCCGACTACCTGGCCGAGCATCCCAAGATCGCCCGGGTGATTTATCCGGGCCGCCCCGACCACCCACAGGCGGACCTGGTGAAGCGGCAGATGAAGGGCGGCTCGACGCTTGTGTGCCTGGATCTCAAGGGCGGCAAGCAGGCCGCCTTCGCCTTTTCCAACGCGCTGAGGATCATCCGTATCTCCAACAATCTGGGCGACGCCAAGAGCCTGATAACGCATCCGGCCACCACCACGCACAAGAACCTTTCGGAAGAGGCTCGCGCGGAAGCGGGGATCCATCAGGGAACGCTGCGCCTTTCGCTCGGGCTGGAAGACACCGGCGACCTCATCGCCGATCTCGACCAGGCACTCTCGAAGGTTTAGGTCAGCGGAACACCAGCCTCGCAAGCACGATGCGGGAGACCGCGGTGTAGAGCGTAAGCGCTGTAAAGACATAGGCAAACGCCGGGAACCACCGGGGAAACAGGCAGGCAAGCACGAAGACCGACAGCGTCTCGCCTGCCTCCGCCAGCCCCGTCGTGAAGAAGAAACTCTTCTGGCCGCGCGCCTCGGTGGACATGCGGCGCTTTTCCGCAATCGCGGCATAGGCGAGGAAACTTGCGCCGTTCACATAAAAGGAAAAGAGCAGAACGGCACCCGCGAGGCCGTTCGCCTCGGGATCGTTGAGCACGAAGCCGAGCGGAACGGCGCCATAGAAGGCGAAATCGAAGACGATGTCCATGTATCCGCCGAGATCGGTTCTGCCGTTGAGGCGCGCCACCGCCCCGTCAAGCCCATCGCCGAGGCGGCTCACAAGGATGAGCGCCAGCGCCGCCCAGAAGTGGCCGAAGGCAACGGCCAGCGCCGCTGAAAGGCCGAGGGCAAGGCCGGCGACGGTGATGGCGTTTGCGGAGATGCCTGCATCCGCCAGGCGGCGCGCCAGCATTGAAAGAAGCGGCTCCAGTTTCCTTCGCCCCCAGCCATCGATCACGGTGCTGCTCCCGCTCCTGCCCAATGACATTGATCTATATCGCCGCGGGATACATATCACCTGTCACATATCGGTGTGCTGCCGAGATCGGAGCCTTGCGGGGACAGTGCCCATGTATCGAGCGGTAACCCACGGTATAGAAGTCTGCGTCGAGCCGTTCTTCCTGCCGGAACGATCCGACCCCGACGAAAGCCGCTACTTCTGGGCCTATCAGGTGACCATCGCCAACCGCTCTTCGACAACGGTGAAACTCTTGTCGCGCTATTGGCGCATCACCGATGCGATGGGCCGCGTGGAGGAGGTGCGCGGGGACGGAGTGGTGGGAGAGCAGCCCGAGCTGGAGCCGGGAGGCACGTTCCGCTACACGTCCGGCTGCCCTCTTGGCACCTCCTCCGGCATCATGGTGGGGCACTACACCATGCGAACCGCAGAAGGCGGCATGCTGGAGGTGAAAATTCCCGCCTTCTCGCTCGATTTTCCCGGCGATGAGGTATCGCTGAACTAGCGCGGCTTCGAGCCCTCGAATGAGCGCTCCGCGTGGTTGGCCACGGCTTCAACCACCCTTCGACGGCGGACGAACTATAGCCCCATCTCCACTGATAGAATGAGCTAGCGCCAGAACGGCCTTGTGCATTCTCGGCGCACGTCCTCAGGCCTCAGACCGATGTCCGCGAGCAGGTGGTCGTCGAGTTCCGAAAGGTGCAGGCGCTGCCGCCGGCGCGCCTCGAGGCGGAGGATGAACCGGAGGAGAGTGGAGACAGAACGGCGAAAGCGACTGCGGCAGAGGCCGGCCTGGGTCCGCTTGACGGCGGGGGATGTCTGCATCGTCTTGCTCCTTCGAGAGAAGCAATAGCAGTTGTCTGACGGCGATAGTTTGCTTAGGATCGAAGTATGAAAGCAGGAACGGACCTGGCGCAGATCGGCAGCCTCGTAGGCGATCCTGCCCGCGCGAACATGCTGGCCGCTCTCATGGGCGGAACGGCGCTCACAGCGAGCGAACTGGCGCTGGAGGCCGGCGTGGGCCTGCCCACTGCCAGCGCGCATCTGGCCAAGCTTGCTGACGGTGGCCTCATCAGGATGCAGCGGCAGGGGCGGCACCGCTACTATGCGCTTTCAGACCAAAGCGTCGCAGCGATGCTGGAGAGCATCATGGGCGTAGCGGCGACGGTAGGGCCAAAACGCGTCCTGCCCGGGCCGCGCGACAAAGCCTTGCGCGAGGCGCGCGTGTGCTACGATCACCTGGCGGGAGAGATGGGGGTGATGATGCTCGACCGCTTCGTCGCCAAAGGTCTCATCCTAATCGAAGGCGAGCGCGCCGAGATCAGCGATGCAGGCGCGGACTATTTTACGCGTTTCGGAATCGACCTAGGCGGGCTTGGCAAGAACCGCCGGCCGGTGTGCCGCACCTGCCTCGACTGGAGCGTGCGCCGCGCGCATCTGGCAGGCGGCATTGGAGCGGCGCTGCTGGACCGCATGCTGGGGCTGGATTGGGCAAAGCGGGAACAGCACAGCCGCATCCTGCGCTTCACGCCGATCGGCCGGCGAAAATTCGAGATATTTATCCGGTGACCCCTCCTCCGCCCGAGCCGCCTCAGGCGGCGGGCGGAGAAAGGCGCACATGGTCAGCTGAAGGCTACTCGGCGGCGGCCAGGTTGATGCGGCTCTCGGCAAGCTGCGTCAGCTTCTGGTCGGTGGCCTTTTCCTGGGCGAGGTTTTTCTTCAACAGTTCCGCGCATTCCTTATGGCCGAGCTGCTCAGCCCAGGTCACGAGCGTGCCGTAGCGGGTGATCTCATAGTGCTCGACCGCCTGCGCCGCGGCGATAAGGGCGGCGTCCAGGACCTGCGGATCCTCGACCTCGCCGGCGATTTCGTTCGACTCCTCGATGATGCCGTCGATAGCGGGGCAGTTCACGCCCTTGGCCTGCATATTCATCTTCTGGAACACCTGCTCCAGGTTCTGGATTTGGCCTTCGGTCTCCTTCAGATGATGCTCGAAGCCCTGCTTCAGCTGGCTGTTGCTGGCCTTCTGGATCATTTGGGGCAGGGCTTTCATGATCTGCTTTTCAGCATAGTAGATGTCCTGCAGGGTATGGACGAATAGATCGTCCATGCTCTTGATCTCTTTCGAAAACAGACCCATCGTCTCGTTCCTCTTCTTCTCGTGTTCGACCGGGCGGCAACTGCCTCCGCCCTGGCTCATGGGTCTAACACCTCGCGGGGCTGCTCTGTTCCAACCTTCGCCGTGTGTACGGCCTCCCAGTCTGTGACATTTCAGCCACGGTCGTGAAAGATCGTCCCACCGCCACAGCGGCGCCCAGATCAGTCCCATTTTCCGCCACGGACCGGGTGTCTCTGGAGCCCAGTTAACAAACGCGTTCACCGAGTATTCATGCGTTTTTACTAAATTGCGCTCGGAGGGACGTTCAGACAGTCGGGACACGCGACCATGGGGTTCATCAAGTTGATCGTTGCCTGCGTAAAGGCCGTCCGTGACTTCTTCGCGCCGCGATATCATCCGGAGCGCCACTATATGCGGGGGCCGGGTCCGGCTTGCGCGCGGCGTCGGGGCGGCGGCCAGTCCGCTCACGCCTAGCGGGCGACGCTACAGGACCTCAGGAGGACGGGGGCGCCTGGTGCGGCGCCCAGGTCAAGGCACCTTCCGTCGGCGCAGAGGCGCCAGGGGCTCCCGGTGGCGCCGGATGCGGCAAGGCGAAGCTCCGGAATCGGACCGAGCTTCGGAACATAGACCCACCATCCATCGAGAATGCGCGCATCCGGCGGCGGCTCCATTCCGGCTCCCGAGCCTTTAACCCGGGCTTCCATGATCTGCAGGCCAGCCGGCGTAACCTGCCACGTCTCCCGCCATTCAAGCTTTTCGACCGAATGGATCCAGGAGAGCGTGAACAGGCCGGAAGCGAGCGTCAGCGCCTTGCCGGCAGCGAACAGGCAGGCCGACACCGCTACTCCTCGACGAGCTTCTGCGGCGGCTCGGCCCGTTTGCCGCGCGCGAGGTACCAGTGCAGGCCAAGGAGAAGCGCGGAAAGCAGGAAGCCGAGCTCGTCCGTCCATGGCAGCGCCAGCACCAGAAGCAGGCCGGCGGCGAAGGCGGTCACGCGCTCCCAGAGCGCCATGGGGCGCAGCCAGAAGCCAACGAAGGCCATGCCCCACAGCGCCACGCCCAGAGAAGCCTTGAATACGACATAGAGGACCTCGACCGGATAACCCCAGGCCGCGGCGATCGCTCCGCCCTCCTGCAGCATCAGCGACGGCGTGTAGACGGCCATGAAAGGCACGACAAAGCCGGCAACGGCGAGTCTCGTTGCCTGGACGGCGATCTTGAGGCCAGAGGTCTTGGCCATCGGCGCTGCCGCGAAGGCGGCGAGTGCCACCGGCGGGGTCAAATCGGCCATGATGCCGAAGTAGAACACGAACATGTGGCTGACGACCAAGGGCACGCCGAGTTCGAGCAGCGCCGGGCCCGCCAGCGACGAGGTGATGATGTAGTTCGGAATGGTCGGAATGCCCATGCCGAGGACGAGGCAGGTGATCATTGTCAGGACCAGCGACAGGAACAAATTGTCCCTGCCGATGGCGATGATGGCGCCGATGAAGGTGGAGGCGATGCCGGTCAGTGTCAGCGTGCCGATGACGACGCCGACAATGGCGCAGGCGATGCCGACCGGCAGCGCATTCTTGGCGCCTTCGGCAAGCGACTCGCGGCAGATCAGCAGCGTCTCGCGGCCGCCCTTGAAGGCAAGGCAGCCGACGATCAGAGCCAGCAGGACGATCGCCAGCAGGTCGACGCCGTAGCGGATGAAGGAGGCGGCCGCGAGGCCAAGCGCAATCCAGAACACCACACGGAAGGCGAACGGGCCTATCAGAGCGGCAATCGGCGTGCCGAGGATGAGCACCACGGTGAGCGCCAGGCCCATCGTGCCGGCGAAGATCGGCGTGTAGCCGGCAAACAGCAGGTAAACCAGGACGGCGAGCGGCAGCACCAGCGGCCAGTGCTTGCGCAGGGCCGCCCAAGGGTTGGGCAATTCGGACTTGTTCATGCCCTTGAGGCCCGCCTTGCCGGCCTCCAGATGCACGGTCCAGAAGCAGACGCCGAAATAGAGGAAGGCAGGGATGATCGCCGCCTTGACGATTTCGGCATAGGGGACGTTTAGCGTCTCGGCCATGATGAAGGCGACGGCGCCCATGACCGGCGGCATGATCTGGCCGCCCATCGAGGAGGTCGCCTCGACTCCGCCGGCGAATTCGGAGCGAAAGCCGAAGCGCTTCATCAGCGGGATGGTGAACTGGCCGCTCGCGACCACATTGGCCACGCCCGAACCGGAAATGGTGCCCATCAGGGCAGAGGACAGCACGCAGACCTGGGCCGGCCCGCCGCGCGCCCCGCCGACGAGGCCGAGCGCGAAATCGTTGAACAGCGCGATCATGCCGGCGCGCTCAAGGAAGGCGGCGAACACGACGAAGATGAAGATATAGGCGGCCGACACGTAGATCGGCGTGCCGTAGATGCCTTCGGTACCGAAGCCGATATGCTCGATGATCTGCGCGAAATCGTAGCCGCGATGGATGAACGGCCCGGGCATGTACTGGCCGAAGAAGCAATAGGCCAGGAAAATGCCGGAGATGATGGTGAGCGGCAGGCCCATCAGCCGGCGCGCGCCCTCGAAGACCAGGACGATCAGCACCACCCCGACGATCAGATCCGGCGTGGTATGAAAGCCGCCGGCGCGCATCAGCAGATCCCGGTAGAAGATCCAGTTGTAGACGCCGGTGAGAAAGCCGAGCACGCCAAGGATCCAGAGGATGGAGCGCGTCACCTTGGATTCGGTTCTGAGATTGCCGAGCAGCGCGAATCCGAGGAGCAGCAGGAAACCCACATGCATCGCCCGCACGACCTGGCTCGGTAGGGTGCCATAGGCCGCCGTCCAGAGCTGGAACAGGGAGAAGGCGATGGCGATGGAGTAGGCCGCCGTCCCCCAGAAACCGGCGCCCCATCCCGTGGGGAGCCCTTCGGTCGGGACCTCGTCCGCGGGCGCGAGAATGTTTTTCGGGTGAGGGGTGTCGGTCATGCGGTCCTAGACTTTAGGGAACAGGGCGATGCACCCCCTCCGGCCTGGCGGTTGCCAGAGGGGGCGGAGCCGGACGAGCCGTCTCGGCTTACAGCAGGCCCTTTTCCTTGTAATAGCGCTCGGCGCCCGGATGGAGCGGGATCGGCATGCCCTCGGTCGCGGTTTCCAGCTTGATCTCCTTGGCCGCCGCGTGCGCGGCGGTCAGCCGGTCTAGATTCTCGAAGAGCTGCTTGGTCATCTGGTAGGCCGTCTCGTCCGAGACATCGGCGTGTGTGACCAGCATGTTGCCGACCGCAGCCGTGTTCACATCCTCGGCCTGGCCCTCATAGGTTCCGGCGGGGATGGTGGCCGACATATAGGGCGCGCCGATCTTTTCCACGATTTCGGCCGGCACCGCCACGACGGTGATGGCGAGCGAGGTGGAGAGATCGCGGATCGAGGCAACGCCGAGACCTGCCGATTGAAGCGTGGCATCAAGCTGCCGGTTCTTGATCAGCTCTACGGATTCGGCGAAAGGCAGGTACTCGACCTTGCCCAGATCCTCATAGCTCATGCCCGCGGCCGCGAAGATGGCGCGGGCGTTCAGCTCGGTGCCGGACGCAGGCGCCCCAACCGAAAGGCTCTTGCCCTTAAGATCCTCGAGCGTCTTGATGCCGGAATCGGTGCTGGCGACGATCTGGATGTAATTGGGATAGATCGCCGCGATGCCGCGCAGCTTGTCGAGCTTGCCTGGGAAACCGGCCTCCGTGTCGCCCTCCCAACCGAGCTTGACGGAATCGCCGAGCGCGAAGGCGATCTCGCCGCGGCCCTGCTGCAGCAGATTCAGGTTTTCGACCGAAGCCTTGGTGGCCTGGACCTGGGTGCGCGATCCCTCGATCTTCTCGCCGTATATTTCGGAAAGCGCGACGCCCAAGGGATAGTAGACGCCGGACGTGCCGCCGGTGAGCACGTTAATGAATTCCTGCGCGCCGGCAGTGGCCGCCTGCAAGCCGAGGCCGAGCGCGACAGCGCCGGCAGCCAGATGTTTCTTCTTCAAGCCAAGCATGTTCTTCTCCTCCAACGCCATCCCGCACTCCCTGACGGAGCGCGACCACCGCGGCGCAGGGCCGCGATGGGCTGGCGCACCATAGCGGGACGGCGCGGCGGTGAAAACCGTCCGCGCGCTCCGACTTTCGGTTAGGCGAGCCGCCTAGTCCCGCCTGGAAAACATCTCCTGCAGGCGAGCGAAGGGAGTGATCTCGCGCGCGAAGGTGAACGTCCCCTTTTCCAGCATCTCGCCGGCGGCACGCTCGACCGCCCCGAAGGCGAGATTGGTGAGCTTGGAGCCGAGCGAGATGCGCCTGGCTCCTGCTTCCGCAAGTTCGGCCACTGAGAAATTCGCAACAGCGAGCACATTGACGGGGCGGCTGACCGCCTGGCAAATGGCGCGCACCTGCGAAACCTCGGTCAGGCCGGGCGCGTAGAGCACGTCCGCGCCCGCCTTTTCGAAGGCCTGCAGCCGGCGGATCGTGTCGTCGAGATCGGGGCGGCCGTGGAGGAAGTTTTCCGCCCTGGCGGTGAAGACGAAGTCGCGGTCAAGGGCGCGCGCTGCCTCCACGGCCGCGGTCACCCGCTCGACCGCATGGGAGAAATCGTAAATCGGATTCGCCGGATCGCCCGAAAAGTCCTCGATCGAGCAGCCGGCAAGCCCTGCCGCCTCGGCCGCGAAGATCGTCTCGGCCGCACTGTCCGGGCTGTCGCCCTTGCCGCGCTCCAGGTCTGCAGAGACCGGCAGCGGCGTCGCCTGAACGAGCTCGCGGCAGTGATGCATCATCTCCTCAAAGCCGACGCCACCGTCGGGAAGCCCGCGCGAGAATGCATAACCGGCGCTGGTGGTGGCGAGCGCCTTGAAGCCCAACGCCGCAAGCAGCTTCGCCGTGCCGATGTCCCATGGATTGGGTATGATGAAGGCGCGCTCGTGCAGGGCGCGAAAGGTGGATCCAATGTCAGCCATGGCCGTCCCTCCGAATGACTGGAGGGGCGATCAAGGATTTCCAGCCGCGCCAAGTCAAGGGCCAGACGGCAGCATCCTGACAGCACAGGACAGGTTTCAGAGCGTGCCGGTGGAGCCGAATCCTCCGCCGCCGCGAGCCGTTTCGCCGGCGCCAAGCCGCTCCTCGACCCTAGCCACCGTCACAGGTGCGATGACGAGCTGAGCGATGCGCATGCCGCGCGTGATGGAAAAATCATCCTCGCCCAGATTGACGAGCAGGACCTGGACCTCGCCGCGATAGTCGCTGTCCACCGTGCCGGGCGCATTGAGGCAGGTGATGCCGTGCCGAAGCGCCAGCCCGGAGCGTGGCCGCACCTGGCCCTCGAAACCTTCAGGAATCTCCAGGATGAAGCCCGTCGGCACCAGCGCGCGCTTGCCCGGCAGAAGGATGATCTGCCGGTCTTGCGGCACGGCCGCACGCAGATCCATGCCCGCCGCTCCCGCCGTTTCGTAGGAGGGCAAGGGGAGATCTTGAGCGTGCGGCAGGCGCACGACGCCGACAGTCGGGCCGATGACCGGCATATTGGTTTGTGAAGGGACCATGCCCCTATCTGACGCCGAAGGGCGGAAGCGTCAATTCCGGCGCCCTCCGCCGCCGCGCTTTTCAACGCTTTTCACGAGCCGAGAGCCTTGTCCCGCGCCCGGCGACCCGTTGGTACTCACCTGGTCGGCTGGCGAAGGTTTTTCGTCCCGAGCCGATCGACCAGCGCCTTCAGGTCTGGCGCGCCAGCAGGTCGGCATAGCGCTGCAGATAGAGCGGCCAGCCCTGATCCGCCGCTACGCCGTCGCGCACGCCATCCCAGCCTTCGCCGTGCCGTTCCAGCTTCCGGTGCTCGATCTCCACCCGGGTGCGGTTCGCCGTTTCGGCGGTGAACCGGACTTCCCACTCGCTGGTCTTGTCCAAATCGGTCTCGATCCGCCACTGCGGGCTGATGTCCCAACTGAGCAGCACGCGGTGGGGCGGCTCGTAGGCCAGCACACGCGCCCAGCGGCACTCGCTGCCATCAACCCCACGGTCGTAAATATGGCCGCCGACCCGCGGCTCGAACACCGTCTCGGCGATCGGGACGGCAAGCAAGTTGTGCTCGGCAGGTTTGAAACTGCCGAAGTCCTCGGTGAAGACCTTGAACGCGCGCTCGATGGGCGCCTCGACCACGACGGAACGTCTCACGGAGGTGTCTGCTGCATGCGTGCTCATTTCGGCTCCTCTGGTGGTTGCTCGACGGCCATCTTGTAGGCGGCGAGCGTCTTGCTCCAAAACCGGTCTAGCTCCGCGCGAAGGCGCGCCAGCCCATCGGGATCGATGTGATAGATGTTGCTGGCGCCCCTCGGCTCCGCTCGGACGAGCTGCGCCTGCCGCAATACCTTCAGATGCTGCGAGACAGCCGACTGGGTGACCGGCAGGGCCCGCGTGATCTCCGCCACGGAGCGCGGCCGCTCCGCCACGAGTTCAAAGACCGCCCTTCGGGTCGGGTCAGCCAGCGCCGTGATCTGCGCATACTCATTAGTCATTACTAATCATTAGCATCTACTAATTAATCGGTCAACGGCAATCCGGGCCTGCAATCCCCGCCGGCAGGCACTACATACGGGGAGATTTCCATTCGACAGGTGCGGCCGTGGCTGGTAAGAGCCGGCCGTCAAAAGGATTTCCGGATATGCCAGAAAGTTTGGCCGACGCGGTGGCGCGCCGCCGCACCTTCGCGATCATTTCGCACCCGGACGCGGGCAAGACCACGCTGACCGAGAAGCTTCTGCTGTTCGGCGGCGCGATCCAGCTCGCCGGCGAGGTGAAGGCGAAGAAGAACCGTATCCAGACGCGGTCGGACTGGATGGCGATCGAGCGCGAGCGCGGCATCTCCGTCGTCACCTCGGTGATGACCTTCGAATATGACGGCCGTGTCTTCAACCTGCTCGACACGCCCGGCCATGAGGACTTCGCCGACGACACCTATAGGACGCTAACGGCGGTCGACTCGGCCGTGATGGTGATCGACGCCGCCAAGGGCATCGAGCCGCGCACGCTGAAGCTTTTCGAGGTGTGCCGGCTGCGCGACATCCCCATCATCACCTTCGTCAACAAGCTAGACCGCGAAAGCCGCGATCCATTCGAGATTCTCGACGAGATCGAGCAGAAACTGGCGCTGGACACCGCGCCGATCACCTGGCCGATCGGCCGGGGCAAGAGTTTTTCGGGCACCTACAACCTTGCGGAGAATACGATCCGCCACTCGGACGAGGATGTGGAGCCGAGGAAGGTGAACGGGCCGGAGGTTGACGCCGTATCCGGCATGCTGCCGGAGCACGAACGCGAGGCTTTCGTCGAGGAGATGCTGCTGGCCAAGGAGGCCTGCAAGCCGTTCGACGAGACGGCGTTCCGCGAAGGGCACCTGACGCCAGTCTATTTCGGCTCGGCGCTCCGGAACTACGGTGTGCGCGACCTGATCGAAGCGCTCGGCGCCATCGGCCCCGCTCCGCGCGCGCAGGAGGCGGATACTCGAAAGGTAGAGGCGACGGAGGCGAAGATGACCTCCTTCGTCTTCAAGATCCAAGCTAACATGGACCCCAACCACCGCGACCGCATCGCCTTCGTGCGCGTATGCTCAGGCAGGCTGGAGCGCGGCATGAAGGCCAAGCTGGTGCGCACGGGAAAGCCCATCAGCCTTTCCGCGCCGCAGTTCTTCTTTGCCAAGAACCGCATCACCGCCGACGAGGCCTTCGCCGGCGATGTTGTCGGAATCCCCAACCACGGCACGCTCAGGATCGGCGACACGCTGACCGAGGGCGAGGACATCCTTTTCCGTGGCGTGCCGAACTTTGCGCCCGAAATCCTGCGCCGCGTGCGGCTTTCCGACGCCATGAAGGCCAAGAAGCTGAAGGAGGCGCTGCAGCAGATGGCGGAAGAGGGCGTGGTGCAGCTCTTCATGCCGGAGGACGGCTCGCCCGCCATCGTCGGTGTCGTCGGCGCGCTGCAGCTCGACGTCCTGCGCGAGCGGCTCAAGAACGAATATGCCCTGCCTGTCGACTTTGAAATGGCGCGCTTTTCGATCTGCCGCTGGATTTCCGCCGAGGACAAGGCGGAGCTCGAACGCTTCATCACGGCCCATCGCGGCGACATCGCGCGGGACCTCGACGAAGACCCGGTCTTCCTGGCACCGCATGAATTCGGCCTGAAATACGAGGCCGATCGCTGGAAGGCGATCACTTTCACCGCGGTGAAAGACTACCAGGTGCGGGAGGAGGCCCGGGCGGCATAGCACCGGCCGATATACGCGCCCTGGGGAGAGCGCCAGACCCAGCCCGGGCCTTTCAAGAAAGCGATCGAGGCGCAGCGCGACCGCGCCGGCAGCGGCCTTACAGGTGGCTTCTGATCTTCTCCGCCAGCTGGTGCAGTTCCTCCCGCCGGTAGGGCTCGCGCGCCCCGAAACCCCAGACGGGACCGGGCCAGGCGGGGTCGCCCTCGTTGCGGGCGATCACATGCACATGGAGCTGCCGCACGATGTTGCCAAGCGCTCCGCAGTTGATCTTGGTGCAGCCGGTGAGGTCCTTCAGCGCCTTGGAGACAAGATTGGTCTCGAAGGAGAGCATCGCCTGGTCGCGGGGCGTCAGATCATGCACTTCCTCGACCTGCGGGCGCTGCGGGATAAGCACCAGCCACGGCCAGCGCCGCTCGTCGCGCAGGCGCAGTTCGCAAAGTCCGAGCCACACGATTGGAAGGCTTTCCCCTTCCAGCCGCGGATCGAGCACGAACCCTCCCTTGCTGCCCGGCAGCATGCCTATCCCCATAGCTTGCCGCCGGAGACGCTAGAGTGCGGCAAGACTGCCTGCAAGCCCTTCCTGCATCCGGCCTTGCATTTACCGCCCGGATTGACGATATGGAGCGCGGGAGGTTGGTGGTGGACGCGCCACTCGCCAACCGGGTCAGGTCCGGAAGGAAGCAGCCCTAACGAGCTCCGGCACGGGTCATCGTGCCAGCCTCCCGCCTCTCCCCACCTGTTCCGCTGCCCATTGACGCGGCCGTGCATCCAAGGGGAAACTCGCCCTTGAGGGCGACGACTCGCCACCAGACCATCGACAGGGAGCGTGGACGCCGGATGAATGATGTCGCGCAGACGGCGGGAGGGAAAGCCGGCGCCTACCGGGTGCTGGCGCGCAAATACCGTCCGCGCGATTTTTCCGGTCTCATCGGCCAGGAGCCTATGGTGCGCACGCTCACCAACGCGTTTGCCACCGGCCGGATCGCCCAAGCCTGGATGCTGACGGGCGTGCGCGGCGTCGGCAAGACGACGACGGCCCGCATTCTCGCCCGCGCGCTCAATTACAAGACTCCGACGGTCGACCGGCCTTCGATCGATCTTGCCCTGCCCGGCGAGCATTGCGAGGCGATCCTGGAAGGCCGCCATGTCGACGTGATGGAGATGGATGCCGCATCCCATACCGGCATCGACGATATCCGCGAGATCATCGAGCAGGTGCGCTACGCACCGGTGTCGGCCCGCTACAAGGTCTATATCATCGACGAAGTGCACATGCTCTCCAACCAGGCCTTCAATGGCCTGTTGAAGACACTTGAAGAGCCTCCGCCGCACGTCAAATTCATCTTCGCCACCACCGAGATCCGCAAGGTTCCCATCACCATCCTCTCGCGCTGCCAGCGTTTCGATCTCAGACGCATCGATGCCGGCCTGATCAAGGCCGACCTCGCACGCATCGGCGCGCTGGAAGGAGTGGAAGCGGAGGATGAGGCGCTGGCGATGATCGCCCGGGCGGCGGAAGGTTCCATGCGCGATGCGCAGTCCATTTTCGACCAGGCGATCGCGCATTCCTCCGGCCGGGTGACGGCGGAGACAGTGCGCGACATGCTGGGGCTCGCTGACCGGGCGCGGGTGATTGACCTGTTCGAACGCCTGATGAGCGGAGACGTGGCGGCGGCGCTGGCCGAATTCCGAGCGCAATATGACGCGGGGGCAGACCCTGCGGCGGTTTTGACGGACCTCGCCGAATTCAACCATCTCGTCACGCGCCTCCGCTTCGTGCCGGAAGCTGCGAACGACGCCTCGCTTTCACAGGAGGAGCGCACGCGAGGGCTGGAGTTTTCGAGAAACCTCTCCGTGCGCGTGCTTTCCCGCACTTGGCAGATGCTCCTGAAGGGCATTCAGGAGGTGCAGGGTTCCAGCCGTCCGATTGCGGCGGGCGAGATGGTTCTGATCCGCATCGCCCATGCGGCCAACCTGCCCAGTCTCGACGAGGCGCTGAAGGCGCTGGAAGAATTGCCTACGGGGAACAACGCTTCGCCGGGCAGTTATCCTTCCACAAGTCCGGGTCCGGCGGCCGCCAACCCACTGCCGGTCGGCAGCGCCGGCGCACAGGCGGTCTCCGCCCAGCGCATGCCGACGGGCGGCGGCGGGCAGACCATGCGGCTCATACAGACGTCGCCCGCTGAGCCTTTGGCCCCTCCTCCGCCCGCCCCTCCCGCGCAAGCGGAGGAAGCCAGCGTTCCCGTGAAGTCGCTGGCCGATATCGCCGAGCTGGCCGATGCCAATCGTGACATGGCCTTCAAGGTTCTGCTCAAGCGCTGCGTGCGGCAGGTCGCAATTGAGCCGGGACGGCTCTCCGTCAACCTCACGGAGGATGCGCCGAAAACGCTCCTCGGCGACCTTACGAGCCGCCTGCAGAAATGGACCGGGCGCCGCTGGATCGTGTCGCTTTCCAACGAGCCCGGCGGCAGGACGCTTGCCGAGGAGGAGAGCGGCCGGCGCGAGACGGCGCTCGCCGACGCGCGCGCAGACCCTACCGTCGCCGCGATCCTGCAGCAGTTCCCCGGCGCGCGCATCCTCGATGTGCGCATTCCGGAGGCGGCGGCGGAGGAAGCTGCTGAAACCCTGCCTCCGCCGGAGCCGGATCCGGCCGATGACGATGAATTCTGATTGGAGACGAACATGCGCGACCTGATGAACCTCATGGGCAAGGCGAAGGAGATGCAGGCCAAGTTCCAGGCCATGCAGGAGGAGATCGCCCAGATGGAGGTGGAAGGCCAGTCGGGCGGCGGCGCCGTCAAGGTGACGCTGTCGGGAAAGTTCGAGATGAAAAAGCTTCAGATCGATCCCTCGCTCTTCAAGGAAGAGGAGGTGGAAATCCTCGAGGACCTCATTCCGGCTGCCCACAACGACGCCAAGGTGAAGGTCGAGGTGGCCATGCAGAAGAAAACGCAGGAAATGACCGCCGGCCTGCCCCTGCCGCCGGGGATGAAATTGCCGTTTTGACCTTGAGCCAATAGGCATAGCTCGGTGAATGGCGTAGCAGCATAACAAGAATAGACCTGCTCTCCTGATTCCCGCCTTCCACTCGCCATTCGCCGACACCCATGTCCAAACGCATCGCAGGTCCCGAGATCGAACGCCTGATACAGTTCCTGGCCAAGGTGCCGGGGCTGGGTCCCCGCTCGGCTCGACGTGCCGCGCTGCATCTCATCAAGAAAAAGGAGCAGCTCTTCGCGCCGCTCAGCGCCGCCATGACGGAGGCGCTGGAGAAAGTGCGGGCCTGCTCCGTCTGCGGCAATGTGGACACGGTCGATCCCTGCACGATCTGCACAGATCCCCGCCGGGATGCCGCCATGCTGATCGTGGTTGAAGACGTCGCCGACCTCTGGGCGCTGGAACGTGCGGCGGCCATGAACGCGCGCTATCATGTGCTCGGCGGCACGCTCTCGCCGCTCGACGGCGTCGGGCCTGATGACCTCAACATCAAGGGCCTGGTGAGCCGCGTGGCCGGAGGCGGCATCTCCGAGATCATCCTTGCCGTGAATGCCACAGTCGAGGGGCAGGCGACAGCTCACTACATCACCGACCAGCTGGGCGGTCTCAACGTGAAGGTGACGAGGCTCGCGCATGGCGTGCCGGTGGGCGGCGAGCTCGACTATCTGGACGAGGGCACGCTCGCCGCGGCGTTGAAATCGCGTACTGTGTTTTAAGGCAAGGGAGGAGCACTCTTTTGATCGTCTATGCTCTTCGCCGGAAGGACAGGAATGGGCGCGACTGGGCGCTTTGCGCGGCGATCCTGCTCCTCCTCCTTCTCGCGCCGCTGCCGGCGATGGCACAGAACGCAACCGCGCTGTTCCAGCAGTGGCTTCAGAACGATCTGTGGCCCGAAGCTCGGGCGCGTGGGATTTCCGAGGCGACGTTCAAGGCCGCCTTCGCCGGCGTGGAGCCCAACCTGAAACTGCCGGACCTCGTGCTGCCCGGCGAGAGCGCGCCGCGCGCGAGAGAGCAGCACCAGGCCGAGTTTCGGGCCCCGGCTGCCTATTTCGCCCATATCGATGGCGTCGTTTCCGGCGGACGCAGCCGAGCCAAGACATACGCATCGACCCTCGCGGCGATCGAGAGGCAGTTCGGGGTGCCGGCCGGCATCCTCCTCGCCATCTGGGGCCGCGAGTCGGGTTTCGGCAGCGCCAAGATCCCGCACAACGCCTTCGAGGTGCTCGGCACGAAGGCGTTCCTGGCCACGCGCAAGGATATGTTCCGGCAGGAGGTGCTTGCCGCGCTGGAAATGGTCGAGACGCGCCGCATCGGGCCGGCTTCCATGCGCTCCTCCTGGGCGGGCGCGATGGGGCAGCCGCAGTTCATGCCGTCCTCCTATCTCAAATACGCGGTGGACGGAGACGGCGACGGCACGGCCGATATCTGGAACTCGGTGCCCGACACGCTCGCCTCGATCGCCAACTACCTTGCCAGCCATGGTTGGGTGCGCGGGCGCGACTGGGGGTTTGAAGTGGTTGTCCCGCGCGAAATATCCTGCGCATTGGAAGGACCCGACCAGGGCCGGCGCATCGCCGACTGGGCCGCCATGGGCGTGGCGCGCGTGAACGGAAAGCCGTTCCCGGCACATGAGATGCGCGGCGAGGGCTTTCTCATGATGCCCGCGGGACGGCATGGGCCGGCCTTCCTCGTGACGCCGAATTTCTACCGGCTCAAGGACTACAACGAGAGCGACCTCTACGCCCTCTTCGTCGGCCATGCGGCCGACCGCATCATGCATGGGAATACCGGCTTTGCCGGCCAATGGGGCCGGATCGACGGCATGCGGCGCTCGGATATTGCCGCCATGCAGCGCGCGCTCGAACGCCAGGGCTATGATGTCGGCGGTGCGGACGGGCTCGCCGGCTTCAAGACGCGGCGCTCCATTGGCCTGTGGCAGGAGAAGGCAGGAAGGAATCCGACCTGCTTTCCCGATCGAGACCTGGTGCAGGAAATCGGGTAGGGAACGCGGCGGCCAAGATGGGGGTTAAGCTCGGCCGATCCATTCGAATTTTGAGGAGGAGGGTTTCGTGCGAATTCTGAGCCATCTTGCCAGGGCTGCCGCGCTGGCCTTTGCCGGCCTGCTCCTGTGGAGCTGTACCGTTGTCGTCGAGGAGGAGCCGCGCTTTCCGCGTCCTCTGCCGCCTGATCGGCCGCAGATCTGCACGCAACAGTATCAGCCCGTCTGCGCCGCGCGCGGCGACCGCCGCCGCACCTTCCCCAATGCCTGCATTGCCGATGCGGAGGGATATCGCCCCATCCATCCCGGCGAATGCCGAGCGGCGGGACCCAGCCTTCCGCCGCAAGTCTGCACGCGCGAATACCGGCCGGTCTGCGCCGTGCGCGGCGGGCGCGAGCGGAGCTTCCCCAACCCCTGCATGGCGGAAGCGGAAGGTTTCCGGCCCATCCATCCGGGCGAATGCCGGCCGCAATGGGGCGGCGGCCGTCCCCCGGCCAATGAACCGCAGTTCTGCACGCGCGAATATGCGCCCGTCTGCGGCGTGCGGGGAAATCGCATGCGCACCTTCGGAAATGCCTGCGAGGCCGATGCGGCCGACTACCGGATCATCCGGCCGGGCGAGTGCTGAGGAAGGACCCAGGCCGAGGCGGAGACTCCGCTTCGGCTTTTTTCTCTTACAGAGCAGCGAGGCGCGCCATCGCCCACTGCATGAGCGGCGTCTGGCCATAGGAGATCAGCCCGCCGAGGCCGAGCGCAATGCCGTAGGGAACGCCGGTCTTCTCATTGGCGAAATGGCGCAGAAAGAGATTGTTGCCCACCAACATCGAGAGGCTGGAGCTGCGGAATATCAAAAGTGCCAGGGTGAGTATTCCGCCGAGGAGAGCGGCAATCACCAGATAGCTCAGAAGGCCAAGACTGAATCCGAACCAGACGGATGTGGCGGCCATCAGCTTGGCATCCCCTCCCCCCATGCCGCCGATGGCAAAGAGGGTGAAGGTGACGGCGAGCACCGCCGCGCCGGCGGCAAGATGCATGCCGATCTCCGGCCAGGGCATGCCCGTGAGCGGCGCAAGGGCGGCGAAGGCCGCGACCAGCAGGACGGACACGCGGTTGGCAATGGTCATGGAGACCATGTCGGACACCGCCGCGAAGACCATGCAGAAGGGGAAGGTAACGAGAACTGCTGCTTCAAGCATGGCCACAATCCGCGGGGAACCTCGACCAGACTAGCCGTTCCGGCTTAACCGTCGGTGAAGCGCCGACGAAAAGCTCGCGCATTGCAAGTGGCCTTCTCCAATAAAAAGGCCGCCTGCTGTACCGCAAGCGGCCTTGTTGACGTGTCGCGATCGAATTAGCTCGTGGGCACCGTCACGTTAAGCCTGTTCGCGATATTGGTGAAAAGGGTGCCCAGCCGGGCGCCCATTAGGCCCGCGCCAGCGATAATGGCTACCGCCACCAGCGCGGCGATCAGGCCATACTCGATGGCGGTGGCGCCGGACTCATCCTTTAGGAAACGTGCGAAAAGCTTGGACATTGGAGAACTCCTTCACTCCGGATTAACAGCACTCCGTCGACATTCTCTCTGGCGTCGATCGGATGGGCGGGAACCTATCCGGCTGCTGTTGCAACGACCTTAAGAAATACTGTTACTGAACCGTTTAGTGCCTGCTTCGATTGTGTCGGTTAACGAGCCGATAAGAACAGATTTGATCGGACGCCGGTCTTCCTGCGAACAGAACACACCTGTCGCGTCTTAATCACTGTTTAACCACTCCGTTTGATATTTCGTTCAGGGTTCAGCGGGGGTGGCAACGCAATGCGTTCTCGTGACAAAGTCATTGCCGTGGCGGCTTTGCTGGCCTTCGCCGCCTTTTCGGCCCCCACTTATGCCGAAAGCATCCGCCTGGTGATGAACCAAGCCAAGATCATCAAGCTCGCCCGGCCGGCGGATACGGTTGTGATCGGCAATTCGCAAATTGCCGACGCGACCGTCCAGGATTCCACAACCATCGTGCTTACGGGGAAAGGTTTTGGCGTCACGAATGTCGTGGTGCTCGACCTGGATGGACAGCCAGTCATGGATGAGCAGGTGGTGGTCTCGCGCCAGACGGTGGATTCCGTGCGCGTCTATCGCCGGGCGGCGGTGCAGACCCTGTCCTGCACCCCGTTCTGCGAGAGCTCCTACAAGAGCGAAGCGGAACGCGCCTCGGAAGCGGAGATGAGCGGCCAGTGATCCTCCGCAACTCCGCACCGGACGTAAACGAATTGTACAGGGCAACCGCTTAATTCTATCGACCCCGCAAAGAGGAAGGCAACCAGGCCAGTCTTACTCCGTGCGGATGAGGGGTCGGGGCATGGGACTTCAAGCTGAGTCAGAAATGCCGCGCGGCGAGCCGGAGGGGCTCGCACGCCGCTTCTGCAGGGAGCGTAGCGGAGCAACCGCCATCGAGTTCGCCATTCTCGCCCTCCCCTTCTTCCTGGTGCTGTTCGCTATCCTGGAAACCAGCCTATCCCTGGTGGCGCAGCAACTGATGACCAGCGCAACCGAAGATGTCGCCCGGCAGTTCCGCACCGGCCAGCTGCGCGCGGGCGACCTTACCGCGGAGAGTGTGCGGGACCGCCTCTGCGAGCGCATGGGCCTGCTCTTCCCCAGTAATTGCCCAGGACTGCGCGTCGATCTGCAGAGTTTTCGGACGTTTGCCGAGGCCGCCGCCGTGTTCGACGGCCCGGTGGTGCCGGAACAGTTCAGGTTCGATCCCGGTGAAGCCGAGGAAAAGAACGTGCTGCGCGTCTTTTATTTCTGGCCGGTGATCACGGACATCATGCGCGAAAGCATGTCCAACCTGCCGGACGGCAATACGCTGCTTTTCGCCACGCAGACCTGGCAGAACGAGCCGTTCACCCCGCCAGTTTCGCAAAACGAGTAGCGCCCATGGCCGCGGTGAACACAAAAATGCTGCGGCTGGGATTGCGCATCGCGCAACAGCTCCGCGCCTTCGCTGCGGAAAGGCGGGGCGTTGCCGCCTTGGAGTTCGCGCTGGTCGTGCCGCTGATGCTCGGGCTCTATTTCCTCACCATGGAGTTCTCCCAGGCCCTGGAGACCAACAGCAAGGTGAGCCGCGTGGCAAGCCAGGTGGCCGACCTCGTAGCCCAGCAGCCGGCGATGACCGTCGGCGAGCTCAGGGGCATCATGGAACTGAGCGAAGCGGCCCTCCAGCCTTATCGGCGCAGCGGTCTTGCCATCACCGTCACGGCCATCCAGGTCACCTTCGCGGCTCCGTTGGAAGGGCGGGTTGTCTGGTCGCAGGTCTTCGCCGATGGGCAAATCCGCGACGCGGAGCAGCCTGGCAGGCGCACCGAGGTACCGGAGAGCCTGCTCGTACCTGGCATCTTCCTCATTCGCGCGGAAGCGCGGCTGCACTATCTGCCGCTCATCGTCTGGGCCGCCGGGGCGAAGGATGCGCTGGGGCTGACCGCCGCCTTCGACCAGATCAGCATGGGCGAGCGCTATTATCTGCGTCCGCGGCAGACTCCCACTATTCCCTGCTCCGACTGCTAGTTTGCCTGGCGATTGCCAAGCGTTCTCGGCCCGCCTATCTCTGAGCGCAAAGGATACCCCGCTGATGGCGCGCGCCTTTCTTTTCGTTCTCGATTCCTTCGGCATCGGCCATGCGCCGGACGCGGCGCGCTTCGGAGATGAAGGCGCGGACACGCTTGGGCATATTGAGGCGGCCTGCGCGGCCGGGAAGGCCGACCGCAGCGGTGTCCGAATGGGGCCGCTTCGCCTGCCGCATATGCGGGCGCTCGGCCTCGGCGCCGCCGCGGCGCTCGCGGCAGGCAGCGGGATCGACCCTGCCTTCCGGCCGATCGGCTTCTACGGGGCGGCTGAGGAGCGCTCCAGCGGCAAGGATACGCCCTCCGGCCATTGGGAGATCGCCGGCGTGCCCGTGCCGTTCGAGTGGGGCTACTTCCCCGAAACGGTCCCGACCTTTCCCAGTGAATTGACGGAGAGGCTTGTGGCCGAGGCAGATCTCCCGGGTGTCATCGGCAATTGCCACGCCTCGGGAACGGAGATCATCGCCAAGCTGGGCGAAGAGCATATCCGCACGCGAAAGCCCATCTGCTACACCTCGGCCGATTCGGTGTTCCAGATCGCCGCGCATGAGAAGCATTTCGGGCTGGAACGGCTTTACCGCGTCTGCGAAATCGCGCGGCGTCTGGTGGACGAATACAAGATCGGCCGGGTCATCGCGCGCCCGTTCCTCGGCGAAAGCGCGGCCGATTTCGAGCGCACACCCAATCGCCGCGACTATGCCGTGCCGCCCCCCGAGCCGACCCTGCTCGACCGGGTCAAAGCTGCCGGCGGGCGGGTGATCGGGATGGGCAAGATCGGCGATATCTTTGCCCATCAGGGCGTCACCGAGGTGCGCAAGGCCCCCGGCAACATGGCGCTCTTCGACGCCACGCTGGAAGCCATCGACGATGCTCGGCACGGGGATCTCGTCTTCGCAAATTTCGTCGACTTCGACACGCTTTTTGGCCACCGGCGCGATGTGGCCGGGTATGCCGCGGCCCTCGAAGTCTTCGATGCCCGCCTGCCCGAACTCTTCGCCAAGCTGCGAGAGGGCGATCTTCTGGTCATCACTGCCGATCACGGCTGCGATCCCACCTGGAAGGGCACCGACCACACGCGCGAGCGTGTCCCCATCCTGGGGACCGGGCCGGGATTTCCCAAGGGTTCGGTCGGCGTGCGGGAAAGCTTCGCCGATATCGGCGAGACCCTGGCCGAGCATCTCGGCCTTGCGTCCGGTCCACACGGCCGCTCATTCCTGGGCGCGATAGGCGGAAATGCCTGAGCTGCCCGAGGTGGAAACGGTCCGGCGCGGGCTTGCGCCGGTGATGGAGGGCTCGCGCATCCTGCGCGTGGAGCAGCGCCGGAAGGATCTGCGCTTTCCTTTTCCTGCCGGATTCTCCAGCCGCGTGGCCGGGCGCGCCGTAACGGGTCTCGGCCGCCGGGCCAAGTACCTGCTCATCCATATGGAAGACGGCGCGGTGCTGATCTGCCATCTCGGAATGTCCGGCTCCTTCCGCGTGGAGGAAGGCGAGGCGGAGCAGGTGGTTGGCGAGTTCCACTATTCCCGTTTGAAGGATGACAAGCACGATCACGTGGTCTTCCACCTGGAAAAGGCAGACGGCGCAAGGGCGCGCGTAATCTACAATGACCCGCGCCGTTTCGGTTTCATGCTCATAACCGACGCGGCGGATCTCAACACCCACCCGCTCCTTGCGGGACTTGGGGTGGAGCCGACCGGCAACGAGCTCGACGGCGCGCTGCTTGCAAAGCTTCTTGCCGGCAAGCGCACGCCACTGAAAGCCGCGCTGATGGACCAGCGCGTCGTGGCCGGGCTCGGCAACATCTATGTCTGCGAGGCGCTTTGGCGCGCCGGGCTTTCGCCGCGGCGCCTTGCGGGGACCCTCGCCGCCCAAGGCGGAAAGCCGACCGAGCGGAGCTCCCGGCTGGCCGAAGCGGTGCGCAACGTCATCGCGGACGCGATCGCCGCGGGCGGCTCGTCGCTCAGGGATTACGTGCAGGCGGACGGCTCGCTCGGCTATTTCCAGCACCGGTTCAATGTCTACGACCGCGAGGGGGAGCGCTGCCGAAAGGACGGCTGTTCCGGGACGGTCCGCCGCATCGTGCAGGGCGGCCGTTCCACCTTCTATTGCCCCGCCTGCCAGCGCTAGGCTATGCCGGAGTACAACCGAACCGAAGGGCGATGCGCATGGCTTATGAGACGATCCTGGTCGAGACGCGGGGGCGTGTCGGCCTTATTACCCTCAATCGCCCGAAGGCGCTGAATGCGCTGAATTCCAAGCTGCTCGAGGAGCTTGTCGCCGCTGCCGAGGCGTTCGACGCGAACCAACGGATCGGTGCGATCGTCATCACCGGTTCTGAAAAGGCTTTCGCCGCCGGCGCCGACATCAAGGAGATGCAGAGCAAGTCCTTCATCGACGCCTATATGGAGGACCTCTTCGCCGGCTGGGAGCGGCTGACGCGCGTCCGCAAGCCGGTGATCGCTGCCGTGGCGGGCTATGCGCTCGGCGGCGGCTGCGAGCTCGCCATGATGTGCGATTTCATCATCGCCGCCGACAGTGCGAAATTCGGTCAGCCCGAAATCACGCTCGGCGTCATGCCCGGCATGGGCGGGTCGCAGCGCCTCACCCGGTTCGTCGGCAAGTCGAAGGCCATGGAGATGTGCCTCACGGGGCGCATGATGGATGCGCAGGAGGCGGAGCGCTGCGGCCTCGTCTCCCGTGTGGTACCGGCCGGCGAGCTCATCGAGGAGGTGCTGGAGGTCGCGGCCAAGATCGCCGACTTCTCGATGCCTGCCGTGATGATGACGAAGGAGGCGGTCAACCGCTCATACGAGACCACGCTTTCTGAGGGGTTGCGCTTCGAGCGACGGTTGTTCCATTCCATGTTCGCGCTGGACGACCAGAAGGAGGGCATGGCCGCCTTCGCGGAAAAGCGCTCCGCGCAATTCCGCAACCGTTGACGCGCCCGGCCGCCTCGACTATAAGCCGCCTCGACTGAGGTGGCCGCTGGCTGCCCTTTTGTTTTGTGCCGAGAGGTCTGCCTAACGGTAGGTCCGGCAGTCACTTGAAACGAGAGAGGAATTATGGCCAACACCACTTCGGCCAAGAAGGCGGTGCGCAAGATCGCCCGCCGCACCGAGATCAACAAGTCACGCCGTTCGCGCGTCCGCACCTTCATCCGCAAGGTCGAGGAAGCAATCGCAGCGGGCGACAAGTCTGCTGCGGAGACCGCCCTCAGGGCCGCACAGCCGGAATTGATGCGCGCCGCCACCAAGGGCGTTGTGCATAAGAACACCGCTTCGCGGAAGGTTTCGCGACTCGCCCAGCGCGTCAAGTCCCTGAACGCCTAAGCTCTCCAGCTTCATTTCGGCCCGGCTCGTTTCGGCCGGGTTTTTCTTTGCCGAGCAACGAGTTGACCTCGCGTGCGATGCGCCCGCGAGGCGCTTGTTTTTGTTTGCCGGCATGCTTTCCCACGGCGTTAGGAAAAGTGTCACACTGGCGCGAGTGCCAGGGTGGCCGCCATTCAGAATTCCCGTTTTGGGTCAGTAATTTACAGGAGTTTATCCACAGGTAGTTACCACCGCGCCCCGAGGCCAAGGGGCCCGCCGATGTCAAGCAGATTTTTTGAGTTTGTGCGCATTTTTTCCCGCCCGCCGGGCTGCTGGCAAAAGCATCTGGAATCAAAACGGCTTAACGCATCCACCACTCGCTGCGGTGTTGTCGCAAAGCCTCATGGCGGCCTCATTGATGAAAAAACCGTTAGTCGCGCCCTTGCCCTGTCCGCACGAATTTCGGTAATGTTCGCTTATCGCAAGGGCAAGCGTGAGCGCCCCAAAAAACCAGACAAAACGGGCTTCTGCGGCGCGGAGAAATTCGTGCACGGGTAACGTTTGTTCTCGCGAGACAGTGGGCCAAGATCATGTCTTGGAGAGGGGTTTGCGGTCGAGCCGAGGCTGGGCGCCGTCAGGTGGGATTCAGCCACGATAGGGCAAAAACTCAGCCCAGTATTGAGCGTGCGGAGGTGCGTGAGAGAGCATCGGGTGCCAACACGAGTGTCGACGGGCGGGGCGACATCATGCGGCTGTTCAGCACTGCCCGTTTGAAAAAGACTTTATTTTAACAGGGACAAAAGAATGCAAAGCGGCGTTGAGAGGGAAATTGGGGGAGGGTTTTCTTTTCGCAGCCCTGGAGATCACGGCGAACAGGCCGAGACCTCCGATCAGGCGGCGGCGGTCTTCGAGCGCGTCAGGGCGCAATTGAAAGCCCGGCTGGGCACCGAGGTATATTCCAGCTGGTTCGGGAGGATGAAGCTTGCGGAAACATCCAAGGGTGTCGTCCGCATTTCCGTTCCCACCGCGTTCCTGAGGGCCTGGATCAACGGCCACTATCTTGATCTGATCACCGAGATCTGGAAGGCGGAGGACCGCTCGGTCCTCAAAGTAGAGATCGTGGTGCGCACCGCCACCCGCGCCTTGCCCACCAAAGCCGAGATCAAGCCGGGGCCGGTCCGGAAAGCGGGGGCCCAGCCGCAGACCGCGCTCGCAACGGGGGTCATCAACGGGGCGCGGATCGCCACCCTTCCGACCGCCAAACTCGAGCAGGCGCCGCGGCCGAGCATGTTCGGCTCGCCACTCGACAGCCGCTACACTTTTGAATCCTTCATTGAGGGGGCGTCGAACCGCGTTGCTTGCGCGGCAGCCCGCACGGTTGCGGAATCGGCAGCCAGCGCGGTGCGCTTCAACCCGCTCTTCCTGCATGCGTCGGTGGGGCTCGGCAAAACCCATCTCCTGCAGGCGATTGCCGCAGCCTCGCTCGCGCGGCGGCCGCAGTCGCGCGTCGTCTATCTCACGGCGGAGTATTTCATGTGGCGCTTCGCCACAGCCATCCGCGACAACAATGCGCTGACGCTGAAGGAGCAGCTGCGCGACATCGATCTCCTCATCATCGACGACATGCAGTTCCTGCAGGGCAAGTCGATCCAGAACGAGTTCTGCCACCTCCTGAACATGCTGCTCGACAGTGCCCGGCAGGTGGTGGTCGCCGCCGACAGGCCGGCCTCGGAGCTGGAGTCCCTGGAGCCGCGCGTGAAGTCGCGCCTCAATGGCGGCGTATCGCTCGAGATCATGTCACCGGATTATGAGCTGCGGCTCGCCATCCTCAAACAGCGGCTTGCAGCAACGCGCGCCGAAGACCCATCTCTCAACATTCCGCAGGAAGTGCTCGAGCATGTGGCGCAGGTGGTGACCGGCAGCGGCCGCGAGCTCGAAGGCGCGTTCAACCAACTCGTGTTCCGCCATTCCTTCGAACCGCAGATCACGCTCGACCGCATCGACGAGATCCTCGGCCCAGTCTGCCGCACGGGCGAACCCCGGCGCGTACGCATCGAGGACATCCAGCGCATCGTGGCGCGGCACTACAACGTCTCCAAGACGGAGCTGCTCTCAAACCGGCGCACCCGCTCGATCGTCAAACCACGGCAGGTGGCGATGTACCTCGCGAAGGTGCTGACCCCGCGCTCACTGCCCGAGATCGGGCGCCGCTTCGGCGGCCGCGACCATACGACGGTGCTGCATGCGGTGCGCAAGATCGAAGGCATGTCGGGGGACGACAAGCAACTCGCCCAGGAACTCGAGCTCCTCAAAAGGCTGATCAGCGAGCAAGCATGAGGCGCGCGGCAGGAGGGGCACCTTAAGCGTTATCCCCAGGATGCCCGCGGAAATCGGCCTCGGCCGTTTCGCGGGCTTGCGTTCCGCCTGAATTTACTGTCAGTTTGCGCAAATCCAGCGTGTAGAGCGGCGTTGCGAGCGGGGTATCGCCCGCAATGCATCCACTCTTCATCCAGGCGAGATTCACAGGTTATGCGCGTAGTTCTTGAACGTTCCAATCTCCTGAAATCCCTCGGCCATGTTCATCGGGTGGTGGAACGGCGCAATACGATACCAATTCTCTCCAATGTGCTTCTTTCGGTAGACGGCACCAGTCTGGAGATGAAGGCCACGGACCTCGACCTGGAGGTGACCGAGGCCGCGCCAGCCTCCATCGAACAGGCCGGCGCGACGACCGTGCCGGCGCATCTTCTCTACGACATCGTGCGCAAGCTGCCGGATGGCGCGGAAGTGATGCTGAAGGCGGACGAGAGCGGCCAGACCATGTCGGTCGTTTCCGGCCGCTCCACCTTCCGGCTGCAATGCCTGCCCAAGGCCGACTTCCCCTCGCTCACGGCCGGCCAGTTCTCGCATATCTTCCGCATGGAGTCGGCCTCCCTGCGTGCGCTGATCGAAAAGACCCAGTTCGCCATCTCCACGGAAGAGACGCGCTATTATCTCAATGGCATTTTCCTTCACACGCTTGAGACGGGCGGCACCTTAAAGCTGCGCGCGGTGGCCACGGACGGCCACCGCCTAGCCCGCGCCGAGATCGATGCTCCGGCGGGCTCGGAGGGCATGCCTGGCATCATCATCCCGCGCAAGACTGTGGGCGAGTTGCAGAAGCTGGTGGACGATCCCGACGTAGCCGTCACCGTGGAACTGTCGGACACGAAGATCCGCTTCACCATCGGCAGCGTCGTCCTCACCTCGAAGCTGATCGACGGCACGTTTCCGGACTACCAGCGGGTCATCCCGACCGGCAATGACAAGGAGCTCGTCATTGACCGGCAAAGCTTCTCGGCGGCGGTCGACCGCGTTTCCACCGTCTCGTCCGAGCGCGGACGGGCGGTCAAGCTCTCCATCGCCGACGGGCAGGTCACCTTCACGGTCAACAACCCGGATTCGGGAAGCGCGACGGAAGAAATCCCGGCGGGCTATGATGCCGACCCGATCGAGATCGGCTTCAACGCCCGCTACCTGCTCGACGTCGCCGCGCAGCTTTCAGGCAGCGAGGCGAAATTCCTGCTGGCCGATGCCGGCTCGCCGACGCTCATCCAGGACGCGTCCGACGACCGCACCCTCTACGTCCTGATGCCGATGCGGGTGTGACGACCACGCCAAAGGAGGCTATGGGCGGACGGCCGGCGCAGGTTCATCTCGCCAAGCTCAGCCTCGCCAATTTCCGCAATTATGCTTCGCTTTCGCTCGGTCTTCAGCCGGGCGCCGTTGTGCTGTCCGGAGAGAACGGCGCTGGCAAGACCAATCTGCTCGAGGCGGTGTCCTTTCTTTCGCCCGGGCGCGGCCTGCGACGTGCGACGCTGGAAGAGGTGGCGCGGATCGGCTCCAGCGACGGCTTTGCCGTGCATGCGGAGATCGAGGGGCCCTACGGCTCCTGCCGTATCGGGACAGGTACGGCAGGCGCCGCGCCGGACGGAAGCGAAGCCGCCCGCCGGGTGCGCATCAATGGCGACACGCCGCGCAGCGCGGAAGCCATGCTCGACTGGCTGCGGGTCATCTGGCTAACACCCACGATGGACCAGCTCTTCACCGGCCCTTCGGCCGACCGCCGCCGCTTCCTGGACCGCCTCGTGCTCGCCATCGATCCTGCACATGGGCGCCGCGCCGCGGATTATGAGAAGGCGATGCGCTCGCGCAACAGGCTCTTTGCCGACGAGGTGCGCGACGATGCCTGGTTTGACGCCATCGAAACGCAGATGGCCGAGACGGGCGTCGCGATCGCGGCGGCGCGCGGGGAAATGCTGCGGCTGCTTTCCGCGATGATCGAGCGCCTGCCGGCCGAAGGACCGTTTCCCAAGGCGCTTCTGGCGCTGGAAGGCAGCGTGGACCAGGCGGTCGCACGGATGCCGGCCGTCGATGCGGAGGAAGAGTTCCGCAGCCGTTTGCGCGCCGAGCGACCGCGCGACCGGGCGGCGGGCCGCGCGCTGGAAGGACCGCATCGGAGTGAGCTTCTGGTGCGGCACGCTCCCAAGAATATGCCGGCCGAACACTGCTCAACGGGCGAGCAGAAGGCCCTGCTCGTCGGCTTGGTGCTCGCCCATGCGCGGCTCACGGCCGAACTTTCGGGAATGGCACCCATCCTGCTGCTCGACGAGATCTCCGCCCATTTCGACGCCGGCAGGCGGGCTGCGCTGTTTGACATACTGGAAGAGCTAAACTGCCAGGCTTTCATGACCGGCACGGAACGCGCGCTCTTTTCGAGCCTCGAAGGCCGGGCGCAGTTCCTGACCGTCTCGGGCGGCACCGTCCGCTCGGCCTAGGCGGGAGCCCCGCAAAGCTAGACATCAGGACCGTCATGCGCACCTGACAAGCAGGTTCGGGCGACGTATGGTCCGCCGCATGAGCGAGATCCTTTGGTCCGAAGAAGAGCTGGAGCGCTACGCGCGGCATATCGTCCTGCCGGAGATCGGCGGCGCCGGCCAGCAGAAACTGAAGCGGGCGCGCGTGCTGGTGCTGGGCGCAGGCGGCCTCGGCGCGCCGGTGCTGCACTATCTCGCCGCGGCCGGCGTGGGAACGCTGGGCATCATCGATGATGACCGCGTAGCGCTCTCCAACCTGCAGCGGCAGATCATCCACGGGACGGAATCAGTAGGAACCGCAAAGGCCGAGAGTGCCAAGGCGGCAATCGCCCGCCTCAATCCGCATGTCTTGGTGGAGCCGCACATTCTGCGTCTGAACGCGCAAAATGCCGGGCCGCTGGTAGCCCGCTACGATGTGGTCGTGGACGGCTCCGACAATTTCGAGACGCGCTATGCGCTCGCCGATGCCTGCGCGGAATGTAAGGTGCCGCTCGTCACGGCGGCGGTCGGCCGCTTCGACGGCTCGATCACGGTCCTCAAACCTTACGGGACAGGAGCGGACGGTAACCCGTTGCCCTCCTATCGCGACCTCTTCCCGGAGCCGCCCCCGCCTGGCCTGGTGCCTTCCTGCGCCGAAGCGGGGATCGTCGGAGCGCTTACCGGTGTGATGGGCACGCTGCAGGCGATGGAGGTGATAAAGCTTGTCACCGGCATCGGCGAGCCGCTCGTCGGGCGCCTGCTGCTCTACGAGGCGCTGGCAGCGCGGTTTGAAACTGTGCGATATGGAAGAGGAAAGCGCTGAACGCCCTACCCGGCTGCTGCCTTCCTCAATTCCGCGATGTTCCGGCGATAGGCAGCCTCGCCTCCTCCTTTGAAGATCGACGAGCCAGCGACGAGCACGTCGGCGCCCGCGGCCACCACGACGCCCGCGTTCTCCGCCGAAATGCCGCCGTCCACCTCGATCCTGACGGGACGGCCCTCGATCATATTCCGCACGCGCCGAATCTTTTCCACCGTGGCGGGGATGAAGGCCTGGCCGCCGAAGCCAGGATTGACCGTCATGATCAGGATGAGGTCGATGTCGTCGAGCACATATTCGATCATGCTCTCAGGGGTGGACGGGTTGAGGGACACGCCCGCCTTCTTGCCGAGCCTCCTGATTGTCTGGAGCGAGCGGTGGAGGTGCGGGCCGGCTTCCGCGTGGACGGTGATGTTGTCGCAGCCCGCTTCGGCGAAGGCGGCGAGGTAAGGATCGGCCGGCGCGATCATCAGGTGACAGTCGAAGGGTTTGCTCGTGCGGCCACGGACCGCCTTCACCACCGGCGGGCCAAAGGTGATATTCGGCACGAAATGCCCATCCATAACGTCGAGATGGATCCAGTCCGCGCCGGCGGCCGCCACGGCTTCCACCTCCTCGCCCAATCGCGAGAAGTCGGACGCCAGGATGGAGGGGGCGATCAGCGTTGAAGGCATCGAATTTTTCCCGGCGGCAGCGTCGTCTCTGCCGTATCGCCTTCAATCGCCGATGTCGAGACTCAGAGCCGCGTCACCATCCGGTGCGCGGGGGGATGTACCATGCGCACCAGCGTGATCGGTTTGTCGCGCAACCATGTGATGCGCTCGGCCACGAAAACCGGCGAGCCTTCCCGCAGTTGCAGCAGATCCGCTTCTTCCGCGCTCGCGGCGGCGGCGAGGAACGTGAACTCAGCCTCGGTGAAGGGCGCGTTCTCGACCAGCCACTCGTTCGGACTGACTGTGGTAAAATCCACATCCCGCACGGACGGTACCGCGTCGAGATTGATCCATCGGTCCTCGTATTGATAAGGCGCACTGTCCGCCAGGTGCAGACAGCGGACATGCAGCAGAGGCGTGTCGTCCAAGAGGCCGAGCCTCGTGCGCACGAGTTCGGGCGGTGACACCTCTTCGCAGGAGCGCAGACGATACTGATAGGCTGCGCCGCGCGCTTCGATCTCCTGGCGCACGAGCGGGATAACGAAACGTGCCTCGCGCATTGGATAGAGCGCCACGCGCGTTCCGGCGCGGCGCCGCCGCTCGACGAGCCCCGCACGCGCCAGCTCCTGCAACGCCCGGTTGACGGTGGCCCGCGCGGCGCCGAACTCGCGCGCCAGAACCTCCTCGCCCGGGATCAACGCGCCGGGCAGCCACAGCCGCTCGGCGATGCGGCGCGCCATCTCGTCGCGAATAACTTTGAAGGAGTTGCGCTCACTCATAGGGCGCCGGCGAGCCGAGCCACCACGGCGCGATAGCGCGCGGCGATCGCCTCGCGGGCCACATGCCGGCCTTCCCGCACCATGTGCCTGCCGGCCGACCAGAGATCCGTCACCGCGTCATTGCCGCCGGCAAAGATCCAGCCGTCGAGGATTGCGTCCCCCTCACCCGCGCCTGCGAAAGCGGCCGGATCGATGGCCACCAGATCCGCCCACCGGCCGGCTTGCAGCGCGCCGTTTTCACGGCCGAGCGCTTGCGCCCCGCCAGCGAGCGCCGCCTCGTAGAGCGCCCGCCCGCACGAGCCGCCCTCCTCCGCCATCAATGCGCGGGCGCGGTGATGCAGGCGCTGGGAATATTCGAGCTGGCGCAGTTCTTCGGCCACCGAGATGCGGATGTTCGAATCGCTGCCGATGCCTATCGTCCCGCCTGCCTGACGGAACGCGGGGCCATTGAAAAACCCGTCGCCGAGATTGGCTTCCGTCACGGGGCACAACCCCGCCACCGCGCCGGAATGGGCAAGACGCTCCGTTTCCAGCGCGTTCATATGAGTGGCATGGATGAGACACCATCGCCGATCGACGGTCACCTCGCCGAGCAGGTATTCGACTGGCCGCGACCCATAGGCGGCCAGCACCTCCTGCACCTCCGGCTCCTGCTCGGCTATGTGCATGTGGAAGGGCCCGGACTGCTTTATAGCCAGGGCCGCGTGAATATCGTCCATCCCTGCCGCCCGGATCGAGTGGGCGGCGGTGCCAAGGACAGCATCCGCCGGCAGGCCTGCCATATGCGCTTCCGCGCGTGCCACAAGCCGCTCGAAGCCGCTTACCTCATTGCCGAATCTTAACTGCCCTCCCCTGAGCGCGCGCCGGTCCGCCCCGCCATAGCGGTAGAGGACGGGCAGGAGCGTCAGCCCAATGCCGGTCTTTCCCGCCGCGGCCGTGATGCGGGAGGAAAGCTCAGCCTGATCGTCATAGGGGGTGCCGCCTGGCTGATGGTGGAGGTAGTGAAATTCCGCCACCGCCGAGAAGCCTGCTTCCTGCATCTCCATGAAGGCGAAGGCGGCTATCGTCTCGACGTCCTCCGGGGAAAGGAGGTCAAGGAAGCGGTACATCACCTCCCGCCAGGTCCAGAAGCTGTCACGCCCCGCCTGGCTGCGTCGCTCGGCGAGCCCTGCCATGGCGCGCTGGAATGTATGACTATGGAGATTGGCAAGTGCGGGCAGCAGCACCGGCACCTGAATTGCACCCGAGGGTCTGGCGCTGGGCGCAACGGAAGCGATGCGCCCACTCTCGTCGATCGTCACGACGACATCGTTCTGCCAGCCTTCGGGCGTGAAAGCCGCTCGGGCGAAAATCTGTTGCATGCAGGGTCCGTCCTGAACTACAAGCGTATTTGTATAGACATATTACCCTCCAGTCTAGACGAGTCCCAGGCGATGAAACGCGTCGTCATTACGGAAGCAAGGCTTGCCACTATGACAAGGGGCGGCGGCTCCTATGGCCTGCTCGATGACGGAGCCATCGCCATCGAGGGCGGTCGCATCGCCTGGGCCGGCACCCGAGCCGACCTGCCTGGCGAATGGAGCGGCGTCGAGAGGATAAATCTTGGTGGACGGCTTGCCACCCCGGCCTTGATCGACTGCCACACGCATCTGGTTCACGGCGGCGACCGCGCGCGCGAGTTCGAGCTGCGTCTGCAGGGGGCGAGTTATGAAGAGATCGCGCGCGCCGGCGGCGGAATTCTCTCCACGGTGACCGCGACCCGGCATATGGACGAGGAGCAACTCGTGGTTTCCGCCTTGCCGCGCCTCGATGCGCTCATTGCGGAGGGGGTCGCGACGGTCGAGATCAAGTCCGGTTACGGGCTGACGATCGAGGACGAGCTGAAGATGCTGCGTGCTGCGCGCCGGCTGGGGACGCTACGCAATGTGCGGGTGAAGACGAGCTACCTTGCCGCTCACGCCGTGCCCCCGGAATACAAGGACCGGGCCGATGCCTATATCGACGAGGTCGTGCTTCCCGGCATGGAGGCAGCTTATGAAGCGGACCTCGCCGACGCCGTTGACGGCTTTTGCGAGAGCATCGCTTTCTCGCCCGGGCAGATGGAGCGCGTTTTCGCCAAGGCACAGGCACTCGGCCTGCCGGTAAAGCTTCACGCGGAGCAGCTTTCCAATCTCGGCGGAGCAAAGCTTGCCGCCAGCTTCAGTGCGCTTTCCGCCGATCACTTGGAATATCTCGACCAGGAAGGCGTCGCGGCCATGAAGACCGCCGGCACTGTCGCCGTGCTCCTGCCCGGCGCCTTCTATACACTGCGGGAGACGCAGGCGCCGCCGGTGGCCGAACTGCGCGGCGCGGGCGTTCCCATCGCAATTGCGACCGACTGCAATCCGGGCTCCTCGCCGCTTTCCTCCCTGCTTCTCGCCATGAACATGGCCTGCACCCTCTTTCGCTTGACGCCGGAAGAGGCGCTTGCCGGCGTCACGCGCGAAGCTGCCCGCGCCCTCGGCCTTGCCGATGAGATCGGCACCATCGCGCCGGGCAAGCGCGCCGAGCTCGCCGTCTGGGATGTCGAGCACCCCGCCGAGCTTTCCTATCGCATCGGCTTCAATCCGCTTTACCGCCTCTTCCTGGGAGATGTCGCATGACCCATTCGTCGGCCCTGGCCGCAGGAATGCCCCATCCTCCCCCGCATTGGGAGGGTAGCCGCGTCAGTATCCGCAGGATGCGGGCGAGCCGGGTCGAGGCCGGAGCTGGGCAGGAGCGGCCATGACCCTCACCGTCACACCCGGCGAAGTCTCGATCCACACTCTCGAGCGCATCTGGCGCGAAGGGCCGCCGGTCCGGCTTGATCCATCCTGCCATACCGCAATCGAACGCTCGGCGCAGCGCATCGCCGAAATCGCCGGCGGTGACCAGGCCGTCTACGGCATCAATACCGGGTTCGGGAAACTCGCCAGCGTGCGCATACCGGCGTCCGATGTGGCCACGCTTCAACGCAACCTCATCCTCTCCCATTGCTGCGGGCTCGGCGCGCCGCTGGACGAGAAAATCGTTCGTCTGGTGATGGCGCTGAAGCTGATGTCGCTCGGCCGCGGCGCCTCGGGTGTGCGCATGGAGATCATCCGTCTCCTGGAGGAGATGCTTGCGCGCGGCGTCATCCCCGTGATCCCGGAGAAGGGCTCGGTCGGGGCCTCGGGCGACCTCGCGCCCCTCGCCCATATGACGGCGGCGATGATCGGCGAAGGCGACGCGCATTTCCGCGGTGAAAGGCTGTCGGCCGGGGAAGCGCTCAGCAAGGCCGGGCTTTCCCCGGTCACTCTCCAGGCCAAGGAGGGGCTGGCACTCATCAACGGCACACAGGTCTCGACCGCCCTCGCGCTCGCCGGCCTCTTCCGCGCCCACCGTGCCGCGCGCGCGGCCGTCATCACCGGCGCGCTTTCAACCGATGCCGCCATGGGCTCCTCCGCCCCGTTCCATCCGGAGATCCATCTCCTGCGCGGCCACCAGGGCCAGATCGACACGGCAGCAGCGCTCTGGAAGCTGCTTGACGGCTCCGAAATCCGCGAAAGCCACCGCGAGGGCGACGAGCGTGTGCAGGACCCCTACTGCATCCGCTGCCAGCCGCAGGTGGATGGCGCTTGTCTCGACGTCCTGCGCCAGGCCGCGCGCACGCTCACGATCGAGGCCAATGCGGTGACAGACAATCCGCTGGTGCTTTCCGACGGCACGGTGGCGTCCGGCGGCAATTTTCATGCCGAGCCCGTGGCCCTCGCTGCCGACCAGATCGCGCTTGCCATCTGCGAGATCGGCGCGATCGCCCAACGGCGCATCGCGCTCCTGGTCGACCCGGCGCTCTCCTTCGGCTTGCCCGCGTTTCTCGCCAAGAAGCCGGGGCTCAACTCCGGCTTCATGATCGCTGAGGTGACGTCAGCCGCCTTGATGTCGGAGAACAAGCAGATGGCCCATCCCGCCTCTGTGGACTCCACTCCCACCTCCGCCAACCAGGAGGACCACGTCTCCATGGCCTGCCATGGCGCCCGCCGCCTTCTTGCCATGAGCGACAATCTGTTCGGCATCATCGGGATCGAGGCGATCACGGCAGCACAGGGAATCGATCTGCGCGCTCCGCTCAGGACGAGCACCGAGCTGCAGAAGGCGCATGCCGCCATCCGCGCCGCCGTGCCGGCGCTGGATGTCGACCGCTTCATGGCGGGCGATCTTGAGGCGGCAACGGAGCTGGTGCGTTCAAGCCAGCTCAATGCTAGCGTCTCGCCCGGCATATTGCCGGAACTCAGGAGCGAGCCATGACGCCGGTGGAAGTGGTCCAAGGCACCTCGCCCGTCATTCTCGGCTTCCCACACACCGGCACGTACATGCCGGAAGAGATGTGGAGCAGGTTGAACGAAGAAGGCCGCAAGCTGCGCGACACGGACTGGCACGTCGATGTGCTCTACCGGGACCTCCTGCCCAACGCCACCTCCGTGCGCGCCACGTTCCATCGCTATGTGATCGACGCCAATCGCGACCCGTCCGGCCAGAGCCTCTACCCAGGCCAGAACACGACAGGGCTCGTGCCGCTCTCCAATTTCGACGGCCAGCCGATCTGGCGGGAAGGCGAGGAGCCGGACGAGGCCGAGATCGCCGCGCGGACCGCCGAGTTTCACCGGCCCTACCACACCGCCCTGAAGCAGGAAGTGGCGCGCGTGAAGGCGCTCAACGGGATTGCGGTGGTCTACGACTGCCATTCCATCCGCTCGCGCTGCCCATTCCTCTTTGACGGTACGCTGCCCGACTTCAACATCGGCACCGACAATGGCCGCACCTGCGCTCCCGCCCTCGAGGAGGCCGTCGTGGAGATCTGCTCGGCGGCGGAAGGCTTCTCCCACATCCTCAACGGCCGCTTCCGCGGCGGTTGGACCACCCGGCACTATGGCCGGCCCGCGGAAAGGGTGCATGCCGTCCAGATGGAGCTCGCTCAGGCCACGCATCTGGAAAGCGAGAGCGAGCCCTTCGCCTATGACGCGCTGAAGGCCGAGCGCCTGCGCCGGCATTTAAAGGCCACTCTGGAGCGGCTGGAACAGATCGCCCTTGCCATCGGAGAGGAAAGACAATGATCAATCCGCGCCACAATATCCGCGAGGTGAGAGCGCCACGCGGGCCTGAGCTCAACGCAAAAAGCTGGCTGACCGAAGCGCCGCTCCGGATGCTCATGAACAATCTCGACCCGGACGTGGCGGAAAACCCGAACGAGCTCGTCGTCTATGGCGGCATCGGCCGAGCGGCGCGGACTTGGGAGGATTTTGACCGCATCGTCGCCGCGTTGAAGGCGCTGAACGAGGATGAGACTCTGCTCGTCCAGTCCGGCAAGCCGGTCGGCGTGTTCCGCACGCACGCGGACGCGCCGCGCGTGCTGATCGCCAACTCCAACCTCGTGCCGCACTGGGCCACCTGGGACCATTTCAACAAGCTCGATCGCGCCGGGCTGATGATGTACGGCCAGATGACCGCCGGCTCCTGGATCTATATTGGCACCCAGGGCATCGTGCAGGGCACCTACGAAACCTTTGTCGAGGCCGGCCGCCAGCACTATGGCGGCAATCTCAAAGGCCGCTGGATCCTCACAGCCGGCTTGGGCGGCATGGGCGGCGCGCAGCCACTGGCTGCGGTCATGGCCGGCGCATGCTGCCTCGCGATCGAATGCGATGAGAGCCGCATCGATTTTCGCCTGCGCACCCGCTACCTGGACGAGAAGGCGCGAAGCGTCGACGAGGCGCTTGCCATGATCGAGCGCTGGACCAAGGCCGGTGAGGCGAAGTCGGTCGGGCTGCTCGGCAATGCGGCGGAAATCCTGCCCGAACTCATTCGTCGCGGGGTGAGTCCCGACATCGTGACGGACCAGACTTCGGCGCATGATCCGCTCAACGGCTACCTGCCGAAGGGCTGGTCACTGGCTGAATGGCGCGAGAGGCGCGAGACCGAGCCGAAGGCGGTGGAGAAGGCTGCCCGCGCCTCCATGCGCGAGCATGTGGAGGCGATGGTCGCCTTCTGGAACAAGGGCGTGCCCACCCTCGACTACGGCAACAACATCCGGCAGGTCGCCAAGGAGGAGGGCCTTGAGAACGCCTTTGCCTTCCCCGGCTTCGTGCCGGCCTATATACGCCCGCTGTTTTGCCGCGGCGTCGGCCCCTTCCGCTGGGCCGCCCTTTCCGGCGATCCGGAGGACATCTACCGCACCGATGCAAAGGTGAAGGAGATCCTGCCGGAAAATGAGCACCTGCACCGCTGGCTCGATATGGCGCGTGAGCGCATCGCCTTCCAGGGCCTTCCAGCGCGCATCTGCTGGGTAGGTTTGGGTGACCGCCACCGGCTGGGCCTAGCCTTCAACGAGATGGTGGCCAAGGGCGAACTGAAGGCGCCGGTCGTTATCGGCCGCGATCATCTCGATTCCGGCTCCGTCGCCTCGCCCAACCGTGAGACCGAGGCCATGAAGGACGGCTCGGATGCCGTCTCCGACTGGCCGCTCCTCAACGCGCTTTTGAACTGCGCTTCGGGCGCCACCTGGGTCTCGCTGCATCACGGCGGCGGCGTCGGCATGGGATTTTCCCAGCATGCGGGCATGGTGATCTGCGCCGACGGAACGGACGCAGCGGCAAAGCGGCTCGAGCGCGTGCTGTGGAACGATCCGGCAAGTGGCGTCACGCGCCATGCGGATGCGGGCTACGAGGAGGCGCTCGCCTGCGCCAGGGAGCACGGCCTTAACCTGCCGGGCATCCTGGGCTGACGAATCTGTGCGAGACAGGGACCAGGGAGGATAAAATGACCGAGACTGCAACCGGCGCGCAGGGTTTCCGGGGGGCTGCCCTCTTCAGGCTGATCGCCTATAGCGCGATCGGAATCTTTATGTTCTTCGTGCCGATCAGTATCGGCGGCAAGTCGACGATCCCGCTCGACCACGCTGCGACGGCCATCGTCGCCTATGCGCATCCCGTGGCGGTGGTCTTCGTTTGCCTGCTGATCCTCTACGGCGCGGTTACGCCGTTCATGACCGGAAGCTGGAACAAGCGCGCGACGGAACGGGTCTTCTCGCTGCTTCGTCTGCTCGGTGTCGTGGTCACCGCCATGTACCTGACCGGGGTGGGGCCGGCGGCGCTGTTTGCTCCCGACATGCTGCCGTTCCTGTTCGAGAAGCTGGTCCTTTCCGTCGGCCTCATCGTGCCGATCGGCGCGCTGGCGCTGGCTTTCCTGATCGGCTACGGCCTGCTCGAATTCACCGGCGTGCTCGTCCAGCCGATCATGCGCCCGGTCTGGCGCACCCCAGGCTGGTCGGCCATCGACGCGGTCGCATCTTTCGTCGGCAGCTACTCGCTGGCCCTGCTCATCACCGACCGGGTGTTCAAGGAAGGCAAGTACACGGAGCGCGAGGCGGCGATCGTAGCAACCGGCTTTTCCACGGTCTCGGCCACCTTCATGATCATCGTCGCCAGAACGCTCGGCCTGATGGAGTCGTGGAATCTCTATTTCTGGTCCACGCTCGTCGTCACCTTCGTCGTCTCGGCGATTACCGCGCGCCTGTGGCCGATCGCGGGCATGGACCATCCCGCGGATCGCGACGTGCCGCTGCCCCCGGGTCGCGGTCGGCTCCAGGCCGCCATGGACGCGGGCGTGGAGCAGGCTGCCGCTGCGAAGAGCCTGCCGGTGACGCTGCGCGACAGCTTCGTTGCCGGGTTGCGCATGGCATCCCTCATCCTGCCGAGCATCATGGCCGTCGGCCTGCTCGGACTGTTGGCGGCCAAGTACACACCGCTCTTCGATATTCTGGGATATCTGCTTTACCCGTTCACCTGGGCCGCTCAGCTTTCGGAGCCGATGCTGGCTGCGAAGGCGCTAGCCTCCGGACTTGCAGAGATGTTCCTGCCGGCCATCCTGCTGCAGGACGCCGGACTCGACTTGAGATTCGTCGCCGCGGTCGTGTCTGTCAGCCAGGTGCTGTTCTTGTCGGCCTCTATCCCCTGCGTGCTCGCCACGTCCATCCCGCTCACAATGAAGGATCTGCTCGTCATCTGGTATATCCGCACCGCGCTCAGCGTTCTGATCGCGGCACCGATCGGATGGCTTGCGGTCTCGGTGGGGTGGCTGTCGTAACAGGATCCGGGTCGCTGGCGAGACGGCGGAGTTCTCGCTCCGCCAGCGACACCGGAGATTTCCCTCGATCCGTGCGGTAGTGCTGCTGGTCACAAGAGCCGGGAGCACCGGCGCACCGGTGGATTGTAACAAAACTGACATTTGTCCGACATGCCAGCTTCACGCTGGAGCTTTAGGCCATCTCACGACAAGGGCGGAAAGCCCGAACGGGGAGAAGCCTATGCTTCAGATACGCCATGTAACGCGGCGCTTCGGAAAGACGGTTGCCGTCAAGGGAGTAGACCTTGAAATCGGCAAGGGCGAGATGGTCGGCATCATCGGCCGCTCCGGCGCCGGCAAGTCGACGCTGCTGCGCATGATCAACCGGCTGATCGACCCGAGCCAAGGCGCGATCTTCTTCCAGGGCGTCGAGGTGTCGGCGCTGAAGGGCGCGTATCTCCGCCGCTGGCAGCGCGACTGCGCCATGATCTTCCAGCAGTTCAACCTCGTGCCGCGGCTCGACGTGCTGACCAATGTTCTGCTCGGCCGGCTGAACCACCGCTCGACCGCGCTCAACCTGCTCAACATCTATTCGCGCGAGGAGCGCCTGCAGGCGATCGCCGCCCTGGAGCGGCTCGACATCGCGCAAACCGCGCTGCAGCGCGCCGGCACGCTGTCGGGCGGCCAGCAGCAGCGCGTGGCGATCGCCCGCGCCCTCATGCAGGAGCCGAAGGTGATCCTCGCCGACGAGCCCATCGCCTCGCTCGATCCGCTGAATGCGAAGGTGGTGATGGACTCGCTTGCCGACATCAATGCCCGCGAAGGCATCACCGTCATCACGAATCTCCATACGCTGGATACCGCGCGCCACTATTGCTCGCGCATCGTCGGTATGGCGAAGGGTGCCGTCGTGTTCGATGGCGCGCCTGAGGAACTGACCAGCGAGATGGTGCGCCAGATCTATGGCGCGGAAGGCACGGAAGCGGTCGCCGAGGCGATCACCTCCACCAGCATCGGCAAGCCCGTGGGGGCGCAAGGGGCAAAGCAGCGGCGCCTGGAGCCCGCGCTTGCCGGCTGAACCGGCGCTTTGCAAACGACACTCGCAAGAACAGCCAACAAGAACCATGCCGGCTAAGCCGGCCAACAGGAGAGACGAACATGTTGAAGCATCTATTGATGGGCGCCGTCGCGCTCGGCGCGATCCTGGTGGGAAGCGCGCAGGCCGAGGACCTCAAGGAGTTCCGCATCGGCATCATCGGCGGCGAGAATGAGGCCGACCGCCTGCGCAATTTCGAGTGCATGGTGGACAAGCTTCCCTCGGTTCTGGGCGTCGAGAGGGTATCGCTCTTTCCCGCCGCAGATTACGACGGGGTGATCCAGGGACTGCTCGGCGGCACACTCGACTATGCCGAGCTCGGAGCCTCCGGATATGCCAAGATTTATCTGGAAGACCCCAACGCGGTGGAACCGATCCTCACCACCGTCCAGACCGACGGCTCCACCGGCTATCATTCGATCATGGTCGCCCGCAAGGACTCGGGCATCCGTACCTTGGCCGACCTCAAGGGGAAGAAGCTCGGCTTCGCCGACCCGGACTCGACGTCCGGCTACCTTATTCCCATGGTCACGCTGCCCGAGGCGCTGGGCACCAGCGTCGAAGAGCATTTCGCCGAGACCGGCTTCGGCGGCGGCCACGAAAATCTGGTGCTTGAAGTGCTGAAAGGCACCTTCGACGCCGGCACGACCTTCGGCTCCGGCGTTGGCGATTTCTCGGAAGGCTACACCTCCGGCAACCTGCACAAGATGGTCGAGAAGGGCGTCCTCGACATGGACGATCTCGTGGAGATCTGGAAGTCGCCGCTCATCCCGAACGGCCCCGTTGTCGTGCGCACCTCCATGGACCAGGAGATGAAGGACACCTTCAAGAAGTTCATGGTGGATCTGCCGCAGAGCGACCCCGAGTGCTTCTCCGCCATCCAGGGGGGCGATTTCACCGGCTTCACCGAGGTCACGCCGGAGTTCTACAAGCCCATCATCGACGCCCGCAAGGCGCAGATCGGGTCGTAAGAAATCCATGCCGCAACTGCGCCGCCAGCCCTCCTGGCGGCGCTCTTTTTTTGACGAGCTGTCCCCCATGAGCGTCACCAGCCAAGGTCCGGTCCTTTCCTCCGCCGGCCAGACGATCGAGCGGCACTGGCAGGCGCTGGCCGTCCGCCGCCGGCTCTATACGATCGGCGGCCTCATCCTCATGGTGGTCGCCATGGGCGGCTCGATGTGGTTCGCCAACGAATCCAACGCCGGCAAATTTTTCGACCGGCTGCCCTACTTCTTCGACTTCATCGGCCAGCTCATCCCGCGCGACGGCACGGAGATATGGCGCGCGTTGTTCGACCTCCCCTCGCCGTATGACGACGGCAGCCTGAAATACAACTACCCGGAAGGCAGGGTGTATCTGACCGAGAGCGTCTACATCCCCGAATATTTCTACAAGATGCTGGAGACGATCAACATCGCGCTCGTCTCCACGCTCATCGGATTCGGGCTCGGCTTTGTTCTCTGTTTCCTTGCCGCCGCGAACCTAACCACGCGGCGCTGGCTGCGCTTCTTCGTGCGGCGCTTCATGGAGCTGCTGCGTGCCTTCCCCGAGATCGTCATTGCCGGCTTCTTCCTAGCCGTCCTGTCGCTTGGCGCCGTCCCCGCCATCATCGCCGTGGCGATCCACACGGTCGGCGCCCTGGGAAAAATGTTCTTCGAGGTGGTGGAGAATGCCGATATGCGCGCGGAAGAGGGGCTGCGGGCGGCCGGAGCCAACTGGATCGAGCGCGTCTGGTTCGGCATCGTGCCGCAGGTGCTGCCCAATTTCCTGAGCTACGCACTGCTGCGCCTCGAGATCAATGTGCGCGCATCCACGATCATCGGTGCGGTCGGCGGCGGCGGCATCGGCGAATCGCTCAGGCTCTCTATCAGCCAGGCTCACGAGGCGAAGACGCTGGCGATTATCCTCTTGCTCTTCTGCACCGTCATGGCGGTCGACCAGTATTCTGCCTGGCTGCGCCGCCGTATCGTCGGCAATCAAAGCTTTGAATTCGGACGCGGAGCCTGACAATGCGCGCTTTCACGCCCGCCGAGGCGACAGCCCTCGCCTCCCGCCATCCGGAGATCTTTACAGGCTCCCTGCGCAGAAGACTTGCGGGATGGCTGATCGGCGGCGGCATCGCTCTTTACCTCGTCTTCGCCTGGTGGTTCTTCTCCGTCGGCGCGATCTTCGCCAATGCCAATTGGGGGATCGCCAGCGCCTATATGGCCGACTGGGTGTCCTACGAGGTCCGGCCGGATATCGAATTGGGGGAAGATCACCTCGAGATAAGCTTTCCGCGCTTCTCGCCACTTGGCGACAACCCCGATCCCGACTGGCTGACGAGGAAGACGGCCGTGGTCGCGATTTCCGCCAAGACGGATGGGGCCGCCAGCAGCGCCGCCGGTGCCGGCTCGGGCTTCATGGGCGCGATCGAGCCCGCACCGCCGGAGGGTGGGAGCACGGGCTTTCTCGGGCCCCTCGGCGGGAACGAAGCCGCGGTGTCCACGCTCCCTCCGGCCGACGCGCCCTCGCGCCGGGAAGAGGCGGTGGTCGAGGCGAGCGTCGCCTTCGGCGAGGAGAAGAGCCTCCGTATCCTTCCCGGAATCGTGCGGGCCACGCGTGGCGGCGAAACGATAACATTCGAGATCGAAGGCGAGCGGGTCGAGGCGCACGGTCCTTTGCCGGACTGGGTGTCCCAGTCCGAGCCGGGCGCCAAGGCGATCCTCTATTTCGGGGTCGGCGGCAGCGCCGAAGTCCAGACGGACGAGGTGAGGATCCGCCGCCGTTTCCTCGGCTGGGAAAACTTCTTCTTCGACACCCGCTCTCCCTTCTTCGGCCGCCCGGCGGACGAGGTCATCTCGCTCATCCTCTTCGGCGAGAGGCTTCGGCCGGAGACGTCCAACGCGACGCTCGCCTGGAGCAATTTTCTTAACAATTCCGAGTGGCAGCACGGCGATGTCTGGCTGAAACTCCTGCAGACGATCGTGATGGCGTTTGTCGGCACGGTGCTCGCGAGCCTGCTTGCCTTTCCGCTTGCCTTCGCCGCGGCCCGCAACATTTATCCGAGCCGCGCCGCCAATTTTCTCCTGAAGCGCTTCTTCGATTTCCTGCGCTCGGTGGATATGCTGATCTGGGCCCTGTTCTTCACTCGCGCCTTCGGGCCGGGACCGCTCGCGGGTATCTCCGCCATCTTCGTCACCGACACTGGCACGTTCGGAAAGCTCTATTCCGAGGCGCTTGAAAACATCGACGACAAGCAGCGCGAGGGTGTGCGCTCCGTGGGCGCGGCGCCGTCGGCGGTTCAGCGCTACGGGGTGCTGCCGCAGGTGCTGCCCGTCTTCCTCAGCCAGTCGCTCTATTTCTGGGAATCGAACACGCGCTCGGCCACGATTATCGGCGCCGTCGGCGCGGGCGGCATTGGCCTCAAACTCTGGGAGGCGATGCGCACCAACTCCGATTGGGAGAATGTCGCCTATATGGTGCTGCTCATCCTCCTTGTCGTCTTCGTTTTTGACAATATATCCAGCATGTTGCGCCGGCGGCTGACCGGAACGCAGGTTACTCCGGCGCATTGACCCGGCGGCATTTGCCGCCGGAGGCATGATTTTCCGAGACAGCTTCGTTAATCTGTCATGCAAATCACTTAAGCCGTCGCGATCTGCGAAGGACCGAGGCATGCGATACGCGATCTATTATACGCCGGACAAGGACGACCCACTCACCCGCATCGCCGAGCGGTGGCTGGGCCGCAGCGCCTTTGGCGGGCCGGCGCTGGGGCCCGCGGCCGCGGGCTCCTTCTCCGCCGCGGAGATCGCCTTCCACACGGCCGCAGCGCGCCGCTACGGCTTCCATGCGACGCTGAAGGCGCCCTTCCGCCTGGCGGAGGGGAAGACCGAGGCCCAACTCACCGCCGCGCTCGCTGAATTCGCGGCCGAGCGCGAGCCCTTCACGCTGGAGCGCATCAAGCTTGCGCGGCTCGACGGCTTTTTCGCCCTGGTACCCGCCGCCCCCTTGCCCGAGCTCGACCGGCTCGCCGCTGATGTCGTGACGGCCTTCGAACCCTTCCGCGCGCCGCTGACGCCGGAGGAGATCGAGCGGCGCAACCCCGACGGACTGTCGCCGGCTCAGCTGAAAAACCTGCATAAATGGGGTTATCCCCACGTGTTCGAGGAATTCCGCTTCCACATGACCCTGACCGGCCGCGTCCCTTCGGCGGAGGCCCAGCGCATGGAGGCAGCAATCGAATCCTTCTTCGGCCCGCTCCTTCTCGAGCCGCTAGAGATCGCCTCGCTCGCACTTTTCGTGGAGCCGGAAGGCGGCGCGCCTTTCCACATCAAGTCCTTCCACCCCATCGGTGGCGCGAGAAGAGAAAGCCTGCCCAAGAATGTCGCGTGAACTGATCCTGAAGAACGCCCGCATCGTGCTTGTCGACGAGGTCGTGCATGGCAGCCTTGCCATCCGCGACGGTCGCATCGCCGAGGTTACGTCCGGAGACACACAGGCCGGCGAAGACATGGAAGGGGATTTCCTTATTCCGGGACTCGTCGAATTGCATACGGACCACCTGGAGCGGCATTATTCGCCGCGCCCAAAAGTGCGCTGGAATCCGGTCGCATCTGTTCTTGCCCACGACGCCCAGATCGCGGCGTCGGGCATCACCACCGTGTTCGACGCGCTGCGGGTCGGCCTTGACGAGGACGCCGACGTGGAAGCGCGGGAGATGCGTCACCTGGCCGACGCCATCGAGCAAAGCATCGCCGCCGACCGGCTGCGCGCCGACCATTTCATCCATCTGCGCTGCGAGGTCTCGGCGCCGGACTGCATGGACGGTTTTGCCCTCTTTGCGGACGACCCGCATGTGAAGCTTGCCTCGCTGATGGATCATTCGCCCGGCCAGCGGCAGTTCACCAACCTCGATGCCTACGCGACCTATTACAAGGTCAAGAGCAGGATGGATGACGAGGAATTCCGCCGCTTCTGCGAGCGGCGCATGGCCGAGTCGGAAAGGAACTCCGCGCGCAACCGACGCGCGGTCGCCGAGGCCTGCCGCCAGCACGGCATCATCCTGGCGAGCCATGACGATGCCACGCCCGAGCATGTGAGAGAGGCGGCCGCCGATGGCGTGCGCGTCGCCGAGTTCCCCACGACTGTCGCAGCGGCGCGGGCGTCAAAGGAAGCCGGCATGGCCGTGCTCATGGGCGCCCCGAATATCGTGCGCGGCGGCTCCCATTCCGGCAATGTGTCGGCGCGCGAGCTCGCGGAGGCCGGCGATCTCGACATCCTGTCGTCCGACTATATCCCTTTCAGCATGGTTCAGGCGGCCTTCTTCCTCGGTGAGGTGGTGGACGGGATCAGTCTCCCGCAAGCCATCGCGACGGTCACGAAGAACCCAGCGGATGCCGTCGGCCTCGACGATCGCGGTGTCATCGAGCCGGGCCGGCGCGCCGATCTCGTGCGTGTGCGGTTGGATGACGGCATTCCTGTCGTTCGCACCGTCTGGCGCGAGGGGCGGCGCGTCGCCTGATGATCTCCGCCTCCATAGAACGCGCGCAGGACGAGGCGCCCTTTCCTATCCGCCGGGGCGTCTTCGTCGCGGTGGCAGGTCCGTCGGGAGGAGGCAAGGATTCCGTCATCAACTATGCCCGCCAGCGCCTCGGCGAGCTTCAGTCTGACATCGTCTTCGCCCGCAGGATCATAACCCGGCCCATGGAGCCGGGAAGCGAGGAGCACGACACGCTGGACGAGGCGGGGTTCGAGCGGGAGAAGGCGGGTGGGCGTTTCGCTCTCTCCTGGCGCGCGAACGGCTTGAGCTATGCCCTGCCGGCAACGCTCGACGATGTCATGCGTCAGGGCCGCGTCGTCGTTGCGAATGTCTCGCGGACGGTCATTCCCGAGCTCCGGTCGCGCTATGCCCATGTCCAGCCGGTCGTCGTCACGGCCCCACGCGAAGTGCTGGCTGAGCGGCTTGCCCGGCGCGGCCGCGAGACACGGGACGAGGTGCTCGCACGGCTTGCCCGAGCCAGCGCGGGCGAGCTCGCCGTCCCCGAAGCCCTCGTCATCGACAATTCGGGGCCGCTGGAGCAGGCGGGCGAACGGTTCCTCGAAGCGCTGCGCAAGGCGGCTGCCTGGAGCGACGTTTGTGATATGGTCTGACCCGAAGGGGATCAGGCCGGATGGTGCTCAAGGCTGAACTGCATTGCCATGTCGAAGGCGCGGCCTCGCCCGCCCTCGTTGCCGCCCAGGCGCAGAAATATGGCGTCGACATCTCCTCCTTCATCCGCGACGGCGCCTATTGCTGGACGGATTTCACAAGCTTCCTCCTCGCCTATGACAAGGCGGCAAGCCTGTTCCGCACGCCGGAGGACTATGCGCTTCTTGCTGAAACCTATCTGACGGAGCTGGCCGCCGAGGACGCCATCTACAGCGAATTCTTCACCTCGCCCGACCATGCCGAACGCGCCGGGCTTTCGCCTCACGCCTACACCGAGGCGCTGGGCGAAGGCATCGCCCGCGCCAAGGCTGCCACCGGCATCGAGGCGCGCATGATCGTCACCGGCGTGCGGCATTTTGGCACCGAAGCGGTGGAAAGGGCGGCCCGCTTCGCCGCAAGCTGCAATCACCCGCTCGTCACCGGTTTCGGAGTGGCGGGCGACGAGCGCATCGGTCACCCGCGCGACTTTGCGCGGGCCTTCGAGATCGCGCGAGAGGCCGGCCTCGGCATCACCATTCATGCGGGCGAGTTCGGCGGAGCGGAGAGCGTGAGGGCCGCGCTCGACCATGTGCGCCCGTCCCGCCTCGGCCACGGCGTGCGGGCGGTCGAAGATCCGGACCTGGTGCGCCGCATCGCCGATGAAGGCGTGGTGCTGGAAGTCTGCCCCGTCTCCAATGTCATGCTGAAGGTCTTTCCGGATTTCGCCAGCCATCCCATTCCGCACCTGCTCGCAGCGGGCTGCCGGGTGACGCTCAATTCCGACGACCCGCCGCATTTCCATACGAGCATCCGCCGGGAATACCAGGTCGCGCCGGAACACTTCGGCCTCGATCAAACTGTGCTTGAAGCGATCACGCGTACGGCGATCAAGGCGGCCTTCGTGGACGAGGAGACACGCCCGGCGCTGCTTGCCCGCCTCGCGCAGGAGAAGGCGCCCGCCTGAGCGGCGACAAATTCTGTGGCCGAAGACGCGCCGCGGTAGGACGCGTGGCGCATAGAGGTTATTGTCACTGCGCGAGCAGGAGTTCCGTGGAGAGTTGCATATGCAGGGCGTAACCGTCGTCGATCATCCGCTTGTCCAGCACAAGCTCACAATCATGCGGGACAAGGAGACCTCCACGGCCGGATTTCGCCGGCTCCTGCGCGAGATCTCACTGCTTCTGTGCTACGAAGTCACGCGCGACCTGGAACTGACCACGCGCACGATCGAGACTCCGCTCACCACCATGGAGGCGCCCACTCTGGAGGGGAAGAAGCTGGTCTTCGCCTCGGTTCTGCGCGCCGGCAACGGCCTGCTCGACGGCATGCTCGACCTCGTCCCCGCGGCGCGCGTTGCCCATATCGGGCTCTACCGCGACCATGAGACCTTGCAGGCCGTCGAATATTTTTTCAAAGCGCCGAGCGATCTGGAGAACCGGCTGGTCATCGTCGTCGATCCCATGCTGGCGACGGCGAATTCGGCCGTGGCGGCCGTCGACAAGCTGAAGTCGCGCGGGGCCACCAACATCCGCTTCCTCTGTCTGCTCGCCGCCCCGGAAGGGATTGCCCGCTTCCGCTCGGCGCATCCGGAGGTGCCGATCTTCACCGCCTCGATCGACGAGCGTCTCAACGAGCAGGGCTATATCTTGCCCGGCCTGGGCGATGCCGGCGACCGCATGTACGGCACGAAATAGCTTAGGCAGTCCTTAACCATTCGCAACAAAGCCCGTTGCCGTTAACGCGCCGGTGAGAATGCCCTGCCAGCGTCTCCACTTCACAACCAGGGGCATGGCGGTGCTGCGCAGACTCATTCTCCTCGGCGCCCTCGCGGTTGGCGCAGCTCTCTCTGTCCCCGCCCTCCATAGGCAGAACCCGGACCTCTTCGAGGCGATCCTGCGCATGCCGAGGCAAGGCGGCGGGGAACCAGCATCCGGTTCGCGGTTCAATCCGGAACGCAACGGCGGCGCAGAAGTCCTCCTGGGCAGGAAAGTGCGCCTTCCCGCCGATGCCCAGGGCCACTATATCGCCGATTTCAAGCTCAATGGCCGCGCCGTCACCGGGCTTGTGGACACGGGCGCCACTTTGGTGGCGATCAACCAGTCCACCGCCCGGCGGATCGGCCTAAAGGTTGCTGCATCCGATTTCCGCTATGAGGTGGACACGGCCAATGGCAAGGCCCGCGCCGGCGCTGTGACGCTCGAAAGCCTGCAGATCGGCCGGATCCGCGTAGATAACGTGCAGGCGATGGTGCTGGAGGACCGCGCCTTGGCCACGACGCTGGTCGGCATGAGCTTTCTCGGCAGGCTCGCCCGTTTCGAGGTCGAGGGCGGCTCGCTTGTCCTGGAGCAGTAATAGGGGGACGCCTCTATTCTGTTTGCAACCAGGACCATAGCCCGGCTCCTGTTTGACTTCGCTTGCTTTGGGCCCAATAGTCCCGTGGGCAATCAGAAGGGGGCCGGCCTCTATGGCGAATTCAGACTTTCAGATCCGCAAGATAGATCCGTCGCTTTACAACGAGGACCTCGCGCCTCTTCCGCCCGAAAAGCGCAAATGGGGCTGGTTCGAGATCTTCAACGTGTGGTCAAATGACGTGCAGAGCCTTTTCGGCTACACGCTCGCGGCCTCGCTCTTTCTCTCCTATGGGCTGAACGGCTGGGCGGTGCTCGCCGCGATCATCGTCGCCGGATTTATCGTCATGGTGCTGGTCAACCTCTCCGGGCGGCCGAGCGTGCGCTACGGCATTCCCTATCCGGTCATGGCGCGCGCCTCCATGGGCGTACGAGGCGCAAACTTCCCGGCCATGATCCGAGGCATCGTCGCCATCTTCTGGTACGGCGTGCAGACCTATTTCGCCTCGACAGCCGTTGCCCTCCTGATCAACTCACTGTTCGGTCTTACCGGGGGCGCCGAGTTCCTGGGCATGACGGCCGTCGGGTGGCTGTCCTATCTGCTCGTCGCCGTCTTCCAGCTTGCCCTGTTCCTGCGAGGCATCGACACTGTCGCGCGCTTCCTCAACTGGGCCGGGCCGCTGGTCTATGTGGTGATGATCCTGCTGATGCTCGTCCTCTGGTACTATGCCGGAAGCGGCCTGCTTGCCGCGGTTGGCGACATCTTCCGGGGCACGGGCGAGTATGAGGGGAGCTCGGTCGGAGCCTTCGTCGCCGTGGTCGGAACCATGGTCGCCTATTTCGCGGCGGTCATCATCAATTTCGGCGATTTCTCCCGCTTCGTGAAAACGGAGGCCCAGATGCGCAAGGGCAATCTCATAGGATTGCCGGGGAATATCGCCCTCTTCTCCGTGATCGCGCTCTTCGTCACCGCGGGCACGGTCGTGGTCTTCGGCGAGACGCTTACGAATCCCGCAGAGATCGTGGAGCGGGTCGACAGCCTTCCGCTGACCATCGTGGCCGCGATCACCTTCTTCGCCGCCACGGTGGGCATTAATCTGGTCGCGAACTTCATTCCGCCGGCCTACGACATCGCCAATCTTTCGCCCTCGCGCATCTCCTCGCGGACGGGCGGCATCATCACGGCAATCATCGCCTTCTTCATCGGCGCGCTGTGGGTGTCGCTGATCAGCCGCATCGGCATCGCCGGCTTCGTGGACACGCTCGGGGCCGTGCTGGCACCGCTCTACGGGATCCTCGTCGTCGACTACTACCTCGTGCGAAAGCAGCAGCTTGATATCCAGCAGCTCTTCTCGTCCGAGCCGGGCAGCGCCTATTACTACGACAGCGGCTGGAACACGAAGGCGCTCATCGCCTTCGCCATAGCCGCGGTCTTCTCGGTGGCGTCGGTGTGGGTGCCTGCGCTCACCGCCTTGTCGGGTTTTGCCTGGCTGATCGGCGCCGCACTCGGGGGCGCCCTGCACTACGCTCTCATGCGCGGGCATCCCGCCCTGGCGCCGGCTGCCTGAAGCCTATCGAGAGCCGGCCGCAGCCGGCTCTCCCCTATCCCGTGATCCTCTCCAGAACGGGCGCATTCGCAGGTGGGCGTTCATCGATGACCTCATAGGCATCGCGCACCGCTTCGGCGGCGCGTTGCGCATCGATCGGGTTGCGGGCATGGACGATAGCAAGAGGGTCGCCGCGCCTGATTTCCGTGCCGATCGGCACAATGCCGGTGAGGCCCACGGCATGGTCCACCGCATCCTCCGGCTTGCGCCGGCCGCCGCCAAGCTCGACCACGGCGACGCCCAGGGCGCGCGTATCGATGCGGCCGACGAAGCCGCCGCATTCGGCACCGGCCGCAAGCCGCTCCGGCGCCCGCGGCAGATACTTGTCGGCCTTTTCCAGGAAATCCGCGGGGCCGCCCAGGGCTTCCACCATGGTGCCGAAGCGCTCCGCGGCGCTCCCGCTGTCCAGCGCCTGGCGCGCCCGCGACTGCGCCTCATCTGCGGTCAGCGCTATCCCCGCAGCCACCAGCATTTCCGCGGCGAGCGCCAGCGTGACCTCTTCCAGCCGGGGATCTTGCGCCTCTCCGGCCAGGAAATCCACGGCGTTGCGCACTTCGACGGCGTTTCCCGCCGCGCTAGCGAGCGGTTGGTTCATGTCTGTGATGAGTGCGCTTGCGGCAAGTCCCGCGCCCTGCGCCACCTGAACGAGGCTTTTCGCCAGCGCAACCGCATCCTCCTTGCGCGCCATGAAGGCGCCATTGCCGGATTTGACGTCCAGGACCAGCGACTGCAGGCCGGCTGCCAGCTTCTTGGAGAGGATCGAAGCGGTGATGAGCGGGATCGACTCCACCGTAGCCGTGACGTCGCGCACAGCATAAAGACGGCGGTCGGCGGGCGCGAGCTCGCCTGTCTGGCCGATGATGGCGCAGCCCGCCGCTCGGACGGCCCGTTCAAAGTCCTGCTGGGTCGGCTGACTGCGGTAGCCGGGGATGGAATCCATCTTGTCGAGCGTGCCGCCGGTGTGGCCAAGCCCGCGGCCGGAGATCATTGGCACGTAGGCGCCGCAGGCCGCGACGATGGGCGCCAGCATCAGCGAGACATTGTCGCCGACGCCGCCCGTCGAATGCTTATCGGTGACCGGCCCCGGCAGGAACGACCAGTCGAGAACCTCGCCCGAATCGCGCATGGCCAGCGTCAGCGCGACGGTCTCCTCGCGATCCATGCCGTTCAGCAGGACCGCCATCGCGAGCGCGGCGACCTGCCCTTCGCTCCATGCGCCGGAGGTAAGCCCGGCGACGAATTCGGCGATCTCCTCCTGCGCGAGGGTTTTCCCATCCCGCTTCCTGCGGATGATCTCCTGGGGGAGCATCGTCATGTCGCCTTCTAACCTCCCGGCAGCGGCAGTTGCTGGCAGAGGAGGCTATGGAACTCCTCAGGCATCGGGCACCCCGTCCGAAAGGAATTGCCGCAATATCCGCGCCAGCTTCTCCCCGCCCACTGGCGCCATGTCCTTCGTCTCCTCATGCGACAGCTCGCCCGCCGCCATGCCGGCGGCAAGATTGGTGATCACCGAGCAGGCAGCGACGCGCAGGCCGAGGAAGCGCGCGAGGATCACTTCGGGCACGGTGGACATGCCCACAGCATCCGCACCGAGAATGCGAGCCATGCGGATTTCAGCCGGCGTCTCGAAGGTGGGACCCGAGAACCACATATAGACGCCCTTTTGAAGCAATACGCCGGCTCGTTCCGCAGCCCGTTCCAGCGCCCCTCGCAGATCCTCATCGTAAGCCTCGCTCATACCGACGAAGCGTCGCTCGGTCGGCTCGCCGATCAGCGGGTTCGTGCCGGAGAAATTGATGTGGTCCTCGATCAGCATCACCGAGCCGGGCGGCATCTCTGCCTTGAGCGAGCCGGCGGCGTTGGTGAGGATGACCGCGCTGACGCCGATCCCCGCCAGCACCTCCAGCACCGGGCGCATGGCCGCGGCATTGCCGTGCTCGTAATAGTGGGCGCGGCCGGCCAGCATGATGACCGGCGTTCCGGCAAAATAGCCGGCGACCAGTTCGCCCGCATGGCCGGTGACGCCGCTTCGGGGGAAACCGGGCAGATCCGCATAGGGAAGACGCACCGCCTCCTCCACCTGGTGCGCCAGCCCGCCCAGCCCCGAGCCGAGGATGAGCGCCAGGCGAGGCGCCAGGCCGTTCAGCCGCTCGATAAGTATGTCGATGGTTTGCTTCACGCGCCGGGCTCCATGTCGAAGGCGCGTGGGAAGATAGAAGCGAAGGGCACCGTCTCCAGGACCCCATTGATATCGCACAGATGCAGCTTCGCATCGGCCGTCACGAATTCCGACAAGCGCTGCCGACAGCCGCCGCAGGGCATGATGCGCGGCATTTTCTCCGCCACCACGGCGATCTCCGAGACACGACCGCCGCCCGCCATGATCATATGGCCGAGCGCGGTGGTCTCCGCGCACCAGCCTTCGGGGTAGGAAGCGTTCTCGATATTGCAGCCGGCATGGACAGCGCCTGCTTCGGTGCGGATCGCGGAGCCCACAGGAAAGCGCGAATAGGGCGAATAGGCTCGTTCCATCGCGGCCTTGGCGGCGGCGAAAAGTTCCTCAGCCATCAGCGCTCCTTCACATAGGGGATGCCGCCGGCCCGCGGCGGCTCGGCCCTGCCGATGAAGCCCGCCAGCAGGACGACCGTAAGGATATACGGCAGCGCCTGCATGAACTGCACCGGGACATGGCCGATGAGCGGGAGGCCCGTACCCTGGACGCGGATGGAAAAAGCGTCGAGAAAGCCAAACAGCAGGCAGGCGAACATCACCGGGACCGGGCGCCATTTGGCGAAGATCAGGGCGGCGAGAGCGATGAAGCCGCGGCCCGCCGTCATGTCCTTCACGAAGCCGGCATTCTGCGACAGCGCCAGATAAGTACCGGCGAGCCCGGTGAGGACGCCCGTGCAGATGACGGCGCGATAGCGCAGCCAGGCGACGGAAATGCCCGCCGTGTCAACGGCGGCGGGGTTCTCGCCCACGGCGCGCAGCCGCAGCCCGAAGCGGGTGCGGAACAGCACCCACCAGGTGAAGGGCACCAGCAAGAAGGCGATATAGGCGATCAGGGAATGGCCGGACAGCAGGTCGGAATAGAGGTCGCCGACGAGAGGCACGCCGCTCAAAGCTTCCGCGAAAGGGAGCTGAATGGAGCCGAAGCGTGCATCGCCTCCGAGGGATGGAGTACGCCCGCCCTGGGCGAACCAGGCCTGCCCAAGGATGATGGTGGAGCCGGCGGCAATGAAGTTGATCGCCACGCCGGATACGATCTGGTTACCCCGGTGGGTGATCGACGCAAAGCCATGCACCAGCGAAAGGAAGACGGCGATGCCCACGGCGGCAAGAAGCCCGGCCCAGGCCGAACCCGAAATCGCCGCCGCGGCACCGGCCGCGAAGGCGCCGGCCAGCATCTTTCCCTCCAGGCCGATATCGAAGACGCCGGAGCGCTCCGCATAAAGACCCGCAAGGGCGGCCAGGAGAAGAGGCACGGAGAGGCGGATGGTGGAGTCGAGCAGGAAGATGAGCGTGTTGAAGAATTCCATCTCAGGCACGCTCCCCCTGCTTGGCCTCGACGGCAATGGAGCGCGGGCTCAGGCTGGCGAAAAGCCCCTGGATGCCGGGCCGGAACATATGCTCGAGCGCGCCGGCGAAGAGGATGACGAGCCCCTGGATGATGACGATCATGTCGCGCGAGATGCCCGGCATCTCGAAGGCAAGTTCCGCACCGCCCTGATAGAGGATGCCGAAAAGGATCGCCGCCGGCACGATGCCCGCCGGATGCGAGCGCCCCATCAGCGCTACAGCGATGCCGACGAACCCGGCGCCGCTGACGAAGTCGATCGCCAGACGGTTCTGGTCGCCCATCACAGGGTTGAGCGCCATCATGCCGGCCAGCGCGCCGGAGACCAGCATCGTGATCACGATGATGCGCGTCTCGCTCACGCCCGCGTAACGCGCGGCTTTGGCGCTGTGGCCGCGCGTGCGGATCTCATAGCCGAGCCGCGTGCGCCAGATCAGCAGCCAGACGAGGAAGGCCGCGAGCAGGGCCAGCAGGAAGGACAGGTTGAAAGGCGAGGAGCGTACCGAAAGCCCGAGGGCCTCCAGCAGCCAGTTGAGCTTCGGCAACTGCCCGCCTTCGAGGAAAGTGCGGGTCTGCGGCGCCTGGCTTCCGGCCGGCTTCAGCACGTTGACGAGCAGATAGACCATCAGGCTCGCGGCAATGAAATTGAACATGATGGTGGTGATGACGATGTGCGAGCCGCGCCTGGCCTGCAGATAGGCCGGGATGAAGGCCCAGGCGGCGCCGAACAGTGCCGCACCCGCAATGGCAATGGGAAAGGTGAGCCACCACGGCAGGATGCTGTCAAAGGTGAGACAGACCAGCGCCACGCCCAAGCCGCCGATATAGGCCTGCCCCTCGCCGCCGATATTGAACAAGCCGCAATGAAAGGCGACGGCGACCGCCAGGCCCGTGAAGATGAAGCTCGTCGCGTAGTAGAGCGTGTAGGCGATCGACTGCCCGCGCCCCACCGCGCCATCGATCAGGATCACCGCGGCGCGCAGCGGGTTCTCGCCTATGAGCAACACGACCAGGCCGGCTACGATGAAGGCGACGGTAAGGTTGATGAGCGGGATGAGCCCGTAATCGGCCCAGGCCGGCAGCTTTGCATAGGGCGCGCTCATTCCGCAGCTTCCTTCTGCTCCACGCCTGCCATCAGCAGCCCGAGCTCGCCCTCGCTCGCCTGGGCCTCGCGCTCGCCGACGATGCGGCCGGCGAACATCACCAGGATGCGGTCGGAAAGGGCGCGGATCTCGTCGAGCTCGACGGAGACAAGAAGCACGGCCTTGCCGCGGTCACGCATCTCGATGAGCCGCTTGTGGATGAATTCGATGGCGCCGACATCGACGCCGCGGGTCGGCTGACCGACGATCAGCACTTTCGGGTCCTGCTCCATCTCGCGCGCCAGCACGATCTTCTGCTGGTTGCCGCCCGAGAAATTGGCGGTCCTCAGGCGGCAGTCGGCGGGCCGGATGTCGTATTTCTCTATCTTCTCGCGCGCATCGCTGCGGATCGCATCCACGTCAAGGAGCGGACCGTTCCGATATCGCTCCTGCCGGTGATAGCCGAGGATGGAATTCTCGCTCTCCTCGAAGGCGAGCACGAGGCCCATGTGGTGCCGGTCCTCCGGCACATGGGCCATGCCGCGGGCGCGCAGCTCGGCAGGGTCGGCTGCACCGGTCAGGTCCACCGGCCTGCCCGCCAGCGTCACCGTGCCCGAAACGGCCTTGCGGATGCCGGTGATCGTCTCCAGGAGCTCCGACTGGCCGTTGCCCGCAACCCCGGCAATCCCGACGATCTCGCCGGCGCGCACATCGAAGGAGACATTGTCCACCATTGTCACGCCCCGCGCATCCCTGACCGTCAGGTTCCGGACGGACAGCAGCACCTCGCCCGGCCTTGCTGGCCCCTTCTCGACGCGCAGCAACACGCGGCGGCCGACCATCAGTTCGGCCAGCTCCTCCACGGTGGTCTCGCCGGTCTTCCTCGTGGCGACCACCGTCCCCTGCCGCATGACCGAGACATTGTCCGTGACGGCCATGATCTCGCGCAGCTTGTGCGTAATCAGCACCACCGTCTTCCCTTCCTCCTTGAGCTGGCGGAGGATGCGGAAGAGATGATCAGCCTCGGCGGGGGTGAGCACGCCCGTCGGCTCGTCGAGGATCAGGATATCGGCGCCGCGGTAAAGCGCCTTCAGGATTTCCACCCGCTGCTGCAGGCCGACCGGCAGGTCCTCCACCACCGCGTCGGGATCGACTTCCAGGCCGTAGTCACGCTCGAGCCGCTGAAGCTCCGCGCGCGCCTTGGAGATGGAGGTCTTCAGCAGCGGCTCGCCTTCGGCGCCAAGGATCACGTTTTCCAGAACGGTGAAATTGTGCACGAGCATGAAGTGCTGGTGCACCATGCCGATGCCACGGGCGATCGCATCGCTCGGCGTCTGAATATCCGCCCGCTTGCCGCCGACCAGGATCTCGCCGCGATCGGCCTGGTAGAAGCCGTAGAGGATGGACATCAGCGTAGACTTGCCGGCGCCGTTCTCGCCGACAATGCCGTGGATCGTCCCGGCCGGTATCTTGAGGCTGATGTTCCGGTTAGCATGGACCATACCGAAACTCTTGTCGATGCCGACCAGTTCGATCGCAGCGTCCGCCATGGGCCAGCCGTCTTCCCCTCGGATTTTATCGTTTGGTCAAACAGGTAGCATGCGTGCCTTCCGCTGCCAACCGGCGCCCGTGGCTGGCCGCACCGTCAATTCGTCACCATGCGGAACAAGGGCAGGCGGTCATTGTTCGTCCGGCAAGAGCCAAGATGGAGATTTCTCGCCATGGGACAGATGGACAAGGAAGAACGCGTATGGGAGCTGGTGCGCAAGATCGGCATCTGCATGCTGGTGAGCCGCGACGGCGATGACCTGCGCTCCCGGCCGATGGCGGCCTATTTCGACCGCGACACCCACATCATCTATTTCCTGACAGATGCCGACAGCCACAAGAAGGAAGAGCTTGAGCGCGATCCGCATGTGGCGCTCGCCTTCGCCGATACCGGCAGCCAGACCTATCTCTCCGTGACCGGGATCGCCGAGATCCTGAATGACCGCGAGAAGGTGCGCGAATTGTGGTCGACGCCGGCGAAGGCCTGGTGGGACAGCCCGGACGATCCGAAAATCCGCGTCCTGAAGGTGGTGCCGCAGGACGCCCAGTATTGGGACAGCCCCGGCACCATCATCAGCTACGTGAAAATGGCTGCCGCCGCCGTGTCCAGCACCCGGCCCGCCATGGGTGAAAACGCCAAGGTGAATTTCTAAGATCCGGCCTCAAAGACCCGGCGGGCATTTGCCTGCCCCGCCGCGTTTTCAGGGATCCCCCTGCGGCGGCGCTGGCCTTGCCGCAGGTTCATGCTGCGCGCCCTCAGCTTGACTCAACCGGCAAAATTTATTTAGCTGGTTGAAGTTGTTCTGCAGCATGAGCCACCGTATGGAAACCGCCGCCGAGGGACCGGTCCCCTTCTTCTTCGGCGGTCGGCTTTGTCTCGACTTCGTCAATACGGTGAACAGCCGGTCGCGGCCGGCGACGCGCGATTATCTTCCTGACTGGCAAGCGCTCATCGGCTGGTGCGGGCAGACAGCACTGTTCGACAACACCATCCTGAAGCGACTGCAAGCACAAGCCGCATCCGCCCCTCGGCGAGCCGAAGAAGCGCATGCGGCAGCGCTTGCGCTCCGTGAAGGGCTTTACCGGATTTTTCGCAATGTCATCGACCGAGCCAGCCCGCGCGGAGAAGACATGGATCTTCTCAATCGCTGTCTGCGCAACGCGCGGGCAAGACAGGTACTCGCCGCGGCGGGGACCGATTTCTTCTGGGGCTGGGACGAGGCGCGTCTCGATCTCGACTCGCCCCTCCACGCGGTCGCGCTTTCGGCGGGCAGCCTCCTTGCCGAGGATGAACTTGCCCGGCTCAAGGAATGTCCTGGCCCGGAAGGCTGCGGCTGGCTCTTTTACGACGAGACGAAGAACGCCTCGCGGCGATGGTGCAGCATGGCCCATTGCGGCGGCGCCGCGAAAGCGCGCCGCTATGCTGCGCGGCATGGGGCATAGGAGGGAGAGATGCCCTGGCACTGGTCGGAAAAGAAGGTCCTGGGCGCCGCACTGGCGCTTTGCACCCTGCTCTTTGCGGTCGGCTGGCTGACGCGCGAGGATCGGTCGAACGAGCCCTATCTGAAGATCATGGGCGGCGGCTTCATGTTCAACTATCGCACGGCCGATGTTTATTACGGCTTCACCGCAGTGGTCTCGCGGCCGCTCGCCTCAGGCTCGATCATCGAGGCCAGCTTCGAGGATCCCGGGGGCGGGCCGCCGCATCTCGTCTCCGAGCGGGTCAGCACGATGACCGACCGCTACTCCCTGCGCTCGCCGCCGATCCGCGGCGTCGAGGCGGGCAAGCCCTACCGCGTGGCGATCAAGGTCTATGACCGAGAGCACAAGCAGCTTATCTGGCAGACGGAGCGCAGTTACCGGAGCCAGATCAGCGATACGATAGTGCCCGACAAGCCGCTGACCGTCGGGCCTGGCTACCACCGGAACCCCGAACCGCCGCAAGCCCAGCCGCCAGCCGGCGGCTAGCGCGGGGCGCGCGGCGACGGATGGAGCAACACTTAGTAGGCCCGCCTGTACGGGAGCCCACCCGCCTGAAGCCAGCGTGCCAGCCGCAACGGCCCGTGCCACACAGTTCGCCTGCCTTTTCGTCTGGCGCGGTAGCCAGAGACGGTTCGGCGATCGAGGGCTTCTCGCCCTTCGCCAACCCGCCTACGCCGCCACCTCGCCCAGGATCAAGCTGCTGACCCAGGCACCGGAGTGGGCCGGGATGCGCATCCAGCGCGCCGCCTCCAGCACCGCCTGGCGGAAGTTCCCGCGCTGGCGGAAGCCGAGCGCCGCAAGCCGGCTACCGTCGAGCATATGGGCCTGATCGTTGACGGGCCGATCGGCAACATAGTCGAACCAGCAATCGGTGCCCAGCGCCTCGCCTATCGCCCGGGCCGCCTCGATGACAGTCAGCGTCTCCCGTCCAGCCACGTTATAGGTGCCGTTCCGCTCGCCCCGCTCCAGCACGAGCAGGACCGCCGCCATGAGATCGGAGACGGACAGGAAGGTGCGCCGCTGCCGGCCTGATCCCTCGATGGGAAAGGGCAGTCCGGCACGTGCATGCTCGATGAAGCGGGGAACGAGCTTTTCCCGGTGCTGCCGCGGGCCGACCACATTGCTGGGTCGCAAGATCGTCACATCGAGGCCCGCGCTGCGGAACCTCTCCACCTCGGCTTCAGCCTCGGCCTTGGAGATCGCATATGGGCTGGTGGGGGCCAGCACCGTCTCCTCGTCGGCGGGGGTGACGCGGCTGCCATAGACCTCGTCCGTGCTGAAATGGAGTACGCGTGGCACACCGGCTTCGAGGGCCGCGGCCAGCACGTTGCGCGTGCCCAGACGGTTGACGCGGTCGAACAGTTCGGGATCGGCAAAGGATCGCGGCACGTGGCTCTCCGCCGCCACATGGCACACCAATGCGACACCGCGAACCGCCCGATCGAGGAGATCGCAATCCTCAACGGAACCGCGGAGAATGCCGAGGCGCCCCGTGGCTCCGGCCATCAGAAGGTTCCTGTAGTCCGCCGCATAGGTAAAGGCGTCGAGCACCGTTACGATCGCATTCGGGTAGCTCCCAAGAAGCGCGTCCACCAGATGAGAGCCGATGAAGCCCCCGCCGCCGGTGACCAGTATTTTGCACTGGGTATTCGCATCCAGCCCGCTCCCGCGATTCCTGCTTGTCTCGTTTTGAAACATAACCTGCTGTGAATTCCTCGCTCGCACGCCCCGCCGGCTCTCCCTGCAAGGGCCGTGCCGCAGCGGGACGGGATTTTGATCGCGCAGCGATCCGAACGGGAAGGCCAAGAGCGCGCGATCACCTCATCGCGGCATCGGGGCGTCGTCAGCGGCGCCGTCGGTCGGAATGATCATCAGTTCCTGACCGGGCTCCGAAAAGCGCCAGCCGATGAGGAAAACAAGCACGATCGCGAAGCAGATCGCCGCGAGCGTAACGAGTGACCGCAGGGGATTGGGATTCTTCGGTTCGGTGCTTTTCATGGGGCGGGAATGGGCCACCTGGATTTTGGTTCCAAGCCACGCCGAGCCGTCCGGCCGGCTCCCACTAGATACCAGCTGCCGGGGACTGCCGCCCTACCGGCGGAGATGGAACGTTTCGGGCCTTTCGTCGGTTGACCTTCTGAACAAGGGAGAGTGTGATGCACAAGGACGAAGCCAAAGGTTCCGCCAAGAAAGTGCGCGGAAGCGTCAAGGAAACCGTGGGCAAGGCCACCGGCGACGAAAAGCTGCGCGGTGAGGGCAAGGCCGACAAGGCCGAAGGAAGCGTACAGAAGGGCGTCGGCAAGGCGAAGGACAAGGTTCGCGACGCGCTGAAGCGCTAGCGTCGCCACCGTCGTTCATTCCTGAAGAGCCTCCTCCGATTTCGGCAGGGGGCCTGCCGGCTATTGCTGCGCCATGGCAAACGCGGTGCTTCGAGCGCCTGATGCGCCGCGCTCTACCCGGCGCATGCTCTGCACGACAACGGGCAAACAGTGCGGGCTAAAGTACGCTGAGGAAATTGGTGGAGCCAAGGGGAGTCGAACCCCTGACCTCTTGAATGCCATTCAAGCGCTCTCCCAACTGAGCTATGGCCCCACTTTGGCCCTGATAGGGCCGCCGCCGTCGCCGGCGGGAACTCTTCGGCCTTGGGCAGCCGAAGGTGTTGGCGGCTTCTAAACCCGACCGGCCGCAGAATCAAGCCCCGCATAAATGGTGTGGCCGGATACCGCCTCAGTGCTCTTCGTCATCCTCGCCGACCCCGATGATGTCGGCCACGTCATCGTCGTCTTCCTCTTCCTCCTCGAGGAATGTGTCGTCCTCGTCGCCGAGATCGACATCCTCGTCGTCGATATCGGGCAGATCCGCCTCGTCGCCCTTGGCCTCCTCGTCCGCATCCTCGAGCGAGACGATCTCCGGCGCCTCCTCGGCGTCGAGTTCCTTCTCCGCGACCTCGTCATCTTCCTCGATAATCGGCTCGACGCCGGACTCGAAATAGCTGCGCGGATAGGAAACGCCGGTATAGGGCGAAACGATCGGGTCCTTGTTCAGGTCGTAGAATTTGCGGCCCGTTTCCGGGCAGATGCGCTTTGTGCCGAGTTCGGGTTTAGCCACCGTCCTGCCTCATCCTGTTCCTTGCCGGCCTGATGACCGACTGGTCCGGCGGGCCAAGCCAGCCGCCGCTGCCGTATGGGTTTGGGGTCCCCATAACCACAGAACGGGCGGCTGTCAAAGCCAAATGAACGGCTCCTCGCGGGCAGAATCGCGCGCCGGCGAAAAGCGCAACCGCAAGGGGATGACCGGCTTTTTCCGGCATGCTAGAGCGACGGCCAGACATGCCGCCGGAGAGATGCCCATGAGCCACGATGCAATGCCGCACCCCGCGCTCAGCCGCCGCTCGCAGGCGCTGTCCGGCCGCGTGCGCGTGCCCGGCGATAAGTCGATCTCGCACCGCTCGCTGATGTTCGGCGGCCTCGCCTCCGGCGAGACGCGGATCACCGGCCTGCTCGAAGGCGAGGATGTGCTGCGCACGGCCGACGCGATGCGCGCCATGGGCGCGCTCATCGAGCGGCAGGGCGACAGCTGGGTGATAAGGGGCACGGGCAATGGCTGCCTGCTCGAGCCGGAAGCGCCGCTGGATTTCGGCAATGCCGGGACCGGCGCGCGTCTCACCATGGGCCTCGTCGGCACCTATGAGATGACCACGCGCTTCGTGGGCGATGCTTCGCTCTCGAAGCGGCCGATGGGCCGGGTGCTCGATTCGCTGCGGCAGATGGGCACACAGGTGCTGGAGGCGGAAGCAGGCAACCGGCTGCCCATCACCTTGCGCGGACCGAAGCATGCGGCTCCCATCACCTATCGCGTGCCGATGGCATCGGCGCAGGTGAAATCGGCCGTGCTGCTCGCTGGCCTCAATACGCCCGGCATAACGACGGTGATCGAGCCGGTGATGACGCGCGACCACACGGAAAAGATGCTGGCCGGCTTCGGCGCGGAGATCGAAGTGGAGAAGGACGCCGAAGGCGCGCGCCACATCCGCATAAAGGGCCAGGGAGATCTGAAGGGACAGACCATCGCCGTGCCGGGCGATCCTTCCTCCGCAGCCTTTCCCCTGGTGGCCGCCCTCCTCGTGCCGGGTTCCGACCTCACCATCCAAAACGTGCTGATGAACCCCACGCGCACCGGCCTCATCCTCACGCTTCAGGAGATGGGAGCCGAAATCGAGCTCATGAACCGGCGCGACGCAGGCGGCGAGGAGGTGGCGGATCTGCGCGTCCGCTCGTCCAAGCTGAAGGGCGTCACGGTGCCGCCGGAACGCGCCCCCTCGATGATCGACGAGTATCCGGTGCTTGCCGTCGCGGCGAGCTTCGCCGAAGGCGAGACCGTCATGCTTGGCCTTGAGGAGCTGCGTGTGAAGGAGTCGGACCGGCTTGCGGCCGTGGCCGCAGGGCTCAAGGCAAACGGCATAGATTGCACCGAGGGCGACGCCTCCCTGTCCGTGCGCGGCCGTCCGGACGGCAAGGGTTTCGGCGGCGGAACGGTCGCCACCCACCTCGACCATCGCATCGCCATGGCCTTCCTCGTGTTGGGCCTTGCGACGGAAAGGCCCGTCACGATCGACGACGCGTCGATGATCGCCACCAGTTTTCCGGAATTCATGGAGCTGATGACGGGCCTCGGGGCCACGATCGAGCAGCGCGGCGAGGCAGGATGATGGCGGAAGCGAAGGTGGCAATGGTGATCGGCGGCGGCAGCGGCATGGGCGCCGCAGCCGCGCGCAGGCTGGCAGAGGACGGCTTTTCCGTCGCGGTTCTCTCCTCGTCGGGCAAGGGGGAGAGACTTGCCAAGGAACTCGGCGGGCTGGGCTTTACAGGCTCGAACCGTTCCGTGGAGGATCTTCAGCGTTTCACCCAGGCCGTGCTCGATCGCTTCGGCCGCATCGACGCCGTGGTCAACAGCGCCGGCCACGGACCAAAGGGGACTCTGCTGGAGATTTCCGACGCTGACTGGCAGCTCGGGATGGAATTCTACCTGCTCAACGTGGTCCGCATCGCCCGCCTGGTCACGCCGGTTATGCAGGCGCAGAAATCTGGCGCCATCGTCAACATCTCGACCTATGCCGCATTCGAGCCGGAGGAGGCTTTTCCGACCTCCGGCGTCTTCCGCTCGGGCCTCGCGGCATTCACAAAGCTCTTCGCCGACAAGTATGCGGCCGACAACGTGCGCATGAACAATGTGCTGCCAGGCTTCATCGACAGCCTGCCGGAGAAGGAGGAGCGCCGGAGCCGTATTCCGATGAAGCGCTACGGCACATCGCAGGAGGTGGCCGAACTCATCCTGTTCCTTGCGTCGGACCGGTCGAGCTACATCACCGGCCAGAATATCCGCGTCGACGGCGGCGTCACACGATCCGTATGATGCCGGACCACCTCGTCATCGCCATCGACGGTCCGGCCGCTTCCGGAAAGGGCACGCTGGCGCGCAGGCTCGCCGGTCATTTCGGGCTCAATCATCTCGACACCGGCCTTACCTATCGCGCCGTGGCGAAGGCGCTCATCGATGCGCGGCTGCCCCTCGACGACGAGGCGGAAGCCGAGAAGGCGGCGCGGGCGGTCGATCTCACATCGCTTGATCGAGAAGTCCTGTCCGCCCACGGCGTGGGCGAAGCGGCTTCGAAGGTGGCGGTGATGACGCCAGTGCGCGGCGCATTGGTCGAAAAGCAGCGCGAATTCGCGGCGCAGCCACCCGGCGCTGTGCTCGACGGCCGCGACATCGGCACCGTGGTTTTCCCCGATGCGGACGTGAAGCTCTATGTGACGGCAAGCGCCGCCGTGCGCGCAGAGCGCCGCTGGCGCGAGATTCTAGACGGCGGCGGTGAAGCCGATTACGCCGAGATCCTGGCGGATGTGGAGCGGCGCGACGCGCGCGACATGAACCGTGCCATCAGCCCGCTAAAACCTGCTGCGGACGCGCACTTGCTAGATACAAGCGAAATGGATATAGAGACCGCGTTCCTCACGGCCCGGTCCCTCATCGAGAAGGCTCTGGCGGCGAGGAGCAAAGTTTGAAAGAGCAGCGCCGGCGCTTCCCCCAGGGAAAGCGGCGGGCGCTTTTTCGGCTTAGGTGCATCGCGAATGCCTATGTTCGCGATGCACGCATGACGAACCGGTCTGCCCGCATCCCCACGCGCCGGATTGCCGCAAGATGAGCGGCCCTGGGCTTCATAAGAGCCCGGATGCATGGCAGGCCAGACGCAACGCTAACCACCCGGCGCCTCGCCCCGCATCACCGGGGTGTCTTCAGGAGATTCAATGTCGCAACTCAATCCTTCTCGCGATGATTTCGCGAGCCTACTCGAAGAATCCTTGTCCGAGCGCGATGCGGTCGAAGGATCCGTCGTCAAGGGTACCGTTACCGCTATCGAAAAAGACATGGCCATCATCGACGTCGGCCTCAAGGTCGAAGGCCGTGTCCCGCTCAAGGAGTTCGGCGCTAGGGCGAAGGACGGCCAGCTGAAGCCCGGCGACCAGGTCGAGGTCTATGTGGAGCGCATCGAGAATGCGCTGGGCGAGGCGATGCTTTCCCGCGAGAAGGCGCGCCGCGAGGAGAGCTGGGTCAAGCTCGAAGAGAAATTCAACAAGGGCGAGCGCGTCGAAGGCGTCATCTTCAACCAGGTCAAGGGCGGCTTCACCGTCGATCTGGACGGCGCCGTGGCCTTCCTGCCGCGCTCGCAGGTGGACATCCGGCCGATCCGCGACGTCACCCCGCTCATGCACACACCGCAGCCCTTCGAAATCCTCAAGATGGACAAGCGCCGCGGCAACATCGTCGTTTCCCGCCGTACCGTGCTCGAGGAGAGCCGGGCCGAGCAGCGCTCGGAGATCGTGCAGAACCTCGAAGAGGGCCAGGTGGTCGAGGGTGTCGTCAAGAACATCACCGACTACGGCGCATTCGTGGATCTGGGCGGTATCGACGGCCTGCTCCATGTCACCGACATGGCCTGGAGGCGCGTCAACCATCCGACCGAAATCCTCAATATCGGCCAGACGGTGAAGGTGCAGATCATCCGCATCAACCAGGAAACGCACCGCATCTCGCTGGGCATGAAGCAGCTCGAGGCCGACCCGTGGGAAGGCATCGGCGCCAAGTACCCGCTTGGGAAGAAGGTGCAGGGCCGCGTTACCAACATCACCGACTACGGCGCCTTCGTGGAGCTGGAGCCCGGCATCGAGGGCCTCATCCACGTCTCGGAGATGTCCTGGACCAAGAAGAACGTGCACCCCGGCAAAATTCTGTCCACGACGCAGGAAGTCGAGGTGGTGGTTCTGGAGGTGGATCCGGTCAAGCGCCGCATTTCGCTCGGTCTCAAGCAGACGCTGGAGAACCCGTGGGAGGCTTTTGCCCGCAACCACCCGGTCGGCAGCCAGGTCGAAGGCGAGGTCAAGAACAAGACCGAGTTCGGCCTGTTCATCGGCCTGGAAGGCGACGTGGACGGCATGGTCCACCTCTCCGATCTCGACTGGTCGCGTCCCGGCGAGCAGGTGATCGAGGAGTACAACCGCGGCGACATGGTCAAGGCGCAGGTGCTCGACGTCGATGTCGAGAAGGAACGCATCTCGCTCGGCATCAAGCAGCTCGGCCGCGATGCGGTGGGCGAGGCAGTCGCCTCCGGCGACCTGCGCAAAAATGCGGTGGTCACCTGCGAGGTCACGGCGATCAAGGACGGCGGCATCGAGGTCCGTCTCGTCGACCACGACCTCGACACCTTCATCAAGCGCTCCGACCTTTCACGCGACCGCGACGAGCAGCGCCCCGAGCGCTTCGCTGTCGGCCAGAAGGTTGATGCCCGGGTCATCCAGTTCGACAAGAAGACGCGCAAGCTGACCGTGTCCATCAAGGCGCTCGAGATTGCCGAGGAGAAGGAAGCGGTGGCCCAGTACGGCTCGACCGACTCCGGCGCCTCGCTCGGCGACATCCTGGGCGCCGCGCTCAAGAAGCAGGGCGGCAAGGAGTAATCCTCCGCACCTGCGATCGACAGACGAAGCCCCGCGCGCCTCAAAAGCTCGCGGGGCTTTCTCATTTGGGCAAGACAGTTCCGGGCAGGATTGCGTCGTGCGCGGCGGAAGTAAGCTCAAGCGGAGGGAGACCGCACCGGCTTCCACACCCTAACCCTCGTCGGAGCCCTGGGCTTCCCTCCGCGCCAGCTCGTTCTCGACCCCGACGATCAGCTTGCGCAGCAGGGCTGCAAGCATCTCGCGCTCTTTTGGCTCGAGAGCCTTCAGAAAGGAGGATTCGTTCGCCATGTCCGTGCGAAATGCCTCCTCGGCGCGCGCGACGCCGGCGTCAGTCAAAGCCACGAGCACGCTGCGCCCGTCATTCGGCGACTTCTCGCGCCGGATCAGCCCTGCCTTCTCCAGCCGGTCAAGCCTGTGGGTGAGACCGCCCGAAGATATCATCAGCGACGTGTAAAGTTCCGTCGGCGTCAGGCGGTAAGGCGGCCCGGAACGTCGTAGAGTCGCCATCACGTCGAATTCGCCGCGGTCCAGGCCGAAGGCGGCAAAGGTCGCCTCTATGCTGCCGCGCACCAAGTTCGACAGCCGGTAGGCTCGGCCGAGAATCGCCATCGGCTCGGTATCGAGATCTGGCAGTTCCCGCGCCCATTGCCGGCGCAGCCGGTCGACATGGTCCTCTACCGCCCATTCTTCTTTCGCTTCAGTTCCGCCCGCCATGCTGCCCTCGGATGCCGATACGGGCGCAGAGCATACATGCTTCCAAAAGGCCGAGAAAGATATCTCGATTGGAAGATATATATCTTGACAAGAAGATAGTTTTATAGGATATCTTCCTGCGAAGACAATTCAGAGCGCGAAAGAGGTGGACCAAATGTTCAGGATTCATCGCCATCAGGAGCCGCAGCCCGGCCAGAGCCGGACAGTCCGGTTCGAGGGACGGGAGCTCGGCGGCCCGGTGTCCTTCTTCCTGGTCGATGCCGAGCCGGGCCGCGGATCGGCCCTGCATGTGCATCCCTATTCAGAGACATGGGTCGTCAGGAAGGGTCAGGCCGAGTTCACCGTCGGCGACGACAAGACACGAGCCTTTCCGGAAGACATCGTCGTCGCGGCCGCCAATGTTCCGCACCGCTTCGTCAATGTGGGTGACGACAGACTAGAGCTTGTCTGCATCCATCCCAGCGATAGGATCGTGCAGGAGCCGGCTTGAAGCCAAAACCACGGAAACCGCAGAGGAGAACGCAATGCCGAAGATGATCTTCGTGAACCTGCCGGTGAGGGATCTTGCCGTCTCCACCCGATTCTATGAGGCGATCGGGTGCAGAAAGAATGAGCAGTTCAGCGACCAGAACGCGGCCTCGATGGTGTGGTCCGACACGATCACGTTCCAGCTTCTGACGCGCGATTACTTTGCGACCTTCGCGACGAAGCCGATTGCCGATGCGCGGGAGACCGTCGGGATGCTGATCGCCCTTTCCTGCGACAGCCGCGAAGCGGTGGACACCATCACGGAGGCCGCGGCGGCTGCCGGCGGCAAAGCCGACATCCGCGAGCGTCAGGACATGGGCTTCATGTATCTGCGCACGTTCGAGGACCCCGACGGCCACACCTTCGAGCCGGCCTGGATGAATATGGATGCGGCATCCGCGACGACGGGCGAATAGTCCCGGAGCCGACCGGGATCATGAGCGAGGCAGCCATTCCTGCCCTGGCCATCGATGCGGTGAGCGCCCTTGAGCGATCCTTCGGGAAGTCGCTCCTGGCTGCCTATCTGCATGGTTCGGCGGTAGCCGGCGGCCTGCGCCCAAACAGTGACGTGGACGTGCTGGCGGTCATCGGCCGGCCGATTACGCATGCGGAGCGGGCGCAACTGGTTGCTGGACTGATGAAGATGTCCGGCGCGCCCGGCAGCGGCGACGGCTCGCGTCCACTGGAGCTGATCGTCTTCCTCCGCGCTGATCTCACGCCACCGTCCTATCCGGCGCGTAGCGAGTTCATTTATGGCGAATGGCTGCGCGACGCGTTCAAGGCGGGCGGTGTGCCCGAACCCGCAGGCGATCCGGAGATGACCCTGATCCTGGCGCAAGCGCGAAGGGAAGCCAGAACCCTGATCGGTCCCGATCCAGCGGAAATGCTGCCGGTCATCCCGCAAGCCCACATAGGCCGGGCGATCGGCGATTTGCTGCCTGCCCTGCTCGCCTCGCTCGACGGAGATGAGCGCAACGTCCTTCTGACCCTCGCGCGCATGTGGCGTACCCTCAGCACCGGGGAGTTCGTGCCCAAGGACGTCGCGGCGGAGTGGGCGGCGCCGCGGCTGCCTGAAGAAGCGGCCGGGTTGATCACTTGCGCCGGCAGGGAGTATCTCGGCGCGGTCAGCGTCGATTGGCAGGCACGCCGGGATGAAGTCCGCCGCGTGGCGGAAGACCTGCGCCAGCGCGTGCTCGCCATGCTGTGACGCCTTTCGCCGGCGACAGCCCCCAGGGCATCCGGCGAGATTTCATCCTGCCCCCGACTTCCGGCTTGACGAACATATATCCGTGCGGTTATGGATCGGACCGATAGCCGACGAGTTATGGGTCGAATGCTCCAGCCCCACGATGTCCTGTTCAGAACCCTCGCCGATCCGACGCGGCGGGCCATTTTCGAGCGGTTGTGCCGCGAGGGAGACCAGACCGTCGGGGCGCTGACGGCAGCGGCCGGGGTCTCGCAGCCGGCCGTCTCCAAGCATCTTGGCGTCCTGAAGCGGGCCGGGCTTGTGCGCGACCGGCAACAGGGGCGGCAGACGCACTATAGCGCAGAGGTCGGCGCGCTAGCCCCGCTAGTCGACTGGACGAAGCAGATGGGCGGGTTTTGGCGAGACCGCTTCGACGACCTGGAGGACCTGCTCAAGAGGATGGACCAGTGACCGACATCGCCGCCGAAACGCTCACAATCATCGTCGAGAGAGAAATCCCCCATCCGCCGGAGAAGATCTGGCGTGCGCTGACGCAGCCGCACCTGATGGAGGAGTGGTTCATGAAGAGCGACTTCAAGCCGGACGTGGGGTACCGCTTCAATGTGAGCGCCGACTGGGGCTCGGTCGACTGCGAGGTCCGGACAGCCGAGCCGAACAGGTCCCTGTCCTACACCTGGGACACCAAGGACCTGACAAGCGTCGTCACCTGGACCCTCACCCCTACCGGCACGGGGACGCTGCTGCGCATGGAGCAATCAGGCTTCCGGCCGGACCAGCAGTCCTACTACCGGGGCGCCAAGGTCAAGTGGCCACAGTTCCTCGCCGCCCTGGAGCAGGTGGTCGCAAAGCTGGACTGACCCCCAAGGCACAGGACAATGCCATGAAGACCACGGAGGCGTCATTGAACTGGAGCAAGTGGATACGGCAGATCCATCGCTGGGTCTCGATCATCTTTGCGGCACTCGTCGCAGCCATCTTCATCGCCCTGGGACTCGGGAAAGAACCTGCCGAATGGGTGTATTTCCTGCCGCTCCTCCCCCTCTTCCTGCTTCTGCTCACCGGGCTTTATCTCTTCGCGCTGCCTTATATGGCCGGGCGGCGCATGGGCGGAGGGACTTGATGAACGGCAAGAAGCCCGCTCCCGCGCCGGCCCCAGGCGAGCCTGTTCTCCTCACCGGCGGCAATCCGCAGATCCCCAAGGGCTACGGCGAGGAACCGGTGAAGGCCTATATCGCGGCCATGCCGGGCTGGAAGAGCGCCGTCGGGCGGCGCATAGACGAGATCATCACGGGCACCGTCCCCGGCGTGAACAAGGCGGTGAAATGGAACTCGCCGCTTTACGGACTGGAGGGTCGGGGCTGGTTCCTCAGCCTTCATTGCTTCACCAAATACATCAAGGTGACGTTCTTTCGCGGCACGTCGCTCCATCCCGTCCCTCCCGGCAAATCCAAGCACAAGGATGTCCGGTACCTCGACATTTACGAGGACCAGTTCGATGAAGCGCAGTTCGCCGACTGGGTGAAGCAGGCCAGCCAATTGCCAGGCGAGAAACTGTGAGGCGACCATGACGACGAGCGACGTGAAGAGTGCCTCCCAGCTGATCGACGCACGGATCAGGGAACTGGGCGACTGGCGCGGCGAGACGCTTGCGCGTATCCGGGCTCTCATCAAGGAGGCCGATCCCGACGTCGTCGAGACCTGGAAGTGGCGAGGCGTTCCGGTCTGGGAGCACGCCGGCATCATCTGCACCGGCGAGACCTACAAGGACAAGGTGAAGGTGACCTTCGCCAAGGGAGCCGCGCTGGAGGACCCTTCCGGCCTTTTCAATTCCAGCCTCGACGGCAATACACGCCGCGCCATCGACTTTCGTGAAGGCGATACGGTCGATGCGGATCCGCTCAAGGCGCTCATTCGCGCCGCCGTCGCCCTCAACACGGCGAAGGCTCGCCCGCGGCGCGGCTGAGGGCGGCGCGACCCGGTTCGCTGATCTGCTTCGCCGCAATCCAGCCCGGCCATTGCCTGCCCTTCCATAGGGTGAGATCATCACCGGGACATCAGGCCAAGGATCGCGAGGAAAGCGATGAAGCAGAAGGTCACCGGCATCGGCGGCGTGTTCTTCCGGGCACGCGACCCGAAGGCGCTCGCCGCCTGGTATGAGGAGCATCTCGGCATCGACGACATGGCCAAGAGCGTCTGGCGGCAGGAGGCGGGCGACACGATCTTCGGGCCCTTTGCCGAGACGACCAGCTATTTCGGCCGGCCTGAGCAGCAATGGATGATCAATTTTCGCGTCGACGACCTCGACGCGATGATCAGCCAGCTGAAAGGGTCGGGGATCACTGTGGAAACGCGCGCCGAATGGGATTCGGAGGTCGGCCGCTTCGCGCGCATTCACGATCCCGAGGGCAATCCGGTCGAGCTTTGGGAGCCTGCGCACAAATAGCAGCTCACCAGTGCGGCGGCCTGGTGACCGGGACCTCCGGCGCCGTCCGTTCCTCCAGTGCCAGGAAGCGTTCCGTCAGCAGGTCGAGCTTCTTCTGCACGCGCTCGATCAGCGCCCATTGCTCGGCGAGCTGGGCCGAAAGCTCCTCGATCGTCTTTTCCTGTTCGGCCGCAAGGGTTTCGAGTTTCACCAGCCGTTCCTCGTCCATGACCTGCCTCCGAGCCGCTTACCGCCGACATGCGCGGCGCCTCCTATCCTAGGGCGGAGCGGGCGGAACGCCTACCCTTCCCCTCGAGGGATGGGTGAAGGCGCGTTTCATCGCTGCCACGCCCGGCATTCGCCGTCTGGCCATTGAAGAAGGTGGGAAGCGGGGCGCGTGATCCGTGCCTCTCTGTTAGTTTATGTGGCGCGTCTCACGCGCCCCGCCGGCCGCTGTCC
>NZ_JAPSLH010000031.1 GCF_031180965.1 Chelativorans sp.
CGACAGCGTCACCGACATGATGGTGGCGACCTTGATCTCGCCTCCCTTCACCACCGGCCGCTCCTCGCCGGCGCCGACGGCCAGGATCGTCGCATGCGGCGGGTTGATGACGGCGGCGAAATCCTTGATACCGAACATTCCGAGATTGGAGATCGCCGCCGAGCCGCCCTGATATTCCTCCGGCTTCAGCTTGCGGTTGCGGGCGCGCGACGCGAGGTCTTTCATCTCGTTGGAGATGGCCGACAGCGTCTTCTCGTCCGCCCGCCGCACGATCGGCGTGATCAGCCCGCCGGGGATCGACACGGCCACGCCGACATCGGCATGCCTGTGCCTGACCATGGCGCTTTCCGTCCAGGAGACATTGGCGTCCGGCACCGCCTTCAGCGCCATGGCGAATGCCTTGATGATCATGTCGTTGACGGAGAGCTTGTAGGCGGGCTTCTCGCCGGCCTCGGTCTTCACCATGGGCGCGGCATCGTTGAGCTGCTTGCGCAGGGTCAGCAGCGCGTCGATCTCGCAGTCAAGCGTCAGATAGAAATGCGGGATGGTGCTTTTCGCCTCGACCAGCCGGCGCGCGATGGTCCGGCGCATCGAATCATGCGGCACCAGATCGTAGGTGCCCTCCGCGTAGAGTTTCAGGATGGCGTCCCGATCCTCCCCGCCTTCGGTCGGGCCGGGGCGGGGAGGATCGGTGCGCAGCGCCGGGATGGGGGTCTCCGGCGAAGAGCTGTGAACGCCGCCACCAGCACGCGCACCCTCTGCGCGGCCCGAGGGGGTGGAACTTCCCACTGCGGCTGCTTCAACATCGGCCCTCACCACGCGCCCATGCGGGCCGGAGCCGGAGAGGCCCGAAAGCTCAATGCCATTTTCTCGGGCAAGCCGCCGCGCGAGTGGCGTGGCGCGAACCTTACCCTGGCCGTTAGGCATGGCGCCGCCTTTTTGTGGCGGGGTCATTGACTGTTCAGCGTCCGGACGGATTTCCTCCCTTGGAGGAGCAGGCACGATGGCGTCCGGCTTAGCCGCTGCCGGGTCCCGCTCGGGGGCGTTGGGCGCGGGCAGGGGAGAAGCCTCGACCGCTGCCTCGCCCTCCTCGTAGATCCAGGCCACCGCCTGTCCGACAGGGATATCCACTCCTTCCTTGCCGATGATGTTGCGGACGATGCCGGCGGCCGGCGCGTCGATCTCCATCGCCGCCTTGTCTGTCTCTATTTCGAAGAGCAGGTCGCCCTTTTTGACCGTGGCGCCCTCCTGCACGGCCCAGCGGGAGATGCGGCCGGTCGACATGTCCATATCGACCTTGGGCAGAATCACTTCGACCGGCATGGCTTCAGCGCGCTCCCCGCACGAGATCGCGGGCAGCCGCAAGAATGTTCTCCACCTGCGGCACCGTCGCGCGTTCCAGGTCCGGATTATAGGGGATCGGCGTCTCCGCTCCGCCCAGTCGCACGATCGGTGCATCGAGATAGTCGAATGCCTCGCTCTCCGCCACCATGGCGCTGATCTCGGCGCCGACGCCGAGCGTCTTCACGCCTTCGTAGACGCAAAGAAGGCGCGAGGTCTTTTTGACGCTCTCGACCACGGTCTTGCGGTCCATGGGGCGGATGGTGCGAAGGTCGATCACTTCGGCGTCGATGCCTTCGCCGGCCAGCGTGGCGGCCGCATCCAGCGCCTTCTGCACCATGATCGAGGTGGCCACGATCGTGACATCACGTCCCTCGCGCCGCACCGCCGCCTTCCCGATGGGAACGGTGTAAAAACCTTCCGGCACCTCGCCTTTCATCTTGTAGAGCAGCTTGTGCTCGAAGATCATCACCGGGTCGGGATCCTGAACCGCCGCGAGAAGCAGTCCCTTGGCGTCGTGCGGTGTCGCGGGCTGGACGACTTTGAGGCCGGGCACGTGACCGAACCATGCCTCAAGACTCTGGCTGTGCTGGGCTGCCGCCCCTGTTCCCGACCCCGCGGGAAAACGCATGACGACCGGCACCGAGACCGCGCCGCCTAGCATATAGCGCATCTTCGCCGCCTGGTTGACGATCTGCTCCATCGCGAGCGTGGCGAAATCGGAGAACTGGAACTCGAAGATGGGCCTGAGGCCCGTCACCGCCGCACCGACGGCGACGCCGGCGCCGCCCAGCTCCGAGATTGGCGTATCGATCACGCGCTCGGGGCCGAAGCGTTCGACCAGGTTGCCGGTCACCTGGAAGGCGCCGCCATACACACCGATATCCTCACCCATCAGCACGACGCGCTCGTCCGCTTCCATGGCAAGCGCCATGGCCTCCTGGATCGCCTGCGCATAGGTGAGCTCGCGCGCGCCGGTCTCGGCCTTCACCTCCACCGCCACATTCATCAGGCAAGCTCCGTATAGACGTCCTGTTCAAGATCGGCGATCTCCGGCGCCGGGCTCGCCTTCGCGTATTCGATGCCTTCCGCGATCTCGCGCTCCACGTCGGCGCGGATCGCCGCGATGCCCGCCTCGTCGATGACGCCGAACTCCCTGAGCTCCGCCTCGTAGAGGGAGATCGGATCGTGCTGCGTCATCCACTGCTCGATCTCTTCTTTGGTGCGGTAGCGGTTGCGGTCGCTCTTGGAATGGCCGCGATAGCGGTAGGTCTTGCATTCGATGAGCGTCGGCCCCTGACCCAAGCGGGCGCGTTCCACCGCCTCATTCGCCGCTTCCGCCACCTTCGACAAGATGTTCCCGTCGATAATGACGCCGGGCATGGAATAGGCGGCCGCGCGGTCAGCTATGTTCGGCACCGCGGTCGATCGGGCGACGGAGGTGGACATGCCGTAGCCGTTATTCTCACAGACAAAAACGACCGGCAGCTTCCAGATCGAGGCCATGTTCAGCGCTTCGTGGAAAGCGCCCTCATTGTTTGCCCCGTCTCCGAAGAAGGAGACCGCGACTTTGCCGGTGCCGAGTCTTTTGGCAGTCAGCGCCGCCCCGACCGCGATCGGAATGCCGCCGCCGACGATCCCGTTCGCGCCCAGATTGCCCTTGGTGACATCGGCGATGTGCATGGAGCCGCCGCGGCCGCGGCAGTAGCCGGTGGTCTTGCCGAAGAACTCGGCGAACATGCGCTTCACGTCCGCCCCCTTGGCGATGGAATGGCCGTGGCCGCGGTGCGTGGAGGTGATCTGGTCCTCGTCCGTGAGCGCCATGCAGATGCCGACGGCGCTTGCTTCCTGGCCGATGGACAGGTGCATCGTGCCGTGGATGAGCCCGCGCATGTAGCTCTCCTCAGCACCTTCTTCGAAGCGGCGGATGAGATACATTTTCCGCAGCGCCTCGCGCAGCTGCTCCGGTGTGTAGTGTCGATAGAGGAAGGGCTGATTAGCCTTGGCGGCCGTCTGGCCGCGGGCTTTCGTGCTGCGTGCCATCAAAAACTCCTATGCGCCGTAGACCAGCCTATCCTGGCGGGCCCTGAGCTCGGCGATCTTCGACCCAGCCGGCGGCGCTGCATTCTCGTAGGTGATGAGTTCGCCTTTGCGGATCGGCTTCAGAACCTGGCCGCCCTGCAGCAGGCCGCAGGGAATGGCTTTTGCTGCCCGGGCTTCCCCTACCTGCATGATCCAGGCGCGGTATGTATATTCGCCGATGGCGTCGAGCTTATCGCCGGGCTGCAAATCCTTCTTGGCGACCGCGCAAACCTCAGCGACGGGCTTCGCCAGGGGCACCATGTCCGCCTTGCCGTAAAGCGCGACCCGGGCGCAGGTGAGCGGCACTTCGAGTGAGGTGAGGTGATAGGGCCGGTGGAAGGTGAAATAGGGACCGTGGCCCATCTTCAAATCCTCCATGCGCTCGCGGATGCGCGGATGCGACATGTCGGCGATGACGAACACGCCGGGCGCCACTCCCTTGCCGATGGAGTAATCCACCACGCCGACCCTCGACAGCACTCCGCCGTCCTTCTCCGGGATCAGCGTCTTGTTGAGCTCGGAAAGGGTAGCCGCTGGACCATGCATGCCCGGCTTGTCCGGGACCAGACCCGTGGCGTTGGCGATCGCCGCCATTTCGACCATCGTCTTCGAGCCGTCGACGAATTCCACGAGCATGCGCACATTCATATTCCGCCGCTCTGCTTCCTCGGCGTAGTCGTCCGGGATGGCGTCAATGTTGAGCGGATTGTTTTTGCCTTTTCCGGCCGCAACGATCGTGTGGCCCATGGCGGAGACGAACTCAATGAGCTCCATGCAGGAGGATGGCTCGTCGCCGGCACCCAGCGAATAGATGACACCCAGCCGGTCCGCCTCGCTTTTCAGATAGGCGCCAATGGTCACATCCGCCTCGACATTCATCATGACGAGATGCTTGCCGTGCTCCATCGCGCGAAGGCCGATCTCGGCACCCACAGCCGGTACGCCAGTCGCGTCAACCACCACGTCAATCAAATCGTTTTCGATGACCTGGTTTGCGTCCTGGGTGACCGCGATCTTGCCCGCCTCGATCGCCTGTGTGACAGAGGCGGTGCTGTCCGCCGCACGCGCATGGCCGTCTTCCTGATAGGCAACTTCGACCGCCTTCAACGCCGCGTCCGGCCGCAGCTCCGAGATGGCGCCGATGCTCACGCCCTTCATGTGAGCCACGCGCGAGACGATGTCGGTGCCCATCTCGCCGCAGCCGATGAGGCCGATCCGGACAGGTTTTCCCGATTTGGCGCGCTCGTCGAGATCGCGGGCAAGGCCGGTGAGCGCAACATTGGTCGCCATGGAACACCTCCCGAAGATCACAGCGTTTTTAGACGGTTAGTGAACATATGTATTCGTGTCAATACGAATGTCTCATATATGGGCCAGCGCTGGAGGACGGCAAGACCGTCAGCGCAGCCGGCGAGACGACCGGGCCCGGTGCGACACATTTGCATGGCAGCTGTGCAAAAGAGCGCTTTAAATCCTCGCACGACCCTCCTATGTAAGCCGCGAGTTCTCGGCGGGGTTCCCCTCCTCCCGAATCCCGTCGAGCTCGGTCAGCCTATCCTCCTCCTCCCGGGCTGGCCGACCCAAAGAGCACCCGCCGGATCTCCTCCCCCGGCGGGTGCTTTTTTCATATGGCCTGAAAGAATTTTGCAGCTTAATGCGGCTGCATGCGCCTGAGCCCCTGCGGATCCTGCCCCGCGAACGCGTCCTTGCCGCGCAGCACCGACAAGCGATGGTCGAACAGCCATCCCCGGAAGGTGTCCGCGGCCAGCGGCCGGCTCAGAAGATAGCCCTGCCCGAAGTCGCAGGAGAGATCCTGGAATTTCTGGAGCGCCGAGCGGGTCTCGATCCCTTCCGCGACCACTTTCTGTCCCAATTGATGGGCAGCATCGACTGCCAGGCGCACCACCACGCCGACCTGCGGGTCGGCTTCGACCTCATGCGCGAAGCTCGCATCCAGTTTGATGACGTCCACCGGGAGCTTGGCGAGGTAGGACAGGGAACTCTGGCCGGTGCCGAAATCGTCGAGCGCAACGCCCACTCCAAGCTGGCGCAGCCGCGCCAAGCTGCGCATCGCCGCCGCGGGATCCCGCATCAGCGCATTTTCCGTCACCTCGAGCACCAGGCGCGGCGCAGGCACAGCATGATTGGACAGCAGCTTCGCGGTGGAGGCCGCAAACCGCTCATCTTCGAGATCACGGACGGAAATATTGACATAGAAGTCGAGCTCGAAACCTTCCGCCTGCCACTGCTTCATCTGCCGCAGGCTGCGGTCGATGACGAGGCGCGTCAGCTCGCCCATCAGTGCGGTCTTTTCGGCAGCCGGGATGAAATCTCCCGGGGGAATCGGGCCCAGTTCGGGGTGCTCCCACCTCAGCAGCGCTTCCGCGCCCTTACAATGGCCGGTCTTCAGATCAAGGATCGGCTGATAGTGGAGCGAGAGGCAGTTGCCGGAGCGGATCGCCTCCTGCAAGTCCGGCAGCAGGCGGAGGGTAGACTGACGCAGCCGGTCGAACCGTCCGTCATGCACCACGATCGCCTCGTTCGCCTTCTCCGCGCGGTGAAAGCAGGCGATGCTTTCGCGCGTCAGCGTTAAGGCGTCTATACCCTCCTGCGCCATCGCTATCCCCACATGGCCGCTGGAGAGCGTCGGGATACCGCCGATCTCGAAACGTTCGCCCAATGCACGCGCAAATTTGGCGCCGATCGAACGGGCTTCCTCCGCCGACCTATGGATTGTCGCGAACAGCCCGGCTCTGATGGCGAAGAGCTCGGTTTCTGGAGACAGAAGCTGCAGGAGGCGATCCGACGCGACCCTGTATAGCTGATCGGCATAGGGGTAGCCGAAGCTTAGAATAAGCTCCTCGAAGTTGCCGATTCCAACAGTGAGCGCGACGACGGGAGGATCCGACGGCCGCCGCGCGGCAAGCACGGCCTCGATCCTCTCCAGATATGCGGCTCGGTTGGGGAGGCGAGTCATACGGTCACGATAGGCCTGCCGGCTCAAGGCCTTCACCTGACGGCGCAGCAGGTCGGCAGCGATGCCGGAGAGCGCTCCGATCAGAAGGAAAAAGCTGGCTCTGACGAGCCAGTTGTGCATGCTCTGCGCGGTCCCGGATTCCACCTCCAGAGGCATCGGCGGGCCCATAAGCAGGCCAGCCGCCAGGCCGGTAAGAAGACCTCCGCGGATGCCGAAGGAGAACGCACCGATGACGATCGGCACATAGGCGAAATGGGCGTAGGAGTAGCGCGTTCCGCCCGTGGCGTAGACGATCGCGTAGGTCGCGGCAAGCGCCGCAAGAACGGTCAGGGCCGCCCAACGGCGCGTTGCCGGTCTGCTGCGCTCGGTCTCCACGAATTGAAGGAACCAGTCGCCCAGAGGATTGCGCCGCTTGAGAAACGGCGGAGTTCCTGATCTGGCCGGCTCTTCCTTCATGGTCAGGCCACTTTTTCCATAGGGTCGGTGAACACAACGCGGTTCCGCCCGGCGCGCTTTGCCGCATAAAGCCGTCTGTCGGCCAGCTCGAGGATTTCGGGGACGGTAGCAAGCTCCTCGCCGAGCGGAGCTCCGCCGATGCTTACGCTGAGGCCCGGCGCCCCCGACACCGGCACGGGCCACGGGATGGACTCCACCCGCTGCCGGATCTTCTCGGCTATATCGGCCGCATGGGCCGGCGACACGTCCTTGAGCAGCACCGCGAACTCCTCCCCGCCAATGCGTCCCACCACGTCCCCGCCGCGGACGGACTGGCGAACCGCGCGGGCGATCTCGACCAGTGCGTCGTCGCCTCTGAGGTGCCCCAGGCGGTCGTTGATCTGCTTGAAATGGTCGGCATCGATAAGCAGCAGCACGTCGCGCTGCTGGCCGCGGTGGGCGGCTTCCAGATGCTCTATGAACCGCTCGCGATTGGGCAGCCCCGTCATCCGGTCGTGATTGGCCGTATACACCATGATCTCATGCGCCAGCCTGAGCTGCCGGTAAGATTCCTGCATTTCCTCATTGATAGCTGTGATTCTCTGATTCGCTTCCTTCAATCTTTCCGATTGGGAAAAGAGGTAGCACAGGATCGGCATGCCCACGGCAATCGGGATGGCGAAGCATTCGATCAGGTCAACATGTGTGAAGGGGATGCCGGTGATCGCCCGCTCGATCAGGAATACCCCGTAGGTGGCGGCTATGGCGAGGGCGGTTACAGCCGACGCTTTGCCGAGGATCGCTCTGCTCGGATTCGTCATGGGCACGATATATAGTCCGCCGGCGAAGGAAGATTTTATCGGTTCTTTCGAATTTTACGCGCATGCAGAACATATCGCCAGTTGTCGGGGAACATAGTGGGCGAACTCGCGTTGGCCGCACGATCCCTGGACGACAACCGATCGAATCCCATGGACGAGAGCAGGCAAGCACACCAGGCCCCCAAACCGGGCGGCGAAAAGACAGTCTGGTGGCAGCGTGGAGTGATCTATCAAATCTACCCGCGCTCGTTCCAGGATAGCAATGGCGACGGCGTCGGCGACCTGCGCGGCATAGTCGATCGGCTCGATTATCTCGCATGGCTCGGTATTGACGCGATCTGGATATCGCCGATCTTCTCCTCGCCCATGGCTGATTTCGGCTATGACATTTCCGATTACAGGAACATCGATCCCCGCTTCGGCACGCTCGAGGATTTCGACCGCCTGCTGATCGAAGCGCACCGGCGCGGCATGCGCGTGCTGCTCGACTTGGTGCCGAACCACACCTCGGACAGGCACCCCTGGTTCCTGGAGGCGCGCAGCTCCCGCGACAATCCAATGCGCGATTTCTACATATGGCGCGACCCCGGTCCGGATGGCGGCCCTCCCAACAATTGGCAGAGCGAGTTCGGCGGCGATGCGTGGGAGTGGGACGAGAGAACCGGCCAGTACTATTATCATGCCTTTCTAAAGGAGCAGCCTGACCTCAACTGGCGCAACCCACGCGTGCGCAACGAAATGTATGATGTGCTGCGCTTCTGGCTCAACCGGGGCGTCGATGGCTTCCGCGTCGACGTCATGTGGCACCTCATCAAGGACGCGGAGTTCCGCGACAACCCGCCGAACCCCGACTGGACGGACGGCATGCCGCCGCACAAGAGGGTGCTGCCGATCTACTCCTGTGACCAGCCGGAGGTCCATGAAGTTGTCTCGGAAATGCGGGCGGTCCTCGAGGAATATGGAGACGACCGCCTGCTGATCGGCGAAATCTATCTGCCGCTCGCCCGGCTCGTCGCCTATTACGGCCGCGATCTGCGCGGCGCGCATCTGCCATTCAATTTCCATCTGATCCAGGCGCAGTGGGATGCCCGCCACATAGAGCGGCAGATTCTCGAATACGAGGCCGCGCTTCCCGAGGGCGGCTGGCCCAATTGGGTTTTGGGCAACCACGACAAGCCGCGCATCGCCGCCCGCGTGGGCCGCGAACAGGCCCGTGTCGCGGCCGTGATGCTCCTCACGCTGCGCGGGACGCCCACGATCTATTACGGCGACGAGATCGCCATGACGGACGTGTCGATACCGCCCGAGCAGGTGCAGGATCCCTTCGAGCTAAGAGTCCCTGGGCAAGGTTTTGGGCGCGATCCTCAGCGCACGCCCTTGCAGTGGGACGGCTCCGCAAAAGCGGGCTTCACCACGGGCTCGCCCTGGCTCCCGATCGCGCCCGATGTAGCGGAATATAACGTGGAGGCGGAGCGGAGCGATCCCAGCTCGATGCTGACGCTCTACCGCAGGCTGCTGGCCTTGCGGCGGAAGAGCAAGGCGCTGACCATCGGCCGGTACGCCACGGTCGAGGCTGCGGGCAGCTTGCTCGCTTATCTGCGCGAGACGGAGGAGGAGCGCCTTCTCGTGGTCCTGAATTTGGGCCCCGAGCCGGCGGACCTGGTGCTGCCCGGGCCTTGCCGGATCGTGCTCAGCACCGCCGGAGAAGGAGAAGAGGAGCGCATCGAGGGAACGCTTCGCCTCAAGGGGAATGAAGCCGTGCTGGCGGAAATGGCGGGGTAGTCGCGTCGCGCAAAACGGCTCGGGCCGTCATTGGAGGAATTTCGCAATGGCAAGACGAGGCATCGAAGGCGAAAAGCGGCAGGTGGTTGTGATCACCGGTGCTTCCGCCGGTGTTGGGCGAGCCACGACGCAGCGCTTCGCCAAAACGGGTGCGGCGGTCGCGCTCCTAGCCCGCGACGAAGCCGCACTTCAGGAGACGCGGAAAGAGGTCGAGGCTCGCGGCGGGACGGCCATGGTGATCCCGCTGGATGTGGCGGATCCTGAGGCGGTCTTTGCCGCCGCGCGCGACGTGGAGGAGACGCTCGGTCCGATCGATGTTTGGGTCAACAACGCCATGGCGACAATGTTCGCGCCCCTTTCGGCCATCACTCCGGAGGAATTCCGCCGCATCACTGAAACCACTTATCTGGGCTTCGTCCATGGCACCATGGCCGCGCTTGAGCATATGCGCCGGCGCAACCGCGGCGTGATCGTGCAGGTGGGCTCAGCTCTTGCTTATCGCGGAATTCCCTTGCAGTCGGCCTATTGCGGGGCAAAACACGCCATCCGCGGCTTTACGGACTCGCTTCGCTGCGAGCTGATCCATGAAAAGAGCCGCATTAAGCTGACGATGGTGCATCTGCCGGCGATCAACACGCCGCAGTTCGATTGGGCGCGGACGCGCCTTCCAAACGAGCCCCGTCCGGTCGCGCCGGTTTTCCAGCCCGAGGTCGCCGCTGAGGCCATTTTCGAGGCTGCCCGCCATCCGCGGCGCGAGGTGTGGCTCGGATCGAGCACGGCACAAGTGATCCTCGGAGACGCCGTCGTCCCTTGGTTCCTCGACCGCTTCCTCGCCCGCACCTGTTTCGAGGGTCAGCAAAGGGAAACGCCGTTGCCCCCCGGCCGCACCGACAACCTGTTCCACCCGGTCCATGACCCTCACCGCACGCACGGCTCCTTCGACCGGGAGGCGGCGGGTTCCGCCCCGGCGCTCTCAGGCAACGCCGTCCGGCTTGCGACCGCCGTGGCAGGCTTCGGTGTGGCGATGATCGCGGGAATGCTGACGCGCAGCCTTTTGCCCTCTAGGCGCGTGCGGGCGAGACGCCGCTGAGTCGATCGGCTCTCCCGCGTCATCCCGCGGATTAGGTTGGAACAATCCCCTTGAGGCGCGGTTCGGCGCGCATGTGGCGAGCACGTCCACCAAGGAGCATTCCAAATGCATCATCGATATCACAATCACGGTAACAGCCGTGCGCTTGCAGCAGGCATGCTGGGCATTGCGGCGGGCGCCGCCATCCTGATGGCCGCGCGCAGCATGATGAGAGACAGGAGCGGCGTGCAGCTGGAGGATGCATCCGGCCAGTCCTCGCGCAACAGGTATCGCGGGCGCTGGCGGGAAGGCGCCGTCGTCGGCCGGACCATAACTGTCAATCGGCCACGCGAGGAGGTCTATACCCGCTGGCGCGACTTCACCCGCTTCCCCGAATTCATGGAGAATGTCCGCTCGGTGACGATGATCGACCAGACCCGTTCGCATTGGGTGGTCGAGGCCCCGGCCGGCACCACGGTCGAATTCGAGACCAGGATCACCGAGGATCGCCCGAACGAACTCATCGCCTGGGAATCGGACGAGAACGCGGAAGTCCGCAACAGCGGGCGCGTCACTTTCCGCGATGCGCCGGGTGGCCGTGGCACGCAGATCGAGGCCGTGATCGCCTACGACCCGCCGGGCGGGACGGTTGGGCGCATGGCCGCAAAACTCTTCCAGAAGGAGCCAAATATCCAGGTGCGGCGCGAGCTCAAGCGCTTCAAGCAGCTGATGGAGACCGGCGAGATCCCGGCGTAGGGCCCGCCGGGCCTGCGCCTTCGCAGGGAACGGTAGGCACAACCTCGCTAGCCGCCCGAACGAGGGCGAGGCAAGCAAGATTCTCCTCAAAACCGGGACGGGAGGAAAGTGATGGCTGAAAAATTCGGTCTTGCGGTCGTCACCGGCGCGTCCACCGGCATCGGGTACGAGTTGGCAAGATGTTGTGCGGAGGCCGGCTACGATCTTGTTGTCGCAGCCGATGAGCCGGAGATCGTCCGCGCCGCGGACGACTTTCGCGCGCTGGGCGTTCAGGCCGAGGCGGTCGAGGCGGATCTCGCCACGGCGGAGGGCGTCGAGAAGCTTTATGTGGCGCTTGCCGGCCGCCCGGTCGAGCTGCTGCTGGCCAATGCCGGGCGCGGCCTCGGTCACGCCTTTCTCGATCAGGAGGTGGCCGACATCCGCCGCGTGATCGATACGAACATCACCGGCACGATCCTTCTCGTTCACCGGATCGGCCGCGACATGCGGCTGCAGAACCGCGGCCGCATTCTCTTCACCGGTTCGATAGCCGGGTTCATGCCCGGCAGTTTTCAGGCCGTCTACAACGCCAGCAAGGCTTTCATCGACAGTTTCTCCTGGGCGCTGCGCAATGAATTGAAGGATACGGACGTCACCGTCACCTGCCTCATGCCGGGGCCGACCGATACGGAATTCTTCGAGCGCGCGGATATGACCGACACGAAAGTGGGGTCCGATCCCAGCAAGATGGACGATCCGGCCAAGGTGGCGCGCATCGGCTTCGACGCAATGATGAAGGGCGAGGCCGGTGTTGTTACCGGCTTCTCGAACAAGATCCAGGCCGCCATGGCGCATCTTCTGCCCGCCGGGATGGTAGCCGAGCAGCACCGCAAGCTGGCCGAACCGGGCAGCGGAAAAAGCCAATGAGGCGGCTCGCGGCCTTCAGATAGGATGGCTTTGCCAGCCCCCTTTTAGCTACTTTACTTCCCCAAGATGCCCGCTCATTGTAGCGGCAAACACGCGTTGGTATTGCCCGGCAATGGGATCGCCGCTCGGAAAGATCCGACGGCGTGTGGGGGTGCCGAATCGATGCGCTTTTTGACGCAGATTGCCGCGATGGCGATCGTCCTCTTCGCGCGCCTCATCACGGCGGTGCGCGGCATCTGGCAGGGAGCCGAGCCGGTCCCGCGGCAACGCATCTATTTTGCCAATCACGCCAGCCACGGCGATTTTATCCTGATCTGGACCGTGCTGCCGCCCAGGCTTCGGCGCAGCACGCGGCCGGTGGCCGGGGCCGACTACTGGCTGAAGACTTCGCTTCGGCGCTTCATCGGCTGCGACGTTTTCAAGGCTGTGCTGATCGACCGCAACCGGGAAAGCCGCGAACGCGACCCGATCGAGGTCATGGTCGAGGCGCTGGACGGCGGTGCGTCGCTGATCGTGTTTCCAGAGGGCACCCGGAACGGGACGGACGCGCCCCTGCTGCCGTTCAAGAGCGGTCTCTACCACCTCGCCAAGGCTCGGCCCACCGTTGAGCTCGTGCCGGTCTGGATCGACAATCTGAACCGCGTCATGCCGAAGGGCGAATTCGTGCCGGTGCCGCTTATCTGCACGGTCACCTTCGGGGCGCCCGTGCGGGTCGATTCATCCGAAGACAAGGAAGCCTTCCTTGAAAGGGCGCGGAACGCGCTGCTCGCGCTCTCGCCCAAATCCTCGGAGGTTCGGGCATGAACCAGACCCATGTTCATCTCCTGACGCTGCTGGCCGGCATTGCGGGGATGCTCATGGCGGCCTCCGCCGCCGGATTTGTCCTGCAGCGCCGGCTTTCTCCGGACGGCTCCAATGCGGTGATCGAGAACCTCAACGCCCGCATCAAGGCGTGGTGGGCCATGGTGATCCTAATCGCGCTTGCCTTCCTCGGCGGCCGGGCGGGCGTCATTCTGCTTTTTGCCTTGTGCTCCTTCGCGGCGCTGCGCGAGTTCGTCACGCTGACCAATGCGCGCCGCGCCGATCACTGGGCGCTTGCGGCCGCCTTCTTCGTCATTCTGCCCGTGCAGTACTACCTCGTCTGGGTCGACTGGTACGGGCTCTATTCGATCTTCATCCCTGTCTACGCGTTTCTTCTGCTGCCGATCGTTTCGGCGCTGCGCGGCGATACGGACCGATACCTGATCCGCATCGCTGAGGTACAGTGGGCCTTGATGATCTGCGTCTTCTGCGTCTCCCACGTGCCGGCGCTGCTCAGCCTTCAGATCCCCGGTTATGAGGGGCGCAACGTGCTCCTCATCGCCTTCCTCGTCGTCGTGGTGCAGCTGAGCGACGTGCTCCAATACGTCTGGGGCAAGCTTCTGGGACGCCGCAAGATCGCGCCCCTGCTTTCTCCCTCGAAAACCGTCGAGGGCTTTTTTGGCGGCGTGGCCAGCGCCACGATCATCGGCGCCGGCTTGTGGTGGATGACGCCCTTCGCCCCGCTTCAGGCGGGCAGTCTCGCCCTCATCGTCGCGCTGATGGGTTTCTTCGGCGGGTTGGTGATGTCGGCCATAAAGCGCGACCGCGGGGTGAAGGATTGGGGACACCTCATTGCCGGCCATGGCGGTTTCATCGATCGGCTGGACTCGGTGATCTTCTCCGCGCCCATCTTCTTTCACATTGTCCGTTACTGGTGGTCGCTGACATGAGCCGGCATGGCGCCCTCGGGGATCTCGCTCCTGCGCGCCCCAGGCAGGAGGAAGGCTGACATGATGGAGGATGCGAGTCGGCGGCCGCTGGCGAGCCGCGATACCGGATGGGCAAGGGCGCTGACGCGTCTCCTGGCCCGCACCTCCGTCACGCCGAACCAGATTTCAGCAGCAAGCATACTCATGGCCGCCCTATCCGGCGGCGCCTTATGGCTCGCCGGTTCCGCGGAAGGCGGGGCGCGCATCGCGCTGCTTCTTTGCGGAGCGGCCTTCTGCCAACTCCGGCTGCTCTGCAACCTGCTCGATGGCATGGTGGCCATAGAGGCGGGCAAGCGGTCGCCGGACGGCGCATTCTGGAACGAGTTCCCGGACCGCGTCGCCGACATCCTGATCCTGTCCGGCCTGGGCTACGGCATCGGTCTGCCTGCGCTCGGCTGGGCCGCCGCGGCGTTCGCGGTGCTCACCGCCTATGTGCGCGAACTTGGCCACGCATCGGGGGCGGCGCCGGACTTCTCCGGTCCCATGGCCAAGCCGCACCGGATGGCTGCCGTCACTGGCGGGGCCTTGCTGTCGCTGTTCGAGCCGCTCTGGGATGGGCGGAACCAGGTGCTCACCATCGTTCTATGGCTCATCGTCGCCGGCACGATGTTCACAGTCCTGCGGCGTTCGTTCCGATTGCTCGCGCATTTTAGAAGGCCGGCCGACTAGCATATCCGTGGTTCACTCGTCCGATACTCGATAGTTTATCCTTCACTGACTGTCAGCAAAGTCAGTCAATACTCGCGGACGTGACCTTCCAATCGCCTCTTTCTCGCCTTTCTCCTTCCGTTTTGACGCCCCATTCTTCGGACAGAAGCCCGCCAAACACAACAAGAACGGGGTTGGGTGATGATCCGATCATGCGCGAGCGCCAAGCTCGCTTTGGGCTTCCTTGCGTCAATTTTCCTCTCCGGTCCGGCCGCTGCCGACATGATTCCCGTACCGCAGCCGCGGTCGGAGGCCGCGCCGGACTTCCGCAGCTACGAAAAAGAAATCGGCTGTCTCGCCACGGCCATCTACTTCGAGGCGAGAAGCGAGCCGCCGGCGGGCCAGTGGGCGGTTGCGCAGGTGATCCTCAACCGGCTCGAGAGCGACTTCTACCCGAAATCGGTGTGCGGGGTCGTGTACCAGAACGACCATCTGAAGAATGCCTGCCAATTCTCCTTCGCCTGCGACGGCATTCCTGACCGGATCGAGGAGCCTTACGCATTCAGGATCGCCGAGCTGATCGCCAGGAACAGCTTCGAATGCGAGCAGACCAGGTGCGGGGCGGGCGACCCGCTCGCGCGCTCCACCCATTACCATGCCGACTATGTGAGCCCCTGGTGGGCCCAGAAGCTGGAGCGCACCGGCAAGGTCGGGCGGCACATCTTCTACTACACCGCTTCCATGTAGCCGCGGCGGAGCGCCTCCGCGGCGCTCGCCCTATGCGGCTCCGGCGAACTCCGAGAACCAAATCCGCTCGACACGCGTTGTCCGCGCATGACGCTTGCGTGGGGTGAAGAGACCGGATGAGAAGCGAGGTCGAGTTGCAGGACGGGGCCCCGGCCGGCGGCCGTCGCCCCTCTATTTTCGTGCCCGGCCGCAACTGCCGGCAGGTCACCACCGCCCGGCACGCTGCCTTCCTGATCGATGCCGAGGCCTATTTCGGCGAGCTTGAAAAAGCGCTCCGCCTGGCCAGGAGGTCGATCTTCATCATTGGCTGGGACTTCGACGCGAGGATACAGCTTCGCCCACAGGACGGCCCTGATGCGCCGAGGCTTGGTGAGATGCTGCGCCGGCTGGTGGAGGAGCGCCCGGAGCTGGAGGTGCATGTTCTGGTCTGGAGCCTTGCGGCCGTCCATGCGCCGGGCGCCACGATCCCCCTCGTCTTCGGTTCGGATTGGGACGACCACCCGCGCATCCATCTGCGGCTCGATACGCGGCATCCGCTCTATGCCGCCCACCATCAGAAGATCGTCACGATCGATGACTCGCTCGCCTTCATCGGCGGCATGGACCTGACCATCGGCCGCTGGGACACCCAGCGGCATGCAGCCGGTGATCCGCGGCGGTTCTGGCCCGACGGATCGCCCTACAATCCGGTGCACGACCTGCAGATGGCGATCGACGGACCGGCCGCCCGCGCCATCGCCCGCGTGGCGCGGGACCGCTGGCGGGCAGCGATCGGCGAGGATATTCCGTTGGGCCCGTCCGAAGAAAGGTGGCCGGAAGGCCTGTCTCCCACGTTTTCCGACATTCCTGTCGCCGTCGCGCGCACGGTGCCGGGCCTTGCCGGCCGTAAGGGTGTGGAGGAAGCCGCCAGCTTGACGGAGGACCTCTTCTACGCTGCAAGGCGGAGCGTCTATATCGAGGCGCAGTACTTTACGGCCAAGCGCCTCAGGAAGGTGCTGCGCAAGGTGCTCTCCAGGCCGGACGGTCCGGAAATCGTCGTGATCTGCACCCGCCATGCCCACGGCTTTATCGAGCGCTTTATCATGGGGGCCAACCGCGAGCGCCTTCTGCGCAGCTTGAAGTCGTATGACCGCCATGGGCGGCTGCGCGTCTACTGCCCGGCGCTCGATGGGCCGCAGGATCAAGGCGTCATGCTCGTCCATGCAAAGCTGATGATCGTCGACGACCGCTTCCTGCGCATTGGCTCAGCCAACCTCAACAACCGCTCCATGGGCCTCGACACCGAATGCGATATCGTCATCGAAGCGGACCGGGAGGAAACGGCGGAGGCGATCGCCGAGTGCCGCGATCGCCTGCTCGCCGAGCATCTCGACGTCGATCCGGCCGTGGTGCGCCAGACGGTGCGGCGCGAGGGATCCCTCATCCGCACCATTGAGCGGCTCAACAAGCAGAGCGGCCGATGCCTCTGCCCGCTTACGGTCGACAAGGGCGCGACCCGTTCCTTTCCCGGTACGCGCCTGCTCGATCCCGAACGACCTTACCGTTTCCTGGAATGGCTGCGGTCGCTGTGGAAGGGCCGTGCCGGTCAGGCCGCGCCGGAGGCCCGCTCGCGCCGCCCGTCAGACAACAGCGCTTCCGAAGAGATGAGCAGGATGCCGCCAAGCACCAGCGGCAGAAGGAAATAGACGAAGCGGAACACGAGAACCGCGCCGATCAGGTTATCGTTGGGCAACAGGTACAGCACCACGCTTTCGATCACGCCCAGGCCGCCTGGCGCATGGGTGATCAGCGTGGCGACATTGGCGCTCACATATACAGCCGCCACTTCGAGATAGGGCACATCCGCCAAGGCGGAGATCGCCTGATGGAGCGCTCCCGCGACGAAGGCGAAGTTGAGAGTGCCGATGACAATCTGTGGCAGGGCGAGCCGGAAGTTCGGCATCTCAAGCCGCCGTCCCCGGATTTCGACAGCGCGGCCGCCAAAGATGCAGGACAAAAGCAGATAAAAGGCAGGCACTGCGATGCAGCAGGCCCCGATGAAATAGACCAGGGCAGGCGATATGCCGATGACCTCCTCAGCAAGAGCGGCGTTTGTGAGCAGCCCCACGCCGCCGAGCACGGAGAGGCCGAGACCTACCGTAGCCCCGCAGAAGACGATGACCTTCGCCACTTCTTCTCCGCCCAGCCCCCATCGGGAATAGAAGCGGTAGCGGATCGCACCGCTGCTTAGCGCCGCAAGTCCGATATTGTGGCCGAGGGAAAGGCTGGTGAACGACGCCAGGGCGGCGCGCGGATAGGAGAGCGGGTGGCCGGCGTAACGCAGCGCCAACCAGTCGAAGCCGGTCAGGCAGAGATAGCTCGCGGCGGTGAAGCCGAGAGCGAACAGCAGCCGCTCCAGCGACACGGAAGTGACCGCCGCCACGACCTCTTCCCACTTGTATTGCGAAAGGGTGCGGTAGAGGAGAAAGGCGGCGAACAGAACGGCGGCCACGGCAAGTGCGTAACCCAGATAGCGGCGGTATGGATGGCGTGATCTCAACGATGAACCCCCTGACACGCTCACTAGAACGCGCTTGATGGGCGATCCGATCCCACGAAGAAAAAGCGCCCGTGCGCTCAACGATCCGGGAAGTTGCGCGTTGAGCGGCCATGACATCTCACACCAAGGATGCCCCGCTCGAAATCTCGCAGGACCTGGCAGGATTGCCGCAGCAGGCAAGCTCCCGCGCTGGTCTCGTGCGGGTAATGACCTGGAATATTCACGGGGGCGTCGGGCTCGACGGCCGGCTCGATTTGCAGCGGATCGTCGCTCTCGTGCGCAAGCACGCCCCCGACCTGATGGCCCTGCAGGAGGTGGGCACACGGCGCAAAACCGACGGTTCGGCAGAGGCGTTCGGGTTTCTGGCGGAGGCGCTCGGCAGCCATATGGCCGAAAGCCGGCTGGTGACCGCGCCGGATGGCAATTACGGGCACGCGCTCATCTGCCGCTGGCCGCTGAGCGGCGTCGCCTGCCACGATATCTCCTACCGTCGGCGCGAACCGAGGGCGGCGATCGCGGCAGTGGCCGAAACCCCCTTCGGTGCGTTGCATGTCATCGCCGCGCATCTGGGGCTGAGCTTCGCCGAACGCCGGCATCAGGCGCAGCTGTTGGCCGCGCTCGTGCGCTCCGGGACCGAACGCACCGTGGTGCTGGGCGACCTCAACGATTGGCTTTGGCGGGGTTCTGTGCAGACGACGTTGAACCGCCTGTTCCCCGGCCACACGCATCTAAGAACATTCCCCGCCTTTTGGCCGGTTCTTTCGCTCGATCGGATCTATTGCCGCCCTCGCGAGATGCTGGCGAAGCAATGGACGGATCCGTCTGCTCGTACCGCTTCCGATCACCTGCCGGTCATCGCGGATCTCGCGATGGGAACGACCGAAACGGCCGATCTTCCTTGATGAGAGGGAACGCCTCAGCTTTGCGGCGGTTCGGCTTGTATCAGAAGAGGGAGGCAGTCTTATGCAGATCATTCCGACCAGAACCCATGGGGTGCTCGACTATCTCGTCGGGCTGCTGCTTATAGCGGCTCCGTGGCTGCTGGGCTTTGCCGATGGAGGTCCGGCGCAATGGGTGCCGGTGATCCTCGGCCTCGCGGCCATCATCTACAGCCTTCTGACCAATTATGAACTCGGCGTCGTCAAACTCATTCCGATGCCGGGGCATCTCGCTCTCGATATCGGCAGCGGCCTGCTGCTTGCCGCCTCCCCCTGGCTGTTCGGCTTCGCCGACGTGGTCGCCTGGCCCCATCTGGTGTTCGGTCTGCTGGAGATCGCCATTGCCGCATTCACTCACCGCAGGCCAGATTACGCGTCGCTAGGGCAAAATGCTGCTGGGCTGTCCGCAAGCAAACGGCATTAAAGCTTGACATAAGAGCCGGATCAGGCAGTAAAGCCCACAGGCGGTGTTGGCTGCTGCGCGGCGAGGGAAGTTGATCGCCGGACTAGCCATTTCAGTTGGTGGCCCTGAACGGATTCCCTTGCTTTTGCGGCCGCGGGTGGCGCTGCTCCTTGCGTGAATCCGTCGCATCGCACACTCCGAAGTGACTTCGCTTGGAGAATGTGCCACATTTTGTACCCAATTTGTCCTGCATCTGCCGCCCTCGAAGCAGCAGAAGGGACATCTGCCCATGACGAGGGAGCCGCTGGACATGGCAACGATCGCGCTTGTTGATGACGACCGGAACATTCTGACGTCCGTCTCAATCGCGCTGGAATCCGAAGGCTATCGCGTGGAAACCTATACGGATGGGGCCTCGGCGCTGGAAGGCCTCAGCGCCCGCCCGCCGACGCTCGCCATCCTCGACATCAAGATGCCGCGCATGGACGGAATGGAGCTTCTGCGCCGGCTGCGCCAGAAGACGGATCTTCCGGTGATCTTCCTCACCTCCAAGGACGACGAGATCGACGAGCTGTTCGGCCTGAAGATGGGCGCGGACGATTTCGTCAGAAAACCCTTTTCGCAACGGCTTCTGGTCGAGCGCGTACGCGCCGTTCTGCGGCGCGCCAGCGCGCGCGAAAGCGGCGCCAAGGCGCCCGACAAGCAGTCGCGCTCGCTTGAGCGCGGCCATCTCATCATGGACCAGGAGCGCCATACCTGCACCTGGAAGGGCGAGGCGGTGACATTGACCGTCACCGAATTCCTCATCCTGCATGCGCTGGCGCAGCGTCCAGGCGTGGTGAAAAGCCGCGACGCGCTGATGGATTCGGCGTATGACGAACAGGTTTATGTGGACGACCGCACGATCGACAGCCACATCAAGCGCCTGCGCAAGAAGTTCAAGGCGGTGGATGGCGAGTTCGACATGATCGAGACGCTCTACGGCGTCGGTTACCGGTTTAGAGAAGTGTAGCCACGAGCTGAATGGCCATTGAGGCACAACATAGAAGCGGATTTTCTGCACAAGCCAAATCGGGGCGCGCGACCCCCTGGCTTTTCAGCCGCCTTGCTGTGCCCATCCGGCGTGTGCTGGGACACTACATGTTTTCCAGCCTCACGCGGCGCATCCTTATCCTCAATTTCACCGCCATCGGCGTGCTGGTGGTCGGGGTGCTCTACATCAACCAGTTCCGCGACGCGCTGGTCGATGCCCAGATCGAGAGCCTGAGAACCCAGGGCCGCATCATTGCCGGCGCCATCGCCGCTTCGGCGACGGTGGAGACGGATGCGATCATGATCGATCCGGAGAAGCTGCTGGAACTGCAGGCAGGCCAGGAACTCACGCCTGGCTCGGACCAGCTGGACAGCCTCGATTTCCCCATCAATCCGGAGAAGGTGGCGCATCTTCTGCGTCGTTTGATAAACCCCGACAGGACGCGCGCGCGCATCTATGACGACAAGGCCAATCTGGTGCTCGACTCGCGCCAGCTCTACTCGATCTTGCGCTATGACCTGCCCGCGGTGGACGGCGATGAGAAGGGTTTTTTCGAAAAGGTTTGGGAAAGCCTGAGCGCATACTTCCACCCGAACGACCTGCCCATCGATCGCGAGCAGCCGGGCGGCACGGGCGTCGCCTATGAGGAGGTGATGACGGCGCTCAAGGGCGGCGAGCCCGAAGCCGTGCGGCGCCGCAGCCCCGAAGGCGAATATATCATCTCGGTGGCCGTCCCCATCCAACGTTTCCGCGCGGTCGTCGGCGTGCTCCAGCTCTCGACCCAGGGCGACATAGACCGCATCATCGCCGCCGAGCGGCGGGCGGTCCTGCGCGTCTTCGCGGTGGCGGCGGTCGTAACCGCCGTGCTCTCACTGCTGCTTGCCTCCACGATTGCAAACCCACTGCGCCGGCTTTCCGCCGCGGCGATCCGCGTGCGCAGGGGCGTCAGCAAGCGCGAGGAGATTCCCGACTTCTCGCATCGGCAGGATGAGATTGGAAACCTTTCCATCGCGCTGCGCGATATGACCAAGGCACTTTACGCGCGCATCGACGCGATCGAGAGCTTTGCGGCCGATGTGGCGCATGAGCTGAAAAACCCGCTCACCTCTCTCGGCAGTGCGGTCGAGACCCTGCCGCTCGCCAAGGACCAGCGCTCGCGCGATCGCCTGATGGAGATCATTCAGCACGATGTGCGCCGGCTCGACCGCTTGATCACGGATATTTCCGACGCATCGCGGCTCGACGCCGAATTTGCGCGCGAGGACTCCGAGCCGATCGACCTGCAGAAATTCCTGCGCGACCTGGTCTCCGTGGCGCGCGAGGTGGGCGGCAGCAAAAAGAAGGTGGAGATCGAATTCAAGACCGAGGGAAAGCCGGGGCAGCATTACATCGTGCAGGGCCACGACCTCCGTCTCGGGCAAGTCGTCACCAATCTGATCGAGAATGCCCGCTCATTCGTGCCGGACGAGGGCGGCCGCATCACCCTCACGCTGTCTCGTATCCAAAGCCGCATACTGCTCACGGTGGATGACAACGGGCCGGGCATCCGGGCAGACAGCATCGAACGCATCTTCGAGCGCTTTTATACCGACCGACCGGCCGGCGAAGCCTTCGGCCAGAACTCCGGTCTGGGGCTTTCGATCAGCCGGCAGATCGTCGAGGCGCATGGTGGGACGCTGACCGCGGAGAACATCCCCGGGAGCAAGCCGGGCGAGTTGCGCGGCGCGCGCTTTGTGATCTCGCTTCCCGCCGAAGGCTGATCGTGCCGGTGAACCACCACGGCAGCCTTGTGCTCGCCGGCGACCGCGGCATCTTCATCATCGGCCCGTCGGGCTCGGGCAAGACAAACCTTGCGCTGGCGCTTCTCGGCCACTGCCTCGCCTCGGGGCGCTTTGCGCGGCTCGTTGCCGATGATCAGATCCTGCTCTCCGTCAGTGGCGGCCGGCTGATCGGCAGAGCACCCTCGACGATCGGCGGGTTTGCGGAGGCGCGCGGCTTCGGTCCCGCGTCCCTGCCGCACGAGCCCGCCGCCCTGCTCGATCTCGTGGTTCGGCTGGTGCCAGCACCGGCTGCGCCCCGTTTCCAGCAAGGTGAAACTGTGACCCTCGAGGGGGTGGACCTGCCCTGCCTCGATTTGGCTGAGCGCGAAGCCGGGAGTGCGGTTCTGGCCATATCCGCCATGCTTTCCCTGCCGCCTTTTGGATGAATACGTCGGCGCGCGGCCAAAATCGGTCAAATCGGGCAGTTTTGGGCTTGTCAACGCCCGGCGCGTTGACAAGATAGCGCCCCTGCCGTGTTGAGGCGGTGGCAGCGCGATGGCAGGGGGTGACGCCGAGACCGCATGGCCATTGAAACGGAGTAACGGTTTGACAGCCTCAGGGCACGAAGACGGGGCGCATCAAGACCCCAGCAAACGCGGGTTGGCCGAAAAACGGGGCCGGGAAACTCGATGATCGGCATCGTTCTCGTCACGCACGGACGGCTGGCGGAGGAATTCCAACACGCGCTTGAGCATGTCGTTGGGCGGCAGGACAATCTCGAGACGGTATCAATCGGCGCCGAAGACGACATGGAGCAGCGCCGTCGCGATATCATAGATGCCGTGCGGCGGGCCGACACCGGTGCCGGTGTCATCATCCTCACCGACATGTTCGGAGGCACCCCCTCCAATCTCGCCATATCGGTCATGGACGCCGGTCGGATAGAGGTGATCGCCGGCATGAATCTGCCCATGCTGATAAAGCTTTCCAGCGTGCGCGCCGAGGATAACATGACGCGGGCGCTCGAAGAGGCGCAGACCGCGGGCCGCAAATACATCAACGTGGCGAGCCAACTGCTCAACGGCAAATGACGGACGCCCCTCCCAAACCCGCAGCGGACGACGTCGTCACGCGTGAGTTCGCCATCGTCAACCAGCGTGGCCTCCACGCACGGGCCTCGGCAAAATTCGTCCAACTCGTCAGCGGCTATGACGCAAGGGTGATGGTGGAGAGGGACGGCATCTGCGTCGGAGGGACATCAATCATGGGCCTGATGATGCTCGCCGCAAGTCCCGGCTGCACCATCCGTATCTCCGCCAGCGGGCGGGATGCGGTGGAAGTGCTCGATGCTCTGGGCGATCTAATAGCGGAGCGATTCGGCGAGGAGATCTGAGGCGACACCAAGCCGTGCACATGCAGGGATAAAGATTTCCTTATATGATTGTCGCCCGCTGCGCGATCTGTTAGGCAGGCCGTAACTGCCGCGCCCCCTCGGGGCCGTTCAAGAACCAAGCTGGAGTTTAAGCCGATGGCTGCCAATGACTATGTCGTTGCCGATATGTCCCTTGCCGCATGGGGCCGCAAGGAGATGGAGATCGCCGAGACCGAGATGCCGGGCCTCATGGCCTGCCGTGAGGAGTTCGGCGCGTCGCAGCCTCTGAAGGGGGCGCGCATCACCGGGTCCCTACACATGACGATCCAGACGGCGGTGCTGATCGAGACGCTGAAGGCCCTCGGCGCCGAGGTTCGCTGGGCCTCCTGCAACATTTTCTCCACCCAGGATCACGCTGCCGCCGCCATCGCGGCGACGGGCACACCGGTTTTCGCCGTCAAGGGCGAGACACTGGAGGAATATTGGACCTATACGGACCGCATCTTCCAGTGGCCGGACGGCCAGCCCACCAACATGATCCTCGACGACGGCGGCGACGCGACCATGTACATCCTGCTCGGCGCCCGCGCTGAGGCCGGCGAGGACGTGCTTTCGAAGCCCGGCAGCGAGGAAGAAGAGATCCTCTTTGCGCAGATCAGGAAGCGCATGGCCGAGACGCCAGGCTTCTTCACGCGTCAGCGGGAGGCCATCCGCGGCGTGACGGAGGAGACGACCACCGGGGTCAACAGGCTCTACCAGCTGCAGAAGAAGGGATTGCTTCCCTTCCCGGCCATCAATGTGAACGACTCCGTCACGAAGTCGAAATTCGACAACAAGTACGGCTGCAAGGAATCCCTGGTGGATGGCATCCGCCGCGCCACCGATGTGATGATGGCCGGCAAAGTGGCTGTCGTCTGCGGCTATGGCGACGTAGGCAAGGGCTCCGCCCAGTCCCTGGCCGGCGCCGGCGCGCGCGTGAAAATCACGGAGGCCGATCCGATCTGTGCCTTGCAGGCAGCCATGGACGGATTCGAGGTGGTCACGCTGGACGAGGCCGCGCCAACCGCCGACATTATCGTCACGGCGACGGGCAATAAGGACGTCGTGACGCTGGATCACATGCGCAAGATGAAGGACATGGTGATCCTCGGCAATATTGGTCACTTTGACAACGAGATCCAGGTGGCTTCGCTGCGCAATTTCAAATGGACCAACATCAAGCCGCAGGTTGACCTGATCGAATTCCCCGACGGCAAGCGGATCATCCTGCTTTCCGAAGGCCGGCTACTCAATCTGGGCAATGCCACTGGCCATCCAAGCTTCGTCATGTCGGCTTCTTTTACCAACCAGGTGTTGGCGCAGATCGAGCTTTGGACCCGTGGAAGCCAGTACGAGAACAAGGTCTACGTGCTTCCAAAGCACCTGGACGAGAAAGTCGCTCGGCTGCATCTGGACAAGCTCGGCGCCAGGCTGACCGAGCTTTCACCGGATCAGGCCGCTTATATCGGTGTCAGCCCGCAGGGTCCGTTCAAGCCCGAGCACTACAGGTACTGATTGCTATCAAAGCTTTGCGCAATGTGAGCAGGGCCCTGAACGCCTTGGCCCGGCCTCATTTTTGTCGCGAGCCCTTCTTCACGCCGATTCCTGCACCCTGTAGAGTGCGCTGATTCGAGGGAATGCCGATCATCGGTCGGTGCGTTTCGGGGCGGTCTTGATCATCGGGCGGCGGAGAGGAGCGAGGCATGCCGAGGCTGGACCCGCACGGCGGCGGGGCTGCTGGGCCTCAGGCCCATAGGAAGATTCGAGGGCGAAGGGCGGGCAGGTGGGCGTGGCCGTTGCTGCCGGCCTTGGGCAGCACGGCGCTGACCTGGAATATCGCTGCCGCCCAGCAGGGCATGATTTCCGTCGGCACGCCGCAGATCATCCAGCTTTCCATCATCGCGGGTGTTATGGGCGCTGCGCTTTTTTGCGCGATCTGGCTCATTCGCGAGCGTGGCCGCACCGCAGCCGAGAATGTGGAGCTCAAAAGCCGCGTCGCGGAACTCTCCAACGCGCTCTCCCGCGCGGAGGCGCTGCTCAATCTCAAGGACCAGCGTATAGTGGTCTGGTCCGGGGCCGCGGACCGCCCTTCCGTTGTCGGCGAGCTTCCCGCCGACAGCGGCGCCCCGCATGACCGCAGTACCTTCCTTGCCTTCGGCCGCTGGCTGATGCCGAAATCCGCTTCGGCGCTCGATCGCGCGGCGACGGCGCTGCGCGATCATGGAACCGCTTTCGACCTCGTCGTCGAGACGCGCAAGGGTCCATTGCTGGAGGTGCAGGGACGCAAGTCCGCGCTGCATTCGGTGATCCGCTTCGTCTCTCTCTCGGCCATTCAGGCAGAGCACGCCAGACTGAAACTCGATCATCAGCGTCTGCGCGTCGATCACGACAGCATTCTGGGCCTGCTCAACGCCCTCGACATGCCGTTCTGGCTGCGCGACGAGGCCGGTCGGCTCAAATGGGTGAACGCGGCCTATGCGCGCGCGGTGGAAGCCGACGACCTGGGAACCGCGGTCCGCGAGGGACGCGAGCTTCTGCCGACCTCCGCACGCACCGCCCTGGAGCAGCATCACCGGGACAAGCCCGTCTTCCGCGAGCCGCTTTCGACCGTCGTCAGGGGCGATCGCCGCGTCTTCACCGTCACCGATTTCGCCGGCCGCGACGGCAGCGCCGGCATCGCGCTCGACACGAGCGATACGGATGCGCTGCGGCGCGAATACGAAAGCAGCGTGCGCAGCCATTCCGATACGCTCGATCAGCTGACGACTGCCGTCGCTATCTTCGGTGCGGACCAGAAGCTGCGCTTCTACAATCAAGCTTTCCAGAAACTGTGGGGACTCGATCCGGCATTTCTGGACAGCCGGCCAGAGAACGCGCTGCTCCTCGACCGGTTGCGGAGCGACGGAAAGCTCGCCGAACAACCGGAGTGGCGGCGCTGGAAGGAGCAGCTCCTTTCCGCCTATCGCTCGGTGGAGCCGCAGGAGCACTGGTGGCATCTGCCCGACGGGCGCACGATCCGCGTGGTTGCGAGCCCGCAGCATAAGGGCGGGGTCACGTGGGTCTTCGAGAACCTGACTGAAAAGATCGATCTGGAAAGCCGTTATAACGCCATCGTGCAGGTGCAGAGCGAAACGCTGGACAATCTTGCCGAAGGGGTGGCGGTGTTTGGCTCGGATGGCCGCCTTCGCCTTTCCAATCCAGCCTTCCGAACATTGTGGGGCATTCCAGAGAGGCTGATCGGCCCGGACATCCACATTTCCGTGCTGAAGGCGGCCTGCGATCCCGTCGCAGTGGAAAGCCCATGGGGGAACTTCGTCGCCGCCGTCACCGGCTTTGATGATGAGAGGCGCGACAGCCACGGCCGCACCGAGCTGATCAATGGCACGGTACTGCATTATGCGATCGTGCATCTGCCCAATGGACAGGTGATGCTTACGTTCGTGGACGTCACCGACAGCGTGAATGTGGAACGCGCGCTGAAGGAGAAGAACGAGGCGCTGGAACGCGCCGACAAGCTGAAGAACGATTTCGTGCAGCACGTGTCATACGAGCTGCGTTCGCCGCTCACCAATATCATAGGCTTCACCGAGCTTCTGGCGCTGGAAACCACCGGGCCCCTGACCCCGCGCCAGCGCGAATATGTGGACCATATCGGCTCCTCCTCCTCGCTCCTGCTCACCATCGTCAACGATATTCTCGATCTGGCGACCGTCGACGCCGGCATCATGGAGCTGGAAATCGGCGAGGTGCAGATCCGGCCGATCGTGACAGCGGCGGCGGAACTCGTGGCGGACCGGCTGCGCGAGCACAACATCTCGCTGGAGCTTGCGGTGGACGCGGCGCCGGTCAGCTTCTATGCGGACGAAAACCGCATCCGGCAGATCCTCTACAACCTGCTCAGCAATGCCGCCAATTACGCGCCGCAAGGCGGCAGGATAACGCTTTCGGCGAAGCGGGTGGACGATGCCGTGGAGTTCCGTGTCCATGATGACGGCCCCGGCATGCCACCCGAGGTGCTGCAAACCATCTTCAAGCGCTTTGAGCCGCGCAGCAATGGCGGCCGCCGGCGCGGCGCGGGGCTCGGCTTGTCCATCGTGAAGAGCTTCGTGGAGCTTCATGGAGGCAGCGTGGATGTGGACACCGGCCCCGGACGCGGTACGACCGTGATTTGCCGTTTCCCGCTGGCGCCCACGCGGGTCCGCGCTGCGGCGGAATAATGCAGTTCTTTGCGCGCTTTCTGCCCGACGAGCAGGCGACGGATCTGCTGGGGGACGACCTCGCCTTGGCGCTGCGGCCCGGGGACGTCCTGGCGCTCAGCGGCGATCTCGGAGCCGGCAAGACGACGCTTGCGCGCGCCCTCATCCGGGCGATCGCGGGCGAACGGCAGCTCGAAGTGCCGAGTCCCACTTTCACGCTCGTGCAGAGCTACGCGCTGCGCATTCCCGTGCACCATTTCGACCTCTACCGACTTGCCCAGCCGGAAGAGTTGGAGGAACTGGGATTTGCCGAAGCGCTGGCCGAGGGGATCGTCCTCGTGGAATGGCCAGAGCGCGCGCCTGGCGCTTTCGCGAATGCCATTGCCCTTGTCCTGCGCGAGAGCGGCGCTGGGCGGGAGGCGGAGATCTCGGCGCCGCCCGGCGCAGCGGAGCGGATTGCCCATTCCCTGGCTATCCGCGATTTTCTTGACCGGGCGGGATACACCGGCGCGCGCCGGACCTATCTCCTGGGGGACGCTTCGGTCCGTGCCTATGAAACCATATCGACCGAGGACCACCGCCTCATCCTTATGGACGCGCCGCAAAGGCGCGACGAGCCAATCGTGCGCGATGGGCTGCCCTACAGCCGCATCGCCCGGCTGGCCCAGTCGGTGACCGCCTTTGTCGGCGTGGCCAACGCGCTGCGCGATGCGGGCTTTTCCGCTCCGTGCATCCATGCGCAGGATCTCGATCAGGGCCTGCTTTTGACCGAGCATCTGGGTGATGAGCATTTTCTGGGCTCACAGGGAACACCCATCCCGGAGCGCTATCTCGCGGCAGCCGAACTCCTGGCAGGGCTGCATGAGCGTAAGTGGCCGCAAAGCTTTCCGGTGGCCGAGGGGCTGGATTATTCTCCGCCGCCCTACGACCACGCCGCATTGGGGATCGAAACGGAGTTGCTGCTCGATTGGTACCTGCCTTTCGTGAAGGATCGCCCTGCAAGCCAGTCGGAACGCGACGAATTTAGCCGGCTATGGGAAAGCCTCTTCAGACGGCTGCAACAGGCTGAGCAGGGCCTCGTCCTGCGCGATTTCCACTCGCCCAATATCATCTGGCGCGGCGAAAAGCAGGGACTCGACCGGCTGGGCCTTGTCGATGTGCAGGATGCGGTCTGGGGGCCGGCTGCCTATGATGTCGCGTCGCTTGCCCTCGACGCGCGCGTGACCGTCCCGGAGCCGCTCGAAGCGGCGATCCTTGCGGCCTATTGTGCCGCGCGCCGGTCGCCACGCTTCGACCGCGCCGCTTTCGAGGAGGCTTATGCCATCACTGCCGCCCAGCGGAACACCAAGCTGCTCGGTATATTCGTGCGGCTTTCGCAGCGCGACGGCAAGCCGTTCTATCTGCGCCATCTGCCTCGCATCCGTACCTATCTGAACCGGGTTTTGGAGCACCCCACTCTTGCCGGTCTTCGCGCCTTCTACCACGAACAGCGCTTTCTGGATGGAGAGGTCGAATGACGGTGCCGGAAAAGGCCATGGTGCTTGCGGCGGGGCTCGGCCTTCGCATGCGGCCGCTGACCGAAACAATGCCGAAGCCGCTGATTTCCGTGGGCGGCAAGGCGCTCATCGACTGGGGCCTCGACGCGCTGAAGCAGCAGGGGGTCGGCACGGCGGTCGTCAATGTCCATCACCTTGCGGATATGATGCTCGCCCACTTGGCCCGCCGCAGCGAACCCCGCATCGTTATCTCCGACGAGCGCGAGACACTGCTCGATTCCGGCGGCGGGATCGTGAAGGCGCTGCCCTATCTTGGGGAAAAGCCCTTTTTCATCCTCAATGCCGACACATTCTGGATCGACCGCTCGGAAGGCAATCTCGACCGGCTGGCGCGAGCGTGGGATCCCCTGCACATGGATATTCTGATCCTGCTCGCCGATCCGGCATTCGCGACAGGCCATACGGGCAGGCTGGATTTCACCATGGAGCATGAGGGGCGGCTGAAGCGCGCAGGCGCAGGCGAGACTGGCTTCATCTATGCCGGAGCCACCATACTCCATCCGCGCATGCTCGCCGGCGCGTCCGCTGCTCCGCATTCGCTCAACCTTTATTTCGACCGCGCCATCGCCGCCGGGCGGATGTTCGGCCTGCCGCTCGATGGACACTGGATCACCGTCGGCACGCCAGACGCGATCGCCCCGGCCGAAGCCGTGTTGCGGCGCCTCGGCGTGGTCTCGTGAACTCTCTCCGCACCGCACCGCGCGTCTTCTCCATTCCGCCTGGCGTTCCCTTCCTGCCGGCTGTTGCCGACGCGCTCCTCGCCGGCCGCCTCGTTCCCGGTTTCCGCTATGACGGCGACCCGCTGGCGCTGGCTGACGCGACGATCTATCTGCCGACCCGGCGTGCGGCGCGGGAGCTCCGGAGCGTGTTCGTCGAGCGGCTTGGCGGGGTGTCCGCCATTCTTCCCGTGATCCGCCCCTTGGGCGAGTTCGAAGCCGAGCTTGCTGATCTGGACGCGGAAGCCGGCGTCGCGGCGCTCAACCACGCGCCTCCCATCCCGAAGCTTGACCGCATCCTGTTGCTCGGCCGTCTGGCGCAGGCGTGGAAGGCTCGAGTGCCCGCACATGTGGCCGCGCTTTTCGAGGAGGGCGTGGTCGTCCCGGCTTCGGTGAGCGACGGTCTTTGGCTCGCCCGCGATCTCGCCGGCCTCATGGACGATGTGGAGACCGAGGAGGCCGACTGGTCAAGGCTCGCCGATCTCGTCCCGCAGGAGCTCGCCGGCTGGTGGCAGGTCACGCTCGAATTTCTCGAGATCGTCACGCGGCTCTGGCCCGATTTGCTTGCCGAGCGGGGACGCTCCAATCCCGCGGCGTACCGCAATGCGATGCTGGCGGCCGAGGCCTCTCGGCTTGTCCGCAACCCGCCGCGCGGACCGGTCATCGCCGCCGGGTCGACCGGCTCCATCCCGGCCACGGCGCGCCTGCTGGGGACGATTTCCCGTCTTGCGAGCGGTGCTGTGGTGCTGCCCGGGCTCGACCTCGAGCTGGACGACGCCTCCTGGCAGGCGGTGGGCGCGAGCGAGGAACCTTCCTCCTGTGGCCATCCGCAGTTCGGCCTGAAGAAGCTAATCGCCACCATTGGGGTGACGCGTATGGCGGTCGAGGAACTCGCCAGGCCTGAGGCCGCGCTGGCCGCCCGGCGGAGGATTTTGAGCGAGGCGCTGCGGCCGGCGGAGACGACGGAACTCTGGGCGGCCAACCGGCAGGCCGTGGATCGGGCGCTGGACGACGGCGCCCTGGCCGGGGTCAGCCTCATCGAGGCGGCAAATGAGCGCGAGGAGGCGGCGGCCATCGCCGTCGCTCTGCGCCAAGCGATAGCCCGCGAGGGGGCCAATGCGGCGCTTGTCACGCCCGACCGGGCGCTCGCCCGGCGCGTTGCGGCGGAGCTGCGTCGCTTCGGCATCCGGGCTGACGATTCGGGCGGTTCCCTCCTTGCCGACAGCGTGCCGGCCACGCTGCTGCGCCTGATGCTGGAGGCGGTCTGCCGGCCTCGCGAGCCGGTGGTGATCGTCGCGATGCTGAAACACCCGCTGCTGCGGGTGGGGCTGGCACGCGAGACGGTTCGCAGGGCAGCGGAACTGATAGAACTCGGCGCCCTGCGCGGAGGGACCGGCCGTCCGGACGTGACCGCACTGGCAGAACTTTTCGAGCAGCGCTACAAAGCCGCCCTGAAGAACGCGCGGAAGCCGTTCTGGATAAGCCGGCTAACAAGGCGGGACGTCAGTGACGCGCGGCAGGTCCTTTCAGCCATAGAGAAGGCGATCGCGCCGCTGGCAAGGCTGAGGTCGTCCGGGCCAATCGGCCTGCCGGAACTCGCCCGTGCGTCCGTTGAGGCGCTTGAAGGCCTAGCGCGGGATGCGGACGGTGCGGTGACTGATCTTTATCGCGGCGAGGCGGGCGAGGCGCTGGCGCGCTTCCTGCGCGAGGTCGTGGAAAGTCAATCCAGCACCGCCGTGGAGCTTTCCGAATGGCCGGATGTACTCTCCGCGTTGATCGCCGGGGAAGTTGTGAAGCCGGCAATGGGCGCGGATCACCGGGTGGCGATCTGGGGCACGCTGGAAGCGCGGTTGCAGAGCGTCGACACGCTGGTGCTGGGCGGCCTGAACGAGGGCACATGGCCGCAAGTGCCGCCGTCCGATCGGTTCATGTCGCGCCTCATGAAGGGCGAACTCAAGCTTGAGCCGCCGGAGCGGCGCATCGGCCTTGCCGCCCATGATTTCATGATGGCGCTTGGCGCGCCGGAAATCGTGCTTGCCCGTTCCGCGCGCTCGGAAGGCGCGCCGGCCGTGGCCTCGCGCTGGCTGCAGCGCCTCGCCGCCTGCGCCGGCCCCGCGGAAACCGCTGCCATGCGGGCGAGGGGGCAGCGCTTCATCGCTTGGGCCCACGCACTCGAAGAGCGCGAGGATGTTCCCTTTGCGCGCCGCCCCTCCCCAAAGCCACCGCTCGAAGCCCGGCCGCGGCGCTTCTCCGTCACGGAGATCGAGACGTTGCGGCGCGATCCTTACGCGGTCTATGCCCGGCGCATCCTCGGCCTCTTTCCGCTCGACCCGCTCATCCGCGATCCCGGCGCGGCTGAGCGGGGTACCCTCTTCCACGATATCCTGCAGGTTTTCGTCCAGTCGGGCGTCGAGCCCGATGCGCCCGACGCGTTGGAGCAGCTTCTCGATGCCGGGCGCCGGCTCTTCGCTGAAACGAAACTCCCCGTAGACGTCCAGGCGGTCTGGTGGCCGCGCTTCGAGCGCACGGCCCATGGCGTGATCGGCTGGGAGCGCACCCGGGCAGGAGGCATCGCGGTCCGGCATGCCGAGATTCGTGCCTCCCCTATCGAGGTGGGCGCAACGGGCAAGCTGCTTTCCGGCCGCGCGGATCGCATCGATGTGCGGCGCGACGGCCGCGCCGATATCATCGACTACAAGACCGGCTCGACTCCATCCAAGGTGCAGGCGCATCGCCTCCTGGCGCCGCAGCTTGCGCTTGAGGCGGCGCTGCTCGCCCGTGGTGCCTTCACCGGGCTGGGCAGCCCGCCGCCCGCGGAACTCCTCTATGTGCGGCTGAAGGCGAACGGTTCGGTCGAGCCGGAATCGATATTGAAGGTCAAAGACAGCGAGAAAACAGGGCCCGAGCTTGCCGAGGAAGCATGGCAAAGGCTCGAAAAGCTGCTTGCCTGGTATGACAATCCGGAAGCCGGCTACCTTTCTCGTGCGCTGCCCTTCAAGGAAGGAGACATGGAGGGCGATTACGACCATCTGGCGCGCGTGCTGGAATGGTCGGCGGGTGGCGATGCCGAAGAAGGGGAGACGGCGGGATGAAGGAGAAATTCCGCATTCCCGAAGAGACGCTGCGAGCCCAGGCGCTCGCCTCCGATCCGGGGCTTTCAGCCTGGGTGTCCGCCAATGCCGGTTCTGGCAAGACCCATGTGCTTGCCCAGCGCGTCATCAGGCTGCTGCTCAAGGGCACCGACCCCTCAAAGATCCTTTGCCTGACCTATACGCGCGCGGCCGCCGCCAATATGGCCAACCGCGTCTTCGACAATCTGGCCAGCTGGAGCCTTCTGTCCGACGAAGCCCTCGCCGGGGAGGTGGCGAAGCTGGAGGGGCGGTGGCCCGGGCCGGAAAAGCTGCGCCGGGCGCGCCAGCTCTTCGCCCGCGCGTTGGAAACGCCGGGCGGGCTGAAGATCCAGACCATCCACGCCTTCTGCGAAGCGATCCTCCACCAGTTTCCGCTGGAGGCCAATATCGCCGGCCACTTCGAGCTGCTCGACGAGCAGATGGAGGAGGCGCTGTTTGCCGAAGCCCGGCGCGATCTTCTGACCAGTATCGCGACCGAGAAGGACGGGCCGATGGCGGAGGCTTTCGCTGAAGTGCTGGAGCGCGGCGGCGAGAGCGGCATGCAGGCGCTGCTCGCCGAGATCGTTGCCAAGCGTGACGACCTGCGGCACTTCATCGATGAGGTGGCGGACGAGGGCACTCCCTATGCGGCGCTTCTCGCCGAGTTCGGCTTTGATGCGGACGAGAGGGCAGACGCGATAGCCCGTTCCGTCTGGCCGCTTCCCGGCTTCAGCCCGCAGGAATTCGGGCGCTTCGTGCAGGCGGCGGAGGCGAGCGATGCCAGGGCAGTGCTGAACAACATCGTCCCCTCCGCCTCGCAAGCCTTTGCGGAGACCGACCCTGTGCTCCGCCTCGACCTGCTGAAGAAGGGCTTCTTTACCGACAAAGGTGAGCTCTATGGGGAGAAGGCTTTCAAGGCGGAGCTGAAGAGCAGGCTGCCGGGCGTCTACGAGCGCTATTCGCAGGCGGCGGAGACGCTCCGCCAGGCCTGCGATCGGCTGGCGCTTTTCCGGATGCTGAGCGCCACGACGGCAGCGCTCAGGATCGCCGACGCGCTGATCGCCCGCTACGAGCGGCTGAAGCGCGCGCGCGGCTTCCTTGATTTCAACGATCTCATCATGCGCACGGTGCGGCTGCTTTCGCGTGGCGATGTCGGACCCTGGGTGCAGTACAAGCTCGATCGCGGCATCGACCACATCCTCATTGACGAGGCGCAGGATACCAGCCCCGAGCAGTGGAGGATCGTGCGGCATCTTGCGGAAGAGTTTTTTGCCGGCAAAGGAGCGCGCGACGGGATCGGGCGCACCATCTTCGCCGTCGGCGATGAGAAGCAGTCCATCTACTCCTTTCAAGGCGCGGAGCCGGACGCTTTCGCCGAGAGCGGGATGAGCTTCAAGAAACGTGTGCCGGAGGCCGGTGGCCGCTTCGAGCGCGTGCGGCTCACACGCTCCTTTCGCTCGACCGAGGACGTGTTGCGCGCGGTCGATCTCGTCTTCTCGCGCGAGGAGGCCCGGCGCGGGCTGACGCGGGACCCCGAGCCGATAGAACACAAGGCCATTCGCGAGAACGCCCCCGGCTATGTGGAGGTCTGGTCGCCGCTCAGCCCGGACATCGTGGAAGAGCCTGACGACTGGACCCAGGCCGTCGACCATGCCTCCGCGCCTGCCGCCCGCCTGGCAGAGGTGATCGCGGCCAGGATCCAGGGCTGGCTCAAGAACGGCGAGGTGCTGGAGGGCAAGGCCCGGCATCTCAGGCCGGGCGATATCATGGTCCTGGTCAGGAAGCGCGACCGCTTCGTCCATGCGCTTTCACGCAGCCTGAAGAACCGGAGGATTTCGGTGGCCGGCGCCGATCGCCTGCGGCTCACCGCGCATATCGCCGTCAAGGATCTGATGGCGCTCGGACGCTTCCTTCTGCAGCCGCATGACGATCTTTCACTTGCTGCCATACTGAAAAGCCCGCTCTTCGGGCTCGACGAGGAGGCGCTCTTCCGCCTTGCCTGGCCGCGCGCGGAAGACGTCTCGCTCTTTGCCGCGCTGAGGGAAAAGGCAAGGGCCGATCAGCGGCTCGCGGCGATCGTCGAGATGCTGGTAGCATGGCAGTCCGACGCCGTGTTCAAGCCGGTCTTCGAGTTCTACGCGGGCGTACTCGTGGGCACGGCGGAGCGCGAAGGCGCGCGCAGTAGCTTCGTCGCCCGTCTCGGGCACGAGGCCGACGATATCCTGGACGAATTCCTGTCTTTCTGCCTCACGGCGGAAAAGACGGGGCTCATGGGGCTTGAGGCGTTCCTCGACACGCTCGAAGGAGCCGCGCCCGAGATCAAGCGCGAGATGGATCAGTCGCGCGACGAGATCCGCATCATGACTGTGCATGCGGCCAAGGGTCTCGAAGCACCGGTGGTCTTTCTGGTCGATCCGGGCAGCGCTCCGGTCAGCAACAACCATATGCCCTGCCTGATGCCGTTCCGCATGAAGGACAGTCCGGTGAAGGGATTCCTCTGGCGGCAGGGGAAGGACCTCGCCAATTCCGTGGCGCGCCGGTTCGAGGCGGAGGTTCGGGAAAAGGCGGCGGAGGAATACCGCCGCCTGCTCTATGTCGGCATGACCCGCGCCGAGGACCGGCTGATCGTCTGTGGCTATCACGGCGTGCGCGGTCCGGCGCCCTCCACATGGCACACTCTCGTGCGCAACGCCTTCCTTCAGCAGCCGGGAACCGTCGAGCTCGCCGATCCGGAAATCTGCGCGCCGGTGCTGCGCTTTCAGGTGACGCCGCCTTCAGCAAAGCTGCCGGCGGAGAGTGCGCCGGCGGAGATCGCTTCTTTCCCCTTGCCGCCCGAACTGCTGCAGCCGCTGCCCCCGCCGCCGCCCACCCTTCCGCGCCCGCTATCGCCTTCGGGCGCCGCCGTGCTCATCGAGGGCGAACACGAAACCACGGCGTTGAAGCGGTCGCCGGTGCTGGACGGCGCCGTCGAGCCGGGGCTGGCGCTCGCGCGCGGCAATGCGGTGCACCGCTTGCTGCAGATCCTTCCCGAGCTGCCGCCCCACGAGCGGGAGGCCGCGGCCCGGCTCTATCTCCAGCGGGTCGGGGCGGCCTGGCCCGATGCGGAGCGGGAAAACGCCTTCCGCTCCGTGCTGGCGGTTCTGGAAGACGCGGACTTCGCGCCGATCTTCGCGCCTGGCTCGCGCGCGGAAGTATCGCTTATGGGTGAGCTTCAGCTGGGGCGTGTTCGCCGCGCAGTGAGCGGCAAGGTCGACCGTCTTGCCGCGACGGAACATGAGGTCTTGCTGGTCGACTACAAAACCAACCGGCCCCCGCCGGAAAACTTGGACGAGGTGCCCGACGCCTATATCGCGCAGATCGCGCTCTATGCCGAGCTCTTGAAGCCACTCTATCCGGGCAGGCGCATCTCCGCGGCCCTGCTCTTCACGGAGGCGCCGCGCCTTATTCCCGTAGGCGGCGAAGCCATGGCCGCGGCGCTTGCCCGACTCGCGGGAGCGTGAGAAAAGAACCGCTTGAAGTCATCCCCGCTGCTCCCCACATCCGGAGCAACGCTTTCGAGACAAGGAGAGCCTGATGGCCACCGTGAAGGTCGATACCGGCAATTTTCAGTCCGACGTTCTGCAGGCGAGCGAGCCTGTGGTCGTGGATTTCTGGGCGGAATGGTGCGGCCCATGCAAGATGATCGCTCCCGCGCTCGAAGAGATTTCGACGGAGATGCAGGGCAAGGTGAAGGTCGCCAAGCTCAATATCGACGAGAATCCGGAACTCGCGGCCCGCTACGGCGTGCGCTCGATTCCCACGCTCATGCTGTTCAAGAACGGCGAAGTGGCGGATATGAAGGTGGGCGCAGCCCCGAAGACCGCTCTTTCGGCCTGGATTGGCGGCGCGGTAGCCTGACTAGCCCGCATTCTGAATACGGAAGCCCGGCAATGCCGGGCTTTTTTTCGGCTCGAGTCCGCCGTTTGCGGCCCGGTCACTCCGGCGGCGTGCCGTTTTCCGCCAGGACCTCGCCGACCAGATAGAGAGACCCGCTGATCAGGATTCGCGGGGGCACCAGACCGTCCCAGGTCTCGCGAAGGAGCGTCAGCGCATTGGCCACGGAGCTCACCGGCTCGGCCGAAAGGCCGGCCGCGATGGCCCGCGCCGCAAGCTCGCTATTGGGTACCCCGGCATCACTATTGTTCACCGGCACCGTGTAGACGTGCCGCGCCATGCCCTCGAAGGCGCGAAAATAGCCGGCTTGGTCCTTGGTGTTGATCATGCCTGTGATCAGCACCAGCGGCCGCGGCCGCTTCTCCTCCGCCTCCGCCATGGCCTCGGCGATGACAGCGCCGGCGCCTGGATTGTGGCCGCCGTCCACCCATATCTCCGCATCGTCCGGCGCGAGCGTCACCAGCTTCCCGTCCAGCAGCCTTTGCATGCGCCCCGGCCAGGAGACGCTCAGCATCGCGGCCTCCGCGGTACGGTCGGTGACCGTAAAGCCGGCCGCCTTGACCGCGGCGATCGCCGCCGCAGCGTTGGCGTACTGGTGGCGGCCGACTAGACGCGGGAGCGGCAGGTCCATCAGGCCGTCCTCGTCCTGATAGACCATGCGGCCGTTTTCCTCGAGCGCAATGAAATCCTGGCCATAGACGCTGAACGGCGCCTCGAGGCGCTCCGCCGTCTCGACGAGGACTTCGCGCGCGGCATCCCATTCCTGCTGCCCGATGACGGCCGGCACACCGGGCTTGATGATGCCCGCCTTTTCCGCGGCGATCAGTTCCACCCGATCCCCGAGATAGGCCTCGTGGTCGAGCGAGATCGGCATGATGAGGCTGACTGCCGGACTGCGGATCACGTTGGTGGCGTCGAACCGGCCGCCGAGCCCCACCTCGACGATGGCGGCATCCGCCGGATGCTCTGAAAAGAGCAGGAACATCCCGGCCGTGAGGATTTCGAAGACGGTGATCGGCTCGCCCTGATTGGCCTCGGCGACACGCTCCAGCGCGTCCGCCAGAACTGCGTCCTCGACGAACCTGCCGCCCCCGCGGGCGCCCATGCGGTAGCGCTCGTGCCAGCTCACGAGATGCGGCGAGGTGTGCACATGCACTGCCTTGCCGGCGCTTTCCAGCAGCGCGCGTGAGAAGGCTGCGGCCGAGCCTTTCCCGTTGGTGCCGGCGATATGGATCACCGGCGGCAGCTTTTCCTGCGGATCACCGAGGCGCTGAAGAAGCCGGCCAATGCGCTCCAGCGACAGGTCGAACCCCTTGGGGTGGAGCGTCATCAGCCGGTCGATGACGCGCTCGGCGGCACTCATGGATGTTTCGGAACCTTGCGGGCGCGATCAGGCATGCATTGCGGCTTCCGCTGCCGCTTCCTGCGTGGGCGCAGGCAGTTCCAGCCGCTCGGGCTCTTCTTGGGTTTCATCGCGCGTCTTGAGGAGGATTTTGAGCAGCCGGGCGATGGTGGCTTTCATCTCCAGCCGCGAGACGACCATGTCCACCATGCCGTGCTCCATAAGATATTCGGCCCGTTGGAAGCCTTCCGGCAGCTTCTCGCGGATCGTCTGCTCGATCACCCGCGGGCCGGCAAATCCGATAAGCGCCCCCGGCTCTGCGATGTGGACGTCCCCGAGCATCGCGTAGGAGGCCGTCACGCCCCCGGTCGTGGGATTGGTCAGCACCACGATATAGGGCAGCCCGGCCTCCTTGAGCCGGTCCACCGCCACCGTGGTGCGTGGCAACTGCATGAGCGAGAGGATGCCTTCCTGCATGCGCGCGCCGCCCGAGGCGGCGAAGAGGACCATCGGCAGCCGCCGCTGCACGGCGGTCTCGAAACCGCGCACGATCGCCTCGCCGGCCGCCATGCCGAGCGAGCCGCCCATGAAGGCGAAGTCCTGTACGGTCGCGAGAATCTCCAGTCCCTCAATGCGGCCGACGGCGTTCAGAACCGCATCGTCAAGGCCCGTCTTTGCCTTTGAATCGCGCAGGCGGTCGACATAGCGCCGCTCATCGCGGAATCGCAGGGGATCGACTGCCGCTTTGGGGTTTTCGAGTGCCTCATAGGCACCCCCGTCGAAGAAGTGCTTGAGCCGCTCCTTGGCGGAGATCTTCATGTGATAGCCGGAGGAGGGGATCACCCATTGGTTCTCCTCCAGGTCCTTGTGAAAGACCATCTCGCCTGTCTCCGGATCCTTGATCCAGAGGTTTTCCGGCATCTCGCGGCGGCCGAGCATGGAGTTGATCTTCGGCCGCACATAATTGGTGATCCAGTTCATGCCAGGTACTCCCTTCCTCTCCGAACATATTCCGGGAGAAAATGTCCGTTATTCGGCGGGGGCCGGGGCTCTCGCCTCCCGCACCCCCTGCGCGAGACCGCGCACCAGCGTCGCCACCGCCTCGGCCGGATCGGCGGTCATCTTGCCCTCGGGGCCGAGAACATTGGCGACTGCATTGACGATCGCAGTGCCCACCACCACGCCGTCCGCTGCCGCGCCGATGGCGCGCGCCTGGCTCGCCGTCTTCACACCGAAACCAACGCAGACAGGCAGGCGGGTGTGGCCCTTGATGCGCGAGACCGCCGCCGCCACTTTCGAGGTGTCCGGCAAGGCCGAGCCCGTGATGCCTGTCATCGATACGTAGTAGACGAAGCCGGATGTGTTCTCGAGCACCTTGGGCAAGCGCCTGTCATCCGTGGTCGGCGTTGCCAGGCGGATGAAATTGATGCCGGCGCGAATGGCAGGCAGGCAAAGCTCCTCGTCCATTTCCGGCGGCAGGTCGACGATGATGAGGCCATCGATTCCGGACGCTTTCGCATCGGACAGGAAGCGATCCACGCCATAGATGTAAATGGGATTGTAGTACCCCATCAAGACGATCGGCGTCTGCTCGTTGTCTTCCCTGAAACTCCGCGCCATCTCCAGCGTCTTCGAAAGGGTCTGCCCAGCTCTGAGGGCACGCAGACCCGCCGCCTGAATCGCCGGACCGTCGGCCATCGGGTCGGAGAAGGGCATTCCCAGCTCGATGATATCGCTGCCGGCCTGGGGCAGCGCCTTCATGATGGAAAGCGAGGTTTCGTAGCCCGGATCGCCGCCCATGACATAAGTGACGAGCGCCGGCCTGTTCTCAGCCTTGAGCTTGGTGAAGAGCCTGTCGATGCGGGTGGTCATGCCGGTTCCTTCGTCTCGGCGCGCAGCCAGTCGGCATAGGCCTGGTCGATATGGCTGATGTCCGTCGCCGTGATCGAGGGGACTTCGTAAGGGTGCAGCGGGCGAACCGCCTCGCAGACGGCGTTGAAATGCTCCGCCCGCGTTTTGAGCAGCAGAGGTATCTCGTCCGCCTGCTCCACCGCGCCCTTCCAGCGGTAGCGGCTGGCGATCGGCGCAAGGATGTTGGCGCAGGCGGCAAGTCTTTCGCTGACGCATACCTCGGCGATCCTCTCCGCCGTCCCCCGGTCGGGGCAGTTCACCCAGATATCGATGAAACGCAGCGCCATGCCTCAGACGTCCATGTTGAGATGCTTCGCGACGGCGAAGATGTCCTTGTCGCCGCGGCCGGACAGGTTCATCACGATGATCTGGTCCTTGCGCATCTTCGGTGCGCGTTTGATCACTTCCGCCAGTGCATGGGATGGTTCAAGCGCCGGGATGATGCCTTCGAGCCTGGTGAGAAGCTGGAACGCCTGCAGCGCCTCGTGATCCATGATGGGCACATACTCGACGCGACCGAGCTCCTTAAGCCAGGAATGTTCCGGTCCGATGCCGGGATAGTCGAGACCAGCCGAGATGGAGTGCCCCTCCTTGATCTGCCCGTCCTCGTTTTGCAGGAGGTAGGTGCGGTTCCCGTGCAGCACGCCCGGCTGCCCGGCAGTAAGCGACGCGCAGTGCTCATCCCCTTCAAGGCCTTTGCCGCCGGCTTCTACGCCCACCATCGCCACCTGCCGGTCGTCAAGGAAGGGGTGGAAGAGACCGATGGCGTTGGAGCCGCCGCCCACGGCTGCCACCAGCAGGTCCGGCAGGCGGCCTTCCGCGGCCAGCATCTGCTCCTTCGTTTCGTGCCCGATGACGCACTGGAAGTCGCGCACCAGTTCGGGATAGGGGTGCGGTCCAGCGGCCGTGCCGATCAGGTAGTAGGTATCCTCGACATTGGTCACCCAGTCGCGCAGCGCTTCGTTCATCGCGTCCTTGAGCGTGCCGTGGCCGGACGTCACCGGTCTCACCTCGGCCCCGAGAAGCCGCATGCGGAAGACGTTCGGCGCCTGCCGCTCGACATCCGTTGCACCCATATAGACGACGCAGGGCAGGCCGAAACGCGCCGCCACCGTGGCGGTCGCCACGCCGTGCTGGCCGGCACCGGTCTCCGCGATGATCCGCGTCTTCCCCATGCGCCGGGCAAGCAGGATCTGCCCCAGGCAGTTGTTGATCTTGTGGCTGCCTGTGTGGTTGAGCTCGTCGCGCTTGAAGTAGATTTTCGCGCCTCCGAGATGCTCCGTCAGCCGCTCCGCGAAATAGAGCGGCGAGGGGCGTCCCGTATAATGCGTGTTGAGATGCTGCAACTCGGCCTTGAACGTCGGGTCTGCCTTCGCCGCGTTCCAATGCTCCTGAAGATCGAGGATCAGCGGCATCAACGTTTCGGCGACGAAGCGGCCGCCGAAAATGCCGAACATGCCCTGCTCGTCGGGTCCGGTGCGGAATGAATTGGGTTCGACCGGCTTGTTCATGCCGCCTCCGTTACTCGCGCTCGCCCCGTGCGGCTCGCACGGCGCTGAAGAAGGCGCGGATCAGTTCCGGGTCCTTTTCGCCCGGCGCGCGTTCCACGCCGGATGAGATATCGACGCCACGCGGCCTGGCGATGCTCAGCGCCTCGCCGATATTGTTTGCGGTAAGGCCACCGGAAAGCATGTAATCCACGTCCCCGTCAAGCGACGCAAGCAGCGACCAGTCGAAGGGGAGGCCGTTGCCGCCGGGAAGCTCCGCGCCGGCAGGCGGCTTGGCATCGAGCAGGAAGCGGTCGGCGACCCCGCGATAGGCGGCCATTGCTTCCAGGTCGCGCGCGTCCCTCACCGAGACCGCCTTCATCACTGGCAGGCGGTAGCGCTCTTTCACGTCCGCCAGCCGTGCGGGGCTTTCACGTCCGTGAAGCTGCAGCATGTCGGGCCGCATGCCCTCCACGATGGCTTCCAGGGTCTCGTCATCGGCATCCACGGAAACGGCTACCGCCTTCGCCCGTCCGAGCGCCGCCTGCCGAAGGCGGCCGGCAGTCTCGACCGCAACATGGCGCGGGCTCCTGGCGAAGAAAATGAAGCCGATATGTGTCGCCCCAGCATCGAGCGCGGCGGCGACCGCGTCGTCGGTTTTGAGCCCGCACATTTTGATGTCGAATTGCATTCGGTGGGAGTGGCACGAAATGGTGCCGGTGTCGAGGGAGAGGGTAGCAGCCGCCGGGTCGTCGAGGCGCCTCCCGAACCAGTATGCCTCAGCTCATTTGTCGGATCGTCTAGACAACCGAGCGAACGGCGATCATTGCCCCGATGCGCTCAGTGGGCAAACCTTATCGCCTGCAGCGCGGTTCCGTTCCTCTTCAGCCAGGCCTTGCAGCGGTCGGTATCCGGGCACAGCCTCTCGCAGAGCTTCCAGAAGTCCGCGCCGTGGTTCATCTCCTCAAGATGTGCCACCTCATGCGCCACGAGATAGTTGATCACGGCAGGGGGCGCCATCATGATGCGCCAGGAAAAGGACAGCACCCCGTCCGAGGTGCAAGATCCCCAGCGGCTGGTCGTGTCCTTATAGCGGATCGCCTTGGCCTTCCGTCCCACCGCGGATGTGTGGCGGGCGACGAGCACCTCGATCTCGCGCCGCGCCTCGCGCTTCAGGAAGTCGGCGATACGGCGCGGCAGATGCCGCCGGTCCCCGTTGACGATGAGCGCCGGCTCGCCGTCGATCGTCGCGACGGTGACCGTTCCGCGGGTGCCCGGTTCATGCACGATCAGATGCGCCACGCCGCGCACCGGTATCTTTATGCCCGGCCGGACCAGCGGCTGTTCCGGCAGCTTCTTCAGCCGCTCCTCGATCCAGCCGCGATGGCGCTCCAGGAAACGGTCCACCTCACGGGCCGAAAAGCCCGGCGGAACGGTAACGCGCAAGCCTCCGCCGGCCGGCGCGATCCGCAGCGTCAGCCGTCGGGCACGATCATTCTCCACGATCTTGAGCGGCAGCTCCCGCCCGGCAACCAGGTGGATGCGCTCGGCGGCAGGTTTCGCTTTCGGTGGGGTGCGCTTCAGAAGACGGGACAGCATTTCCGCAAGAATATGTGATTCGGACGGCGGCGGGGGAGGGGGTCATGGCGGAGAGTTCCGCAAATGAAAACGGCGCCCGTTGGGGCGCCGTTGAGAGAACCGGTTGGCTCGGGATCAGCCGAGATCCGTCACGGTCGGAGCATTCGGCCCGCGATTGTTGCGCTCGCGCATGAAGCGGTCGAACTCTTCCTGGTCCTTGGCGCGGCGAAGCTCGCGTACATATTCATCGAACTCGTTGCGCATGGCGTCGAGCTTGCGGCGCTCCTCTTCCAGCCGCTCCAGCTCCTTGGCCCGCCAGTCGTCGAACGCGACGTTGCCGGTGCTGGCATAGCTGCGGGTGGCGCGGCGGCAGTTGGAAAAGAGGCCGTCCGTCGTGCGATTGACGCCGCGCTTGAACTCGGTGAGCCGGTCGCCCCAGAGAATATAGGCGAGCATGGCAAGGCCCAGTGGCCAGAACACCATAAAGCCGATCACCATGAGGGCGATCGTCGCCGGCGTCCAGGCGGGGCGGATCAGGGCAGAAGTGGTCATCGTCACCAGTTCCTCATCGAGGGGTTGAAGGTCGGGGCGCGGCCGCGTCTTCCGAAATGGGAAGGTAAAAACACCCTTTCAAGAGATAGCCTGCCAAAAAAGCGCAGGAACCTGGAATCCCTTTCGCGCTTATAGGGCCCGCTCTACCAGGGAAGCGACCACGCGCAGCATGAGGCTGATGTCCTGGGGGCGCGAAAGCCTGTGGTCGCCATCGCGGATGAGCGAGAGCGTCACGTCGTCCACCGGGAGGTGCTCCACCAGCCGCATGGCATGGGCGTAAGGCACGTCCGGATCGGCCATCCCCTGCAGGATATGGACCGGGCAATGGGTGTCGATGATCCCCTCCAGCACCCGGTTGGCTCGGCCGTCCTCTATAAGCGCGCGGGTATAGATATAAGGCTCAGGGGAGTATTCGGACGGCTTCTCGAAATAGCCTTGGCTTTCCAGCGCCTCCCGTTGCGCTTCGGTGAGCTTCGGCTCGACAAGCTCGCTGGTGAAGTCGGGTGCGGGCGCAAGCAGGAGAAGTCCGCCGACGCGCGCGCCCTCGCCGGCCTTGTGCAACTCCTGCGCCATGCGCAAGGCGATCCACGCGCCCATGGAGGAGCCGACGAGAATCTGCTTGCCATCCGTGAAGCGGCGGAAGACGGCCAGGCTCTCGGCGAGCCAGCGGGAAATCGTCCCCTCTACAAAGGCGCCGCCGGATTCACCGTGGCCAGAATAGTCATGCCGGGTGCAGGCGATCCCGTGCTCGCGCGCCCAAGCGTCGAGGGCCTGCGCTTTCGTGCCCTTCATGTCCGAGCGGTAGCCGCCGAGCCACACCAGTCCCGGAGAGCGGCCCGGCCGATGACGCACCGCTATCGCTCTTCCGTCGACTTCGATACCGGTTGGTTCGGCATCGTCCATGAGACCCTCCTTATGGCTCGGCCGTGCAGCGGAATTTTGCGTGCGCCCGTTTTATGCGCGGTCGCGCGCCCGGGGCGTGATTCTTCCGTCGGGTTATGCTATTGACACTCGACCCGGCAAGCCCACATAGCGCTCGGCTCGCTTCGGGCCACAGCGATTCCCGCAACAGCTGAGGAGACAACGACCATTCGCAGACCATTCAAAGCGGCGCCGACCGTCAAGGAAGGCCCCCGTACCAATCGCGAAATCCGGGTCCCCCGGGTTCAGCTCATCGACGACGAGGGCAACAATCGCGGCATTGTCCCGATCGATGAAGCTTTGAGGATTGCCGAGGAGGCGGGCCTGGATCTCGTCGAGATTGCGCCCAATTCCGAACCCCCCGTCTGCAAGATCGCCGATTTCGGCAAGCTCAAATATATGAGCCAGAAGAAGGCGGCCGAGGCGCGGAAGAAGACCAAGACCATCGAGATCAAGGAGATCAAGATGCGTCCGAACATCGACACCCATGATTATGAGGTGAAGATGCGCTCGGTGCGCCGCTTCTTCGAGGAAGGCGACAAGGTCAAGCTGACGCTGCGCTTCCGCGGTCGTGAAATGGCCCATCTGGAGCTGGGCATGAAGCTGCTCAACCGCGTCCGTGAGGATGTGGGCGAGATCGCCAAGGTGGAAGCCGAGCCGAAGCTCGAAGGGCGCCAGATGATGATGGTTCTCGCCCCGAAATAACCAAGATGCGGTTCAACCCTCGCCGACAGTCCTTTCGCTGGATGCGGGGTTGAATATGAGTGGCGAGACCGCCAGGGCGATGGCTGCATTCCAGTCGTCGCGCCGCTACGTGCTTGCGTTCCTTATCGGCATCGTTTGCGTGCTGCTCATCTTCGGTGGTTCGCTGCATGACGATCTGGGGCATGAGCGGATCGAGTCCTTCGGTCTTGCCTTCATTCTTGTCGGCATCGGCGGCCGGCTCTGGTCGATTCTTTATATCGGCGGGCGGAAATCCGCCGAACTGGTTTCCACCGGTCCCTATTCTGTCACGCGCAACCCGCTCTACTTCTTCTCCACAATCGCGGCGGGCGGTGTCGGCGCGCAGACGGGGAGCCTGGTCATCGCGGGTCTTTCCGCCGCCTTCTGTGCCACGGCCTTCTACCTCGTGGCGCTGCGCGAGGAGCGGCACCTGAAGGTCATGCTCGGCGCGCCCTATCTCGCCTATCTCAAGCACGTGCCGCGCTTCCTCCCCAATCCGCGGCTCTTCAGGGACCAGGTTGAGGTCACCTTCAGGCCTGAGATCTTCAACCGGACGCTGCTCGATGGCCTCGTCTTCCTCGCCTCCATCCCGTTCTTCGAACTGGTGGAGGAAGGCCAGGAAATGGGGATCATCCCCGTCCTCTTCTGGTTTCATTGATCTCGAGCAAGCCGGGAAAGCTGTTGCGATTGTTGCGACATGGGGCTATAAGCCCGCCGTTCGTGTGAGCCGTCCGGCAGGGCATGCCGTGGCGGCTCGTAATGCTTGCGAGCTTTCGCTCGATAAGAACCAGGCGCTCGGCGCCTAAAATTCGGAGAAGCAAAATGCCCAAGATGAAGACGAAGTCTGCCGTCAAGAAGCGGTTCAAGG
>NZ_JAPSLH010000005.1 GCF_031180965.1 Chelativorans sp.
CGACCGGGTGCCCGACGTCGTCGCCGGCGCCGACCCCCGCCCCCCCCCCCCCGGGGGGCCCCGGGCCGGGGGCGCGCCCCGCCCCCCCGGCGGCGAGGCGCGCCCCCGGGGGGCGTTTTATACACCCCCTCCCGCGCTTGGTGGTGGGGCACGCCACGCCGGGCGCGGAGCGCCCGCCGGCAATTGCCCCGACGCGCTATGGCCCGCCGCGGCCGGAGGCGGTGGCGGCCGCGGCCGACCTTCTTGCAAAGGCGAAATCGCCTCTCGTCATTTCGCAGAGCCCGGAGCTGGGCGATGGCTTCGAGCCGTTCGCCGGTTTCGTCGATCGCTATGCCCTGCCGGTGGTGGAGTTCTGGTCGCCGCGCCAGGCCCTGCCGACGAGCCACCCCATGCATGTCGGCCGGGAGCCCACGGCCTGGGTCAAGGACGCCGACGTGATCCTGGTGCTCAACGCCATGGTGCCCTGGATCGCCGACCATGTGGAGCTAAAGGAAGGCTGCAAGGTCATCGCCGTCGGGCCGGATCCGCAATTCCGCTCCGTGCCGATGCGCAGCTTCGAGCTCGACATCTCGCTCGGCGGCGGTACGAAAGAGGCGATAACCGCACTCGCCGCCGCCATGGCGGAGCGCGTGCCGGAGAGCGAGCCCTTTGCCGAGCGGCGCGAGCGCGCAGCCCGCGCCAAGGCCGAGCTTGCGGCCGCCGTGGAAAAGCGGGTGGCAATGGGCAGCGGCTCGCCTATGAGCCCCGCCTATGTCAGTCACTGCATCAACCAGATCGTGGACGAGCGCACCTCGATTTTCAACGAGCTCGGCATCGACCCGTCGGTGATGGCCTTCGACTCCCCGCGCAATTTCTTCTCCTCCCCGCTTTCGGGCGGGCTCGGCTGGGGCGTGCCGGCGGCGCTGGGCGCACAGCTTGCCGACCGCCACCGGCAGGTGATCGTGACGGTAGGGGACGGCTCCTATATGTTCGCCAATCCCGTCGCCTGCCATCAGACTGCGGCGGCCCTGAAGCTCCCGCTCCTCACCATCGTCTTCAACAACGGTATCTGGAACGCGGTGCGCCGCTCGACCCTCTATATGTATCCGGACGGGCGCTCGGCTGCGGCCAATGTCATGCCGATCACCGCGCTCGACCCGTCGCCGGATTATGCGGCGGTGGCGCGCGCCCATGGCGCCCATGCGGAGCGCGTGGAGAATGGCGCCGACCTGCCGGCAGCACTCGAACGCGCTCTGAACGCAACGAGAAGCGGTCAGCAGGCGCTCCTGGAGGTCATGGTCTCCTATTGATGGGCTGGGAAAGATGCCGGGCGGTGGCGACACTCAGGATCTGAAGCTGGAAGGCAGGCTTGCCTCGCTGCGCCGGCGCTATCCGTCCATTGACGACCTTGAACGGCGCGCCAGGCGCCGCATCCCGCATTTCGCCTATGAATTCATCCAGGGCGGGGCGGGCGACGAGAGCGGCCTGACCCGCAACCGCGCGGCGCTGAGGGGCATCGAGGTGGTGCCCCGTTACGGCATGGACGTGTCGAAGGTCGACACCACCGTGGAGCTCTTCGGCAGGCGCTACGCGGCACCCATCGGCATTTCGCCCATCGGCTTCGACGGGCTGATGTGGCCGGGCGCCACGCAGCGCTTCGCGCGGGCCGCACAGGCCAGCAACATCCCCTATCTGGTCGGCACGCTCGCCACCGCCACGATCGAGAAAGTGGCGGAGTGGGCTCCCGACGTCACCTGGTTCCAGCTCTATCCCCTGCCGGCGGATGATCATCGCGTAAGCTTCGACCTTGCCGCGCGGGCCGAGGCGGCGGGTGCGAAGGTGCTGGTCGCCACGCTCGATGTGCCGGTCCGGGTGAAGCGTCCACGCGACCTGCGCAACGGCTTCGTGATACCTTTCCGCATGTCGCCGAAGCACGTGCTCGATGCGCTGCTCGCCGTGCCTTGGTTGTTCGCGCTTGCCAGAGAGGGCATGCCCCGCTTCGCCAACATCGAGCGCTACTCCGGTTCGGACGGCGACGCCGGGCCACGCTTTGTTCAGCAGCATGTGGGCGGCGGCTTCACTTGGGAGGCGCTGGCGAGGGTCCGCGACAAGTGGCCGCGGCCGATGCTGGTGAAGGGCGTGATGCATCCGGATGACGCCGAGCGCGCGATGCAGCTCGGCATGGACGGCGTGATCGTGTCGAACCACGGCGGCCGTCAGTTCGATGCCGCGCCCGCGAGCATCGACGTTCTGCCGCATATCGCCCGTACTGTCGGCAAGCGCGGCACGGTGATGCTCGACAGCGGCGTGACTTCGGGCGTCGATATGCTGCGGGCGATCGCTTGCGGCGCCCAGGGCACCTTTGCCGGGCGTGCCTTCATGCTGGGGCTTGCGGCCTTGGGCGACCATGGCGCCACGCATGTCGCCCGGGCGTTTGTCGAGGAGTTCGGCTCGGCGCTCGGCCAGAGCGGCATCACGGATGTCGCGACCGCGCGGCGGGCGCCGGTGCGGCATCCCACGGCCTGGACTAAGGCGGATTTCGAGCGTTGGAACGAATGGGTTGGGGACGACCAGACCTCGGGCGCGTTGCGCGCAGCGTCCGCCGCATGAGCTTGCGAGCGGGAGGGGGAGAATGATCGCCGGTCAAATCGAGCAGGCAATCGCCAGCCTGAAACTCCATTTCGGCGAGCGCCTTTCCACGGCCGTGGCCGTGCGCGAGCATCACGGCCACGACATGTCGCGCCAGCCGCTGCGGCTTCCCGACGCCGTCGTCTTCGCCGAAAGCGAGGAGGATGTGGCGCGCGTGGTCGCCGCCTGCTTCGAGTTCGGCGTGCCGGTCACGCCATTTGCGGCCGGATCCTCTATGGAGGGGCACACGATCCCCCTCAAGGGCGGCATCTCGCTCGACCTCACTCGCATGAACCGCATCATCGAAATCCACGAGGAGGATTTCGATGCCGTCGTCGAGGCTGGCGTGACGCGCAAGCAGCTGAACGCCCATCTGCGCGACAAGGGCCTGTTCTTCCCGATCGATCCCGGCGCCGACGCCTCGCTCGGCGGCATGGCCTCAACCCGGGCGAGCGGCACGACCGCCGTCCGCTACGGCACCATGCGCGAGAACGTGCTGGCGCTGCGCGTCGTCACGCCTACGGGCAAGATCGTCACCACCGGGCGGCGGACGAAAAAGTCGTCCACCGGCTACGATCTGACGAAGCTTTTCGTCGGCGCGGAAGGGACGCTCGGCGTCATCACCGAGGTGACGGTGCGGCTCTATCCCATCCCCGAGACGATCGCTTCCGCCGTCTGCACCTTCGACACGATGCGTGAGGCGGTGGAGGCGGTCATCGCCACCATCCAGAGCGGCATTCCCATTGCGCGCATCGAGTTTCTCGACGAGGTGGCGGTGGATGCGGCCAATCTGCACAGCGGCCTCTCGCTCAAGCGCGCGCCGACGCTCTTCCTGGAATTCCACGGCACCCCGCGGTGGGTGGAGGAGCAAGCGGCCACGATGCGCGCCATCGCCGATGAGTACGGCGGTTCGGATTTCGCCTGGTCCACCTTGACGGAAGACCGCGAGAGGCTCTGGAAGGCGCGCCACGAGACGATCTATGCCAACCAGACGCTCCGGCCCGGCTGCAAGGCCTATACTACCGATGTCTGCGTGCCCATTTCGCGGCTCGCAGATGCCGTACTGGCCGCGCGCGCCGACCTCGACACTTCCTTCATTACCGGCAAGATCATCGGCCATGTGGGCGACGGCAATTTCCATGTCGGCTATCTGATCAAGCCGGAAATACCGGAGGAACTGGCCGAAGCCGAAAGGCTCGCCGAGCGGCTCTATCAGCGCACGCTGGACATGGGCGGCACCTTCAGCGGCGAGCATGGCATCGGCATTTCAAAGCTCAAATATCTGCGCCGGGAGCATGGCGACGCCGTGGACCTCATGAATGCCGTGAAGGCCGCCTTCGACCCCAAGGGCATCATGAACCCCGGCAAGCTTGGGCAGGCGGGGTAGGGGGATTCCTACCGAAGCAAGGTCCGCGCAATGATCTCCAGCTGAATCTCATTGCTGCCGCCGAAAATGCTCTGCGAGCGCGAGTTGAAGTAGAGCGCGGAGGCGACCTTCCGCTCCTCCTCGATCTCCGGTTCTTCGGGCAGCTCGTGCAGCGGGCGGTGCTCTTCCCAGCGCAGCGCGTCGCGGCCGAGGATAGAGGCGGCAAGCTCGGCGATCGCCTGGCGGATGCGGCTGCGCAGGATCTTCATGGTGGAGGAAGGCACCGAGCCCGGATTGCCGCCGGCCTGCACCTTGGACATCGCCGTCAGTTCCAGCATGTCATTGGCGTCGATGTCCGTTGCGATCTCTGCGAATCGGACGGCGAAGACGGGATCGTCGATCATGCGCCGCCCGTCGGGCAGCGGTTCCGACGCAAGCTTGAGCAGGCGCGAATGGAGCGCGCGGAGCGCGCCGCCCGCAAAGGAGCCGCCGCGCTCGAATTCGAGCAGGTACTTTGCGATCTCCCAGCCCTGACCTTCCTCGCCCACGCGATCGGCCACGGGAACTCGCACATCGTCGAAGAAGACCTGGTTGAACTCATGCGTGCCGCAGATGGAGCGGATCGGACGGATCGAAATGCCGGGGAGCGAAAGGTCGATGAGCAGGAAGGTGATCCCTTCCTGCTTCTTGCCCGTGTCGCTGGTGCGCACCAGCGCGAACATGCGCGTGGAATGGTGCGCGAGCGTGGACCAGATCTTGCTGCCGTTCACGACATAGTGGTCGCCGTCGCGCATGGCTTTCGTCTTGAGCGAGGCGAGGTCCGAGCCCGAGCCGGGCTCCGAATAGCCCTGCGCCCAAAGATCCTCGCCCGAAAGGATGCGCGGGAGATAGAAGCGCTTCTGCTCCTCCGTCCCGTAGCGCATGAGGACCGGCGCGATCATCTTGATGCTGGCGCCGCGGAAATTGGGCTCGCCGGCGCGCTCGCACTCCTGGTCGAAGATGTAGCGCTGGGCGAGCGTCCAGCCGGGGCCGCCATGCTCCTTCGGCCAGGCGGGGGCCGCCCAGCCCTTTTTAGCCACCTTGGCCTGCCACTTCCGGCCGACCTCGGGATAGGCGACGAAGCTCGGATTGAGCCGCTCGGCGCGTCTGAGATCATGGTCGAGCTCCGCCTCCAGGAAGGCGCGGACCTCGTCCCGGAAGGCGATTTCCTCTTGCGTCAGGAGCAGGTCCATCGTCACTCCGTAGCGGTCAGTACGCTTCGGGTTCGCGCAGCAGACCGCCTGCAAGCACCGCCGGGTCGCGGACAATCGCGCCATAGCGGGCCAGGTGCTCGGCCGTGCTGCCGAAACTGTTCTCGAAGGCGTAGAGCCTGCGGAACCACGAGCCGACCGGCATCTCCTCGGAATAGCCCATCGCGCCGTGCAGTTGGATAGCCTCCTGCGCCACATGCCGTGAGGCACGGCCGACCTTCGCCTTGGCCCCTGAGACGGCGCGGATGCGGATGGTCCGCGGAGCATCCACGCTGAGCGTGGCGAGAAGCGCGCTCGCCCGCGCCTCCTCACATTTTACCGCCATCTCGGCCATGCGGTGCTGCAGCGCCTGGAAATTGGCCAGCGGCTGCCCGAACTGCACGCGCTGTTTCGTATAGGTGATGGTCGCCGCGAGCAGCGCGTCCATGCAACCGACCGCATCGGCCGCGAGCGCCGCCGTCGCCCGGTCATAGGCGGCCTCGATCTCGGGTAAGACTCCGCCGCGCGCGGAGACCAGATCCTGTTCGTCCACGCGGACACTATCGAGCATGAGGTCGCATGCGCGGCTTCCATCAACGAGCCGAACGGTTTTCCGCGCCAGACCTTCCGCGCCGGCTGGCAGCAGGAAGAGGGCGATCTCGTTATCGAGTCGGGCGGTGACTAGGAATGTATCGGACGAGGCGCCGCCGAGCACGAGGGCTTTTCGGCCGTAGAGACGATAACCGTTGCCGTCCCGCACCGCCTGCGTAGCGATGCAGCCGAGATCGCTGCCGGTCTCGCGCTCCATATGGGCGAGTGCCGGCCGCGACATCCCCGCAATCAGCGGTGTCAGCACGCGCTCGCGCTGCTCGGCCGAGCCCACTCGCTCGAGCAATCCACCGGCGAGGACAACGGAGGCGAGGAAGGGCTCGGTCACCAGCGCCTTTCCCATCTCCTCCATCAGAAGTGAGATCTCGACTGGGCCGCAGCCGAGCCCGCCATTTTCCTCCGCGAAGGGAAGGGCGAGCCAGCCCAGCTCCGCAAAGCCGCGCCAGACCTCCTCGTCCATCCCCGCCTCGCTGGCGATAATTTGCCGCCGGAACTCGAAGCTGGAGACTTCCGAAAGAAAGCGCGCGGCGCTTTCCTTCAGCATGAGCTGCTCCGGCGAATAGTTCAGGTCCATGGCGGCTATTCGGCTCGGTTCGCGCGAGATTAGGAATCGCCCTCGCGTTTATAGGTGCCGTGGCCGGGGCGGTAGGTCTTTTCGTCAAGGAACTGCGCCAGGCCCTTCTCGCGGCCGCGCTCCTTGTCGACAAAGGTTGTCTGGTCCGCCTTGGCCGTAAGATATTCGGCCGCTTCCTCCCAGCGCATCTCGCGGGCGAATTTGTAGGCCATGCGCGCCTGCCGCAGCACCGTCGGGTTCTTTTCAAGCAGAACGCGGGCGACCTCCACCGTGCGCTCGCGCAGGCGGTCCGCCGGCACCGCCTCGTTCACGAGCCCGAGCTGCTCGGCGACCTTGCCGTTGAACTTCTCGCCGGTCATCACATAGTAGAGCGCCTTGCGGTCGTTCATCAGCGTCGAGATCGCCTTAGAGACGACGCCGCCGGGGATCACGCCCCAGTTGATCTCGGAAAGGCCGAAGACCGCATCTTCCGAAGCGATGGCGAGGTCGCAGCAGATGAGCGGCGTGAAGGCGCCGCCGAAGCACCAGCCATTCACCATGGCGATGGTCGGCTTGGAATAGTGGATCAGCGTCCGCCATTGCCAGGCGCGGTTGGCGCGGTACGCCCGCATGCGCTCCACATCCGAGACATTGTCAGTGGCGCGGAAGAAGTCTTTTAGGTCCATGCCGGCGGAAAAGGCCTCGCCCTCGCCGGTGAGCACGACGACGCCGCAGCGGTCGTCGATCTCCAGCGCGTCGAGCACCCGGTTCATGTCCTCGGCCATGGCGACGCTCATGGCATTGCGCTTGTCCGGCCTGTTGAGCTTCACCCACGCGATGCCGTCCTCGAACTCGACCCGGACCGTCTCGCCGCCGGGAACGGGGCGGCCCTCCGTGATTGCCGTCGACATGGGACTCTCCTCTAGGATTGGCTGATCATCTTGGTGGTAAGATAGGCTTCCATCCCCTCGACCCCGCCTTCGCTGCCGTAGCCGCTCTGCTTGACGCCGCCGAAGGGCGTCTCGGTCATGGAGATGGCCGCATTGTTGACGCCGACCATGCCGGCCTCGAGCGCCTCGCTGACGGCGGCGGCCGTGCGGCTGGATGAGGTGAAGGCATAGGAGGCAAGGCCGTAGGGCAGGCGGTTCGCCTGCTCGATTGCCTCCTCGAAGGAGGAGAAGCGCGCGGTCACCGCAACCGGGCCGAATGGCTCCTCGTTCATGATGATCGCGTCCTCCGGCACGTTGGCGAGCACCGTGGGCCTATAGAAATAGCCACGATTGAGTGTCCGCTCGCCGCCGGTGCGCAGCTCCGCCCCGCGCTCCACGGCATCTGCCACCATGCGCTCCATGGTGGCAACTCGCCGTCCGTTGGCAAGCGGCCCCATCTGGCTCAACTCGTCCAGCCCGTCGCCGATGCGGATTTCCGCCGCCGCCCTTGCAAACCCGTCGACGAAGCGGTCGTGCACACTTTCATGAACGACGAAGCGTGTCGGTGAAATGCAGACCTGGCCCGAATTGCGGTACTTGGCCTGGACCATGGTACGGATGGCGGCGTCAATGTCCGCATCCTCGAAGATGAGGACAGGAGCGTGGCCGCCGAGCTCCATCGTCGTGCGCTTCACGCCATGCTTTGCCGCAAGGCCCGCTAGATGCTGCCCGACGGCGATTGAGCCCGTGAAGGTGATCTTACGGATACCGTCGGCGGCGATGAGATGCTCGGATACGTCCGAAGGGCGACCATGGACGACATTGAGCACGCCCTTGGGCAGGCCGGCATCGTCGAGCGCGCGGGCGATCTCCAGCACCGTCGACGGCGTCTCCTCCGACGGCTTGATGACCATCGTGCAGCCCGAGGCGAGCGCAGCCGAGATTTTCCGCGCCGGGATGATGCCGGGGAAGTTCCAGGGAGTGAAGCCGGCCACCGGGCCAACCGGCTCCTTCACCACAAGCCAGCGCACGCCCGGAATACGCGAGGGCACCACGCGGCCATAGGCGCGCCGGCCCTCATCCGCCGTCCAGTCGAAGATGTCGGCGGCGATCAGGAACTCCTGGCGCGCCTCCGCGATCACCTTGCCCTGGTCCATGGTCAGCCGCGGCGCGAGCTGCTCCACGCGCTCGCGCAGCAGATCGGCGGCCTTGCGCAGGATTTTCGCCCGGTCGTAGGCCGGTGTCGTTCGCCAAGTCTTGAACGCGCGCTCCGCGGCTGCCACCGCGCGGTCCAGATCCTCGGCGGTGGCGTGGGGGAGGGCGGCGATCGCCTCGCCCGTCGCAGGGTTGATCACGTCCTCGGTGACCCGTCCCTCGGCGCCAATCCACTCGGCATCGATGAAAAGCTTGATTTCGCCATAGGATGGGCTCTGCGCCATGACTTTCCTCCCTGAAGACCGCGGGTGCGGCGAATTTCAGCCGATCACGAAAAGCGCGTCGAGCGCGGCCGCTCCCTCGCCTTCGGCGTGGACGATGAGCGGGTTGATGTCGACCTCGGCGATCTGTGGATTGGCCCGCATCAGCGCGCCGAGCTTCACGACCACATCGGCGATCGCCTCGAGGTCGCGTGCCTTCTGCCCGCGGAACGGCCCCAGAAGCGTTGCCGCCTTGAGCTTGCCGATCTCGGCAATGGCCCGTTTGCGGCTGATGTCGGCGGGAAGCAGGCGGACATCCGCCAGCGCCTCGATCCAGACGCCGCCGAGGCCGACCAGCACGACCGGTCCCCATTGCGGGTCCCGCTTGGCGCCGACGACCATCTCCAGGCCTGGCTTTGCCATCTGCTCCACCAGCACACCTTCGAGCGCCAGGCCGCGACGCGCTTTGGCGATGCCCGCATGGAGCCTGTCCCAGGCCTGCCGGAGCTTTGCCTCGTCTGCTATCCCGACGATCACTCCGCCCACGTCACTCTTGTGCGCCAGTTCGGCGGCCTGCGCCTTGAGGACGATCGGATAACCGACGCGGGCGGCGACGGACGCCGCCTCATCCACAGAGCGGGCAAGCCCGCCCTCGGGCGTGGCGATACCGAGATCGCGCAGGATACCTTTGCCGATATGCTCGGAAACCGTGCCCTTGGCCGCTGGCACGTTCTGATAGGGCGCGCCTTCCGGCGCTCGGTCCACGGCGGCCGCCAGCGCATCGGCATAGCCCGCGATTGCGGCCATGGCCCGCATGGCCCGCTCCGGCGAACGGAAGAAGGGTATGCGGCTCTCGCGCACCGCCTTCATGAAGTCGGGATCGAGAGGGTACTCGTCGCCGACAATGCAGAGGATCACCGGCTTTTCCGCCGTCTCCGCCACCGGCAGGATGGCGTCCGATTTTGCGACCTGCATCTTTGGCGATCCGCCGGCATGGGCGAGAAGCACGAGGCCCACATTGGGGTCCTTCAAGATTGCCGCCGTGGAGGTGCCGAAGATACCGGGATTGGCGAAGCCGGTGGTGCCGATATCGAAGGGGTTGTCCACATGCACATAAGGAGGCACCAGCCCCTGCAGCTCCGCATGCACCTCCGGTGAAAGCTCCGCGATCGGCAGCCCGATGCGCTCGCAGAAATCGAAGCACAGGCCGCGGATCGCCCCGGAATTGGTGACGATCCCGGCCTGGCCCGGAACGGGCTTCGGGTAGCGCGCGAGGATCGCCAAGACGTCGAACAGTTCGTCGGTGGTCTCGACCAGCACGACGGCTTCGTTGCGCGCGGCCGTCTGCATCACCGCATGGTCGCCCGCAAGCGCACCGGTGTGAGACTGGGCCGCCTTCTTGCCGCGCTCGCTGGAGCCGGGATGGAGCATCACGATGGGCTTGCCGAGATCGCGCGCGCGGCGGGCGACGCGCAGGAACTTCTGCGGATCGCGGATCTGCTCGACATAGACCGCGACGACCGCGTTGTCGGGGTCCTCGATCAGGTACTCGACGAAATCCTCCGCGCGCAGCACGGCCTCGTTGCCCGTGGCGATCACCTGAGAGACCGAGAGCTCGCGCGCATGCATTGCAAAGCGGATATTGGCGGCCGTGGCGCCGCTCTGGGCGACAATGGCGATGCGCCCGGGCCTGCCCGCCTCGCGCAGGTCGACGGGCTCGAAGGTGAGCGGGATGCCCTCGACATAATTGGTGTAGCCCATACAATTGGGTCCGAGCAGCGCAATTCCAGCCTCGCGGCAGATCGCGGCAAGCTCGTCCTGCTTCTTGCGTCCCTCGTCGCCCGCCTCGGCAAAGCCCGACGTATAGACGATGATGCTGCCGACCCCCCGGTCGATCGCCGCCAGCACGGATTCGCGGATGGCCGGCTGCGGCACGATCAGGATGATCGTGTCGATCCCATGCGGCAGGTCGGCAATGGACTTCACGCAAGGGCGACCGCGGATCTCCTCGCGCGAGCGGCTGACGAGGTGGATCTCGCCGCGATAGCCGAACAGTTCGAGATTGGCGAGCACGCCGCCGCCGATGGAAGTCGGCTCCGGCTGCGCGCCCACAATGGCGACCGAGCGCGGCCGCAGCAGGCGGTCGAGATCGAAGCGGGTCTGCGCAGGCGGACGCGGCCCCTCAGCCACGGCGATACCCCTCCAGTCCCGGACGGAAGGATTTTTCGTCCAGGAATTGCGACATGCCGACATTGCGCCCGTTTTCCGGGTCGCGGAATTCCGTTTGGTCCGACTTCGCCATGAGATATTCTGCCGCCTGGTCCCAGCTAAGGTCGGCGGTGAAGCGGCAAGCGGTCTTGGCCTGGCGCAACACGAAGGGGTTTTTGCCCATCAAGGTTTTGGCGAGCTCGCGCGTCGCCTCCCGAAGGTCGTCGCGCGGCACGGCCTTGTTCACCAGCTTCAACTCGGCAGCCTTGCGCCCGTCGAAGGTCTCGCCTGTCATGATGTAGTACATGGCGTCGCGGAAGCTCATCACCTGAAGCACCGCTTTGGTGACGACGCCTGCCGGGATGATGCCCCAATTGATCTCCGACAAGCCAAAGGTGGCGTCCTCCGCCGCGACGGCGAGATCGGAGCCCACGAGGAACTGGAAGGCGCCGCCGAAGCACCAGCCGTTGACCATGGAGATGGTGGGCTTGGGATAGTACATCATCCGCCGCCATTGCCAGGCGGCATTGGCGCGGAAGAGCCGCTCGCGCTGGATCGGCGGCACCCCGTCCTGGGCGCGGAAGTACTCCTTGAGGTCCATGCCGGCCGAGAAGGAATCGCCCGAGCCGGTGACCACCATCACCTTGCAGCGCTCGTCCTCCTCCAGCGCGTCCATGATCGCGTTCATTTCCCAGACGATCCCGGGATTGATCGCATTGCGGCGCTGCGGGCGATTGAGCGAGACCCAGGCGATGCCGTCCTCGAATTCGACGCTGACATTCTCGCCCCATGGCGAAGGCTTGGACGCGTTCTCTTGCTGCATGGTCGTCTCCCGATTTCCGTCACGCGTATCAGGGAGCCATATATATGTCAACCTGACGAGCTGCTCCGGCGTAGGTGAACGAGCCATCACGAGACACGCGCGATCTCCTCATAGAGTGCCTGAAGGCCGCGCCGATCGGTCACGCCAAGCTTGTGGTAGGCGCGCTGCCGGTATGTAACGATGCTGCTCAAGGCGAGCCCCACTTCCTGGGAAATCTCTTTTTGTGTGCGGCCCACCAGCAGCCCTGCGGATATCTCGGCCTCGCGGCGGCTCAGGGAAAACCCCGCCTCGAGCAGCTGCCTCGCCACGTCCTTCAACGGCGGGTGAAGCCGTGCCGGCATGCCGCCATCCGCGAGCGAGACGTGCTTGGCGAGTGCCGCCATCAGCAGGGGGGAGGCAGCTTCCAAGCGGGACACTTGCTCCTCGGTGAAGGGGCCGCTCTGCCGGGCGCGGTAGGCGCTTGCGAACAGGCGCGGCACGCCCACGCTGTAGACGGTAAGCCGCTCCAGCACCTGGGCGCGCTCATAGCAGGCGCGCCGGTACTCCGGGTCGGTGACGCCGTTCCAGGCCTGCCGCACCACATGCACCGTGCTCCGTCCGAGCTCGGCAGCAAGCATTCGTCGGGTGATCCTGTCGCGCTGCCAATAGCGCTGCGCATAGTCCAGGGAGGCCGTTTCGGCGAAATCCGGGATGTTCGGGTGGGTGCCGCCGGAAAACAGGTACCGCAGCTTTCCGTCATGGGCGACCTGGAAGGCCGAGCAGAGGTCGTTCCCCGTTAGATGCTGCAAGCTGAGCTGAAAGCGGCTGGGGAAAGCAGGACCGCCGGCCGATAGGACAAGATCGGAGAGAGCCCCGATGGTGGCGTGGTCAAGCTCGCACATGGCGCTGACTCTGGGGCTGGATGCTGACGCCCGTGATGCTCTGTCCCCCCGATGAGGGGACAAGGCGGCGGGACCGATTGGCTATCATTCCCATCATCAGCAAGAATGATGTGATGGAGGAATTGCCATGGTTCCCGCGCCAAAGATCAAGGGCCTGTACCACTTCTCGTATCCCTGCCGGGACGGCGAGGAGACGCGGAAATTCTACGAGGACCTGCTGGGCCTGCCGCTGGTCAACTGCATGACGTCCGATCGTGTGCCGAGCACGGGCGAGGAAAAGCCCTACGCCCACTTCTTCTTCGAGATGGCGGACGGCTCCTATATGGCCTTCTTCGATCTCGGCGAGAACGTCATGCCGCTGCCCTCGCCCAATACGCCCAACTGGGTGCAGCATTTTGCGATGGAAGTGGGTTCGGTCGAGGAGGTGCTTCAAATGAAGCAGCGGCTGAATGAAGCCGGCGTGAAGACGACGGATGTCATCGATCACGAATTCATCAACTCGATCTACTTCTTTGACCCGAATGGCCTGCGGCTCGAGATCACGGCCCGCACCGAGGAGCCCGGCTATCTGGAGAAGGCGAAGGCTGAGGCCCACGAGCAGATGAACGCCTGGACCGGGAAGAAGGCCGATATGTTGGCGCGCAAAGGCGCCAACGCGGCATAAGTTCAGCGCACTATTCTTTATTGAGGCAGCGTCGTATGTCGGCGCTGCCTTTTTGCTGCAGTGGGGAAAGCTCGGGCCAGTTCGCGAAGGCGCTCCTATTGTTGGGGTTGGACCGGGCAGAGCCATATCAAGTCAATCCACCAGCAACCTCTGCTCCCGGCTCCAGCCGATCACCTTGCCGATGCAGGTTTTCAGCAGTTCCGGCTGGCCCAGATAGTAGTGGGTCGCGTGCGGGATCGTGAGGTATTCCTTGTTTGGCGTCGCGAGCGCCGCCGCGATGATGCGGTTATGCGTTGCAGGCACCGCCTCGTCGGCATTGTTCTCGATCTGCAGCACCGGCGTTTTGCGGATAAGCGCCGCATTCTTCGGCCCCTTGGCGTTGGAAAGGTCATAGCTCCACTGACTGAGCCATGATCGGAGGGTTGAGAAGCGGGCGAGCCCGACCGGCCCCACATTCACCGTGCGCGGGTCGCCCATATAGCTGATGCCGGGCTTGCGGTCGTTCGCATCGATCGCAGTGTCGAACCAGCGCACGTCGCACATAGTGCGATGGACCACGAAAGCGCGCTCCTGCTCGTATGAGCCGCGCCGGCGCAGCTCCGCCAGCATGTCGAGGCACCAGTTGGTGATCTTCCGGTTGCGTGCGATCTGTGCCGCTCGGAAGCGCGCCACGAACTCGGGCGCATAGGGCGGCTGCGCAGGGCACTCGGTCGAATAGATGTCGAGCTCGGGGTCGCGGATATCCGGGTTGAGCTCATCGAGTACGGAAGGGTCGAGCCACTCGGTTAGCGTCTCAGCGCGCGACAGATGCGCGGCGATGAAGATCACGCCATCCGCGGGTTTCAGGCTGGCCTCCACAAGATTCGCCTCGTCGCCGGCGGGCGTGTGCGTGATGGTGGGGCTCTCCGCTTGCGCCTGGTAGAAGAGCGAGAGCGAGCCGCCGCCCGACCAGCCGACAAGCACCACGCGCTCATATTTCAGCTCCTCCCGCGCGTAATCGATCCATTTGCCGAGATCGATCGCGACCTTCTCCATGATCAGCGCACTGTCGTTCTTGGGGTAGCGGCTCTGGGCGCAGAGCACATGCAGCCCAGCGTCGGCAAGGGCCGTCGGCATCGGCAGGAGGTGCAGCGTCGATGTCGGATGCATGAAGACATAGACGGTCGAGGAGGGCGCGGCACCCCGCAGCAACTGCCCCTCCAGGTTTACCTTCCCGGAATTTCCTGCAAAGCCGTAGGTTTCGGCATAGCGCGCCGTATCCGGAAACGAGATGATCAGCGGTATCCGCTGCCACTCGGTCTTGTTCGTCGCAAGCACCTGTGCGTCACTCCAACTGGTTGGCGCGGTCCACTTCTTCAAGCCGCATCGGCGCCGTGGGCGAGCTTGCGCGAGATTTGCTCGGCCGCCTGACGGGTCTGCATGGCCGCCGCGCCCTGTGGATCGAGATTGATTTCGTTCTTCATGCCGAGAAGCGTGATCGTGGCCGCGATCTCGCTGGCGAAGTCGAAGATGGGCGAGCAGATCGAGGCAAAGCCGGCATTGAGCTGGCTGTCGGAAAAGGCGAGCCGGCGCTGGCGGATCAGCGGCAGGCTTTCCTCCGCCCGCTGCCGCAGGACCGGGTCGACCGGCTTCTCGCGCTCCAGCACATGTTCGACCGCGGCCTGGGACTTGTAGGCGAGGAACACCCGGCCTGTGGCCGCCTGGTAGAGTGGCAGCACATAGCCGACACGGATGGAGACGAGCACCTCCACGGTGCTGTCGACTTTCGAGATGATGACCGGTCCGCGGTTGCCCCACACGGAGAGGAAGACGAGCAGGCCCGTGGCGGACTGGAGTTCGTCCATGACGGGACGGGCAAGCTGGACCACGTCGAGCTGGCGCAATGCCGCAGCGCCGAGCTGCAGCGCATAGGGGCCGAGACCATAGCGCATCGTCGCCGGATCCTGCTCGACGAGACCGAGCCGGGCAAAGCTGACCATATAGAGATGCGCCTTGCTGGCGGGCATTTCCGCAAGTTCGGCGATCATGCCGAGCGGCAGCTTGCCGCTGGCGCGCTCCAGCACGCGGATCAGGCGGAAGCCGACATCGATCGACTGGATGTGCCGCTGCGTGCGGGTGCGCTCCTCGACCGCCTTATCCATGCGAGGCGGCGCCTGCGACGGGCGCTCCCATGCCGTTCCTGCCGCTGAGAGGCACAGTAGTGGCGTCATATGTGAACAGCCACTCGTAGCGCTGTCGTACCTTGCTCTCCTCCCATTCCGAATTGACGTAGGCCTCTGCGAGCACGGGATCCTTGAGCGCCGGGTTGTGAAAGCGCCCGAGATTGGCTTCCGCCCCCCGTACGATGCGGGAGGTACGGTCGTTGCGCGCTCCCTCATAGGCCGCGAACGCCTCCTCATACTCGTCTCCGTGCTCGCCGAAGGCACGGCCGAGCACGAAGCCGTCCTCGATCGCCATGACAGCTCCCTGGGCCAGGAAAGGCAGGGTGGGGTGGCAGGCATCGCCAAGAAGCGTCGCGCGCCCCTTGCTCCACCGCTCCATCGGCGGCCGCAGCATGAGCGCCCACTTGTACGGCGTATCGATACTCTTGATGAGCGTATGGACGTCCTCGTGCCAGCCGGGATAATCGGAGAGGCATTCCTCGACCGTCCCCGCGACAGACCAGGATTCCACCTGCCAGTTGCTGCGCTCGACGACGGAGACATAGTTCATCAGTTCGCCGCGGCGGAGCAGATAGTGAATCACATGCCCGCCCGGTCCGATCCAGTTTGTGCCGACCGGCCGCAAGAGATGCTTCGGCAGCCTCCCGGCGGGGATCACCCCCCGCCACGCCACGATCCCGGTGAATTTCGGCTCATCCCGGCCGAACAACGCCTCGCGGATTTTCGAATGGACCCCGTCCGCCCCAACCACCACATCGGTACGGGCGGCCGATCCGTCCGCGAAGCGCAGCGTCACCCCGTTCCCATCCTGCTCCATGCCGACGCACCGCTTGCCGAGCCTGATCGCGTCCGGCCTGATGCGGCGGATGCCGAGCGCCAACGCCTGATGCAGGTCGTTGCGGTGGATGGTGATGTAGGGAAAACCGTAGCGCTCAATCGACAGTGGTCCAAGATCGAACAGCTTCCAGGTCTGGCCGGTGTTCCACAGGCGGATTTCCTTGCCGCCCGCCTCGCTGGCGACGGCCATGATCTCCTTTTCCAGACCGAGCGCGAACAGGATGCGCGTCCCGTTCGCGCTCACCTGTACGCCAGCCCCCACTTCGCGCAGTTCCGGCGCCTGCTCGAAAACTTCGACCTCATGGCCATGGCGCAGAAGCGAAAGCGCCGCCGTCAAGCCGCCGATGCCGCCCCCTACGATGGAAATATGCATGCCGCCGCCTCTGCTGAGATTGGCTGGATAATCGATCCGTCTAAGCGCCAGTGTCAACCATTTTTCGATATCGTATAATTCCGTTTGCTAAAAACCAATTTTCGCGCAATCCTAGGCGGGCGTCTTTTCCGTTGGGCATCGCAACTGATGCGGCGCCAGGGCAAGCAGGGATGCATTGACTTTTGATATCCGGTGCCCTGATATTAGGCAACCGAAGGAAATGCGGGTGAAGGCCGGACGAGCTTCGAAAGGGGAGGAGCGCCAGAGCGGAATAGGCAGGAGCGCACCCATGATTCAATTTCATCAAATCGGGTTGCGTGAAGTTGAACCGCGGGGACGGCACAACGGAAGCTGAATAGGGGGTGCGCTGCTGGCGCCGGCGCGAGAAGAAAGATTCGGGAGGAACCGATGATATCGATCAAAAGTCCACAGGATTTCGGCGCGGGCGTCCTGTTTATCCTGATAGGTGCGATCGGGATCTTGACGGGTCAGGATCTCGCCTTCGGATCGGCACGCAGCATGGGACCGGGGTTCTTCCCGACAATCATCTGTGCGCTCATCATCCTCATTGGCCTGATTGTCGCAGGCAAGGCGCTGGTCGTAGAGGGCCCCGCCATTGAGCGAATCCAGTTCCGCCCGATATTCTTCCTGATTGTCGCAATTGCGGCCTTCGGCTTCCTCATCAGCAAGGTCGGGGTCGTCATTTCCGCCATATTGATGATCGTTCTTGCCGCTTACGCGCGTCGCGAGAAGGTCAATATTCTCGAGACCCTCATCTTCGCCGCGGCAACCGCATTCTTCATCGTGCTGATCTTCGTCTACGCGCTGGAGCAGCCCATGCCGGTCTGGTGGTGGTAGCCGATGGAAGTTTTCGAACATCTCGCAACCGGTTTTCTGGCTGCAGGCTCGCTGCAGAACCTGATGTTCTGCTTCATCGGCGTCCTCTTGGGCACCCTGATAGGCGTCCTGCCCGGCATCGGCCCGATTCCGGCGCTGGCGATCCTGCTGCCGATCACCTTCGGGCTTGACCCGCTATCGGCCCTCATCATGCTCGCCGGCATCTATTACGGCGCCCAGTATGGCGGTTCGACCACGTCGATCCTGGTCAACATGCCGGGCGAGGCCTCCTCGGTCGTCACTTGCATCGACGGGCATCAGATGGCCAAGCGCGGGCGCGCGGGCGCGGCGCTGGCGATCGCCGCCGTGGGGTCGTTCTTTGCCGGAACGATTGGCACGATCTTCATCGCCGCCTTCGGGCCGCCGCTGTCCGCCATCGCGCAGCAATTCACCTCGCCTGACTATTTCGCCCTCATGCTGCTCGGCCTGATCATGGCCGTGGTGCTGGCGCACGGCGCGGTGCTGAAGGCGATCGCGATGGTGCTGATCGGGCTGCTTCTGGGCCTGGTGGGCACCGACATCAACACCGGCCTGACCCGCTATACTTTCGGCATTTCCGGGCTCTGGGAGGGGATAGAGTTCCTCCCGCTCGTGCTTGGCCTTTTCGGCATCGTAGAGATCATCCGCAACCTCGAGAACCCGCCGCCTCCACGCGAGCCCATCAACACCAAATTCCGCGACCTCATGCCCAACCGGCAGGAGATCAGGGAGGCCTATCCGGCGGCGATCCGAGGCACGGGCCTTGGGTCGATCCTTGGCATCCTGCCCGGCGGCGGGGCAGTTCTGGCGGCTTTTGCCAGTTACACGCTGGAGAAGAAGATCTCGCGCAAGCCCGCCAAATTCGGCTCCGGTGCGGTCGAGGGTGTGGCCGGGCCGGAGGCGGCGAACAACGCTGCCGCGCAGACTTCCTTCATTCCGCTGCTCACGCTCGGCATCCCATCCAATCCGGTTATGGCGATCATGATGGGCGCCATGATCATTCAGGGCATCCAGCCCGGCGCGGCGGTGATGACAACGCGCCCCGACCTTTTCTGGGGCATGGTCGCCTCCATGTGGATCGGCAATCTGATGCTGGTCATCATCAATCTGCCGCTGATCGGCATGTGGGTCAGGTTGCTGTCGGTTCCCTACCGGCTGCTCTACCCAGCAATCCTTCTGTTCTGCGCCATCGGCGTTTATTCAACCAGCACCGAGCCCTTCATGATGGTGCTGATGATCGTGTTCCTGATCTTCGGCTACATCCTTTTGAAGCTCGGCTGCGAGCCTGCGCCGCTCGTCCTCGGCTTCATTCTCGGACCGCTCATGGAAGAGAATTTGCGCCGCTCGCTGGTGATATCGCGCGGCGATCCGATGGTGTTCCTCGAGCGCCCGATCTCGGCCTGCCTGCTCGTGGCGGCCGTGCTGATGATCATGCTGATCATATTCCCGCAGTTCAGAAAGAAACGCGAGGAGGCGTTCCAGGAGGAATAAGCGCCAATTCGCAAACAGACAAAGTGGAGGAGCCAATGTTTGCCAATCTTCTGAAACCTACCCGCCGAGCGCTTCTGGCGCTCGCCGCCGCGGCCGCACTCTCGCCGAGCCTGGCATCTGCCCAGACGGATTATCCCAACAAGACGATCACCTTCATCTGCGCGTTCCCCGCCGGCAGCGGCGCGGACGTGCTGGTGCGCTATTTCGCGGAGCGGGTCTCCAAGGTGGCGGGGCAGACCATCATCGTCGAGAACAAGCCGGGCGCCAACGGCAACATCGCCGCGGAATATACCGCGCGTGCCAAGCCGGACGGCTATACGGTCTATGTCCACGCGGGCAATTCCACGGCCGCGAATATGTGGCTGTTCAAGAAGCCGCCCATCGACGTCGCCAAGGACCTGCGCGGCGTGCAGTTCATCAACAAGCAGCCCTTCATGATCGCGGTGCGCAAGGACTCGCCGGTCAGGGACATCAACGACCTGACGGCCCTCATCAAGGAGAAGGGCGGTGACGCCTCCTACGCGACCACCGCCACCTCCGGAAAGGTGCTCGGTGCAGTCTATTTGCAGCTCGCCGGCCTTCAGGCCGTGGAGGTGCCTTATTCGACCGGGCCGGACGCGCTCAACGACATCATGAGCGGCGCCCTCGATTTCGCCGTGCTCGATCCCGTGTTCGCCCTCAGCCAGCAGCGCGAGGGAAGTATCCGCATCCTCGCGGTGAGCTCGCCGGAACGCATGAAGTCCACCCCCGACATCCCGACGATGAAGGAATACGGCGTCAACATCGACCAACTCGGCTGGTGGGGCGTCTTCGTTCCCACGGGAACCCCCGACGATGTCGTCAACAAGCTGAACGCTTTGTTCCGCGAAGTGCTCGAAACTCCGGAGACCGAGAAGTTCCTGAACGGCTTTGGTGGCGACGTTTTCATCGGCACGCCGGAGGAGGTGCAGGACCTTCTGGTCAAAACCGTGGAGCAGTGGCGCGGCTATGTGGAGCTGGCGAAAATCCCGCAGAACTGACGCAAGCGCAGGCGAATCGGCGGACTCATCGCCGATCCATTTCGGAAACAGCCGGCCGTCAGAATGGGCGGCCGTCGAGGAAAAGCCCAAGCAGGAGTAGAAAATGAAAAGACTGTTGAATGGTTCGCTGAGGATGGCTGCGGCAGGCCTCCTCTTCGGCGCGGCGCAACTGCTGCCTGCGCAAGCTATCGCCCAGGACGACTATCCTAGCCAGACCATCCACTTCATCTGCGCCTTCCCGCCCGGAAGCGGTGCCGATGTCCTCGTTCGCTATTTCGCGGACAAGGTGAGCAAGGTGGCCGGGCAAACGGTCGTCGTGGAGAACAAGCCCGGCGCCATGAGCAACATCGCGGCCGAATACACAGTGCGCGCCAAGCCCGACGGCTACACCATGTTCGTTCATTCCGGCAACTCCATTGCCGGAAACATGCATATCCTGAAGAACCCGCCCTTCGACGTGGCGAAGGACTTGCGCACTGTCGCGACGATCAACAAGCAGGCCTTCATGATCACGGTCCGCAAGGACAGTCCCTACCAGAACCTCCAGCAGCTCACCGAGGCAATGAAGGAGAAGGGGGAGAACGGCAGCTATGCCGTCAACGCCACATCCGGAAGGGTGCTCGCCGAGCAGTATAAGCAGCTCGCCGGTCTCGATACCGTGGCAGTGCAGTACAAGTCCTCGGCCGATTCGCTCAACGACATGATGAGCGGCGCTGTGGATTTCGGCGCTCACGACCCTGTATTTGCCCTCGGCCAGATCCGCGAGGGCCGCTGGAGGGCGCTGGCGATCGGCTCGGGTGAGCGCATGAAGGGAGTCCCCGATGTTCCGACTTTCAAGGAGCAGGGCATCAATATCGACCAGCTCGGCTGGTGGGGCGTGATGGTGCCGGCCGGAACGCCGGACGAGATCGCCAATAAGATCAATGGCTGGTTCAATGAGGTCCTGGCCCAGCCGGACACCCAGAAGTTCCTGGCGGATCAAGGCGGCGACCCCTTCGTCTCCACGCCCGAAGAGGCCCAGGCGCTCATGGAGCGCACCGTCGAGGAGTGGGAGACCCTGGTGGAAATCGCACAAATCCCGCAGCAATAAGCCGCAAAGCTCGCCTTCCATGAACGCCGGCGCTCAGCGCCGGCGTTTTCGCGCGAGGAGGGGTGCGACGTCAGCGCGCTGGAAAATTCCCCGCGCCTGCCCCATTATTCCCTGACATGTTCCGGCTGATGTCGGGGGCGATGGAGGGAGCGGTGGAATTCGATCCGGTCTTGCTCGCGCGCATCCAATTCGCCTTCACGATATCCTTCCACATCATATTCCCCGCCTTCACCATCGGCTTGTCCGCGTTCATCGCCGTCCTTTTGTGGCTTTGGCTGCGGACCAAGAACGAAAAATTCCACCGGCTCGCGCGCTTTTGGACGAAGATATTCGCCGTCTCCTTCGCGATGGGCGTCGTGTCGGGGATCGTGCTCAGCTACCAGTTCGGCACGAACTGGAGCCGCTTTGCCGAATTCAGCGGCAATGTCATTGGGCCGCTGATGGGCTATGAGGTTTTGACCGCCTTCTACCTGGAGGCGACGTTCCTCGGCATCATGCTGTTCGGCTGGAACCGCTTCCCGCCCTGGCTTATAGCCCTGTCTGCCACCCTGGTGGCGATCGGGACCTCCATGAGCGCGTTCTGGATCCTTGCGGCGAACAGCTGGATGCAGACGCCGGCCGGCCATGAGATAAGGGACGGCATCGCTTATCCGGTCGACTGGCTCAGGATCATCTTCAACCCGAGCTTTCCATACCGTTTTGCCCATATGCTGAACGCGGCCTATCTGACGACGGCCGTCGTGGTGCTCGCCGTGGGCGCGCGCTATCTCCTCGCTGGCCGGCACCCGGAGGAAAGCCGCACCATGCTGCGGATGGCGGTTGGCATGATCGCCGTCTCGGCGCCGCTTCAACTCGTCATCGGCGACCAGCACGGGCTCAACACGCTGGAGCACCAGCCGGTGAAGGTTGCGGCCATGGAGGGACATTGGAACGGGCGCGATCCGGCCTCCCTTGTCCTCTTCGGCATCCCCGACGAGGAGGCGCGCGCCAACCGGTTCGAGGTCGCCATCCCGCATCTCGGCTCGCTGATCCTCACCCATGACTGGGAGGGCACCTATCAGGGCCTAACGGATTTTCCGGAGGACCAGTGGCCGCCCGTCCTGAATGTCTTCTTCGCCTTCCGCATCATGGTGGGGATCGGCCTTCTCCTGATCGCAGTGGGGTTCCTGGGCCTTTATCTGTGGTGGCGCGGCAGGCTGTTTGAGCCGGGTCTCTTCCTGCGCTTCACATCCTTTATGTGGCCGCTCGGCTTCATCGCCATTCTCGCCGGCTGGTTCGTGACTGAGCAGGGACGGCAGCCCTGGCTCGTCTACGGGCATCTGCGCACGGCCGACGGCATTTCGCCGGTGCCGGGGGCGAGCGTCGCGAGCACGCTGGCGCTCTTCGTGTTCATCTACGGCATCGTGTTCACTACCGGCATCTACTATATCAATCGTCTGATCAATCGCGGGCCTCAGGGCCAGGCGACGGCGGGCGCCGGCGGCTTGCCCAACCGGCCGCTATCTGCCGCCGAGGAGGCGGCCCGCGAAGCGACCGGACGGCCAGTCGGCCAAGGGCCCGGCAAACCGCTGAGGGCACCGGAGGGATGACTGCGATGGAATGGTATCTCCCCGTCATCTGGGCCGGGCTGATCGGCACCGCGGTCGCCATGTATGTCATCCTCGATGGCTTCGATCTCGGCCTCGGCATCCTCTTTCCCTTCACACGGAAGGAGGAGGATCGTGACCTGATGATGAATTCCGTCGCGCCCTTCTGGGACGGCAACGAGACCTGGCTGGTTCTGGGTGGTGCTGGCCTTTGGGTTGCCTTTCCGACGGCTTATGCGGTCATCATGCCCGCGTTCTATCTGCCCGTCATAGGCATGCTGCTGGCCCTCGTGCTCAGGGGCGTCTCCTTCGAGTTCCGCTGGGTCGCCAAGCCCTCGCACCGGACCTGGGATATCGCCTTTGCTGGCGGCTCGACGGTGGCGGCATTCCTGCAAGGGGTGATCCTCGGGGGATTGCTGCAGGGCATTCCCGTCACCGAACGGCAATATGCCGGCGGCGCCTTCGACTGGTTTACGCCCTTCTCCATCTTTGTCGGCTTTGCGGTGGTGGCCGGCTACGGGCTCCTTGGTGCGACTTGGCTCATAATGCGGACGGAAGGCCCGGTGCAGGTTTTTGCCCGCCGCGCCGCCTCCAAGCTGCTTTTCGCCGTGCTGGCCGCGATGGCGGTGGTCAGCCTCTGGACGCCACTTGCCCTCGACCGGATCGCCGAGCGCTGGTTCAGCCTGCCCAATTTCTATTTCCTCTGGCCGGTGCCGCTGGCGGCCGCGTTTGTCGCCTATCGCGTTTGGCGCGCGCTGAAGGAGGGCAATGAAACGCTGCCTTTCGTCGGTACCATCATCCTTTTCCTCCTCGGCTACGCTGGCCTCGTCATTTCCAACGCGCCCTACCTGGTGCCGCCGCACCTGACCTTCTGGGACACCGCGGCCGCTCCTGCGTCGCAGATTTTCTTTCTGGTCGGCACGGTTTTCCTTCTGCCGCTCGTCATCGGCTATACCGTCTTTGTCTACTGGATGTTCAGGGGCAAGCTGGCGCCGGGGCAGGGCTATCACTAGGGACGTCCGGCAGTCGCAACGACCGCTCGTGATTACGCCTGCATGATGAAGTCCGCGCATCGGTCGCCCAGCATCATGGCCGGCGCGTTGGTGTTACCGGCATTGATGTTGGGCACCGCCGACATGTCGCAGACGCGCAGCCGCGAAACGCCCCGCACCCGCATCCGCGCGTCGAGCACTGCCATCGGGTCGCCATCCGCGCCCATGCGGCAGGTCCCGGCGGGGTGGTAATTCGTCTTCACGAAGCGGCGGCAATGGGCTTTTAGCGCCTCGTCGTCGTTGAACTTGGACGGGTCGGGCACCGCCAGGCCCTCGATCTTGTCTGAAAGCGGCCGCGTCTGGAACGCGCGCATGAAGAAGCGCTGGCCCTCGACCATCTCCCGCATGTCCTCATCCTCCTTGAGAAGGTTGGGGCAGACGAGCGGCATGTCGTCCGGATTGCCCGAACGCAGCCGGACATGGCCGCGCGACTTCGGCTTCACCACGACGGTCGTCACCGTGAGCCCGAACGTGTTCTTCACCAGAGTCAGCACATCGCGGTCGAGATAGACGATCGGCACGCAGAAGGCCTGGATCGTCGGTTCCGCGTCGGGGTTCGTCGGGTTGACGAAGCCGCCAGCCTCGACGCCGGCCGATGTGATCGGCCCGGAACCGAAAAGCTTGAACTGGAGGCCGTTGCGGATCATGCGCCAGCCTTCGCCCTGGCGGAAATAGCCATAGGGCCCGTTGGCATTAGCGATGATCGGGACTTCCGGATGGTCGATCAGGTTTTCGCCCACCCCCGGCAAATCGACCTCGCAGCGGATGCCGTGCTGCTTCAGCTGGTCGGCAGGTCCGATGCCGGACAGCATCAGGATCTTGGGTGTGATAAGGGCGCCGGCTGCGACGATGATTTCGCTCCGCGCCCGCGCCTCGAACTCCCGGCCGGATGCATCGCGGTAAAGGACGCCGACGGCTTGGCCATTCTCGATTTTGATGTGCGCCACCGGAGCGTTGAGCTTGACGGTAAGCTTTGGATCGTCCTTCAGCGGCTCGATGAAGGCGTAGGCTGCGCTGCTTCGCTTCCCGCGCCGGTTCATGAATTGATAGAAGCCGACGCCGCGCTGCGAGGGGCCGTTGAAATCGTGATTGAACGGCTCACCCAGCGCCTGCACGCTCTGCACGAACCAGCGGGAGAAGTCGTCGATATAGCCGGGATCGGAGACGAGCAGCGGCCCATCGGCGCCGTGATACTCGTTGTGGAGGCGGTTGTTGCCTTCCATGCGCTTGAAGTGGTGCAGCACGGCCGGCCAGCTCCAGTCGGCGCCGTCATTGTTGCCGCGCAGAATCTCGTCCCATTCGTTGTAATCCGAAGGCCGGCCGCGCATATAGACCTGCGCGTTGACGGACGAGCCGCCGCCCAGCACGTTGGCTTGCGGGATGTCGTGCTGGCGCCCGCCCAGGTGCTCCTGCGCCACTGTCGTGTGGTAACGCATGAACTTGCTGCCGTTGATCATCTTGAAGATGCCGGGCGGCATGTCGAGCAGGGGATGGCGGTGGGAATGCCCCGCCTCTAGCAGCAGCACGCGGTGGCCGCCATCCTTCACAAGCCGGGCAGCCGCCACGCAGCCGGCCGAGCCGCCGCCCACGACGATGAAATCATACTCCTCCCGCAAACTGTCCTCCTTGTGCTCGCCTATCCCGGCTCGAACGTGCCCCGCACGTATTCCCAGGCGGCGTTGAGATGGGCATTCAGCGCCTTTTCCGCGCCGTCGGGATCGCGCTCCACTACCGCGTTGCAGATCTCCCGATGGCTCAGAAAATTCACCCGGTTGCGCTCCGGCGAGCGGGGCATCCTCTTCCAGTGCGGGGCAAGCCAGGTGGTGAACGCCTTGTGCAACGAGGGGAAGACCGGATTGCGCGGGATGCCGTAGAAGACGGCATGAAAGGCGACGTCGGTAGCATAAAAGCGCTCCGAATCCGTCAGCGCCTCCTGGTTTGCCTGTAACGCGTCGCGGAGTGCTGCGATATCCTCCTTGCGGGCGTGGAGTGCTGCATTGCGCACCAGCGCGGCTTCCAGAAAGATGCGCGTATCGTAGAGGTTCTTCACACCGTCCGGATCGCTCAGAAGATGCGCGACCATGCCCCCCACGGCAGTCAGCGCCGTGTCGAAGCCGGGCTTGCGCACCACGGGCCGGAAGCGCGGCCGGCTCTCGATCAGCCCGCGACTGGCGAGCGCCGCGATCGCCTCGCGCACCACCGTGCGGCTGATGCCGAACTCGACCATCAGGTCGCGCTCAGCGGGCAAGTGGCTGCCATCGCGCAGCTTGCCGGAGAGGATCTGCGCCTCGATTTCGGAGACGACGAAATCCGCGGCGCGTGAGGGTGGGGCAGGCGGCGCCTTCAAGTCCGATCCCGTGAGTTCTCCGTGCATTCTCCGCCCGCCATCCGCGTCAGATTTCCCGTTTAGTCATACCAAAATGGACCAGCTCTTCAAGCCGTGAGCGCCCCTACCGGACAAAAGTGCCGTTCCTGCACGTTCGCGATTGACATGCCTGCCATTTCGCGATTGCATTTAGGCAGGTTTGGTCATACCAAACTTGTGGAGGATTTGGGTTCGCCCAAAAAGGGCCTTGGGCCCGAAACGGTGGCTTGTGCTATCATCTAGTGGAGGAAAATCGATGAAGCGTCGCATCTTCTTGTCATCCATCGCGACCGTTGCCCTTCTGGGCAGTGCCCTCGCGCCGGCCCTGGCTCAAGGCCTGCCGCCGCTCGAGCAGAAGGACCGCTACAAGGTCGGCTTCGCTCAGACGGAGAGCAACAACCCCTGGCGTATCGCAGAGACGAAGAGCTTTCAGGATGTCGCCGGAAGCTGCAACTGGGATCTCGTCTACACCGACGCCGCCGGCTCCGCTGCCAAGCAGGTCTCCGACGTAGAGTCGATGATCGCCCAGGGCGTCGACGCGATCTTCCTGGCCCCGCGCGAGGAGAAGCCGCTGGTTCCTGCCGTCATGCGCGCCAAGGCCGCCGGCATTCCGGTCTTCCTCGTCGACCGCAGCGTCGATCCGGCCGTCGCTAAGGCGGGGCAGGATTATGTGACCTTCCTCGGTTCCGACTTCGTCGATCAGGGCAAGCGGGCCGCCGAATGGCTGATCGAGAATTTCAAGGGCGACAAGGGCGTCATTATCGAGCTCGAAGGCACGACCGGCTCCTCGCCCGCCAATGACCGCAAGAAGGGCTTTGACGAGCGCATTGCGCAGGACGATCGCTTCGAGATCGTCGCCTCGCAATCCGGCGATTTCGCCCGCGATGCCGGCCGGCAGGTGACGGAGACGCTGCTCCAGGCCCATCCGGATATGAACGTCATTTACGCGCACAATGATGAGATGGCCATTGGCGCCATCCAGGCGCTGGAAGTGGCGGGCAAGAAGCCCGGCGAGGATGTCACCATCGTCTCCATAGACGGCACCCGCGACGCGCTGCAGGCCATCATCGACGGCAAGATGGGCGTGACAGTGGAATCGAGCCCGTTCTTCGGCCCGCTGGCCTGCGATACGCTGAAGCGCTACGCGGCGGGCGAAGAGATCGAGCCCTGGGTGAAGGTGGAGGACCGCATTTTCACCAAGGAGAACGCGGCCGAGCATATCGACGAGGCGTACTGACATCGCCTCGTGACGCGGCGGAGCCCCGCGGGGGAGGCTCCGCCGCGCTTTTCCCCGGGATCGACGCGATGACGACACCGCTCCTGCGCATGACGGGCATCAGCAAGGCCTTCAATGGCGTGCCTGCACTCGCGCGCGCGGAACTCGCGGTCGATCGCGGCGAGGTGCATGCGATTGTCGGGCAGAATGGGGCGGGCAAGTCGACGCTGATCAAGATCCTGACCGGCGTCTACCAGCGCGACGAGGGGGAGATCGCGTTCGACGGTGCGCCGTCGACGATCGCGAGCCCGCGCGAGGCGCAGGAGCGGGGCGTCAGCACGATCTACCAGGAGCTGAACCTCGTTCCCCTGCGCAGCGTCACGGAAAATGTCGTGCTCGGCTACGAGCCGCGAACGCGCTGGGGCACCATCGACTGGCGCGGCGCGCACCGGCGCACGGGGGAAATCCTCTCGCGCTTCGGCGTCGACATCGACGTGAAGGCGCCGCTCGCGACCTACCCGACCGCCATCCAGCAGCTCGTCGCCATCGCCCGCGCGGTGTCGCTCAATGCAAAGCTCGTCATCATGGATGAGCCGACTTCCTCGCTCGACGAGCGGGAGGTGGAAGTGCTCTTCGGGGTGATCCGCGAGTTGAAGAATTCCGGCACGTCCATTCTCTATGTGAGCCATTTCCTCGACGAGCTTTTCGAGATCTGCGACCGCGTGACGATCATGCGCGACGGCCGCACCGTGGGCGTGGCGAATATCGCCGAGACCACCAAGCTCGATCTCATCGCCGCCATGCTCGGCCGCAGCGCGGCGGAAATCCAGACCGCCGGCATGACCGAGCTTGCCGCCACCGGCGACCGCTCCGGCGAGCTTCTTCTCGAAGCGGAGGGCGTCGCCACCAACCGCCGGCTGCGCAATTTGAGCCTCAAAGTAAGGCGAGGGGAGATCGTGGGGCTTGCCGGACTCCTGGGCTCCGGCCGCACCGAGGCCGCCCGCGCCATCTTCGGCTGCGACAAGCCCACTGCCGGCCGCGTCGCCATGAAGGGCACCGCGATAGACTGTCCGCGCACGGCGATTTCGCGCGGCATCGGCTATTTGACCGAGGACCGCAAGGCCGAAGGCATCGTGCCGGAGCTGTCCGTGCGCGAGAACATGACGCTGGCTTTATTGCCGCAGCTTTCCCGCATGGGCCTGGTCGACAAGGCCAGGGAGCGGGAGATCGTCGAGCGGTTCATCCGCTCGCTCGGTATCAAGGCCGCGCATATGGACCAGAAGGTGAGCGAGCTATCCGGCGGAAACCAGCAGAAGGTGCTGCTCGGCCGCTGGCTGGCGATCCAGCCCGCCCTGCTCATCCTGGACGAGCCGACGCGCGGGGTGGATGTGGGCGCCAAGCTGGAAATCCAGGCCATCATCCGCCGCTATGTGGACGAGGGCTGCGGCGTAATCCTCATCTCCTCCGAGTTCCAGGAATTGATCGAGGGCGCGGATGAGATCGTCGTCCTCCAGGAGGGGGAGTCGGTGCGCACCGTCTCCAACCCCGGGGTCACCGAGGACATGCTGGTCCATGCCATTGCGCAGCCGAAGGCCAAGGAGGTGGACGCATGAGCAGGGAGCGTTCGTCGGCCGAGCGCGGCGTTCTCCTTCAGAACCCGCTTTCAGGCATCAGCCTGCGCCGTCATGGCGGGCTGATCGCGCTGGCGCTGCTCCTCCTCTTCAACATCGTCTTCACGCGCAACTTCCTCCACATGCAGACGCTCTTCGTGAACGTCTCGCAGGTGGCGACCATCGCCATCGTCGCCGTCGGCATGACGCTGGTGATCGCCACGAGGGGCGTGGACCTCTCGGTCGGCGCCGTCATGGCGCTTGCGGGCGCGCTGGCGCCGCTGATCTTCATGTCATCCTTCGGGCGGGCGAATCCCGGACTGGGGGTGGCGCTTGCCATCATCGTGCCGCTTCTGGTGGCGGCAGCCTGCGGCCTCTTCAATGGCGTGCTGGTCGCCTTCCTGAATGTGCAGCCCATCATCGCCACGCTCATCCTCTTCATTTCCGGGCGCGGCATTGCGCTGGTGCTCACCAACGGCAACCTCCAGACCTTTTCCAATCCGATCTTCAGCTTCCTCGGCACGGGCCGGATCCTCGGGCTGCCCTTCCAGGGTTGGCTGGCGCTCGCCATCGCGCTCTTCTTCGCCTGGCTCGTCGCGCGCACCCTCTATGGCCGGTACCTGCTTGCCGTCGGCGGCAACGAAACGGCGGCCGGACTCGCCGGCGTTCCGGTTCGCACCGTCAAGATCGCCACCTATGTGATTTCCGCCAGCCTTGCCGGCTTGGCGGGCCTCATCGTGGTTGCCATCAACTCGGCCTCCGACGCCGCCCGCATCGGCAATCTGATGGAGCTCGACGCCATCGCCGCGGCCGTGGTGGGCGGGGCCGTGCTTTCGGGCGGAAGGGCGCCGATCCTGGGCGCCATCTTCGGCGCCGTCTTCATCCAGCTCGTGCGCTACACGCTGCTCGCCAACGGTTTTTCGGACGAGGTGGCGCTGATCATCAAGGCGGCGATCATCGTCTTTGCCGTCTATCTGCAGCAGGCGAGCAGGGAGTAGGGGATGCTGGGCGACGCATTCGACCTCCGCACCTATACGCGCCAGCTCGGCCGCTCCAGCACCATCACCGTGTGGATCGCGCTTCTCTGCCTCATTCTGTTCGGCCTCCTGCGCTACGACAATTTCGGCAGCACCTATAACATCGGCTCCTTCCTCAACTACAACTCCATGTTCATCCTGATCTCGGTCGGCATGTGCTTCGTCATCATGACCGGCGGGATCGACCTCTCCGTGGGCTCGGTCGCGGCGTTCGCCAGCGTAGTCGCGGCGCTCCTCAGCCCCCACGGCCTGTGGGTGGCGCTGCCCGGCGGCATTCTCGCCGGCATGGCCTTCGGCGCGGTGAATGCCTTCATCATCCTCGTGATGCGGGTGCCGCCCTTCATGGCCACACTTGCCACGATGCTCGCGGCCAAGGGTTGCGCGCTGGTGCTTTCCGGCAAGCAGACGGTCTCCGTCTCCTGGGAAAGCAATTTCACCACGCTCGGGATGAGCAGTGCTTTCGGTATCCTGCCGTGGACGATCCTTGTGACCGCCATCGTCGTCGTCGCCGCGTGGATCGTTCTGGAGAAAACCTCGCTGGGCCGCACGGTTCTGGCCGTCGGCGGCAGCCCGGATGCTGCGCATCTGATGGGCTTGAAGACCGGGCGCGCCATCGCCTTCGTTTATCTCTTCAGCGGCGCCTGCGCCGGGCTTGCGGGCGTCTTCCTCGCTTCCGGCTATGGCGCCGGCCAGCCGCTGGAAGGCGTCGGGTGGGAACTGGCAGCCATCGCTTCCGTGGTGGTCGGCGGAACGCTGCTCACCGGCGGGCTCGGCTCGATCCCGGCCACGGTCGCCGGCGCGCTGCTCTTCGGCCTCGTGTTCAACATCCTCAATTTCGAGAACGGCCGCGGCACGATCAGCCTCAGCGCCTACTGGCAATCCGTCATCCGCGGCGGGCTCCTGCTTCTCGTCATCCTCCTCCAGGCGCGCGTGCAGAGCCTAGGCGTCCGCAGCAAAACCTCCTGATCTGAAAGGCCCGAACTTGTTCCCGCAACTCAAGATCCGCGATGTCTCCGCCCGACTCTTCCGCGTTCCGCTGGACGAGGTGCTGTCGGACGCCAAGCATGGCGACCACACGCACTTCGAGCTGGTGACCGTCACGATCCGGCTTGCGGACGGTTCCGAGGGCACCGGCTATACCTATACGGGCGGCAGAGGCGGACATGCGATCCTTGCGATGGTGGAGCACGATCTCGCGCCTTTCCTGCTGGGGCGGGATGCGAGCGAGATCGGCGAGATCTATGACGAGATGCAGTGGCACCTGCACTATGTCGGGCGAGGGGGGATCGCCTCCTTCGCCATCTCCGCCGTGGACATCGCGCTCTGGGACCTGAAGGGCAGGCGCGAGGGCAGGCCGCTGTGGCAGATGGCCGGCGGCGCGGGGAAGAACGCGCGCTGCTATCGCGGCGGGGTCGACCTCAACTTCTCGCTTGAGAAGCTCGTCGAGAGCGTCGGGCGCTATCTCGAGCAAGGCTTCGATGCCGTGAAGATCAAGGTCGGGCGGCCGGCGCTTGCGGACGATGTCCGCCGCGTTGCGGCCGTGCGCGAGCGGATCGGGCCCGACGCCACCTTCATGGTCGACGCGAACTATGCGTTGACGGTGGAACAGGCGATTGAGGCGGCGAAAGCATTTAGCGATTTCGACCTGCTCTGGTTCGAGGAGCCGACCATCCCCGACGACTATGCCGGTTATGGCAGGATCGCGGCGGCCACCGGCATGCCGCTCGCCATGGGCGAGAACCTGCACATCATCCATGAATTCGAACATGCGCGCGAGCATTCCGCGCTGTCCTACATCCAGCCGGACGCCTCGAACTGCGGCGGCATCACCGGCTGGTTACGGGCAGCGCGGCTCTTTCCGGACATCCCCATCTGCAGCCACGGCATGCAGGAACTGCATGTGAGCCTCGTCGCGGCGCAGCCGAATGCCGGCTGGGTCGAGGTGCACAGCTTTCCGATCGACCGCTACACCAAGCGTCCGCTTATGCGCGAAGGCGGTTGTGCCGTCGCGCCGGATGCGCCGGGCACCGGCGTTGAGTTCAACTGGCAGATGCTTGAGGAGGCGCACGATTCGCCAACGCGCTGACCGATTGCCGTCCATCGGAATATACGTCAATCTTCCGCGACGCATCCGGAAGCGCGAGTGGAACATTGGATAGGGCAAAGACAAGCGTGCGGCTCTCGACTGCGAGTCTTTCCTTGATTTTCGGCCGTGCGGCTGTGCCCCGCTATGACCGTGCCGGGTTAAGGCCGGGGATCCTGCATTTCGGTGTCGGCAATTTTCACCGCGCGCATCAGGCGCTCTATATCGACGACCTCTTCAATGGCGGCCGCGACCTCGATTGGGCCATTCTTGGTGCCGGCGTGCGGGAGGCGGACGAACAGATGCGGCGGCGCCTGGCGGATCAGGATTTTTTGACCACAGTCGTCGAGCAGGAGGCGGATCGCAGTTCGGCGCGCATCACAGGCTCGATGATCGGCTTCCTTCCGCCGGGCGACATCGCCGCAATCGTGGGGGCGCTGGCCGATCCGGCGATCCGCGTCGTCTCGATGACCATCACGGAAGGCGGCTACTTCCTCGATCCGGCCTCGGGCCGGTTCGATCCCGGCCATCCGGAGATCGTTGCCGACGGAGCCGATCCGGAAAGCCCAAGGACGGTGTTCGGCCTCATCATCGCCGGGCTCAAGCGCCGGCGCGCCGAAGGGACTGCTCCTTTCACCGTCATGTCCTGCGACAACCTCCGGCACAATGGAAGCGTGACGCGCGACGCGGTCGTCGGACTTGCCCGGCTCTCCGATCCGGCATTTGCCGCCTGGATCGAGGAGAGCGTTGCCTTTCCGAACAGCATGGTCGACCGGATTACGCCTGCCACGGGCGATCGCGAAAGGCGCGCTTTGGAGGAGGAATTCGGCATCGTCGACGGCTGGCCGGTCTTCTGCGAAAGCTATCGCCAATGGGTGCTGGAGGACAATTTTCCTGCGGGACGTCCGGCGCTCGAACAAGTCGGCGTCGAGTTCGTGCAGGACGTGGCGCCGTTCGAGACCATGAAGATCCGCATCCTCAATGGCGGGCATTCGCTGCTCGCCTATGCCGCCGCGCTGCTCGATGTCCGCTTTGTCCACGAGGCGATGGCTAATCCGCTCCTCCACGCATTTCTGCGCAAGGTCGAACAGGATGAGATCATTCCTGTCGTGCCGCCTGTCCCAGGCACGGACCTTCTAAGCTATTTCCGCCGCGTCGAAGAACGGTTCGCAAACCCGAAGATTGCCGACACGGCTCAGCGCCTCTGTTACGACGGCTCCAACAAGCTGCCGAAATTCATCCTGCCCACCATATCCGACCGGCTGGAAAAAGGTCTCGACGCCACCGGGCTTGCCCTGGAGGTGGCGCTCTGGTGCCGGTATTGCTTCGGCACGACCGAGAGCGGCGTCCCCATCGCGCCCAACGACCCCAACTGGCACAGGCTGCAGGCGGCGGCTGAAACCGCAAGGAGCGAGCCCGCCGCCTGGCTCGCCTTGACGGATATCTTCGGCGATCTCGGCCTCTGCGAGCCGTTTCGAAAAAGCTTCGGAGAGGCGTTGAATATGCTTTGGCGAGATGGCACGGAACGCACGCTGCAGCGCTATGTGGGCGATTCTGTTCCGAAGGCCACCGTATATGCCTGATCTTGTTATTTTCGATTGTGACGGCGTGCTGGTCGACAGCGAGCCCATTTCCATCGGCGTGCTCCTCGAAGTGATTGGGGAGGCGGGGGTTTCCATCGATGAAGAAACGGCCTATCGGCGTTTCCTCGGGCGTTCGATGGCGTCCATCATCGGCACTGTGCAGGAGGAGTTCGGTCTGGCCGTCACCGACGAGCATCTCGCCGAGATGCGCGCGCGGCTCTACGAGCGCTTCCGGCGGGAACTCAAACCCATTTCGAATGTCGGCTGGGCGATCGACAATATCGGTGTCCCCTGCTGTGTGGCCTCATCCAGCCAGCCGGAGCGCATCCGCCTCTCGCTTTCGGTCACCGGCCTCTTGGAAAAGCTGGAGCCGCGCATTTTCAGCTCGACAATGGTCAAGAACGGAAAGCCTGCGCCGGATCTTTTTCTCCACGCGGCACGGACAATGGGGGTCGCGCCTTCCGGCTGCGTAGTCATCGAGGACAGCACCGCCGGCATCGAGGCGGCCAAGCGGGCGGGCATGCGCGTCCTCGCCTTTGTCGGCGGCTCGCACGCGCCGCGCTGCGCATTACGCGAGGCGGTCTCGGCGCTCGATCCGGACCTGGTTTTCGACGACATGCGGCAACTGCCGAAACTGATCGCCTCCCTCGACACCCCGCAAAAAGCCTAGGCGGATGCGCAGCGGAGATGCCGGGGAGGGGCAGGCAATGACGTCATGTTCCGGCGACCTGCGCGTAAACATCCCTGCCGGCGGATCCATTCGCTATTGGCGGATCTCCGATACGGTGGAGCGACGCTATGATGTCGAAGACCGGCCGATGCAAGGCCGAATGGATGCGCAATTCTTCCTTGCCTCCCACAAGAACTTCATTCCCCATGAATATCCCTGCCGGACCGAATTTGCGCGCCAGCACCGCGGTCGGCGCCCGCGGCCGGTTGCAGAATTCTCCACCTCGCGCTGGTGGCTGCCCTTCGGTTCGGACCGCGTGGACCTTTCCGGCTTCTGGTTCCGGGCGACCCATCTCGCCGCCTGGGCAGAGACCGTCATAGAGGCGGAGGCCGCAGGCCCGGCGCGGCTTAGCCTTGCGACCTGCGGCGGCGCCATCTTGTTCGTGAATGACGCCGAAGCGGGCTTCCTGGCCGCCTATAAGCGCAATCTGGAGACCCGGGAGGAATTCCAAATCGAGCTTTGCGAGGGGGCAAACCGCATCCGGGTCTATTTCGATGATCTGGCCGAGCGCGATGCCCGTTTCTATTTCCAACTTGACTACATTTCCGGTCCTGCCGCGGAGATAGCTCTACCGGTTCCTATCCGTTCAGAGATCGCGCAGGCGCTGGAGCGCATCGCGGAGGGAATGCATTTCGAGCGTCCGTCCTATTTCTCCGAAGAAGTGGCGCTTGCCCTGCCGCAACCCGCGCCGGAAGATCTGCGGGTGGAACTCGAGATCAACGACGACTTTCTCTCGCCCGAGCCCCTCAGGCTTGTCCTCACGCTTCCTCGCGGCGCGGATCGTCTCGTGCTTGGACGGGTGGAGGAGCTTCCTTCCGACTTCCGCCATTATCGCTTCACGTTGAGATGTGGCGACTTTGCCGTCTCTCGCACGCTGGCCGTCGAGATCTGTGATGCCGACCGGCAGGGCGCGCCGCCCCCTTCCTTGGCCGAGCGGATTGAAGAGGCGATCCGCCATGTCGCCGAACAATCCGAGAGCGACACGGTGCGGGCCTTTGCTCGGCTGGCGGCTGGACAGGGCGGCGACGAAACGGACCGCATGATCGCCGCCGCCCTTCCGTCTATCGAGGACTGCCACGACTGTTCCGATTTCATGCTGGTGCCGCTTTTGTGGGCACGCATCGCCTGGGGGGGCGCGATCGGCGCTTCCTTGCGCGACCGCATCGACCGAGCCATTCTCGGCTACCGCTATTGGCTGGATGAGCCCGGCAACGACGTCCAGTGGTACTTCAGCGAAAACCACGCGCTTCTCTTCCATACGGCAGGGTATCTCGCCGGGCATTTGTTTCCCGACGCGGTGTTCCGCCGCTCCGGCAGGAGCGGCCGGGAGCAGGCGGAGATCAACCTCGCGCGCGTGCGGGCCTGGCTCGATCACTTCGAGAGATGGAGCATGGCGGAGTGGAACTCCGCGCCCTATTTCCCGATCGACTTCAAAGGATTGGCGGCGCTTCACGCCTTGGCTCCGGACGCGGATGTCCGCCGCCGCGCGGGGGCGGCGATGCTCGCCCTCCTGCGGATTGTCGCGCGTTCTTGCCATCACGGCTTGGTCACGGCATCGCAGGGCCGCTCCTATGAGCATAGCCTGATCCCCAGCCGATCGCTGGAGCTTTCCGGCATTGCAAGGCTGCTCTGGAGCCACGGCTGGTTTGGACGGCGCTTCCATGCACTTCCGCTCATTGCCGTCTGCATTCGCGACCACGGGCTGGCGGTGCCCGAGGACCTTGCTGCTGTTGCTGCCTTTGATGGCCCGGAGGCGCAGGAATGGTGCTTCGCCCAGGGCGAGAACCACATGGCGAAGCTCTATCACTACAAGACGCGGCACTATGCGATCGGCTCCGTGGCAGCCTATCGACCGGGCGCATGGGGGTATCAAGAAACCGTTCTCCATCTCCGCCTCGGGCAGGTGCCGGAGGCGCAGGTCTGGATCAATCATCCGGGCGAAGTCATCCAGTTCGGCTATGGCCGCCCCTCCTATTGGGGCGGCTGCGGAGCCTTGCCAAGAGTGCACCAATACCGCGCGCTGGCGCTTCTCGATTTCGACATCCACGAAGGCCAGCCGGATTTCACCCATGCCTGGCTCCCGCAGCAGGCCTTCGACGCTATCGAGGTGAATGGCAGGGTCATAGCGGCTCAAAGCGGTGAGGCATTGCTGCTCATGGTGGGCAACGCCGATTTCGAGCAAGTTATGGCCGGCCCGACCGCGGGGATTGAAGTGCGGCTTCCCGGACGCAAGGGCTGCTGGCTGGTCCGGCTTTCCGATGTTGGAACGGAAGGGAGCCTTGCTGCATTTCTGGCCCGCTTCTCCGCAATGAAAGCGGAAACGGGGGGTGATATGATTGTCATCAATGATCCGGATTATGGGCCGGTTACCTGCGAGGCTAGCGGCTTGATTCGCGCCGAAGGTCGCATCCTCGATCCTCGGCTCTGGTCGATAGAAGGCGAGGCCCGTCTTCTGAAAGCAGGCGGGCTCGGCTATGCTGACGGGAGCAGGATGGGCGTGTAGCGGATTTCGGCGATGTCGCGAGGAGCGGCGTCTGTTCCGACGGTATTGCAACAAAGGGAGGATAGTTGATGTCCAGGAAGACCATGATACTGGCCGCGCTTGCCGCCGGCATTTCCATAAGCAGCGTCGCTTATGCGCAGGAGCCGGTGGAACTCCGTTTCATGTGGTATTCCGACGGCAATGAAGGCGAGGTGATGGCCGATCTGCTGGACCGGTTCCAGCAGGAAAATCCTGACATCAAGGTTGTGCTCGACAATGTCGCCTATGCCGTCGTCCGCGACCAGCTTCCGACGCAGCTCGAGGCCGGCCAGGGACCGGATCTGGCACGCGTGACGACGCTCAAGGATCACGCCGCCCATTGGCTCGATCTGCGCGATCTCGTCCAGGACGCCTCCTATTGGGAGCAGAATTTCGGCCCGTATCTGGATTGGATGCGGCCTGAAGGCAGCGACATTATCCCTGGCTACATGACCCAGCTCACGGTCACCGGCCCGTTCGTCAACCGCACCCTGTTCGAGCAGGCGGGCGTGGAACTCCCGGGTGAAGGCGCCACTTGGGACGACTGGGCTGCTGCCGTGAAAAAAGTGGCCGAGAGCCAGCAGGTCCCGATCCCGCTCGCCATGGACCGTTCCGGCCACCGTTTTGCCGGCCCTGCGGTCTCCATGGGCGCGAAATTCATCGGCGAGAATGGTGCTCCCGCCGTCATCGACGACGGTTTCAAGGCGATGGCCGAGCGCGTCGCACGCTGGCACGAGGACGGCACCATGTCGCCCGAAATTTGGGGCGGGGTCTCCGGCGCCACCTATCGCGGCGCCAACGAGGAATTCGCCAATGCCGAAGTGGTGATGTATTTCTCGGGCTCCTGGCAGATCAGCCAGTTCGCCGAGACGATCGGCGACGCCTTCGATTGGGCAGCCGTGCCCAACCCATGCGGCCCGGAGGCCTGCACGGGCCTGCCCGGGGGCGCAGGGGTGGTTGGCATCAAATACACGCAGCATCCGGAACAGGTCGCGCGCCTCATGGACTGGCTCGCGAGCGAGCCGGTGCTCAAGGAATTCTACGAGCGCACGCTGTTCCTTCCCGGCCATGTGGGCCTGACGAAAGCCGGCCTTGACTATCAGTCCGACAATCCAAGCGTGAAGGAGTCGCTCGACACCTTCGTGAAGGAGGTCGGAAACTTGGCGCCGCTCGCCAACCGTCTACCCGCGTGGCAGTGGGCGAATGTCAGCTATGCCGCCATCATCACCCGGCTCGGTCAGGTGGTCGCGGGCGAGATGTCCCTGGAGGATGCCTATCAGCGCATCCAGGAGGATATCGACCAGCAGGTCGCCGAGGCGAAGCGCTAAGTACCTGCAGGCGAGTAAGATCTTGCGATTTCGGCAGCTGTCCCGCCCTGCGTTGCCCGCCTCTGCCCTGCCGGGCATCTCCCCCGCAAAGGGGGAGATCGGCCGACGCAAACGGTTTCGCTTCTCGGCAGCCTCGCAAGAGCGGCGGCATGCCCGCCGCCGGCGTAATCTCCCCCTTTGCGGGGGAGATCGGCGGCAGCCCAGAGGGGGGCGCGAAGGGGTGCTCCCTTTCCTGTGTAGGCGATCGCCGCTAGCGGTTCTTCGCTGCGGCTGGCGACTCCGTCGACCGGGCGAAGGACAGCCATGACGGTCGAAAGCAGCTCCGAGGCTGCCGTCTCGTCCCGCATCGCCGGCATTCTCCTCGCGCCCCTGCGCTGGGCGATGGGCCTCATCGACCTGCCGATGAGCTGGGTTCAGCGCCGCCTCGGCACAGGCGGTGTGGTCGCCGCCATGCTGGCGCCGAACATGCTGATCTTCGGCGTCTTCGTTCTCTTCCCGATGTTCCTGAACGTGCTCTACTCCTTCACAGGAGGGGGAGCCCTGTTCCTCGAGAGCCGCGTCTTCGTCGGCACGGAGCAGTACGAAACGCTCCTCGATTGCCGCACCTACCTCGATCCGGCAAGCTGCCGCGAGGACCGTTTCTGGCGCGCTGCCGGAAACACCGCCTTTTTCGTGATCGTCCAGGTGGTGCTGCTTGTACTGGTTTCGCTCATCACCGCATTGGTGCTCAACCGCGAGATGCGCGCGCGCGGCTTCTGGCGCGCCGTATTCTTCTTCCCGGTCCTGCTTTCGCCGGTCGTGGTGGCGCTGATCTGGAAATGGATCCTCCAGCGCAACGGCCTGCTCAATGCCGCGCTGGCGCAAGTCGGCGTCGAGCCCGTGCTATGGCTCGTCGACCGCAACTGGGCGATGTTCTGGGCCATCTTCCTTTCCATCTGGGCGCATCTCGGCTTCTATACGCTGATCCTGCTCGCCGGCCTGCAGGCCATTCCCGCCGATCTCTACGAGGCGGCGGAGATGGACGGCACGCCCCGCTCGCGGGTGCTCGCGCGCATCACCCTGCCTCTGCTCTGGCCAAGCCTCGTCGTCGTCATCCTGCTTGCGCTCATCCGCGCCGTGCAGGTCTTCGATGAGGTTTTTGTCCTGACCGGCGGCGGTCCCGGCAGCGCGACGCTCTTCCTCGTCCAGTATATTTACGAGACCGGCCTTGCCCAGCAGGTGCGCAATCTCGGTCTCGCCTCCGCCGCTTCCATCCTGATGGCGCTGGTTCTCGTCGTGCTGACGCTGATCCAGCTTTCCGCCACCGCCTGGCGGGAGAGGAGGGAGAAGCGGTGAGCATCGGATCGTTCCTCACACGCCGGCGCGGCGGAGCTTCCTGGCATTTCACCGACGTGCTTGCCTGGATCTGGCTGGTCAGCGGTTTGATCCTGATGTTCGGTCCGGTGATCTGGCTCGGGCTGTCTTCCTTCAAGACGCGGGCGGCGCTCTCCGAATTCCCGCCGACGCTTCTTCCTTACGAGACGCGCATGGTCGAGGTGGAAGGGCACGACGAGCCTCTGCCCCTCTACCGCGTCACCACGGAAGACGGCGAGGAGCGGCTGATGGTGCAGGTGCGTCGCATCGGCACCATGGCCCAGATGGCCGATCCCGAACACCCGGAAGAGACCGTCCGCGTGCCGCTGCAGGCGCGCGAGCCGGTACGGGAGCTGCAGCTTGCTACCGAGAACTATACCGAGCCCTTCGAGCGGCTGAATTTCCTGCGCTTCTTCTACAACTCTGTCTTCGTGACGGTGGTGGCTACCATCATCACCCTGATCGTCAATTCCATGGCCGCCTTCGCGCTCTCCAAATACGAGTTCAAGGGCCGCGCCGCGGTGCTCGCCGTCATTTTGGCCACGCTGATGGTGCCGCTCTCCGTCATCATCATTCCGCTCTTCTCCGTCATAAACGGCCTCAACCTCTTCAACAGCCTGTGGGGCGTCGTCCTCCCGACCGTCGCCACGCCCACGGGCGTGTTCCTGCTCCGGCAGTATATGCTCACGATTCCCGACGAGCTCCTGGAGGCGGCGCGGATGGACAATGCGTCCGAGTGGAAGATCTACTGGCGGATCGTCCTCCCCCTCGCCATGCCGGCCATCGCCGTGCTCGCCATATTCTCCGTCATGTGGCGATGGAACGACTTCCTGTGGCCGCTCATCGTGCTGTCGGACCGCGAGCTCTACACAATCCAGGTGGGCCTCAACTCCTTCCAGGGCGAGCTCAATGTGCAATGGCAGTACGTGCTCGCCATGACCGTGGTGAGCATGCTGCCGGTCGTAGTGATCTTCGCGTTCCTGCAGCGCTTCATCACCACCGGCATCGCTTCCACCGGCATCAAGTAAGGCGTCGCATGAGCCATCTCGAACTGAAGAATGTGAGCAAGTCCTTCGGCAGGGTGGACGTGCTGCACGACATCGATCTGGAGGTGATGGACCGGGAGTTCGTGGTCTTCGTCGGGCCGTCCGGCTGCGGAAAGTCGACCCTGCTGCGCATCATTGCCGGCCTGGAAAAGGTCACCTCAGGCGAGGTGGTGCTCGATGGGAAGGTGGTGAACAATGTTGCCGCCGCCGACCGGGGGCTTGCCATGGTCTTCCAATCCTACGCGCTCTACCCGCATATGAGCGTGCGCCAGAACCTGTCCTTCGGGCTGGAGAACACCAGTACGCCGAGGGCGGAGATCGATGCCCGCGTCGGCGAGATCGCGCGGATGCTGCGCATCGAGGAGCTCCTGCACCGCACGCCGCGCCAGCTTTCCGGAGGCCAGAGGCAGCGTGTCGCCATCGGCCGTGCGATGGTGCGCCGTCCAGGCATTTTTCTCCTCGACGAGCCGCTCTCCAATCTCGACGCCGAGCTCCGCGTTACTATGCGCGCCGAGCTCGCCGCGCTCCACAAGCGGCTCGAAGCGACGATGATCTACGTCACCCACGATCAGACCGAGGCGATGACACTTGCGGACCGGATCGTGGTCCTGCGTGACGGTCGTGTCGAGCAGATCGGCACTCCACTCGACCTCTACAACCGTCCCGCCAACCGTTTTGTGGCGGGCTTCATCGGCGCGCCGCACATGAATTTTCTCGAGGGGCGTTTCGTCGTTGGTGAAGGAAATTCGGCGGAGGTCGAGCTCGATGGCGGCCACAGGCTCACACTTCCTATTTCTGTGAGACCGGCAGGCGAGCCGGTAATGGTAGGCATAAGGCCTCACCATATCGGCCTGGATGCAGTGGGGGCGGGCATCCCGGCCGCCGTCACGCTGGTGGAGGCGCTGGGCCCGGAAACGATCGTACATGCGGAGGCTGCCGGGCACCGCATCATTGCAGCCTTGGCCGGTCAGAGGAGAATCGCGGTGGGCGAGACCATCTCCTTGTTCTTCGACCCGCAGCATCTGCATGCGTTCGACAGCGAAGGCAGACGGCTCCCGGAAGGCGCCTAGGGCTCTCCAGGTAAAACAACTTGACAATGCCGTGGACTTCCCCGCGCCGCAGTCTTAAATCAGGACCGGTGTTCGAGCCGCCTTGTGACGGCTCTGCTTGAGGAAAACCATGAACGACCTGTCCGGGCGTCCGCCCTTTCTTCGCCTGTCCGATGAGGACAATGTCGCCGTCGCCGTGCGTACGCTCGACCCCGGCACTCCGCTCGCCGGCTCGGTGATCACCGCAAAGCGCATCCCCTTCGGGCACAAGGTGGCGCTTCAGCCGGTCGCTCCCGGCGAGGCGATCCGAAAATTTGGCCAGATCATCGGCTTTGCGAAGGTGCCGATCGCGCCGGGCGAATGGGTCCACGAGCACAATCTGGAAATGCGCGATTTCGAGCGCGACTACCGCTTTTGCGAGGATGCCCGCCCCGTGAACGTGCTTCCGCCCGAGGAGCAGGCGACCTTTGAGGGCTATCGCCGCTCCAATGGCCGGGTCGGTACGCGCAACTATATCGGCATCCTGACCAGCGTGAACTGCTCGGCCTCCGTTGCCCGCTTCATCGCCGAGGCGGCAAACCGGTCCGGCCTGCTCGACGACTACCCGGATGTCGACGGCGTGGTGGCCTTCACCCACGGCACCGGCTGCGGCATGGCGGGAAAGGGCGAGGGTTTTGACATCCTGAAGCGCACGCAATGGGGCTATGCGGCAAACCCCAATCTCGGCGGCGTGCTGATGGTGGGCCTCGGCTGCGAGGTCTTCCAGATCGCTCGGCTGAAGGAACTCTACGGGATCGAGGAGGGCGATGCTTTTCGCTCCTTCACCATTCAGGATTCCGGCGGCACCCGGCGCGCCATCGAGGCGGGCATCGAGGTGGTCAAGGATATGCTCCCGGCTGTAGCCTCCGCTAAGCGTGAGACGGTACCCGCATCGGAGATTAAGCTCGCCCTGCAATGCGGCGGCTCCGATGGCTATTCCGGCATCACGGCCAATCCGGCGCTTGGTGTCGCCGCCGACATACTGGTGCAGAACGGCGGCACGGCGGTGCTTTCCGAGACGCCGGAGATCTACGGCGCCGAACATCTTCTGACACGCCGGGCCATCGATCGCGCGGTCGGCGAGAAGCTGGTCGAGCGCATCCGCTGGTGGGAGGAATATACCGAGCGCAACAGGGGCGAGATGAACAACAACCCCTCGCCGGGCAACAAGGCGGGCGGCCTCACCACCATCCTGGAAAAATCCCTCGGCGCTGCTGCAAAGGGCGGCTCAACGCCGCTAACCGCCGTCTATGAATATGCCGAGCCGATCACGGAGAAGGGCTTCGTCTTCATGGACACGCCGGGCTATGATCCGGTCTCTGCCACCGGCCAGGTCGCGGGCGGCTGCAACGTGCTCTGCTTCACCACGGGCCGAGGCTCGGCCTATGGCTGCAAGCCTACCCCCTCCATAAAGCTCGCCACGAACACGCAAATCTACGAGCGTATGATCGAGGACATGGACATCAACTGCGGCGATATCCTGGAAGGCGTATCGCTGCAGGAGAAGGGCCGCGAGATCTTCGACGAGGTGCTGGCCGTCGCTTCCGGCAAGCGCAGCAAGTCCGAACTGCTGGGTTATGGCGACAACGAGTTCGTGCCCTGGCAGATCGGCGCCGTGATGTGACTTCTCCGTCACCTGGAAGCCGCGCTGCGGCTTCCAGGTGACGGAACAAATTACGCCGCCGCCTTCGCTCTCTCTGGAAAGAGCTCAAGCAGACCCTCTGCCGAAGCCTCCGCAATCCCCCGCTCCGTGATGAGCCCGGTCACGAGTCTTGCCGGCGTCACGTCGAAGGCTGGGTTGGCGGCGGGTGTCGCATCGGGCGAAATCCGCACCTGCGTGATCTGCCCGTCCTTCGTCCGGCCCCAGACGAGCGAGACTTCGTCGGCCGAGCGTTCCTCGATGGGGATTTCCTTCACGCCGTCGCGCACCGTCCAATCGATCGTCGGCGAGGGCAGGGCGACGTAGAAGGGCACGCCGTTGTCCTTTGCGGCGAGCGCCTTCAGATAGGTGCCGATCTTGTTGCAGACGTCACCATTGGCGGTGGTGCGGTCGGTGCCGACGATCACCATGTCCACCATGCCGTGCTGCATGAGATGTCCGCCGGCATTGTCGACGATCAGCGTGTGCGGCACGCCGTGTCCCGCCATCTCCCAGGAGGTGAGATGGGCGCCCTGGTTGCGCGGCCGCGTTTCGTCCACATAGACATGGACGGGGATCTTTTCCTCTGTGGCCAGATAGATGGGCGAGGTGGCGGTGCCGTAATCCACCGTCGCAAGCCACCCGGCATTGCAGTGGGTGAGGATGTTGACCGGCTCGCCTGGTTTCTTGCGGCGCGCGATCTCCTTGATGATCTCCAGCCCATGCCCGCCGATCGCGCGATTCAGCTCCACGTCCTCGTCGGCGATCTCCGCCGCGCGGGCATAAGCCGCAGCCGCACGCTCGCCTTCGGGCAGGGGGCGAAGCGTCTCACGCATAGCATCCAGTGCCCAGCGCAGATTGATCGCGGTGGGGCGCGTGGCGTGCAGGTCTTTCCACACCGCATCGAGCGCGGCGTCGGATGGATCTTCCCGCATGCGGATGGCCACGCCATAGGCCGCCGTCACGCCTATCAACGGCGCGCCGCGCACCCACATGTCGCGTATGGCGGTGGCGATGCCTTCCACCGTGCGGATATTCTCCACGCGGAAGTCATGCGGCAGCCAGCGCTGGTCGATGACGTCCACCGACCAGCCGTCCTCGTTGACCCAGATGGTGCGGTAGTGCTTGCCTGCGACCTTCATTCTTCTTCTCCTTGCGGGGGCTCAAAGGCCCTTGTCGAGCGACTGCGCCAGGTGGTTGATCTCCGCGAGCGAGTGGATATGCCGGCGGTTCACGGCGATATGCCGCCCGAATTTCAGCGCGGCTCCCTCGCAGGATGCCCTCGAGCCTGTGTCCTCGATGGTTTCGAAATCGGCATTGTGGGCAAGGCCCAGGATGCGCCGGTGGATCTCCACCCCGGCAAAGCCCAGCATGTCCGTCCAGACCTCATGGATGAGATGGGAAAGCGCCTGCTCGGCGCCGAGTGTGTCGCCCTGGTCCTCATAAAGGCTGCGGTGATACAGCATGCCCGTGCGCTCCGTGCGCCAGAGGCGGGCGAATTCCGCCCGGAATACCGCCCAGGTCTCCTCGATCACCTGCAACAGATAGGCGCGCATCGCCTCGCGGGAACCCTGCTCCTCGTGTCCACGCTGGGAGAAGAAGGCCATCCAATAGTTGGCGAGCAGCATGCCCACATCGAAGGCGATCGGCCCGTAAAAGGCGAACTCGGGGTCGATGACGCGTGTATCGCCGTCGGTCACCATCACCGAACCCGTGTGCAGGTCGCCATGCACCAGCGTCTCGGCTTTGGCGGCGAAGAGGTGCTTCAGCTTCTGCGCCTCCACCTTGAGGTTGCGGTCCGCGCGCAGCTCCGCCACCAGCGGATCGAGCTCCGGCGTATGCCGGTTCATGGGCGCGGCGAAATAGGGGTCGGTGAAGACCAGGTTTTCCGTGATGTCGCAGAGCTCGGTATTGTCCGCGAAGAGCGCCAGGTCCGCCTTCCGCTCGCGTGTGGGCATGTGAAGGTCGGAGCCGCGGAAGAGCGTGCGCGCCATGAACAGGCCGAGGTCTTCGGCGATCCTCGGCAGTTGCCGGCCTTGGATCAGCGCCCGCCGCAGGATGATGTGCGGCGAGAGATACTCCATCGCGATCAGCGCCTGGCTTTCGTCGAAATGATAGATGGCGGGCACCGAGCCCGGCGCGCGCTTCTCCTGCCTCGTCAGCGCATGATATTCGAAGAAGGAGCGCTTGAGCGGCAGCGGCCAGCTGTCGCCGACGAGCCGCACATAGGGAAGCGCCTGCTTCACGACGACCGCTGCTTTCTCCCCCTCCACGATGAAGACCAGGTTGAGGTTTCCATCGCCCACCTCGCGCACTTTCCAGGCGGATGGCTGCCCGCCCACGCGTTCCGCAACCGCGGCAACGGGCCCAAGCCTCTGCGGCAAGGTCTCGACGGTCAGGGCTTGGAACGTGCTCCCGTGCATTGCTTCCTCCATCCTCCTCGACCTTCCCGCGCTAGGCTATCAAGCGGCTTGTCATTTTTCAATGGTGTTGACAAATGCTCGGCTCCTGCTAGCGTCATGAGGGGAGGAATTCATGGCAGAGGGCGCCATCTTCCGCATTGCGGGGTTGCGAAAGTCGTTTGGGCCGAACGAGGTCCTGCGCGGCATCTCGCTTGAATTGAGGGCCGGCGAGGTCACCGTCCTCATGGGCGCCAACGGCGCCGGCAAGTCCACCCTGGTGAAGATCATGAGCGGCATCCACGCGGCCGATCGCGGCGTGATGATGCTGGGCGAGAATCCTTTCCTGCCCGCCTCTCCCGCCGAGGCAATGCGCGCCGGCGTGGTAACCGTGCACCAGAACATCGATGACGGTGTGGTGGGCGCGCTCGACGTCGCCACCAATCTGGTGCTCGACCAGCTGAACGGCGCCGGCCGCGGGGTTTTCTTCAATCCGCGCCGGGTTCGGCGGGAGGCTCAAGAGGTGGCGAGCCGAATGGGCCTGCGCCTCGATCTTGCCGCCGACGTGACCGAACTGCCGCTTGCCGACCGGCAGATGGTGGCGATCGCCCGCGCCATGGCGCATGAGCCGAAGGTCATGATCCTCGACGAGCCCACCTCCTCGCTGTCGGCCAACGAGGCGACGCGCCTCTTCGAGCTGATTGACCGCCTGCGCGCACGCGGCGTCGCCATCCTCTACATTTCCCACCGCATGTCCGACATCCGCCGGATCGCCGACCGCATCGTCAGCCTCCGCGACGGGCAGATCGCCGGCTTGTTCGAGCAGAAGCCGCTCGATTATGAGGGCGCGGTGGACGCGATGCTGGGCCGCAGCCTGGGGAAAAGCGGCGTTGCCGCTCGGGCCGCCACTCGGCCCGTTTTCTTCGCCGAGGACCTGCAGATCGCGCCGGGCAGCCGGCCCTTCGCGCTCTCGCTCGGCGCGGGCGAGGTGGTGGCCGTCACTGGCCTTGTCGGCGTGGGCAAGACGCAGCTTGCCGAGACGCTTTACGGCATCCATGCCCCCCTTGCCGGAACCATGCGGCTCGACGGCAGCCCCTATGCGCCGGGGAGCCCCGCGGAGGCGATCGCGCGCGGCGTTTTCCTTGTCGCGAAGGATCGTGCGCGCACCGGCATCGTGCCGGACTTCAACCTCTACGAAAACATGAGCCTGCCTTTCCTGCCGCGCTTTTCGCATCTTGGCGTTGCGCGCCGGCGGGCGGAGCGGGCGACAGCACGCGAGCAGATCAGGAATTTGCGCATCGTCTGCCGCTCCGAGCGGGACGACCTTTCCACTCTGTCGGGCGGCAACCAACAGAAGGTCGCTGTCGCGCGCTGGCTGTCGCAGCCCTCGCGCATGCTCATTCTGGACGAGCCGTTCCAGGGCGTCGACATCGCCGCGCGGCACGACATCGCGGCCAAGTTGCGGGAAAGCGCTGCCGACCGCGCCACCCTCCTCTTCCTCACGGAACTGGACGAAGCGCTGGAGACCGCCGACCGCATTCTCGTGATGTCCGAGCATACGATCGTCGGCGAGCACCGCACTGCCGAGATTGACATGGAGCGGCTTCTTGCTGACGTGGCGGGCGGCGTTGGCCCCGGCCTTGCGGTTGCGGGTGGGAAAGGCCGCCACGTAGATCACATGGAAGCAGAGAGTGTGAATGATGGACGGTGATCTGGCCGGAAAGACCGCGGCGAAACTGGAAGCCCCAGTGCAGGGCCGCCTTTCCGCCCGCGAGCTTGCGATCCGCTACGGGTTTCTCGTCCTGCTCGTGGGGCTCATCGTCTTCTTCTCGCTTGCGACGCGAGGCTTCACATCGCCGCAAGCCGCGGTGTTCATCCTTCAGTCCGTCTCCATCACCGGCATTCTGGCGCTCGGCGTCACCGCCACCATGGTGGTGGGCGGCTTCGACCTTTCCATCGGATCCATCGCCACCAGCGCCATGATGGCGGCGGCCTATGTGATGGTGGTGATGGAGCAGAATGCGCTGGTCGCCGTTGTGGTTTGCCTCGCCATCGGCGCGTTGGTCGGCCTCATCAACGGCCTCATCATCTGCTATATGCGCGTGCCGGATCTTCTGGCCACGCTCGGCATGATGTTCCTGCTCATCGGCCTGCAGCGCATCCCGACGGAGGGCCGCTCCATCGCCGCCGGCATGACGATGCCGGACGGCTCGACCGCCGCCGGCACTTTCAGCGCCAATTTCCTCGCGCTCGGCCGGCACCGCTTCGATTTCTTCATCCCTGATCTGGTGCCGGCTTCGGTCGTGGTGCTGATCGTGCTTGCCGTCCTGATTTGGTTCTTTCTCGAATACACGCGCTTCGGCCGCATGATGTATGCGGTCGGCTCGAACGCCCGCGCCGCCGAGTTCGCCGGCGCGCCGGTGAGGGCCTACAAGATCTGGGCCTATGTCATCTCGGGCGTCTTCGCCTCCATTGGCGGTATCCTGCTTGCCGCCCGGCTGGGCCGCGGTGACATCGCCTCGGGGAATAATCTTCTGCTCGACGCCGTCGCCGCGGCATTGATCGGTTTCGCGGTGCTCGGCGCGGCAAAACCAAATGCTTTCGGCACGGCCGTGGGGGCGCTATTCGTGGGCGTGCTGCTGCAGGGCCTCACCATGATGAACGTGCCCTACTACACGCAGGATTTCGTCAAGGGGGCGGTGCTCGTCATCGCGCTTGTCTTCACCTTCTCGCTTCTCGGCCGCAAGGGCCGGTAGTGGAAAAGAATCCGATCAACAGGAGGAGAGCATGATTTTTACGCGTAGAGTTCTGGGCAAGCTGGGGCTTGCGCTGTTGGGCACGAGTGTCCTTGCGCCCATGGCGGCGGCGCAGGAAAAGCCGGCGCCTTTCGACAACCCGGGCGAAGTCGAGATCGCGCTGGTGCGCTATCTTTCGACCGGCGACTTCTTCCAGGCCTATCTTTCCGGCGTCGAGGCCCAGGCCAAGGCGCTCGGGGTGAACCTGCGCGTCTTTGACAGCCGCCAGGACGCCGCGCTCCAGGCCGACATGGTGGACCAGGCGATCGCCCTCGGCGTCGACGGCATCGTCATTCAGCATGGCCTGACCGAATCCATGAAGGAGGCGGCCCAGCGCGCGGTGGACGCCGGCATCAAGGTCGTGGCCTTCGACGTGAATGTCGAGAACGAAGCCATCCCGCAGATCGAGCAGTCAGACCGCGATCTTGCGCGGCTCGCACTGGAGCAGGCCATCAAGGACAATGGCGAGAGCTGGAAGGCGGCCTACGTCTACGTTGCCGGCATCGCCCCGCTCGACCGCCGCGACGAGACCTGGCGGCAGTTCAAGGAGAAATACCCGGGCATCGAGGAAGTGGCGCAGTTCGGCACGCTCGACAACCCGATCGCCAACTCCGTCGCTAACCAGGCCCGCTCGGTGCTTTCGGCCAACCCGGACATCCAGGTGGTCTTCGCCCCCTATGATGAATTCGCGAAGGGGGTGAAGATCGCCGTTGACGAGGCCGGCCTGTCGAGCGGCATCAAGATTTACTCCGCCGACATCTCGACCGCCGACATTGCCGCCATGCGCGAGCCGGGCAGCGCCTGGGCGGCCACCGCTGCCACCAACCCGGCCGTGGTGGGCGAGGTTTCCGTGCGCGCGCTCGCCATGCTGCTCGCCGGCGAAGACCCCGGCAAGAGCGTCATCGTCCCGCCGACCCTGATCACGCAGCAGCAGCTCAACGATGAGGACATCAAGAATATGGAGGAGCTGTCTCAGAAGCTGCCGCAGTTCGCCCATGCCGATGTTGCGGTTCCCGCCTGGATGCCGCTCCCGCCGCGCGACTGATACGCCCAGCATGAAATGAAAAGGGGCGGCTCTCGAGCCGCCCTTTCTTTTCCGTCCGAGACCATCGCCGCTGAGGGAGCGGAGCAGCCGCGAGCCGGAATGACGGTCGGATACGCAGCCTCGCTACCTCAGCGCGGCCGCGATATTCCCACCGTCCACCGTGGTCACATCCGCGGTGGTCCGCTCCGCGAGGGCCTGGTGCAGGAAGGCCTGCGCCACATCCTCAGCGCGCACTTCGAGGCCGAGCAGGTTGCCCCCCATATATTCCTTCTCCGAAAGGCCGCGGGCCTTGGCGCGGCTGGCGATCATCTCGTCGGTCAAAAGCCCGGAGCGGATGCGATCTGCATTCACTGCATTGGAACGGATGCCGAGCGCGCCGTAGTCGACGGCATATTGCCGCGACAGGAACAGGGTCGCCGCTTTGGGCAGGCCGTAGGCCCCAAAATTCGGCCCCGGATTGACCGCCTGCTTGGAGGTGTTGAAGAGCAGCACTCCGCCCGTCTTCTGCATCTGGAAGATGCGGACGGCATTCTGCGCGACGCTCTGATGGGCAAAGAAGTTTAGCTCAAAGCTTTTCCGCAATGTTGCGTCGTCCAACTCGCCGATGCGGCCCTGCCAGGCCGCTCCCGCATTGGGGATCACGATGTCGACGCCGCCAAATGTCTCCACCGCCTTATCGAACGCGGCGCGCACATCCGCCGGGTTGGTCACGTCAGCGCCGACACCGGTGGAGTTGTTGCCGGCCTCCTTGGCGGCGGCCTTGGCCTTCTCCGCGTCGACATCGACCACCACCACATGCGCGCCCTGGCTTGCGAAGAGCTTCGCCGTCGCCGCGCCGATTGCGCCCGCCCCGCCAGTGACCAGCATCACCTGGCCGGAAAGCGGCTTCGGCTTGTTGGAAGCGAGCTTCGCCTGCTCCAGCGACCAGTATTCCAGCTCGAACAGGTCAGAGAGCGCAAGCGGGTGGAAGGAGCCCACGGCTTCGGCGCCCGTCACCGCCTCGATAAGCATCTCGCCCACATCGGCGGCGATTTTTGCTTCCTTCAGGCTGCGGCCATGGCCAAAGAGGCCGAGGCCCCGCACCAGGGTCAGCCGCGGCATCGGATCGAGCATGGTGCGCTTCACGTCATCGCGCGCATCATTCGTCTCGAAGTACCTGCGATACCGAGCCGAGAACTCCGCGACTTGGTTGCGGATAACGGTCGCATATTCGTCCAGCTTGCCTGCCTGGGGCGCCGGCAGAACCATCGGCCCGGTCTTGATGCGAATGGAAAGGTCGGGCGTCGAGACGCCGCGCTTCGCCAATTCTTCCGCCGTCTCGGCATTCACATAGTCGAGGATTTTCGGCGAGGTGCGGAAGTCCGAGATCATGCGGTCGAAGCGGCCCTCGCCATGGTCCACCGCTACCGCGCCGCGCAGGTAGGGTGCAATCTCCTGCGGCTTGGCCAGCGAAGCGGGGAGGGCGACCGCCTTGAAGGGATTTCCCTTCTTCGCGACGAACTCCTCGGCCAGGGTTACGAACTCGATCATGAGATCGTACGCCTTCTTCGCGTCCTCCGCGAAAGTGAAGATGCCGTGCTTGTCGAGGATGAGGCCGTCAACGCTGGGATCGGCGTCGTAGATGTCGGCCGCCGCCTTGGCGAGATCGAAGCCCGGCTTGATATAGGGCACGAAGCCCAGCCGCCTGCCGAAGACCTCGCGGCAGAGCGCCTCGCTCTCCTTCTGATCGACCAGCGCCAGGATGGCGGTGGAGTGGGTGTGGTCGACGAATTTGTGCGGCAGAAAGGCGTGCAGCAGCGTTTCGATGGAGGGGTTGGGCGCATACGGATCGATCAGGTTCGCCCGCTGCATTGCCACCATCGCCTCATCGGAAAGCGACGGCAGCTTCCGAGCAGCGAGCAGTGCCTCCATCTTCACAGCCGGCAGGCCGGCCGGTTCGATCACGGCCATGTCCCAGCCGCTGCCCTTGACGCAAAGCACGTCCCATTCCTGCCCGAGAATGTCCGTGGCTTTGGTCTTGAGCGAGGTATTGCCGCCCCCATGCAGCACCAGCCGCGGCTCGCCGCCCAGAAGCCGGGTCGTGTAGACCCTTAGCGCCAGGTCGCGTGAAACGCCTTTGGCGGCATAGTCGTTGACGAGCTTTTCGGCTTCGCTGTCGTTCCAGAGATTCTGCATCGTCTTCCTGTCTGCTTGGTCTTGGCCGGAACGGCCGTTATGCAGTTGCCCGGGCGGGCTCGGGTTCAAGGGTGCTGGCCCGCTCGAGCAGGCGCTCCGCCATGCGCGCGGTCAGCACGAGATGGGTGAAGAAGCGCCCGTTGATCGCCGCCAGAAGCGGCTCGAATTTCTCATCTTCCTGCACCACCATCAGTCGCCGTGGGATGGCGCGGATGGCGTCGAAGTCGGCCGAGATCATGCGGCGGTTGTAATCGCATTCGAGAAGCGCGCCGTCGGCGGCGATCACCTGCCCCGCTATTACGCCGACGCCGCCCATCTGCTTGATCCTGGCAAGTTCCTTCAGGCTCAGCGCGCCGCATTTGACGACATGGCTGTCCTCGTCCAGCGTGCCGACCGTGAAGAGCGCCAGATCGCAGGAACTGATCCCGTCGAGCTGCTCGTGGATCACGGGCTCCTCCCGCAGTTCCCGCGCCAGCCGCTCCGAAGTCAGCACAAGCGGCGCATAGAAATTGAGGCCTTTCGCATTGAGCCGCCGCGCGATCTCCATGGTGCATTGGTCCGGGCGGTACGAATAGGGCGAGCCGAGATTGCCGCATAGCTCCACAACGGTGACACCCTGGCGGTCCGCATAGGACATCGCGTCGGCAATTGCGTAGACGGTGCGGCCCCAGGCCACGCCGACCCGGTCCCCGTTGCGCACCATTTCGAGGAAAACGCTCGCGGCCAGGGCCGGGATTTCCGCGGCCGGGTCATGGGCAAGGCCGTCCTCGCTCACCAGCCAGACGGTATCGAGCCCGAAGGCGTCCTCGACGCGCCGCGCCATCATGTCGTTGCGGAAAAGGTCTGTCGATGTGGAAATGGTGACGATGCCCGCCTCGCGGGCCCGGCGCAGGTAAAGGGCTACGGAAGCCCGCGAGATATTGAGGCGCCGCGCCACCTCGTCCTGCCGAAGCCCATGGGTATAGTAGAGCCAAGCGGCCTTGTGCACGATCTGATCTGCCGGACGAAGTGCCATGTTCTCCTCCGGCTAGACATTATTCATGTGCATTGACAAAAGTCAATCAACGCACGCCGCAGACACGCGGCCGCGGATGGCCGAGCCATGGCAGGCCCACAAAAGAAAAAAGGCTGAAGCGGGAAGCTTCAGCCTTCCGTCCCAGGCGCGCCCGTTATGGCTGCCTCTTTCAGATCCGCTCAGTAGCCGCGGGGGCAGGCGGCGGTGTAGCGGCGGCCATACTGGTCGCGGTAGACGCACTGGCTGCTTCCCTCGGCCGCGCGGCCGACCAGGGCACCGGCGATCGCGCCAACCGCGCCGCCGACGATCGCGCCTTCAACCTCGTTGCCCGCCACGGCCGCGCCGACCGCGGCGCCGCCGAGACCGCCAATGGCCGCGCCCTGCTGGGTGGGAGTGCAGGCGGCGGCGGCGAGAAGTAACGGAACCATAACAATGAGCTTCTTCATGGGACTCTCCAAGATGGCGTTGCACCCGCAACAATTCGCAAAACGGCGATTCGTTCCGGGGCAGACTGAACGGGCTCGAAGGTCCACTCTCCTGTCTCCTCCGTCAAGTGCCGGATCGTTGCCGCCGGTCATGCCAGTTGATGCGGGTCCAAGGACTTCCAACAGGCCCGGGAACACGTCCGGCCTCCGTCCGGAAGGCGGTCTCGTCCCGGCACATCAGCATTGCTCGCTGCCGTGTTCCTGTGGCAAAGAGCGGCGTAAGATGCCGGCCCGAACCCCCGCAAGCGCGTGGCGAGGCCGCACGCAAGGGCGCCCATGTTCGTATCCTTCTTTCCCCAGCCGAAGCTCTTCTTCACGTCCGCAATCGCCTGGAGCCTCCTGGCGGTTTTCTTCTGGTATTTCGGCGGTGCTCAGCTCGGTGCGGCGGTCGGCCTGCCGCCGCTGGGGCCCGGACAGCAGCCGCCTATCGGGGTGGAGGTCTTCTGGTCGGCGCCGTTCCTGTGGTTCTACATCTACTTCACCCTCGCCGTTCTGCTCTTTTACGCCTTCTGGAGCTGGTATTCGCCGCATCCCTGGCAGAGATGGTCAATCCTGGGTTCCGCCCTCATCATCTTTGTCGTCTATTTCCAGGTGCAGGTGAGTGTCGCCGTCAACAACTGGTACGGCCCCTTCTGGGACTACGTTCAGGGGATCCTGTCCAAGACGGTGACCACGTCCTCCGGCGAGTTCTACAGCCGGGTCGGCAGCTTCGCGGGCCTTGCGCTGGTCGGCATGAATGTTGCGGTGCTCAACGCCTTCTTCGTCAGCCACTGGATATTCCGCTGGCGCAACGCCATGAACGATTTCTACATGTCCTATTGGGACCGTGTGCGCGGGATCGAGGGAGCGTCTCAGCGCGTCCAGGAAGATACGATGCGCTTCTCGCAGATCATGGAGGGGCTGGGCGTCGCCTTCATCGATTCCATAATGACGCTCATCGCCTTCATGCCTGTCCTGGTGGCGCTCTCGGCCAATGTGGGCGAGATGCCGCTCGTAGGCACGATTCCGCACCCGCTCGTCTTTGCCGCGCTTTTCTGGTCGGCGCTGGGGACGGTGGCGCTGGTCATCGCCGGTTATAAGCTGCCGGGGCTGCAATTCCGCAACCAGCGCGTCGAGGCCGCCTACCGCAAGGAACTCGTCTATGGCGAGGATGATGCGACGAGGGCGGAGCCCGTCAAGGTGCGTGAGTTGTTCGACAATGTCCGGAAAAACTACTTCCGGCTCTACTTCCACTACGTCTATTTCAACGTCGTCCGGTACACCTACATCCAGGCGAACGGCATCTTCTCGCTGCTCATCCTGGGCCCATCCATCGTCGCCGGAACGATCACGCTCGGTCTGTTCAACCAGATCAGCTTCGCCTTCACCCAGGTGACCGGCTCTTTCCAGTTCCTTGTGAATTCCTGGTCGACGATCGTGGAGCTTCTTTCGGTCCACAAGCGCCTGCAGGCATTCGAGGCGAGCATCAGGGGCGAGCCGCTGCCTGACATCGACCAGCACTATCTGGCGCGTGAGCAGGCGGGGCTGGAGCCCGAGGACCAGCCCGCGGCTTGAGCGCAAAGCTTTGGCGAACGGCCCGGCGCCTGCGTGATCGCGGGCGCTAACCTTTCGGGGCGGAGCGCTCCGTCTCGTCCAGATATTGCCGGTAGCTGACGCAGCGCACCTCGGCGCGCCCGCAGACTTCCTCGGCAAAGCGCTCCAGCGCCTGCCAGTAGGCGCCGTTGTTCATCAGCGTGAAATGGAAGCCAAGCTGCAGTGGGACGCGCTCGCTGGAATATTCCCGCTCGAAGGCGGCAAGGAAGGCGTTGAAGGCCCGGTCTGCGAAAAGTTCCGCCTCGCTCGGCCGCTCCAGGCCGCCCGAATGGCGGACATAAAGATTATAGTCCATGGCGATGATGCGTTTTTCCGCCGGTCCCTCGGGGATGAGCGGCAGCGAAAAGCGGGCGAGGTCTCCTTTCGTTGCGGGCTTTGCCGGGCCGCGGGAGACGGTGCTCGCATCATAGCGGAAACCCTCCCGGGCAAGCGCCTCGTAAAGCCTGTCGCTGACGGCAAGATAGGGCGCGCGGAAGCCGGTTACCTCGCCTTCCGCAAAGGCCCGCCACCCGGCGGGCTCGCCTTCGAGCCCGTTGATCCTCCATGCATCGCGCAGGATCGTGCGGAACTGCCGGAATTCGTCCTGCCAGTCGGAGACGCGCCAGGCGCTGCCGTCGAAATGGCCGCAGCCGTGATTGGCGATCTCGTGCCCTTCCTGGCGCGCCGACCAGATCTGGCCGAGCCGGAGCCGCACATCCTCGCGCGAGAAGCCGTAGTCGACATTGGATCGCCCCGCCTTCACGCCGGGCGCCTTGTAGGCCTGGCGGGTCTCGGGCGAGAGCAGGTAGACGCAGGATAGGAAATAGGTGAAGCGCGCGCCGGTCCGCGCCGCCAGCGCACGGCTCCTCTGCCACTGCTCGATGAAGGAAGCGCCGTCGAAGGAGATGATCACATATTGCGGCGGGCGGTCGGCCGCATGGGAGAAGGCGCAAGGCAGAAGGAGAAGCGCGAGTGCAAAAAGGCGCAAGAGAAATGACATGCAGAATCACCGAACAAACCCCGGCGCCTCCTATGCAGCAATTATGGCGCGGGCGGGACCTGTGGCGGGTGCGGTAGAATTGATAAAAGCGCTTGAGGCGGGAGGGCCGATAGCCGCCGAGCCCGACCGTGCCCGCATCTGAACATGGAGGAAACTGCATGGACACAGCCAAACGCCCCACCATCGCCCGTATCTGGCGCGGCCGGACCACGCGTGAGCGCGCCGACGAATATGAGGCCTACAATTACGAAGCGGGGATCAAGCCGCTGATTGAGAAGGCGCTGGGCGTCCAGACCTTTCGCGAGGACCGCGAGAACGAGACCGAGTTTGTGACCATCTCCTATTGGGAGAGCGTCGAGGCGATGAGCGTCTTCGCCGGCGAGGATCCCACCAGGATCCATCACCTGGAGCGCGATCCCGAGTTCCTGATAGAATTGCCGAGGGAGGTGCAGATATTAAGATTGCTGACCAGCCACGGCGTCACCGGCTGAACCCTGTTGTGCCGCCGTCCCCGGCAAAACCCGTGCCGACACGCGCAAACAGCTGCATGAGGTAGAAAGACCGGATTTCGCCACTTCCATGCGCGTGAAATTCCGTTAAAAGCCGGGGCGGGGCCGCCGGCGGCCAAGAACAGGTTATAAATGTCCGACGACAGTTTCATCCGCGAAGTCAACGAAGAGCTTCGCCAGGACAAGATGAAAGCGCTGGGGGTCCGCTACGGGCCACTGGCGCTTGGCCTTGCCGTCCTGATCGTGCTCGCGACCGCGGGCTATGTCGCCTATAATCACTGGACGACCTCGCGCGCCAATGCGTCGGGCGATCGCTTCGCACAGGCGCTCGAGCTTGCCGAGGAAGGCGACAATGGCGAGGCGCTGGAGATCCTGAAGGAGCTGGAAGCCTCCGGCTACGGCGCCTACCCGATGCTGGCGCGGCTGCGCACCGCCACGGCGCTTGCCGACAGCGGCGATGCCCAAGGCGCTGTCGCCAAGTTCGACGAGGTGGCCAATGACAGCTCCGCGCCGGGCGCGATCCGCGACGTTGCCCGCCTCCGCGCCGCGCTGCTCCTGGTCGACCATGGCACCTACGCGGATGTGGCGGCACGCGTGGAGACGCTGACCGGCGAGGGCAATCCCATGCGCCACACGGCGCGCGAGGCGCTGGCCCTTGCCGCCTGGAAGGAGGGCAACCGGGAGAATGCGCTCGCCCTTTTCGGCCAGATCATCAACGACGAGCAGGCGCCGGCGACCGCGAAGGAACGCGCGGAGATGATGTCCGACCTCATCACCGCCACCACCGCCGAGTCCGGATAGACCATGACCTTCAAGGTCGCCATTGTCGGCCGGCCCAATGTCGGAAAATCGACCCTGTTCAACCGGCTGGTGGGGCGGCGCATCGCCCTCGTCGACGATACGCCGGGGGTGACCCGCGACCGGCGGGTGCATCCGGCCCGCCTGATGGATCTTCGTTTCGACGTGATCGATACGGCGGGTTTCGAGGCCGCCGCCGCGGCGACGCTTGCCGGCCGCATGCGGGCGCAGACGGAAACTGCGATCGATGAGGCCGACCTCGTCCTTTTCGTCATCGATGCGCGCGCCGGCCTCATGCCGGATGACGAGAATTTTGCCGAGGTGGTCCGGCGCAAGGGCAAGCCGGTGGTCCTGGTCGCCAACAAGACCGATGTGCGCGGCACGGATGCCGGCGTGCTGGAGGCATTCAACCTCGGGCTCGGCGAGCCCATCGGAATATCGGCCGAACACGGCCAGGGCATGGTGGAACTGCGCGGTGCCATTGCCGAAATTGCGGGCGAGGCGGCGGAGCCCGAGCCGGAGCCGACCCAGCCGGAACCTGGTGCCGCGCTCGTTGGTGACGACATCGACCCTGACGAGGAGCCCGCCTACGATTCGACCAAGCCGATCCGCGTCGCCGTTGTCGGCCGGCCGAATGTCGGCAAGTCGACCCTGATCAACGCCCTGGTCGGGGAGGAGCGGATGCTGACCGGGCCGGAAGCCGGCATCACGCGGGATTCGATCTCCGTCGACTGGATCTGGCGCGGGCGCGAGATAAAACTGTTCGATACGGCCGGCATGCGGCGCAAGGCCCGTGTTCAGGAAAAGCTGGAGAAGCTCTCGGTCGGCGAGACTCTGCGCGCCGTTCGCTTCGCCGAGGTGGTGATCGTCGTCCTCGACGCCACCATGCCCTTCGAGAAGCAGGACCTGCAGATCGCCGACCTCATCATCCGCGAGGGTAGGGCGCCCGTCATTGCCTTCAACAAGTGGGACCTGGTCGAGAATCGCCAGGAGACGCTGGCGGGACTCCGGGAAAAGACCGAGCGCCTTCTGCCGCAGGCGCGCGGCCTGCGCGCTGTGCCGATCTCGGCGGAAACGGGCCGCGGGCTCGATCAATTGATGGAGGCCGCGGTCGGCACCCATGCGGTCTGGAACCGCCGGGTGCCCACCGGCCCGCTGAACCGCTGGCTGGAAGGCGCAACCGCCCAGCACCCGCCGCCCGCCGTCGCCGGCAGGCGGCTGAAGGTAAAGTATATGACGCAGATCAAGACGCGTCCGCCCGGTTTCGTCCTCTCCTGCTCCCGCCCCGAAGCGGTGCCTCAATCCTATGTACGCTACCTCATCAACGGGCTGCGCGAGGCCTTTGATATCTACGGGGTGCCGATCAGGATCCTGCTGCGCGCATCCGAAAACCCTTATGCCGGGAAGGCAAAAAAACGGGGCTGAGCGCCGGCTGGCCGGCGCGCTTTGTCACCCGGATTACTTCAACTTTTCCGAAAATCCTCCCCTCCGTTAACTCGCGATCAAGGTTAACGAATTAATCTTCCGGCGTGGCGTTTTTCCATGTCGAGTGAGGGTTGGGGTGCTTGCTTCAGGTGTAAAGCGGCGGATTGCCGCGTCCGGTTGGCGTCTCCCGTCTGTTCAGGGACGCTCTCATCTTCCCTCTTTATTTTTGGGGGTCTGCGTATGGATGGGCTTTCCGACCGCGGTCGCCTACCAGGACATGGTGAGCCTCGTCGCGGGCCAGGACAGGCAAACTCGCTGGACGGCGGTACTGGAGCGCTCGGTGGCCGGCTCCATCCATCAGGCGGAGATGCCCTTCGCCAATCCCGACGCGCCATCGGCAATCTCCGGCGCGGGATTGAGCGCTCCGGGCATCGGCGAGGTCGCTTTCCGGACCAAGGGGAAATCCGCAAACGGATCCGATGAGGAGAACATCAACCGCGCGGGGAAGAGGCCGCGCCTCGTCAAGACGCTGCCGATGGCGCCGCCGCGGCTGTTCAACGCCGGGACGATCTTCGAGAAGACGAGCAGGCTCGTCGAGCCCTCTCCAATGGGCGAGATGCTGATGGCTTTCGCCAAGCCCGAGATCAAGGGCAAGGAAGTGCAGATCGCCTCGACTTTCTACGTCAAGCAGCAGCGGAAGGACCCCGGCCTGCCGACCGTGATTGCCGAACTCGTCAACAACGACAAGGCCGACGTGCTCGCAACCGCCTATGCGCCGCCCGAGCCGGACTATGCCAAGGCCTCGCCCTTCGCCAGCATCCTGCGCGACCAGGAGGCTGGCCGCTTCATCCCGCCGGTTCCTCCGACCGATCACCCCTGGGCGCGCCAGCCGCTTCCCGCGGAGGTCTTTTCTGCGCGCGAGCAGCAGTGCCTCGCGGCGGGCATCTATTTCGAGGCCCGCGGCGAGCCTGTCCGTGGCCAGGCCGCTGTCGCGCAGGTGATCCTGAACCGGGTGCGCAATCCCGCCTATCCGAACAGCATCTGCGGGGTCGTCTATCAGAACCAGAAGTGGCGCAACCGCTGCCAGTTTTCCTTTGCCTGCGACGGCATAAAGGACCGTGTAGCGAGCAAGGGGCACTGGCGCATTGCCGAGGAGGTCGCCATGGCAGTCACCGCCGGAAAGATCTGGCTGGACGAGGTCGGTTCCTCTACCCATTACCACGCGACCTATGTGCGCCCGCGCTGGGCGCGCTTCATGGAGCGCACCAAGAAGATCGGCCAGCACATCTTCTACCGCACCCATGGCGGCGGCTGGAATTGACGGGCGGCAAGCCTCCTTGCGGCAAAAACCGCTCGATTCCCGCACTGCCGGGCGCCCGGCCGGCGAAGACGCTTTGTCGCACCAAAGCAAGCTGCTGATATCATAGCCGAAATGTGCCCTCCCGAATGCCTGTGGCCCAGCTTGACTGCCGCAGGCCCTCTCACTATGTTGCGCGCGACTTCAAGGCGGGTATCCGTCGGCCGGCAACCGGCGTGGAGGCTCTGATGGCCAGTCAGGAAGAGCCGGACGATCTGGACAAGCGGCGGCGGGATCTCGAGGCGGCCCTGGCGGCACGACGGCCGGCAGAGCCGGGCGGCGAGGGCCCCGGGACGGGCGGCAAGGGCGATTTTGCGAATGCGCTGAGGCTTTCCAGCGAGTTCATCGCCGGTGTCCTGGTCGGAGCGGGTCTGGGCTGGTTCATCGACCGGATCGCCGGCACCTCGCCTTGGGGACTGATCATCTTCCTGCTCCTCGGTTTCGGGGCGGGAATTCTCAATGTCCTGCGTTCGGCGGGACTCGTTGCAGAATTCGGATCGAAGGCGCCGAAAAAGGGCGACACCGGTCCGCAGGGAAAGAACTAGGCGTCAGCCGGTATCGAGGACGAGGGGATTGAAGTGGCGACAGACCCGATCCATCAGTTTCAGATCTCCCGACTGATCCCGATCGAAATCGGCGGCCTCGACTTTTCCTTCACCAATGCCTCGGCCTTCATGGTGGCGACGGTGGTCGCCGCCGGCGCCTTCCTCTATCTTACGACGTCCAGCCGCGGCCTCGTTCCGGGCCGGCTCCAGTCCGTGTCGGAGATGTCCTACGAGTTCATCGCATCGATGCTGCGCGATGCGGCGGGCAGTCATGGGATGCGCTTCTTCCCCTTCGTCTTTTCGCTGTTCATGTTCGTCCTTGTGGCGAACCTGTTCGGCATGGTGCCCTATTTCTTCACGGTCACAAGCCACATCATCGTCACCTTTGCGCTGGCGCTGCTCGTCATCGGCACCGTCATCGTCTACGGCTTCTGGAAGCACGGCTTCGGCTTCCTGAGGCTCTTCGTGCCGCAAGGCGTGCCGGCCGTGCTCATCCCGCTCGTCGTGGCGATCGAGGTTGTCTCCTTCCTCTCGCGGCCGATCAGCCTCTCCGTCCGTCTCTTCGCAAACATGCTGGCGGGCCACATCACGCTCAAGGTCTTCGCCGGCTTCGTCACCTCGCTCAGCGCCCTCGGCGTTGCCGGCGTGGCGGGCGCGGTGCTGCCGCTTGCCATGACCGTGGCGCTGACCGGTCTCGAATTTCTGGTGGCCTTCCTGCAGGCCTATGTCTTCGCGGTTCTGACCTGCATGTATCTGAACGACGCTATCCACCCCGGCCACTAGGAAGTTTTTCGGCGGCTCTCCGTCGGACCTAACCAGAAATCCAGTTCCACAAGGAGTTACAAGATGGACGTAGAAGCAGCACAGGCAATCGGCGCGGGCATCGCCTGCCTTGGCATGGGCGGCGCCGGTATCGGCCTCGGCCATATCTTCGGCAACTATCTGGCGGGCGCGCTGCGCAACCCGTCGGCTGCCGACAGCCAGTTCGGCCGCCTGATCTTCGGCTTCGCCGTGACCGAGGCGCTCGGCATCTTCTCGCTGCTGGTCGCGCTGCTCCTCCTCTTCACCTAAGCGAAGCATCGCCTATTGAACCGGCCGCGCCCGCGCGGCCGGCTTCGTCGATCTGAAGGGAGAGGCCATGTTCGTGGCATCGGCATTCGCACAGGAGGCGGCGGACCACGCCGCCGGCGAGACTCATACGGAGACGGGAGCGGAAGGCGGCCATGGCGGCGGCTTTCCTCCCTTCCTGGTGGAGACCTATCCTTCGCAGCTCCTGTGGCTGGCGATCACTTTCGGCCTTTTCTACCTCTTCCTGAAGAAGGTCGTGCTGCCGCGCATCGGCAGCATCCTGGAGGTGCGGCGCGATCGCATCGCCCAGGATCTCGATCAGGCGGCGCGGATGAAGGAAGAGGCCGACGCGGCGGTCGCGGCCTACGAGCAGGAGCTCGCTGAGGCCCGCAAGAAGGCGTCGGCGATCGCCCAGGAGGCACGCGACGCGGCCAAGGCCGAGGCCGAAGCCGAGAGGCGCCGGGTCGAGGCAGGGTTGGAAAGCAAGCTGGCGGAGGCCGAGCAGCGCATCTCAGCGATCAAGAGCTCCGCCTTGAGCGATGTCGGCGCGATCGCCGAGGAAACGGCCGCAACCATCATACGGGAACTCATCGGCGCCGATGTCGACAGGGCGTCCCTGGAGGCCGCGGTGAAGGCCTCGCGGCAATAGGAGAGGCGCATGGACGCGACATTCTGGGCGCTTATCGCGCTGATCATCTTTCTCGGCATCCTCGTCTATATGAAGGTGCCGGCCATGCTGGCGGGCTCTCTCGACCAGCGCGCCGAGCGTATCCGCAACGAGCTCGAGGAAGCGCGCCGTCTGCGCGAGGAAGCGCAGCAGCTCTTGGCCGAATATCAGCGCAAGCGCCGCGAGGCGGAGCAGGAGGCGAAGGATCTCGTCGATGCCGCCAAGCGCGAGGCGAAGCTGATCGTCGCAGACGCGAAGGCCAAGACCGAGGAATATGTCGCCCGCCGCACTGTGCTGGCCGAGCAGAAGATCGCCCAGGCCGAGCGGGATGCGGTGAACGAGGTGCGCGCACGGGCCGTCGATCTCGCCATCGTGGCGGCAAACAGGCTGCTCGCCGAGAAGGTCGATTCGAAGACCGGGGCCGAGCTCTTCAACCAATCGCTCAGTGAAGTGAAGTCGAAGCTGAACTGAGCCGTTCCGCCAGCGCTGGTTCAAGAATGCCGCCGTTTCGGCGGCATTTCTTTGACTGGCGCCCGCAGCCGATCAGGCAGCGAGCAGTTCCGGTGCGTCGTAGGGCACGTCGATCAGGCGGCAGAGGTCCTGCAGGCACTCCTCGTAGACGGGCGCCAGATTGCTGAAGGCAAAGCCGATCTGGCCCAGCACCTCCATGCAGAGCAGGCCGTAAAGCCGCATCCAGCAGGACAGGAAGACGTAGCACGCCTCGGGCGGAAGCACGCCGCCGATCCTTTCCGAATAGGCCTGGAGCTGCTCGGCAAGCAGCGGGTCCATATCCTCAAGGCTCGGGATCGGGAAGCGCTTCGACCGCCAGATCGCGACGAACTCCTCCAGGAAGACCTGGCCGAAGGCCTGTCCGGTCTGGCTCACCACGCTCGTGCACTGTTCGGGAGAAGCGCGGCTTGCAAAGAGGCAGCCGAACTCGGCCGGGTGGGTGATGGCCCATTCCCGCAATGCGCGGGATATGGCGAGCAGCCGGCAGCCCGGCGCCTCGGCGCCGCTCCTGTCGCGTGCCGACTTCAGCGTCTCGACCAGCTCGCAATAAAAGTCGTTGCGCAGCGCGTCGAGAAGCTCACCCTGGCTGGGATAGTAGCGGTAGAGCGCCGGTCCGCTCACGCCCATGCGCCTGGCGACCGCGTTCACAGTCACCGCCGGCACGCCGAGCGTGACAAGCAGCTCGCGGGCATTGCCGCGGATCTCCGCCATTGTGGCTTCCCGGAGCTTTTCTCTGCGGCCGGGCTTCGCGGCGCCGGCGGAATTTTCGGTCATGACAGGCACTTAAAGGGATATAACATAGGTTAGACTATATAACGACGGCATGCGGCGCAAGCAGAGCGCCGTCAGCCCGCCATCGGCCTTGCCACGGATATGCGATCACTCGGCGGGAATGGGCAGTTCCTCGACGGGGCTACCCTCGTCAAGCGAGGGCTTGAAGGGCGAGAAGCTCATGCGGTGCAGCCGCACCACGGGCCCGTGCGCGAGAATGGCCGAGCGGTGCCGCTCGGTCGCATAGCCAACATGACTGTCGAAGCCGTAATGCGGCATGAGGGTGCCGGTGCGCACCATCATCCTGTCGCGCACCACCTTGGCGACGATGGAGGCGGCGGCGATCGATTGCGAGCGCTGGTCGCCCTTGATCACCGCGCGGCACGGGCAGGGGAGGCCGGGCGGTATGTCGCGCCCGTCGGCGAGCGCATAGGCCGGACGCAGGCACAGGCCGTCGAGGGCCCGGCGCATGGCTTCGAGGCTCGCCTTCAGGATGTTGGATCCGTCGATGCTGCCGGCGCAGAGCGAGGCGACCGATACCGCCAGCGCCGCATCGAAGATCTGGCCGGCGAGCGCCTCTCGCTCCTCAGCCGAAAGCCGCTTGGAATCGTCGAGCCCCTCGGGAATGCGGTCGCGATCGAGGATGACCGCCGCCGCCACAACCGGCCCCGCGAGCGGACCCCGCCCTGCCTCGTCGAGCCCCGCGACGGGCGCAAGGCCCTCGCGCATGATGCCCGCCTCGAGCGTGAAGTCCGGTCGCACCGGCAGATCGAAAAGGGGCGGAGAATCGGATTGCGACGCAGCCATGCGGCGATGCTTACATCGCTTCCGATTCTCCGCAAGCCATTCCCGAGGCTTTGGGGGCGAAAAGCCGGGAAGGCGGCCGTCGGCCCTGGGGACGGGGGCTTCGACGGGTCATCCGGATGCGGCCTGGGGCGAGGACCGGTCCGGAAGCTCAGGTCGTTCAAAGCAAGGTCAGCTGCTCACCCTCGCCCTTGCCTGCCTTGAAGAGGTCCGTGCGCAATTTGCGCCGCTCTGCATTGAGGCCGATGCGCCGTGCGGCGATCTCGAAGCGGCGGCCGATCTGCCAGGCATAGGGGCCGCTTCCGGTCATGCGCTTGCCCCACTCCGAATCGTAGTCCTTGCCGCCGCGCATGGAGCGCACCAGCGACATCACGTGCCGGTAGCGGTCCGGATAGTGGCGCAGCAGCCAGTCCTTGAAGATCGGGCTTACCTCCAGCGGCAACCGCAGGATCACATACCCAGCCTCGCGGGCGCCGACCGAATGCGCCGATTCAAGGATCCGCTCGATCTCGCTGTCGTTGAGGCCAGGAATTACCGGCCCGATCATCACCGAGGCCGGAACCCCCGCCTCGTTGAGCGCGCGCATGGCCTCGAGCCTACGCGTCGGCGTCGCCGCCCGCGGCTCCATGGTGCGGGCGAGCCGCCGGTCCAGCGTGGTCACCGATAGGGCCACTTTCGCGAGTCCGCGCTCGGCCATGCGCGAGAGGATGTCGATGTCGCGCGTCACCAGCGCCGACTTGGTGACGATCCCGACGGGATGGCTGTGCGCATCCAGCACTTCGAGGATCTCGCGCATGATGCGCCATTTCTTCTCGATCGGCTGATACGGGTCGGTGTTGGTGCCGATGGCGATCACGCGCGGCTCATAGCCGGGCTTCGACAATTCCTTCTCCAGGAGCCGCGCCGCATCCGGCTTGGCGAAGAGCTTCGATTCGAAGTCGAGCCCAGGGGACAGCCCCATGAAGCTGTGCGTCGGCCGGGCGAAGCAGTAGACGCAGCCATGCTCGCAGCCGCGATAGGGGTTGATCGACCGGTCGAAGGAGATGTCGGGCGAGGTATTGCGCGTGATGATGGTGCGCGGCTTTTCCACCTGCACTTCAGTCTTGAAGGGGGGCAGTTCCTCCAGCGTCTCCCAGCCATCGTCGAAGACATGGCGGGTGATCGGCTCGAAGCGCCCGCTCGGATTGACGCCGGCGCCGCGCCCTCTGCGGCGGTCCTCGCCGATTCGCAGGCCCGCTTCCTCGATCATCGCATTCGCCATGGCCGAACCTCCACCGCTAAAAGCGGCAATGTCTGCCCGTGCGATCTGTTCCATCGTCTGCCTCCGCGCCTTGGGCGCCGACCTCTGTGTGATGAATCTATTCCTATCTCCTTGCTCAGAACAAAGCAAGAACATTTTTGTTCCCATGAGGCGCGACAGGGGCAGGCGGTTGCGGGTGGAGATCGACCCCTCATATGCGATTGCCCTCCACACGGAGCAGGGAAAGGGCGCGTTTCATCGCCGCCACGCCCGGCTTTCGCCGTCTGGCCATTGAAGAAGGTGGGAAGCGGGGCGCGTGATCCGAGCCTCTCTGTTAGTTTATGTGGCGCGTTCCACGCGCCCCGCCGGCCGCTGTCCCGACATTGGCCGGTCACTCGGGCCTCTTCTCCGTCCCGGCTGCACCCAATGAAGGGGGTGGTCTCTGCCGGGCCGAAGGAAAAGCCCTAGCGGCTTCTCCGCGGTTTCCGCGATGCTGTCTCTCACCCAGCATCCGTTTTTCCGAAGTGCTGTCTGTCACCCAGCACCCCGGCACCGCCGGCCTGTCGCGGGCCCTCAGCATGCCTCCAGGTACCGATCCCTGGAGGGGGAGGTTGCCGCCGCTCTCCCGAACACCCGGTGCGCATCCGGTTCCCGCAAGAGCGATGGGACGGATGATAAGGGAGGCCCAAAGCTGTGGGATAGAAAACAGGCGGAAAGGGCGAAAATAATCGGCCGGCCCTTGTTTTTGCTGCGGAATTTTTTTGCGAGGAGAAAATCCTATCCCCGCCGTTCCAGCACCCTGGCGCCGGCGTTCGCGGGCGAGCCGGCCGGGCCTGACGACCCGGCCGTGGACTCACAATCTGCAGCCACCGACGGATCGCCGCGAGTTTGACAAAGGCCAGGAAGATGGCGGCACGTTTCTCATAGCGCGTATCACGCCGGTTCCGTCAGCGCGGGATATTCGCCCAACCTCCGCGTGAACTCCCAAACGCCCTTATCTCGGCTGCGCGTAGGAACGCCCAGTTTCAAAGTCCGCTTCGCCTCGAATCACTTGAAGGCGGACGACAAGCTCCGAACTCATCCCTACCGGCGGGCGATCTGCTAAACTGTGCGAATGATGACAACCAATCATTACAGTTTTCGCAAGGCGACGCTGGACGACCTCGATATGCTGATGGGGTGGCAATCGAGCCCGCATGTTGGTGAATGGTGGGATTCAGATGAGCCATATGATGAAGCGGAATTGGCTGACCCACGGGTAGCACGCTGGATTGTTTCGATCGCCGAACGCCCATTTGCGTTCATGCAGGACTACACGGTTCACGGGTGGGCAGATCACCATTTCGCCTATCTTCCCAAAGGCTCGCGGGGAATTGACCAATACATCGGAGACCCCGAAATGGTCGGTCTCGGGCACGGATCAGCATTTATCAGCATGAGAATGCAAGCTCTCTTTGATGAGGGGGCACCTGTGATCGCGACTGATCCGCATCCAGACAATGCACGGGCGATAGCCGTCTACAAGAAGCTGGGTTTCGAGCCGGTTGGACCACCTCAGAAAACACAGTGGGGTCTGATCTTGCCCATGTTGGCTAAGAACTAAGCGTCGCGCAGGCAACGGCAGCGTGTCCCGCACCGACATACGCGGGGATTGGTCAAACTCTGCGGTTATGCCAAAGCCGCCATCGGCTCGCTATCTTTTACGAGCACGCGGCCTAGTCGTGCTGGGCGAGAACGCGGCGGGCCTTTGAGAGATGGACCTTGAACAGGCGGGTCGGCTTCGCATGCGCCGACATTGCTCATCCGTCGCCATTGGTCGCCCTATTGCGCTCAGCTGAGTTCTTGGGCGAGACCGATGAGAAGCCCTTCAGGCCCGCGGATGTAGCAGAGCCGATACGCGTCCTTATATTGGACGACTTCACCGACGAGCTCAGCGCCGCGCTTGCGAAGCCTTTCAAGCGTCTCGTCGATATCATCCACCGCGAACATGACGCGCAGGTAGCCCAGGGCGTTGACCGGGGCGTTCCGGTGATCTGCGATGACAGGCGGCGCGAGGAAGCGGGAGAGCTCGAGCCGGCTATGGCCGTCCGGCGTGCGCATCATGGCGATCTCAACGCGCTGATCGCCCAGACCTGTGACTCGCCCGGCCCATTCTCCTTCGATGGTGGCCCGCCCTTCGAGCTCGAGGCCGAGTTCGCTGAAGAAGTCGATCGTCGCTCCGAGGTCTTCGACGACGATTCCTACATTGTCCATCCGCTTGAGCGCCATGAGTCCAGTCCCCGAGGTTTCGTCCCAATCTACAAGGTGTCGCCTGGTTCGACAACGAATGCTTGGGGCGCCGGCACCGGCGGCCATCCGCGCATGGATCGCCGGGCTGCACCAGCTCAGCGTCCGGGCCGGGAAGACATGGTCCTTCCCCGCCCACTTAAGCCTTGCCGGCCCCGCGCCTCAGATGTTCGTTGAGGCGGGGCATGATCTCCACGAAATTGCAAGGTATGTGCCGGTAGTCGAACTGGTCCTTCAGGACCCCGTCCCAGGCATCGCGGCAGGCACCGGGCGAGCCGGGCAGCACGAACACGAAGGTCTGCCGGATGAGCCCCGCGGTGGCGCGGGACTGGATGGTCGAGGTGCCGATCTTGTCGAAGGAGATGCGATGGAAGACGGAGGAAAAGCCCTCCATGCGCTTGTCGAACAGCGGCTCCAGCGCCTCCGGCGTCACGTCGCGGCCGGTAAAGCCGGTGCCTCCCGTCGTGATCACCGCGTCGATGCGCGGGTCCGCGCACCAGCCAAGCACCACCTCGCGGATGCGTTCCACGTCATCAGGCACGATGGCGCGGTCGGCAAGCTCGTGGCCGGCGGCCTCGATACGATCGGCAAGCGTCTGGCCGGATCTGTCGTCGGCGAGCGAGCGTGTGTCGGACACGGTGAGCACGGCGAAGCGGACGGGGATGAAGCTGCGCTCAGACATGGCCGAGCTCCGGGGCCGGGGCCATGGTGGCGGTGGCGCGGACGAACCAGCCCGGATTTCCTCGCGCAATGGCCTCTTCGGCGCGCGCGGCCTCGGCCTCGCTGCGGAAGAGGCCGAAACAGGTGGCGCCGGAGCCTGACATTCGGGCGATCAGCGCGCCTTCATTGTTGAGCAGGGCGAGGGCGCGGCCGATCTCCGGCGCAAGTGAGAGCGCCGGCGCTTCGAGATCGTTGCGTGCCGCGCGCAGCCAGCCGGCGATGGCGTCGGCGTCGCTTCCGCCGCCAAAGGGCGGCAGCGCCGGGTTATCCCTGCGCAACAGCGCGCCGAAGACGGCAGGTGTGGCGAGCGGCACGCCCGGATTGACGAGCAGGATCGGCAGGGGCGGCAGGACGGGGAGAGGCTCCAGCCGCTCGCCTATGCCGCGCGCAAGGAGAGGGCGGGCGGCAAGGCACATGGGCACGTCCGCGCCGAGCTGAAGCCCGATCGCGGCGAGCCGGCGACTATCGGCGTCGATGCCCCAGAAGCGGGAAAGCAGCGTGAGCGCAGCGGCCGCGTCGCTCGATCCGCCGCCGATGCCCGCGGCGACGGGAAGGTTCTTCTCCAGATGGATGGCTACGGGGCGTTCCGCCACCGCTCCGAAATGGCGGCGCAGGAGATCGCGGGCGCGCAAGACGAGATTGGGATCGGCCCCGGCAAGAAGGGCGGCGAAGGGCCCGCCGAGCGTGAGGGAGTCGCGCTCCGCCTCCTCGACGCGCAGGCGGTCGCCGTAGCGCGTGAAGACGACGAGCGTCTCGATCAGGTGATAGCCGTCGCCGCGCCGCCCGGTGACATGGAGGGCAAGGTTGACCTTGGCCGGCGCGGCCGCTTCCAGCCTCATGGAGACGGTCAATCCTTCGCCAGGCGGTATTCGCCGGTCTTCGGGTCCTTGACCAGCGTGCCCATGCTGCCATTGGCGGCTTCCTGGCGCGCTCGTTCCATCCGTTTCGTCACGCGCTCGGCCTCGCGCACGAGGGACCTGTAGCCCACATAGCCGGCGACCGCGACGACGGCGAAAAAGATCAGCTGCATGGCCTGCCTGCCTCCTTGGCATTCGCACCCGGCTTTTAGTTTAGGCTGGTTTGCGAATGCGTCAAACCCGCGTCAGAGCCCGTAGCGGCTCCACAGCGCCCTTTCCTCCGCCGCGTCGAAAAGGCCGGAAGCGGCCGCTGCGGCAAGCTCGCCCGCGCGCGCCTCGATGCCGAAGAAGCCGAGCCTGCGGCCGAGCAGCCCGCGCGGGGCGCTCACCAGCTTGAGCTGCGTCTTCGGACCATAGCGGCTCTTGAGGAACGAGCGCATGTCGCCGATGGCGTCGACCAGGCCGAGGGCGCGGCCGCGCTCGCCGGTCCAGAAGAGGCCTGTGAAGAGCTCCTCGTCATTGGCGAGCCTGGCGCCGCGCCGCGCTTTCACCATGGCGGTGAAGGTCTCGTGCACCTCCTCCTGCAGCGCCTTCAGCCGCTCCACATCCTCCGGCTTCTCCGGCTGGAAGGGATCGAGGATGGCCTTGTTGCGGCCGGACGTATGAACCCTCCGCTCGACGCCGATCTTCCTGATCATCTCCTGGAAGCCGAAGCCGGCGGAGACGACGCCGATGGAGCCCACGATGGAGGAGGGGTCGGCGATGATCTCGTCGCCGGCAAGGGCGATCATGTAGCCGCCCGAAGCCGCCACATCCTCGACGAAGACGAGCACGGCCTTGTTCTTTTCCTCCGCAAGATCGCGGATGCGCTTGTAGATGAGGCGCGACTGGACGGGCGAACCGCCGGGCGAATTGATCGAGATCGCGACCGCGGGCGCCGAAAAGGAGAAGGCCTTTTCAAGAAGGCCGGCCGTGGAGGCGAGCGACAGGTGCTGGCGGACCGGGCCGCCGCCCGCCATGATCGTCCCATGCAGCCGGACGACGGGGATCGTGACCGCATCGCGGCGGAGGGATTTCGGCAGGAGGCGGGCCAGTGCTTGCTTCACGGAGTTCTCCAGGGCTCGGACTCGCCTTCATGTAGGCGCTCGGCCAGTGGCCGCAATGGCTTGCGCTCCCCTCAGCCGGCGAAAAGCGCGGCCCTGCCATTGATGAGGGCCTCGGCCCGCGGCGTGAAGGCGTGGCCGTCGGGCCCGTGGAGGACGAGCGGGGGAAGCAGAGTGAGGCCGCCGCGCGCGCCTTTTCTGGCCGTCAGGATGATGCGGATCGCCTCCGCCTCCGCGCGCGGATGGACGGCGAGGGCGCGCGGGGCCCCGAAGCGGCCTTTCAGCGCATGAAGGATCTCGGCGAGCGATTGCGGCCGGGCGATGACGGCGACCTCGCCGCCCGGCACGGCGATGGCGGCGGCGGTGCGCAGCCAGCGCTCGAACATGCCGTCCGCCATCACATGCGCCTCCCGCCGCAGCGCATCGGGCGTGGCGCGGTCGCGCGGGGCGTTGAAGGGCGGGTTCATGATGACGAAGTTAAAGGCGCGGTCGGCAAGGCCGGCGCGCGTCCGCTGCGGACCTGAAAGCTCCGCATCGGCTTCGAGCACCTCGATGCGGGGTGACAGCGCCGCGTTGTCCGAAAGGGCAAGGCTCTGCCGCGCGCAGGCGGCCATGTCAGGCGACTTCTCCACCAGGAGGATGCGCGCATCAGGGCAGCGGGCGGCGACGGCAAAGCCGGCCGCGCCGGCGCCCGCGCCGAGATCGGCGAGCCGGCCGGCAAAGCCGTCGGGAACCGCGGCGGAAAGCAGCATGGCGTCAAGGCCCGCGCGGTGGCCCCTGCCGGCGGGCTGGACGAGATGGAAGCCGCCGCGGTGGAAGGCGTCGATGGTGAAGGGCCCCGGCGCCTTCGCCTGCGCCGCCTCGCTTCTATCGTCCGAGCACATCCGCAAGGCCGGCATCTGCGAGGAGCTTGCGGGCTTCCTCCGCCCGGTCCTCGGCGACCATGACGCGGCGCGGCAGGACGCCGATCGAGCCTTCCATGATGCTCATATTCTGGTCGGCCACGAAGAATTCGATGCCGGCGTCGCGCAGCAGGCTTTCGATGAAGGAGATGGAAACGGCGTCGTTGGTGCGGATGAGCTCGATCATGCGCCGAGGGTGGCAGGTTCGCGCCGGCTTGTAAATGCGAGGGCCTTGCCCTACCGGAGAGCCGCGCCATTTCGCCGCTTGCGGCGATGGCTGAAGCGGCCATAGACTTTGCCGGCGGCGGCTTGGCCGGCCGGGATGGAAGGAGGCGTTGTTGGGCGTCGTAGTGAACCTCGAAGACGGCAAGCGCGGTCCGGCCTCGATCGACCGCCTGATCGGCCTGACCAAGGACGATATGGCGCGCGTCAACGAGCTGATCTTGTCCAAGGCCGGCTCCGATGTCGAGCTCATCCCGGAACTGGCGCGGCACCTCATCTCCTCCGGCGGCAAGCGGCTGCGGCCGATGGTGACGCTCGCCGCGGCGCAGATGTTCGGCTATGCGGGCGAGGGGCATGTCAAGCTCGCCACCAGTGTCGAGTTCATGCACACGGCGACGCTGCTGCATGACGACGTGGTGGACGAAAGCGACATGCGGCGCGGCAAGAAGACGGCGCGCATGATCTGGGGCAACCAGGCGAGCGTGCTGGTCGGCGATTTCCTGCTCGGCCAAGCCTTCCGCATGATGGTGGATGTCGGCTCGCTGGATGCGCTCGACGTGCTTTCCACCGCCGCCGCCATCATCGCCGAGGGCGAGGTGATGCAGCTCGACGTCGCCAAGAACCTGGAGACGACCGAGGACGAATATCTGGCGGTGATCAGGGCCAAGACGGCGGCGCTCTTTTCCGCCGCCGCCGAGGTGGGGCCGATCATCGCGCAGGCCTCGCGCAACGACCGGGCGGCGCTGCGCTCCTTTGGCACGAATCTGGGCCTTGCCTTCCAGCTGGTGGACGACGCGCTGGACTATGGCGGCAGCACGAGCGATCTCGGCAAGAATGTCGGCGACGATTTCCGCGAGGGCAAGGTGACGCTGCCGGTGATCCTCGCCTACCGGCGCGGGTCGGAGGAGGAGCGGCAGTTCTGGAAGCGGGCGATCGAGGATAACGAGGCCGACGAGGCGGCGCTGGAAAAGGCGATCGGCCTCATGAACCGGCACGGCGCGATCGGCGACACGATCGGCCGCGCCCGGCATTTCGGCGAAATCGCGCGCGACGCGCTGGCGCCGCTCAAGAACACGCCGCAGAAGGCGGCGCTCTTCGACGTCATCGATTTCTGCATCAGCCGGGTCTCCTGAGCGCGGCTTTCCCGCAAATCGCTGTTGCCGGTTGAAGCCTTTCCGCAAAAAGGCCATGCTCTGCGGCTAGCGGGGATTCCGCGGGCGGCCTCCCGGGGAGGCGGCAGGACCGGATCGGAAGGGAAACTATGCGGCTTACCAAGGCGACACTCAAGACAAGTGCGGCGCTCGCGCTCTTCATGGCGCTTTCCATCGACGCCGGCGCGGCGCAGGAAACCGCCGCCAGGGCGACAGAAGCCGTGCCGACGAACACGTTTTCCGGCGCCTATCTTGCCGGGCGGGCCGCCGAATTCGACAACGACCTGAAGAACGCCGTCACCTTCTACGAGCGCGCCATAGCGCTCGATCCGGGCAATGCGGAACTGCAGCAGACGCTGCTCCTGACGCTGCTTTCGCAGGGCGAGATCGACAAGGCGCTGCCCTATGCGGAGAAGCTGAAGAGCGTTCCCGAGGTCGAGCGCTTCTCGCGCGTGACGCTCGCGGTCGACGCGTTCCGCAAGCAGGATTATGCGGCGGCGAAGCGCTGGCTCAATCTCGTGCTGGAATCCGATCTCGACCGGCTGATCACCGGCGTCATGACCAGCTGGGCCGATGTCGGCGAGGGGAATGCGGAGGCGGCCCTTGCCAATCTCGACAAGCTGGAAGGGCCCGAGTGGTACACGCTGTTCAAGACCTACCAGCGGGCGCTGATCCTTGCCTATGACGGCCGCCAGGAAGAGGCCGACAAGGTGTTCGACGAGGTGGTCGGCACGCTTGCGCCCCGTTCGGTCGCCCCCGATACGTTCGGCCGCATCGCCGAGGTCTATGCCTCCTATTTGTCGAGCCGCGGCGAAAAGGACCGCGCGCTTGCCGTCCTCAACAAGGCGGAAGAGGAGGGCGGCGGCATCGCCACCATCCCCGAGCTGCGCGCGACGCTGGAAAAGGGCGGCAAGCTCGACCAGGTCGTGACCAAGCCCGCAGACGGCGCGTCGGAGATCCTGCTCAACCTCGCCACCGAGCTCGCGAGCGGCGGCGGCGATTCCTTCGTGCGGTTCTATCTCCAGCTCGGCCGCGCCCTGCGCCCGGACAGCGACGCGATCCTGGTGCAGCTTGCGCATGTGGCCGAGAGGGGACAGCAGGGCGAGGAGGCGATTGCGCTTTATCGCCGGATCAAGGACACCTCGCCATGGGCCCGCTTTGCCGCTTTCCAGATCGGGCTGAATCTGGCCGACCTGGACCGCAACGAAGAGGCGATCGAGCACCTGAAGAAGGTGCTGGAGGCCGACCCCAAGGACATGCGCGCCTATCTGGCGCTGGGCGGCGTCTACGCCAGCGAGAAGGATTATAGCGCAGCGGCGGAACTCTATGACCGCGCGGTGGCGCAGATCCCCGAGCCGAAGCGCAAGCACTGGAACATCTTCTATCAGCGCGGCATCGCCTATGAACGTCTGAAGGAATGGCCGAAGGCGGAACCGAACTTCAGGAAGGCGCTGGAGCTCTCGCCGGACCATCCCCAGGTGCTGAACTATCTCGGCTATTCCTGGATCGACATGAACATGAATCTGGAAGAGGGGATGGAGCTCATCAAGAAGGCGGTGGAGCTGCGCCCGAGCGATGGCTACATCGTCGATTCGCTCGGCTGGGCCTATTACCGGCAGGGCCAGTATGAGGAGGCGGTGAAGCATCTGGAGCGCGCCGTCTCGCTGCGGCCGGACGATGCGGTGCTGAACGATCATCTTGGCGACGTCTATTGGCGCGTTGGCCGGCGGCTCGAAGCGCGCTACCAGTGGTCCCATGTCAAGGATCTCGAGGCTGAGCCGGACCTGCTTGCCCAGGTGGAGAAGAAGCTGAAGGAAGGCCTTCCCGAGGCGGACGGCAAGAAGCTTGCCGACGCCGCCGGCAATGCCCGCGTCCTGAACGATGGCAGCGGCCGCCAGCCCGCGGCAGCGCAGGCCGAGAAGCCCGCCGAGGGCGCGGCCCAGGAGGCCAGCCCCGCCACCTATACGGTGAAGCCCGGCCAGTCGCTCTGGTCCATCGCCGCCGAGCAACTCGGAAGCGGCGAGCGCTTCCGCGAGATACTGGAACTCAACCCGGTGCTTCAGGGGGACCCGGGCCGCGTCCGCCCCGGCCTCGAGCTGACCCTTCCCGAGAAGGGAGAGTAGGCGCGGGCCGGTCTCCCAGGGCAGGGTACTCGCAGCTGGATAGACCTCCACTCCGGTCGGCTTTGCCGCCCACCTCCCCCCTTGAGAGCAGGGCTTCGCATATGCGTCTTTCCCCCACTCCGTCCCGCTTCGCGGGCCACCTCTCCCCCACTTTGTGGGGTAGAGGAAGGGTGCGAGCCTTGCGGCCGGCGTTTCCTCTCCCCCGTCGAGCGGGGGAGAGGTGGTCGGCGAAGCCGATCGGAGTGGGGGTCGAACTCCATATGCGATTGCCCTCGATCGACAGGGAAGAGCAAACGCGGTGGAAGGCAGGCGCCCGACCGCTGCCTTGACGCCCGGACAGGCGCGCAATAGGACGGGGCCGTTCCAGCCTCCGGAGAAGCCCGCGTGAACGCCAGTCCGTTGCCACACATGCATCCATCGCGGTCCTTCCAGGGCCTGATCCTGACGCTTCACGGCTACTGGGCGGCGCAGGGCTGCGTAATCCTCCAGCCCTACGACATGGAGGTGGGCGCGGGCACCTTCCACCCGGCGACGACCCTGCGCTCGCTCGGACCCCGGCCGTGGAATGCGGCCTATGTGCAGCCTTCGCGCCGGCCCAAGGACGGGCGTTACGGCGAGAACCCGAACCGGCTGCAGCACTACTATCAGTACCAGGTGATCCTGAAGCCGAACCCGCCCAACCTGCAGGAGCTCTATCTCGGCTCGCTGGCGGCCATCGGCCTCGACCCGCTGCTGCACGACATCCGCTTCGTCGAGGACGATTGGGAGAGCCCGACGCTCGGCGCCTGGGGGCTTGGCTGGGAGTGCTGGTGCGACGGAATGGAAGTGTCGCAGTTCACCTATTTCCAGCAGGTCTGCGGCATCGAATGCGCGCCCGTTTCCGGCGAGCTCACCTACGGGCTGGAGCGGCTCGCCATGTATGTGCAGGGCGTCGACAATGTCTACGACCTCAACTTCAACGGGCTGGAGGGCCCGGAGAAGGTGACCTATGGCGACGTGTTTCTGCAGGCGGAGCAGGAATACTCCCGGCATAATTTCGAGCATGCGGACACGGCGATGCTCTTCCGCCATTTCGAGGACGCGGAGAAGGAGTGCCGCGCGCTGCTTGCGGCCGGCGCGCCGCGCCCGAGCGACAATTCCACGCTGCACAAGATGGTGCTGCCCGCCTACGACCAGTGCATCAAGGCGAGCCACGTCTTCAACCTGCTGGACGCGCGCGGAGTGATCTCCGTCACGGAGCGGCAGAGCTACATCCTGCGCGTGCGGGACCTGGCCAAGGCCTGCGGCGAGGCCTTTCTCATGACCGAGGCGGGCGGCGGGGCGCCCGCCTCCATGGGAGAAGTCGCGGCTTAGCGGCTGGTGGGGATGCCTATTCAGGCATCCGGGCAGAAACTTGCGGGAACGTCCGGCAGGACGATCGAGGGCCTGCACTTGCCGCCCGCCATCTCCACGGCGCGGCGCAGGCCGGTCATCTGCATATCGTCCGAAAAGGCCTGGTGCGCGGCGAAGCAGGCCAGGAGCGCGATCAGCTGCACAAATGTCGATACCGTCTTCATGACCGTCTCCGGGCAAAAAATCGCCTGCCTGAAGCGAGTGCCGCTTCAGCGTGCCTTTCCTTCGATGTGGATTTCGCTCCAAGGACGGGCGGCGGCCCGCACAGCCGACAGCCTGCGCAAAGTTTTTCGCTACGCAGGGGCTCCAAAGGCGGGCGGTGGTGACAGCACCGGGCTGAGTTGCTATTGCCCGCGGACCTCCACGCGAGACTGACCGATGCCCGACCTGCTTCTTGAACTGCGCTCAGAAGAAATTCCCGCCCGCATGCAGCGCAAGGCCGCGGGCGACCTGAAGAAGCTCGTGACGGACGGTTTGGTCGAGGCGGGCCTCACCTATGAGGCGGCGAGGGAATACTGGACGCCGCGCCGCCTGGCGCTCGACATCCGCGGCATCACCGCCCGCTCGCGCGACGTGCGCGAGGAGATCAAGGGGCCGTCGACCAGCGCGCCGGAACAGGCAGTGCAGGGCTTTCTCCGCAAGGCCGGCCTCACCGATATTGGCCAGATGCAGGTGCGGTCCGACTCGAAAAAGGGCGATTTCTACGTCGCGGTGATCGAGAGGAAGGGCAGGGCGGCCGAGGAGATCCTCGCCGACATCATGCCCGGCATCATCCGCGATTTCCCGTGGCCGAAATCCATGCGCTGGGGCGCGGCCTCCCGCAATCCGGGATCGCTGCGTTGGGTCCGCCCACTGCAGTCCATCCTCTGCACCTTCGGCCCGGAAACGGAAGAGCCGGTGGTGGTCGGGTTCGAGGTGGACGGGATCCGCTCCTCAAACATCACCTATGGCCACCGCTTCCACGCGCCCGAGGCCATCACCGTGCGCCGCTTCGAGGATTATGTGGAGAAGCTGGAGCAGGCGAAGGTCGTGCTCGACGCCGAGCGGCGCAAGCGCATCATCCTTGATGATGCGAAGAACCTCGCCTTCGCGAGCGGGCTCGAACTCATCGAGGATGAGGGCCTGCTCGAGGAAGTCTCGGGCCTCGTCGAATGGCCGGTCGTGCTGATGGGCGAATTCGAGGAGGCCTTTCTGGCGATCCCGCCGGAGGTCGTGCGGCTGACCATCCGCGCCAACCAGAAGTGCTTTGTCACGCGCCCGCAGGGCGAGACGGAAAAACTCTCCAACCGCTTCATCATCACGGCGAATATCGAGGCCTCCGATGGCGGCAAGGAGATCGCCTATGGCAATGGCAAGGTGGTGCGCGCGCGCCTTTCCGACGCGCTCTATTTCTGGAGGACCGACCAATCAGACCTGCCCGATCTCGACCGGTTGGCGGGATCGGCCGAAAGGTTCGGCCTCGACCTGAAAAAGCCGCTCGACCAGCGCATGGCGCGGCTCGACCATCTTGGCGTCACCTTCCACGCCAGGCTGGGCACGCAAGGCGAGCGCGTGGAGCGCATCCGCCGGCTGGCGCGCGAACTGGCTCCCATGGTCGGCGCCAATCCGGCGCTCGCCGAGCGCGCCGCCGTGCTCGCCAAGGCCGACCTGCAGACCGAGGTGGTGGGCGAATTCCCCGAACTGCAGGGCGCGATGGGGCGCAAATATGCCGAGCTCCAGGGCGAGAACCCGTCCGTCGCCCGCGCGATCGAGGAGCACTACAAGCCGCTCGGTCCGTCGGACATCGTGCCCACCGACCCAGTCGCGGTCGCCGTGGCGCTGGCCGACAAGCTCGATACGCTGACGGGCTTCTGGAGCATCGACGAGAAGCCGACCGGGAGCAAGGATCCTTATGCGCTCAGAAGGGCGGCGCTGGGCGTGATCAGGATCGTTCTCGAAAATGGCCTCAACTTTTCCATCGATCCGATCAATGACGTGCAGGCGCTCCGCCATCAGATCGGGGCAACGCCAGCAGCGGCAGGCAAGCTCGACGCCATCCTCTCGGCGGCGGTGTCGGGCGGACTGTTCGGGGAGCGCGCTCGCATCCTCATCGCCGAGGCCAAGGCCGATGCTCCGGCCTGGCTGCCGCTGGTTGAGGAGCACGACCCGGCGATCAGCGACGATCTGCGGACATTCCTTCAGGACCGCCTCAAGGTCTATTTGCGCGATGCCGGAGTGCGCCATGATGTCGTCGATGCCGTGATCACCTCCGAAAGCTGCAACCTTCTGCTGATCGTGCGCCGCGTCGAGGCGCTCTCGCAACTGCTCGACAGCGAGGCTGGAAAAAACCTGCTCGCCGGCACCAAGCGCGCGGCCAACATCCTTGCTGCCGAGGAGAAGAAGGGGACGCGGATCGCCGACGCGGTGGAGCCGGAGCTCCTGAAAGAGGAGGCCGAGATCCGCCTTTTCAGCGCGGTGAATCAGGCCGAGAAGGAAGCCGGCGAAGCGATTGCCGAACAAGACTTTTCCGGCGCCATGAAGGCGCTTGCGGCACTGCGCGAACCGGTTGATTCATTCTTCGACCAGGTGCTGGTAAATGCCGAGGATGACAGGGTTCGCGCCAACCGGCTGGCGCTGCTGGCGCGCATCCGCCAGGCGACCGGGCGCGTGGCGGATTTCTCGAAGATCGCCGGCTAGCCCGGCCGGCTCAGTTGAAGACATAGACGGCGAGCGCTACGGCGGCGAGAGCGAGCAGGCCGGAGGCCGGCCCCAGGCGCTGGATGAATGCGGGCGGCGGTGTGCCCGGCTTGCCGCGCTTCATCGCCACGCGCGCTGCGATGGCGATGGCCAGCATGAGGGCGGCGGCGAGGATCTTCAGCGCGAAGGCGGTGCCGAGCAGCGCAGCATCATAATTGACGATCCACAGCCACAGGCCCGTCGCCCACAGGACGAGGATGCCGGTGAGGCCGACCAGGCCGAGCTGTCTGCGCATCGCGATCAGGCCGGGGGCGGGCGGGCCTTCGGCGCGCTTTGCCGTGATGGCCATAATCATATGTCCGATGCCGCCGGCCGCGCCCATCATCAGGCCGACGAAATGCAGCGTCTTCATAAGAACCAACATTTGCCCCTCTCCCCTTCGGCGCGGAAGGTGCGCCGCAGCGGCCGCCCCGTCAAGCGCCCGGCGGGGATAAATCCCCGCGCGCGGTTTCCCGCGCATGCGCTTGAACCGATTCGGGAAAGGCGTGACGATCCGCCTTGCCCGGCGGGCCGCGGCGCGATAGGCACCGAGGCGGTATCTGGAAGGAAGAAATTTGGCCGAAATCCTGCCGCAGGACGCCGCGCTTGACCCTGCCTGCCGACTGCTCCTGGCGGGCGAGCTGGTGGCGATCCCGACCGAGACCGTCTATGGGCTTGCCGCCGACGCGACCAATGGGGAGGCTGTTGCCCGCATCTTCGAAGTGAAGGGCAGGCCGCGCTTCAACCCGCTGATCGCCCATGTGGCCGACCGCAAGATGGCCGAGGCGATCGCTGCCTTTTCGCCGCTGGCCGAGCGCCTGGCGCAGGCCTTCTGGCCGGGCCCCCTGACCCTCGTGCTGCCGCACCGCGCGGGCTCGGGTATTCACCCGCTGGTCACGGCGGGGCTCGGGACGATCGCGCTGCGGTGCCCCAAGGGGTTCGGGCGCGACGTGATAGAGCGCATCGGCCGTCCGCTGGCCGCGCCCAGCGCCAACATCTCCGGCCGGGTGACGGGCACGACGGCGGAAGCGGTGGACAAGGCGCTCGGCGGGCGCATCGGGCTCATCGTCGACGGCGGGCCGACGCCGGTCGGCCTGGAATCCTCCATCCTGAAGGTGGCGGAGGAAGGGCTGTTCCTGCTGCGCCCGGGCGGCCTGGCCGTGGAGGAGATCGAGCGCGTAGCGGGCCAGCCGGTCCTGCGCGGCGCAAAGGGCGTCGAGGCTCCGGGCATGCTCGCCTCGCACTATGCGCCGGCGGCGCGCATCAGGCTTGACGCGGCAGAGGTGTTTCCAGGCGAGGCGCTGCTTGCCTTCGGGCCCACACGGGCGCGGGGAGCGGAGCGGGCGGCGGCGCTGCTGAACCTCTCGCCTTCGGGCGATCTGCGCGAGGCGGCGGCCAACCTCTTCTCCCACCTGTCGGCGCTCGATGCTTCCGGAGCCGCAACGATCGCAGTGGAGCCGGTGCCGGGGCATGGGCTGGGCGAGGCCATCAACGACCGGCTGGCCCGCGCCGCCGCCCCCCGTGACAGCGGCCGGGAAGGGACATAGGTTTCGCCCCATGGACGCTTCCCACGACATGCTCGACCCCGCCCTCGCCGACCGTTTTGCCACGATCGTCGGCGAGCGGCACGCGCTGCGCGACCCTGCGGACATCGCGCCGCATGTGGTGGAGCCGCGCGGTCTTTACGGCGGGCGCACCTCTCTGGTGCTGAAGCCGGGCAGCACGGAGGAGGTGAGCCGCATCCTGCGCCTTGCGACGGAAACGGGCACGCCCATCGTGCCGCAGGGCGGCAATACGGGGCTGGTGGGCGGGCAGATGCCGGATGCTTCCGGCCGGCAGGTGATCCTTTCCACATCAAGGCTCAACCGCATCCGCGAGATCGATCTGAGCTCCAACACGGCGACGGTAGAGGCGGGCGTAGTGCTGCAGGTGCTGCAGGAGGAGGCGGCGAGGAACGACCGGCTGTTTCCGCTGGCGCTGGGCTCGCAGGGCTCCTGCCAGATCGGCGGCAACCTCTCCTCCAATGCAGGCGGCGTCGGCGCGGTGGCCTATGGCGTCGCGCGCGATCTGTGCCTCGGCGTGGAGGTCGTGCTGCCGACCGGCGAAATCTTCGACGATCTGAGGAAGCTCAAGAAGGACAATACGGGCTACGACCTGAAGGACCTTTTCGTCGGCGCCGAAGGTACGCTCGGCGTCATCACCGCCGCGGTGGTGAAGCTTTACCCGAAGCCGAAGGGGCGCGAGCTCGCCTGGGCCGGGCTCCGCTCTCCGGTCGACGCGCTGCGCCTGTTCGAACTCGCCAACGACCGGGCGGGGACGGCGCTCACAATGTTCGAGCTCATGGAAAGGACGCCCGTCGACCTCGTGCTGAAGCACATGCCGGAGACCCGGAAGCCGCTCGCCGGAGAGCATGCCTGGCATGTGCTGCTGGAAATCTCGTCCGGCCGTTCCGCCGAGGATGCACGCGCGCTGATTGAGGACATTCTGGGCGGCGGCCTCGAGGCGGGCTGGGTGGAGGACGCGGCGATTGCGCAGAATGCAACCCAGGACCTGCAGCTGCGCCGCCTGCGCGAGGACATGTCGGACGCGCAGACCCGCGAGGGCGGCTCCATCAAGCACGACATCTCGGTGCCGGTGGCCGCCATCCCCGAATTCATCGCCCGGGCGGGCGAGGCGGTGGGGAAGGTGGTGCCGGGAAGCCGTGTCGTCTGCTTCGGCCATATGGGCGACGGCAACCTGCACTACAACGTGTCGCAGCCGGTCGGCGGCTCGCGCGAGGAATTCCTGAAGCACTACCGGACGATGAATGACGAGGTTCACGCCATCGTGCGCGAGCTCGGCGGCTCCTTTTCCGCCGAGCACGGCATCGGCACCATGAAGCGCGCCGAGCTCCTCGCGACCCAGCCGGCGATCGCCACGGAGCTGATGCGCCGCATCAAGAAGGCCTTCGATCCGGCCGGCATCATGAACACCGGCAAGGTGATCTGACCGCCACCGGCGGCCGGTGCGCAGAGCAAAGTTCCCGCCGCTCAGGAAGCGGTAACCAAGGCGCGGATCAGCAAAATTTAACCGACTTTCTAAGCCGGGAGGTAAGGACCGGCGCGCTAGCTTCGCGCTCATAAAAGGCCGGGAAAACGGCCCGTGGGAGCCAGGACGGCTCTCAGGAGTGAACAGAAGGCAAGAACAGAATGGCGAGTGGTCTGAAGCCAGTTTGGGCCGGTCGGGCGATGAGGCTCGACCCTTTCCGCCTGCCGCAGGTGGTGAGCTACGCGACGCAGGACAGTTTCGGCGAGGTGACATTCACGATCGGCAAGCGCGGCGTGCGCATGCGCCGGGTACTCGATATGAGCCAGCTTCCGGTCACCTTCGCGCTCCCGCCGGCCGCCTTTCGCGGGGTGGCGGCCCGCGCGATCGAGGACGAGGACGGTCAGGTCACGGTGACGCTGGAGCTTTTGCACAGCGATCCGATGCTGTCGGTCCCGCTGCTGGTGGCCGGCGACCTGGACGATGTGGCGGCGGACTGGCGCGCCTGGGCGGAAGCCTATCGCCTGCCGATGCTGCTGGTGGAGTCCGACGGCGTCGCCCGTACGCTGGAGGAATCGCTGGGGCAGGTGAAGACGCAGGCACCGCAGGAGCGGCGTCAGGGCCGCGCGGTGCGCCAGCGCCGCCCGCGCTTCCTCGCCCGGCGCAGGCAGGGCACGCTGGGCCTCAGGCTCGTGGTGGACGGCGAGGAGATCATCGCGCGGAACTAGCGCCCCGCGTTCGAGTGGATCGTGGAACGGCGGTGTTCACAGGCGCCCGCCTGAACGCTTTCTGTCCTAAAAATACGGGCTGAGCGCCGCCCAGCCGCCGCCGCCCAGAAGGCCGAGAAAGATCAGCCAGCCCACCGTCGAATTGGACTTGAAGAGCGCCAGGCACTGATCCGGATTCTCGATGTCGAGCACGCGGATCTGCCGCGCCATGTGCACCCCCGCCGCCACGAGGCCTGCAAGCGCCGGCATCGGCACAGCGGCAAGGGCAAAGGCGACGGCGAAGAACAAGAGCGCGCCGCCATAAAGCGCGACCAGCCAGCTCTTGGTGTTTTCTCCGAAAAGGCGCGCCGTTGACCGCACGCCCACGATGGCGTCGTCCTCCTTGTCCTGGTGCGCGTAGATCGTGTCATAGCCGATCACCCACAGGATCGAGCCGCAATAAAGGAGGAAGGGCGCAAGCGACAGGCTGCCGAACTCGACCGCCCAGCCCATCAGCGCGCCCCAGGAAAAGGCAAGCCCCAGAAAGAATTGCGGCCAGTCGGTGAATCTCTTCGCGAAGGGATAGACGGCGACGACCGCAAGGGACCCGAGCCCCACCAGGACGGCGAAGGCATTGAACTGCAGGAGCACCAGAAGGCCGACCAGCGCCTGCGCAACAAGGAACGCCCAGGCCTGGCGGCGCGACACCTGGCCGGAGGGCAGCGGCCGCGAGCGGGTGCGCTCCACCTTCTCGTCGATGTCATGATCGACGAGGTCGTTATAGGTGCAGCCCGCCCCGCGCATGGCGATGGCGCCGACGAGGAAGAGGAGGAGGAGCCAGGGCGAGGGCAGGACGGTCCGGAGCGGCGCGCCGGGTTCCGCCCCTGCGCTCGCGGCCATGGCGAGCGACCACCAGCACGGCCACAGGAGAAGCTTCCAGCCGATCGGCCGGTCCCACCGGGCAAGCTGGGCATAGGGCCAGGCGGCCCGCGGCAGGAGGCGGTAGACCCAATGGCCCGACGGCGCATCGGCGACGCGGCCGCGCATCTGCCGTGACTGGATGATGTCCATGCTTTCGCCTCGCTCGAACGGACGTGGAGTGGCAAGACGCACGACTGAGGTCAAGCGATACTGCGCACGACTCGCTTGTTTCGGTCCGAATCGTTGCCGGCGGTCCGTAGACGCCGCGACGTCTTGCCTCGCGGCCTTGTCAAAAGCAGACGCACAATTATCACTTGTTCCGGGCTTCTGCCGCCGGGGCACGATGTACCCAGCTACTCAAGGAGTTTCCCTTGCCGAGATATGTCGCGCTGGAAGAAGCGGCGGAGATGCTTCCCCGCGTCGACAGAGTTCTTGTCATAGGCTGCTCAGGCGGCGGGAAGACAACGCTTTCACGCGCAATCGCGATGAAATTCGATCTGCAATACCAATCCCTCGATCGTGATGTCCGATGGTTGCCCGGCTGGAAAGAACGTGATCGGCAGGAGCAACGGGAGATCCTCCGTGGGCTGGTGCAGCGCGATCGCTGGGTCATGGACGGAAGTGGCGCATCCACATTCGATCTCCGGCTACCACGCACCGACATGGTGCTCTGGGTCCGCGTCCCAAGACGCGTGGCATTAGTCGGACTGGCAAGACGGGTGCTGCGGTATTACGGATCAGTTCGTCCAGATATGGCGGAAGGTTGCCCTGAGCCGCTGCCGGATCGGCAATTTCTTTCCTACATCTGGAATTTCGAAAAGAGGTACGCGCCTATATTCGTGGCCAAAATTGACCTCTACGGGCCAAAGGTCCCGGTTGCCATTCTCAGGTCGCATGAGGACGTGGCACGTCTCCTTCAAATGGCCGAGAAAGGTCGGGTGAGTACCGCCCGAGCGTGAGGGTCGATGGTACGGCAACACTGTTTCTCCCCTAAACAGGCGGCTGGCAACTTGACCGTGAATCACTTCGGTCATAGCCCGTTGCGGGGGCATTATTGAAGCAGGGCTGCAGCGCATGAAAGTTCTTCTCATCGGATCGGGCGGCCGCGAACACGCGCTGGCCTGGAAGCTTGCCGCCTCGCCGCTCCTCGGGAAGCTTTATGCGACGCCGGGCAATCCAGGCATCGCCGAGCATGCCGAATGCGTGGCCATCGACATGCGCGATCACGAGGCGGTCGTCTATTTCTGCCGGGACAATGCCATCGACCTCGTCGTGGTCGGCCCCGAGGCGCCGCTGGTGGCGGGGCTCGCCGACGATCTCATTGCCGCCGATATTCCTGTCTTCGGGCCGACCGCCGATGCGGCTCGGCTGGAGGGCTCGAAAGGCTTCACCAAGGACCTCTGCGCCCGCTACGGCATCCCGACGGCCGCCTACGCCCGCTTTGCCGATGCCGTCCACGCCCGAGATCATGTGCGGCGGGTAGGGGCGCCGATCGTGGTGAAGGCGGACGGGCTTGCCGCCGGCAAGGGCGTCACCGTGGCCATGACCGAGGCGGAGGCGCTCGCCGCCGTCGACGAATGCTTCTCCGGCGCATTTGGGATCGAGGGCGCGGAGGTGGTGATCGAGGAGCTTCTGGAGGGCGAGGAGGCGAGCTTCTTCTGCCTGTGCGACGGCAAGACGGCGCTGCCTTTCGGTACGGCGCAGGACCACAAGCGCGTGGGCGAGGGCGACACCGGGCCCAATACCGGCGGCATGGGCGCCTATTCGCCCGCGCCGGTGATGACGGAGGAGATGGTCGCGCGGGTGATGCGCCAGATCATTGAGCCGACGCTGAAGGGCATGGAGGAAATGGGCGCGCCCTTTACCGGGGTGCTCTATGCCGGGCTGATGATCACCCGGGACGGCCCGAAGCTGATCGAATATAACGTGCGTTTCGGCGACCCGGAATGCCAGGTGCTGATGCCGCGGCTGAAGGACGACCTCCTCGTCCTGATGAAGGGGGCGGTCGATGGCCAGCTCGCGCATATGTCGGCACGCTGGCGCGACGAGGCGGCGCTGACCGTGGTGATGGCCGCCAAAGGATATCCGGCCTCGCCTGAAAAGGGCTCGGTGATCCGTGGCCTCGATGCGGCGAAGGACGGAGACGTGGAGATCTTTCATGCCGGCACCGCCCTCCGCAACGGCGAGATTATTGCTGATGGGGGCAGGGTGCTCAATGTGACGGCGCTCGGCCGCACGGTGACGGAGGCGCGCGACCAAGCCTATCGCGCCGTGGACCGGATCGACTGGCCGGAGGGTTTCTGCCGGCGCGACATCGGCTGGCGGGCGGTGGAGCGGGAAGCGGAGGGCCGGTGATGAACGGAGGAGAAGGGCCGATAAGGCTCGTTACCCAGCGCCTCGTCCTGCGCCCGTGGGAGGCGCGGGATCGGGAGGCGATGGCCGCCATCCAGGGCGATCCGCATGTACGCCGCTTTTTCCCCAAGGTGATGACGCCGGAGGAAGTCCAGGCGGATATCGACCTGGCGGTCGAGCGCGCGCGGGTGAACGGCTTCCATTTTCAGGCTGCCGAGTTGAAGGAGACCGGCGAACTCATCGGGCTGATCGGGATCGCCTTTGTCCCCGACATCATCCGCTCGGCGATACCGAGCCATCCGCGGGTGGAGATCGGGTGGGTGATCGGCAAGGAGTTTTGGGGCCGCGGCCTTGCTCCCGAAGGTGCCCGGGCATGGCTCGGCTATGCATGGTCCATCGGCTTGCCAGAGGTGGTCGCCTTCACCGCGAGGATCAACCTTCCCAGCCAACAGGTGATGCAGAAGATCGGCATGGAATACGACCCGGCGGACGATTACCAGCACCCCAAGATCGCCGAGGGCCACCCCTTGCGCCCGCATGTGCTCTACCGGATCCGCAATCCGCAGCTTCGCGGCTGAAGACCGTGGGCGCGGCTCAAGCCGACGCTCCCGCGGAAGGTTTCGCGCGCGCCGCTTCCCAAAACAACCAGGCCGACACGAGCCACAGCGCGGCGAAGAACCCGTTCAGGACAACGATGACCTGCGGCCAGTTCTCTCCTTCAGAGCCCAATCCGCCGGCCAGCGCGATGGCGGCGACGAGTATCTGGGCAAGGGCAGTCCCGGCCAGTGCCCGCGCCATTCCGTCCGGCCGGAACCGGGCGATGAAGGCGCCGACGATCCCCACCGCGAGCACCCCGAGATACATCAGGTTGGCGGGGTTGTCTTCGCTGCCGATGATGCCGACCGCGAGATTGATCCATATCAGGAGGAAGGTTCCAAGGAGGGCGACGGCTACAGCCGCCCGGTATGCCGTGCTGCCCGTCATCCTCGCTGCCAGCTCAAAGGCGCCGCAGGCGCCGAACAAGAGCACTCCCATCACAAGGAAATCCGTCTCGTCCCAGTCGACCTCGCCGGTAAACCGCATCGCCACGAGCGGCAGCAGCAGGAGGAGTGCCGCTACTGCCCAAGCTACGATCCTCCAACGGCCTGCGCGCCGCCCGCCATGCGTTTCCGAGTTTTCTGCCATTGCCTTGCCTTCCTCCGCGGGTGAGGGTTCAACATGGATGCGTGCGGCTTCACATGGCTTGCCGGGCCGGTGAGCGGCATGAGCAACTTCTGAGGTTTTGCTGAGAAATGGCGACCGGCGGCTTCCGCTTCGACCGATTCGTTCTTGACCCGAGCGACCGTCAGCTCAGGCGGGACGGCTTGCCGGTCGAGCTGAACGCCCGGTACCTCGACGCGCTGGCGCTTCTGGTGCGTGAGCAAGGAAGGCTCGTTTCGAAGAACCGCTTCCTCGACGAGGTCTGGCGCGGCGTGCCCGTCACAGACGAGGCCCTTACCCAGTGTATCAAGACGCTCCGCAGGCAGCTCGGTGACGATGCCGCCAGTCCGCGCTTCATCGAGACGGTTCCCAAACACGGCTACCGCTTCATCGCGCCGGTTGAACGGGTCGGCGATGGGAGCGGGCCCGACGCTGTGACGATGGCGCGATCGGAGGCCCAGCCCCAGCCTTGGCGGCGGGTTCTCCTGCTCGGCAGCGCTGGCACGATCGGCGGCGGCATCGCCGGCATCTTCGGCGGCCTGTTCTACGGCTTTGCCGGGGCCTTCCAGCCGCTGCAGCCCGGAATGGGCGCGGTGTCGGTGCTCCTCGTCCTCCTCTGCCTCAACATAGTGGTCGGGCTGCTCGGAGGCGCCGGGGTCGGCTTCGGGATCGCGCTGGCGGGCGTAGCCTCCGGCCGCCCCTGGCAGTGGGGCATAGCCGGCGGCGCTGCCGGAGGCATGGTGGTGGGCGCCCTGGTGAAGCTGCTTGGCCTCGACGCCTTCAACCTCCTGTTCGGCCAGTCGCCGGGCGACATAGCCGGCGCCCCTGAGGGCGCTCTCCTTGGTGGGGCGGTAGGTTTCGGGGCGTGGCTGGGAAACCGCGGAGCGGGCTCTCCCCTGCTCGGGCGCTGCATTGCCGCCGCGGCTGTGGCCGGAGCCGCCGCCGGCATGCTCATCGCCCTCATCGGAGGGCGGCTGATGGGCGGCAGCCTGGACCTGCTCGCCCGCAGTTTCCCCGGTTCGCGCCTGCGGCTCGGCGACATGGGCGGCCTGTTTGGCGAGAGCGGCTTCGGGCCGGTCAGCCAGGTGCTAACGGCCGGCTTGGAGGGCCTGCTGTTCGGCGGCTGTGTGGTCGGCGCGATGGTCCTCGCGCGGCGGAGCTTGAGCGGGAACGGCTGAGGTAGGGCTCCCGAATGCTGCCGGCGATCAGGTCTTTCCGATCCGCCACTGCAGATGGGGGGGAAAATCCCGCCTCCTAGTCTTCCTCGAACGGATCGGCCGCCGGAGCGGAAGAAAGCGTGCCCTCGGCCATCCGCTGTCTGTGGTGCCGCAGCGAGCATTCGAGCGAACAGAGCATGCCGCGGTCGGACCAGTAGGCCGGCCCGCTTTCAATCTGCCCATAATAGCAGGCGAAATCCGGCGCGCCGAACGGCTTGCTGCATTCGATGCATCTGAACTTTTCAGGCCTGGCGAGCATGGCTTCTCCTCGTTCGCAACCCATCTTTGAGCCCGCCGGCCGGCGAGCTCAACCGCGAGCAAATTGACGTTTACGTAAAGAGTGGATATCCCTTTTTGCCAGACTGGTTCCCGGTCCCGATCGCCGCTAGGCTTGGCCAAGCTCAGGGAGGAGAAGCATGTATCGCGCACCCCTCGACGACATCAATTTCACGCTGAATCATGTTGCCGGATTGGCGGGAATGCTGGAGGAGGGGCGGTTGGAAGGCCTCTCGCCCGACCTCGTCGGGGCGATTCTCGCCGAGGCAGGCCGCTTTGCCGGCGAGGAGGTGGCGCCGCTCGCCCGCATCGGCGACGAGGCGGGCGCACGTCTGGAGAACGGCGAGGTGAGGACGCCCGCCGGATGGCCGGACCTTTACCGCAGATGGTGCGAGGGCGGCTGGAATTCGCTCGCCCTGCCGACGCATCGGGGCGGGCAGGGCCTGCCCATGATGCTGGCCGTCGCGGCGCTGGAGATGTGGAATTCAGCCTCCATGGCCTTCGCGCTCGGGCCGACCCTGACCGTCGGCGCCGTCGAGGCGCTGGAGCGGCATGCGACGGAGGAGCTGAAGGGCACCTATCTGGAAAAGCTCGTCTCAGGCGAGTGGATGGCGACCATGAACCTGACGGAGCCGCAGGCCGGCTCCGATCTCGGCGCGCTTCGCACCCGGGCCGAGCGCGCCGGGGACGGCACCTACAGGATCTTCGGCCAGAAGATCTTCATCACCTTCGGGGAGCACGATTTCACGGACAATATCGTGCATCTGGTCCTGGCGCGCCTTCCCGACGCCCCGCCCGGCACCAAGGGCATTTCGCTCTTCCTCGTGCCGAAATTCCTGGTGAACGGTGATGGCAGCCTCGGCGCGCGCAACGACGTCTTCTGCGCCTCGATCGAGCACAAGCTCGGTATCCGCGGCGCGCCCACCTGCACCATGATCTATGGCGACGGGCGCTTCGGCGAGGCCCCCGGCGCGGTCGGCTGGCTTGTCGGCGAGGAGAATCGCGGCCTTGCCTGCATGTTCACCATGATGAACAACGCGCGGCTTGCCGTCGGCATGCAGGGCGTGGCAGTGGCCGAGGCGGCGTATCAGAGGGCGCTCGCCTATGCGCGCGAGCGCCGGCAGGGCCGTGCGCCGGGCTGGAGCGGCGAGGGCATGAGCCCGATTGCCGCCCATCCCGACGTCAAGCGCATGCTCCTCACCATGAAGGCGATGACGCAGGCGGCCCGCGCCGTTGCCTATTCCTGCGCCCATGCGGTAGACATGGCGCGGCTCGCCGAGCCCGGCGCAAGGGCGCATTGGCAGGAACGTGCCAATCTCCTGACACCGCTGGCGAAGGCCTTTCCGACCGATATCGGCGTGGAGGTGGCCTCGCTCGGCGTCCAGGTGCATGGCGGGATGGGGTTCATCGAGGAGACGGGCGCCGCCGCCCTCTACCGCGACGCCCGCATCGCGCCGATCTATGAAGGCACCAACGGCATCCAGGCGATCGACCTCGTTCTTCGCAAGCTGCCGCAGTCGGGCGGCGGGCACGTGCGCGCCTATATCGCCGAGTTGCGCCGTGACGCGGAGACGGTGCGCGGCGCGAACATGCCCGAGCTCGGCGATACGGCCGGGTGCCTCAACGCCGCGCTCGAGGATCTGGAGGGGGCGACGGAACATCTCCTGCGGCTTGTGGGCGAGGGGGAGACGGAGGCGGCGCTCAGCGGCGCCACGCCCTATCTGCGCCTCTTCGCCCTTGCGGCCGGTGCAACGATGTTCGCGCGCGGCGCCGTCGCCGCCGCAGATGCCGGCCAGGCGCGGCTCTGCCGGTACCTTGCGGAGAATCATCTCGGCGAGACGGCGAACCTGAAGCGGGTGGTGGTGGACGGTGCCGAGAGCCTCTCGGCCGCGGCAGAGGTTCTGGAGCAGGAATGAGCGAAGACATCATCGTCGAGCGCCGCGAGGCGGTGCAGGTCATCAGGCTGAACCGGCCGGAAAAGAAGAACGCGATCACGCGCGCCATGTATGCCCGCATGGCCGCAGCCCTCCAGGAGGGAGATGCCGACGCGGCGGTCCGCTGCCACGTCTTCCTCGGCGTGCCCGGCGCCTTCTCGGCGGGCAATGACCTTTCCGATTTCCTCGCCGTGGCGACAGGCGGCGAGGCGGGGACCGAGGTGTTCGATTTCCTCGCCGCCCTTGCTGCTGCGCGCAAGCCGGTCCTGTCCGGCGCCGACGGCATCGCGGTCGGCGTCGGTGCGACCATGCATCTTCATTGCGACCTGACCTTCGCCACGCCGGAGACGGTGTTCAGGACGCCCTTTGTCGATCTCGGTCTCGTTCCGGAAGCAGGTTCGAGCCTGCTCGCGCCGAGAATCATCGGGCACCAGCGCGCCATCGCTCTCCTGGCCCTGGGGGAGGGTTTGAGCGCGGCGGAAGCGCGCGATTGCGGGCTCATCCATCGCGTCGTTCCGGCTGCGGAACTGGAAGAAGCGGTTCTCGCGGCGGCGCGGGCGATTGCAGCCAAGCCGGCCGAGGCGCTGCGCATCACGCGTGACCTGCTGCGCGGGCCCCGCACGGAGGTGCTGGCGCGCATCAAGGAGGAGGCGGAGCATTTCCGCGCCCGCCTCAAATCCGAGGAGGCGCGCGCCGCCTTCACGGCCTTCATGAACCGGCGCAAGGGCGGCTGACTGCGATGGGGCAGCTCTACGGGTAGAGCCGCGTCTTGGACCAGCCTCCCCCATCCTCCCGCCTGAAGATCACGCGGTCATGCAGGCGGAACGGCCGGTCGTGCCAGAACTCGATGCTCACGGGCAGTATGCGGAAGCCCGACCAGTAGGCGGGGCGGGCAATCTCGCCCACGGCGAATTTGGCGGTGTATTCGGCGACCGCCTTTTCAAGGGCGAAGCGGCTTTCGAGCGGCCGCGACTGTTTCGACGCCCAGGCTCCGATGCGGCTGCCGCGCGGGCGCGAGGCGAAATAGGCATCCGCCTCCTCCTCGGTCACCTGTTCGACCGGGCCGCGCACGCGCACCTGCCGGCGCAGGCTTTTCCAATGGAAGCACATGGCGGCCTTCATCGAGGAGAGGATTTCTTTTCCCTTGGTGCTTTCGAAATTGGTATAGAAAACGAACCCGCTTTCGTCGAAGCCCTTGAGCAGGACCATCCGTACATTGGGCATGCCCTCCGGGTCGACGGTGGCGAGCGCCGTTGCGTTGGGATCGTTGGGCTCGTTGCCCTGCGCGTCCCCGAGCCATTCCGCAAACAGGCGGTATGGCTCCATATGTTCGGTAAAGTCGGCGTTCTTTAACTCGTTCGTAATCATCGTGTTGCTCAATTCGAAAATATCGCTTCGGGAGATTGCCGATTGTCCGGACCGACGCAAGAGGCAGATAGGAGCGCCCGCCTGGCACTGCGCCTCGGCGGGAACGCCGCCATGCTCGTCTTTTTGGCCGTCGCGATCCAGGGTTGTTCCTTCGGCGGGGGGAAGAACGCGGTCGACACGGTGCTGACCACCTCCGCCGTGCCCCCTGCCCAGGTCTTTCCCGACGAGAACCTTGCAAAGGACGGGCAGGCGATCCTGGCGGCGCTTTCCTCCGGTCCTGCCGCCGGCAGCCTGCCCTGGGAAAACCCGGAAAGCGGCGCTCGCGGACTCATCACCGCCTATAGCGGCGAGGCCGAGGAGGGCCGGGATTGCCTTGCCTTCACCACGACGCGCGAGAGCTTCGACGGCGTCGGGCTGTACGAGGGCGAGGCCTGCAAGGACGCCGCCGGCATCATGCGCATGCGCGCCTTCGAGCCGCGCTAGGCCGCTGCCGCACTGGAATTCGGCCGCCGCAATGCGCATATAATTGCCGGGAGCCAAATCTCCAGGCAAAACATCCGGTTGTGGTTTTCTCCCATCGCACGGGCAAGGCAAGATGAGAGATCCCTATGAGGTGCTGGGCGTGTCGAAGAGCGCTTCGGCCAAGGACATAAAGGCGGCATTCCGCCGTCTGGCGAAGAAATACCATCCCGACCAGCGGCCCGACGACCCGCAGGCGAAGGAGCGCTTTGCCGAGATCGGCCAGGCCTATGAGATACTCGGCGACGAGAAGAACCGCAGGGCGTTCGACAGCGGCGAGATCGACGCCAGCGGCAAGCCGCGCTTTCAGGGCTTCGAGGGCGCCGGCGCCGATCCCTTCGCCGGTTTCCGGCGCGCGGGCGGCGGCCCCGGCCGGACCCATTTCGAGTTCCGCAGCAGCGGCTTCGGCGACGATCCCCACGGCGCCGACATCTTCAGCGAGATTTTCGGCCAGGCCTTCTCGCGCGGCGGCGCGCAGGGCGCGCGCGGCGGGCGGCCGGAGGGCCTCGGCGACCTCAATGTCACGCTCGATGTAACGGTGGAGGATATCGCCACCGGCGCCAAGGTGATGGCGGCTTTCCCCGACGGGCGCCGCATGGCCGTGAAGCTGCCCCGCTATGTCGAGGACGGCCAGACCATCAGGCTCAAGGGGCAGGGCGCCGAAACGCCCTTCGGCGAGCGCGGCGACGCGCTTGTCAAACTCCGGCTCCGGCCGCACCCGCTCTACCGGGTCGAGGGGCGCGACCTGCATGTGGACCTGCCCGTCAGCCTGCGTGACGCGGTTCTCGGCGCCAAGGTGGCCGTGGATACCCCCACCGGCAAGGTGGCCGTGAAGGTGCCGGCCTGGTCGAGCTCCGACCGGACCCTGCGTCTCAAGGGACGCGGCCTCCCGCTGAAGAGCGGCGGCGATGGCGATCTCTACGTCCATGTGCGGGTGATGTTGCCCGAGGGCGGCGATCCGGCGCTCGAAGCGCTCTTCCGTAAAGCGGAGGCCTGACGCCGAACCATCCCGGTTTTCGAGAGGAGATCGGCCATGTCGACATCTGCGAACAAGGAACTGGTCCGCCGGCTCTATGCCGAAGTGTTCTCCAGTGGGGATGTTTCGGGCATCGAGTCCCTGGTCGGCGCGGACTATGTGGATCATAACAGTGAAGGAGCGGGCCGGGGCCCCCAGGTCCTTCGCGCACATGTCCAGGCGATACGGACCACCTTTCCGGACTTTTCCCTGACCGTCGAGGACATGATCGCCGAGGGGGACAAGGTCGTCACGCGCGTGAGCGGACAAGGTACGCATGGCGGCATATGGCTCGATATTCCCCCGACAAACACGGTGGTGAAGGTCAAGGGCATCAACATCGACCGGATAAAGGACGGTCGGATCGTCGAGCATTGGGGCGAGGCCGACACGGTGGGCATGCTGATGCAGATGGGCGTCGATCCCTTCGCAGGCCGGGGCGGGTGAAACCATCCCGCGCTTGAAGCGATCCCGCCGCTGTGCGATACGGCGTCTCCGCAACTGGTCCGGAGAATCGTTATGGCAGGTGGCAGTGGCCTGATGGCCGGCAAGCGCGGGCTCGTTCTCGGCGTCGCCAACAACCGCTCCATCGCCTGGGGCATTTCCAAGGCCTGCGCCGCTGCCGGGGCGGAACTTGCGCTCACCTACCAGGGCGATGCGCTGAAGAAGCGTGTGGAGCCGCTCGCCGGCGAACTCGGCGCGATCGTTGCCGGCCATTGTGACGTCACCGACCTTTCCTCCGTCGACGCGGTGTTCGAGACGGTCGAGAAGCAGTGGGGCAGGCTCGACTTCCTGGTGCACGCGATCGGCTTCTCTGACAAGAACGAGCTGACCGGCCGCTATGTGGACACCACGCATGGCAATTTCCTGCGCACGATGGACATCTCGGTCTATTCCTTAACGGCGGTCGCCCAGCGCGCCGAGAAGCTGATGACGGACGGCGGCTCGCTCCTCACCATGACCTATTACGGCGCCGAGAAGGTCATGCCGAACTACAACGTCATGGGCGTGGCCAAGGCCGCGCTCGAGGCCAGCGTGAAATATCTCGCCGTCGATCTCGGGCCCAAGAACATCCGCGTCAACGCGATCTCCGCCGGGCCGATCAAGACGCTTGCCGCCTCCGGCATCGGCGATTTCCGCTACATCCTGAAGTGGAACGAGTACAACGCACCGCTGCGGCGGACCGTCACCATCGAGGAGGTGGGCGACACGGCGCTGTACCTCTTGTCGCCTTTGTCGCGCGGCATGACGGGAGAGGTGCTGCACGTCGATTCCGGCTACCACGTGATCGGCATGAAAGCGGTGGACGCGCCCGACATCTCCACCGTTCTGGATTAGCTCTGCCGGGCGCGTGGCGCCGATATGAGGTCACCGCGTGCTTCCGCTCCTTTACATCGTGCGCCACGGTGAGACCGACTGGAACGCGCAGGCGCGCCTGCAGGGCCAGGCTGACACGGATATCAACGAGCGCGGGCGCGCCCAGGCCGACCGCAACGGCCGCCGCCTCGCCGAACTTCTCGCCGATCCCGCCTCCTTCGACTTCGTGGCGAGCCCCCTGCGCCGCACCTGCGAGACGATGGAGCGCGTGCGCGTCCAGCTCGGCCTGCCGGCTACCGGCTATCGGACCGACCCGCGCCTGAAGGAGGTGCATTTCGGGGCCTGGCAGGGCTTCACCTATGCCGAGTTGGAGGCGCGCGAGCCCGGCTGCACCGAGAGGCGCTCGCGGCGCAAATGGCATTTCCTGCCGCCGGGTGGCGATGCGGAGAGCTACGAGGTGCTGGCGGGGCGGGTCCGCGCGTGGCTGGACGAGATCGCCCGCCCGACCGTGTGTGTGACGCATGGCGGCGTCATCCGCACGGTCTTCCACTGGATCGGCGGCGCCGCGCCGGAAGAGGCGGCGGAAATGCACATCCCGCAGGACCGGGTCCTGCGGGTCGAGAATGGCAGGCTGGAGTGGCTATAGGGATTACTCCGGCAGAAGCATGTCGGTGATCTGCTTCACCCCGTCCGCGCCCTCCTCATAGGCGATGACGACCTCCATGCCGTCGCTGACTGCCGTCACATCGATCTCGGCGGGCAGCTTGTAGGTGGAGCCGTCCTCGAGCGTGATCGTCATCTCCTCCGGATTGACTTCGGCGATCGTGCCTTCCGCGTCGGCAGAGAAGGCGGGCAGGGAAGAAAGGCCGAGGAGAAGAGCCAGGGCTGCAATTCGCTTCATCGGGTCCTCGATGTGGGCTGTGGCTGGAGAGAATCGCCGGCACTACAGACGGCAAATGTGTCCAAACGGTGCACGGCGCGGTTTGACCCCATGGCCAAAGCAAAATAGAAGCGTGGCGGCCCTTCGGGGAAGGGAGGCTCATGTCGCACAACACCTTCGGTCACCTGTTCCGCGTCACCACCTGGGGCGAAAGCCACGGGCCGGCGATCGGCTGCGTCGTGGACGGCTGCCCGCCCGGCATCCGCTTCACCTTAGCCGAAATCCAGGCCGAGCTCGACCGCAGAAGGCCCGGCCAGTCACGCTTCGTCACCCAGCGCCGCGAGCCGGACGAGGTGAGGATCCTGTCCGGCGTGATGCCGGGGGAGGACGGCGAGACGCTGGTGACCACCGGTACGCCGGTCTCGATGCTGATCGAGAATGTCGACCAGCGTTCCAAGGACTACGGCGAGATCGCCGAGCGGTACCGCCCGGGACACGCGGACTATACCTATGACGCGAAATACGGCCTGCGCGACTATCGCGGCGGCGGCCGGTCCTCCGCCCGCGAGACGGCGACGCGCGTGGCGGCGGGCGCGCTCGCCCGCAAGATCGTGCCCGGCATGGTGGTGCGCGGTGCGCTGGTGGCGATGGGCGAGAAGGAGATCGACCGCGCCAATTGGGACTGGGATTTCGTCAACGATCCGGAAAACCCGTTCTTCACGCCCGATCGGCAGTCGGTCGCCGTCTTCGCCGACTATCTGGACGGCATCCGCAAGGAGGGCTCCTCGGTCGGCGCGGTCATCGAGGTGGTGGCGGAAGGGGTTCCGGCCGGCCTCGGCGCGCCGATCTATGCCAAGCTCGACCAGGACATCTGCGGCAACCTGATGTCGATCAACGCCGTCAAGGGGGTGGAGATCGGCGCCGGCTTTTCCGCGGCACGCCTGCGCGGAGAGGAGAATGCCGACGAGATGCGCGCCGGCAATGACGGCCAGCCCGTGTTCATGTCCAACCATGCGGGGGGCATCCTGGGCGGCATCTCGACCGGGCAGCCGATCGTGGCCCGTTTTGCCGTCAAGCCGACCTCGTCCATCCTGACGCCGCGTCGCTCGATCGACCGCAGCGGCCGCGAGGTGGAGGTGGTCACGAAAGGCCGGCACGATCCCTGTGTCGGGATCCGGGCCGTGCCCATCGGCGAGGCCATGCTCGCCTGCACGATCGCCGACCACTATCTGCGGCACCGGGGGCAGACGGGAAGAGTGTAAGGGAATAGGGGAGTAAGGAAGTAGGGGAAGAGCTTTTCTGGATGAGAGCTTTTCTTACTTCCCTTACTCCCCTATTCCCTTACTCCCCTAATCGGCGAGGAACACATGCCCTACGATCAGAGACGAGTCGTCGAAGCCCTGCGCGCCTTCGAGCGCGGCGAGATCGTCGTGGTCATGGATGATGACGGGCGGGAGAACGAGGGCGACCTGATCGTTGCCGCCGTCCACTGCACGCCGGAGAAAATGGCCTTCATCGTGCGCCACACGTCGGGGATCGTCTGCGCGCCCATGCCGCGCGAGGAGGCGCGGCGGCTGAACCTTGCGCCGATGGTGGCGGAAAACGACGCGCCGCATCAGACGGCGTTTACCGTGAGCGTCGATTTCAGGCACGGAACGAGCACCGGGATTTCCGCCGAGGACCGGACGCTGACCGTGCGCAACCTCGCCAATCCGAATGCGGGCGCCGGCGATTTCGTCCGGCCGGGGCATATCTTTCCGCTCGTGGCGCGCGAGGGCGGCGTGCTCATGCGCTCTGGCCATACGGAGGCCGCCGTCGACCTTTGCAGGCTTGCCGGCCTGCCGCCGATCGGTGTCATCTGTGAGCTCGTGAATGACGACGGCACGGTGATGCGCGGCCCGCAGGTGGTGGGCTTCGCCGAGAAGCACGGGCTGAAGCAGGTCTCCGTCGCCGACCTTATTGCCTACCGCCAGCGCCAGGAGACGCTGGTGGAGCGCGTCGCGACCTTCCCGGTGAGCACCGCCGGCGGCCCCGCCACGGCGCATGCCTATACGCTTCCCTGGGAGGCCATGCAGCACCTGGCTGTGGTGTTCGGCGACATCCGCGACGGAGAGGACGTGCCGGTGCGGCTCCACACGGAAGATGTGGTGGAGGATGTTTTCGGCACCGAAAGGCGCCTGCAGAAGGTGATGGAGCGGATGGGCGGGCGCGGCGTGCTCGTCTATCTGCGGGAAGGCTCCGTGGGCGTTGCCCATCAGCAGCGCCGCCGCCCTTCCGGAGCCGCGGAGGCGCATGACGAGGCGCTGGAGCGCGAGAGCGAATGGCGCGAAATCGGGCTGGGGGCGCAGATCCTGAAGGACCTCGGCATCACCTCGATCCGCCTGCTTGCCTCGCGGGAGCGCCACTATGTGGGCCTGGAAGGGTTCGGCATCGAGATCGTCTCGACCGAGATATTGTAGATTCGGTCCCGGCTGGGAGCAGCCGGGACCGATACATGGGTGTTCGTCACTCGGCAGGCTGTGCCGCGGCGGCGGGTGCCGCGACCTGCCGTTCGCGGGCAAGGCTCCTCTGGCCGATGAGCACGGTCAGGAATGCCGCAATGCTGGCCGCCACCGAGACCCAGAAGCCGTTTCGGGCCCCAAACATGTCGACCACCCAGCCAGCCGCGAATGCGCCGAGCGCCATGCCGATGCCGATGCCGGTCATGACCCAGGTCACGCCCTCGGTGAGCATGGATTCCGGAACGCGACGCTCGATCAGGCCGAAAGCCGTGATGAAGGTGGGCGAGATGGCCACACCGCTCAGGAACACCGTGAGGGCGAGCAGCGGAACCGTACCGGCCAGCAGAAGGGGCACCTGCGTCACGGCGAGAACGAGAAGCGCGATCGCCAGCCGCCGCTCCATGGGCATCGTCAGCTTCATCGCGCCGATCACGAGGCCGAGAACGAAGGACCCGAGGGCATAGACGCCGATCACCAGGCTCGCCGCCTCCGGCTGCCCGAGCTCCTCTGTGATTGCGACGGAGCTCACCTCGGCCGTCGAGAAGATCGCGCCGACGAAGATGAGTGTGAGCGTGACGATCTGCACCGGTCGCAGGCGGATGGCAGAGCGGGAGGGGCCGCCCGAACTTGGCCGGATGCGCGGCTCCGTCGAGCGCTGCAGGATGAATGCCGCCGTGCCGAACGCCAGCAGGAGCGTGTTGGCCAGCATGCCTGCCTCGGGAAAGAGACTCACGGCCAAGCCGACCGACAGGGACGCGCCGAGAATGTAGACAAGCTCGTCCGCCGCCGATTCGAAGGCGAAGGCCGTGTTGAGTTCCGGCCGGTCGTGGAAGATTTCCGCCCAGCGAGCCCGTACCATGGCGGGTATGCTGGGCATCGCCGCCGCCAGGAGGGCTGCGGCGAAGAGCGTCCACACCGGCCAGTCTTGGTTGGCTGCCGCAATAAGCGCCAGGAAGGCCACGACCGAAATGGCCGTTGTGGGGATGACGACGGCCGCCTGGCCGTATCTGTCGACCAGCCGGGATATCTGCGGAGCGATGAATGCGTTTGTAAGTGCGAAGGTGGCCGACACGGCCCCGGCCAGCCAGTATTCGCCGTGCGTCTGGGACAGCATGGCGACAATGCCGATCGGTGCCATGGCGATCGGCAGGCGCGCCACAAAGCCGGCAGAGGAGAAACCTTTGGTGCCCGGCACCTTGAAGATTTCGCGGTAAGGATTGGGCATGGGTCTGATCCTTGATGGGAGGACGAACAAGGGTTACATACGCAGCGTATGCCAAGTGATGTAGTAGCATACGTTCCGTATGTCAACTCACATACGTTACGTATGGAAAGAGGAATGATGGCACGCAAGCCACGCAGTGAGATGATCGCCGAGACACGGGCGAAGCTTGTGGCATCGGCTCGCAAGGCCTTCGGCACGGTTGGATATGCCGAGGCGTCGATGGACGACTTCACCGCCGAGGCGGGCCTTACGCGCGGGGCCCTGTATCACCACTTCGGTGACAAGAAGGGTCTGCTCAAAGCGGTGATCATGCAGATCGACGCGGAAATGAGCTGTCGCCTGAACGAGCTCTCGGCAAAGCACCCCGATCCTTGGCAGGGTTTCGTCGACGAATGCGTCGCTTATATCGAGATGGCGCTCGAGCCTGAGATTCAGCGCATCATGCTGCAGGACGGGCCGGCAGTGCTGGGAGATCCGTTCACCTGGCCGAATCAGCCGGGCTGCGTCCGCGCTCTGACGGCAAGCCTGAGCCGGCTCGCCGGAGAAGGCCTGATCGACGTGGAGGACCCGGAGGCGATGGCGCGGATGATCAATGGCGCCTCTCTTCATGCGTCGCTGTGGATCGCCAATGCCGAAGATCCCTCGGCGGTCTCGAAACGGGCGGTCGCCGCCTTCAAGCAGATGCTCGAAGGGCTGCGCACCGCGAGGAAGCGGGATTGATCGGCTTTCCTTTCTTTGCCGGCGCGGGCATGCGCCGTCCGGACAAGCCCGAACCGGTTGATGGCACCAGCGCGCCGTGGCCAAATGCGGCGCCAGAGCCTATATCGGGCTATGGCGACGCGACTTTACACCCACCCTGTCTTCCTGGAGCATCTGACCCCGCCGGGGCACCCGGAGCGCCCGGACCGGCTGCGCGCCATCGCCAAGGTGCTGGAGCACGACATCTTCGATCCGCTCGATCGGGTCGAGGCGCCGATGGGCGACGAGGCGGCGGTTCTGCTTGCCCACCCGGGGACTTACGCCCACCGCATCAAGGAGATGATTCCGGTGGAGGGCATGGCCCGCATAGACGCGGATACCTGCGTGAGCCCGAAAAGCTGGGACGCAGCGCTGACTGCCGTCGGCGCGGCGACGGCGGCCGTGGACGACGTCTTCACCGGCCGGGCTGATAACGTATTCGTCGCCGCGCGGCCGCCGGGCCATCATGCGGAAAAGGACCGGGCCATGGGTTTTTGCCTGTTCAACAACGCGGCGATCGCGGCCCGTCACGCCCAGAAGGCCCACGGAGCGGAGCGGGTCGCCATCCTTGACTGGGACGTGCATCACGGCAACGGCACGCAGGATATTTTCTGGGACGACCCGACGGTGCTTTACTGCTCCACCCACCAGATGCCGCTCTATCCGGGAACGGGCGCGGCTTCCGAGACGGGTGCCGGAAACATCGTCAATGCCCCGCTCGATCCGGGCTCGGACGGCGAGGCATTCCGCGAGGCGCTGGAGACGGTGATCCTGCCGCGCATTGAGGATTTCCGGCCCGATCTCATCATCATTTCGGCCGGATTCGATGCGCATCATCGCGATCCGCTGGCCGAGCTCAATTTCACCGAGCAGGATTTTTCCTGGGCCACGGGCAAGCTGATGGAATGCGCCGCGCGGCGGTCGGGCAGCCGGCTTGTCAGTCTTCTGGAAGGCGGCTACGACCTCGAAGGGCTGGCGCTCTCCGTGGCCGCCCATGTCGGACGCCTGATGAAGGGGTGAAGGATGAATACCGGACCGGAAAACGCCGGGACCAATGACGACGTGAAGACGATGAGCTTCGAACAGGCGCTGCAGGCGCTGGAGAACATCGTCAACGATCTGGAGCGGGGCGACGTCCCGCTGGAGGAGTCGATCCGCATCTATGAGCGCGGCGAGGCGCTGAAGGCCCATTGCGACCGGCTGCTGCGCGCTGCCGAGGACAAGGTCGAGAAGATCCGCCTTTCGCGCGAGGGCGTACCTGTTGGTACGGAGCCGCTCGATCCGAAGTGAGGGCGCAAGTGTGGAGGATGAAAGATGTGCCGCAACATCAGGCCCCTGTTCAATTTCGAGCCGCCGGCCACGCATGAGGAGATTCATGCGGCGGCGCTGCAATTCGTGCGCAAGGTGAGCGGCACGACGAGGCCCTCGAAGCGCAACGAAGCCGCGTTCGATCGCGCCGTCGAGGCGATTGCTGCGAGCGTTCACGAGTTGCTCCACTCGATGGAAGTGACGCATCATCATCATGCCAGGAACCGGGAGGAGGAGGCGGCGAAGGCACGCGCAAGATCGGCGGCCCGCTTCGCCCGGCCAACTGCGGCCTCGTGAGGCACCGGTGAGATCCGCGCCTCAAACGCCTCTCCTCGACCGGATCCGCTTTCCGGCCGACCTCAAGCAGCTTCCGGAAGAGGATCTGCCGCAGCTTGCGGACGAGCTGCGCACGGAGATGATCCATGCCGTGTCCCAGACTGGCGGGCACCTCGGCGCCGGGCTTGGTGTCGTCGAGCTTACCGTGGCGCTGCACTACGTCTTCGACACGCCACACGACCGGCTGATCTGGGACGTAGGCCACCAGGCCTATCCGCACAAAATCCTGACCGGCCGGCGCGACCGCATCCGCACGCTGCGCCAGGAGGGCGGACTCTCCGGCTTCACCAAGCGCGCCGAGAGCGAATACGACCCGTTCGGCGCCGCCCATTCCTCCACATCGATTTCCGCCGGCCTCGGCATGGCCGTCGCCCGGGACCTTCAGGGCGGGCGGCGCAACGTGATCGCTGTGATCGGAGATGGCGCGATGTCGGCGGGCATGGCCTATGAGGCGATGAACAACGCCGGCGCGCTCGACGCCCGGCTGATCGTCATCCTCAACGACAACGACATGTCGATCGCCCCGCCCACCGGCGCGATGAGCGCCTATCTGGCGCGGCTTGCCTCCGGACGCACCTATCAGGGTTTCCGCGGCTTCGGCAAAAAGCTCACCTCCTACCTGGGCAAGAAGGTCGACCGGGCGATCACCCGCGCCGTCGGGCATGCGCGCGGCTATGTCACCGGCGGCACGCTGTTCGAGGAACTGGGCTTTTTCCATATCGGTCCGATCGACGGGCACAATCTGGAGCACCTCGTGCCCGTCCTGCGCAATGTGCGCGACCATGGCGACGGGCCGGTTCTGATCCACGTGGTCACCCAGAAGGGCAAGGGCTATGCCCCTGCGGAAGCGGCGGCGGATAAGTATCACGGCGTCGCCAAGTTCGATGTGATCACCGGCGCTCAGGCCAAGGCGCCGGCTGGCCCGCCGAGCTACACCAAGGTCTTCGCCCAGGCGCTGATCGAGGAGGCGCGTCAGGACCCGCGCATCGTGGCGGTCACGGCTGCTATGCCATCCGGCACCGGGCTCGATCTTTTTGCAAAGGAGTTTCCCGGCCGCAGCTTCGATGTCGGCATCGCCGAGCAGCACGCGGTGACCTTCGCCGCCGGGCTTGCAACGGAGGGGATGAAGCCATTCGCCGCGATCTACTCCACCTTCCTGCAGCGCGCCTATGACCAGGTGGTGCACGATGTGGCGATCCAGAATCTGCCCGTGCGCTTCGCCATCGACCGCGCCGGCTTCGTCGGCGCCGACGGCGCCACCCATTGCGGCGCCTTCGATGTCACCTATATGGCCGCGCTGCCCAACATGGTGGTGATGGCGCCCGCCGACGAGGCGGAACTGAAGCATATGGTGCGTACCGCCGCGTACTATGACGAAGGCCCCATCGCTTTCCGATATCCGCGCGGCGACGGCATCGGCGTCGAAATGCCCGTACGTGGGGGGCCGCTTGCGATCGGCAGGGGCCGCATTGTCCGGGAGGGCACGAAGGTGGCGCTTCTGTCGCTCGGCACCCGCCTCGCCGATTGCCTCAAAGCCGCCGACGAGCTGGAAGCCGCCGGCCTCTCGACCACGGTGGCCGATGCACGCTTCGCCAAGCCGCTGGATGGCGAACTCATCGGCCGGCTTGCGCGGGAGCACGAGGTGCTGGTCACCGTGGAGGAGGGGGCGATCGGTGGCTTTGGTGCCCATGTCCTGCATCTCCTTGCCCATGACGGCCTGCTTGAAAGCAGCTTCAAGGTGCGTCCGCTGGTGATGCCGGACATCTTCATGGACCAGGCCAAGCCGGAAAAGATGTATGCCTATGCGGGGCTGGATGCCGCCGGCATCGTCCGCACCGTCTTTGCTGCACTGGGGCAGGAGGAGCAGGCAGCGAGGGCGTAGTCTATCTGCGCCCTTACCTTGCCAGGCGGTCCCGCATCCTCCACTAAGCAGTCATGACTAGGCCGGCCTCTTCCCGTCTTCGCCTCGACCAGCTTCTGGTGGTGCGCGGCTTTTTTGAGAGCCGTGCACGCGCCCGCGATGCCGTACTGCGTGGTACGGTTCGCGTGGCGGGGGAAGCGGCGGAAAAGCCGGGCCAGGTCGTGGATGCCGACGCCGTTCTCTCCGTGGAGGACCCGGCCCGCCGCTACGTTTCGCGCGCGGCGCTGAAGCTCGTCCACGGGCTGGAGGCGTTCGGCCTCGACCCTAGCGGGGCCGAGGCGCTCGATATCGGCGCGTCCACCGGCGGCTTCACGCAGGTACTTTTGGAGCGCGGGGCTGCTCACGTGACCGCCGTCGATGTCGGAACCGGCCAGATGGATGCCCGCCTGCGCGACGACCCTCGCGTCACATGCCTCGAGGGCATCAACGCGCGGCACCTTACCGTCGACACGACTGGTGGCCGCCGGCCGGATTTCGTCGTCTGCGATGTGAGCTTCATCTCGCTGAAACTCGCATTGCCGCCGGCGCTCGAAATGGCGCAGCCGGGCGCCAGCGGGCTGTTTCTCGTCAAACCGCAATTCGAGGCGGGACGCGAGGCGATCGGCAAGGGCGGGCTTCTGCGCGAGCCGGAGAGGGGCGAGGAGATCGCCCGCGAAATTGCCGGATGGCTGGAGACCAGCAAGGGTTGGCGCGCCATCGGCCTCGTTCCTTCTCCGATCGAGGGCGGTGACGGCAACCGCGAGTTCCTGCTGGCGGGGCGGAAGGAATGAGCACCCGCCTCGCCATCGATGAACTGGGCGCGCAGGGCGACGGCATCGCGCACACGCCGGCCGGTCCCGTCTATGTGCCCTTTGCACTGCCGGGCGAGGTGGTTTTGGCGCAGGTGGAAAAGGGGCGCGGCCGGCTCCTGGCAGTCGAAAAGCCCTCGAGCCTGCGGGTGGAGCCGGCAAGCCGCCATTTCGGCATATGCGGCGGCTGCGCGGTCCAGCATCTTGCGCCCGATCCCTATGCCGAGTGGAAGCGGGAGAAGGTGGTGCGCGCATTGGGCAGCCGCGGCCTCGATGCGGCGGTCGAGCCGCTGATACGCTGCCCTCCCGGATCGCGCCGGCGCGTCACGCTCTCGGCGCGGGCGGCGGACGGGCGCACGCTGCTCGGCTTCCACGCGGCGCAGTCGCACCGGATCATCAACATCGAGGAGTGCCCGGTGGCGGTGCCGCAGATCACCGCCGCACTTTCCGATCTGCGGCAGCTGGCGGGTCTCATCGCGACCGGCCCGAAAACCTTCCGGATGACCGTTACCGCGACGCGCACGGGCCTCGACATCGCCGCGGAGGACCTGGGCAGACTGGACGAGGGGAGACGGCGGCAGGCCATCGACTTCGTGCTCGCCAAGGGCTTTGCGCGGCTTTCCATCGGCGGCGAGGTGCTGGTCGAACGGGAGAAGCCGGTGGTGCTGTTCGGCAGCACGCCTGTCTCGCTGCCACCCGGCAGTTTCCTGCAGGCGACGGAGCAGGCGGAAGAGGCGATGGCCGGGCTGGTCTGCAGGCATCTTGCGGGCGCCAAGCATGCGGCCGATCTCTTCGCCGGCAGCGGCACGTTCGCCCTGCACCTTGCGCGCGCATCGCGCGTTCACGCGGTAGAGGGGGATGCGGCTGCCCTGAAGGCGCTGGACGAGGCGGCGAAAAGAGCGGGGGGCCTCAAGCCGATCAGCGTGGAAAAGCGCGACCTATTCAACCGCCCGCTGACTGCCAAGGAGCTTGGCCGGTTCGACGGCCTGGTCTTCGACCCGCCGCGCGCGGGCGCCGAGGCGCAGTGCCGCCAGATCGCCCGCTCCACGGTGCGGCGGGTGGCGGCGGTCTCCTGCAATCCCGGCACGCTCGCGCGCGACCTGGCCGTCCTCGTGGAGGGCGGCTACGGCATCGTGAGCGTCACGCCGGTCGACCAGTTCCTCTGGTCTCCGCACGTTGAGGTGGTGGCGCTGCTGGAGCGCGTCAAGAGCGGCCGCCCCTGACGGGCGTTCGGCGCCGGCCTTTCAGAATGGCAGGCCGGAGCGGCTGATATGGTGTTTCTGGACGGCTCCATCGTCGACTGGACGCCGGTCTTGGGTGGGTTGGAGATTTTCCGCCAGGCGTCAAGCACGGCTTCCGACTCCCACAGCTCGAACATGTTGATGCGTGAGGGGTCGACGGGGTCCTCGCTGATCGAGAGGTCAAGGCAGCCGGGATAGGCGCGGGCTCGCCGGATGAGGTCTGCATGAGCCTCGACGAAGGCTTTGCGTAGGTCGGGTGCCATCTTGAGATGTCCTGCAACAATCAGCATAGCGAATTCTCCATCCTGGATGGGCCGTGCGGCGGTTCCCGCAGGCTTCCTGCCTAGGACGGTGAAGAGCGGCCCGATCCGACAATGGGTGGAGATTTGTTGCGCGCACCGCGACGCCCCCGCCCCAATTGAAGCCCAGAACGGGATGAGGAAAAGCATGAAGCGGATTTCCCCCCGGATTCCGCTCCGACTAATTGAATCCGACTGCGGAATTTTCGCAGGTCGATTCGACCCCATGTCGTCGCGATCGGGCTGTTGGGTTTCAAGCGGACTTCACGCGCGTCAAACCTCCCTGCCGCCGACCGTCATTTGGGCCGTGCGCAGATGCGGCTGGCCGACACTGACGGGTCACAACCTGGCCGTGCTCGTGGAGGGCGGCTACGGCATCGTGAGCGTCACGCCGGTCGACCAGTTCCTCTGGTCTCCGCACGTTGAGGTGGTGGCGCTGCTGGAGCGCGGGAGGAAGCGGGACTGAAATTGGTCTAGTTGTCTAGACCTCTGTTCTACCGCGTCTCATGCGGTCACCCATGAGCGGCCCGCGTCGGCGGTATCACGCCTGGGTGCCGCCGACCGTCATCTGGTCCATGCGCAGATGCGGCTGCCCGACGCCAACGGGCACGCCCTGGCCGTTCTTGCCGCACATGCCGATTCCCGTGTCGAGCTTCATGTCGTTGCCGAGCATCGAGACGCGCTTCATGGCGTCCGGCCCGTTGCCGATCAAGGTGGCCCCGCGGATCGGCCGCGTCACTTTGCCGTCCTCGATCATATAGGCTTCCGTGCAGTCGAACACGAATTTCCCTGAGGTGATGTCCACCTGGCCGCCGCCGAAGGAAACGGCGTAGATGCCCTTCTTGACCGAGGCGATGATCTCTTCGGGCGTCTTGTCGCCGCCGAGCATATAGGTGTTCGTCATGCGCGGCATCGGTGCATGCGCGTAGGATTCGCGCCGCCCGTTGCCCGTCGGATTCATGCCCATGAGCCGGGCATTGAGCCGGTCCTGCATGTAGCCGACGAGCTTGCCGTCCTCGATGAGGACGGTGCGGTCGGTTGGGGTACCCTCGTCATCGAAGGTCAGCGATCCGCGCCGCTCGGCCATCGTGCCGTCGTCTACCACGGTCACGCCCCTGGCGGCGACCATTTCGCCAAGGAGACCGGCGAAGGCCGACGTCTTCTTGCGGTTGAAGTCGCCTTCAAGCCCGTGGCCGACGGCCTCGTGCAGCATCACGCCCGGCCAGCCGCTGGCAAGCACGATGTCGAAGGTGCCGGCCGGGGCGGGCGCGGCCTCCAGATTGACCAGCGCCTGGCGCAGGGCCTCGCCCGCCGCGAAGCGCCACGAGTCCTCGGCCACGAACTCGCTGAAGCTCTTGCGCCCGCCCATGCCGTAACTGCCGGTCTCCTGCCGGTCGCCGTCGCCCACGACGACGGAGATGTTCATGCGCACCAGCGGACGGATGTCGCGCGCAAGATGGCCGTCGGCGCGCAGGATCTCCACATGCTGCCAGGACGCGGCAAGCGAGGCGGTCACCTGGCGCACGCGCGGGTCCCTGGCGCGCAGCCAGCCGTCGATCTCCTGAAGGAGCTTTGCCTTCTCCTCAAAGCCCGGCGCGGCGATCGGATTGTCCTCCCCATAGAGCCGCTGGTTGGTGCCGGAGGGCGCCGCCGCGAGCGTGCCCGAATAACCGTCCTTCACGGTCGACACGGCCTCGGCCGCGCGCTTCAGCGCCGCTTCGGAAAGTTCGCTCGAATGGGCATAGCCCGTGGCTTCGCCGGCCACCGCGCGCAGCCCGAAGCCCTGGTCGGTGTTGAAGCTTGCCGTCTTCAGCCGGCCATTGTCGAAGACCAGCGCCTCGCCCTCGCGGTATTCGAGGAAGAGCTCGCCGTCATCGGCGCCGGAGACGGTCTCGTTGACGAGGGTCTTCAGTTTTTCCGGCGAGCAGTCGAAGGCGTCGATGAGGGAGCGGGGCATGGGCGGTATCCTCTTTTCGTTCTCCCCATGTAGAGAGGATGCGCGCCGCGATCCAGTGGTGGGCGTGCGGCTCTTCGGTGCCCCGGCGCGCGGCCCTCAGCGCGGCAGCGCGGCGAAGGCTTCGTCGAACCCGTCAAGATCGACGGGAATGCCGATTCCCTCCTCGGGGGTCTGGAACACGATGAAGGTGGCCGACTGCCCGCCGCGCAAGGTTTGCAGGAGCTCTCCTTCGAGGATCACCTCGGCATAGCAGCCGTCCTGGAAGCAGCGGACGAAATAGGCCCGGCCGATATCCTTGCCGTCGACATTGAGGCCAAGGCCGTTGGGGAGCAGCACGCCGAGCGGGGCGAGCACGCGCAAGATCTCCGCCTTGTCATCCGCGGTGCGCAGGATGACCACCGAAAGGCCGACCTCCGGCCGGTCCTCGGCAACAACATTCTGCATCATCGCGCATTGCTCGCTGGAAGCGCCCGCCGGCGTGTCGCAGACAATCGACCAGGCGCCATGGGTGGCACGCACATTGCCGTTCTGCTGCGGCTGTTGCTGCTGCGCGACCGCGGGCGCGGCCACGGCCAGGAAGAGGGCGAATGTCGCCACGCGTGCGAACAGCGGCATTTGAGGACCTCGCTTTCTGACGAATCGGGGCAATCTATCGCGGCGCGCGCCTGCTCCCAAAGAAAAAGACGCCGCAACGGCTTGCCCGGCGCGGCGCCCGGGACATTTCCCCAGGAATCGGACGGAACTGCGGCGCCGAGGGCTGCCCTCGGGTCCTTTGCGCCGGTGCCCGCGCCGCCAGCGCAAAAATGCCGCATCCGGCCCGATATGCCTTTCTTGCGGTTCGCATGAGAGTATGATTTGAACGCGCCGGTATGAGCCAGGAATCTCAACAGGGCTTTCCCGCCGCGCCGCGTTTTGCCATAGGGCACGGGCGAGCAGCGCGGAAGGCGCGTTGATCGGGAGATGACGAGGGTGATGAAGAAACTCGCAGCAAGCCTCGCGGCGCTGTCGCTTTCCGCCACCGGCGCTTTCGCCGCACAGCCGGAGCCCTGGCAGGTGCGTTTCCAGCCGGCCGGAACGGCGCTCATGGAAGAGATCGCCTGGTTCGAAAAATACACCCTGTGGTTCGTCGGGCCGATCACGCTTCTCGTGATGGTATTGATCGGCTGGTGCATCTTTCGCTATCGCGCCAGCGCCAATCCGGTGCCCTCGCGCACCAGTCACAATACGGTTATCGAGGTTCTGTGGACCGTCGGCCCCGTCCTGGTGCTCCTCTTCCTCGCCATTCCGTCCTTCCAGCTTCTGACGCGGCAGTACACGCCCGACGAGGAGCCGGCGCTGACCATCAAGGCGACCGGCGTTCAGTGGTACTGGGACTACGAGTACCAGGATGCCGAGAGCCCGCTGACCTTCACCTCGCTGCTTCTGCAGGAGGGCGATCGTGCGGGGGCCGGCAAGGAAGATCTGGCGACGTATCCGCGCCTTCTGGCGGTGGACAACGAGGTCGTCGTGCCGGTGAACACGACCGTTCGCCTGCTGGTGACGGCGAGCGACGTGATCCACGCCTTCGCAATGCCGTCCTACGGCATCAAGGTCGACGCCGTTCCCGGCCGCATCAACGAGACCTGGTTCAAGGCGGAGCGCGAAGGCATCTATTACGGCCAGTGCTCGGAGCTGTGCGGCAAGGACCACGCCTTCATGCCGATCGCCATCCGCGTCGTGTCGCCCGAGCAGTTCCAGACCTGGTATGCGGCCGCGCGCCAGGATCTCGCCGGCGCCAACCGCGCCCTGATGGCGGCGATCGAGAACGACGAGAACAAGAGCGAGGTCGCGTCCGCGGCCGATTGACGCCGGGCGACTTAGAGGAATGGAGCGGTAGGATATGGCAGGCGTTGCAGCTTATGGCGACCATGACGACCACAGGCCGAGGGGCTGGGTCCGCTGGGTCTATTCCACCAACCACAAGGACATCGGCACGCTCTACCTGATCTTCGCGATCATCGCCGGCGTGATCGGCTTCGTTCTTTCGGTGATGATGCGCTGGGAGCTTTCCGAGCCCGGCATCCAGGTCTTCCACGGCCTCGCATCCCTCGTCTACGGCTATGAGGGCGCCGCGGCGGTCGACGCCGGCAAGGAGATGTACAACGTCTTCACGACGGCGCATGGCCTCATCATGATCTTCTTCATGGTCATGCCTGCGCTGATCGGCGGCTTCGCCAACTGGATGGTGCCGATCATGATCGGCGCGCCGGACATGGCCTTTCCGCGCATGAACAACATCTCCTTCTGGCTGCTGCCGCCGGCCTTCATCCTGATGCTGCTCACCATGTTCGTGCCGGGCGCGGCCGGCGGCTACGGCGCAGGCACCGGCTGGACCATCTATCCGCCCCTGTCGACCGTCGGCCAGCCCGGCCCTGCGGTGGACATGGCGATCCTCTCGCTGCATATCGCCGGCGCCTCGTCGATCCTCGGCGCGATCAACTTCATCACCACCATTTTCAACATGCGCGCGCCCGGCATGACGATGCACAAGATGCCGCTCTTCGCCTGGTCGGTGCTGATCACGGCCTTTCTGCTGCTCCTCTCGCTGCCGGTGCTTGCGGGCGCCATCACCATGCTGCTTACGGACCGCAATTTCGGCACCGCCTTCTTCGCCCCGGCGGGCGGCGGCGACCCGATCCTGTTCCAGCACCTGTTCTGGTTCTTCGGGCATCCCGAGGTGTACATCCTCATTCTGCCCGGCTTCGGCATCGTCAGCCACATCGTCGCGACCTTCTCGCGCAAGCCCGTCTTCGGCTATCTCGGCATGGCCTATGCGATGGTGGCGATCGGCGTGATCGGCTTCGTCGTCTGGGCGCACCATATGTACACGACGGGCCTGTCGCTCGACACGCAGCGCTACTTCGTCTTCGCCACCATGGTGATCGCGGTTCCGACCGGCGTGAAGGTCTTCTCGTGGATTGCCACCATGTGGGGCGGCTCCATCTCCTTCCGCGTGCCGATGCTGTGGGCGATCGCCTTCATCTTCCTGTTCACGGTCGGCGGCGTGACGGGCGTGCAGCTCGCCAATGCCGGCCTGGACCGGGCGATGCACGACACCTACTATGTGGTGGCGCACTTCCACTATGTGCTGTCCATGGGCGCCGTCTTCGCCATCTTCGCGGCCTGGTACTACTGGTTCCCGAAGATGACCGGCTATATGTACAATTCCTTTGTGGCCCGGCTGCACTTCTGGATCACCTTCATCGGCGTGAACCTGATCTTCTTCCCGCAGCATTTTCTGGGGCTTTCCGGCATGCCGCGGCGCTATATCGACTATCCGGACGCGTTCGCCGGCTGGAATATGGTGTCCTCCTACGGCTCCTACCTGACCGCCGTCGGCGTGCTGGTCTTCCTCTACGGGGTGTTCGAGGGCTTTGCGAAGAAGCGGGTGGCCGGCGCCAATCCCTGGGGCGAGGGCGCAACGACGCTGGAGTGGCAGCTGTCTTCGCCGCCGCCCTTCCACCAGTGGGAAGAGCTGCCGCGGATCCGCTAGGGCGAAACGACGGCGCGGCCCGGAGCAAGTCCCGGCCGCGTCAGCTATAGGCAAGACGAGAAGACATGGCACTGGTCGAGCGCGAGCATTTGCACGATGACGCGGGCCGCCTTTCCGAGGCGACGGCCGGCGATTTCGTCGCGCTCCTGAAGCCCCGGGTCATGTCGCTGGTCGTCTTCACGGCCTTTGTCGGCATGGTGCTGGCGCCTGCCGGTCCCAATCCGGTGCTGGCGCTCATCTCGATCCTGGCGATCGCCGTAGGTGCGGGCGCTTCCGGCGCCCTCAATATGTGGTACGACGCCGACATCGATGCGGTGATGGCGCGCACGGCGGGGCGCCCCGTGCCTTCCGGCCGCGTGGCGCCGGGCGAGGCGCTCGGCTTCGGTCTGGTTCTTTCTGCGCTTTCCGTGATGACGCTCGGGCTGATGGCCAACTGGCTGGCGGCAAGCCTGCTTGCCTTCACCATTTTCTTCTATGCGGTCGTCTACACGATGTGGCTGAAGCGTTCGACGCCGCAGAACATCGTCATCGGCGGGGCGGCCGGCGCGCTGCCGCCCGTCATCGGCTGGGCGGCGCTGACCGGCACGGTGAGCATGGAGAGCCTCGTGCTCTTCCTCATCATCTTCCTGTGGACGCCACCGCATTTCTGGGCGCTCGCCCTTTTCAAGAGCGGCGACTATGCGCGCGCCGGCATCCCCATGATGCCGAACGTGGCCGGGGCAGCCTCCACGCGCCGGCAGATATTCGCTTATGCTATCCTTGTGGCGGTGAGCGGAGTGCTGCCAACCTTTGCCGGCTTCGCAAGCCTCGCCTACGGGGTGGCCGCCGCCGTGCTCGGCCTCGCCTTCGCCTGCCATGCGTGGCGCGTGCTCGCCGCCCGCGGAGAGGATCCGGCGATGCGGGCCGAAAAGGCGCTTTTCGGCTATTCGCTGGTCTATCTCTTCGCCATCTTCGCCGCGCTTCTGTGCGACGGGCTTCTTGCGCGGCTGGGAGGCTGAAATGTCCGAAGATCGCGTGAAACCGACTGAGGCACAGCTGAAGGCGCGGCGCAGCCGATCAATTGCGATCGCAGTGGCGCTGGCGGTTTTCGTTATCCTCGTCTATCTCGGCACGCTGACAAAGCTCGGGCCGGCCGTCTTCGACCGGGCCATGTGAGCGCCATGGCAAATCCTGCCCAGACCGAAAAGAACCGCGGCCGCCGCAATCTCGGCGTGGCGCTGACATGCGCCGGCGTGTTTGCGGGCATGGTGGGAATGTCCTTTGCCGCGGTGCCGCTGTACCGGATGTTCTGTGACTTCACGGGCTATGGCGGCACGACCAAGCGGGTCGAGCAATATTCCGAGACGATCCTGGACAGGACGATCACGGTCCGGTTCGACGCCAACACAAACGGCCTGCCCTGGGAATTCAAGCCGAAGCAGCGGCAGGTCACGCTCAAGATCGGCGAGACCACGGAGATCGCTTATCTGGCGCGCAATCTGGCGGGGGCGGCAACGAGCGGGACGGCGACCTACAATGTGACGCCGGCGCGCGCGGGGGCCTATTTCAACAAGATGGAATGCTTCTGTTTCACCGAGCAGAAGCTGGAGCCGGGCCAATCCTACGAGATGCCGGTGCAGTTCTTCGTCGATCCGGAGATCGTGAACGTGCCGGAACTGAAGAACCTCAAGACGATCACGCTTTCCTATACCTTCTATCCGATGCGTCAGGAGCAGGTTCAGGCACCGGCTCCGGACGCGGCAGAGACCCAGAAGCTCGGGGGATAAAATGGCAGACGCCCACGCGAAGAAGCACGACTACCACATCATCGATCCGAGTCCCTGGCCCTTCATCGGCTCCGTTGGCGCCCTCGTGATGGCCTTCGGCCTCATTGCCTGGATGAAGGCGGCGCAAGGCAATTCCTTCCCGATCTTCGGCATCGATCTGGCGGCGGCCAATTTCTGGCTCTTCCTGGTCGGCCTCCTGATCGTGCTCTACACCATGTTCTCCTGGTGGAGCGACACGATCAAGGAAGCGCAGGAAGGCTACCACACACGCGTGGTCTCGCTGCATCTGCGCTACGGCATGATCATGTTCATCGCTTCGGAGCTGATGTTCTTCGTGGCGTGGTTCTGGGCCTTCTTCGACGCCAGCCTTTTCCCTGCCGACCCGCAGCAGGTCAGCCGTGCCGAATTCACCGGCGGCACCTGGCCGCCGCATGGCGTGGAGGTGCTCGATCCCTTCCACCTGCCGCTCTATAATACGATCATCCTGCTGCTTTCGGGCACCACGGTCACCTGGGCGCATCACGCGCTGCTCGAGAACGACCGCAAGGGCCTCGTTGCGGGGCTGGCGCTCACGGTTGCGCTCGGCCTGCTCTTCAGCTGCGTGCAGGCCTATGAGTACCTGCATGCGCCCTTCGCATTCCGCGATTCGATTTATGGCGCGACCTTCTTCATGGCGACCGGCTTCCACGGTTTCCACGTGATCGTCGGCACGATCTTCCTCGCCGTCTGCCTGTTCAGGGCGCTTGCCGGCCAGTTCACGCCGCAGCAGCATTTCGGCTTCGAGGCGGCGGTCTGGTACTGGCACTTCGTCGACGTGGTGTGGCTGTTCCTGTTCGCCTTCGTCTATGTGTGGGCTTCGGCCGGCGCGACGATCGCCCACTGAGCAGGGCTAAGCTTTTGGCGAGGGGCGGCCCTGCGCGGCTGCCCCTGCTTTTTTGAAGGAAGGTGATCTATGAGCCTGGGCATGCGCGCCGCCGAATGCGGCCTCGACGGAGCCGGATGACCACCACCCCGCACGAACCCGCCGGCGGGCGGAACCTCGTGTTGCTTGCGCTCAGCATCCTGGTGCTGGCCGTGCTGCTGGCGCTTGGCACCTGGCAGGTGCAGCGCCTTAAATGGAAGGAAGCGCTGCTCGCACGGATCGACGAGCGCATCGCCTCCGAGCCGCAGCCGCTCGAGGAAATCGCCATCCGCTACAGCGAAGGCGAGGATATCGATTATTGGCCCGTCACGCTTGCTGGAACCTTCCAGCATGACAGGGAGCGGCACTACCTTGCGACCTGGCAAGGCCAGTCCGGCTTCTTCGTGCACACGCCGCTGAGGCTCGCCGACGGCGAGATCATCTTCGTCAATCGCGGGTTCGTGCCCTATGACCGGAAGGACCCGGCGACGCGGCCGGAAGGGCAGAATTCCAGCCCGGTCGAGATCACCGGCCTCGCGCGCATGGCGCCGGAGGAAAAGCCCTCCTTCCTCGTTCCGGACAACGACCTTGCGAAGAACATCTTCTACTGGAAGGATCTTCGCGCCATGGCAAGTTCGGTCGGGCTCGGCAGCGTCCCCATCTATCCATTTTATGTGGACGCCAATGACGCCCCCAATCCGGGCGGCTTGCCGGTCGGCGGGGTCACGCTCATAAACCTGCCCAACAATCACCTGCAATATGCGGTCACATGGTACGGCTTGGCTTTCGCGCTGGTTTGCGTGCTGATCGTCTGGTTCCGCCAGAAGCGGCCAGGGAGCCAGACTTGACAGGGGCGGCTGATCTTACCCACTTACCGGGCGGCATGGACGGGAGCACGACCACGATGCTGGAACGGACAACGAGACAGAAGCTGACGGTGCGGCTGTGCGGCCCGCGCGGCTTTTGCGCCGGCGTTGACCGGGCGATCCAGATCGTCGTGCTCGCCTTGAAGAAATACGGCGCGCCTGTCTATGTGCGCCACGAGATCGTGCACAACCGCTATGTGGTGGAAGGCCTGCAGGAGCGCGGGGCCGTCTTCATTGAGGAGCTGGACGAGATCCCCGACGACCATCGCGAGCGGCCGGTGGTCTTCTCGGCGCACGGCGTGCCGAAATCCGTGCCCGCCGACGCGCAGGCGCGCAATCTCTTCTATCTCGATGCGACCTGCCCTCTTGTCTCCAAGGTGCACAAGCAGGCGATGCGTCATCAGCGGTTGGGCCGCCACGTGCTCCTGATCGGCCACGCGGGCCATCCCGAAGTGATCGGCACGATGGGGCAGCTGCCGGACGGTGCCGTTAGCCTGGTCGAGACCGTGGAGGATGCGGCGCGCTTCGATCCCCCGGCAGGCGCTGAGCTCGGCTATGTCAGCCAGACTACCCTTTCGGTGGAGGACACGGCCGAGATCATCCGGGCGCTGGAGAGCCGCTTTCCGGACATCCAGGCGCCGGCCGCCGAATCTATCTGCTACGCCACGACAAACCGGCAGGACGCGGTGAAGGCCGCCGCCCCGGGCTCCGACCTGTTCCTTGTCGTCGGCGCGCCCAATTCCTCCAACTCCCGCCGCCTCGTCGAGGTGGCCGAGAGGGCAGGGGCGAGGCGCGCCCTGCTTGTGCAGCGCGCCTCCGAAATCCCTTGGGAGGACCTCGGGCCCCTCTCGGTGCTCGGGCTTTCGGCAGGGGCCTCGGCGCCCGAGATCATCGTCGACGAGATCATCGACGCCTTCGCCGAGCGCTACCAGGTCGAGGTGGAACTGGCGGTTACGGCGGAAGAGCTGGAGAATTTCCCCGTCATGCGCGCCCTGCGGGACGTGGAACTGACCAAGGCGGACATGGCCTTCGTCAACGGGGCGGGATAGGCCCTAATGGCGGTCTATACCGACATTTCCGAAGAGGAAGTGGCAGCGTTCCTGCGCCACTACGCGGTGGGGGAGCTTTTCTCCTATAAGGGGATCGCCGAGGGCACGGAAAACTCGAACTATCTCCTGCATACATCGAGCGGCGCTTTCATCCTGACGCTCTATGAGCGGCGCGTGGACAGGGCGGACCTGCCCTTCTTCCTCGGGCTTATGGAGCATCTGGCGCAAAAGGGCGTTTCCTGCCCGCTGCCGGTGAAGCGGATCGACCGCGGCCTCATTGGAGAACTCGCGGGCCGGCCCGCCGCCCTCATCACCTTCCTGGAGGGCATGTGGATGCGCCGGCCGACGGCGCAGCATTGCCGCGCGGTCGGCAAGGCCCTCGCGAGCCTGCATCAGGCGGCCGCCGACTTTCCGCTGCAGCGGGCCAACGCCCTCAACCCCGCGGGATGGCGCCGCCTGTGGGACGTAACCGGCGGGCGGGCCGACGAGGTGGAGCCGGGTCTTGCGCGCGAGGTGGAGGCGGATTTTGCCGAACTCGACCGCGGCTGGCCCAGAGACCTGCCTGCCGGCGTGATCCATGCCGACCTCTTTCCGGACAATGTCTTCTTCCTCGGCGGCGAGCTTTCCGGCCTGATCGACCTCTACTTCGCCTGCAACGACCTGCTCGCCTATGACATCGCCGTCTGCCTGAACGCCTGGTGCTTCGAGAAGGACATCTCCTTCAACGTCACCAAGGGTGCAGCCCTCCTCGCCGGCTATCAGAGCGTGCGGCCGCTGACGCGCGAGGAGATCGACGCACTGCCGCTGCTTGCGCGCGGCGCGGCCCTGCGCTTCATGCTGACGCGCCTGCATGACTGGCTCACGATTCCGGATGGAGCTTTGGTGAAGAAACGTGACCCCATGGAATATGTCCGCCGCCTGCGCTTCCACCGGCAGGTCATGGCGCCCACCGAATACGGGATCGCGCTGGCATGAAGCAGGTTGAGATCTTCACCGACGGCGCCTGTTCCGGCAATCCCGGTCCCGGCGGCTGGGGTGCCGTGCTGCGCTTCAACGGCAAGGAGAAGGAGCTTTCGGGCGGCGAGGCCCTCACCACCAACAACCGGATGGAGCTTATGGCCGCCATCGAGGCGCTGAACACGCTGAAGGAGCCGTGCGAGGTCGACCTGCACACGGACAGCAACTATGTGCGCGACGGAATCTCCGGCTGGATCGAGGGCTGGAAGAGGAATGGCTGGCGGACCGCCGACAAGAAGCCGGTCAAGAATGCCGAGCTATGGCAGGCGCTGGACGAGGCACGCCGCCGCCACAAGGTTCGCTGGCACTGGGTGCGCGGCCATGCCGGCCATCCGGAGAACGAGCGCGCCGACGCGCTGGCACGCGCCGGCATGGCGCCATTCAAGAAGCGGAAAGGCGCCCCGGGCGGCGCGCCTTCCCAACGACAAGGCTCCTGAAGGCGAAGTCACCTTCCACTGCAGGTTCACAAGCGGAAAATGAATCTGAATTCAGCAGGATAGAGCGCGCTCCTATAGCTGCTCGAGAATACGCGCAGCGCCGCTGTTCGTCACCTGGCCGCGGGCCTCTTCCAGGTTGAGCTGCGTCACGACCCCGTCATCGACGATCATCGAGTATCTCTTCGAGCGCATGCCCATCCCGGCCATCGACAGGTCCTGCTCAAGGCCGAGGGCGCGCGTGAACTCGCCGTTGCCGTCGGCCAGGAACACCAGCCCGTGGTCGGCGCCGTAGGACTGCGCCCAGGCTCCCATCGTGTGTTGATCATTGACGGCGACGACGGCCACCGCGTCCACCCCGCGCGCGAGGATCGCATTGTGGTTTTCCAGGAAGCCGGGCACGTGGCTGTTGCTGCAGGTCGACGAGAAGGCGGCCGGGACGCCGACGAGCACTACCTTGCGGCCGGCGAAGAAGTCCGCCGTGTTCACGTCTTCCGCGCCGTCCGGCGTGGCCTTCTTCAATTTGACGTTCGGCAGCCGGTCGCCGATGGAAATGGCCATTGAAAAAACTCCTCGTGGTGGTTGGACGGTATGCCGAGCGGCGGCAGAAGCGCGCCTTTTGATCCAGGGGGACCGCCGCAGCGGACAGAGAAGACAGTAGCATAGTCCATCGCTCAGGGGAGGGCAATTTGCCCGTCGGCCGCCTGCTTGCCGAGCACCAGCGTGTAGTCGAGCTTCGCCTCGCCTTTGGCGGCGCTCCCGCCCAAGATCTCGGCCGTGAAGACAGCCTCCCGCCCCTCCCGCTCCTTCAACTCGGGCATGCCGACCTGCAGGTTCTCGGGCGGCGCGAGGAAAAGCTCCGGCTCGCCTGCCTGGCCGGGTAGTTCGACCGCGATCCGAAGGGATGCACCCTCCCGCCTGACCTCGCTCACGCGAAAGCCGGCGCGCGCTGCTTCGGGAAGGGCGGCAAAGGCGGACTGCACCACGACCGCGTCCTGCGGATTGTCGGGATCCGCGCCGGCATCGAAGGAGAAGGGAGCCTCGACCGGGATGCAGATCGTCTCGCATATGCCGAGAAAGAGGCTGCCTTCGATGATCCCCGCCGCGCGTGCTTCGGGAAAGCTGAAGAGGACCGGAATGGTCACCGAATTCTTGTAGCCGGCCCAGCTCGCATAGGCATCGCTCATGCGCTCCGGCGCAGGAAAGAGGAGCCTTGCATCCGCCGCATCGGAGGCCTCCGAAAGGTTGATCTGCGGCGGCACGCCGGATCCGCCGGGATCGCGCCAATAGGTCTTCCATCCAGCCTCAAGCTTGATCTCCAGGGCGCCGCGAAGCTTGCCCTTATCGTCGGCGAGGCCCGAGGTGACGAGGCGGACCGTGCCACCCTCTGTTTGGATCCAGGCGCTGGATGATGCGGCGGCAGGCAGGGCCGTGACGAGGAGTGCTGTGAGGGCGGCGGGGAAGCGCAACATGGCGAGACATTGCTGCCGGAAAGGAGCATTTGCAACGCACAAAAAGGAGAGCTGCCGGAGGAGAGTCAAAATGCCGCCCCAGTGGCGCTGCCGTCTTTCAAGCGTAATCAAAACGCGATAGATTTTCACCATGGTACAGATCATCGGCGCCAGCAAGACGGGCCTGGAGGCCACGCTGCAGAACCATTTCCTGATCGCCATGCCCAGCATGCGCGACGAGCGGTTCTTGCGTTCCGTGATCTATCTTTGCGCCCACAACGCGGAAGGCGCGATGGGCCTCATCATCAACCGCACGCAGCAGCTCGGTTTCACGGACGTCCTGGTGGAATTGGGCATCGTCGAGCGGAGCCAGACGATCCGCCTTCCCGCCAGGGCTCGCAAGATCGCCGTGCGCAGCGGCGGCCCGGTCGACCGCAGCCGCGGCTTTGTGCTGCACTCCGGCGACTACATGGTCGATTCCTCCATGCCCGTTTCCGACCAGGTCTGCCTGACGGCGACCATGGACATCCTGCGCGCCATTTCCGCCGGGCGAGGGCCGAGCCAGGCGCTGATGGCGCTCGGCTATGCCGGGTGGGGCGCCGGCCAGCTAGAGGCGGAAATCGCCGACAATGGCTGGCTTGCCTGCCCGGCTTCTCCCGAACTCCTGTTCGACGCGGAGATCGACACCATCTATGACCGCATTCTGGCCTCGATCGGCGTCGACCTCCTGCATCTCAGCCACACGGCCGGCCACGCCTGAGGCGCCGGGCCCGCACGGAAAGGGTCTTCCGCCCTTGCGCTACTCAAGCCCGTAGAGCAGGAGCGCATCGTCGCGCAGGGCGCGGCGCGAGTCAGGCCGCGTATAGAACATGTGGCCACCCCTGTAATTCTCCTGCCGGAGCCGGCCGGCCGGTGCGAAGGGCCGCACCTGCCGCAGGAGCAGTTCGGTTCCGAAATAGGGCGTCACCAGATCCGTGTAGCCATGGACGACGAGCACCCGGAATTCCGGGTCCAGCGCCAGTACGCGGCTTAGCGCGCTGATCGCTTCCGGCGGCTCGCGGCCTTGTCCCCAGTTCCAGCCGAGTCGGTTGAGCAGGAGATATCGCCGCTGCGGCAGCCACTGCAGCACATTGCGGTAATGATGGAGCATGGCGCTGGTCAGGGGCGCCGTCATGGCGCTCAGAACAGGGTCGAGGGATCGCCGCGCATTGGGACTGGCGGGCGCTTCAGCGGTAACCGTTCCATCATATATGCTGGCGATGCGCCCCTCCTTGAGCGCGAGCTCCTGCTCGAAGGCCGCCGCGTCGACCCGCCCTTCATAGTCCCTCACCGTTGCCGCTGGCAGCCCGGTAAGCTCGGCCACCCGGGTGACGATGCGGCCAATGGCGCTCTCGTCCTGGAACCCGAGCAGAAGGTCCGTGACATATTCGCCGGCGGCATAGCCCTCCGCCGCATCGAGGGCGTCTTCCGAAAAAGCGCCGCGCCGCTCCATGCTCGTCGCCGCCAGCGACGGCAACAGCGATGCAAATCGGAGCGGCGAACGACCGGCTTCGCTCCACCAGCCGAAATCGAGCACGGGCGAGACGAGGATCAGGCCCTTCAATGCGACGCCGTATTCCGTCTGCAGCTCTTCCGCGAGAAGCGGCCCGCGGAACCCGCCATAGCTTTCGCCCACGAAATATTTCGGCGAGGGAAGGCGCCCATTCTCCGTCAGCCATCGCGTGACAAACCGGGCGAGCGCATCGATGTCGCCGTCGATCGAGAAGTAGCGGCCGCGCAGCCGGTCACTGGGGTCTATGAGGCGGCTGAATCCCGTCCCCGCAGGGTCGATGAAAACGAGATCGGTGAATTGCAGCCAGGTCTCCGGGTTGTCGACGAGAGCTATGGATTGCGACGGCACGATCCTGTCTCCGTCCATCGGCAGCAGCCATGGCCCAATGGCGCCAAGGTGGAGATAGGCGGAGGCCGCGCCCGGGCCTCCATTGACGGCGAAAGTAACTGGCCGGCTCGCCCGGTCGGCGCTCTCTCCCACATAGGACACGAAGGCGATCTCGGCTTCCGCCTGGCCCTCGGAATTGGTCAGAGTGATCGCCCCCGCAGTCGCTTCGAAGCGGAATTCGGCGCCATTCACCTGGATCCGGTGCAACGTCTTGCGCGGCTCGGGGAGGCGGCTCGCCTGGGCGGGGGGATTGGCCTCAGCCGACTGATCCCGCTGGGCGAGCACCGGATGCATCGGCAGAAGCCAGACCAGTAGGACGGCAAGCAACAGGCGCTTGCGCTGCGGCACGCCCCGCTGGGGATGCCTCCGCCCGGCGCGTGCGCCGGATTGTTCAGGCGCGGAAGAAGAGTAAAGGGCAGAATACATGGCGGCTTGTCCCCAAGGAGATGAAAGCGTCCGCCGGAAAAGCGGCTTCTATGAGGTTGCGGCGCGCCTTGATCTACGGCAGTCGGTTCGGCGGAACAGAATCCTGTCATCGCTCCGCTGCCGGAATGCCTCGGGTCCTCAATAGACTGCGGCCACCGTCCCGGCCGGCCAGCCTCAATTCGCCACGACCGGGTTCTGCTCCATCAGCAGCTTCAGGCTGGCCTCGGCATCGGCCGGAGCGCCGAAATGGAAGCTTTGCGCATATTCACAGCCGATCCGGCGCAGCTGCTCGATGTCGCCTTGGTCGGACAGGCCTTCGGCGACGACGGACAGGCCGAGATCATGCGCCATGGCGACCATGGATCTGAGCAGCACATTGCGCTTCGAAGTGGGGTCGTCGAGGAAACTGTTGTCGATCTTGATCGTGTCGAAGGGGAAGCGGGTGAGGTAGGATAACGAGGAATAGCCGGTGCCGAAATCGTCGAGCGAAAGGCCGATCCCGAGCTGCTTCAGCTTGGAAAGGACATGCACCGACTGTTCGGGGTTGTCCATGACGATGGATTCGGTGAGTTCGAGGCGGAAGCAGCGCGGCTTGATGTTGGACCGCGTGACGACGGAACGCACATCGCCGACGAGGTCGCGGCGGATGAGCTGCCGGCTGGAAAGGTTCACCGACATGAACAGCGGGATGTCGCCAAGCTGCTTCTGCCAGGAGTAGAGGTCCTCGGCGGCCTGCTGCATGGCGAAAAGGCCGAGCTGCACTATGAGACCCGAGCTTTCCGCGATGGGGATGAAGTCCGCCGGTGGGATGGTGCCGCGGCGGGGATGCTCCCAGCGCAACAGCGCCTCGAAGCCTGCGATGCTGCCGTCGTCGAGCCGCACGATGGGCTGGTAGGCGACGCGCAGCTCCTTGCGTTCCACCGCCCGGCGCAGGTCCGATTCCATCTGCAGCCGGTCCGTGCCGATGGAACGGAAGGCGGGGCGGAAAGGCTCGATCCGGTCGCCGCCGAAGCGCTTGGCCTGATACATGGCAAGTTCCGCGTCCTTCAGCATTTCCTCGGCCGATGTCTGCGCCGCAGTCCAGGAAACTAGGCCGATGGAAGCGGTGAGGATGATCTCGCGCCGGGCGAAGGTCACGGGCGAGCGTATCGCTTGGCGCACCGCGTCGGCGACGGCGGCGATATGGCCGGGCTCCTGTTCGGACAGGAGCATCATGACGAACTGGTCGCCGGTCATGCGCGAGAGCGCATCGCCCGGCTTCAGGAGGCGGTGCAGGCGCCGGGCTATGGTGAGCAGGATGGTGTCGCCGGCGGAGATGCCGAGCTCGTCATTTACGTGCTTGAAGCGGTCGATGTCGATGACGAGGACCGTGGGGCGGATCTTCTTCTCGTTACCGGCCATGGCGATCGTGGCGTCCAGCCGGTTGAGGAAGAGCTCGCGGTTGGGCAGGCCCGTCAGGTTGTCGTGCACGGCATCGTGCAGCAGGCGCTCTTCCGCCTTCTTCTGCTCGGTGATGTCGACCATCGTGCCGACACAGCGGATCACCTCCCCGTCGGAGCCGACAACCGGCCGGGCCCGCAGGGACATCCAGTGATAGTGCCCGTCGGCGGCGCGCAGCCGGAAATTCTGCGCGACGCGTCCGCGCCGGTGCTCCAGCACCATGTCGAGCGTGGTGCGGAAGGTGTCGCGGTCGTCGGCATGGAGCAGCGGCAGCCAGCTGCGGGCCGCCCCGTTCAGCGTGCCGGCGGGCAGGCCGAGTTGCCGGCTGAGATCGGGCTTGGTGACCACCTTGTCGCGCAGCACGTCCCAGTCCCAGACCGTGTCACCCGAGCCGGTGATGGCGAGGGCCTGGCGTTCCATGTCGCTGAACAGGCCCTGGAAGATCGCGCTGCCCGAAAGAGCGTGCTGCATGACCGTGAAGCCGAGCAGGAGCACGATGAGGATGAGGCCGCCGCCGATGGCCGGCTGCAGGATGTCGTTGTCGAGCGTGCCGGTTACGGCCATCCAGGCGCCGAGGAGCCAGACGAGGACCATCAACCAGCTCGGCACCAGCATGATGGCGCGGTCATAGCCCTGCGCGCCGAGATAGATGATGAGGCCGAGCCCCACCACGGCCGTGGCGGCGAAGGAAAGTCGGGCGATGCCGGCGGCGATCGCCGGATCAATCACCGCGACGCCGGCGATGACGAGGAGCCCAAGAATCCAGGCAAGCACGCCGTAGCTGAAGTGGTTGTGCCAGCGGGAAAGGTTAAGATAGGCGAATAGGAAGACGACGAGGGTGGCCGCCAGTGCGACCTCGGTACCCGCACGCCAGAGCTGCTCGGTGCCGGGCGATATCTCGACGATGCGCGACAGGAAGCCAAAATCGATCGAGATATAGGCAAGGATCGCCCAGGCGAGCGCGGCAGTGGCCGGGAACATGGACGTGCCCTTGACCACGAAGAGCACGGTGAGGAAGAGCGCGAGGAGCCCGGCGATGCCGATCACGATGCCACGGAACAGGGTGTAGGAATTGACCGTGTCCTTGTAGGCGGCGGGATCCCACAGATAGATTTGCGGCAGGTCGGGCGAGGCGAGCTCGGCAACGAAAGTGACGATGGCGCCGGGATCGAGCGTGACCAGGAATTCGTCCGCGTCGGTGCTCGGCTGCCGTTCCAGCGCGAAGCCTTCGCTCGGCGTGATCGCCGCGATGCGCTGCGAGCCGAGGTCGGGCCAGATCACGCCCGAGCCGACCAGCCGGAAATGCGGCGCCACGATCAGGCGGTCGAGCTGCTCGTCCGTGGTGTTGGCTAGCGCGAACACGGCCCAGTCGCCGGATCGGGCATCCGTGGCTTCGACTTCGATGCGCCGAACGATCCCGTTTGTGTCGGGCGCGGTCGACACCTGCAGGTTGTCGCCCTGACCGCGGTAGATCTCGACGGCGTTGGACAGGTCGAGCGCCACGTCGTCACGCGAGATCATTATGGGCTCTACGGCCGAGACCGGCACCGTTCCCAACGCAAGCAGCAGCCATGCAAGCATGGCCATTGCGCTCAGCAAGGACGGTTTCAGTCGCGACAAGATCAGCCTCGTCTCGGTTGCACCTGATGCTCCCCCGCGATGAGGGCGTAGAGATGATGATCCTGCCATACGCCGTTGATGCGCAGATAGGACCGCAGAAGCCCTTCGCGCTGGAATCCGGCTTTTTCAAGCAGGCGCATCGAACGCTTATTGCTGGGAATACAGGCCGCCTCCAGCCGGTGCAACCTCAGGCGGTCGAATGCAAAGGGGATAACCTGCCGCAGCGCGTCGAGCATCAGCCCCTGGCCGGCATAGCGCTCGCCCATCCAATAGCCGACATGCGCCGACTGGGCTACGCCATAGCGGATATTGCTCAAGGTGATGCCGCCGACCAGCCGGCCGCCCGCCTTTTCGAAGAGGAAGAACGCAACGCCGGTGCCGCGGTCATATTCGTAGCGGCCGCGCCTCAGGCGCTGGCGAAACGAGGCGCGGGAAAGCTCGTCCGGCGCCCATTTGGGCTCCCATGGCTCCAGGAAGGCGCGGCTTTCGCCCCGCAGCGCCGCCCATTCCGGATAGTCATGCGGGGCAGGCATGCGAAGGCGCAACAGCGCACCCTCGAGCGCCGGATAGTCGCGGCGGAAGAAGGGCAGCTGGAACATGCCGCGCCAGCTTAGACGGCGAGCTTGTGCAGCACCGGGCGCGGCGTCGTCAGCGTGTCGCGAATGCTTTCGAAAGGTGCCAGCGAGCCGACCGGGCCGATGGCCGTGACGGTGGGCCTGGAGGAGAACAGGCGCGAGGAGAGGTCCGCAAGCCGCTCCACGGTGAGGCCGGAGAGGCGGTCCATCAGCTCCTCCATCTCGATCGGCCGGCCATAGAGGAGGAGCTGGCGTGCGACTTGCGAGGCGCGGCTGGCCGGGCTCTCGCGCGACATCATCAGGCCGGCGCGGTATTGCGCCCGGGCGCGGTCGAGCTCCGCCTGATCGATGCGCTCGCCGGCTTTCTGCAATTCGCCCACGATCACAGGGATGAGCTCGGCCAAGTCGCTCTGGCCGGTCGCCGCATGAACGCCGAAGATCCCCGTGTCCGAGAATCCCCAGTGGAAGGCGTAGACCGAATAGCAGAGGCCGCGTTTCTCCCGGACCTCCTGGAAAAGGCGCGACGACATGCCACCGCCGAGGATCATGGAGAGCACCTGCGAGGCGTAGAAATCGCGCACATGATAGGCGCGGCCCTCGAAGCCGAGGATTACATGCGCGTCCATCAGGTCGCGATGCTCGCGATAGTCGCCGCCGACATAATGGGAATATTGCGGCGCCGCGGGGTCCGCCTTGTCCCGGAACGTGCCGAGCCGCTTCTCCACCTCGCGCACGAATTCGTCATGGCTGAGCCCGCCGGCGGCGACCACAACCATCCGGTCGGCGCCATATTGGCGTTCCATGAAGCCGCGCAACTGATCGGAGGTGAAGGACTGCACGGTTTCCGGCGTGCCGAGAATGGAGCGGCCGATCGCCTGGTGGCGGAAGGCGGTCTCGGTGAAGCGGTCGAACACCGCGTCGTCGGGCGTGTCATGCGCCGCGCCGATCTCCTGCAGGATCACATGCTGTTCGCGCTCGAGCTCGTTCGGGTCGAATTTCGAATCCGTCAGTATGTCGGCCAGGATGTCGATCGCGAGCGGCATGTCTTCGCGCAGCACCCGCGCGTAGAAGGCGGTGGTCTCGACGCTCGTCGCGGCGTTGATCTCGCCGCCGACATCCTCGATATCCGTTGCGATCTGGAGGGCGGTGCGCTTGCCGGTCCCCTTGAACGCCATGTGTTCGAGCAGATGGGCGATGCCGTGTTCGTCGTCCCGCTCGTTTCGCGATCCGGATTTCACCCAGATGCCCAGCGCAACCGATTCCAGATGCGGCAGGGTTTCGGTCGCCACCGTCAAGCCGTTCGACAGACGGCTTACCTCTACGCCCATATGCTACTCGCTTTCCTATCCTCCCGCCCGAACCCGGCGGCCGATGTGATCTTTCACCATTTTGAGGTCCGAGGGAAGGACCGTGAACCTCTCTTCGGCGCGCATCATCCCGTCGAGCCAAGCCGGAAGGGCGGGGGAGAGGCCGCAGGCCTCGAGAACGGATTCCGGGAATTTCGCCGGATGCGCCGTCGCAAGAACGATCATCGCCTCGCCGGGCCTTGCCTTGGCGCGGGCCACCGTCAACGCGGTGGCCGTGTGCGGATCGGCCACATAACCGTTCCGTTCCGCCACCTCCCGCATCGTCGCGGCGGTTTCCGGCATGCTTGCGCGCCCGGCGCCGAACTCGGCGCGGATGCGCGAAAGCGTGTCTTCCCTGACCGTGAAGCTGCCCGACTGCGTCAGCCCGTCCATATAGGCGCGGACCTCCTCCGCCTTCCTTCCGGATGCCTCGAAGAGCAGCCGCTCGAAGTTCGAAGATATTTGAATATCCATCGATGGCGAAGTTGTGGCGATAACGGGGCGGGTGCCGTATTCGCCGCTCTCCAGCGTCCGCGCCAGGATGTCGTTCTCGTTGGTGGCGATGATCAGCCGGTCGATGGGCAGGCCCATGCGCTTGGCGGCGTAACCCGCGAAGATATCGCCGAAATTTCCGGTGGGGACGGTGAAGGAGACGGGCCGATCCGGCGCGCCCAGCGAAAGTGCGGAGGTGAAGTAGTAGACGATCTGGGCCATGATGCGCGCCCAGTTGATCGAGTTCACACCGGAGAGCGAGACGCGGTCGCGAAAGGCGTGGTCATTGAAAAGGCCCTTCACCAGCGCCTGGCAGTCGTCGAACGTGCCCTCGACGGCGAGCGCCTGGACATTGGCCACGCCCGAAGTGGTCATCTGCCGCTGCTGCACGGGAGAGATGCGCCCGTGCGGGAAGAGGATGAAGACCTCGGCACGGCTCGATCCTTTGAAGGCATGGATGGCCGCCCCTCCCGTGTCGCCGGAGGTGGCGCCCACGATGGTCACGCGCCGGCCGCGCTCGGCAAGCACGTGGTCCATGATGCGCGCCAGGAACTGCATGGCCACGTCCTTGAAGGCAAGGGTAGGGCCATGAAACAGCTCGAGGATGAATTCGCTCGGGCCGCTCTGCTGCAGCGGGCACACGGCGCTGTGCCGGAAGGTGGCATAGCTCTCATCGATGATGCGCCTCAGCACCGCGTCGGGGATTTCGCCGGCCACGAAGGGCTCGAGAACGGCGAAGGCGACCTCGGCATAAGGCCGGCCGCGCAAGGCGCGCATCTCCTCCGGCGAAAAGCGCGGCCACTCGCGCGGAACGTAAAGTCCGCCGTCGCGGGCAAGGCCGAGGAGAAGCACCTCGCAGAAACCCAGCACCGGCGCTTCGCCGCGTGTGCTCACATAGTCCATCGCAAGTCCCTATTGGGTTCCAGGTTCCACCGGGAGCGGGAGAAAACAGCAATCGCCCAGTCGAAATTTCGTTGCGCCGTGATATAGAACAGCCACCTTGTAACAGGAAAGTCCAGATCGGGGGCACCCAATTGCGTAACAGCATTTTTGCAGCGGGGCTCGGCCTCGCCGGTTCAGTTCTGCTCTCAGCCTGCCAGCCCGGCGGTGCGCCACTGGCGGGCCTCGGCGGCCCGGCGGCCGAGCCGCCCGCGGGCGCGGTGCGCGAAAGCGAACTCAGGGCCTTTTGCCCGCCGGTGACGCTCAGGGACGGCACGGCGTTCCACACCACCTATGAAGGCGGCGCCGAAGGCGACCCGGACCGTGTCGTCTATCTTTCCTCGATCGGCGAGACCACCCGCGCCTGCAAATATGGGCAGGGAGCGGGCTCGATAACAGTGGCTATCGCCGGAAAGGTGGTACCCGGACCGAGGGGCCGCACCGGCAATGTGACGATGCCGATCCGCGTCGTGCTTCTGCGCGGATCCGATGTGATCTCCACGCAGCTCTACCGGCACCCGGTCACGATCAGGGATACCGCCGGAGCCACGCAGTTCATCCTGAACGTGCCGGACATCCCCGTGCCGGGCGGCATCGACCGCGGCGTGCAGGTGATGGTCGGCTTTGACGCGGGCGGCGGGCGGTAGGCAGTTGCTCAGAGGGTCGGGTAGAGATCTGGGGTCCTTACCCCTCCGACCACTCGGACAACGCGGCGATCGTTTTTCCGAGGTCGGCCATGCGGCTGACCGTCGTCTCGGCCCCCGCTTCCATCAGCATGGCGGCGTGCCCCGGATGGCTGTGGGAGGCGCCGGTGAAGCCGATCACGCGCATTCCGGCGGCGATGGCGCCTGAAATCCCGTGCACGGAATCCTCGATGACAATGGTGCGGGCGGGCTCCGCGCCCATCTTTTCCGCGGCATAGAGGAAGACGTCGGGTGCCGGCTTCGGCCGCTTGCTTGGCGTTGCCAGCGACGAGAAGATGACGCCCTCAAAGAGCGGCGCGAGGCGCGTGCGCTCGAGCATGGCGGCGATGCGCTCCTCGCTGGAATTCGAGCAGATGCATTTCTTCACCGGGAGCGATGCTACGGCTTGGGCGACGCCCTCGATGGCTTTCACCTCGGCCCGGAGCCGCTCGTCCACCTTCGCCTCCGCCCGGTCGAGCAGCGACGCCTGGAACAGCATCTGTGCCTCCTTCTCGATGCGCATCATGATGTCGCGGAAGGTGAGGCCGGAATAGCGCTCGGCCAACTCCTCCGCCGTGATGTCGTGGCCCGCCTCGCGCAGCATTTCCGCTTCGACGCGGGCGGCGACGATTTCCGAATCGACCAGCACGCCGTCGCAATCAAAAATGACGAGATCGGGTTGAGGCATGGCTGAAAGCTCTTTTTCGGGGAGGAGTGGGAGGAGGTGAAGGCTTAGCCCCGAAGCGGCGGCGGATCAACCTCTCGCCGCGGCGGGGCACCTGCTGCTGCAGGGGCCTGCGCGCGCTTTCGGCTGCCTCTTACGGAATGTTTACGCTCTTCGGTAACCATAACGGCGGGTAAAGAGTTTTCGTTGGGGTGTGTGTATGTCCGCTTTGCGTCCTCTTGAGGAACTGTCTTCGCTTGCCGCCAGGCCCGATTGGCTGGACACGATCCTGAGAGGGGACTGCGTCGCCGCCCTCGAGCGTCTGCCGGAGAAGTCGGTCGACCTGATCTTCGCCGACCCGCCCTACAACCTGCAGCTCGAAGGGGCGCTCCACCGTCCGGACCAGTCGCTGGTCGACGCAGTCGACGACGAGTGGGACCAGTTCGAAAGCTTTGCCGCCTACGACGCCTTCACCCGCGCCTGGCTGCTTGCGGCCCGCCGCGTATTGAAGCCCAACGGGACGATTTGGGTGATCGGCTCCTACCACAACATCTTCCGCGTCGGCGCGATCATGCAGGATCTGGGATTCTGGATGCTGAACGACATCGTCTGGCGCAAGACCAATCCGATGCCGAACTTCCGGGGCCGCCGCTTCCAGAACGCGCATGAGACGATGATCTGGGCTTCGCGCGACCGCAGCGCCAAAGGCTATACCTTCAACTACGAGGCCATGAAGGCGGCCAATGACGACCTGCAGATGCGCTCGGACTGGCTGTTTCCCCTCTGCACCGGCAAGGAGCGCCTGAAGAAGTCGGACGGCAGCAAGCTGCATCCGACGCAGAAGCCGGAGGCGCTGCTCGCCCGCGTCATCCTGTCGTCCAGCCGGCCGGGCGACGTCGTGCTCGACCCGTTCTTCGGCTCCGGCACCACGGGCGCGGTGGCAAAACGCCTGGGGCGCCACTATGTCGGAATCGAGCGCGATCCGGACTATATAGCCGCGGCCGAGGCGCGGATCGCCGCGGTGGAGCCGTTGGGCGAGGCGGCTCTTGCGCCAATGGCCGCCAAGCGGGACGAGCCTCGCGTGGCCTTTGTCAGTCTTGTCGATTCCGGACTGGTGAAGCCGGGGACACAGCTCTTCGACAGGAAGAAGCGGTGGGCGGCGAGTGTGCGTGCAGACGGCACCATCGCCATCGGCCACGACACGGGGTCGATCCACCGTCTTGGCGCCCGCGTGCAGGGGCTGGACGCGTGCAACGGGTGGACGTTCTGGCATTTCGAGGATGGCGGCGCCCTGCGGCCCATCGACGAGTTGCGCAAGACGGCGCGCCTGGCAATGGCGGGCGTCGGCGCCTGAGCGGCAGGAACTGACAGGAGGCTTAGGAACGGCCTCGGCGCGCCCTCGTTTCGAGGAGGGTTTCGCAAGGAGGCATTTATGGCCAGCCAGACGTCAGGGCACGGCGCACCCGATATGCGCGCCGTGAGGCACAAGACGGTCGAGATCGACGGCACGAAGATCTTCTACAGGGAGGCTGGAGCGCTGGACGCGCCGGCCATTCTGCTGCCGCACGGCTATCCCTGTTCTTCCTACGAGTTCCGCAACTTCATGCCGGCCCTGGCGGACCGGTGGCGGCTCGTGGCGCCGGATTTTCCCGGCCAGGGCTACAGCGATACGCCGGAAGATTTCGATTACAGCTTCGACGGTTACACGCGTTTTCTGAATCGCTTCGTCGACGCGATGGGGATGGAGCGCTTCGCCATTTATCTGCATGACTACGGCTCGCAGATCGGCCTGCGGCTCGCTATCGCCGCGCCGGAGCGCATCACGGCTCTGATCATCCAGAACGGCGACATCTACGAGGATGCACTGGGCCCCAAATATGCGGGGCTAGAAGCCCATTTCGCTGACCCGACAGCTGAATCGCGGGAGAAGCTGCGGGCCGCCGTGAGCGAGGAGGGGTACCGCGACGAGTTCCTGAACGACGTGCGCGAGGACCTTGCCGCGCTGATCCCGCCGGATCTTTGGAAGCTGCACTGGTCGCTCACCACACCCAGGCGGCGGGAGATCGCGCTCGGGCTGATGGAGGGTCTGAAGGAGAATCTCGACTGGTTCCCGCGTTACCAGGCCTATATGCGCGAGCACCAGCCCTCGGCGCTGATCGTGTGGGGGCCGCAGGACGGCTATATGCCGGAGGCATCGGCCCGCGCCTATCTGCGCGATCTACCCAATGCCGAACTGCATCTGCTCGACGGCGGCCATTGGCTGCTTGAGACTTGCCTAGATGAGGTCATCGCGCTGGTCCGCGATTTCCTGGACCGCGTGCACGGGAACGACGCTATGCCGCAATCCCGAACCGGCGCAGATCCTCACGCAGCTTCCCGGCATTGACGAACTGCACCGCCCGCCAGCCGGCAGCTTCTGCCCCGGCCACGTTCGGCGCGCTGTCGTCGATGAACAAGGTGCCCGAGGGTTCGAGACCGAAGGTCCCGGCATGGAGGTCATAGATGGCGCGGTCGGGCTTTATGAGCCCGACCTCGCCCGACACGGTGACGCCGCGCGGCCGGTTGAGGAAGGGGAAACGCTTGCGTGCTTCGGCGAATGTGTCGGCGGCGAAATTGGTGAGCATCGTCACGTCATGGCCGGCATCGATGAGGCTTTCCAGGACGGCTACCGAATCGTCGTAGGCGTGCGAGACCATCTCGTGCCAGTGCCGGCGGAAGGCGCGGATATTCTCCTCGTGATCCGGATGGAGGGCGATCAGCGCCGCTTCGGCCTCGGGCCAGCCGCGTCCGCGATCCTGCTCTAGGTTCCATTCGTGGGTGCAGACATTCTGGAAGAACCAGCGCCGCTCCGCCTCGTCGGGAATGATGCGGGAAAAGGGGATCTCGGGATCGTAGTGGACCAGAACCTTGCCGATATCGAAGACGATATGCCGGATTTCGCTCATCGAATTTTCGCTCTTCTTGCCTTGCTGGCGCCGGGAATGGCCGCTTCGATGGCCTTTTTCATGACGGTCGGCAAGGCCTCCTGAAAAAGCGTATCGCGCGCCGACCACCAATGGCCGGACGGTGCAGGGCCTTCGACGGCGGCTCTGTAGATGGAAAGGTGGAGCGCGAAATGGGTGAAGACATGCCTCACCACCCCGCAGCTTTGCCATGCCGCCGGGAAAGGGGCGGCGGTGACGTCATCGGCGCCGTCCTGACGCGCGGTCCAGGCGCTGGTCGGCACCTCGGTCATCCCGCCAAGGAGGCCAGTCTCCGGCCGCCTACGCAGAAGGACAGCCCCGTCCGGACGAACCGCGATGAAAGCCGCGCCCAGCCGGAGCGGCTTTTCCGCTTTCTCTGCCTTTATTGGGAAGCGCTCCTGCGCGCCGAGCGCGCGCGCCGTGCAGCGATATGACATGGGGCAGAGGATGCAGGAGGGTCGGCGCGGCGTGCAGATCGTGGCGCCCAAATCCATCATGGCCTGGGCGAAGTCGCCCGGCCGCGCCTCGGGAACCATGGCCTGCACGATCTTCTTGATCTGGGCTTTAGCGCCGGGGAGGGGCGTCTCGATGGCCGCGAGCCTCGTCACCACGCGCTCGACATTGCCGTCCACCACCGCCGCCGGCCGGCCAAAGGCGATGGCGGCTACAGCCGCCGCCGTATAGTCGCCGATGCCGGGCAGCGCTCGCAAGCCCGCCTCGGTATCCGGAAAGACACCGCCATGGCGCGTGGCCACCTCTTCGGCGCATTTCTTGAGATTGCGTGCGCGGGAATAGTAGCCAAGGCCCGCCCAGGCCTTCATCACGTCGTCGGTTTCCGCGGCCGCCAGGGCGGCGACTGTCGGCCACTGGGCGAGGAATTTTTCGAAGTAGGGCTTCACCGCGCCGATAGTGGTCTGCTGCAGCATGACCTCCGACAGCCAAACCCTATATGGGTCGGGACGGCGACCTTGGCGCAGAGCCTCCGGCGGCAGGCGCCAGGGCAGGCGGCGCTGATGCCGGTCGTACCAGGCAAGCAGCGCGCTGGTAAGGGAGCTGGTTGTTCCCAGTTGCGGCGCTTCCGCCGTCATTCCCTGTGTCATCGCCTGCCGCAATGCGATAGGTTCCATCCTGAAGAGGACCAGCACATGGCAGGGAAGATGCGCGCGGGCAACCCCGTTCCGGTAAGCGATTTGGCGAGCCAGCTTCTCGACCCCGTCCTGCGGCGCCGGGCGGGTCTCTCCATCGACCTCGTCCACTCCTGGCCGGAGATAGTCGGCGAGCGCCTCGCCTCGCGCACGCGGCCCGAAAAGATCGCCTGGCCGCGCCGGCACCATGAAGACGACCCCTTTGAGCCGGCGACCCTCGTCATCGCCTGTGAAGGGCCCGCGGCCCTTCACCTGCAGCACGAGACGACGGAGATCATCGCACGCGCCAACGCGTTCCTTGGCTTTGCCGCCATCGGGCGCGTGAAGATCGTGCAGAAGCCCGTCGCGCCCGTTCCATCCGAGAAGCCGAAGGCTCCCCGTGCCCTGACGGCAGCGGAGCGGGAAAGGCTTGCCAGCCTTACCGGCAAGATCGAGGACGAGGGATTGCGCGCGAGCCTTGAAAGACTGGGCGCGAGCGTCCTTGGATCGCGCAGGGCACCGCCGCTCGCGAAACCGTGAGCGGCGGCCCGTAATTAGTATTTGGCCGCAGGCCTGCCTTGCCTTATTTCAGGTCCACTCTTCGCTACGACAAGGAAGAGCTAGGCTTTGCAGAACCTTGGGTGATTCGCATGACTGAACTGACGACGCGCAGGCGCCTTCTCATGACGGCAGCGGCTCTTCCGGCCCTCTCGCTGCTTGCCGCCTGTGGCGAGCAGGCGGGCGAGGCGCAGGCGCAGGAGAGCGGAACCCAGGCTCCCGAACCCGCTGGTACGGTCGACATGGAGGAGCTGCTGAAACCCGGCCCGCTGCCCGAACAGGCCCAGGGCCCGGAGGACGCGCCGGTCACCATCGTGGAATATGCCTCGATGACCTGTCCGCACTGCGCGCATTTCCACGAGACGACCTATCCGGCGCTCAAGGAGAAATACATGGACGCGGGCAAGGTGCGTTTCATCCTGCGCGAATTCCCCTTCGACCCGCGCGCCGAGGCGGCCTTCATGCTCGCCCGCTGCTCGGATAACAAGTATTTTGCGATGGTGGATGTGCTGTTCAAGCAGCAGAACAATTGGGCGGGCGTTCAGGACGCGCGGACGGCACTTCTCAATATTGCCAAGCTTGCAGGTTTTACACAGGAGTCCTTCCAGGCTTGCTTGACGGACCAGAAGCTTCTGGATGATGTGAGAGCCGTGCGCGCGCGCGGCGCCGAGTTCAACGTGGATTCGACGCCCACCTTCTTCATCAACGGCCAAAGATACGCGGGGGCCATGTCGATTGAGCAGATGTCGGCCATCATCGATCCCCTGCTTTAGGACGCTCCGTAGCGGCAAGCCCGCGATTGCGCGCGGGGGCCTGCGCGCATGAAGTTTACAAAGCTCCGCCTTCTCGGCTTCAAATCCTTCGTCGAGCCGGGCGAATTTGTGATCGAGCCTGGGCTGACCGGCGTCGTCGGGCCCAATGGCTGCGGAAAGTCCAACCTGGTCGAGGCGCTGCGCTGGGTGATGGGCGAAAGCTCATACAAGAACATGCGCGCCTCCGGGATGGACGACGTGATCTTTTCCGGCTCCGCCACAAGACCGGCGCGCAACACGGCGGAAGTCACGCTTTTCCTCGACAACAGCGACCGCACCGCGCCGCCCGCCTTCAATGATGGTGATGAGCTGCAGGTCTCGCGCCGCATCGAGCGCGAGGCGGGTTCCGTCTACCGCATCAACGGGAGGGAGGCGCGGGCACGCGACGTGCAGCTTCTCTTCGCCGACCAGTCGACCGGCGCGCGCTCGCCCTCCATGGTGGGTCAGGGGCGCATTGGCGAGCTGATCCAGGCCAAGCCGCAGGCGCGCCGCGCCCTGCTGGAGGAGGCTGCGGGCATTTCTGGCCTGCATACGCGCCGCCACGAGGCGGAGCTGCGCCTGCGCGCTGCCGAGCAGAACCTCGAACGGCTCGACGACGTGGTGCGCGAGCTGGAAACCCAGATCGAGAGCTTAAAGCGCCAGGCGCGCCAGGCCGCGCGCTTCAAGAACCTTTCCGCCGATATCCGCAAGGCCGAGGCCATCCTTCTCCACCTGCGCTGGAGCCAGGCCAAGGAGCAGGAGGCCGATGCCAGATCAGCCCTGTCGCAGGCGACGGCGCTCGTGGCCGAGCGGGCCACCGAGCAGATCGAGGCGGCAAAGCAGCAGATGATCGCCGCCAAGCGCCTGCCCGAACTGCGCGAGGCGGAAGCCGCCGCCGCGGCAGCGCTGCAGCGGCTGACCATCGCGCGCGCTCAGGTCGAGGAAGAGGCGCGCCGCGTGCGCGAGCGCGTGGCGGAGCTGACGAAGCGGATCGACCAGCTCAATGCCGATATCGCGCGCGAGGAGCAGATGATCCGCGACAATGCGGATGTCCTGCATCGGCTTGAGGCGGAGGAGCGTTCTCTGCGCGACGCCGAAGTGGGTGGCGGAGCCCGCGAGGCGGACTTGCGCGCCGCACTTGAACGGGCGGGCGCCGAATTGGCCGAGAAGGAGGGCGCGCTGTCGACGCTCACCTCTGCGAAGGCCGAGGCGGTGGCGCTGCGCTCCCAGGCCGAGCGCGCGGTGCGGGAAGGGGCCGAGCGAAGGGATCGCCTTGCGCGCCAGCTTGAGGCCGCTGACCGCCAGCTGGGCGAGATTGCCGAGCGGATCGGGAGCCTGCCGGACCCGGCCGAAAGGCGCGTCGCGCTGGAGGAAGCCGTCGCAGCGCAGGAACAAGCCGAGGCAGCGGTAGCCGGCGCGGAGAAGGCGGTGAGCGAGGCGCGCGCGGCGGAAAGCGCCGCGCGGCCGCCGGTGGCGGAAGCGCGCGCCGAATTGCAGCGCATCGAGACCGAGGCGAGGACGCTCGCCAAGGTGCTGAATGCCGGCGGCAACGACCTCTTTCCTGCCGTCCTGGAGCAGGTTCATGTGGAGCGCGGCTTCGAGACGGCGCTTGGCGCAGCCCTCGGCGAGGATCTCGATGCGCCACTCGACCCGGCGGCCCCGGCCCACTGGGCGGGCGTTGACGGCGCCGGCGACGATCCGGCGCTTCCGGAAGGTGTGCGGGCATTGAGCGAAGTGGTGCGGGCGCCGCGCCAATTGGCGCGTCGGCTAGCGCAGATTGGCATCGTCGATGCGGCCGATGGCGCGAGGCTGCGGAAAAGCCTGAAGCCGGGGCAGCGGCTGGTGAGCCACGAAGGCGCGCTCTGGCGCTGGGACGGCTTTACGGCCAGCGCGGACGCGCCCACGGCCGCGGCTCAGCGCCTGGCGCAGAAGAACCGCCTCGCCGAGCTCGACAGCGAGGCCGTTGCCGCCACCAAAAGCCTGCGCGCCGCCGAGGAAGCCCTTGCCGGCGCCGAGGCTCTGGTGAAGTCCTCGGTGGAGGCGGAGCGGAGCGCGCGGGAACGGCTGCGCGAAGGCCAGCGGGCCGTCGGCCTTGCGCGCGATGCGCTGGCCGCCGCGGAGAAGGCTTCGGGCGAGTTGGCGAGCCGCCGAACGGCGCTGGAAGACGCGCGCCTGCGCCTCGCCGACGAGCATGCCGAAGCGCTGAAGGCGGTGGCGGCGGCCGAGGCGGCGCTCGCCACGGCACCCGAAGTCGCCGATCTTCAGGCCCGGCTCGACCGGGTGACGGCGGAAGTCGCCGCGGCTCGTGCCAAGGCAGCCGAGGCGCGCGCGGCCCATGAGGGCTTGAAGCGCGAGGCCGAGGCGCGGCTGCGGCGGCTGGCCGCGATCGCCGAAGAGCGGAAGACCTGGAAATCGCGCGCGGAAAACGCTGACCGGCAGATCGCCGCGCTGTCCGAGCGGCGCGCGGAAGCGGCAGGCGAATTGGAGGCCCTTGCCGAGGCGCCGGAGGAGATCGAGGCACGCGGCCGGGCGCTGCTGACACAGATCGCCGAAGCCGAGCGCCTGCGCAAGGCCGCCGCCGACCGCCTGCAGGAAGCCGAAACCCGCCAGGCCGAGCTCGACAAACATGCGAATGAGGCGGTTCAAGCTCTTGCTTCCGCACGCGAAAGCCGCGTCCGCGCCGAGGAGCGCGAAGCCGCCGCCGAGGAGCGGCGCCGCGATGCCGAGGCGCGCATCCAGGAGGCGCTCGGTGTCCCGCCGCATCTCGTCATCCGTCACGCCGAGCTGAGGCCCGACGAGCCGCTGCCGGACATGGCGGAGGTGGAGCGCCGGCTGGAGCGGCTGAAGATCGAGCGCGAGCGCTTGGGCGCGGTGAACCTTCGCGCCGAGGAGGAGCAGAACGAGCTTTCCGAGCGGCTCAACATGATCGTCTCGGAGCGCGAGGACGTGGTCGAGGCCATCCGCAAGCTGCGCCAGGCGATCCAGAGCCTGAACCGGGAAGGGCGCGAGCGGCTGCTCGGCGCGTTCGATGTGGTGAACGGCCATTTCCAGCGCCTGTTCACGCATCTCTTCGGCGGCGGGACAGCCGAGCTGCAGCTCATCGAGTCTGATGATCCGCTTGAGGCGGGCCTCGAAATCCTCGCCCGCCCTCCGGGCAAGCGCCCGCAGACCATGACCCTTCTGTCAGGGGGTGAGCAGGCCCTGACCGCGCTGGCGCTGATCTTCGCCGTCTTCCTGACCAATCCGGCGCCCATCTGCGTGCTCGATGAGGTGGACGCGCCGCTTGACGACCACAATGTCGAGCGCTTCTGCAACCTGATGGACGAGATGGCGGCCTCCACCGAGACCCGCTTCGTCATCATCACCCACAACCCGATCACCATGGCGCGCATGAACCGGCTCTTCGGCGTGACCATGGCCGAGCAGGGCGTGAGCCAGCTCGTCTCCGTCGACCTGCAGACGGCCGAACGCCTGCGCGAAGCGAGCTGAGCGACCGGCGGGGTGCCGGCCGGCGGGGCAGGCGAGGTACCGTTTTCCCCAGGGTGGACAGACAACAAGCCAAGGCGCAGCTGCACAGCTGGACAGGAGCAGGAGAGTGGACAACCCGACCGGCGCAGTGCAGGCTCTTGCCGAGGAGCTTTCAGCGGCCCTGAAGACGTTTCACCGCGCTCTCATCATGGCGGAGGCCGGCGACGATGAGACGCTGCAGAACCCCTACACACTCCTCTTCGCCACCATTGGCGACCCCCGCTTTGCCTGGACCAGCAGGCTTTCGCAACTCATCGTGCGCTTGGACGAAATGCACGCCGGGAACGAGATCTCGGCTCCGGAGCATCTCCTTCCTTTCCGCGGCGCGGTGGCGCGGCTCCTGGGCGAGGAAGAAGGGGAGGACACGCAATTCCGCCTCCGCTACCTGATCGCGCTCCAGAACGCGCCCGATGTCGCTCTTGCCACCGGCGGGCTGCGCTGCGTGTTCTCAAAGCTGCCAGCGCCCGAAGCGAAATAGCCGCTAGTCCTCGCTCCACACGGCCAGCTCGTTGCCCGCCGGATCGAGGAAGTGGAAGCGTCGCCCGCCGGGGAAGGGGAAGATCGGCTTTACGATGCGCCCGCCGGCCTCCTCGACCCGGCGCAGCGTCTCCTCGAGTTCGTGCGAGTAAAGAACCGGCAGGGGCTTGTCCGTTCCCTCCAGAGGGCTGCCGTAAAACCCTCCGTCCAATCCTTCGCTGAAGGCGGAATAGCTGGGGCCATAGTCGGTGAAGGTCCATGAGAAGGCGTTGGCATAGAATGCCTTCACGTTGTCGAGTGTACTGTTCTTCGCCGGCATTTCCAGATAGTCGAGCTTGCCAGTCTCGCGCATGGCATCCTCCATTTTGTTCTCCAAATGTTCTAGCAGAGTTCGCGGCGGAAGCAAGCGCGAACGCCGCCGGGCGCTGCGCGTGGCAAATGATTGTTCCTAATCGATATTATTGATGGACGGGTGCGCACTCGTCTTGCCAATCCTTTTTGCGCCCCGTATCGCTCGCGGACGCGACCAGAAGGGGCTGGCGCAGCGGCACAGGCCATGAGGAGCGCGCATGACCAAATGGGTCTACAGCTTTGGGGACGGCCGGGCGGAGGGCCGGGCCTCCGACAGGAATCTTCTCGGCGGGAAGGGCGCGAACCTGGCGGAGATGTGCAGCCTGGGCCTGCCAGTGCCGCCCGGCTTCACCATTACCACCGGGGTCTGCACCTACTACTACGCCAATGGCAACAGCTACCCGCCGGAACTCGAGGAACAGGTGAATGCGGCGCTGGAAGAGGTAGGCCGGATCGCCGGGCGCCGTTTCGGCGATCCCGAGCGGCTTCTGCTCGTCTCCGTGCGCTCGGGGGCCCGGGCCTCCATGCCCGGCATGATGGACACCGTGCTCAATCTCGGACTCAACGACGAGACGGTGGAGGCGCTCGCCGGCGATGCTGGCGACGCGCGCTTCGCCTATGACAGCTACCGCCGCTTCATCCAGATGTATGGCGACGTGGTGCTGGGGCTGGACCACGAGGCCTTCGAGGAGATCCTCGCCGACGAGAAGGCGCGGCTGGGCTACGAGGTCGATACCGAGTTCACGGCGGAAGACTGGCGCGAGGTGGTGGCGCTCTACAAGGAGCGGGTAGAAAGCGAGCTCGGAAAACCCTTTCCCCAGGATCCGCGCGAGCAGCTTTGGGGCGCCATCGGCGCCGTTTTCTCGAGCTGGATGAACCCGCGCGCGATCACCTACCGCCGGCTGCACGATATCCCCGAAAGCTGGGGCACGGCAGTGAATGTCCAGGCCATGGTGTTCGGCAATATGGGCGAGAGCTCGGCCACCGGGGTGGCCTTTACGCGCAATCCGTCCACTGGCGACAAGGCGCTTTACGGCGAGTTCCTGGTGAACGCCCAGGGTGAGGACGTGGTGGCGGGCATCCGCACGCCGCAGAACCTGACAGAGGCCGCGCGCCGGGAGGCCGGTTCCGACAAACCGTCGCTCGAAAAGCTGATGCCGGAGGCGTTTGCCTCCTTCGTCGAAATCGCGGAGAAACTCGAGGCACACTACCGCGACATGCAGGATCTCGAATTCACCATCGAGCGCGGCAGGCTGTGGATGCTGCAGACGCGCTCGGGCAAACGCACCACCAAGGCGGCGCTGAAGATTGCCGTCGACATGGCCAATGAGGGGCTGATCGGCCAGGCCGAAGCGGTCTGCCGCATCGACCCGGCCTCGCTCGACCAGCTCCTGCATCCGACGATCGACCCGAACGCCGAGCGGGATATGATCGCGGCGGGCCTTCCGGCCTCGCCGGGCGCGGCGACCGGCGAGATCGTCTTTTCGCCCGACGAGGCCGAGGAGATGGCGGCAGAGGGGCGCAGGGTGATCCTTGTGCGCGTCGAGACCAGCCCGGAAGACATCCACGGCATGCATGCGGCGCAAGGTATTCTCACCACCCGCGGCGGCATGACGAGCCATGCGGCAGTGGTGGCGCGCGGCATGGGGAAGCCCTGCGTGTCCGGCGCGGGCACACTGCGCGTCGACCTTCGCGGCGGTACCATGTCCGCCATGGGCCGCAGCTTCAAGCGCGGCGACGTCATAACCATCGACGGCTCGACGGGGCAGGTGCTTGCCGGCGCGGTCGCCATGCTGCAGCCGGCCCTGTCCGGCGATTTTTCCACCATCATGGGCTGGGCGGATGGCCTGCGCCGCATGAAGGTGCGGGCCAATGCCGAGACGCCGGCGGACGCCCGAACCGCCCGCTCCTTCGGCGCGGAAGGGATCGGGCTTTGCCGCACCGAGCACATGTTCTTCGACGACGAGCGTATTCTTGCCATGCGCGAGATGATCCTGTCGGACACGGAGGCGGAGCGCCGGGCGGCGCTGGCGAAGCTTCTGCCCATGCAGCGCGCGGATTTCGTCGAGCTCTTCGAGATCATGGCCGGACTGCCGGTGACGATCCGGCTGCTCGACCCGCCGCTGCACGAATTCCTTCCCAAGTCGGATGCCGAAATCGCCGAGGTGGCGGCCTCGATGGGGATCGATGCCGAGCGGTTGCGCCAGCGTACAGAGAGCCTGCACGAGTTCAACCCGATGCTCGGCCACCGCGGCTGCCGGCTTGCTGTTTCTTATCCCGAGATCGCGGAGATGCAGTCCCGCGCGATCTTTGAGGCGGCGATCGAGGCGGGGCGGAAGACCGGCGCGCCCGTGGTGCCCGAAATCATGGTGCCACTGGTCGGCATGGCGTCGGAATTGTCCTTCGTGAAGCGGATCATCGAAGAGGTCGCTCGGCAGGTGCTGGAGGAAAGCGGCACGCAGCTCGACTATCTGGTGGGTACGATGATCGAGTTGCCGCGCGCTGCGCTGAACGCGGGGGAGATCGCCGGCGAGGCGGAATTCTTCTCCTTCGGCACCAACGATCTGACCCAGACCACATTCGGCATCTCGCGTGACGATGCGTCGAGCTTCCTGGAGACTTACCGCAAGAAAGGGCTCATCGAGCAGGATCCCTTTGTGACGCTCGATATGGACGGCGTTGGCGCGCTGGTACGGATTGCGGCCGAGCGGGGCAGGGCGGCTCGTGCCGCGATGAAGCTCGGCATCTGCGGCGAGCATGGCGGCGATCCCGCTTCCATCCGCTTCTGCGAGGAGGTAGGCCTGGACTACGTTTCTTGCTCTCCCTTCCGTGTGCCCATCGCCCGGCTGGCAGCCGCTCAGGCAGCTTGCCGGAAGGAAGCGCGCTGAGGCGCAAGTCATAGAGGACGGGAAGCTGACGCCTCTTTGGCGAGCATGGATCTGCTTGAACCTGGCGGCGCGGCCTCACTCGCCCGAGTGGAGGCGCTCCATGACCTCGGCATAGGCGGAGACGATGCGGGCGATCGGCAGCTCGCTCGTCTCGGCCTCCTCCACACGCAGCGGTCCGCCGTTGACCGGCTGAGCGATAATCGCAAGCTTGCGGTCGCCGTCGCTATCCAGCTTGACAGCCGCGACCCAGTCGCAGCCGGCCACGCCACCCATCCGCATGCGGAAAAGCAGGGTGCCGCCGATGCGCTCCAGCGCCTGGCGCACCGCGCCTTCGAAGCCTATCTCCAGGAAATCCTGGTGCCGCAGCGCCAGTTCAAGTTCTACGACCTCCAGGGACGGCGGAGCGACGTCCGAATTGCCCAGGATCTGTGTTGACATTGCCCACCATGACTTTCTCCGTCCCTAACTGGTTGAAAATGCATAAAATCGTCGGGAGTTCCCTTCGGTGCAGAATAATGATGTCGACAAGGGCAGCGGCAGCCGTTCCCATCCTTTGACCCCAACCCGCCGAACCGATAAGAAGCCGGCGCTAGCTTGGCGGAGAGCCGATGACGGCAATATTGGAAGAGCGGCATTCGTCCGCCGCGGAGTGGTCGCGCAGGGTGGGAGCCTTCACCCCCGCCCTTTTCCTGACATCGGCGCTGTCCCATCGTTTCGGCCTCATCGAGACCCTGCCTTTCCTATGGCTTCTCGGGCTGTGCCTTGTCCTGGCTGTTCTCGGTCTCTGCCTTGCCCTCGCCGGTTTCGTGCAGTTCTGGCGGTACGGCTTTGGGGGGCTCGGTTCGGCGGCGCTAGGCGCCGTGCTCTGCCTTGCGACGCTGAGCCCATATGCGGTCTCCGCCTACCGCTTCGCGGTCCACCCGGAACTCTCCGACCTGTCGACCGATCGCTTGCGCCCGCCGCAGCTGGTAGCTGCGGGCGGTTTGCGGTCGCCGCCCATGAATCCGGTGACGGATGCTGGGGCCTCTCCGGCCATGCCGGGGGACTTTCCGGAATTGAGCGGCCGGCGCTACGAACAGGATAGGGAAACGGTAGTGGCCGCGGTGGAGGGCTTGCTGGCTGAGCGCGGGTGGGAGGTGGTCTCCCCCGCGCCGGAAGGAGAGGAGGCGCCGGGCGTTACGATCGAGGCGGTAGCGCGATCCTACCTGCTCGGCTTCCCGTCGGATGTGGCGATTCGCATCGAGGACCGCGCCGATGCCACCCATGTGGATATGCGTTCCGCTTCGCGCTATGGCCGGCACGATCTCGGCGACAATGCGATGCGTATCGAGCGCTTTCTGCGCGACCTCGATCTTCGCATGCAGGGTGTTGCTGCGCCCGAGCCGCTAGGCGAGCCGGAAGATAGCGTCGAGTGATGGCTCACCATCCGCGCTGACGCGGCCCCTGGCCGCCAGATCCTCAAGATGCGCCAGCACCGAGAGCGCTGCCGCGCCATGCAGGCGCGGATCGGTGTCGCGATAGATAGCCTTGACGATCTCGGCGATGGTGCGGTCTCCGGCCGCGATCCGTTGCAGGATCGCGCGCTCGCGCATTTTCCGATGCGCCTTCAGCCCGCGCAGGAATTGCTGCGGACTATTGACCGGACCCCCATGGCCCGGCAGCAGCAGGCGATCCTCGCGCGCGATTAGCCTGTCGAGGGACGCCATATAGTCGGCCATGACGCCGTCCGGCGGCGCGACGACGGTGGTCGACCAAGCCATGACGTGATCGCCGGAAAAGGTGATTCCCGTTCCTTCCAGGGCGAAGGTGCAGTGGTTGGCGGTGTGGCCGGGAGTATGGACGGCGCGGATGGTCCAGCCGCCGCCTGCAACGAGCGCATCGTCGGCCAGGACGATGTCCGGACGGAAATCGAGATCCGCGCTTGCGTCGAGCCGGCTTTCCTCACCGGTCTTGAGCGGCCGCGCCGCCCGGTGCGGCCCTTCGGCCGCGGTCTTCGCGCCGGTAAGTTCAGCGAGCCGGCCTGCGAGCGGCGAGTGGTCGCGATGCGTATGGGTGACGAAGATGTGGGTCACCGGCCGATCGCCGATCGTGCGAAGGAGAGCGTCGAGATGCTCCGGGTCGTCCGGGCCCGGATCGATGACGGCCAGATGTCCCGTGCCGCCGACGATGTAGGAATTCGTGCCGTGGAAGGTGAAGGGGCTCGGATTCTTCGCCGTCAGGCGCTTCACGCCCGGTGCGACCTCGACCGCCCCGCCGTAGCGCGGTTCAAAACGGGTGTCGAAGTCGAGCGCCATTTGTCGAGGTCCCCTGGCATCGCCTGCCGATCGTGTTGCCGCCTATCATGGAAGCGAATATAGAAGAATGCGAATTCGCAGACACAAATCCAATGGAGGCCTCATGTCTCAGGCGATTGCTTCTCGACCGCTCGTATCCCTTGCGCTGCCCGATTCGGGCGCGGGGCGCCTCTTTGCGCAGGCCTTTCTCGTAGTGGCCGGCACGCTGGCGCTCACGCTCTCGGCCAAGATGAAGGTCGTGCTCGGGCCGGTCGACATGTCGCTGCAGACCCTGGCGATCCTGCTGATCGCCGCCTGCTTCGGTTTCCGGCTCGGCGTCGCAACGCTCCTCCTCTATCTGGCGGAGGGGGCAATGGGGCTTCCGGTCTTCCAGAGCACGCCGGAGAAGGGCATCGGCCTTGCCTATATGGCGGGTCCCACCGGCGGCTACCTTGTCGGCTTTGCGGCGATGGCGGCGATTGTCGGCTATGCGGCTGATCGGGGATGGGACCGCAATGTGGTCAAGCTCCTCGGCAGCATGCTTGCAGCCGAGGCGGCGATGATGGCGCTCGGCTTCGGGTGGCTGGCGGTTCTGATCGGCGCCGAGGGCGCCTGGACATTCGGCGTGGTGCCCTTCATCGTGCCGGACCTGATCAAGATCGGGCTGGCGGCCTGCCTCGTGCCGGCGGGATGGGCGGCTCTGCGGGGCCTCGGCGTCGGCCGTTAAACCTTCCTGAAAGCCAGCCGGTGTAGAAAGAAGGCCATGGGCGTAAAGCCCGTGGCCTTTTTGCTTCAATGAGGTTTGCCGTGGCGGTTCTGGTAACGGGCGGCGCCGGCTATATCGGCAGCCATATGGTCTGGGAACTGCTCGACCACGGCGAGGACGTCGTGGTGGTCGACCGCCTGTCCACCGGCTTCGACTGGGCGGTGCCGGACGCGGCGGAACTGGTCGTGGCAGATATCGGCGACCAGGCGCTCGTCGAGGAGGTTCTGAAGCGCCGCGCGGTGGATGCGATCATCCATTTCGCCGGGTCGGTGGTCGTGCCGGACTCGGTGGCCGACCCGCTCGGCTACTATCTGAACAACACGGTCAAATCGCGCGCGCTTATCGAAAGCGCGGTGCGCTGCGGGGTGAAAAACTTCATCTTCTCCTCCACTGCCGCCGTTTACGGCACGCCGCGGACCGACAGGGTCTCCGAGGACGAGCCGCTTCGGCCCGAATCGCCCTATGGCACGTCCAAGCTGATGACGGAGATCATGCTGCGCGACACCGCGGCCGCCCATGACTTCGCCTATACCGCGCTGCGCTACTTCAACGTGTCAGGCGCCGATCCGAAGCTGCGCACCGGCCAATCGACGAAAGGCGCCACGCACCTGATCAAGGTGGCCTGCGAGACGGCGACCGGCAGGCGGCCGCAGATGGAGGTGTTCGGGACGGACTATCCGACGCCCGACGGTACCTGCATACGCGACTACATCCATGTCTCGGACCTGGTGAACGCGCATTACCTGGCGCTGCAGCGCCTCCGCAATGGCGCGCCGAGCCTTGTCGCCAATTGCGGCTATGGCAGGGGGTACTCCGTCTTCGAGGTGATCGATGCGGTGAAGCGCGTCTCCGGCCGGGACTTTCCGGTCGTGCTGAGCGGCCGAAGGCCGGGCGACGCAGTGGCCGTCGTGGCGAGCCCGGAACTTTGCATCGCCGAGCTTGGCTGGGCTCCCGCCCATGACGACCTTGATGGAATCGTCCGCGACGCGTTGCGCTGGGAGGAGAAGCTGGCGCGGCGCAATCGGCAGTGATTTAGCAGGCGGGGAGCTTCAACCAAGTCCCACCCGGCGCTGAAGGAGCCGGCAATACACGCCAGCGGGCCGCTTATTCCTCGTTGCGCCCTATCGCCGAAACCAATATATGAGCGGCTTCGACGGACTTGCCGGCCTCTCGGCTCGCATTGGGGCGTCGCCAAGCGGTAAGGCAGCGGTTTTTGGTACCGCCATTCCCAGGTTCGAATCCTGGCGCCCCAGCCATGCCTGTTTCTATAATAAAATCAATTGATTAGCGGGAGTGCCGAAACCGAAACCGGAACACTTTTCCGGTGCATAAAGCCGGAAAAGTGGAAGGGGGTGGCGCGCCGCCGCTTAATGTGCGTTTCGCGAAATCTCTGCATAATAAAGATAGAGCGACTTCTGCATCATGATTGGCAAGAGTTTCTTAAAAGAATAATAAAAAGATCCCGCCAGTGCGATGAGTAGAAGAAAGACAATAGCCAATCCGATAATAAGTGGAGTAAAAGCATACGCTTCGAAGCCAAAGAAGTTTTGAATAACGTGAGTAGCTAGGTCTAACGAGAAAAACATAAGCGGTAGAATACCAAGTAGTGCGATAAACAGGAGCCCTCCGACCCATGGGTGCGGGCTCCTGTTTCTAATTGGTCCGTAACTCTTCGTCGTCGCCTTTACTGAAACAGCTTTAGATGGGCAGGTTGCAAGGCACTGAACAACCAAGCCATTTTTCGGTGGGATGTAGTCGAAGCTTAGAACTAAGCTCGTGAAGGCATCTTCCCCGTTTGAAAGAGCGTATTCCCCATTGTAGTCGTCCGCTTCTGCTATTTGAGCCTTGACAATCATTGGCTGCTCAAATCCGGCTTCGCGTAGCGTTATCCTAATTTTTGATCCTTCCGCGAGATGGCCAGGCTCGACGGCAATCGTTCCTTTGTTGTAGATTAAGATCGAAATGAGAAACAAGCTGTCCACCGAAATATTGTGAACGGAAAAATCAATATCGGAGAAACTCCCCACCTTCTATTTAACGAACAACGGCCTCGCAACTGCGTGGTAGTAAAGACGCTGATTAATTGCGTTTTTGCGGTGGGTATATATTGCGAAGAACAGCGAGAAAACGGTGACGGCTACCATCGTGAGCGAGACGGTGGGCGAGTTTACAATAGAAAAATCCATAGCGGCGCAACTCTTTTTTGGTGAACTGTGTATGAAGCTGTTAGGCGCGCGGTTCCACCGTTTGTTTCGCCTCGTCAAGTTACCAGCGTCGTATCACCTCGAAAAGAGGCGCGCGCGGCGGCCGGCCTTGCCAACGCCGGCACCCGTTATGCCGTCTTCTTATTAGCGCCTGAGAACAAAATAGGAACCAACTGCCTTGAGATGTCAAACACAGCGTGGCACTGTTGGCGCCCCAGCCACACCCTTCTCCAGGTAGATGCTAAATTTTTCAGGCGGAATTTATCCCCGCCTCTCAGCGCGCCCATATCCTTCCCTTCGGCCGAAAGAGAGGATGCCATGGACGCGACAGCAAATCTCAACCTTCCCTTCATCATGCCTTCCCAGGCGCAGAAGCATGTGACCCACAACGACGCCCTGCTGCTGCTGGACAGCATCGTGCAGCTTTCGGTTCGCGGCCGGCATGTGGCTGCCCCGCCCGCCGAGCCGCATGCCGGCGACCGCTATATCGTGCCCGCCTCCGCCGGCGGCGAATGGGTCGGACGAGAGGGGAACGTGGCGGCTTTCCAGGATGGTGCCTGGATCTTTCTGGAGCCACGCGCGGGGTGGCAGGCCTGGGTTGCCGACGAAGGCGCGTTCGTTGTCTGGGACGGGACCGGATGGAATTCCTCCACCCCGGCGATTTCGCAGCTGCAGAACCTCGCGCTGCTGGGGATCGGCACGGAGGCGGACGGCCAGAACGTCTTTGCCGCCAAGCTGAACAAGGCGCTGTGGACGGGCAGAACCGCCGCGGAAGGGGGCGATGGCGACTTGCGCTACACGCTGAACAAGGAGGGCGCAGCCAATGTGCTCTCCCTGCTTCTGCAATCGGGCTTTTCGGCACGCGCTGAGCTCGGCCTCATGGGCGCAGACGATTTCTCCCTGAAGGTCAGCTCCGACGGCAGCCTGTGGCGCGAGGCTTTGAAGGTGGACCGCCAGACGGGTATCGCCTCGATGCCGGCCCTGCCGCGCTTCAAGGCTTTTACGAACTACGATAATTATGTGGGGCTGGCGGCCTGGACGAAGATCGGCATCAACCAGGCCGAGTACAATGACCAGAACTGTTCGATGCTGCGAATGGCCGTTTCGTGGCGCCGGTGGCGGGCAGCTATCTCCTCGGTGCCTCGCTGCTCTACAAGGTCAATGCGAGCACGGATGCACGCATGCGCGGCCGGCTCGTTCTGAACGGGACGACCGAAATAAAGGGGGCACTAGGCGAGGTATCGGGTCCACATGAGTCGCTCGCGACCGCCCTGCAGCTTTCCACCATGACGCCGCTGGCCGCCGGCGACACTGTGGAGCTGCAGGGATATTTTCGCGGCGCCGACGGCTATTTCGCCGCCGGACACACCACGTTCTGGGGGGTGAAGGTGGGGTAGCCCAGACGCTGGCGCCTGGGCTCAGCTCCCGCCGGGGGCGGCCCAGGCGGGGGCGAGGTCGGTCTGGGCGAAGTCGTTTCCCTTGAAGAGCAGCGGCAGGTTCCACGTCTTCGCCAACGCATAGGCAAACAGATCGCCGAGATTCAGCGCGGCCGGATGGCCGTTTCCCTTGCCATAGAGGACGAAAGCCTCATAGGCGGCTTTCGCCTCCTCCGGACCGGGAGGGATGATTTCGAAGACGGGGCGCTCGATGAAGCGGTCGAGCGCCAGCACGCCCGCATGCCCCCTGCGGCTGTAAACCACCATCCGCGCCTCCACCACCGAGACCGTGCTGACGAGGACCTTATCCGTTCGCTTGACCAGATCGAGGAAGGGGCCGCATTCCGGCTCGTCGAATTGGATCGCAAGGAGCGCCGATGTGTCGGCGACGATCACTTTGGCAGGCCCCACTCGTCCCATTCGAGCGGATCGAACGCGTCGGGACGGTCGGGAATGCGGTGCATCTCGGCCACGATGGCGTCCAGGAGACGAGCTTCCTCTTCCCGCACCGGCTTCGCGGGTACTTTTCCCGTCTCCTCTGCCTTTACCAGCTTAGCGACGGGCTTGCCCCGGTTGGCGATGATGACTTCCTCGCCGGCCGCAGCGGTCTTCACCAGTTCGGAGAGCCGGTTCTTAGCTTCCAGAATGTTGACCTGCATGGCGCATTTTCCTGATTCTGGCCAACAAGGCTAGGATAGATGGCCAGGAATGTAGAGCGCGTCGCGTGATTTGTCAGCCCCTGGCCTCAATCAGCCCGCGCAGCTCCTGCACCTTTTCGTCCAGGAGCCTCTGGTCTGCCCGCGTCTCGACATTGAGCCGCAGGAGCGGCTCGGTGTTCGAGGCGCGCAGGTTGAAGCGCCAGTCGTCGAAGGCCATGCCGAGGCCGTCGATGGTCTCCAGTTGCGGATTGAAGCGCTGGTAGTGCTCGGCCACGCGCTGCTGCACAGCTTTGGCATCGGCAACGGTGAAGTTGATCTCGCCGGAGCAGGGGAACTTGGCGATACGTTCTTCCAGAAGATCGGCGAGCCGTTCTCCGGTGGCGGAGAGTTCGCAGACCACGTCGAGCCAGGTCAGCATGCCCGAATCACAATAGGCGAAGTCGCGGAAATAATGATGCGCGCTCATCTCGCCGCCGTAGATGGCGTTCTCCTCGCGCATCATCTGTTTGAAATAGGCATGGCCCGTGCGGCAGGGTTTTGCAACGCCGCCGGCGCTTTCCACGACGTCGATCGTGTTCCAGGTGAGGCGCGGATCGTAGAGGATCGTGGCGCCCGGCGCCTTCTTGAGCATGCGCTGCGCGATCATGCCGACGAGGTAATAGCCCTCGACGAAGCGGCCTTTGTGGTCATAGAGGAAGCAGCGGTCGAAATCGCCGTCCCAGGCGATGGCGACGTCGGCGCCATGCTCGACGACCGCCCGGCTCGCCTTCTCACGTTTTTCCGGCAAGAGCGGGTTGGGGACACCGTTGGGAAGCCACGGATTTGGCTCATGGTCGATCTTGATGAAGGTGAAGGGCAGGTGCTTTTCCAAGAGATCGATGATGGGCCCGGCGCAGCCATTGCCGGCATGGCAGACGATCTTCATCGGCTTCAGGTCCTGCCCGGCCACCTCTTCGAGCAGCCGCTCGATATAGGCATTGCGGTCGCACACCGGATGCAGCCTGCCGCGCTCCTCATAGCTCGTCGCGGCGGGAAAAACCGTGTCCGAGCGCATCAGCGTTTCGATGCTGTTGAAGGCGTTGTCGGGCGTGGCGGCCGCCGCGCCCTTCAGCACCATCTTGATGCCGTTGTAATCCGGCGGATTGTGGCTGGCGGTGACCATAAGGCCGGCATCGGCGCCCGAGCGGGCGGTATGGAAGTAGACTTCCTCGGTGCCGCACTGGCCGACGGGCAGCACGTCGACGCCGCTGTCCAAGAGACCCTGCGTCAGCGCGCCGGCAAGGGCCGGACTGTCGAGCCGCATGTCGTGCCCGATGACCACCGCCTTCGTCCCCAGCGCCTCCTTCAGCGCTTGGGCGAAGCGGTAAGCGAAAGGCGTGTTGATTTCCTCCGGAATACGGCCGCGGACATCATAGGCCTTGAAGGGAGCGCTCATGCGACAACTGTCTCCTGGTCTGGCGTGACGGTTTCACTGTTAGAGATGAAGCTTTGGCGACGCAAATGCGAAGAAGCAGCGGCAGATCACCGAGCATGAACAATGCTCGCAAGAGATTGAACGTTCCTTGCTGTTGCGAAACGGCCCGCCCGCGCCTATTCACCGCAAGGGTTTGAAGGGCAAGGCAGGTCTCATGCAATTCATCGATCTCGGCGCGCAGCGCGAGCGTATCCAGGACAGGCTGGAAAGAAGACTGGCCAAGGTGCTGGCCGAAGGACGCTATATCCTCGGGCCCGAGGTCGCCGAATTCGAGGAGAAGATGGCCGACTATCTTGGCGTGAAGCACGCCGTCGCCTGCGCGAACGGCACGGACGCGCTGCTGATCCCGCTGATGGCAGGAGGCATCGGCCCGGGTGACGCGGTCTTCGTGCCGAGCTTCACTTTTGCGGCCACCGCTGAAGTGGTGGCGCTGGCGGGCGCTTCGCCCGTCTTCGTCGATGTCAACGCAGACACCTACAACATCGACCTTGCGAGCCTCGAGGCGGCAATTGCCGCTGTCCGCGAGGAGGGAAAACTCGCGCCCAAGGCGGTCATTCCCGTCGACCTTTTCGGCCTTGCGGCCGACTATGCCGGCATCTGCAGCGTAGCGGCGCGTGAAGGCTTGTTCGTGATTGAAGATGCCGCGCAGGCCGTCGGCGGCTCCTCGGGCAACACGATGTGCGGCGCCTTCGGCGATGTGGCCGGCACCAGCTTTTATCCGGCCAAGCCCCTCGGCTGCTATGGCGATGGCGGCGCCATGTTCACCAATGACGGCGAGCTTGCGGAGATCCTCCGCTCCATCGCATTCCACGGCAAGGGCAAGAGCCAGTACGACAATGTGCGGGTCGGACTGAATTCGAGGCTCGACACCATTCAGGCGGCGGTCTTGCTGGAGAAGCTTGCGATCCTGCCCGAGGAGATGGAAGCGCGCCAGCAGGTGGCGGCGCGCTACAACGATGGCCTCAGCGATGTCGTGAAGGTCCCGGCGGTTCCGGCGGGCAATCGCTCCGCCTGGGCGCAATATGCCATCGAGACGCCGGCGCGGGACGCCGTGCGGGCGCGCCTCAAGGAAGAGGGCATCCCCTCCGTCGTCTATTACGAGAAGCCGCTTCACGTGCAGGAGGCCTATGCCGCCTACCCGCGCACGCCGGAGGGGCTTCCCGTTTCGGAAAGCCTCCCCGATCGCATACTTTGCCTGCCGATGCACCCTTATCTTTCCGAGGCCGACCAGGACCGCATCGTTTCGGTCATCCGCGCCGCGGTTAAATAGGGGCAGACCCCTCCCTCTTCTTGGCAGAGTGGTGAACGAAGCGAGCGGGGTGGGGCGCAAGGTCGAGTTCGGCTTCTCCACCCCATCCCCTCCGCTTGCGGCCCGATCCCCATCCAAGGGGGGATGAGCCCCTCCGGAAGAACTTTCCCCATTCCGCTCGAACGGCGCAAAATGCAGGATTCATCAGGGGGAGCGTTTAGTTTTGCCCGCCTTGAGAGCGCTGGCGGCGCAATGATATTTCCTTGTCTACTGACATTCGGCGCAGCGCGCCCAAGAACATAGACGAAGGTCCGATCAATGCCGGCACCGCTCACCCACCTCCAGCGCCTGGAAGCCGAGACGATCCATATTATGCGCGAGGTGGCGGCGAATTTCTCCAAGCCGGTGATGCTCTATTCCATCGGGAAGGACTCCTCGGTGCTCCTGCATCTGGCGATGAAGGCCTTCTATCCGGCCAAGCCGCCTTTCCCCTTCCTCCATGTCGACACGACCTGGAAGTTCAAGGAGATGATCGCCTTTCGCGACCGCATGGCGGCGGAACTCGGCTTCGATCTCCTGGTGCACATCAATGAGGAAGGCGTGCGCGAGGGGATCAATCCCTTCGACCATGGCTCGAACGTCCATACCCACATCATGAAGACCGTGGCGCTGCGCCAGGCGCTCGACAAATACGGCTTCGACGCGGCCTTCGGCGGCGCGCGCCGCGATGAGGAGAAGAGCCGGGCAAAGGAGCGCATCTTTTCCTTCCGCACGGCGAACCACACCTGGGATCCGAAGAACCAGCGGCCCGAGATGTGGAAGATCTACAACACGCGCGTCGCCCCGGGCGAATCGATCCGCGTCTTCCCGCTGTCCAATTGGACCGAGCTCGATATCTGGCAGTACATCCTGCAGGAAGAGATACCCATCGTACCGCTTTATTTCGCCAAGAGACGCCCAGTGGTGGACCGCGGCGGCATGACCATCATGGTCGATGACGAGCGCATGAAGCTCCTGCCCGGCGAGAGGATCGAGGAGCGGATGGTCCGCTTCCGCACGCTCGGCTGCTACCCGCTGACCGGCGCCATCGACTCGGATGCCACCACGCTCGAGGAGATCGTGGCGGAAATGCTGACCGCGCGCACCTCCGAGCGCCAGGGCCGCCTCATCGACCGAGACGAGGCGGGGTCGATGGAAAAGAAGAAGCGCGAAGGGTATTTCTGATGCTGAAGGTCAACACCGCCGCGCTGCTTGAGCCGGAGATCGAAGAGCCGGATATCCGTTCCTACCTTGCGGGGCAGGAGAAGAAGACGCTTCTTCGCTTTCTTACCTGCGGCTCGGTGGACGACGGCAAGTCGACCCTGATCGGGCGGCTTCTCTATGACACCAAGCTCATCTTCGAGGACCAGCTCGCCGCGCTGGAGCAGGATTCCAAGCGCCACGGCACCAACGGCAACGAGATCGACTTCGCCCTCCTGGTCGACGGGCTCGAGGCCGAGCGCCAGCAGGGCATCACCATCGATGTCGCCTACCGTTTTTTTTCCACGCCGAAACGCAAATTCATCGTCGCCGACACGCCGGGCCACGAGCAATATACGCGCAATATGGCGACCGGCGCCTCCACCGCCGATCTTGCGGTCGTGCTGGTCGATGCGCGCCAAGGCATCCTCCAGCAGACGCGCCGGCATTCGATCATCGCCGCGCTGCTCGGGATCCGTCATATCGTCCTCGCCGTGAACAAGATCGATCTCGTCGATTTCGACGAACAGGTCTTTACCCGCATCGTCGCCGACTATGAGGACTTCGCCAAAGATCTGGGATTTGCGTCGATCGTGCCGGTCCCCATCTCTGCGCGCCATGGCGACAACGTCACGCAGCTTTCCGAGAGAACGACCTGGTACACAGGCCCGTCCTTGATCGAGCATCTGGAGACGGTGGATGTGGAACCGAAGATCGGTGAGCAGCCCTTCCGCTTTCCCGTGCAATATGTGAGCCGCCCCAATCTGGATTTCCGCGGCTTTTCCGGCACGATCGCCTCGGGCACCGTTTTCGTGGGCGACGAGGTGACCGTCGCCAAGTCCGGCCGGCATACTCGGGTAAAGCGGATCGTCACCTATGACGGCGATCGTCGCAGCGCCTCAGAAGGCCAGGCGGTCACACTGGTGCTGGAGGACGAGGTGGAGGTCTCGCGCGGCGAGATGCTGGCCTCGCCGCAGGCCCGTCCGCAGGTGACTGATCAGTTCGCGGCCAATCTCGTCTGGTTCGATGAGCATCCGCTGCTGCCCGGCCGCGCCTATATCCTGCGCACCGAAACGGACCAGGTGAGCGCCACGGTCACCCAGTTGAAGCACCGGGTGAACATCAACAATTTCGCCCATGAGGCGGCGAAGTGCCTGGAGCTCAACGCGGTCGGGGTGTGCAATTTCTCGCTCCAGTCGCCCGTCGCCTTCGACCCGTTCCAGGAGAACCGCTCGACCGGTTCCTTCATCCTCATCGACCGGGTGACGAATGCTACCGTAGCGGCGGGCATGATCCTGCATCCGCTGCGCCGCGCGGCGAACATCCACTGGCAGGCGCTGGACGTCACCAAGGCGTCGCGAGCGGCGATCAAGCATCAGAAGCCGGCCGTGCTCTGGTTCACCGGCCTCTCCGGCTCCGGCAAATCGACCATCGCCAATCTTCTGGAAAAGAAGCTGCATGCCGCCGGCCGCCACACCTATATCCTCGACGGCGACAATGTGCGCCACGGGCTCAACCGCGATCTCGGCTTCACCGAGGAGGATCGCGTCGAGAACATCCGCCGTGTCGCCGAGGTGGCGCGCCTGATGGCTGACGCCGGGCTGATCGTGCTCGTCTCCTTCATCTCGCCTTTCCGCGCCGAACGCCGCATGGCGCGCGAGCTGATGGGCGAGGGCGAGTTCGTGGAGGTGTTCGTGGACACCCCCTTCGAGGAATGCGCCAGGCGCGACCCGAAGGGCCTCTACGCGCGGGCCCTCAAAGGCGAACTCAAGAACTTCACCGGCGTGGATTCCCCCTACGAAGCGCCCGAGCGCCCCGACATCCACTTGCAGACCGCCGCCCGGTCGGCCGAAGATATGGCGGACGAGTTGGAAACGTGGCTGCGGGAGCGCGGTTATTGCTGAGCCAGACCAGGCGACTGTTCGAAGACGAGGAGGCGCTCCTGGCGCTCTTCGAGGATCTGGCGCTCGCCGCCGGGCGCCAGATCATGAAGCACTACGAGGCGGGAGTGCGCGTCGAGGAAAAGCCCGACGCCTCGCCGGTGACCGAGGCCGACCGCACGGCCGAACGCGTGATCCTTGAAGGCCTGCGCGGCACCCTTGCCGGCGCACCCTGCGTTTCGGAGGAGGAAGCTTCGGGCGGCGTCCTGCCGGTCTGTGGCGACGACGGCTTTCTCCTCGTCGACCCGCTCGACGGCACGCGCGAGTTCATCGAGCGCCGGCCGGACTTCACCGTGAACATCGCGCTGGTGAGGGAGGGCGTACCAGTGGCCGGCGTGGTCTATGCTCCCGCGCGGGAGCTTCTTTATTCCGGACGGCCGGGTTCGGCGTTCGAAGCGGAAATCCGCGCCGGCGCGATAGTCGAACGCCGGGCGATCCATGTGCGCCCGCGGCGCGTGCCGCTCACCATCCTGGCGAGCCGCTCGCATCGCACGAAGGAGACCGACGACTTCATCGCCCGTCATCCGGGAGCCGAAATCACCTCCATCGGCTCCTCGCTGAAATTCTGCATGATTGCGCGCGGGGAGGCCGATCTCTACCCGCGCTTCGGCCGCACCATGCAGTGGGACACGGCGGCGGGCGATGCGGTGCTGCGGGCGGCAGGCGGCCGCACGCTGACGCTGGAAGGCATGCCGCTGACCTACGGGCCGAAGGGAGGCGAGGGGCTGGAGGCTTTCGTCAACCCGGATTTCCTCGCGGAGGGGCGGGCAGGTTAGGTCTCACACCTCGCTCGCCCACGGCGGATTGGCGCCGGCGCGCGAGACGGTGATCGCGGCGACGCGCGTGGCAAAGGAAAGCGCCTCGCGCACCGCATCCTCCCGAAGGGCGGCAAGGCGCTCCTTCGTCAGGAGGCCGCTCTTGCGAAGGGCGGCAAGAACCCCGGCATTGAAGGCGTCGCCCGCACCGACGGTGTCGACCACATCGACGCTGAGGGCCCCGATGATGAAGCTTCCGCCCTTCCAGTAGGCGGCCGCGCCGCTGGCCCCGCTGGTGACGATCACGAGCTTGGCCCCGCCGGCGAGCAGCACCTGCGCCGCTTCTCCCTTGGAGGCCGGCTCGCCGAACCAGGCGAGATCCTCCTCGGAAATCTTCAGGATATCCGCTTTCGCCATCATGCGCCGCATCCGCGCCTTGTGCGCCTTGGCATCCCCGATGAAGGCAGGCCGGATGTTTGGGTCCAGCATGATCACGCGCGAGGCGCTCTCGCGAGTCATGAGCGTTTCATAGGTGCTGCCGCAGGGCTCGGTGGCCAGGCTTATGCCGCCGAAGAGCAGCGCCTCGACTTCGGCGCCAAGATTCGGAAGGTCGGCTTCCGACAGCATGCGTCCGGCGGTGTTCTCGTCGTAGAAAAAATAGCTCGCCTGGCCGTCTTTCAGCGTGACGAAGGCCAGCGTGGTCGGCAGGCTGGAGATTTTGGCATGCGTCAGGTCGACCTTGCTTGCCAGCAGCGCCTCCTGCAGCCTGGCACCGAAAAGGTCGTCAGACAGCCCGGAGAAGAAGGAGACGGGCGCATCCAGCCTGCCGAGCGCCAGGGCGCTGTTGAAGACCGAGCCGCCCACATGGGGCACGAACGAGCTTTCACCCTCCGCCGTCTCGCGCGGAATCATGTCGATCAGCGCTTCTCCGCAGCACAGAATCATCCTCGTATCCTTTCCGCCGCAATGGAAATGGTCGCTCAGCTATAGCCGTTCACGGCCGATTGCGCACCGACAAGGAAGCGGTCGGCAAGCGGCAGGCTGGCGCCGCCCAATGCCCGCGCGTGATGCCCGACGGTGCCCTCGCGTATCTGCGGAAGGATGAGCCCCTCCGAATCGAGCGTGGCGGCGTGCTCCGTGCTGCGCCGCACGATCTCGGCGCGCACCGGAAGGGGCAGCCAGCCGTCGATGATCGCCGACTGGAAATCGATGACGGCGGCGGCCGAGACGATGGCATGGGCAAGGCCCCGCGCTGCCCCGTCCATCCAGCGGTCGAGCTCGGGTCCCAGATCGCCCCAATCCTCCGGCGATGTCCACAGGTGCCCGGCCTCCTCGCCGCGCGCGATCAGGGCGCGTTCGAGCACGCTGATGGACGCGACGTCGATGAGCTGGCGGATCGCTCCGTCCGGCGCCGGCACCGGCAGCGAGCCGAGCGCGCCGGCATTGCCCGTCCGGCCGCTGAAGAGCCGGCCACCGAGCGCGACGCCGCCGCCGACAAAGGCGCCGAGATAGAAATAGATGAAATCCCCCTGCGGCGGCGGACTGCCGAAGACGAGCTCGGCGCCGCAGGCTGAGGTGGCGTCGTTTTGCAGATAGACGGGAAAGGACAGGCGTTCGGCAAAAGCGGCGCGGATGTCGATCCGTTTCCATCCGTCCATGGCGCCGGGCGGTGCGCCGGCCGCATCGGCCCAGTTCCACAGCTCGAAGGGTATGGCAATGCCGAGGCCGGCCACGCGGCGCCATTCGCGAGGGTCGATGCTCGCCGCCATCGCCTCGATATCCTGCATGACGAAGCGAATCGTCTCGTCCGGGGTGGGATAGGCGTATGAATGCTGGCGCATGCGGCGGATCGCGCCGCAGAAATCGATGAGGGCCAGTTCCGAGCTGCGTCGGCCGATCTTCAGGCCGAGGAAGAAGGCTCCCTCCGGGTTGAGCCGCATGGGGATGGAAGGCTGGCCGACCCTGCCGCGCTGCGGATCGCCGCGGACAAGCAGCCGGTCGGCTTCGAGCCGGCGCATGATGACGGAGACCGTCTGCGCCGAAAGCCCGGTCATCCGGGCGAGATCCGCTTTGGCCAAGCTCCCATGCTGGCGCACGAGGGAAAGCACGAGCCGCTCGTTATAGTCGCGCATGCCGCTCTGGTTGGTGCCCAGATTGGGCCGCGCCACCCGCCCGCCCTCGCTCTCCCTGGCAAAGCCGCCTTCCACGCCAAACGTCCTCCCGCGGGATTTGGCGCAGAATGGTGCTGGCCGTGGCGTAAGTCAATAAATAAATAAGAGTGATTTATATATTGACAGGGAGCGCGCAGTCCTGTTTGCTCTGGCTCACGGTGCCTTTGCTTGTCAAAGCCCTGGCGCCGCGGAGGCCAAATTCTCGGGAGGAAGATTGTGAACTACGCGCTACTGAAATCGACTGCACTAGCCATCGCCGGTGCAGCGCTCTTCGGCTTTTCCGGACCGGCTGCCGCCCAGAATGCGGGCGCCTGCCTGATCACCAAGACCGATATCAATCCCTTCTTCGTCAAGATGAAGGAGGGCGCCACGGCCAAGGCGCAGGAGCTGGGCGTCCAGCTTTCGACCTATGCCGGGAAGGTGGACGGGGATCACGAGACGCAGGTCCAGGCCATTGAGACCTGCATCGCTTCCGGCGCCAAGGGCATTCTGATCGCTGCTTCCGACACAAAGGCGATCGTGCCCGTCGTGCAGAAGGCGCGCGATGCCGGCCTGCTGGTGATCGCCCTCGATACGCCGCTGGAGCCGATCGACGCGGCCGATGCCACCTTCGCCACCGACAACTTCAAGGCCGGCGAACTGATCGGCAAATGGGCCGCCGCGACCCTGGGCGACGAGGCGCAGAATGCCAAGATCGCCATGCTCGACCTGACGCCGAGCCAGCCTTCGGTCGACGTGCTGCGCGACCAGGGCTTCATGACCGGCTTCGGCATCGACGCGAAGGACGCCAATGTGATTGGCGATGAGGACGATCCGCGCATTGTCGGCCATGACATTACCAACGGCAATGAGGAGGGCGGCCGCAAGGCCATGGAAAACCTCCTGCAGCGCGATCCGGAGATCAATGTCGTCTATACGATCAACGAGCCGGCCGCTGCCGGCGCCTATGAGGCGCTGCAGTCCTTCGGCAAGACGGACGTGCTGATCGTCTCGGTCGACGGTGGCTGCCCGGGCGTTCAGAACGTCAAGGAGGGCATCATTGGCGCCACCTCGCAGCAATACCCGCTGCTGATGGCCTCCCTCGGCATCGAGGCGATCGCCAAATTCGCCGAGACCGGCGAGAAGCCGAAGCCGACCGAGGGCCTCGACTTCTTCGATACGGGCGTGAACCTTGTCACCGACAAGCCGGTGGAGGGCGTCGAGTCGATCAATTCCGAGGAGGGGCTGGCCCGCTGCTGGGGCTAGGCTTTCGCCGGGGTGCAAACGAGATGACGGGCGGCGGCTTCCTGCCGCCCCCGCGCCTTGATCGGCCTGTTTGACCCCGGCATCTTTTTCCGGTCACACTCGTCCCGAGGCTGGGAGGATCGACGATGAGCGAGGCGGGCACCGCAGCACGCGGACGGCAGGGATTTGAGGAGGCGGTCGACGGCGGCGATGATGCCGTGGCCGCCTTCGAGGGGCATGAGAAGACGCTGCTCGACCGGCTGCAGCACTTCCTCCACGCCAACCCCACGATGGTGCCGGTCATCGTGCTCCTGCTCAGCATTGCCGCTTTCGGCATCGTCGCTGGCGGCCGCTTCTTCAGCGCCTTCAACCTGTCGCTGGTCATGCAGCAGGTGTCCATCATCGGCATTCTCGCCGCGGCGCAGAGCCTGGTGATCCTCACCGCCGGTATTGATCTTTCGGTCGGCGCCATCATGGTGCTGATCTCCGTGATCATGGGCAATCTGGCCGTCAAGATGGGCGTGCCGGTGGGGCTCGCCATCCTGGTGGGGCTCCTCTGCGGAACGCTGGCCGGCATGCTGAACGGGCTCCTCGTGACCCGTATAAAGCTGCCGCCCTTCATCGTGACGCTCGGCACCTGGAACATCTTTTTCGCGCTCAATATCTGGCTCTCCGGGGCGCAGTCGATCCGCAGCCAGGAGATCGACGCGACGGCGCCGGCTCTCAAATGGTTCGGCGAAAGCATCGGGATTGCCGGCGCGCAATTTACCTATGGCTCGATCCTGATGCTCATCATCTTCGCCGTGCTCTGGTATGTGCTGAACCGCACCGCCTGGGGCCGGCACGTCTATGCGGTGGGCGACGACAAGGAAGCGGCCGAACTTGCCGGCATCCGCACCAACAGGACCTTGGTGCAGGTCTATGCGGTGGCCGGCTTAGTGTGCGCCATCGGCGCCTGGGCGGCGATCGGCCGCGTGGGTTCGGTCTCGCCGCAGAGCTTTCAGGAAGCCAATCTGCAGTCGATCACCGCCGTGGTGATCGGCGGCATCTCGCTCTTCGGCGGGCGCGGCTCCATCGTCGGGCCGCTGATGGGGGCGCTGATCGTCGGCGTCTTCAACTCGGGTCTCAGGCTTGCGGGGGTGGATGTGCTGTGGCAGGTCTTCGCCATCGGCTGGCTGACCATCATTGCCGTCGCGCTCGACCAGTGGATCAGGAAGGTATCGTCATGAGCGAGCCGGTCCTCACCGCGCGCGGGCTGGTGAAACGCTTCGGCCGCGTCGTCGCACTCAACGGCGCCGATTTCGACCTTTATCCCGGTGAGATCCTTGCCGTGATCGGCGACAACGGCGCCGGCAAGTCGACGCTCATCAAGGCCATCTCCGGTGCCATCCGGCCGGACGAAGGGGAGATCCGGCTCGAGGGCAAGCCCGTCAGCTTCCGCTCGCCGCTGGAGGCGCGCCAAGCGGGTATCGAGACCGTCTATCAAACCCTGGCGCTTTCGCCGGCGCTTTCCATTGCCGACAACATGTTCTTGGGCCGCGAGATCAGGAACCCCGGCTTCTGGGGGCGCTGGCTGCGCGCGCTCGACCGCGAGAAGATGGAGCGCATCGCGCGTGAGAAACTCTCGGACCTCGGCCTGATGACGATCCAGAATATCGGCCAGGCAGTGGAGACGCTTTCGGGCGGCCAGCGCCAGGGCGTGGCGGTGGCGCGCGCCGCCGCCTTCGGCTCCAAGGTCATCATCATGGACGAGCCGACGGCGGCGCTTGGCGTGAAGGAGTCCCGCCGCGTGCTGGACCTCATTCAGGACGTGCGCTCGCGCGGGATGCCCATCGTGCTCATCTCGCACAACATGCCGCATGTGTTCGAGGTTGCCGACCGCATCCATGTGCACCGGCTCGGCCGGCGGCTCTGCGTCATCAGGCCGAAGGATTTCACGATGTCCGATGCGGTCGCCTTCATGACGGGCGCCAAGGAGCCGCCGGCCGAGGCGATGGCGGCTTGAGGTGAACTCTACTTTTGCGGGAGCGACGCCACCTGCTCCCGCGCAAGCTCCTGCAGGATCAGCTCCTTGAGCCTTTCGGCGAGCGGCGACAGCGGCCGGCTCTTAAGCGAAAGCAGGTGGTACGCGTCCACCACCAGCGGCTCACGGATCGGCAGGACGGCGAGCCCCAGGCCACCGCGGTTTCCCCCCAGAAGCTCGGAGACTTCGCGCGAGAGCGGCGCGATGGCATCGGAGGTGACGAGCAGCGCGATCATGGCGAGCAGCGACGTGGTGTTGATGATGTTGCGCGGCAGGGCTCCTCCCGCGGCAAGAAAAGCCTCCTCCACGACCACGCGCAAGGGCGAGCCGACCGACTGCAGGATCCATTCGTAGTCGCTGAGCTCGATGATCGACAGGGCGTTGACACTGGCAAGCGGGTGATCCCGGCGCACGACGAGGTCGACGGTCTCACTGCGGCCGGGCGCGATGAGAAAGTCGCGCGCGTCGAAGGGCGGCGGCACGCGGCCCAGCACGAAGTCGAAATGGCCGGCCATGAGATCGCGGATCAGCGTGTCGCTCGGCGCCACGTCGATATGCACATCGGCATTGGGGGAGGTGGCCTTCAGCTTCTGGATCGCCGGCACCACATAGCCGACCGCCGCGCCCGTCACGGCGCCCACGCGCACCCGGCCGCCCTTGCCCAATTTGAATTCCTCGACCTCGACGATGGCCTCGCGCAGCTCCGTCAGCAGCGTCTCGGCGTGGCGGGCGAGAAGCCGGCCCACCTCGGTGGGGCTCATGCCCTTGGCGTGCCGGTCGAAGAGGGAGGCCCCGACGAGCCGCTCGATCTGCGTGAGCATGCGCGAGGCGGCGGGCTGCGTCATGGAGAGGGCCGCTGCCGCGGGGCTCAGCTGGCCGTGCTCGGCGATGGCGGCGATCAGGCGGAACTGGCTGAGCTTCAGCCTGGATGTGATGTCCTTGATCATTCCGCATTCATAGCATTTTGGGTATGAGTAAAAACCAAAAATGCATTTGATTGGTATAACCCTCGTCCAATAGGTTCGCCGGCGGATCAGGTGATCCAGTTCGTTCTTGCACACCACCACCGGGCGCGGTCAAATGTCATCACATGGGGCCGTGCCCTGTGGCTATGGGAGGAATAAATGAGAAAAATCACATCCATCTTCACGTCGCTTGCCTTGGGGGCGGCACTTTTCGCGGGCGCGGCTCAGGCGCAGGACAAGGGCCTGATCGGCATTGCCATGCCGACGAAATCCTCCGCGCGCTGGATTTCCGACGGCAACTCGATGGTCGAGCAGTTCCAGGCGGCCGGCTACCAGACCGACCTGCAATATGCCGAAGATGATATCCCGAACCAGCTCGCCCAGATCGAGAACATGATCACGAAGGGCGTCAATGTGCTGGTGATCGCGGCGATCGACGGCACGACGTTGTCCAACGCGCTGGAGAATGCGGCGGCGGCGGACATCAAGGTCATCGCCTATGACCGCCTGATCCGCGACAGCGAGCATGTCGACTACTACGCCACCTTTGATAATTTCCAGGTCGGCGTGCAGCAGGCGACCTCGCTGGTCGACGGCCTCAAGGAACGTTTCCCGGATCAGAAGCCGTGGAATGTCGAGCTCTTCGGCGGCTCGCCCGACGACAACAACGCCTTCTTCTTCTACGATGGCGCCATGTCGGTGCTGCAGCCGATGATCGACTCCGGCGAGATCGTCATCGGCTCCGGCCAGATGGGCATGGACAAGGTGGGAACGCTGCGCTGGGACGGCGCGGTTGCGCAGTCGCGCATGGACAACCTTCTGTCCGGCTACTACACGGACAAAGAGGTGCACGGCGTCCTGTCGCCCTATGACGGTCTGTCCATCGGCATCCTCTCCTCGCTCAAGGGCGTGGGCTACGGCTCGGGCGACCTGAAGATGCCGATCGTCACCGGCCAGGACGCGGAGGTCCCCTCGGTCAAGTCGATCCTCGCCGACGAGCAGTATTCCACCATCTTCAAGGACACGCGCGAACTCGCCCGCGTCACGGTCGGCATGGTGGACGCGCTGCTTCAGGGCAGCGAGCCGGAGATCAACGACACCAAGACCTATGACAACGGCGTCAAGGTCGTCCCGTCCTATCTCCTGAAGCCCGTGCTGGTCGACAAGAGCAACTGGGAAGAGGTGCTGATCGGCAGCGGCTACTACACCAAGGATCAGGTCCAGTAACGAACAAGACCCTGATCCCGGCCCTCCCGCAGCAACGCGGCGGGCCCTTTGGCTATGGAAGCTCCGATGGAACCCATTCTGGAGATGCGCGGCATCACCAAGAGCTTTCCGGGCGTGAAGGCTCTGGACGACGTCAATCTGAAGGTCTCGCATGGCGAGATCCATGCGCTGGTCGGCGAGAACGGCGCCGGCAAGTCGACGCTGATGAAGGTGCTCTCCGGCGTCTATCCGCACGGCTCCTATGAGGGCGAGATCGTCTTCGACGGCCGGCCGGTCGCCTTCTCCGGAATATCCGACAGCGAGAAGATCGGCATCATCATCATCCATCAGGAGCTGGCGCTGGTGCCGCTCCTCTCCATCGCCGAGAACATTTTCCTCGGCAACGAGATCGCAAAGGGCGGCGTCATCGACTGGTCCGAGACCAATGCGCGCACCGACAGGCTCTTGAGGAAAGTGGGCCTGAAGGAAAGCCCGGCAACCCGGGTGGACACGCTCGGCGTCGGCAAGCAGCAGCTGGTCGAGATCGCAAAGGCCCTGTCCAAGGAAGTGAAGCTGCTCATTCTGGACGAGCCGACGGCGGCCCTGCAGGAGAACGACAGTGCGAAGCTTCTCGATCTGCTGCTGGACTTCAAGGCGCAGGGCATTTCCTCCATCCTGATCTCGCACAAGCTCAACGAGGTGAGCCGCGTCGCCGACACCATCACCGTCCTGCGCGACGGCAGGACCGTTTCGACGCTCGACTGCCACAAGGAGAAGATCAGCGAGGAGCGCATCATCCGCGACATGGTGGGCCGGGACCTCGCGCACCGCTATCCCGAGCGCACGCCGAAGATCGGCGCGACACTGCTCGAGGTGACGGGCTGGAATGTCTGGCATCCGCTCCAGTCGGACCGGCAGATGATCCGCGATGTCTCCCTGCGCGTCGCCGAGGGGGAGGTGGTGGGCATTGCCGGGCTGATGGGCTCCGGGCGCACGGAGCTTGCCATGAGCCTCTTCGGCCACAGCTATGGCCGCAATATTTCCGGAACGGTGAAGCTGCGCGGCAAGGAGATCGACGTTTCCAGCGTCAACCGGGCGATCGCCAACGGGCTTGCCTATGTGACCGAGGACCGCAAGGCGCTGGGCCTGATCCTCGAAGAGAACATGCTGCGCAACGTCACCCTCGCCAATCTGCTGCGCGTGGCGAAGAACGGCGTCATCGACAATGCCGAGGAGCGGCAGGTGGCGGAGCGCTACCGCAAGGCGCTCGGCGTGCGCACCCCGACTGTTTTCCAGAAGGTGATGAACCTTTCCGGCGGCAACCAGCAGAAGGTGGTGCTCGCCAAGTGGCTTTTCACGGAGCCCGAGGTGCTGATTCTGGACGAACCCACGCGCGGCATCGATGTCGGCGCGAAGTTCGAGATCTATGGCATCATCAACGAGCTTGCGGGGCAGGGGAAAGGCGTCGTCATGATATCCTCGGAAATGCCGGAACTGCTCGGCATGTGCGATCGCATCTATGTCATGAACGAGGGCGCGATCGTCGGCGAGCTCGCGGGCATCGAGGCGAGCCAGGAAAAGATCATGTCCATGATCGTGAGGTCATAAGCCAATGTCCGAATTATCCGCTCGCGAGACGAAACCGGCCGAGGGGCTGGGCGAGGCCAAGGCAGCCGGTGCCGCGGTTTCGATCGCCACCCATCTGCAGAACCACCTGCGCGAATACGGCATGCTGCTCGCGCTCATCGTCATCATGGGCTTCTTCCAGGTGGTGACCGACGGCACGCTCATGCGGCCGGTGAACCTTACAAACCTGATCCTGCAGAACAGCTACATCGTCATCATGGCGCTCGGCATGCTGCTGGTCATCGTCGCCGGCCATATCGATCTTTCGGTGGGTTCGGTGGCGGGGTTTGTCGGCGCGGTGGCGGCGGTAATGCTGGTGCAGTACGACCTTGCGCCGGCCCTGGTCGTCCCCGCCTGCCTCATCCTCGGCATCATGATCGGCGCGGCTCAGGGCTATTGGATCGCCTATTGGCGCATCCCCTCCTTCATCGTCACGTTGGCCGGGATGCTCGTTTTCCGCGGGCTAACCCTCTGGGTTCTCGCTGGCCAGTCGGTCGGGCCGTTCCCGCGCTCCTTCCAGCTGCTCAGCACCGGCTTCATCCCCGACATCTTTGGCGTCGGCCGGCCAAATGTGACGGCGATCCTGCTGGGCGCCGCCACGGCGGCAATCCTCGTTTTCATGGCCATGCGCAACCGCCAGCGCCATATGCGCTACGGTACCGAGGACGAGCCCTTTGCCTTCTTCGTCGCCAAGAACGGGTTCATCGCCGCGGCGATCATCTTCCTTTCCTACCTGCTCGCCACCTATCGCGGCTTCCCCAACGTGCTCATCACCATGGCGGTGCTGACGGTGATCTACACGTTCCTGACGAACTCCACGACGGTCGGCCGCCGCGTCTATGCGCTGGGCGGCAATGAGAAGGCGGCGAAGCTCTCGGGCATCCGCACGGAACGGCTGACCTTCCTGACCTTCGCCAATATGGGCATGCTGGCGGCCCTTGCAGGCCTCATCTTCGCCGCCCGCCTCAATACGGCTACGCCCAAGGCGGGCGTCGGCTTCGAGCTCGACGTGATCGCCGCCGTCTTCATCGGCGGCGCCTCCATGTCCGGCGGCGTCGGCAAGATCGTCGGCGCGGTGGTCGGCGCCTTCATCATGGGCGTGATGAACAACGGCATGTCCATCCTCGGCATCGGCATCGATTACCAGCAGGTCATCAAGGGGCTCGTGCTGCTCGCGGCGGTGATCTTCGACGTCTACAACAAGAACAAGGCGGCCTGACCCATGCATCTGTCACAATTGAAGAGGGGCGGCGTGATCTGCCGCCGGGGCACCGACGCCCGGCTGGTGAACGGAGCGGAGAGCACCTATGCCCTGGCCAAGGAGGCGATAGAGGCCGGCCAGAAGCTTGCGGCGGTGATCGAGCGCCACGGCTTCGGCGAGGCGGTGGACCTGGAAAGGCTGGCTGCCGAGGGTGCGCTCGACGTTCCCGTCCGCCATCCCGATCCGGCGCACATGTTCCTGACGGGCACGGGCCTGACCCATCTGGGCTCGGCCTCGGCGCGCGACGCCATGCACGCCGCGGCCGACACGGCCGGGATGACGGACTCCATGAAGATGTTCCGCATGGGAATTGAGGGCGGCAAGCCCAAGCCCGGCGAGACCGGCGTGCAGCCCGAATGGTTTTATAAAGGCACGGGCATCAATGCCGTCGCATGCGGCGACCCGCTCGTCTCGCCCGACTGCGCGCTGGATGGCGGCGAGGAGCCGGAGATCGCCGGCTTCTACCTCGTCGGCAGGGATTGCAGGCCCTTCCGTATCGGCTTTTCCCTGGCGAACGAGTTCTCCGACCATGTGACCGAGCGCATCAATTATCTCTACCTTGCGCACTCCAAGCTGCGGCCTGCCTCCTTCGGCCCCGAGCTTCTGGTGGGCGACCTTCCGGCCGACATACGCGGCACCTCGCGCATTCTGCGCGACGGCAAGGTGATCTGGGAGAAGGAGTTCCTTTCCGGCGAGAAGAACATGTCCCATACCATCGCCAATCTGGAGCACCATCACTTCAAATACGCGCTCTTCTGCCAGCCGGGCGACCTGCATGTGCACATGTTCGGGACCGCGACGCTGTCCTTTGCGGACGGCATTTCCTGCGGCGAGGGCGACGTCTTCGAGATTTCCTCCCCCGATTTCGGCCTGCCTCTGAGAAATCCCCACGCGCGGGAAGAAAAGCGCGAGACCAGGGTCACGGCTCTCTAGGTCACCAGAGCGAATTTCAACACAATCCGGATGGCGGACCGGAAGGAGCCTACGAATGACCACCTTCACCCCAAAGCCGTGGCCGAGGAAACTTAGGTCGCAGGAGTGGTTCGGCGGCACCTCGCGCGACCACATCTATCATCGCTCGTGGATGAAGAACCAAGGCCTGCCGGCCGATCTCTTCGATGGGCGGCCGGTGATCGGCATCTGCAATACCTGGTCGCAGCTCACTCCTTGCAATGCGCATCTGCGCGATTTGGCCGAGCGGGTGAAGCACGGCATCTACGAGGCGGGCGGCCTGCCGCTGGAATTCCCGGTCTTCTCCCCCGGCGAGAGCGCGCTGCGCCCCACCGCCATGATGTATCGCAACCTTGCGGCCATGGATGTGGAGGAGGCGCTGCGCGCCAATCCGCTCGACGGCGTCGTGCTGCTTGCGGGCTGCGACAAGACCACGCCGGCGCTCCTGATGGGCGCGGCGAGCGTCGACATCCCGGCTATCCTCGTCTCCGGCGGCCCGATGCTCAATGGCTGGTTCCGCGGCGAGCGCGTCGGCTCCGGCACGGCGCTCTGGCAGATGTCGGAGGCCATCAAGGCCGGCACCATGACGAAGGAGGATTTCTTGGATGCCGAGCAGGCCATGAGCCGCTCGCCCGGCTCCTGCAACACCATGGGCACGGCGTCCACCATGGCATCCATGGCGGAAGCGCTGGGCATGGCGCTTTCCGGCAATGCCGCCATCCCCGCCGTCGACAGCCGCCGGCGCGTGGTCGCGCATCTGTCGGGCCGGCGCATCGTTCAGATGGTGAAGGACGACCTGAAGCCGTCGGACATCCTGACACGCGAGGCCTTCGAGAACGCCATCCGCGTCAACGGGGCGATCGGCGGCTCGACCAATGCGGTGATCCATCTGCTTGCGATCGCCGGGCGTGTGGGCGTGGAACTGACACTCGACGATTGGGACAGGCTCGGCCGGGACGTGCCGACGATCGTCAACCTGATGCCATCGGGCAAATACCTAATGGAGGAGTTCTTTTACGCTGGCGGGCTGCCCGTGGTGATAAAAATGCTGGGCGAGGGCGGCAAGCTCCACAAGCAAGCGCTCACCGTCTCCGGCGGCCCGATCTGGGACGAGGTGAAGGACGTCAAGAACTGGAACGACGACGTCATCCGCCCCGTGGAGAAGGCGTTGACGCCGCAGGGCGGCATCGCGGTGCTGCGCGGCAATCTGGCGCCGAGGGGTGCGGTGCTGAAACCGTCAGCCGCCTCGCCTCATCTGATGCATCATCGCGGCCGCGCCGTCGTTTTCGAGGACATCGACGACTACAAGGCCAAGATCAATGACGAAGCGCTCGACGTGGACGAGACCTGCGTGCTCGTGCTGAAGAACTGCGGCCCGCGCGGCTATCCCGGCATGGCCGAGGTCGGCAATATGGGCCTGCCGCCGAAAGTGCTGCGGAAGGGCATAACCGATATGGTGCGCATCTCCGACGCCCGGATGTCCGGCACGGCCTATGGAACGGTTGTGCTGCACACCTCTCCGGAAGCGGCGATGGGCGGACCGCTCGCCGTAGTCAGGAACGGTGACATGATCGAGCTAGACGTGGCGAACCGGCGGCTCCATCTCGACATTTCCGATGCCGAGCTTCAGCGCCGGCTTGCTGCCTGGAAGCCCATCGTCGACCGCCCGAAAGGCGGCTATGCCCAGCTCTTCCACGAGCATGTTCAGGGCGCCGACACGGGCGCCGACTTCGACTTCCTGAAGGGCTGCCGCGGGGCGCCCATCCCGAAGGATTCGCACTGAGGAGGGGAGGATATGGTGAGCCAGGCTGGCACCAAAATTGCCGTTGTCGGCGTCGGCAAGATCGCCCGCGACCAGCATCTGCCGTCCATCGAGCGCTCGTCCGAGTTCGAGCTTGCCGCGGCGGTCAGCCGGCACGGCCGGGTAGAAGGTCTAGACAACTATACAAATCTCGAAACCATGCTGCGCGAGCGGGCGGACATTCCTGCCGTCGCGCTGTGCGTGCCGCCCGAGCCGCGGTACGAAATGGCGGTGGCGGCGCTGAAGGCCGGCCGCCATGTGCTGCTCGAGAAGCCGCCGGGCACGACGGTCGGCGAGGTCGAGGCCCTGATCCACCTTTCGCGCGAGAAGAACGTGACGCTCTTTGCCACCTGGCATTCGCGCTTCGCGCCCTGTGTAGAGCCCGCGCGGCAATGGCTCCAGGGCAAGAAGATCCGCCATGTCGAGATCGTCTGGAAGGAAGATGTGCGGCGCTGGCATCCGGGTCAGGCCTGGATCTGGGAAGCCGGCGGCTTCGGCGTTTTCGATCCTGGGATCAACGCGCTGTCGATCCTGACCGCCATCGTGCCGCCGGTCTTCGTCACCGGAGCCACCTTGAAAGTGCCGCAGAACTTCCAGACCCCGATCGCGGCCGAGCTCACCATGCGCAGCCTCGCGGGCTTCGAGGTCACGGCCGATTTCGATTGGCGCCAGGAAGGGCCGCAGACCTGGGAGATCCGCATCGAGACGGATGCCGGCCTGCTGGTGCTTGCCGATGGCGGGTCTAGGATGTCGATCGACGGCTCCTCCCACCCGGGCGGGCTGGAGGCCGAATATGACGGCATCTATCACCGCTTCGCCGAGCTCCTGAAGGCGGGCGAGAGCGATGTCGATCTTGCGCCGCTGAAGCTTGTCGCGGACGCTTTTCTTCTCGGCCGAACGATGGACGTGGAAGCCTTCCACGAATAGATAACGGTCGATCCTTCTCACTGCCGATCACGGAGTTAGCGATGTCCCAGTTCAAGCCGCGTGGAAAGCACCTGATCGCCGGCGAGTGGGTCGGTGGCGAAAAGACGTTCCCGTCCGACCCGGTCACCGGCCCGGCGCACAGCTTCGCCGTGGGGACGGCAGCCGAGGTCGACCGCGCCGCGAAGGCGGCGGAGGAAGCCTTCTGGACCTATGGCGCTACCAGCCGCGAAAACCGCGCCGCGTTTCTCAACGCCATCGCCGACGAGATCGAGGCGCGGGCCGAGGCCATCACTGAGATCGCCAGCCAGGAAACGGGCCTGCCCGAGGCGCGCGTCAATGGCGAGCGCGGCCGGACGACCGGGCAGCTGCGGCTGTTTGCGAAGCATATCGTGAAGGGCGAATATCTCGACCGCCGGCACGACCCGGCCAATCCGGACCGCCAGCCAGCGCCGAAGCCGGACCTGAAGCTGATGCAGCTTCCCATCGGCCCCGTTGGCGTGTTTGGTGCATCGAATTTCCCGCTCGCCTTCTCCACCGCGGGCGGCGACACTGCCTCGGCGCTTGCCGCCGGCTGCCCGGTGATCGTGAAGGGGCACCAGGCCCATCCCGGCACGGGCGAGCTGGTCGCCGAGGCGATCGATGCGGCGATCAGGAAGACGGGTCAGCATCCGGGCGTCTTCTCGCTGATCCAGAGCAATATCCGCGAGGCCGGTGAGGCGCTGGTGACGCATCCGCTGATCAAGGCGGTTGGCTTCACCGGCTCTACCGGGGGCGGGCGCGCTCTCTTCAACCTTGCTGCGAGCCGGCCCGAGCCCATCCCCTTCTACGGCGAGCTCGGCTCGATCAATCCGCAGTTCCTGCTGCCCGCAGCCCTTGCAGCCCGCGGCGAGAAGATTGCCCAAGGCTGGGCCGCCTCCCTGACCATGGGCGTTGGCCAGTTCTGCACCAATCCCGGCGTGGCTATCGCCGTAGACGGCGCGCCGGTGGACGAGTTTTTGCAGGCGGCGCAGGTTGCCCTTGAAAAGGTGCTGGAGCAGCCGATGCTGACCGCGGGCATCGCCGATGCCTATCGCCGGGGCCGCGATCGCCTCACCGGGCTCAACTGCATCCGGGCGCGGCTCGCCTCGAAGTCGGACGGGCGCAATGCCGGGCCGGACCTTCTGGAGACCACCGGCGACGAATGGCTTGCGCATCCGGAACTGCATGAGGAGGTATTCGGACCGTTCGGGATCCTCGTGCGGGCCAAGAATATGGACCAGATGCAGGAGATAGCCCGGGGCATCGAAGGCCAGCTCACCTGCACCCTGCACATGGACGAGGCGGATGTCCCGCTCGCCGCATCGTTGATGCCCATCCTGCAGCGCAAGGCGGGGCGCCTGATCGCCAACGGCTTTCCCACAGGCGTCGAGGTGAGCGACGCGATGATGCATGGCGGCCCGTATCCGGCGAGCACCAACGCCTCCACCACCTCCGTCGGCACGCTGGCGATCCGCCGCTTCCTGCGCCCGGTCGCGTTCCAGGACATGCCGGCGGCCCTGCTGCCGGCCGAACTCCAGAGCCTTTGAGGCAAGGCCATGGCTCCCCTCTGCGCGGCGGTGGATTGGGGCACGACCAATTTCCGCCTGTGGCTGCTCGACGCCGAAGGCCGCGTGCTCGCCGGGCGGTCGAGCGGGGAGGGGATGCGCGCCTGCCACCCGGACCGCTTCGGGCCGGTTCTCGAAGCGCATCTGAAGGCGCTGGATGCGCCCGCCGATCTGCCGGTGGTTGTGGCCGGCATGGCCGGTGCGCGCGGCGGCTGGCGCGAGGCGCCCTATCGCGAAACGCCGGCGAGCCTGGACGGCCTTTATCGCGACGCGGTGAAGGTCGACGGAATCGCGCGCGATGTGCGCATCCTCCCCGGCGTGTGCCAGCGCGGGAAGGGCCGCGAGGATGTCATGCGCGGCGAGGAAACGCAGCTTGCGGGCGCCTGGGCGGAGAACCGGCAGTCCGGTCTCTTCTGCCTGCCGGGCACGCACTCCAAATGGGCGCGGGCGGAGAACGGGCAGCTCACCGGTTTCACCACCTTCATGACGGGCGAGCTCTTCGCGCTTCTGAGCGAACATTCCATCCTGCGCGATATGGTCGCTGCAGGTGAGGGCGACAGCGCCTCTCCCGCCTTCCGCGATGCGGTGGGCGAGATGCTGGAGGGCGGTGTCCTCTCCGCAAAACTGTTTTCCATCCGCGCCGCCTCGCTTCTGGAGGGCGCCGCCGCACCCGACGCAAAGGCATGGCTTTCAGGGCTTCTGATAGGGGCGGAGATCGCCGCCGTGCGACGCGATCTGGCGGTGGGAGCGGAGGTGTATCTGATCGCCGGCGGCGTGCAGGCCAGGGCCTATGAGACCGCGCTCGCCACCGCCGGCATTGCGTGCCGCACGCTGAATGGGCAGGATCTCGTCCGTTTGGGGCTTTTTAGCGCGGCACGCGCCCTGTGGCCGGAGAGGACGACATGAAGCGGGTGAAATGGCCGAAGCTGAAGCGCGACCTGGTCGCCATCCTGCGCGGGCTTGAGCCCGAGGAGGCGCCGGCCGTCGTCGAGACCCTGCTGGAGGCGGGCTTCGAGGCTATCGAAGTGCCGCTTAACTCGCCCGAGCCCTTCCGCTCCATAGAGATCGCCCGCCGCCTGGCGCCGGCCGAGATTCTTGTCGGCGCGGGCACCGTGCTGACGGTCGAGGATGTGGACCGGCTGCAGAATGCCGGCGGCAATCTGCTGGTCAGCCCCAATGTGGACCCGTCGGTGATTGCCCGCGCGTCGGATTACGGGATGGTGACGATGCCCGGCGTCTTCACGCCAACCGAAGCGCTGGCTGCCGCGCGCGCCGGCGCTTCGGCGCTGAAATTCTTCCCGGCCTCGGTGCTTGGACCGGGCGGTATCAAGGCAATCCTGGCGGTTCTCCCTGTCGACCTGCCGGTTGGCGCGGTCGGTGGAGTTTCCGAGAGCGACTTTGCCGCCTACAAGGCCATAGGCGTGCGCACCTTCGGCTTGGGGTCCAGCCTCTATAAGTCCGGAGCAAGCGCAAAAGAGGTCGGCGAGAAGGCGGAAGCTGCCATCTCAGCGTATGACGCGGTGTTCGGGCGCTGAAATCACCGGGATTTCACATCCAGGTTGAGATAGGTGGGATCGAACTCGGCAAGGTCGGCCAGGCGGTCCCAATCGTTGATGGTGACCTCGTCGCCGCGCCAGGTGATCAGGCCCCGCGCACGAAGCTCCTGGACCGAGCGGTTCAGGTGGACGATGGACATGCCGCGGGCATCGGCCAGTTCTTCCTGGGTGATAGGCAGGCGGAAGGTGTAGCCTGCCACCTCGTCCACGGTCGAGAGGCGCACGAACAACTCGCACAGGAGATGCGAGAGGTTTTGCAGAGCGGAGCGGCGTCCCAAGCCCACCAGCCATTCCCGATGAATGGCTGCGTCGACTAAGGTGCTGAGCCAGAGTTGCCTTGTCAGATGGGGGAACCGCTCGGTGATCTCGCGGAGTCTGTCATGCGGCACCCATGCTATAGTGCAGGCGCTCATGGCGAATACGCCATGGTCCATCTTTTTCAGCAGAAAGCTGTGCAGGTCGACGAAGTCGCCCTTGATATGAAGCGCTACGATTTGTCGCTTCCCGCTGGGGGTATTCTTGTAACGCGCTGCAAAGCCGCGCAGCAGAAAAATGCTTTCGGAGGGTATTGAACCTTCGCGGATGAATTCCTCGTCCGCCGCGATTTCACGCGTTCCCCCCACCGCTTGGAGGAGAGCATTTTGTTCCTCCTGCGAAATACGACTCCGCACCGACAGCTGTTTGATGAGGGGATGTTCCGCCAAGATCTACTCCTCCGCGCGCGCGGCCGATCCCGGCCCGGTTGAAGTTTAGCATGCGCGGAGGGGGTAAGGCGCGAACAAATGTTAAGCTGGCCGGTCAAGCGGCGCGGGCGGCGATCTTTTCACGCCTCGGCGACCTGGCAATGGGGCAGAACGCTTAATGCGTCGTTAGAAGAACTGCGTCCAGGCCAACTTCCTTTGCGCCCCCTGGCTAGGCAGAGGGGGCGTGAAGGGCATTGCCATGCTTCCACGCGTCCTATCGGCTGCGCGAATCCGCAAGGACTTGGCCGCCCTTGGCAAGCGTGATCCGCCGCTCCGGATGTTCGTTCCTGGCGGCCTCGAATATGGCACGGGCGAGTTGCGCGCTGAGGGCACGCGCGAGCACCCGCTCGACCTCTTCGGAGCCTTCGGCGTTCCAGAGCTCGATGCGGTAGGGGAGCTCTTCAGATACGCTGTTGAGAGTCCGTGACATCGATGGGCCTCTGCTTAATGCGTCGGGCCGTTCCATCTCGAGACAATGCCGTTCTTGTGGCGCAACGTGATGTAACGATCAGGATGCTCGCGGGTTGCGGCGTAATATGCCGCATAGCCGATGCTGGCGTTCGCGGTGACCGCCAAGATCTGCTCCACGGTGTTTTTGCTCTTGTCCCAAAGCTCCACCTTGTAAGGCAGGTCTTCGCGCTCCGCCGCGTCCGCACCGTGCGGGACCGGCTTGCGCGAGCCATCTCCCGGCTCACTCTCGGAGGCGAGGCTGAAGGGGCGATGAGCCGCGTCTGACCTGTAGGCAACAACGGTGGAGGGATTGGCCATTGAATCGGCGCCTGTTGATATAACGAGTGGGCGGGCTTATGCTAAGAAAAACTTATTACCGCGCGTCGTGCATGATTCATAGCGCGTAACGGAGATATCATGCCATTGATTGCAGAGGGCGCGCAACAACCGATTTCCGATGCCCATCGGCTCGAGCTTCTGATCGATGCCGTCTCCGATTACGCGATTTATATGCTCGATCCGGATGGCTTCATCACCACCTGGAACGCCGGCGCCCAGAAGATCAAGGGCTACAGCGCGGTGGAGATTATCGGCCAGCATTTTTCGCGCTTCTTTACCACCGAGGATCAGGTGAGCGGGGTTCCGGAGAAGATCCTCGCGTCGGCCCGCACGACCGGGCGGCATGAGGCCGAAGGCTGGCGCGTGCGCAAGGACGGCACGCGATTCTGGGCAAACGGCATCCTCCAGCGAGTCGTTGATGAAGACGGCACATTCGTTGGTTTCGCCAAGATCACGCGCGACATCACCGAGCGCATGGCCGCGGAGCAGGCTCTGCTCGAAAGCGAGGGCCGCTTCCGCCTGCTCGTCGAGGGTGTGGTCGACTATGCGATCTACATGCTCGATGCGAGCGGCATAGTGGTCAACTGGAACACGGGCGCGGAGCGTCTGAAGGGCTACACCGCCGACGAGGTGGTTGGCCAGCATTTCTCGAGGTTCTACACGAGCGAGGAACGCGCCAAGGGAATGCCGGTCCGCGTTCTCGAGACGGCGGCTCGCGAAGGCCGCTTCGAGGGCGAGGGCTGGCGGGTGCGCAAGGACGGCAGCCGCTTCTGGGCGTCCGTCGTGGTCGATGCCATCCGCAACGAGGCGGGCGAGCTCCAGGGTTTCGCAAAGATAACCCGCGACATCACGGAGCGCCGCGCCGCCCAGGAGGCCCTGCGCGAGAGCGAGCGCCAGTTCCGCCTGCTGGTGCAAGGTGTTACGGACTACGCGCTCTACATGCTCGACCCGAACGGCATCATCACCAGCTGGAATGCCGGCGGGGAACGGATCAAGGGATATAACGCGAGCGAGGTTCTCGGTCAGCATTTTTCGCGCTTCTACACGGAGCCGGACCGCGCTGCGGGCCTGCCCGCCCGCGCGCTCTATACCGCCTCCCAGGAGGGCCGCTTCGAGGCGGAGGGCTGGCGGGTGCGCAAGGACGGCTCGCTGTTCTGGGCCAATGTGGTCATCGACCCCATCCGCGACGAGCGAGGCGATCTTGTAGGCTTCGCCAAGATCACACGCGACATCACCGAGCGGCGTGAAGCGCAAATCGCCCTGCAGGAAGCGCAGGCGCAGCGCGCCCATGCGCAGAAGATGGATGCGCTCGGCCAGCTGACCGGAGGCGTGGCGCACGATTTCAACAATCTGCTGACGGTGATGAGCGGCTATGTCCGCCTGATCGAGAAGAAGGTGGGCGCCGATCCCGAGATCACCAGTGCAACCAATTCGATCAAGCTCGCCGTGGAGCGCGGCGCCGCGCTGACGCGCCAGCTGCTTACCTTTTCGCGCCGGCAGGCGTTCAACTCCGAAATCATTTCCCCTGCCGAGCGGGTGGAGGCGGTACGCGGCATGCTGGCCGGCTCCATCGGGCCCAATGTGAAGCTGGTCTCGATGATGGAGCCGGGTATCTGGCCGGTGAAGGTCGATCCGGGCGAGTTGGAGCTCGCGCTGGTCAATATCGCGCTCAATGCCCGAGACGCGATGCCCGATGGCGGCATCGTCACCGTGACCGCGGAAAACGTGACGCTGTTGCCCGGAAAGTCCAAGACCGGGCTGGAGGGGGACTTCGTTGTACTGCGCATCGCCGATACGGGCGTCGGAATTCCGCCGGACGTGCTGACAAAGGTTTTCGAGCCCTTCTTCACCACCAAACCTGCCGACAAGGGCACTGGCCTAGGTCTGTCCCAAGTCTATGGCTTCGCGCACCAGTCAGGCGGCACAGTGACGATCGATAGTCAGGTGGGCCAGGGCACCACCGTCACGCTTTATCTGCCGCGCGCCGATCCGTCGGAAAAGACCGAAGCTCCCGCCGGCGGAAAGGTGCTGGTGGTGGAGAGCGATCCCGAACTGGCTCGCTCCCACATCGCGATGCTGGGCCAGCTTGGCTATGCCGCCGAAGCAGTAGGAGATGCAAGCGCGGCCCTCAAGGCCGTGGGCAGCCGCGACTTCGATCTTGTGATGAGCGACATCGTACTTACGGCCGCGACGGACGGCGTGGCCCTTGCCCGTGCCATTCGCGAGGTCAAGCCGGACCTGCCGGTGCTGCTCGCGGCTGGTCACGAAGACAAGGCCGACTGGACGGACGAGTTCGCGCTGATCCGCAAGCCCGTCGACCTTGCCGAATTGAGCCGGGCGGCTGCGCGCACCATCGCCGAGGCCAGGCAGCCTTCAGATACGAATGTCGTGCGCCTGCGAAATGCGAGAACCGCCGGTTCTCACCCCGCCGGGGAGTGACCGCCAGGATTGGGGCGGCAAGCAGGGCGGAAGTTCAGTCTTCCGCCTCGCAGGGCGGCTCGCCCTTGAACTCCCGCGCAAGACATTCGGCCCGGTCGAAGCCTTCGCCGGTCGTGCGAACGGCGCTGGCCGCGCCGCAGCCGGCAAGGAAGATCGCGAGGGCGACAGCCGCAGCGGCTGAAAGGACGGGTTTTTTCTTCATCGTCGCACCAATCGAGACGCCTGGGATATGTTCCTCCATCCGGCTCCGCTCAGTGGAGCGCAGGCCGCCCCGCCAAAGGAGGTGGTTTCGGCGGCTTCTTCGTTCTTATGGTTAAAGCTGCGATTCAAGCTTTTTTGGTAATTAGTCTTTAGCACTTCAAGCAAGGGGTTTCCGCCGGCCGCCCGGCCGTCGGTGTGTCGAGATTCTTGCAGGTGCGTATGCGTTTCTCCGGGGTGGCAGCAATCCTTTCCGCTTGTGCGCTCCTGGCCGGGTGCACATCCTCCCGCTACGGCGTTGAGGAGGTGCTGGCGCAGCCCTCTCTGGAGACGACCGGCTCTGTGGCGGGCTACGCGGTCCCGCCGGCGGAGATCGGCTCCGGCGAGGAGGAGCAGCAATTGCTGGCGCTCGCGCCGCCTCCGCCCACGCCCGACATTCTCGAAGGTCCGGCCAAGCCACACGCGCGGCACCAGGTATTGAGGCAGCGCTTCCGCGATGCCAAGCCCATCAATTTCGGCCGCGCCTCGCCGAAATCGCTGGCCGTGCACGGCGTCGACGTCTCGCGCTGGCAGGGCGAGATCGACTGGGCCAAGCTGCGCTCGCAGGGCGCCAATTTCGTCTACATCAAGGCCACAGACGGCGGCGACCACCTCGACCCGATGTTCCGGAAGAACTGGCGCGCGGCTGCCGAGGCCGGCCTGAAGCGCGGCGCCTACCACTTCTTCTACTGGTGCCGCACCGCAGGCGAGCAGGCCGACTGGTTCATCCGCAACGTGCCGAAGGTGGAGGGCGCCCTGCCGCCCGTCATCGACGTTGAATGGAACGGCGAATCCCGCTGCAAGAAGCGCCCCTCGCGCCAAAAGGTCCTGGAGAAGATGCAGGTCTTCATGGACAAGCTGGAGCGGCATTACGGCCAGCGCCCGATCATCTATACGGCTCCGGATTTTTATCGCGACAACCTGAAGGGCGAATTCCTGGACTATCCCTTCTGGCTGCGCTCCGTGGCCGCGCACCCGTCCAAGGTCTATCCGGGCCGTAAATGGGTGTTCTGGCAGTATTCCGGCTCCGGCCTGTCGCAAGGGGTCGACGGCAGGATCGATCTCAACGTCTTCCACGGCGGCGAGGACGATTGGCATCAATGGCTCGCCCGTCACGCGAGCTGACCCTGCGCCGTCTTCACGCGGTGCTTGAGTTCGAACCCGCCATCTCCTTGAGGCGCTGAAGGAATTTTCCCAACGCCTGCTGCGGATCATCCTCCTCCTCGCTGAGCGCGGTGATGCCCCACCGCGCCAGCACCGCTTCCTCGACCGGGTTGCGGTTCGGCATGAAGACGAACGAGGGCGGCCGGTCCTTCTCATAGCCGGAGCTCTTCCATGTCTGCCATAGCCGGTGCAGGAGCAGCCTGATGTTCATGTCGGACAGGCTATAGCCTATGAAAAGGATGGTGCTGCCCAGCGCATCGGCCCGGAATTTCACGTCCAGCGGGGAATCGAAGGAGAGGCGCTCGAAATAGTCCGTCTCCGTCAGCACCAGCGAGGCGTCCTCGTCGAAATCGCCGTGATATTTGATGATCTGCGTGGCGTCCTGACGGGCGCGGCTGATGTCGCGGGCATTGGCCACCTTCACGAAGTCGCGGCCGTGGAGTTCGAAGGCCACCTCCAGATTGCGATCGTAATTGGTAGTGTAGATGATCGGGAAATCGAGTTCGACGATCAGCCGGTGGAGGAGCGAATCCTGCACCTTTTCCCGCGACACGCTCCAGTTCCGATCCATCCAGCTGCGCAGCGGACCAAGGCTGCCCTGCTTCAGCCGGTAGTACTCGGCGAGGGTCTGGTAGCTGTAGCGCGAGCGCTCCGCCAGCTCCTTCTCGATCCCGAGTTCCTCCTCCATGTGGCGGATCAGCTTGTCCCAGGAGGGCAGTCCCACGCTCATCGACACGCCGGCGCCGACGAACAGGATGGCGGTTCTCTGGCGGATTGCTTCTGCGAGCTGTTGCAGCGGGTCGAACATGCGGCGGCTCCTGTGCCCCGCCCTAACGGCCTCGTCAGGCCTGCGTTCCAGGAGTGGACGGGTGATCCAGGCCCGCTCCCCGCTGCTTCTTATACGCGAAGCAGCTTCACCCTTGTGAAACGCCCTGGGCTCTTGCCCTAATAGGTCGTGCGGCCCCCGGAGAGGTCGAAGACGGAGGCGGTGGTGAAGCTGTTCTCCTTCGAGACGAGCCACGCCACCATGGCGGCGGCTTCCTCCACCTCAAGGAAGCGGCCGCGCGGGATACGGACGAGCATGTACTGGATAAATTCGTCTGTGAGCGTGTCGAGGATGCGCGTCTTGGCCGTGGCGGGGGTGACCGCGTTCACGGCAATATCGTATTTGGCAAGCTCCTTGCCGAGCGATTTGGTAAGCCCGATGACGCCGGCCTTGGCCGCCGAATAGGCCGAGAGGTTGGGATTGCCTTCCTTGCCCGCCACCGAGGAGATGTTGACGATGCGCCCATAGTTGCGCGTTTTCATGGACGGGATCACGACCCTGTTCACATAAAAGGTCCCGTTCAGGTTGATCTCCACCACGCGCCGCCATTCCTCGGGATCGTATTCCTCCAGGGGCGCGTTGCTGCCGGCGATTCCGGCCGAATTGACAAGGATCGAGACCGGCCCGACCTCGCGCTCCACCTCGGCATGGACGCGTTCGAGGGCGGGCAGGTCGGTGATATCGGCCACCTTTCCCGAGGCCGCTGGGCCGAGTGCCCTTTTCGCCTCCTCGAGCAGGTCGGCGTTGATGTCCCACAGGCTGACCTTCGCGCCGGAATCGATCAGGCGCCTTGCGATGGCGAAGCCGATGCCCTGCGCTCCGCCGGTCACCACGGCAACCTGCCCCTCGAGATCGATCTTGTTCATGCCCCTGGCCACCCATCCGAAACAGCGTGTCGGAATGGAGTTGAGCAGGTTTTAACCGCCGATGTCCAGCCCGGCAGGCTAAAGCTGCGCTGAGGAGGTCTGCTGGAGCTGGGTCTTGCCCAATGCCCGTGCACGGCCTGGCGGGCTGCCGGTCAGGCGCTTGTAGGCGCGCGCAAAGGCGGCCTGCGAGCCGTAGCCCAGCCGCTTGGCGACCTTGTCGATTGCCATGCGATCGCGGGTGAGCCATTGGTTGGCGAGGCGCATGCGCAGCATTGCAAGATAGCGCAGCGGCGTGGTCCCGGTGGCCGCGGCGAAGCGCTCGGCAAAGACCGACCGCGAGCAGCCCATTTCCGCCGCCATCTCGGCAACCGTCCAGTTGTGGCCCGGATCGCGGTGAAGCGCGGCGATGACGCGGCTCAGCTGCGGATCGCGCAGCGCCTCGATCCACCCGGTGGAATCGCCGCAGCCGCATTCCACCCATCCGCGGACGATGCTGGCCGCCACGACATCGGCAAGCCGCGCCAGAATACCAGCCGAGCCGGCACGCTCGGTCCTCATCTCGCGCTCCATCGCCTCAAGGAGCGGCAGGATTTCCGGTTGCCGGGCAAGCAGGTCACGTACCGACATGATCCGCGGCATAAGGCCGACCAGCGGATGCAGCGTGTCGAGCTCGAACTCCATCCGGCCGCTGAAGATCAGCACGTCTTTACTGCGGCAGGTCTCCTCCGGCGCCAGGCTGACCGCGCAGATATTGCCGCAAAGCGGCTTGGCTTCGAAGCTTTCCGCCGGCAGCACCGGCAGGCCCGGAGCCGAGACCAGCGAATGCGTATCGCCGCGCGGCAGGAGGACAGCGTCGCCGCAGCCGAGCTGCACGGTCTGGCCCTGCGACTGGAGAAAGGCATTGCCAGCGGCGATGAAATGGAAACGCGCCTCGGCGGCCGCCGAAAAACCGATGCCGAATGGCGGAGCGAGCCGCAATCTGGCATAGCGCGCGCCGCGCAGCCGCATGCCCATCAGCAGCTCGCTTACCGGATCAGCCCCGGTGATGTACCCTGCAGTGTCGGACGTTCGATCAAGCATTTCGGACAATATGGCATGGATCGTCCGGAATTTCCACCCATCTGCAGAGCACCATTTCAGATCAGAGGATCCTGCAGATGCACGAAGCAACTATTGCGGAAAGGGGTGAGGCCGGCACTCTGCCGGCTTGGGGGGCGGTCGTTTCGATGAGCCTCGGCGTGTTCGGGCTGGTGGGGGCGGAGTTCCTGCCGGCTAGCCTGCTCACCCCCATGGCTGCCGAACTCGGGGTGACGGAGGGCATGGCCGGACAGGCGGTGACCGCGACGGCGGCGGTGGCGCTTGTCACCAGCCTCTTGATCGTAGCGGCGACGCGGCGCATCGACCGGCGCTATGTTCTGGTGGGCTTTTCCCTCCTGCTCATCCTGTCGAACCTTCTCGTGGCGATGGCGCCCAACCTGCCGCTTCTGCTGGCCGGGCGGATCCTGCTCGGCATAGCGCTCGGCGGATTCTGGACCATGTCGGCGGCGACGATCATGCGACTCGTGCCGGAACGTGACGTGCCGAAGGCGCTTTCGATCCTGTTCTCCGGCGTGTCCGCTGCGACCATCTTCGCCGCGCCGATGGGCAGCTATCTGGGGGACATTGCCGGATGGCGGATGGTCTTCGTGGCGGCGGCCGGGCTCGGCGTGCTGGCGCTCGCCACGCAACTGGCCACGCTTCCGAGCCTGCCGCCGCGCGGGCAGTCCCGGTTCGGCACGCTGCTCGAAGTTCTGTCGCGCAAGGTGGTCGGCATAGCGATGGCCGCGATCCTGCTGGTGTTCACCGGCCATTTCGCCTTCTTCACCTATATCCGGCCCTTCCTGGAGACGGTGACGGGCGTCGGCGTGGCGGGGATCTCCGGCATTCTTTTCGCCTTCGGCGTTGCCAATTTCCTCGGCAATTACCTTGGTGCGTTCCTGCTGCAGCACTCGATGCGGCTGACGCTGGCCCTGATGCCGCTCGTCATGGGCACGCTGGCGATCGCGCTGGCGAGTTTCGGCGGCGATCTGATGGCGGATGCCGCGATGGTGGCGCTGTGGGGTCTTGCCTTCGGCGCCGTGCCGGTCGCCTGGTCCACCTGGATCACCCGCGCCGTGCCGGACGAGGCTGAAAGCGCGGGCGGCCTCTTCGTCGCGGCCATCAACTTCGCCATTGCCACTGGCGCGGCCGTCGGCGGCCTGCTCTTCGACTTCAGCGGTATCGCCTCGGTCTTCGTGGCCAGCGGCGCCGTACTCATCGTAGCAGCCTTCACCATCGTGGCCGGAGTGCAGACCCGCCTCGTGCCGAAGCCGGCCTGAGGCTGAATCACCCGAAGGGGCCGCGCGGCTGCTTGGGCGGCGCGGCCCCTATTCCATTCGGCGCCGGAACAGCCATGCCGCCGCGCCCAGCGTGACGAGGGCGATGACCGCGAGCGGCACGGTGTTGCGCGCGATCTCGTGGAAGGGCAGATCCTTCAGGAAGACGCCCTTCACGACCGCCAGGAAGTAGCGCAGCGGGTTGGCCAGCGTGACCGGCTGCAGCCAACCCGGCATGTTCTCGATGGGCGTGGCGAAGCCGGAAAGGAGCATCGCCGGGACCATGAAGAGAAAGGCGCCGAGGATGGCCTGCTGCTGCGTCATGGAAAGCGCCGAGATGAATAGCCCCACCCCGACCACCGACAGGAGATAGAAGACGCCGCTGCCGTAGAGCATCAGGAGCGAGCCCCTGAGCGGCACGCCGAAGACGAAGACGGCGGCCAGGATATAGACGGTGAGGTGGAAGGCGCCGATGAGCATCGGCGGGATGATCTTGCCGATGAGGATCTCGTGGGTCCTGAGCGGTGAGACCATCAGCTGGTCGAAGGTGCCGAGTTCCCGTTCGCGCGCGATGGAAAGCGCGGTCACGACCAAGCCGATCAGCAGGGCGACCGCCGCAACCAGGTTGGGCACCATGAACCACTGGAAGATGAGGTTGGGGTTGAACCAGTTGCGCGGGACGACGGCGATCGACCGCGCGGGAGCGCGGCGCTGGGCCGAAAGCTCGGCGGCAAGGGCGTTCACGATCTGGTTGAGGTAGCCAGCGACGATCTGCGCCGCGTTGGAGCGCCGCCCGTCGAGGATGATCTGGACATCCGCCGGCCTGCCCGCCGCGATATCGCGGGAGAAGGTGGGGCCGATATGCACGGCGGCGATTGCCTGCTGCCGGTCTATCCTCGCGCGCAGGGCATCGAGGCTTTCAGCGCTGCTGATGCTGCGGAAGGTCGGAGCGCCGTCGATCCGCTGGACCAGCTCCTGGCTCCACTTGCCCGCGTCCCGGTCGAGCACCAGTATGTCGACATTCTTCACCTCCAGCGTCGCCGCATAGGAGAAGACGAGAAGCTGCACGACGGGCGGGCCGATGAGGATCAGCCGCCCGCGCGGGTCGCGCAGGATCGCCAGAAGCTCCTTGACGATCAGCGCCTTGAGCCGCGTGTGCCACATTCAGGCGATCCTCTTGCGGGTGTTGCGCGCGGCGGCCACGAACATCAGCGCGCCGATGAAGAGCATCACAGCGATGGCGCGCAGGAACATCGGCCAGATGTCGCCGGCAAGGAACACGCTCTGCAGGCTGGGAATGAGGTAGCGCGCCGGCACGACGGCCGTGATCATCTGGATGATCCAGGGCATCGAGTTGATCTCGAACAGGAAGCCCGAGAGGAGGAAGGCCGGCAGGAAGGCGGAAAGCAGCGCGAGCTGGGAAGCGAGGAACTGGTTCTTGGTCGCCGCGGAGATGAGGAGCCCTTGGCCGAGGGCGGGCATGAGGAAACTCGCCGACAGCGCACAGAGCGCGAGGACGGAGCCGCGGAACGGCACGCCGAAGACGAAGACCGCGACCAGCACGCAGAGCGTCATGGAAGCAAGGCCGAGCAGGAAATAGGGCAGGATCTTGCCCGCGAGCAGCTCGGCGGCGGTGACGGGCGTTGCCATCATCGCTTCCATCGTGCCGCGCTCCCACTCGCGCGCCACGACCAGCGAAGTGAGCAGGGTGCCCACAAGGGTCATCACGATCGCGATTGAGCCGGGGACGAGGAAATTGCGGCTCGCAAGCTCGGGATTGAACCAGAAGCGCTGCTCCACCACGATGGCAGGGGCAGGCATGACGATCTCCGCGGCTCTGAGCGCCATCCACGTGCCGACCACGCCCTGCGCGTAGTTCTGCACGAAGCTGGCGGTGTTCGGGTCGGAGCCGTCGACGATCACCTGGAGTTCGGGCGATCCTCCACCCGCGCCTTCCTGGACGAAATTGGCGGGGATGACGAGGATGCCGCGCACACGGCCGAGGACGAGATCCTCCTCGAACTCGCGCCGGTCGCGGCCCACCGCCACCTCGAAATAGCGCGAGGCCTGGAAGCTGGCGGCAAGGTCCTGGGCAATCGGCGTGGAATCCTCGATAGCGAGGCCGACGCGCGTACGGCTCGCATCCAACGACACGCCGTAGCCGAAGATGACGAGCAGGATCAGGGGCAGCACGAAGGCGATCAGGATGCTGCTCGGGTCGCGGATCACCTGATAGCTTTCCTTGCGCACGAGCGCCGCGAAACGCCGCGCGCTGCCGGTGGGCGCGGCCTCCGGCCCTGGCGCGGCGGGGGAGAGCAGGTTCATGCGGCCTCCGCGGCTTCCGAGTTCTTCACGAGCGCGATGAAGGCGTCCTCCATCGTCGGGTCCGGAGTTCCAGGGCCTGCCACGCTTGCCTTCAACTCGTCCGGCGAGCCGAGGGCGATGGACCGGCCGCGATAGATGAGCGATATGCGGTCGCAATATTCGGCCTCGTCCATGAAATGGGTCGTGACGAGTACGGTCACGCCCTTTTCCACGAGGCCGTTTATATGCGTCCAGAATTCGCGCCTGGTGATCGGGTCCACGCCCGAGGTGGGCTCATCGAGGAACAGCGCTTCGGGCTCGTGGAGCACGGCGCAGGCAAGCGCCAGCCGCTGCTTCAGGCCGAGCGGCAAGTCCCTCGCCGACATGCCAAGAAGGGGACCGAACTCGAAAATCTCCGTCATGAGCGCGATGCGCTCGCGCCGGTGAGGACCGCTAAGGCCATAGACGCCGGCGAAGAAGGCAAGGTTCTGGGCCACGCTGAGGTCGCCGTACAGCGAGAACTTCTGCGCCATATAGCCGAGCCGGTTGCGCGCCGCGGCCGTATCGCGGCGAAGGTCAAATCCGGCCATCCGGCCTTCGCCCTCCGTCGGCTTCAAAAGGCCGCAGAGCATCTTGAACGTGGTCGACTTGCCCGCGCCGTTGGGACCAAGCAGGCCGAAGATCTGGCCGCGCGGAATGGCGAAGGTGATGTCGCGCGCCGCAACGAAGTCGCCGAAGCGCTTGGTCAGCCCTTTGGCCTCGATGACGGCATGGCTCTCGTCGGGAACGCGCAGCGCGGCCGCGTCGGCGAGCTTGGAGCGTCCGCCCGGGCCTCCGCCCAGCATGTCGACGAAGGCGTCCTCGAAGCGCGGCTCAGCCGGCTTGATCCTTGCGGCCGGGCCGGCCAGTTCCGCGGCATTCCAGTCCCGCCCTCCGGCCGCGCCGAGGACGAGGCGGATCGCCTCGCCCTGGATCACCCCGTCGAGCACGCCGGGATCGTCCAGCACCTTCCGCAGTATCGGCCGCCGCCGGCCCTCGATGCCCGTGAGCTTGAAGACCCGGCCCTCCACCCGCTCGGTGAGCTGCGGTGGCGTGCCGCTGAAGAGCAGTTTTCCCTGGTTGAGAAGGAGGATGCGGTCGCACGCTTCCGCCTCGTCGAGATAGGCGGTGGACCAGACGACGCCGATCCCCTCCCTGGTAAGGTCCCGCACCATGGTCCAGAGGTCGCGACGCGAGATCGGATCGACGCCCACGCCCGGCTCGTCGAGGAGCAGGAGGCGTGGCTTGCGCAGAAGCGCGCAGGCAAGGCCGAGTTTCTGCTTCATGCCGCCGGAGAGCTTTCCCGCCAGCCTGCCGGCAAAGCGCTTCAGGTCGGTGAAGGTCAGAAGCTCATCGAAGACGGCCGGACGTTCGGAAAGGGGCAGCCCGCGCAGATCGGCATAAAGATCGAGATTCTCGCGGACCGAGAGATCCTCGTAGAGGCCGAAGCGCTGCGGCATGTAGCCGATCGAGGCCTGGATGCGGGCCGCTTGCGTGCGCGTATTGAAGCCGAGCACCTCGATCGTGCCCCCGTCCGGCAGCATGAGGCCGGTCATGAGCCGGATCAGCGTCGTCTTGCCGGCGCCGTCCGGCCCGACCAGGCCGGTGATCTCACCGCCCTGAATCGAGCCGGACACCGCGTCGAGAGCTGGAGGTGCACTCCCGAAGCGCTTCGTCACCTGCGACATGCGGACGAATTCCTCGCCCATCGGGCCGCCCCTCAATCGACTGCCGAGGTCGCGGTGCCGGCATCTTCCGGAAGGCGCACCGAGACCGGCATGCCCTGGCGGAGCCCGGTATCCGGCTGCTCGACGACGACGCGAAGGCGATAGACGAGATCGGTCCTGAGCTCCGGCGTCTCGACCGATTTCGGCGTGAACTCGGCGACCGGCGAGACGAAGCCGACGCGGCCGCGGTAAGGCTTGTCCGGCGCCGTGTCGGTGATCACCTCGACGTCGAGGCCGGGGAAAACGCGCCCGAGATCCGGCTCCTCGACATAGGTCCGCACCCAGACAGGATCGTCCAGCGACAGCACATAGGCGGTGTCGCCTGGCGAGACGATCGCCCCCGGCTCGCGCACGCGCGAAAGAACCACCCCGTCGGCGGGCGCGTGAAGCACCGTGTCCTCGAGCGAAGTCCTGGCTCCAGCAAGGTTCGCCTCGGCCTCCTGGAGGCTGGCGCGCGCGGCGGCGATATCCTCCTTGCGCGAGCCCTCTTCGAGAAGGTGCAGGGCCTCCTGCGCCGACTCCACGCGCGCGGCCGCCATGTCGCGGGCCGCCTGCGCCTGGTCGAAGGCGGCCTCGGAGACGGCGCCGGTGGCGCGCAGGCGCCGTGCCCGCTCCAGCGCCTGCTCGGCATTCGTGCGATCGAAGCTGCGTTCGGCGAGGAGGGCGCGGGCCTGCGCGATTTCCGCCTCCCGCGGGCCTGCTTCGAGCTTGGCGAGATTGGCCTTCTGGCTGGCCACCTGCGCCTCCGCCGCCTCGAGGGCGTCCTGGTAGGGCTGCGCATCCAACCGGGCCATGTCCTGTCCGGCCTTCACGCGGTCGCCTTCGTCGACGAGCATCTCGGCGATTCGACCGCCGACACGGAAGCCGAGCTGGACCTGGCGGATGTCCACATTGCCGTAAAGGGTGAGGCGCGCATCGTCGGCGCGCGTCCAGCCGAGGCGCGCCGGAACATCGTACCACCAGGCCGCCGCAGCTCCGGCAGCGACGGCGAGAAGGGCGATCACGCGCGGCAGCTTGCGTTTCATGACACGTCCCGCGGATGAAGGAGCCCCACGAGTTCGGCGGCAAGGCTGCGGATCTCCACGGTCTCGCGATCGCCGAACTGCGGCCAGCCGAGATACGCCTGCGCGGCCGCCTGGGCCATTCGGAACACCATCAGGCTTCCAAGGAGCGCTATGGTCCTCAGCTTGACATGCTCCGAGCCCGCGGGCTCGGCAAGCAGAATGCCGACGAGCCGGGTGGCGACCTCGAGGGTCGGCTGCATGACGCCGCCATAGACCCGCTGGAAGGCTTCGGTCGGCTCCATCTGCTCGCGGATAAGGAAGCGCGCCCACGGCGCCGATTGCGGGCTGACGAAGATTTCCGCCATCTTCTGCAGGATCTCGGTCAGGAGGGCGCGCGCCTCGGCGGCGTTGAGCTCGCTGCCCTCCCGTTCCGCCGCTTCCAGCCGGCCCCGCACCGTCTCGCGAAGCTCCGCCACATGCGACGAGATCATCCCGGCGATATGCTCGGCCGCGGCGATGTAGAGGCCTTCCTTGCCGCCGAAATAATAGGGAATGGCCTGCAGGTTGACGCCGGCCGTGTCCGCCAGGACGCGGGTGGTGGCGCCCTCGAAGCCATAGCGGCCGAACACATCGATGGCGACGGTGAGCAGCTTGTCGCGGGGGTCTCCCCGTTTTCCTTCACGGTTCTGCGGACCGCCTGCGCGCTTTTGCTGGGGCATTGTGCAGCCTATGCTTGTTGTTTCACCTGTTTTAATTTATACGAATGAATAAGTCAATCGAATGAATCCTGCTGGGTAAAGGATGCGGTTTCTCGGCGCGAAAATCGCCGAAGGGGATTTCTGCTTCACAGGAGCTGCCATGGAACGGAAGGACGTACTCATCTCAGGCGCAGGGATTGCCGGTCCCGTGCTCGCCCACTGGCTCCGCCGGCACGGCTACCGGCCGACGGTTGTCGAGCAGGCATCCGAACTGCGGATGGGCGGACATCCCGTCGACCTATGGGGCTCGGCGGTGGAAGTAATGGACCGGATGGGGGTGCTTCCGGCCTTGGATGCAGCGCGGACCCGAAACGATCGCGGTGTGACGGTGGCCCCCCGCCGGGCTCCGGTGGAGCTCGATCTGCGAGGCCTCTCGGCAGAGTTTTCCGACCGCCACGTGGAGATCATGCGGGGCGAACTGGTCTCAACGCTCTACCGGCGCACCCGGACGGATGCCGAATATGTTTTCGGCGACTCGATCGGGCAGATCGAGGAACAGAAGGACGGTGTCCGCGTGCGCTTCGACAGCGGAGAGGAGCGCGACTTCGCTCTTGTGATCGGCGCGGACGGGCAGCATTCCCGCGTCAGGCACCTCGTTTTCGGCGAGGAAGAGCTCTTCAGCCGCTATATGGGCGCATATGTCTGCGGCTACACGGTCGCCAACGATCTCGGTTTCGACCAGCGCATTTTCCGCTACGTCGTGCCCGAGCGGACCGTCGCCGTCTTTCCGATCAGGCAGAGCAATGAGCTGGGCGTTGCATTTCTCTTCCGCCGACCGGAACCGCTCGATCTTCACCACAAGGACATCGCGGGGCAGAAACGGGTGCTGCGCGAGACCTTCGCCAGGGACGGATGGCAGGTTCCGCAACTGCTGGGCCGTCTGGATTCGGCGCGGGATTTCTACTTCGAACCCCTCAGCCAGATCCATATGGGGACCTGGGGAAAGGGGCGCATCGCGCTTGTGGGCGATGCCGGATATTGCCCTGCGCCGGCCGTCGGCGGTGGCACCAGCCTCGCGGTGATCGGCGCCTATGTACTCGCCCGTGAACTGGCAGCCGCTGCCGGCGATCACGCGCTCGGCTTCAGGAATTATGAAGCAGCCATCCGCGAAACGGTTGAGGAGAGCCGAAAGATCGGCCCGGCGCTGCTGAACACCCTCGTCCCCGCTTCCTGGACGGAAATCCGGCTCGGTATGTTCCTTGCCCCGCTGCTGACCAGCCTGCCGCGATCCCTGCGGCGGTGGCTGCCACTCCTTCCCCGAAGAGCAGTACGGGCGATGCAGGCGATATCAAACACGCCGCTCGGAAGCGAGGATAGTTCGTCCAGGGCGGGGGCAGCTGCCGCCGGTTGAGGAGGCGCCGTCGGAGAGGTTCAGGCAAAAAGGCAGAGGGCGCCGAGTGGCGCCCTCTCTTTTGTCCGGTCCCGGGTACCGGGAGCGGGCCGCATGAAGACGGCCCGCCTGTCATCGCCGTCAGGCGACGATGATATAGACCACCTCGTGGGTGTCCGGCTCGACGATGATGATCCGACCGTCGGCGAGCACGAAGAACATGTAGCCTTCATAGGCCGGGACGAGTTCCACGATGCGCGGCGGAAGCGGACGCAGTTCGATCGTGTCCGGCACGTTCACGCCGATCTCGACCTCCACGTCGATGTCGACCGGCTCGACGTCGCTCTCCACGATGATGTTGCGGATCTCGGTCTTCTGCTCATCCGAGATGTTGATCGCGGCCGTGGTCTCGTTCGAGGGCTCCTGGGTGGAAGCTTCCTCTTCCTGCTTCATTTGGCCGGGAGCGGCCTCGGTCGCGCTTTCAACCTCGCCCGACTTCTGCATCTGGCCGGGGGCCGCCTCGCTGGCGCTTTCCGCCTCGCCGGACTGCGCCTTCTGTCCAGGCGCCTCGTCGCTGGCCGACTGCTCGCTCGGCTGGCCGGCGTCCGGGGTGGATTCAGCCTCTGCCTGTCCGGTATCCGCATCCTGTCTGGTGGTGCCGCCCGTGGAGTCCTGCGTCTGGGTATCCTGGGTGTCGGCAGAGCCTCCGGACTGGTCACCGCCCTGCTGCGGCAAGATTCTCTGCTGCGTGGGAGCAGTGCCGGAACCTTGGGCAAAGGCCGGTAGCGCGGTCATGGCAGCGCCGGACAGAAGTGCCGCCGCAAGGCCGCTGATCTTGAGAGCTTTCATTTCAGTTCTCCTTGCAAAATCACGAGTACCGCCCGCTCGCGCACTCCATAGGGCGCGCCGAGCAGCCGGCTATTATTCGATGACGTGTACGACCTTGCGGGTTTCCGGCTCGACCAGGACGGTGCGCCCGTCGACCACGACATAGCTGTACTTGATTTCGGGATTGTCGATCGTGTGGAGTTCGACGGTCTCCGGAAGGGTGGCGCCCACGGTGATCTCGACATCCGGCACTTCGACCGAAGCGACGGAATGCGTCTGCACGTATTCGCGGATGACGGTCTCCTGCTCCGGCGTCACGACAACTGTCTGGGCCGACGCAATGCCGAGGCCCGCGGCGAGGAAGAGCGCTGCAGCAGCGGTGGTAGAGCGCAGTTTCATTGGCAATCTCCTTGATTGAGGTTCAGACATTTCTGTGCTCCGCCTGAGCGGACACGTCGCCCCAGGAACGCGCTCCCCGATGCGCTGTTCCGCCCCTGGGCTTCGGTCGGAATCGGCAATCAGACCTTAGTCCCACAACGCTCTGACTGAGGTCCGAGCTGGTTTTGGCGATGGTCCGTTACCGGCATCTGCCGGGAACTCATCTCCCGGATCCCTGTTGCCGTCGCCAAAGGTTCAAGGAGGCTTCAATGGACAAGAGCGTATACCAGGCCCGATGGTTGCTCGGGCCGATGTTCGGACTGTTCCTCGGCGTCTTCATCCTCGGCATTGCTGCGGGCTAAACCCCCATTTCGGACAGTTCGAGCGTCACCGGCCGCTCACGTTCTTGCCGCGCAACACCCGTCCCTTCCTGCGCCGGCAGGCCCGCCGAGGATCACGACGATCTTCGGCGGGCATTTCGTTTTCAGGGATGGCAAGATGGAGACGAGGCAGTAAGGTCCGACACTTGGCCACACGGCCCTGCCTCGATTGGCGGATGAGGTGAGTAAAGGAGGGACGCGCTTGCTCTGCCGTCGCAAATTTCTCTTCGGCGCCGCCAGCCTTCCCGTGGCAGCAGTTTTCACCGCGATTCCGCTCAAGCTGACCTTCAACGGAGCGCTCCCTGTGCCGGCGCTCGAGGCCGCCCGCGCTCAGGGCAATAGCGGAGGCGGCAACGGCGGCAATGGCGGAGGCGGCAATGGTGGAGGCGGAGGCAATGGCGGCGGTGGGGGTAACAGCGGCGGTGGTGGTGGTAACGGCGGCGGCAATAGCGGCGGTGCCGGAAATAGCGGAAACGGGCCGGGAAACAGCGGCGGTGCTCCTGGCCGCGATGGCCGCGGCAATGCAGGCGGCGTGAACCGGGGAAATTCGCAGGGAAACGGCGAGCCCGTCGTCCGCTCCACCCGAGAGGGAACGGTCGTGATCCATGGCTCGACGATCGAGCTTCGCCACCGCAACGGGATGCGCGAGCGGGTGGGGCGCGGGCGCTATGTCATGACCGATGCCCAGGGCCGCACAATCATCAACCGAAGGGCGACGAGGTCCGACCTTGCGAGGCTGCGGCGCATCGCCGATTGATCCATCAAGCGTTCATCGGGCGCGGCGGGGAGTCACCGCTGTTCAAGGGCATCCCGCAGGGCCATGGCGGCTTCGGTGCGGTTGCTGACGCGCAGCTTGGAAAAAATGCGCGTCATATGGTGTTTCACGGTCTTTTCCTGCAGGTCGAGTTCCAGCGCCACGCGCTTGTTGCTGAGGCCTGCGGCCACCAGTCTCAATATCTCCTTCTCGCGCGCGGTCAGCTCTGAAATCGGGTCGGGGCTGGGCGAGGCGTTGCGCTGCGTAAGAGTGCCGAGTAGGCGGGCCGAGAGCGTCGGCGATACATAGCTTTCGCCTGCAGCAACGGTGCGCAGCACCTCGGCGAGGGTGCGTGACCCCACGCCCTTCAGGACATAGCCTTTCGCGCCGCTGCCCAAGGCCTTGGCGACGTCGTCGCTCGTCTCGGAGACGGTGAGCATGACGATCTTCTGGTCGGGGAAGACGTCCAGGATGGGACGGATCGCGTTGAGGCCGCCGCCCGGCATGGAGATGTCCATCAGCAGGATGTCCGGACGCTTCTCCTCGACAATGCGGAATGCGTCGTCACTGGTGCCGCCTTCGCCGACGATCTCGAACCCGCCGATCTCTGAAAGGCTGCGTGTCACGCCTTCCCTGAACAGCGGGTGATCGTCGACGACCGCGATTCTTATAGGCGCCATCAGGCGTGCTCCATCTCTTCCACATTCAGCGACATCCGCACCCGGGTGCCCCTTCCTGGGGCCGACTCGACGAAAAAGCGTCCGCCGAGGCTTTCCACGCGCTCGCGCAGGCCCGCAAGGCCGATGCTTTCGGGGCGGATCAGGTCGGGGTGGAAGCCCGGCCCGCCATCCGACACTTCGATGATGATACTGCCGTTCTCGCGGCTCTGCGTCACCGATTGCCTGATGCCGCCCCCGTGGCGGTAGCCGTTGTTGAGCGCTTCCTGGACGAAGCGGAAGATGCAGATCTTTGCCGCCGGCGACATGGAGCGCGGCGCGTTCGATGTCTTGAGCCGCACCTTGCTTCCCGTCCGCTGCTCATGTGCCTGGACGACCCGCGCCAGCATGTCCGGCAGGTCGGCGCCCTCGATATGCGGGAGAACCAATCCGTTGCAGATGTTGCGGATCTCGCGCATCGCCTCCTCCAGGCTGGACTTGATGGCGGAAAGCTCGGCCGAGAGCTTCTTGTTGGCGCTGGCCGCAAGGCTCAGCGCCTCGCTGTCGAGCCGCAGAGCGGCAAAGGCGACGAGCTGCGCCGGCCCGTCGTGAAGGTCTGCGCCGATGCGCCTCAGATAGCTCTCGTTGAGTGCCGCGGCGCGTTGCGAGGCCCGCTTGACGCGGGCATGCAGCGTCCGGTTCTGCGCGAGCAGGTCGGACAGTTCGCTCACCCGGTCTTTCAGCGCCTGCCGTTGGCGGTCGATGATCCGGCTCCCCCGCAGAACAATGAGCGACAGGGTGAGGAAGAAGCATGAGGTGATGAGCGCCACTGCCAGCCAGCTGCGGATGCGGGCCTGGTTGAGGCTGCGCTCGAAGTCGGTGGCGAGTTCGTAGAATTCCGAAACTGCCACCACTTCGCCCGACCATGGCTGCAGGATCGGGTTGTAGATTTCGAGCAGCGGCAGCCCGCTCCGGCCCTCCGCTTGGCTTTCCGGGTCCTCGGGGCGATCGAACTCGGCCACCATCTCGCCGGAGAAGGCGGCTTGGAGATTCTCGCTCGGCGCGAAGCGCTTGCCGACAAGATCCGGGTCGTCGGCGTAGAGGATTGTGCCGTCCCGGTGCCAGATGCGGAAGGAAATCAGCCTGTCGCCCAGCGCACCCTGGCCGAGTGTTTCGTCGAGTGCCCGCGCCACTGCGTCGTCCAGCGCCTCGGTCCTTCTCATGTCGGGCAGGAGCGGGGCTATGACGCTGTCCACATACAAGGCGGTGCTGGCGGCGGAATTCCGCGTCACCGCTTCCTCGATCAGCCGCGTGACCAGGGCGCCGACCAGCAGCATGGCGACGAGCGAGACGAAGCCGCCGGCCAGCAGGAACTGTCTGGCCAGGGATTGGGAAAACCAGCGCTCGACCAGGCTATTCAGACGCAGCTTCACGCGCTTCGCAGACCTCCTGGCGCGCCCGGACGAGTTGCCTATAGCGGAACAGCGGGCCGTCAACAGGCCACAACGTGCATGCGGGGCTTTGGTTCACCGCCGCGGACGCTGATCTGTGTGCGCGGATGGAACGCGATATGTGGTGGGCGGACCAAACCTGTCGTAGACTCGAGAAGGACGGAGCTCTTCCGCCTCCGAACGGCTAGAGGACATTCGCGAAAGGACGCTTCTGATGAGAATTCTCGCGGTGGGAGCGCACCCGGACGACATCGAGATCTTCATGTTCGGCACGCTTGCGGCCTTTTCCGCGCGCGGCGCCACGCTGCACTTTGCGATCGCGACCGACGGCGCGCTCGGCGGCCGGGGCGACCGCGCGGAACTGAGCCGGACGCGCAAGGCGGAGGCCGGCCGCGCGGCGGCGCTTCTCTCTGCGGATTTTGAGTTCCTGGACTTCCCCGATGGCGGCCTTTCAGCGGATGCAGAACTGATCGGCGTGCTGAAGGCGCATATCGGCCGCATCGGACCGGACCTGGTGCTCACCCACTGGCGCGATGACTATCACGGCGATCACCGGGCCCTCTCGGAGGCGGTGCGGATCGCAAGCTCCTTTGCCGCGCCTGTGCTTTATGCCGACACGATTGGCGGCGTCGGCTTCGCGCCGACGCACTATGTAGACATCTCCTCCCATTTCCCGCTCAAGCTCGACGCCATTCGCGCGCATGTCTCCCAGGATCCGGAACGCTTCGTTCAGCGTCTAACCGTGCATAACGGCTTCAGGGCGATGCAATGCAACGCGCCCGCCGGCTCCTATGCGGAAGCCTGGCGTTTCGAGCCGATTTATCCCTTCGCCGATATCAGGGACCTGCTGCCCCCGGCGCCACCTGTGCGTCCGGTCGGCGACAGGAGCCGGCCGCCGTCCTGACATTCGGCCCGGCACCGCGGGAAGCGCGATGATGTGGGCTGGCCGACTCGCTGCAAATCCGGTATTAAAACGTTTGCAGAACGCTCTTAAGCTGTGCGCGGAGGCTGAAGTGACTGATCTGGCCCTGGTGCTTACCGCAGCGCGCCAGCTCTCCTATGAGGAGATCGAGCAGGTGCCGCTAAGGTCCGGACAGGTTCGGCTGCGGACCTTGTTCTCCGGCATCAGCGCGGGAACCGAGCTCAGCCAGTATCGCGGCACCTCTCCCTATATGAACCGCCGCTGGGACGAGCAGAACCGGATGTTCCGCGAAAGCGCCGTGCCGAGCTGGACCTTCCCGGTGCGCAATCTGGGCTATGAGGAGGCGGGGGAGGTCGTCGAGGTGGCGTCCGATGTCACCCGTATCAAGCCGGGAGACCGGATCTTCGGCACCTGGGGGCATCGCAGCGCCCATGTGCTCAGCGAGGCGGAGGCCGCCGATCGTCTGCTGCCTGCCGATGCCGATCCGCGCATCGGAATCTTCTCGCATATCGGGGCGGTGGCGCTGAACGGCGTTCACGATGCCCGCATCCGGATGGGCGATCTCGTCGTCGTCTTCGGCCTCGGCGTGCCCGGCCAGATCGTGCTCCAGGCCGCCCGCGCTTCCGGTGCGACCGTGATCGGCGTCGATCCGGTGGCGAGCCGCAGGCTCATGGCCGAGCAGCTGGGCGCCGACCGCACGCTCGATCCCTCGGGGGGATCGGTGGCCGAGATCGTCAAGGGCGAGACAGGCGGCCGCGGCGCCGACATCTGCATCGAGGTCTCCGGCGTCCCCGCCGCCCTGGCGGAGGCGATGCGGACGGTCGCCTATGCGAGCCGCGTGGTCGCCATGGGCTTCTTCCAGGGCGAGACGCGCGGCCTGTTCCTCGGCGACGAGTTCCACCACAACCGCATCGAGGTGATCTCCAGCCAGATATCCGGGGTCGCGCCCGAGGCGAGCCACCGCTGGAGCAAATTGCGCCTGTGGCAGACGGCCGTGCGCCTGCAGCATGAGGGCCGCCTCAACCTCGTCCCGCTGATAACGGACATGGTGCCTTTTGCCGAGGCGCCGTCCCTGTTTACGCGGCTCGATGCGGGCGATCCCGGCATATTGCAATCCGTCCTGAGCTTCGGGGAGGAGGCATGAGCCTGCGCGTCGGCCTCCTCGGTCCGGGCGGGATCGGCGCCCGCCACGCGGCGGCGGTCGGCCAGCTCGGCGAGCGCATGACGCTGGTCGCCTGCTGCGGCCGCGACGAGGAGCGCACGCGGGCCTTCGCCTCAAGGTTCGGCATTGTTGCCTACACTGACTTCGGCCGCATGCTGGAGGAGGCCGATCTTGACCTCCTCATCGTGGCTCTGCCGCCCTTTGCGCACAGCGGCGAGGTGGAAATGGCCGCGCAGGCGGGCATCAATCTCCTCGTCGAAAAGCCGATCGCGCTCGACCTCGATCGTGCTCGATCCATGGTCGAGGCGGCAGGGAGCGTCGTTGCCGCCTGCGGCTTCATGTACCGGTTCGGAGAAGCCGTCACGCGATGGGACGCGCTTTCTGCAGCAGGAAGCACCGGTCCGGCCGGTCATTTCTCCGGCTCCTTCCACTGCAACGCGCTGCACGCGCCGTGGTGGCGCGAGCGCGCCAAATCCGGCGGCCAGATCGTTGAGCAGCTGATCCACATCGTCGATATGGCGCGCCATACGCTCGGCATGCCGCAAACTGTCTATGCCCGCGCCGAAAACCTCTTCCACCGGGCGGTGCCCGGCTATGACAGCCCCGATGTGAGCGCGATGATCCTCGGCTACGACAGTGGCGCCGTCGGCGTGCTTCATGCGTCCAACGCCGCCATCCCCGGACGCTGGAGCAAGCAGTGGCAGATCATCGCCGAACGGATGACCGGCATCTTCGCCGACTTCAATACGGCCGAGCTCGTCCACACGGCGGGCGAGGTGCAGAGCGAAATGGTCACCGGCGATGTCGATCCGTTCGTTGCCCAGCTCGCCGACCTTGCCGAGGCGATCGCCGAGCGCCGCAGCCAGCGCGTGCCATTGTCCGACGGGCTGGAGACCTTGAAGATCGTGCTGGCGGCACAGCGCTCGGCCGACGAACGCCGTGAGGTGAGCCTGTGACCGCCGCGTCCGCTGCGCCGGCTTTTGAGATCGGCGGCATTCTGCTTTCCGATCTCGCGCCTCTCGTCGATGGCTCCGTGCCTGGCCACAGTCTGACCCGCGTCTCGCCCTCCGCGATCGTCTGGACGCTTGAGGATGGTCGGTCTGTGTCCATGGAGATCGGAGCTGCCGGCAAGCATAGACGGTGGACCATGGTCCTGTCCGGCTTTGCCGGAGAGGCGCGGCTAGCCTCACTGGGCCTGCGCATCGGCCGGATCGGCAATGTCAGGCAGTATCTGCGCAACGGCTATATGAGCTGGGACGGCAGCTACTTCGTGGAGCCGGACAGCGCGCGTGAAGTCGCCCGCGCCGATGCAAGGCTCCTTTCCGGCCATGCGATGACGACCCTGTTGCCGCGCGCCGGAAGCGGCGCGACGGTCCTCGGCTTTCTGCGCCACGATCGCTACCAGAGCCGCCTGCGCTTCGATTTCGAGCAGGGGCCGCTGAGGCTCGACATCGAGACGCTGATCGATGGCGTGCCGCACACCGGCGAGGTCCGCGGCGAGACGATGGTGCTGTTTGCTGGGGAGGACGTCGAGGAAAGCCTGCGCCAATGGGCGCGGCTTGTCGCGGAAGCTTCGCCGCTTCCGCCGCGCGTGCCGCCGCGGCGTATTGCCGGCTGGTGCTCCTGGTACAACCTTTATGCTTCCCTCAGCGAGGACGTTCTGGCCGAGCATCTGGAGGCGTGCCGCCGCTTCCGCGACGAGAAGCAGGTTCCTTTCGAGATCTTCCAGATCGACGACGGCTTCACCCCAGAAATGGGCGACTGGCTGGAAACAAGGCCGAGCTTTCCCGGCGGGATGAAGCCGGTGATGGACAAGGCCCGGGAGGCCGGCTTCACCCCCGGCCTCTGGATCGCGCCCTTCATGGTCGGCAACCGCTCGAAGCTCTTCGCTGCACATCCCGACTGGGTGGTGCGCGATCGGGCGAGCGGCCAGCCTCTGGCGCCGATGAAATTTTATGGCGAGTTCCGCTGGCACAAGCGCAGCGAGGAATACTACGTCCTCGACATCACCCATCCCGAGGCGGAGGCCCATATCAGGAATGTCTTCCGCATCTGGGCGCGGGACTGGGGCTGCGGCTACTTCAAGACCGACTTCATGCATCTGGGGAGCATGTATGGGCCGGACGAGGCCGTGTGGCACCGGGACGGCCTTTCGCGCATGGACATCTGGATGAAGATGGCGCGGCTGATCCGCGAGGAGATCGGCGAAGCGCTGTGGCTGTGCTGCGGCGCGCCAATCTGGGCGCCGGTCGGGCTCGCCGACGCAATGCGCATCGGCCGCGACATCGGCGTGAGCTGGACCGGTCATTATTCGGCCGAGTCGCTTCTGCGCGACCAGACCGCCCGCAACTTCGCCAACGGGATCCTCTGGCAGGCCGATCCCGATTGCATTCTCCTGCGCGAGCGCTTCCATGATCTGAGCGATGAGCAGGTGCGATCGCTCGCCCTGTTCGCGGGCCTTGCCGGCGGCGTCCTGATGACGAGCGATCAACTCGACGAAGTACCCGAGCCGCGCCGGGCGCTGCTGGCCGAACTCGCCGGGAGCGGCGAGCCCTTCACCTGCGATTTCCTGCAGCTGGGGCAGCCCGGCCTGCGCTATAGGCTGGGAACGGGGCCGGACGGGCAGCCACTTGCGGTGGCGGAGGGCGACCCTGTGCTGCTGCAACGGGTGCGGCGGGCGGACGGCTCGGTCCTGCTCAATGTCTTCAACACCGGCGCGCTACCCGCCGAGCGGCTGGTGCCGTGGGAGCTCTTTGGCGGACAGGGCGAGATGAAGGTGTCCGAGGACGGAACGCCATGCCCGGCATCGGCAGCCGGCATCTTTGTGCGCCTCGCACCATATCAGTCCCGCCTGTTGCTGGCCGTCGCCGCATGAACGGCGTCACCCCCATGCAGGGCGCCCTGCTGGCCTTTGTCGCCTATGCCTCTCTTGCTTTCGGCGACGCTCTCATAAAGGGGATCGGCTCCAGGCTTTCTGTCTTCGAGATCGGCTTCTTTGCCGCCTGTTCCGGCACGCTGGCCATCCTCTTCATGCGCCCGGGAGGGGAGCGCTGGAGCGACTTCTTCCGCCTGCGCCATCCCTGGCTGGTGCAGGCGCGGTGCGCGACCGGCCTGGGGGCGGGGCTTCTTGGCGTCTATGCATTCACCACGATCCCCTTCGCGGAAGCCTATACGCTGATCTTCCTCGCGCCTTTCGTGGTGATCCTGCTTTCCATCCTCCTGCTCGGCGAGCGGGTCGGATGGGTCGGGTGGCTGGCCGTGGCGGCCGGCCTGCTGGGCGCTCTTCTCGTCATCCGGCCCGGCGTGAAGGCGCTCGAATGGGGGCACCTTGCCGCCTTCGGCGTGGCGATGCTGTCGGGCATGACCGTGATCATCCTGCGGCGGATCGCCGGCGCCGAGAGACGGATATCCCTGCTCGGAATGCCGTATTTCTACGCCGTCATCCTTTTCGGCCTTGCCATGATCCCCGATTTCCGGACGCCGAGCCCAGTGGAATTCGCCCTTATGGCCGGTGCGGGGCTGCTGTCGGCCTCGGGCCAGCTCGCGCTGCTCACGGCGGCAAAATACGCTCCCGCCAGCGTCGTCGGCCAGGCGCAATACAGCCAGCTCCTGTGGGCCGTGCTGATCGGCGCCGTCATCTATGCGGAATATCCCGACGCGCTCGCCATCGCGGGCCTTGCGGTCATCGCCGCGGCGGGCATTCTGAACGTCCTGCGCTCGCGCCGGATCGCGGCACCTCCCGCCGCCATCCGCTAGCTCTTCATCAGCCGCAGGAATTCCAGCACCATCGCCGCCGTCCAAGTGAAGCGGTGGCCGCCGCAGGGCTCGCCGGTCAGCGGATCATAATATTCGGCAAAGCCCGACTGAGAGATGAGCTCCAGGCTCGATTGCACAATGCGATCCGCAACGGCAGTCTCGCCCACCCTGCGCAGCCCGTCGGCGATCATGTAGTTGGTGACCAGCCAGGCCGGCCCGCGCCAATAGCGCTTCGCCTCGAAGCGCGGATCGGCCGGATCGTGCGAGGGCACGATGAACTTCGCCGCTGCCGCCTGCCTCTCGACGGTCAGGGCGATGGATCGCGCATGGTCCTCGGGCACCGCGGCAAAGACGGGAAGGATGCCGCCGATGGAAGCGCTGTCGATCAGGGCGCCGGTAACGCGATCCTTGCACAGATACTGCCCATGCGTGCCGCTCCACAACGCGTTCATTGCCGCCAGGCCCGCTTCCGCCCTGGCGCGGTTCTCGGCGGCGAGTCTTGCCTCGCCCAGGCTTTCGGCAAGATCGGCGAGATCGGCGCAGGAGCGGATCAGGATGGCGTTGAAGCCGGGATCGACGACCTGGAAGGGCGAGGCGTCGTGAAGCTTCGCATTGTCCCAGTTCAAGCCGCGGAAATGCTGCACCAGCCAGATATAGCGGTCATACTGCTCCTTGGTCGGACGGTGGGCAGGATCGGCATGTTGGGTATCGCGGCGGGTGTAGGGCTCGACCCCATCGGTGGGCACGCGCTCGAACGCCTGGTCCCAGTCGACGGAATTGTCGCGGCCGGATTCCCACGGGTGGAGGATGGCAACAAGCCCTTCGCCGCGTGGGTCGCGATGGGAATAGAACCATCTGTGCCACGCGTCGATCTTCGGCAGCAGCGCCTTGGCCCGCTTCTCAGCCATCTGCCTGTCGCGGGCCCGCTCGTAAAGGCGCCTAACGGCAAAGCCGGCGACCGGCGGCTGGGTGATGCCGGAGGTGGCGACGGGTCGGCCCGTCCCCCAGACATTCGGGCCCGGGAAATAGCCATCCGAATAGACGTGGAACACGATGTGGGGCACCATCCCGTCCGGCCACTGATGGTCGAAGAGCGTCTCGATCTCCGTCCACGCGCGCTGCTCGTCGAAATGGCTCTGGCCAAGCGCGGTGAGGCAGGAGTCCCAGTTCCACTGGAACGGATAGAGCCCTTTGGTCGGGATGGTGTAGCCACCCTGGTCGTTCTCCTTCAGAACCTCCACGGCGTGGTCGAAGATCTTGGATGGATCAAGCGCAATCATTCAGGCAGCACTCTGTTTCGCGTTGCGTGGGCCCTCGGCCCGATTTGATCGAGCCCCGTACCCGCCGAGCCGGGTGGCGTCTGCGAAGATCTCGGCGATCTTGGCATGGCCGGCATCGTTCGGGTGCACGTGGTCTTCGCTTAAGAGCAGGTCGCCGCCTTCCGCGCCCATCCGCTCGTTGACCGGCGCGTAGAACGTGCCGGCTTCGCGGGCGATCTGCTTCACCGTCTCCACATAGGCCTGGAACGCTTCGCGCGTCTGGCCGGTGAAGCCGGCAGTGCCGACATGAAAGCCGGCATCCGGGATATGCGGCGGGCTGCCGATGCAGATATCTTCAGGGCGATACCCGGCGGCGAACAGCCCGGCCAGCACTTCCTTGTAGTCGCGCACGAAGTTGGCATGGTGGAACGTCTCCGGCGCGCCGATATAGCGGGCGTCGTTGAAGCCGTAGAGAATCGCGATCACGTCAGCGCGGTCCGATCCGAGCAGATCGCGCTCGTATCGCGCGCGCCCGCTATTGGGCTTGGGCTTGCCGTCGGCCATGGGTGATTGCTGCATCACCGTGCCGGCAATGCCTTTGTTGGCGAGCCGGTCGACCCGGAGGAATGTGGCGAGCAGGTTGGCCCAGCGCTTCTCGGGCGCGCTGGCCGACATGCCTTCGGTGATCGAATCGCCGAAGGTCGCCAACGACCGCGCGCCGCGCTTGCGGACATGTTCCGCGAAACCGGTCATTGCTCCGGCTCCAGGAATTCCAGCACCATGGCTGCGGTCCAGCTGAAGCGCGTGCCTCCCAGCGGCGCCCCGTCATGCGGATCGTAATATTCGGCGAACCCGCTCTTCTCGATGAGGGACAGGCTGTCTGCGATGATGCGCCGTGCTAGCTCGCCCTCGCCGGCGCGTGCAAGGCCTTCGGAGATAAGATAGTTGCACACCAGCCAGACCGGTCCCCGCCAGTACCGCTTCATGTCGAAGCGGGGGTCGCGGGGATCATGGCTCGGCACCAGGTAGCGCACATGGCTGCCGATGGCGCGGATGGTTGCGGCAAGGGCAGCGGCGCGCTGCGGCGGTATCGGCGCGAAGAGGGGGATCAGCCCACCGATGGAGGGGCTGTCGACCGGTTCTCCCGAAACCCGGTCGCGGCACAGATACTGCTGTCGCGGCTCGCTCCAGAGCGTATCGAGCGCCCGCAGCCCGCGCTGCGCCCAGGCCTCGTTGCGCCGGGCGATCTCCCCTTCGCTCAGGGCTTCGGCAAGGGCGGCGGTCTCAAGACAGGAGCGGATGAGAATGGCGTTGAAGCCGGGATCGACGATGCGGAAGGGCGAGGCGTCATGCAGGCGGGTCGAGTCCCAGCCAAGTTCCCTGAAATGCTGGACGAGCCAGAGATAGCGGTCGTACTGCTCCTTGGTCGGGCGCGTCGCCGGATCAGCGTGCTTCGTGTCGTTGCGCTGGTAGGACGCGACGCCCTCCGTGGGGACGCGCGCAAAGCCCTCGTCCCAATCCACTGAATTGTCGCGCGATTCCCAGGGATGGATAATGGCCACCAGCCCTTCGCCCGCCGGGTCGCGCGTGCGGTAGAACCAGGCGTGCCACCGGTCGAGCCCGGCGAGGAGCACGCGCGCGCGCGCCTCTGCGCCCGGCAGTCCGCCGCTGCGCCGGAAGAGGCGGTTGACGGCGAAGCCGGCGATCGGCAGCTGCGTGATGCCTGAGGTGGGCACTCCCCGCCCCGTGGCCCAGACATCGGGACCGGGAAAGTAGGAGGGAGCCGCCTCGTGGAACACCATATGCGGCACCATCCCGTCGTCCCACTGGTGGGCGAAGAGCGTCTCGACCTCGGTCCATGCGCGGTCGAGGTCGTAATGGGACTGACCCAGGGCGGTGAAGCAGGAATCCCAGTTCCACTGAAAGGGATAAAGTCCTTTCGTGGGCACGGTGTAGGTGCCGCGGTCGTTCTCGCGCAGAACCTCGATTGCCGTCCGGGCGGTGGAGGATCGGTTGGCCATGGTTCGTTCAGACGGCCATGCCGCTCTCGGGATCGAACCAGCGCACCCGGTCCGGCTTGGGCGCCAGGCGCAGCGTGTCGCCGGGCGTGACGGCAAGGTCGGACTCCACCACCGCGCGGAAGAGAGCCCCCTCCACCTCGCAGGTCAGCAATGTGTGGACGCCCAGCGGTTCCACCACGCGCACGGTCGCCGGAATACCTTCGGCGCCGACCGTGACATCTTCTGGGCGAATGGCAAATTCCAGCCGGTCACGCGAGGCCTGCGGGCCGTCGAGTGCGACACCGGCGACCTGCCATTTGCCGTCGCCTGCTCGCTTCGCCGGTATGAAGTTCATGGGCGGATTGCCGATGAAGCTGCCGACGAAGCGGGCGGCCGGATTGCGGTAGACCTCCACAGGCCGGGCCGCCTGCACGATCTTTCCGGCATTCATGACCGAAATCCGGTCGGCAAGGCTCATTGCCTCCACCTGGTCGTGGGTGACATAGATTGTGGTGGTCTTGCTGGCGGCCAGAACGCCCTTGAGCTCGGCCCGCATCTCGAGCCTGAGGAGCGCGTCGAGGTTGGACAGTGGCTCGTCCATCAGGATGACGTCCGGCTCCATGGCGAGCGCCCGGGCGACGGCGACGCGCTGGCGCTGGCCGCCCGAAAGCTGGCCCGAATAGCGCTTCAGCAACTGCTCGATATGCATGAGCTCGGCGGTGCGCGTGACCCGGCGCTCGATCTCCTGCCGCGGAAGCTTCTTCATCCTCAGGCCGAAGGCGATGTTCTCGAATACGGTCAGATGCGGGAAGACGGCGTAGTTCTGGAAGACCATGGCGATGCCGCGCTCGCGCGGCGGAAGCCCGTCGACGCGCCGCCCGCCGATCCACACCTCGCCCTGGCTCGGCGTCTCCAGCCCGGCAATGATGCGAAGGAGCGTGGTCTTGCCGCAGCCCGAGGCGCCAAGCAGCACCATGAATTCCTGATCGGCGATCGTCAGGTCGATCGAATGGAGCGCGTGGAATCCGCCGAAGCTCTTGGCGACCTTCTTGATGACGATTTCGGCCATGAAGGGACTCCTAGCGGTTCGCGATGCCCCACATCGCAAAGAGGTATCTGCGAACGGCAAAGATGAAGATGAGGGCGGGAATGACCAGCGCCGCGCCGCCCGCGAATTTGAGGTGCAGCGGCGAGACGTTGAGGCTCTGGACGAGAAAGGCGGGAAGCGTCCGGTTCTGGATCGTCAGCACCGCCGCGGCAAAGACCTCGTTCCATGAGATGGTGAAGGCGAATACGGCTGAGGCGGCGATGCCGGGCATCACCAATGGCAGAACGACCTTGCGGAAGGCCTGCCAGCGGTTGCAGCCGAGCGTCCACGCCGCCTCCTCGAGTTCGATCGGAATGCCGGAGAAGAGCGAGAAGGTGATGAGCACCGCGAAGGGGAGGGCAAGGACCGTATGCACGATGGCGAGGCCGAAGGCCGTATCGTCCAGGCCGGTGCGGATGAACAGTACGGCCAGCGGCAAGGCGAGCAGCGGCAGCGGGAATGCGCGGGTCATCACCACCAGCATCCGGAAGGATTCCTTGCCCGGAAAATCGAAGCGCGACAGCGCATAGCCGGCTGGCGCGCCGATGCCGATGGAAAGCACCATGGTAAGCACGGCGACGAGCACGGAATTGCCGAGCGCCTGCAGCACGCCGGCGAAGGAAAGGAAAAACCGGACCGAGCCGAAGTCGAAGGAGGGCAGGCCTGTCTTTGGGAAGCCGCTCACCTCCTGCGGCGAGGAGAGCGCGTTGACGAAGAGCAGGTAGATCGGCAGCAATACCCAGATGCACAGCACCACGATGGCTGCGATGAAGAGGAATCTGGCGGCGGAGCGCACCTCGACCTTATGCGGCGCGTCTACGCTGACGGCAGTGCTCATATCTTCGCTCCCTTGGGCACGCGGAGCGCCCACAGATAGAAGAGGGTGGCGGCGATGGAGATGGCGAGGATGACCATCGCATAGGCCGAGGCCACGTGCCGGTCCTGCAGCGCGAATTGCCACTGGAAGGTTTCGCCCATGAGGACGGGGAGGGTGGTGCCCCCGAGTGTGATCACGACGGCAAAGACCTCGAACGCAAGCAGCGTGCGCAGGATGAGCGCGGTCTGCAGGCTCGGCCGCAGGAGCGGAAGCGTGATCTTGACGAACCGTTTCCACGGTCCGGCGCCGAAGACCTCGGCGGCCTCGTAATATTCCTTGGGGATGAGGCCCATACCCGAGACCAGGATCACCATGACGATTGCGGTCGCGCGCCACGCCTCGGCGATGACCACTGCGGCGAAGATCACCCAGACATTCTGGTAGCCGAGGAAAAGAATCGGGCGCTCGATGATGCCAAGGCCCACCAGGAGCGAGTTCAGGAATCCCGATTGCTCGAAGATGGCGAGCCAGATGATTCCGGACGCCAGATCGGAAAGCCCGAGGGGGATCGAGAAGATGTAGAGGATCGAGCTGCGCCCGCTTTCAAGCTTGCTGACGATGGTGGCCATCGAGAGCGCGAGCATCAGCTGGATCGGCACGACAACCGCGGCCAGTAGCAGTGTCCAGCCCAGGGCCGCCTTGAATTTCCAGTGGCTCGCCATGGTCTGCACGTGCTGCAGCGTGAAACCCTCGGCCCCAGTGAAGGCGAGCAGCGCGATCTGCACGAACGGGTAGACGAAGAACACCAGCAGGAACAGCGTCGCCGGCAGCAGCAGGACGTAGGGTAAGACCTTCGGGTGCATCGGTCCTCCGGTCGCCGGTCTTCCGCCGCCCGATGCCGGAAGGGAACGGGCGGCGGAAAAGCAGCGTCTTATTCGACGGGGCAGGGGCCGTCGGAAGGCTGGTCCGGCAGCCAGCAGGGAGCCTTTGCCTGCTCCATGATGCTGCGCAGCGTCTCAGCCTGCTGGTCCAGCACATCTCTGACCGGCTGGCCTGCCAGTACGATGCGCTCGAACGCATCGGTATAGACCTGGTTGAACTGGCCGCCGAGATCGCCGAGGCCCACCGGCAGCAGCGACGGCACGGCATCCTCCGCCGAGGTCATCGCCTGGATCGCCGGTCCCAGCGCCCTGGCGGAGGCCGGCAGGTCTTCTGGCAGGGTCACCTCGATGGTCGGGAAGAAATTTGTGGCCAGCAGTGTCGCCACCTGCGTCTCCGGCTGCATCATGTAGCGGACGAGCCGCTTCGAAGCCTCGACATCCGGGGCGCCCTTCGGCACGGCGATGCCCGCCAGCACAGGCATGAAGCCGCGCCCCGCGGGACCGGCCGGGGCCGGGAACGCGACGAAGTCGTCCGGCCGCTGATTGAAGGCGTCTGCGAGCCGGGCGATGTGATCGAAGGCCACCCAGACGTCGCCGCTGAGGAGCGGCTCCTGCATGAAGGCGTAATTCGTCGAGGCCGGATTCGTGTACTGCCAGAGCTCCTTGAACATGTTCCAGCCCGCTTCCGCCTCGTCCGAAGCGAATTTGGTCACGGTCGAGTTGGCGTAGGAGGGCAGCAGGAAACCCTGGAAGAAGCGGTGCTTCAGCCCCTGCGGGCCGGCGGGGAAGCCGAATTTCGGCGAGCCGGTCTGCTCGGCCATCGCCTTGGCCCACTGCACCAGCTGGTCATAGGTGAGCGCATTGATGTCGGCACCCTCCGGCAGGTATTCCAGCGACTGCTTGTTGGCGGCCATCACATAGTTGGCCTGCATCCAGGGCAGGTATTTCTGCTCCTGCGTGCCGAGCTTTCCCAGTTCCAGGAAGGCCGGCGTGACCTCAATCCCGCCGAGATCGACGCCCGAAAGGTCGGCCCAGTGTTCGGCATATGTCGCCAGCTCACCATGCAGCGCCCCCACGACGCCGATCGAGCCGGACCCGGCTTCGAGCTCCGCCTCGAGGCGCGTGACGAAAGGCCCCACTTCCTGGGGCTGGAAGTCGACGCCGCCCTCGAAGCCGGAAAGAACATCCTCGCGCATCTTCTGGGTTTCTTCGACCGGCGCGGCCTGGGTCGACCAGAACAGCACCTGCGCGGTTGCGGCGTGCGCCGAAATGGACAGGGCGAGGGTCGCTCCCGTCAGGATGGAGATGGTCTTGTGCACCTTGATTTCCTCCCTTGTTGCAGTCGTGGATCAGATTTTCGCCGACGGCGCCGGCCCATGGCTTGCGCGCGCCACCAGCTTCGGCCGGATCAGCCGTGTCAGCTTGGCATCGCGCGGCCCTTCGATGGCCGAGATCAGCATGTGGCCGATCTCGCGCGCCGCGATGCGTGTGCCGGCGTCGAAGGTGGTAAGGCCCGGCGGCGCATAGGCAGCGGCGGTGATATTGTCGAAGCCGACCACGGAAAGGTCGCGCGGGATCGACAGGCCCGCCCGCGCAGCCTCCTCCATGACCGTCAGCGCCAATTCGTCGAAGATGCCCAGAATTGCGGTCGGCCGGTTGGGGCGATGGAGAAGGTCGTTGATGGCGGCGACGGTGGCGCCGCGGTCGAAGCGCGGTGCGGCGACGATGTCGAGCCGCACCGATGGATCGCCGCGCCGCGCGATGGCCTCGCGCATGCCGCGCTCGCGCAGGTGGCGGAAGGTCATGGGATCGGTGATGCTGACCATGCCGAAATGGCGGTGGCCGAGCCCGTAGAGCAGGTCGAAAGCCTCGCCGAAGGCGGTCACGCTGTCCGTGTCGAGCCAGTTGTATGAGGTCCTGTCGTTCAGGAGCCGACCATGGGCGACAAAGGGAAATCCGCGCTCCATGAGATAGGCGAGCCGCTCGTCCCTCTCGGCGATGCGCGGCACGACGACGCCGTCGGCGCGGCGGGATTCGACCACATGCTTGAGCACCGCCAGTTCCGACTGGCCCGGCTGGGCCGTCGCGATCAGAAGGTCGATGCCGTGCTCGACCAGGCCTTCGCCGAGACCGGTGATGAATTCACCCACATAGGAATCCATGAAATTGGGGCCGCGGATGGGCAGGACGAGGCCGACAAAGCCGCTGCGGCCGGAAACGAGCTGGCGCGCAGCCACATTCGGCACATAGCCGTGAGCCCGGGCGGCCTCGCGCACCCGCTCGCGCGTCCTCAGCGCGATGGCTTCATGGCCGGCAAGCGCGCGCGAAACCGTCGTTATCGAGAGGTCGAGCTCCCTGGCGAGTTCCTTCAGCGTCATGCCGCGCGTGGCCATCTTGGCGAAACACTCCTGCTCCTTTTCTATCGAGCTGAACCACGTTGTGCAAACGTTTTAAATGGTACTCGGACAGCGCAGCTGGTGTGCTCGCCGGGGCGCCCGTTCCTGGCGGGGACCGGGCGAGGCTGAAGGCTGCGGCGAGAGGAACTCAGCGTCCGCTTAGCGCTGGCATGCATGGCAGCGATGTAGCGCGCCAACCGGGGCGAGCGCTGCCGGAGTCCGCCGTGCGAGGCCGGCGCGCGGTGCGGTATGAAGGATTCAAAGTCGGCGCGCGAGCGGGGCTCGCGGCACATCCTCAGGCACAATGCGCGGTCAGGACATCTACCCGCGATCCCCTTGCAACCCGTCTTGCATGCGGGTCCGCACCAGACGCGGTACTGCTGCTCCCTGCGGCGCTACTATGACCCGTATAATCGCGACGGATCGAAAACTATCCACGTGGAGGGGCGAAGTGCCAAGCCTTGTTTACTGGTCGGAGTGGCAGGATTTGAACCTGCGACCCCCTCGTCCCGAAAAAGGTAGGCTCGCAGGAAACCCAGCAAATCCGGGCATTCTCGCTGCTCCTGATCTCGCTCTGTTCGGCTGATGTTCCGCGAAGCATTGCGGAAACATTGCGAACCGTTGCGGCGTTCTCAATAAGCATCGGCCGCCGATCTCTGGAACTCAGGATCATTGTGCAGGTAGGTGCGCTCATATTCCTCGACGGTCAGGCCGAGAGAAGCGGCGGCCTCATTCGGCGGCACATGCGCCTGCGCAAGCCAGGTGCCGCGCGTATGGCGCAGGATGTGCGGTGTCACGTCTGAAGAAAGCCCGGCGGCGGATCTAGCGCTCCTGAATGCCTTGTTCTCCTTCACGATCGGCTTGCCCTGGTAGTGCACAACGAAACGGAGGCCGACCCTTTCTTTCCCTTCCGCATCCACTTCCCAGCCCTCCAAGCGCCTCCATCGCTTCATATGCGCCAGCAAGCGCCGCGCCATCTTCACCGGCGGCTTGCGCTTGTTGTGGGCGACACGCTCCCCCTCCGCTCGGCGAAAGATCACGCCGCGCTCCACATCGGCCCATCCGCCGGTGGTGTTCCGCATCCACTGGAGCCCCTTGATTGCCCCCGGCCGGGTGCCGGTATAGAGCCCGATCAGGATAAGCCGTGCCAGATGGCTGCGCTTCTGGTCGCGCCGGCGAATCCATTTATCGTAAGAGTTCGGGCCTTCTCCCTCCTTCACCTTTTCCCAGCCCAGCGCGGCCCACAGAAGCAGTGCTGCTTCCGGGCGCGTCAGGTACCGTTCCCTCGGCTGGCTCTTCTCCGGAAGGGTAAAGGCTGGCAGCACGTCCAGCCCGTATTCCTTGTGGTAGTAGCGGATAGCGGCGCGAAGAACCTCAAGGTCGCGCCTGGCCCCTGCCTGAGTGCCCCTGTGGGCGACGAAATCGCGGCAGAGCTTGCCCTTGATATCTGCAACCTTATAGGCGCCGAAGAACTCATTAAGCCGCGCGATGGCGGCTTCGGTCTCCTTCGGTCGTGAAGTGGATGGGGCTTTCTCCTCGAGGTAAACGAGGAGGACGTCCCCGATTGTTATCTCAGCGGCACGACCTCCCCGCGGGGCTTGGTACTTGCTCGCGATGTACTCGGCGAGCTTTCTTTCCGCTTCTGAAGCTTCATGCGAAGCGCATCCTGTGCGGATATGCTTGGCGCCGTCGAGGATGACCCAGTTCGATTTTCCGCCTTCACGTCGGAGCCAGAGGCGGGGCGGCTTGCGCTTCTGAGGCATCGTTGCTTCATCTCCTCGATCGCGCGCTTGGTCACGAAGTCCTTCCTGGCGATCTGCATGATCTCGAGATTGCCCTTTGCCGCCTCGGTGCGCAGGGCCGACGGCGACAGCCGGCCACCGAAGAACAGCCGGCATGCCTCCGCAAGGGTAACGGGCTCGTCGTCCCCGATATCCACCATTTCGCGGAGGGGGCGCGTCACGGCGTATCCCCTTCCTTCTTATCGAGGGCGAGGCGGCCGGCTTCGGTGATCTCAAAGAGAAGCGGCAGGTCTCGCGGCTGATGTTCGGCGCTAACCGCGCGAGCAAGCCCGGCCATTATCAGCGAGGGCATTCTGTTCGGCCCTCCCTGCCGCGCCTCTGAGAGCGTTTTCGGGCCGCTCGCCAGTCGCTCAAGAATTGCTCGCTGGGTTGCTGTCAGCCTAGCCATCCTTCGCCTCCTTTAAAGAGCGGATGGCGGCCCCTCCCTGTGCTTCAAGGGCGCGGAGGGTGGCGAGATATTCCCCGTATTCGGCCGGAAGCGGGCACTTGGCTATCTGGTCTCTCGCCCACTCGTTTTCGCCGTAGTCGCAAGCGCCGCATCTTCGGCATTCATGCACTGGAACCGAGCAGCAGGCATCATCGAAACAGCCGCAGTTTGCGCCGCCGAGACAGTGCCAATCATGGCCAAGCTCAGCGCAAGTGGCTGTCGCCGCTTCGTGCTCCAGTCGAGCTACTTCCGCCCGCGCCGCTTCAAGGCGTTCCCGCAGCTCACTCGCCATCGCTCTGGCCCTCCATTGCTTTGAGGACGGCAATACGATCTGGATGAACCTTTTCTGAAAGCTCGCTCAGCGGATCTATGCGCTCGTGCTCGGCGATCGTCATCTTCGGCACGCCGATCGTCTCGCCATAGCGGGCCTTCCATGTGGCCAGCCACTCGCGCCAGTTGTCGCCGTTGACTTGCTCGGCTTCTTCCTTGGCGTGGGCTAGGTCGGGATGGAGCGCCAGGATCAGAGGTTCGGCTTCGCGGCTGACGCGCGGAAGTTGGTGGGTGTAGAGGCTCTTGCCCGTCATCCAGTTGAGAACCTCATAAACCCCGTCTATGTGGTTTTCGGAGACGAGGCGCCCGGTGACAACAGACAGTACGGCGCCGGTTGGAAAGTCCTTCAGTTTACGCATCTTCCCCTCCTGCTGTAGGGGCGGCGGGGGCTGCCGATTTGGCAAGACGCTCTTCAGCCTCGTCATGCGCCTGAGCGCGAAGCAACTCGAATAGGTGTTCTTTACCAGTTTTCCAGAACAGCTCGTGAGCGGCATTTTCCCAATCTTCGCCGCGCAAAACCGTCTCCGGCCCGCTCGGCACCGCCATGTGCGGGGCATCCGGCTTGGATGACGCGAGGGCGGAGAGGACGCGCCGCTCGTAATCGGCTTGCGCGGCGGCTTTGGCGGCTTCAAGAGTCTGGTATCGTGAGAGATCCGTGTGTGAACCGGAAAGCAAGAACGGAAGACGCCCTTTCAACTCCTCGGCGGGGCGATCCCTCTGGTCATCGATATGGTAATAGCCCCACGGCGTTTCAGCCCTGAAGGGGTTCCACTCCAGCGCCTTCACCGGCCCGCTCGGCTGCGGGGCGGGGTGGGCTTGATTGCACAATGCGTCAGCAACAAGCTGCGCCTGCGCCATCGTGGGGAATGTCATGAACCATTCGCCAGCGACAAGGCGATCATGAGGATTGTTCTCGCGTGCGGCAGTCGTACCAACTACCCCCGGCATTTTCGCCGGCGCGACGAAAACGGCAGGTTTTCCGTGCATGGTGCCGATATCTACGGCCCAGTTGCCTTGGCCAAACTCCGCCACCGCCTCCCCGCCCTCGGCATTGGCTTCTGCTCTGGCGGTCTCTCGGTCGATCTCTTTCCAGTTGATGTCGGGCATCACTCCCTCCCCTTGTCGCGGTAGGCGCGGGCGGCGCGAAGGTGGCCGACTTCGATGCTATGATTGCGATGGGTTATTTGCTGGAAGTCGTGGAACCCCTGCCAGTAGGGAGCAGCCACAGCAAACGGCTCGATCAGCCGATCCGCTTCGGCCTGCCTCTCTTCGAGGCGGGCGTTCTCCGCTTCCAGTTCAGCCACGCGGGAGGCGAGCCGGTCGCGCTCGGCTTCGGCTGCGAGGAGCGCCGTGATGAAGTCCTCGTGTGTCCAGTGCCGAAACACGAGCCGTCGCTCTTCCGCCTCGTCTGTCGTTGTGGTCTCAGTCATTGGCCGCCCCAGTCGTCGGGCTTGTCCAGGAATTCATCCGGATCTGGGCAAGCGATGGCGCGGAGCAGAATTGCTAAGATAAGCAGCGAGACCGCCACTGCAGCTGCTATGGCGAGGATCGTCGTCACTCTGCCGCCTCCATGATGCGAGGCTCGACGACGATCTGGTAGACGGTGACGTCTGGTTTACGGAAGAGCGACATGTCGCCGAAGGTGGCCTCGATCTTCTTCATGTCGTAAATGCCCTTCCTGGTGGACACTTTCTGAAAGGCGATAAACTGATCGCCCCCGAGGCTGTCGGCAGAGCCCATGGCCTTGGAAATAAGGACCTTCAGCTCCTCCTCTTTCGCTTCCAGAGCTTTTTTCTGCGCCCGCACGTCCGCGAGCTGATCAACGATGTGGCGATTGGACTTCATGACTTCCTCCGAATGAGGTTGAGCGCCGTCATCGCGGCCTTGGGGGCACGGTGGCTTTTCAGGGATGAGGCGAGGCCGAGGGCGCGGCGCGCGTGGTGCTCCGCGAGGAGCCGGTTGCCTTTGAGACACTGGAGCTTCGCCTCGGCGAACTCGGCGCGCATTGTCTCGGCGCGCAGGCAGACCGGATCAGGAAGCATCGGAGCCTCTGATGAGCTTGCGCACGAGCTTGGCCTGCCGCTTTACGTTCTCCTCGTAGGCCGCTGCTTTCCGCTCGGCTTCGGAACGATGGAGGTCGGGGTGATCGGTGCGGGCCAGCTTGTCTCCGAGAGCTTCGGCGGTGGCGATGTGACGGAGCTCGTCGGTCATGACGCGAATGCTCCGAGATAGGCCGCGGCGACCGCGACGAAGATCGAGACGGCGGCGAGGGAGAGGAGGTCCTGGGCGAGGTCACGCATTGGAGCGGCCCTCCGACTTGGCGGCATGGATGCGCAGTCGATGCGCGGCAGTGGCCTTTGATCGCGCCGAGAATCTAGTTCCGTCAGGTGCTACGGCGCGCCAGCGCATGCCCGCTTCGGCGTCGATTGCGTCAACTACAGTCCCGAGGCAATTCGCTCCGGCGAATACGCGCCAAGCTGGCCACGGCGCCGCCGTATCGGTTTTCCGGAAGGTAAGCATCACGCCCTCCTCCTCACGCGCCGCATCAGCAGCTCGTGCTCGTCGCGCCACGTGCCCAGCCCGGCATAGGCGAGGGAAAGGGCCTCGGCGGCCTTGCGATTGAGCGGCACCAGCGTGTCGAGCGCGCGGAGCTTTTCCGCGCCCGAGCAGTGCCGGTAGGCGTCGGCCATGGCGTCCGCGAAAGACATGCCGCTGTTGAGGTTGCCGCAGAGGCAGAGCGCCCGCTGGCTCTGATAGGTGGCGCTCGACCAGAACGCGGCACGGCCGGCAGAGATCGCCTTCATCGCCATGGCGCGCATCACGCCGTCGTCGCCGTAGAGGGTGATTGCGTCCTGCAGGGCTAGGGGAGGCGCTGCAACGCCGCTTGCCAGCTTTGCCAGCACGTCTGTCAGACCAGGAGCGTTTCGGACTATGGCGTTCATGAAGGTTCCCATCTCTCGGCTGAGCCGCTGTTGATGGGAGGATATTATCGGGAAAAAAACCGAGGCGCAAGAGGGAATCGGGAATAAAACCGAGCCAGGGTCACGCGCCCGGGGAATTACCCTAATGAAAAGCCCCGGCAGAACGATCCGGCCGGGGCGTGCACTGAAATGGAAGTTGTCGATTATTCAGAGGAGAGGGCAGAGCCTGGTGCAGCTTTGCATGTCGATCGGTTATCTTCCAAACAGCTCGTTTTGGCTCAAGACCTTGTGAATGCGCTTGACCAAGAGGCGTGGAATGCGAACCTCCTTTTTCGGATTGAGCTTGCCGATTACAATCTCCTCGCCGCGGCTGATGAGGTGGCCGATCATCGCCCACTCCGGCTCGCCGGGATCGTCGCGTGCTTCAACAATAACCGTATCGCCAGATCGAGCTGGGCGGTCAGGGGCGATAAACCTCAAGTCACCTGGTCGGTGCTCTGGCTCCATCGAATCGCCCTCGACATAAAGGGCAAACAAATTTCGCACTCCTGCAAGCGCCGGCGGCCTGGGTACATAATCGATCTCATCGCCGGTGAACTGAAATGAGCCTCGTTCGTGCGAGCCAGCGGCCGTGCCGCGAACGGGGACCATGTGATCGTGCGAAGTGCTCAGAGCTGTGTGGGACGGGGATGGATCTCCGCTCCCGGTGAGGAGCCAATCGGCCGTTGTATCGAGAACTGGAGCTAGGGCGGCGAGCGTGCGCGTTGACACGCCCGCACGCTCGCGCCCGGAACGGACAGCGCGGCGCATGTCGCGAATTGCCGAGTCGCTCAGACCGGCGAGCTTACTGGCGCGCGACTCCGTAAGGCCCACTTCAGTGAGCCTCTGATCAATCCTGTCCAATATATCCTTTAGCATAATCGGTATTATTCCCGACTTTGCGCTTTGAAGCATTCGGGAAGAAAACCGTTGACAAATTCGGGAAAAAGACCGATGGTGCTGCGCATGATTGAAATCGCGCACCTCCTCCGCCTCGCCGACGAGTACTCCCGTGCCACGGGCACGAAGGATGTCACGTTGAGCTTCTGGGTCTTCAATGACAGCAAAAAGCTCGCGAGCCTTCGTGGCGGAGCGGACATCACGCTGGGGCGGTACAACGCTGCTCTTCGGTGGTTTTCTGATCACTGGCCCGCCTGCGCCCAGTGGCCCTCCGGAGTGGCTCGCCCCGCGCAGCAGGAGACTGCGGCATGAATTCCCGTTCGTCCTCCTCCCCGAACGGTGACCGGCGGCAGGGGCACCCCCGGGCCTCTGCCGCCATTTCTTTTGATCGTCGCGACTGCAATCGCTTCGATCCTTCCTGCGCCTCAAGCGCCTCACTGTCCGAGGCAACACTTAGGGGCAAAGGAAAACAGCGTCATGGAAAAGTTGTCCGCAAACACGGAAAGGAAGGGGGCGCCTATGTCTGATGTTGCGCTCGCAAGAAAGCTCGTCGCGGAAATTGGTGGAGACTGCTGGGACGGAAAGGCCGATCTGATCGATCGCGTCTACGACGCAATATGTCGGCACTTTCGGGATCTGGATCAGCCGCATTCTTGGACGCGGCGACGTGTTCGCTCCTTCTGGCATCGTGAGGCCGCCGGCGTCCGCTATCACGAAATGGTCGAGCTCGCGGCGGTGGCGCATGCTCAGAAGCTTGAACGCAAGAGGATTGAGGAGGCCAAGCGAGATCATGCCGAATTCGTTACGCGCACCGCAAGGCTGGCGACGGCTCTTGCCGTTCAGGATGAGGAATTTCATCGCGAAGCGATTGAAGCATTCGGCCGAATTGCGGGCTCGCAGGATGATATCGCAGTCGAACGAACTGCGCAGCGACGCCATGAGGCTCTTGCTGGATGCGATCGCGCGAGCGGAACTCTGGGCGCCGGAGGCTGCCTCTGATGACTGCCCTGGCGCGCAAGGTTCAGGCCACGGCAGGGCCGATCACGACGGAAGCGGGTATCCTGGCGGACCTGCCCGCTTCCGTCAGCTTCACAATGCCGACGCCGCCGAGCGCGAACCACCTGTTCAAGAACGTGAAGGGCGTGGGGCGCGTTAAGACGCGCCACTATGACGACTTCGTCCGCATGGGCGTTGCGGACATACGGAGGCAGAAGGTTGCCTCCATGCCCGGCCGCGTCATCGCGATCATTGGCGTGGAGCGCATGTCCGGCTCAGCCGACATCGACAATCGCCTCAAGGCAATGCTGGACACGATCGTCGAGGCGAGAGTGATCGCCGACGACAGTCTTGTCACCGCAATCGCCATCACGTGGCTCCCGAGGGCCAACGGTCTTTCCTGGGTGCGGCTTCTGCCCGCGCAGAGGCTCGACCTCACCTTTCACCCGTCGCACGACGGCGCAAGCGGCGGGTGGTACCCAACTGCGCCATCAATGCAAGGAGAAGATCATGGCGATTTCGCTATCTGATCTGAAAACGGTGCGAGCGGACAAGCCGCCTCGCATCCTCATCTACGGCCCGCCGAAGATGGGCAAAACCACTCTGGCCAGCGAGTTCCCGAACGCAGTCTTCCTGCAGGTCGAGGAAGGCGAGGGCACTACCGAGCTGGTTTCGTTCGGCAAGCTGTCATCGTTCACGGATGTAATGGATGCGCTCGCTGCCCTCTATGTCGAGGAGCACGACTTCCAGCACGTCGTCATCGACTCGATCACGGAGATGGAGAAGCTCGTCTTCGCGGAGACGTGCGCTCGCGGCGACGAGAAAGGCAACGCCAAGGCCAACATCGAGGATTTCGGCTACGGCAAGGGCTACGTCTATGCCCAGCGCATCTGGCAGGAGTTCATCGACGGCATCAACGCCCTTCGCCGCGACAAGGGAATGGGCATCATCCTGATCGCCCATTCCAAGGTGACGCGCTTCGACGATCCGGAAACCGTTTCCTACGACCGCTACGAAATCGACCTCGACAAGCGCGCCGTCGGCGCCATCGAGCGGGAGATGGACTGCATCTTCCTGCTTAAGAGGCCCGTAGTCGTGAAAACGGAGGAGGCAGGATTCAACAAGAAGCGGGCGAGGGCGGACGTCAGCGGCGACGTCCGCATGATCCACGCCCAGGGCACGCCGGCCTATGTTGCCGGCAACCGCTACGACATGCCGCCGACGTTCCGCTACGACAGGGGCAAAGGATACGACCTGCTTGCCCCCTATTTTCCCAATACGCCGGCTCCGGCCGAGACGCAGAAGGAGGCCGCATAAATGGCCAACATCGCAGGAAGCTATGATCCGAATGCCGAGCCCGGCGGCGATTTCGAGCCGATCCCGGCCGGCGAGTACCGTGCCAAGATCATCGAGAGCGACGTCGAGGATATTTCGAAGCGGGAGAACAAGGGCCGCTGCCTTCGGCTGACATGGCAGGTCGAAACCGGTCCTTATGACGGACGCCTGATCTGGCAGCGCCTCAACATGTGGGGCGAAAACATGAACAACATAGACAAGGTGATCTCGATCGCCCAGTCGCAGTTCGCTGCCATCCGCCAGGCAACGGGAAAGCTGACGCCACAGGACTCGAGCGAGCTTCACGGCATTGCCTGCACGATCCGCGTGAAGGTGAGGCAGGACCCTGGCTATAGCCCGTCGAATGAAGTCACTTCGGTGAAGCCGGTCGGCGGGGCGCCGGCGGGGCAGGGCACGGCACCGCAGCAGAGATTTACTCCTCCGCCGCCCCAGACCGGCGCTAACGGCTCCGGCGGGTCAGCACCGTGGCGAAAGCCGGCTGCATGACGTAGCGGCCGGGCGGTCGCAGGCCTCGTAAACCGAACCGCCCGGCACTCCATCCCGAACGATTTTCACTTCGCTCGAAAAGGATCGAGACGATGAACGATATCCGTTTGCCTCGCAAGCCGAAGAAGCAGCGCGGCGGCTGGCTCAAAAATCCCAAGCTGCCGCGAGACGGCGAGATTATCGGCGGTGGCTTTTGGGTCTTCCGCCGCGGCGATAGCACCGGTCGCATCCGCCCTTCCGTCTGGCCCTTTGAGTACGGCAGCGAAGAAGCCGCGACGGTGCAGGCTGACAAGCTGGCCCGCGCCAATCCTGGCCAAATCTTCGTCGTGGTCGGGCAAAAGCAATCCATCCTGTACCTCGTGAAAGACGAGGTGGCGTGATGGCGAGCCTCATCATCGAAATCCAGCGCGGCAGCGCCTGGAACAAGCTGACCACCGTCAGGATCGCTGCGTCAGGCCCCTCTGACGAGCAGGCGGCACGACGCAGGGCAAAGCAAGATGCGGAACGGCAGCTTCGCAGTTGGCGCGGCTACTTCACGTCAGACCGCCTTCGGATTCGGGAGGTGGCGTGATGGTCAGGCTCATCCACCCCGAGACGATCAGCTTCCGCGCCAGTGTCACCGAAGATGAAATCCGTGAGCGCATGGCACACGAAGTTCTGGAGCAAATTGGCGGTCTTGGGCCGGACGGCAAAAAACTGCCCGGGATTTCCGTCAAGGTGAACCGAGGCACAGGTCGTGCCGGTGGCTACACTATCGACGTGTCCGGACCGGCCCCCGCTCGCATCTTCCTGCCGAGGGAGGGCGAGTAGATGATCCTCACCTGCTACCGGTGCCCTCGTCAGCTCGCCTTTAGGGGCGTCAAGCGCGATGTATTCGTCCGGCTGTTCGGTTGGCTGAATAAGCGCGGCCGATACTTCTGCTCCTCATGTGGGAGGGCAGCATAATGGTGGCCCTTCCGAACTCCATCTCGTTGACCGTCGTTGCGATCGACGCTGCGGTGGAAGCCGCTGAAGATCGCGACTTCGATCACGTCGTGCGCGGATCCTCCATTGGTCATCCCTGCGAGCGCCACCTTTGGTATCGCTTCCGCTGGGCGCACGAGCCCGAAGTCTTCGACGGCCGCAAGCTGCGCCTGTTCCAGACCGGGCATGAAGAGGAGGCGCGACTTGTCGCCTATCTCGCCCTGGCTGGAGTGAAGATCGAGGCCGTTGACCCTGCCACAGGCGAGCAGTGGGAAGTCACCGCTCTGGACGGCCACTTCGCCGGCCATCTGGATGGGATCGCCACGGGCATTCTTGAGGCGCCCACGACGCCGCACCTGCTCGAATGCAAGACGCACAATGCCAGATCCTTCGCGCAGCTGCTCCGCCACGGAGTAGCAATTTCGAAACCCGAACACGTCGCGCAGATGCAGGTCTACATGCACCTGAAAGGGCTGACGCGCGCCTTTTATCTCGCCAAGAACAAGGACACCGATGAGCTCTACGGCGAGCGCATCCGCTATGACGCCGCGCAGGGCTCGGCTTTGCTGGCCAAGGCGGAGCGTATCAGGGATGCAAATGCCGCGCCGGCAAGGGTGAGCGACGATCCCAGCTATTACCTCTGCCAGGCCTTCAACTGTCCCAGCTATGGCGTTTGTCACGCCGGTCAGTTCGCCCTTCGAAATTGCCGCACATGCTTACACTCAGCCATCGGCTCGGCTGGGGCTTGGTACTGCGCGCGTTTTGATCGCGTTCTGACAATTGAGGCGCAGCGAGTCGGCTGCCCCAATCACCTGTATCTGCCCAGCCTCGTGCCGGGCGAGCAGGTCGATGCCGACGAACGGGCCGAGACCATCACCTACCGCATGCCTGACGGCTCTGTATGGGCCGATGGTGCGCATCGCGAGGGGAGGGCGGCGTGATGGTGCGTGTACACGTCTGCCTCGAATGCGGTTGCCCCATGACGGGCAAAGGCGAATTTTGCGCCCGTAAGTGCCGGCACGATTTCAATAACCGGCGCAGGCAGCGCGGAGCCGAGCTTTACGACCTCTACATGGCGCACCGCTTCGAGCGGTCGCAGGCTCAGCAGCTCGGCGTCTTCCAAGCCATCAACCGGCTCGCCTCCAATTACCGACAAGAGGACCTGCAGCGGCGTGCTGGCCGGAAGTCGTGGCGCTCGCCCAGGACCGTTCTGGAGGAACGGCCGTACCTCAAGGCCATCTCAACGTACGACGGCACGGGAAGGAGGGCACGGGCATGACCCTCCAATCCTACCATGAACTGATTGCCGGCAAGCGCGTCGCGTTCCAGCCGTCCGGCTTTACGGACGTTGACGAAGGCGCTCTCCCCTCCCGCCTCTTCGATCATCAGCGCCACGGCGCCGCCTTTGCTCTGCGCTGCGGCTCGGGCGCGCTATTCTACGATACCGGCCTGGGCAAGACTGCGATGGCGCTTGTCTGGGGCAACGAAATTGTCAGGCGCACCAACAAGCCCGTTCTGATGCTTGCGCCACTGGCTGTTGGAGCTCAGCACGTCGAGGAGGCGCAGGCGTTCGGCATCGAGGCGACTCAAAGCCGGGATGGTGCCGCGCCTATCCGGCCGCGCATCGTGGTTACCAACTACGAGCGCCTGGAGAAGGTCAATCCGGATCTCTGGGGCGGTATGATCCTCGACGAGAGCTCGATTCTGAAGAGCTTCACCGGCAAGACGACGCGCCGGCTGATCAAGGCTTTCGAACGCACGCCTTACCGGCTTGCCTGCACCGCCACGCCGGCGCCGAACGATCATACCGAGCTTGGCCAGCACTCCCATTTCCTCGGCGTGATGGAAGCGCCCGAGATGCTGTCACGTTGGTTCATTGCCGACCAGACGCAGATGGGGCGTTACCGGCTCAAGAAACCGGCCGTCCGGCCGTTCTGGGATTGGGTAGCTTCCTGGGCTCGATGCGTATCCAAACCCTCCGATCTCGGCTTCTCCGACGACGGGTTCGAGATGCCACCGCTAAACCTTCATCGGCACTTGGTTGCGGCTGATCGCGGCATTGATACCGGTGAGGAAAAGAACGGCCAAATCCGGCTCTTCCGAACGCCGGACATGTCGGCAACGTCCATTCATCGAGAGAAGCGGCTGACCAGCATCGCGCGCGCCGCGAAGCTTGCAGAGATTGTCGCGGCGGAGCCGAGCGAGCCGTGGATCATCTGGGTTGAGACCGATTACGACGCCGACGCCGTTCGCGAGGCCATCCCCGAAGCCGTCGAAGTCCGCGGCTCCATGTCCATCGAGAAGAAGGAGGAGCGGCTGCAGGCGTTTGCCCGCGGCGAAATCCGCATCCTGCTCAGCAAGCCCTCGATCTGCGGGTTTGGGCTCAATTGGCAACACTGTGCCCGCATGGCGTTCATGGGCCTCTCATTCTCGTACGAGAGCTTCTACCAGGCCGTTCGGCGCTGCTGGCGGTTCCGACAGAAGCGCGCCGTCGAGGTGCATGTCGTCTGCGCAGATACCGAAGAGGCCATTTGGCAGGTGGTCAGCCGCAAGGCCGGCGATCACGATGCCATGAAGGCCGCAATGGCCGCCGCCATGTCGCGTGCGGCCCGCTCCTCGAAAACCCTTCTCACCTACCAGCCCCATCAGGAGGCCACGCTGCCGGCGTGGATGCTGTCATGAACGTTCTCGATCAAGCTGCCGGCGAAGGCTGGGCGGCGTACAACGCCGATACCGTAGAATTCACGGCCGAGATGCCGTCCAACTCCATCGACCTGTCGGTCTATTCGCCACCGTTCTCCAGCCTCTACATCTATTCAGAAAGCGAGCGCGACATGGGTAACGTCGCCTCGCACGAGGAGTTCTTCGCCTCGTATCGTCACCTGGTCCGGGAAAAGCTGCGCGTCACACGACCGGGCAGGTTGTCGGCCATCCACGTCAAAGACCTGGTCTATTACTCCAACAGCTCAGAGAAAGGCGACCGCGGCCTCTATCACTTCACCGGCGAATGCATTCGTACCCACGTCGAGGAAGGGTGGACCTTCCATCGCCTGATTACCGTCTGGCGCTGTCCGGTGAAGGAGATGCAGAAGACCAAGGCTGATCGCCTTCTCTACAAGCATTTTCGCACCGACGCCGCCCGGACCGGTGGCGGAATGCCCGAATACATCGCCGTTTTCCGGAAATGGGCTGAGGGGATGGAGGTCACCGCCCCGGTGGTCCATCCACCGGAGCGCTTCCCGTTGGAGGTCTGGCAGGAGTGGGCTTCGCCGGTGTGGATGAACACCCGCGAGACCGACGTTCTTAATGTCGGGGCGAAGGGTGATGAGGAGCGGCATCGGACACAGATGCCGC
>NZ_JAPSLH010000006.1 GCF_031180965.1 Chelativorans sp.
CTCCCCCTCCAGGGATCGGTACCTGGAGGCATGCTGAGGGCCCGCGACAGGCCGGCGGTGCCGGGGTGCTGGGTGACAGACAGCACTTCGGAAAAACGGATGCTGGGTGAGAGCCGGCATCGCGGAAACCGCGGAGAAGCCGCTAGGGCTTTTCCTTCGGCCCGGCAAAGACCACCCCCTTCATTGGGTGCAGCCGGGGCGGAAGAAAGACCCGAGTGACCGGCCAATGTCGGGACAGCGGCCGGCGGGGCGCGTGGGACGCGCCACGATTAACTAACAGAGAGGCACGGATCACGCGCCCCGCTTCCCACCTTCTTCAATGGCCAGACGGCGATAGCCGGGCGAGGCGGCGATGACGCATGCCCTCCGACTACCCGGCCAAAATCTCCACCCAGCTGGGGATGCGGCCGGTGGGGATCGTATGGCGCTTGTCGAGCCCCCCGGTCCCAGGATCGATGGCGAAAACGTCCATGAGCCCGCTCGCCTCGCCGAGCGCCAGGAGGAAGCGTCCATGCGGATCGAGGTTGAAAGAACGCGGCCAGGGCGCGGCAAAGGTGATTTGCCTCCGCTCGATAAGTCCCGTCGCCCCGTCCACGGCAAAGCCGGCGATCGAGTTCGCGCTGCGGTCGGACGCGTAGAGGAAGCGCCCGTCCGGCGTGATCCGGATATCCGCCGCCCAGCACTTTCCGCGCCAGTTGTCGGGCATGATCGAGAGCGACTGCAGCGGCTCGCGCGTCAGGGACTTCCCGTCGAAGCCGAAGACACCCACCGTCGAGGCCTTTTCCGTGAGCAGGTAGCCGAACCGCATCGACGGGTGGAAGACGAAATGCCTTGGCCCGCTGCCCGCGGCCGACCCGGCACGCTCCGGCTCGAGCGTCAGCTTTCCGGCCGCATCGAAGCGGTATTTCAGGATGAGGTCGCTGCCGAGGCTGGTCGCGAAGAACGCATCCGTGCCGGGGAGGGGAACCACGCAATGCATGTTGGGCTCGGCCTGGAGCGTATCGCTCGGCCCCTGCGCCACGCCGTCCGCCGCGATCGGGTTTATGCTGACCTTGCCGCCGCTATAGGAGGCCGAGAGAAGAAACCGGCCGCCTTCATCCGTCGCGATATGCGCCATGTTGTCCGCAAGCGGGCTCTTGCCGAGGAACTCGACCGATCGTCCTGCCGCATCCACCGCATAGGTGAGCACGGCGGGCGCGGCGCCGCGATAGGCGACATAAAGCTTGCTCCGGTCCGGGCCGAGCGTCATCGGATAGGAGCCCTTGGACTCCTCGAGGCCCGGAAGGTCGGCGTCCCGCAGGTGCGACAGCGCACCGGACCCGTCCAGTTCGTAAAGGCCAAGGCGGTTGTCGGCGGCGTTGCAGACAATCACGAAGCAGGAACTGGGCATGTCTTCCTCGGTCGGGCAGGAGCGTCTCCTGCCGGCAGTCTATGCGGGAACGCTGCGGGCCGCCATCTCGGCTGCGTGGAGTTCGCGCGCCGCGGCCCTGATGTCCTCGTGCTCCCCGGCGGCAGGCGGGCTCAGGAGGGGCAGCATCGGCCCGAGATCCGCGACGCCCGAATAGGTGACGGCCTGGTGGAGCACACGGATCGCGCTGGAGCGCTCGCGCAGCGCTTCGAGCCTGAGGAAAGGCTGGAGCAGCTTTTGCGCGCCAGCCCGGTCGCCGGCCTGCAGCGCCTTGAGGTAGCGCATCGACAGCGTCGGGGCGATGCAGACGCATCCCGCCGTGAAGCCGGCGAGCCCGAAATCGAGCAGATGCGGGAGGGCGGGCGGCTCGCCGAAGCCGCTGACGATTTTCTCCCGTCCGATCGCCGCGATCAGCTCGTCGAGATAGGGATCGACCAGGGGATCCTTGCGCGGCACGGCGTATTTTATGCCGAACACCACCCCCTCTTCATGAAGGCGCGCGATCGCCTTGGCAGGCACATAGCCGTCCGTCTTGATATAGACGATGAGCGGCACGCCCGACCGTCCGGAGAATTCCTCCAGCCCGCGCACCACGCCCTCGGGCGTCTGCGGCGCGATCAGCGGCAGAGCCATCGCGACCGGGAGTTTCCGGTGCTTCAGCACGGCGGCCATGTCCAGGAGCTTGCCCCAATCAGGGCCCACCGAGGGGATCAGCCAGCTGTCCGCCCCGGCGCTCTCCTCGAGGACGTCCAGCCATTCGTCGAATTTGGAGACCTGCCAGTTGTGCACATTGGCATTGCCGCCATAAAGCAGCGTCGTCACGCCGCCGGCTTCCAGATGCCGGATTTGCGCGGCATTGGCGGCGCGGTTGATCTCGAGGTCGGGCGTGAGCGCCAGCGGCGGCACGGCCAGGACGGATCGGGCCAACGCTGAATATGTCACCTTGGTTAACATGGCTGGCTTCCGTGCTGCCCCGACTGCGGGCGTATCTGGCCCGTTATCCAGCGTGAGTAGCGCTCCGAGGGCGACATTGTCAATCAACTTATCAAATCTGTTGCGGCGAGCGTCCTATTATGGTTGTAGTTTCAGAGCGGCCGCATGGCGGGTTTGGCGGAAGCATGCCCGGCCGTTGGACGCTAAAAACGTCGGTTCAGGTACCAAATGGCTCCGCCGCCGGCGGCTGGGCAGAGGGAGAAGCAGGATGGCTGAAGCAAGGCGGCGTTATGCGCTGGTCGGCACCGGCAACCGGGGCACCAAGATGTGGGGCAGGGACCTTTTGGCGGGATGGTCCGATTTCGTCGAACTGGTGGCGATCTGCGAGACCAATCCGCTGCGCGGCGAGCGCGCCCGTGCGATCATGGGATCGACGGCCCCGATCTATGCGGATTTCGACCACCTGCTGGCGGAGGCGAAGCCCGACCTGGTAATCGTCTGCACGCCGGACTACACCCATGACGACATCATCGTGAAGGCGCTGGATTTCGGCTGCGACGTCATTGCGGAAAAGCCGATGACCACGACTCCGGAGAAAATCCGGCGCATCATGGAGGCGGAGAAGCGGTCCGGCCGGAAGGTCGACGTCTCCTTCAACTACCGGTTTGCGCCTACCTCCGCCAAGATCAAGGAGCTTTTGAGCGCGGGCGCCATCGGCACCGTCACATCGGTCGATTTCCACTGGTATCTGGATACGCGGCACGGCGCCGACTATTTCCGCCGCTGGCATGCCTATCGGAAGAATTCGGGCAGCCTCTTCGTCCACAAGTCGACGCACCACTTCGATCTCCTCAACTGGTATCTCGATACGGAGCCGGAAGCCGTCAGCGCCTTCGGCGAGTTGCGCAACTATGGCAAGGCTGGGCCGTTCCGCTGGGTGCGCTGCAAGACCTGCCCTTACAAGGCCGAGTGCAACTACTATTTCGATCTCGCCTCCGATCCCTTCCTGGACGCGCTCTATGAGGAGCCGTCACAGCATGACGGCTATTTCCGCGATGCCTGCGTCTATCGCGAGGACATCGACATTCCCGACACGATGACGGCGACGATCCGCTACCGCAACCAGGTGACCGCCTCCTATTCCGTGAGCACCTATATGCCGATCGAGGGGCATTTCATCGCCTTCAACGGCACGATGGGCCGGCTGGAACTGCGCCAGTACGAGGACCAGCCGTGGGAGACGCCCCCGAGTGACGAGATCCTGCTGATCCGCAATTTCGGCGGCGGCGTTGAGCACATCTTCGTGCCGCATCAGCCGGGCGGTCACTATGGCGGCGATGACCGCATGCGCAACATGATCTTCAAGCCGGGCATGGAGGACGCGCTGAAGCAGCGTGCGGACTCGCGCGCCGGCGCCATGTCCGTGCTCTGCGGTGTTGCGGCCATGGAGAGCGTGCGCGCTGGCCGCATGGTCCGGATCGGCGACCTCATGCCCGAACTCGCCGGATGAACGCGTAGGATGTAGATACCCTATTTGCAAGACTTATTGACAAATTCCAGGGTGAAGTCTAACCTTTGAAGATCGAGAAGGGCGCCGCGTGGGATGCGGGGCGCATCAGGCTTCGCTCGGGAGGCGCTGCCATTCTCGGGACGGTAGACCGGAACAGAGCGCCGTCTTTGACTCGATCTCGGATCGACGGATCGCAAGGGAGGAATTCGACATGGCTCATTCATTCACACGCCGGACATTCCTGCACATGGCGGGAGCGGCCACCGCGCTGACGGCGGTGCCGGCTTTCGGGCAGGAGCGTCGCCTGCGCGCCTTCTGGTGGGGCGGGCAGGACCGTCTGAAGCGCACGCAGCAGGCGATCGCCGATTTCGTGGCGCAGAATCCGGGGCTCACCGTCGACAGCGAGTCGGTCGGCTTCGATGACTATATCACCCGGGTGTCGACGCAAATCGCCGGCGGCAACGGCCCCGACCTGTTCCAGATGGACTATCGCTATATCAGCGAATACGCCCAGCGCGGCGCGCTGGAGCCGCTGGACGACTATGTCGGCGAGCTGCTCGACCTTTCAGACTGGCCGGCGCCGACGGTGGACAGCCTGCGCGTCGACGGCAAGCTCTATGGCGTTAATCTCGGCAACAACACCAACGCGCTCTTCTTCGACAAGGAAGCGTACGGTAAGGTGGGGATCACCGAGATCCCGATCGGCACCACCTGGGAGCAGTTCCTCGACATGGCGCTGCAGGTCACCAAGGCGCATGACGGAAAATATTTCGGCTGCAACGATCCGAGCGGCAAGGCGGCTGCCTTCGACAACTACATGCGCCAGAAGGAGTTTGCCTCCTATGATGGCCAGTCGATCGGCACGCCGGTGGATGCGGTCACCGAATGGTTCGAGATGTGGGCCAAGGCCCGCGCCGACGGCGCTTCGCCGCCCGCCGACGTCGCCGCCCTCGACAAGGACACCGTGGATGCGAACCTGATCACCCAGGGCTATGCGGGCGCCGCCTTCGTTCACTCGAACGGCCTGGTAGGGTACCAGAAGACGACGCCGAAGCCGCTGGGCATCACCGCCTATCCGCAGGGTGCCGGACCGAAGAACGGCCAGTACCTGAAGCCGTCGAACTTCTGGAGCATCTATTCGGGCTCCAAGCTGAAGGAGGATGCCATCAAGCTGGCCAACTACACGGTCATGAACCCGGAAGGCGTCAAGGTTCTGGGCCTGGAGCGAGGCGTCCCTTGCTCGCCGAGGATGCAGGAGGTCGTCGCCCCGACCCTCGACGAGGTGAACAAGGCGTCCCTCGATTTCGTGATCGAGGCGACCAAGGTGGTGAGCCCCATTCCGCCGCCGCCTCCGCGCGGCGCAACGGAAGTCGAAGCCCTGCTTCGGGAAGTGAGCCAGCAGGTCGCCTTCGAGCAGATGACGCCCAAGGAGGGTGCCCAGCGTTATGTCGACGAGGGCAATGCGATTCTCGAGCGTGCCTGACCTTCCCAAGCAGAAGCGAAACTCAAAGGCCTGCATTGCGGGCCTTCTTTTTTGAGGGGCGGCAAATGGCAGGGCGGATTTTCCGCGCCGCGGCGATCGGCGACACCGGGCATTTCGACAAGGCGGGACGCTATCTCGGCTTTGCCGGCGGCCATGGCCTGCATCTTCCCTACCAGCATCTTCCGCAGGTGGAGATGGTGGCCGTCGCCGATGCCGATCCAAAAGCACGGGAGGAAGGCAGGATCGCGGCCGGTGCCGCGCGCGCCTATGCCGACTATCGCGAGATGCTGGAGAAGGAGCGGCCGGACATCGTTTCCATCTGCTCCCGCCATGCCGAGCGGCACGAGGCGGTGATCTCTGCCGCGGCGGAGGCGGGTGTGCACATTTATGTCGACAAGCCGATGGCGCCGGACCTCGAAAGCGCCGACCGGATGATCTCCGCTTGCGAAAGACGGGGCGTGCGCCTCGGCGTCGCGCATCAGAGCCGATATGTCGAGCCGTTCCTCACGGCCAAGCGCATGCTCGACGCAGGCGAGATCGGCACGCTTCTTTCGATGATCGGCCGCGGCAAGGAGGATCATCGCGGCGGCGGGGAGGATCTCATGTGCTGCGGCGTGCATACGCTCGACGCCATGCGCTTCTTTGCCGGCGATCCGCTCTGGGTCCAGGGCAGCTGCACCGTCGGCGGAAGGCCGATGGCGCGGCAGGCCGCCTATGAAGGAAAGGACTGCAACGGGCCGGTGGGCGGCGATTCGGTCTGGGGCATGTTCGGCTTCGCTGGCGGCGTGATCGGCCATGCGGTGAGCGTGCGCAACCAGCACCTTCACGGCGACCGATGGGGCCTGACGCTGATCGGCACGAGGGGCGTGCTTTCACTGCGCTACGGCGATTTCGAGCGCCGCACGACGCTGAAGATCTCGAAGGCGCCGTGCGTGCCGGAGGAGGCGGTCCTAGAGCACGTCGAGGCGCCCTTCGAGCCGGTCGTGCCCGGTTCGGAGGAATTGGGAAGCGTGCATATGCCGACGCGCGGCAACCGGCTCGCCGTCTGGGATATCCTCACATCGGAGCAGCCGCGGTCGAGCGGCCATGACGGGCGCTGGACGATCGAAATGGTGCACGGCATCTATGCTTCGCATCTGACAGGGCGTCGCCTGACTTTCCCTCTCGCCGACCGGCGCCATCCGCTCGCCTTCGGCTGCGAATACTGATTGCAGCCTGGCAGGCCAGAGTAGATCAATTTGTCTAGAAACTTTGCAAATCGGGTTGACAACTTCGTTAGGAGGCCTAAACCTTTGGCCGGCACTATGCGGCGGCTCCTGGCTGAGGCGCCTGCAGCGCTGCCGGCGGCTCGCCGGCTGACGTGGAGGAGCGGCGCCGGCGAGCCGGACGCGCTCAGGGAGTTTTCTGGACAGCGGCCGTCGCCCGTCTGCCCTCGGCTGCCCGCGCAAGGCGGCGGCCCAAGACCGGGATTGGAATCTCATGCCGAAGAAGATTTATCGCGCAGCTGCCATCGGGCACACCGGCTATGGCGAATATGGCCATCAGCTGCACATGCCCTATCAGTTCCTGCCTTTCACCAAGATGGTGGCGATCGCCGACCCGCACGAGGAGGGCCGCGCCACGGCCATGGCCGAGGCGAAGGCCGAGCGCTCCTATGCCGATTATCGCGAGATGCTGGAGAAAGAGGAGTTGGACATCGTCAGCGTCTGCCCGCGCCAGTCCTTCGAGCACGAGGAGATGATCACCGCAGCGATAGAGGCCGGCTGCCACGTCTATACCGACAAGCCGCTCGCCACGAGCCCGGAGGAATGCGACCGCATCATCGCGCTTGCCGAAAACCGCGGAGTGAAGATCGCGGTGGCGCACCAGAGCCGGTATGTCGAGCCGTTCCTGACCGCCAAGAAGATGCTCGAGCGCGGCGAAATCGGCGCGCTCACCAACATCATCGGCCGCGGCAAGGAGGATCGACGCGGCGGCGGCGAGGACACGATGGTACTCGGCTGCCATGTGATGGACGCCATGCGCTTCTTCGCCGGCGACCCGATCTGGGTTTCCGGCCGCGTCACCGCCAACGGGCGCGACATAACGAAGGCCGACTCCTTCATACCCCAGGAGAAAAACGGCCTGATTGCCGGCGATTCGGTCAACGCCTTCTATGCCTTTCCGAATGGCGTGGTCGGCCATTTCCAAAGCCGGGCGAACATGGAGAAGCGTGGCGAGCGCTGGGGCATCACGCTGATCGGCACGGAAGGCGTGTTGTCGCTGCGCTACGGCGACTGGACGCGGCGGACCACGCTCAAGCTCTCCAAGGCTGCGTCCGTTCCCGAGGAGGCCAACGACTTCACGGCCGTCGACGCGCCCTTTGAGCCGCCGGTGCCGGGCTCGCCCGATCCCGACACGGTGCATATGCCCACCCGCGGCAACCGGCTGGCGATCGCCGATCTCGTGGCGGCGGTCGAGGAGGACCGCGAGCCGATCTGCAGCGCGCGCGACGGGCGCTGGGCCATCGAGATGGTTCATGGCATCTATGCTTCGCATCTACACCGCCGGCAGGTTTCCCTGCCTTTGGAATTCCGCGGCAATCCGCTCGCCTTCTGAAAGGAAAGAACAATGAAGCGCCTAAGGCATGTCTTCATCGGCGTCGGCGCCGGCATCTTCAGGAACAGGCACAAGAAGGTTCTCGACCTTCCCACGCTTGAAGTGGTGGGCGTGAGCGATCTTCTCGGCGACCGCGCCAGGGAGCAGGGCGAGGAACTCGGCGTCCCCTGGTATGTGGATCATAGGGAGATGCTGGCGGCGCTGAAGCCGGATGTGGCGGTGATCACCACCTCTCATCCTTCCCACGCCTCGATCGCCATCGACTGCCTCAATGCCGGCGCGCATGTGCTGACGGAAAAGCCGATGGCGGTGCGCATCGCCGAAGCGGACGCGATGATGGAGGCGGCACAGCGCAACGGCAAGCTCATCTGCGTCAGCTACCAGCAGCGCTTCCGCGCCGATTCCCGGACGGCAAAGCGCATCATGGACGAGGGCGTTCTGGGCAAGATCCAGCATGTGGACATGATCGTGCCCTGGCCGCGCACGAGGCAGTACTTCACCGACAAGCCTTGGAGCGGCAAATGGAAGACCGAGGGCGGCGGCGTGCTCATCAATCAGGGGCCGCACAATATCGATCACCTGATCTATCTGATGGGCATGCCGAGCCGGCTCGTCGCCTGGAACCGCAACCTGCTCCACGATATCGAGACCGAGGACACGGTGCATGCGATGGTGGAGTGGGAGAGCGGGGCGCTCGGCTCCATCCACATCTCGACGGCTGAAGCGGGCCGCGAGGAACGGCTGGAGATCGTCGGCACCAAGGGCTCGCTGCAGGTCATCAAGGACGGGCATTTCCGCCTAAAGCTGCTCGAGGAGGATTTCCGCGACTACATCCTGCGGGACGGGGTCACCACCAAGCCGCCCGCTGTGAAGGAGGTGCCGGTCGAGTTCGAGAATGGCAATGGCGACCATCGCGAGGTCTACGAGAACTTCCACTCCGCCATTTTGAACGGCACGCCGCTCATCAACAATGGCGAGGAAGCGCGCATGTGCGTGGAGTTCTGCAATGCCATGATCTACTCGAATTACCGGAAGAAGGAGGTGCGCTTCCCGCTCGACCGCGCCGACTTCGAAGCGCTGTTCGAGGAACTGGTCGCCGGGAAATATCCCGACAAACGAGTCTAGCACGATGGTAGGGGTCAGGGCGGCGCTGATCGGGGTCGCCGGTTTCGGGCGCGTTCATTGCGCCGACCTCCTGCGGCTGAGCGAGCGCGGCGAGGCGAGGATCGCGGCGGCAACGATCCGCGATGAGGCGCGTGCCCCGGAGCATGCCGCGGCCCTGCGGGGAGCGGGTGCAAGGATCTTCTCCGACTATCGCGAGATGCTGGCCGCGCTAAAGGGAGAGATCGACCTCTGCTTCATCCCCACCGGCATCCACCTGCACGAGAAGATGACGGTCGACGCGCTGGAAGCGGGCGCCAATGTCTTCGTGGAAAAGCCCGCGGCCGCCACCATTGGCCAGGTGGAGAGGATGCGGGCGGCGGAAGCCACGGCCGGCCGCTTCGTCGCCGTAGGCTACCAGACCATGTACGCGCCCGAAACTCTCACGATGAAGCGGGCTATCCTGGACGGCACGATCGGAGCGCTTGAGGCGGTGAAATGCCGTGGTCTGTGGCCGCGTCCCGACACCTATTATGAAAAGCCGTGGATCGGCCGGATCCGCGAGGGGAATATCTGGATTCTCGATTCCCCCTTCAACAACGCTTTTGCGCATCAGCTGAACATGGTCGCCTTCCTGGCGGGCAGGGAACTTGCCCGGACTGCCGAACTGGCGGCGATTGAAGCCGAGCTCTACAGCGCCCGCGACATCGAAACAGCCGACACGGCGGCCATGCGCATCAGGACCAGGGACGACGCGCCGCTCTATTTCTTGGTCAGCCATTGTCCGGAAGGCGTGCTCAATCCTGAGATCGTCGTGCGCGGGAGCCGCGGCCGCATCCACTGGACGCCGGAGCGGCTGTTGATCGAGCGTGACGGCGCCGTCGTCACCGAGATGGAGTGCCTCACCGGCACGGACCTGCGCGACACGATGCTGCGTGCTGTGCTGAAGCGGATTGCCGAACCGCAACATTTTGTCTGTACGCTGGAGGTCGCGGCGGCTGAGACGCTTGCCGCCAACGGCGCGCATCTTTCCTCGCCGGTTCACCCGGTGCCGAAGGACATTGTCCGCCGCGTGCCGCAGGATTCTTCCATGCGCACTGTGATCGCCGGGCTGGACGAACTCATCGCCAGGGCTTTCACGGAGGAGAAGCTGCCGAGCGAACTTTGCGTGCCCTGGGCGGCGCCGGGCAAGAAGGTCGCGCTCGACCAGGCGGCCATTGCCGCGGCCTATCCCGAAACCGAAGAAAGCCCATGAAAATCGAGCATCTTGCGATCAACACGCCCGACCCGCGCGCGGCCGCGGACTGGTACGCGCCTCATCTCGGATTCAAGGTGGTGCGCTCCGGCCCGGCGCCGAAGCATGGCCGCTTCCTTGTCGACGATCGCGGCATGGTGATCGAACTCTACGACGATCCCGCCGACCGGCATCTGGACCTGGCCAAGCTCGGGGAGACGACTTTCCACCTGGCCCTAGCATCTGAGGATATCGAGCGGGACATTGAGCGGCTCTGCGCCGCTGGCGCCCGGCAGGTGGGCGACATCAACGACACGCCCCGGGGCGACCGGCTCGCCTTCCTGCGCGACCCGTTCGGCCTGACGCTACAGCTTGCGCAACGCAGGGAACCTCTTGCCTAGAACTCTGGCGCGGGGATTGTCAGGCAAGTGTGCATATGTCTAGTTGGGCCAGAAATGCCCGAGAGGCCGTGAATGGTTGGACTGCAGCTGACGCCGCCGCGCAAGGAACGCCTGGCCGATATACTCTATGGCCAAATCCTGGAGCAGATCCTTGCCGGCTCCTTCCGGGAAGGCGATCGCCTTCCGACCGAGCATGAGATCAGCTCCGCCTTCAACGTCTCGCGGCCGGTGGTCCGCGAAGCGCTCATCCGTTTGCAGGCCGATGGCCTGATCTATGCGCGCCGCGGCGCCGGCACTTTCGTGCGCGCCGTCCCTTCCGTCGCCATCACAAATTTCGCAACGCCGGCGAACATCTCCGGCTATCTGCGCTCTTTCGAGGTGCGGCTGGCGCTGGAGGCGGCCACAGCGAGCCTCGCCGCCGAGCGGCGCAGCCCCGCGCAGCTGAGCAGCATCGAGGAAGCCAACAACCGCATGCGCGAGAAGATGATGCGGGGCGAATCGGCCAATGAGGAGGATTTCGCCTTCCATCGCGAGATCGCCGTCGCCAGCGGAAACGAGCTCTTCGTCTCCCAGTTCGAGAGCCTGCGCCGAGAGGTCGGCGGCTCCATGAGCGTGGCGCTCGGCCTGACCAAGCTTGGCTCGGAAGAGCGCCGCAATACCGTCATGCGCGAGCATCAGCAGATCATCGAGGCAATCCGGGCGGGAAATGGCGAACTGGCGGCGCTCTATATGCGCTATCACCTGGTGCAGGCGCGCGAGCGCATCACCGACTCCCACCGCGATACCTGAAGCCTCAGTGGATCTCCGGCTCAGGGATCGGATCGGTGCCGGTCAGGAAATCGAAGTCGCAGCCGTCATGGGCCTGCGAGATGTGCTGCGCCGAAAGGAGGCCGAAGCCGCGCGGATAGTCGCGCGGGGGCCGGACATAGTCGGCAAGACGCCGGGCGATCTCCTCGTCCGACAGATGCAGCTCGATGCTGCGCCGGCTGACGCTGATCGTGATGAGGTCGCCGGTCCTGACCGCGGCGAGCGGGCCCTTGACGTAGCTTTCCGGCGAGACATGGAGCACGCAGGCGCCGTAGCTCGTGCCCGACATGCGCGCGTCGGAGATGCGCACCATATCGCGCACCCCCTGCTGCAGGAGCTTTTTCGGGATGGGCAGCATGCCCCATTCCGGCATGCCCGGCCCGCCGACGGGGCCGGCGGTGCGCAGCACGAGGACGCTGTCGGCGGTCACGTCCAGGTCTTCGCGGTCGATATTCGCCACGAGGTCGTTATAGGTTTCGAACACGACCGCCGGGCCGGTATGCTCCAGGAGCCGCGGCTCGGCGGCGGCCGGCTTCATGACGCAACCCTCCGGCGCAAGATTGCCGCGCAGCACCGCCAGCCCTCCCGAGCCCGAGACGGGGTTGGAGAGCGGCCGGATGACGTCCGGGTTGTAGTTCTGCGCAAATTCCAGCGCCTCGCCCAGGCTTTTGCCGGAAGCGGTGGGAACCTCAAGGTCGAGGAGCGAACCGAGTTCCTTCTGCAGGGCAAGCAGCCCGCCGGCATAGAAGAAGTCCTCCATGAGCCAGGCGCCGGAGGGGCGCAGATTGGCCAGCACCGGCACTCGTCCGGCCACCCGGTCGAAATCGTCGATGGTGAGGTGAACCCCCGCGCGCCGCGCCATGGCGATCAGGTGGACGATGGCGTTGGTGGAGCCGGCGAGCGCCATGTGAACCACCAGAGCGTTCTCGAAAGCCTGCGGCGTGAGGACGTCGCGCGGCTTGATGTCCTGCCAGACCATTTCGACCACCCGCGCGCCCGTGCGCGCGGCCATGCGCGAATGACCGGAATCGGAGGCGGGAATCGACGAAGAGCCGGGCAGCGCCATAGAGAGCGTCTCGGCAAGCGCGGTCATGGTGGAGGCGGTCCCCATGGTCATGCAGGTGCCGTAGGAGCGGGCGATGCCCTGCTCCATCTCCAGCCATTGCGCATCGGTGATGTTGCCGGCCTTGCGCTCGGCCCAGTATTTCCAAACATCGGAGCCGGAGCCCAGGATCTTTCCGCCCCAGTTGCCGCGCAGCATCGGGCCTGCGGGCATGAACAGGGTGGGAATGTTCATGGAAATGGCGCCCATGATCGTGGCCGGCGTGGTCTTGTCGCAGCCGCCCATCAGCACCGCGCCATCAGCCGGATGCGAGCGCAGAAGCTCTTCCACCTCCATGGCGAGAAAGTTGCGGTAGAGCATGGAGGTTGGCTTCGTGTAGGTCTCGTCCAGCGTCATCGCCGGGATCTCGATGGGGAAGCCGCCCGCCTGCCAGACGCCGCGCTTCACATCCTCGACGCGGCGCTTGAAATGCGTATGGCAGGGATTGATGTCGCTCCAGGTGTTGATGATCGCGATGACCGGCTTGCCTTTGATCTCGTCGAGAGAATAGCCCATCTGCACCAGCCGCGAGCGGTGGCCGAAGGAGCGCAGGTCGTCGTGGCCGAACCAGCGGAAGCTGCGGAGTTCTTCAGGAGACTTTGGCATTGGCTTCTCTGTTTGCGGCGCGATCCGCCCGCTTCGGGCAGGCGTTCCCATGCCTTCCTAGGCGATCCGAGGCAAAGATGTAAAGTGAATTTACTTTTAGCAGTTGCGGTAAGCTATTGGTAGCGATGCTGCCGGGAGAGGACAGCCCGAAATAGAAACCGGGGAGGGAGTCCAATTTGGCCGATCGACCAGCGGACGAGGTCAATTGCGGATTTGGTCCGAACCGGCTACTCAAACTCATCCGCAGTTCCGCCCGTGCGGCGCTTGTCCGAGATTCCGAGGATTTGAGGCGTGCTCATCAAGCAAGCAGTCCTGGAAGGCATTGCGCGCGGTGAAATCACGCTTGCCTTCCGCCGCTGGAAAAAGCCGACCGTGACACCGGGCACGGCGCTGCGCACCGCCCTCGGCGAGTTGTCGATCCGCGCGGTCAGCCTGGTCGAGGAAGCATCACTCACCGAGGAGGACGCCCGACGAGCGGGTTTCGCATCGCTCCCGGAACTGAAAGAAGGTTTGCGCCGGGACGATGGACGCGCGCTCTATCGCATCGAGTTCTGCGGCCTCGAGCCGGACCGCCGAACCATGCTGCGCGAGGAGCCGCTCGATAGCAAAGAGGCAGCGAGCCTCGCCGCAAAACTTGCACGTTGGGACAAGGCCGGGGGCGAGGACGGTTACCATCGGCGTGTGCTGGAGCTCATCGCGGCTGAGCCCGGGATTCCGGCCGGCCGGCTGGCGGGCAAGCTCGGGGTCGAAAAGCTGAAATTCAAGCGCGACGTGCGGAAGCTTAAAGAGCTTGGCCTGACCGAAAGCCTCAAGGTCGGCTATCGGATTTCGCCACGAGGGAAAGGGCTGCTCGACATGCTGGGGACAGGGGCTTGACCACTTTCACTCCGACAAACCCGGCGGAAGCGCTCAACACGGTCCGCTGGGCGGCGGCCGACGAAACGCCACTCGAGGTGGTGGGCCACGGCTCGAAACGCGGCATCGGCCGCCCGGCGCAGACCGAGCATGTGCTGGATCTGTCGAAGCTCACTGGCGTCACGCTTTACGAACCGGAAGAGCTGGTGCTCTCCGCCAGAGCCGGCACCCCGATCGCCGAGATCGAGGCGCTGGTTTCGGAGCACAACCAGCAGCTTGCCTTCGAGCCGATGGATTATGGACCGCTGCTCGGCGGGGCCGCCGGGCGGGGGACCATCGGCGGGGTGCTCGCCGCCAATCTCTCCGGGCCGCGGCGCATCAAGGCCGGGGCGGCGCGAGACCATGTGCTGGGTGTGCATGCGGTGTCGGGACGGGGCGAAGCGTTCAAATCCGGTGGCCGTGTGGTGAAGAATGTCACCGGTTACGATCTTTCCAAGGGTCTGGCCGGATCCTGGGGCACGCTCGCAGTGGTGACGGATGTCACTTTCAAGGTGCTGCCCGCGCCGGAAACGGAAAAGACGCTGGTTCTGACGGGGCTTGACGATGCCAAGGCCGCAGCCGCCATGGCGGAGGCTATGGGATCGAGCGCCGAAGTCTCGGGTGCCGCCCACCTGCCCGAAGGGGTAGTTGGGCGCTTCCTCGGCGGCGCTCTGTCGGGCGGCGCGCGCACTCTCCTGCGCATCGAAGGTGTCGGCCCGTCCGTGGACTATCGCTTCGATCTGCTGGCGCGGCTCTTGCGGTCCTATGCGACGGCCGAGGCCGTCGAGCGGGAGGACTCGCGCAGTCTATGGCGCGAGGTCCGCGACTGCCGGCCCTTTGCCGACGGAACGGCCGCGCCGGTGTGGCGGGTTTCCATGTCCCCCACCGAGGGGCACAGGATGGTCGACGCGTTTAGAAGGCTCGCCGGCGCCAACGCCTACTACGACTGGCAGGGCGGGCTGATATGGCTGCGTATGGAAGCCGACCCGGAAGCGGAGGGCCTGCGCGGGCTGATCGGCCATTTCGGCGGCGGTCACGCGACACTGGTCCGCGCGCCGGCGGGGGTCAGGGCCGCGGTTCCCGTCTTCCAGCCGCAGCCGCCGGCGCTCGCCGCCCTGGCGGCGCGGCTGAAGGAGCAGTTCGACCCCAAGAACATCCTCAATCCGGGACGGACGGCCGCCGGCTGACCCCATGCTAAGGTGAGCCCCCTCGAAGCGGGAGAAGATCATGAGCGACATGAACCAGGAACCGACACCCACGCGGGGAAGCCCCGGCTGGCTGGAGCCCGGTCCGGCCAATGTCCAACTCGTCTACATTCTTTACCTGGTAAGCCTCGTCGTCGGGATTACCGCTTTGATCGGCGTGGTCATTGCCTATATGAACAGGGGAAAATCGGAGGCATGGGTCGAGACCCACTATACCTGGGCTATACGCACCTTCTGGATCGGCCTCCTCTTCGGGCTTGTTTCGGCGATCCTGATGGTGGTCGGCATCGGCTTCCTGCTCTTCCTGGCAGTGGCCGTCTGGGCGATCGTGCGCATCGTGATCGGACTGCAGGCGGTAAGCCGGAACGAGCCGATCAGGAACCCGGAAAGCTGGATGCTTTAGAAAGAGATGCAGACCAATTTCACGCCCGAGCAGCTGGCCGACCCGCAGACCGCCGAGTCCGAGACGATCCTGCGCAAATGCGTGCATTGCGGCTTCTGCACGGCCACCTGCCCGACCTATGTCGAGCTGGGCAATGAGCTCGACAGCCCGCGCGGGCGCATCTATCTCATCAAGGACATGCTGGAGGACGGGCGGTCCGCCGACCGCGAGACGGTCACGCATATAGACCGCTGCCTCTCCTGCCTGTCCTGCATGAGCACCTGCCCGTCAGGCGTGAACTACATGCACCTCGTCGATCATGCGCGGGCGCATATCGAAAGGACCTACCGCCGGCCCTTCTTCGACCGGCTGATCCGCGCCACGCTGGCGCGCGTTCTGCCCTATCCCAAGCGCTTCCGGGCTGCGCTCAGGCTCGCGCAATTCGGGCGGCCGCTGATGCCGCTATTCCGGGCTGTTCCCGGCCTGAAGCCCGTTGCAGCCATGCTGGAGCTTGCGCCGACCGGCATACCCGCCGCTGGCCAGCCAGAGGCGGGCAAACCCGCCGGAGCTGCGCGCGGCCGCGTGGCGATTCTCGCTGGTTGCGCCCAGTCGGTGCTCGATCCCGGCATCAATGCCGCCACGATGCGGCTGCTCACGCGTCTCGGCGTGGAGGTGGTGCGGGCGGAGGGTGAGGGCTGCTGCGGCGCGCTGGTGCACCACATGGGCCGTGAGGACGAGGCGCTCGATTTTGCCCGGCGCAATGTTGACGCATGGACGCGCGCCATCGAGGATGGCGGGCTCGATGCGATCGTCATCACCGCATCGGGCTGCGGCACGACGATCAAGGACTATGGGCATATGCTGCGGCTCGACCTTGCCTATGCGGAAAAGGCGGCGCGGGTATCGGCGCTGGCGAAGGACGTCACGGAGTACATTTCCTCGCTGAACCTGCCCGAACCCGAGATTCTGCCAGGCCTGGCAGTTGCCTATCACTCCGCCTGCTCCATGCAGCACGGCCAAAGGATCACGCGTCAGCCGCGCGCCTTGCTCACGCGTGCCGGCTTTGTGGTGAGGGAGCCGCGCGAAGGGCATCTGTGCTGCGGCTCGGCCGGCACCTACAACATCCTGCAACCGGAGATCTCGCGGCGGCTGCGCGACCGCAAGGTCACGAACATCGAGGCAACCGCCGCCGCGGTGATTGCCACCGGCAATATCGGCTGCATCACCCAGATCGCATCGGGCACGAAACTTCCCATCGTGCACACGGTGGAACTGCTCGATTGGGCCTATGGCGGGCCGAAACCGGCAGGGGTTCCGGAGCCGGCGCCGCAAGCGGCAAGGCAGCCCGTCGCCGCGGCATAAGGAAAAGGCAGCGCCCCTTTGGAGGCGCTGCCTTCCCAAGACGACGCCGGCAAGACCCCTCCGGCCGGCTCGTCCCCCGCAGATGGAATCAGATTACCACGACCTTGGTGCCGACGTGAACACGTCGATAGAGGTCTATGACATCTTCATTACGCATGCGGATGCAGCCGGAGGAAACGGCCTGGCCGATGGTCCAGGGTGCGTTGGTGCCGTGGATGCGGTAAAGGGTCGAGCCCAGATAAAGGGCGCGGGCGCCGAGGGGATTGTGCGGCCCGCCCTTGACATAGGTCGGCAGCACCTTGCCCTTTTTCCGCTCGCGCACAATCATCTCGGCTGGCGGGCGCCAGTCCGGCCATTCCCGCTTCCTGGTGATCGTATGCGTGCCGGCCCACTGGAATCCGGGCATGCCCACTCCAACGCCGTAGCGCCGCGCCTTGCCACCGTCGAGGATGAGGAACAGGAAGCGCTGGTGGGTATCGACGACGATCATGCCCGGCTTGTGCGGCCCCGTATAGACTACCTCCTGCGGCAGGAATTTGGGGTCGATGACGCGTTCCGGGGGCGGAGCCGCTTTCGGCACCACCACTGCCGTGTGCACATGGGGCTGGATCACGTGTCGCCGCTTGACCACGCGGTGCTTGACCTGCGGCTGGACGTAGTAGACGCGCCGCTGCACATGATGCGGTTCCACCGGCGCCCGGCGCAGCTGCAGGATCCAGGGAGCGGCCAGGTCCGGGCTTACGAGCACCGGCGGCCGTTCGACATAGCGGTCCTGCGCCTGGGCGGCGCCGGAAAGGAAAAGGGCGGCAACGAGGCCAGCCAGATACAAAAGGGATTTCATCGACCTGCTCTCCGCACGAACCTGCCGTTCGGACGCGCCTCCGCCCCCTCAGGAAACGGGTTGCGCCTCCGGAAAGCGCATGTATGCGCTCCTGTCAGGATGCTGCATCAACAGGCCGAGGGAATGGTGAATCCGCTTTCATAAAATGCGATACCGGAACGAAACCGTCGGGCGTGGTTACCGGCCGGTTCGAAACGCTGGTGAACGGCCCCTTAATGGGCGTAGGGTGAAATGAGCGAAGAAAGAACGGGACTGGTTGAGGGCGCCGACGGCAGGACGCGCTGCGCCTGGCACGCAAACCTGCCGGACTACATGGCCTATCACGACCAGGAATGGGGCTGGCCCGTCGCCGACGATCGCCGGCTCTTCGAGAAGCTCTGCCTGGAGGGCTTCCAGTCCGGCCTTTCCTGGCTCACGATCCTGCGCAAGCGCGAGAATTTCCGCGACGCCTTCGATGGCTTCGATATCGAGCGCGTCGCCCGGTACACCGAGGAGGATGTTGAGCGGCTGCTGAGGAACCCCGGCATTATTCGCCACGGCGGAAAAATCCGTTCCACGATCAACAATGCGCGCCGGGCAATCGAGCTGTGCGAGAAGGAGGGCTCGCTAGCCCGCTATTTCTGGCGGCACGAGCCCAGCCCCGAGGAGCGGCCGGCCAGGATTGATTTCGCGACATTGAGGGCCAATCCTACGACCGAGATCTCCACGCGCATTTCGAAGGATCTGAAAAAACGCGGCTGGACCTTCGTGGGGCCGACCACCGTCTATGCCTTCATGCAGGCTATGGGGCTAGTGAATGACCATATCGAAGGATGCTTCGCGCGCGACGAGGTGGAAAAGGACCGGCAGCGGTTCCAGCGGCCCATCTGAGGCTGGCAGCGGATAGCAGCGGATGACGATCGAGTTCAGGGCTGATCCCTATCCCGCGAACGGAGCCATGAATGATCTCTGGCGGCAGGCCTGGGGCGCGACGGAGCTGCGGGATTTCGCGCCCGTTCTCACGCGCAGCCTGGCGCATGTGGGTGCCTATGCGGAAGAGCGGCTGATCGGCTTCGTGAACGTCGCCTGGGACGGTGGCGTCCACGCCTTCATCCTGGACACCTGCGTGCACCCGGATTTCCGCCGACAGGGCATCGGCGTGCGCCTAGTGCGTGAGGCGGCGCGCCTTGCGCGCGGACGCGGCGCCCACTGGCTGCATGTCGACTTCGAGGCGCATCTGGAAAAATTCTACCGCGAATGCGGCTTTGAACCGACCAAGGCTGGCCTGATCCGCCTTCGTCCTTGAGAAGGATGTAGCCTTCCGTGGCCTGCCGGACGCGCCATTCGCAAGCTGGAAAAATAGGTGGCCGACACCCATAATGAGGTCCTGGCGACCGGCCGCACCGATGGAGCGGAAAATGGAGCAATTTGCGCGTATCACCCAGAGCCCGGACGTAATGGGGGGCAAAGCGTGTGTCCGGGATACCCGTGTCACGGTCGGCACGATTGTCGGCCAGCTCGGTTCCGGTTATAGCATCGAAAATATCGTAGCCGATTATCCCTATCTCGAGCGCGAGGATATTCTGCAAGCAATTCGCTACGCCGCATGGCGTGCTGATGAGCGGGAGGTCGAACTCGCCGCCACATGAAGCTTCTTGTCGACATGAATTTGTCGCCGCGCTGGATAGGCATTCTCGCCGGAGCGGGCTTTGAGGCAGTGCACTGGTCTACCTGCGGGAATGCCAGCGCATCCGACAGGGAATTGTACAGATCCGTGCGGCGGACCTGAATCCTGATGTGATCGGCACCGCTGTCATTCAGGCCTTGCACCAAATGGCAGACGAACTGGCTAGAGGTGCGCTGCTCACTATCGAGCCAAGCCGCACCCGCCTGCGGATTTTGCCACTGCCGGCTGCCGCCAGAGAATGACCTGCGGCTCTGGCGTCGCAGCCGGCTCCGAACCTTTGCTTGACTCTCGCGGCTGCCCCGACTATCTCGGCCGCTGTTAGCACTCTTGAATGGCGAGTGCTAAAGACCCTCCGCCATGAGAGGCGGAGGAAAAGCCTTTTTCAAAGTCCGAATCAAGGGTGCAAGACATGGCCAGCACGAATTTTCGCCCGCTTCATGACCGCGTGGTCGTTCGCCGGGTCGAATCCGAGGATAAGACGGCCGGCGGGATCATCATTCCCGACACCGCGAAGGAGAAGCCGCAGGAAGGCGAGGTCATCGCCGTAGGCCCCGGCGCGCGCGACGAGAGCGGCAAGCTCGTTCCACTCGATGTGAAGACGGGCGACCGCGTTCTCTTCGGAAAGTGGTCGGGAACGGAAGTGAGGCTCAATGGCCAGGATCTCCTGATCATGAAGGAGTCCGACATCATGGGCATCGTCGGCTGATCACTGGCCGCCGGTAGCTGAACGAAACCGGGCCCCGCCCGAAAGCCAGGAGCAACAGACATGGCTGCAAAAGACGTAAAATTTTCCCGTGACGCCCGCGAGCGCATGCTGCGCGGCGTCAACATCCTCGCCGACGCGGTGAAGGTCACGCTCGGCCCCAAGGGCCGCAACGTCGTCCTCGACAAGTCCTTCGGCGCGCCCCGCATCACCAAGGATGGCGTGACCGTCGCCAAGGAGATCGAGCTCGAGGACAAGTTCGAGAACATGGGCGCGCAGATGGTGCGCGAGGTGGCCTCGAAGACCAACGACATCGCCGGCGACGGCACCACGACCGCCACCGTTCTCGCCCAGGCGATCGTGCAGGAAGGCGCCAAGGCGGTTGCCGCGGGCATGAACCCGATGGACCTGAAGCGCGGCATCGATCTCGCCGTGAATGACGTCGTCGCGTATCTCACCAGCGCTTCCAAGAAGATCAAGACTTCGGAAGAGGTCGCCCAGGTCGGCACCATCTCAGCCAATGGCGAGAAGGAGATCGGCCAGATGATCGCAGAGGCGATGCAGAAGGTCGGCAATGAGGGCGTGATCACGGTCGAGGAAGCCAAGACCGCCGAGACCGAACTCGAGGTCGTGGAAGGCATGCAGTTCGACCGCGGCTATCTCTCGCCCTACTTCATCACCAATCCGGAGAAGATGGTCGCCGAGCTCGATGATGCGTACATCCTCCTGCACGAGAAGAAGCTCTCCAACCTCCAGTCGCTGCTGCCAGTCCTCGAGGCCGTCGTCCAGTCGGCCCGTCCGCTCCTCATCATCGCCGAGGATGTAGAAGGCGAGGCGCTTGCCACCCTCGTGGTCAACAAGCTGCGCGGCGGCCTGAAGATCGCTGCCGTGAAGGCTCCCGGCTTCGGCGACCGCCGCAAGGCCATGCTCGAGGACATCGCGATCCTCACCGGCGGCCAGGTGATCTCCGAGGACCTCGGCATCAAGCTCGAGAACGTCACGCTCGACATGCTGGGCCGCGCCAAGAAGATCTCCATCGCCAAGGAGACCACGACCATTGTCGATGGCGCCGGCAAGAAGCCGGAGATCGAGGGCCGCGTTGCCCAGATCAAGGCCCAGATCGAGGAGACCACCTCAGACTATGACCGCGAGAAGCTGCAGGAGCGTCTGGCCAAGCTCGCCGGCGGCGTTGCGGTCATCCGCGTCGGCGGTGCGACCGAGGTCGAGGTGAAGGAGAAGAAGGATCGCGTCGACGACGCGCTGAACGCCACCCGCGCTGCGGTCGAGGAAGGCATCGTGCCCGGCGGCGGCGTGGCGCTGCTGCGCGCCTCCACCGCCATCCAGGCCAAGGGCGAGAATCCGGATCAGGATGCCGGCATCAACATCGTCCGCCGTGCCATCCAGGCCCCGGCGCGCCAGATTGCGTCCAATGCGGGGGCCGAAGCCTCCATCGTGGCGGGCAAGATCCTGGAGAACACCGGCGTCACCTTCGGCTACAATGCCCAGACCGGCGAATATGGCGACATGATCGCGATGGGCATCGTCGACCCGATGAAGGTCGTTCGTACGGCGCTTCAGGATGCCGCGTCGGTGGCTGGCCTGCTGGTCACCACGGAAGCGATGGTCGCCGAGCTGCCGAAGAGGGAATCGGCGCCTGCCATGCCCGGCGGCGGCATGGGCGGCATGGGCGGCATGGATTTCTAATCGTCCAGGAACATTCGGTTTTGGAGGGCGGCAGCAATGCCGCCCTTTTTTGTGGGCCCGCGGGGTGTCTTTGGTGGATCGGCCCTCGAGAAATGAAATATGGTTCTCCCGGTGCGCCGACGAACGCAACGATCGAGCCTTACCCGGCTCGCGGGTCACGTCTAGTTTCGCGTCGTTCGTCAGAGGTGGGATTGATCGTGCAGGAATTTCTTCTGTTCGCGGGTGTCGGCTTCCTCGCCCAGATCATCGACGGCGCTCTCGGCATGGCCTATGGCGTGGTCTGTTCCACCGTGCTCCTGAGCTTCGGCGTTCCGCCGGCGCACGCTTCGGCCTCGGTGCACGCTGCGGAGCTCTTCACCACTGCCGCTTCGGGTTCGGCTCACCTCTACCATCGCAATATCGACTGGCGGCTTTTCGTGCGGCTCGCTCCCTTCGGCATACTGGGCGGCTGCCTCGGCGCCTACGTGCTCACCTCTTTCGAGGGGGATGCGATAAAGCCCTTCGTGACCACCTATCTGGCACTTGTCGGGGTCTGGCTTCTTTTCCGGTCCTTCAGGAAAATCCCCACCAATCCCGTTCCTACGGGGATCGTTGCGCCTCTCGGTGCGGCCGGCGGCTTTCTCGACGCGGCAGGTGGGGGCGGCTGGGGTCCCATCGTGACCACCGGCCTGCTCGGCGCCGGCGGGGCGCCGCGCTATGTTATCGGAACGGTGAATGCCAGCGAATTCCTGATCACCCTGTCGGTCTCTGTCACCTTCCTTCTCGCCCTGCTTACCGGTCACTGGGAGGCAGGCGGCAGCTACATGGAGCATGCCACCGCCGTGGCCGGGCTGATCGTGGGCGGTATCCTTGCCGCGCCCTTCGCCGGCTGGGTCATAAAATCCGTGCCGGAGCGTGTCCTGCTGCGAGCGATCGGCTGCCTGATCGTGCTGCTTGCGACCTGGCAAACCCTGCAACTGCTCGAGCTTGTGTGAGCCTTCAGGCACGGTGACCGCATTTAATCGGTACAAATGGGCAGGGTCCTCGCGCACGGGCTAGCAAAAGCCATGTCCTTGGAGCATATGGCGGAAAGACTATTGGAGTGGACCCTCGCATGACGAAGACCCGGATCGAAACCGACACTTTTGGCCCGATCGAAGTGCCCGCGGATTGCTACTGGGGCGCGCAGACGCAGCGCTCCCTCACCAATTTCCGCATCGGGGTGGAGAAGATGCCGGTGCCGCTGATCCGCGCCCTCGGCCTTCTGAAGCTTGCCGCAGCCGAGGTGAACATGAAGCTCGGCAAGCTGGACCCCGAGCTCGGCGAGGCGATCGTGTCGGCCGCGCGGGAGGTGGCGGAGGGACGGCTTGACGCCCAGTTCCCGCTCGCGGTGTGGCAGACCGGATCGGGCACCCAGAGCAATATGAACGCGAATGAGGTGATCGCCAACCGCGCCATCGAGATGCTCGGCGGACAGATGGGTTCGAAGAAGCCGGTGCATCCGAACGACCACGTGAATATGAGCCAGTCGTCCAATGACAGCTTCCCGACCGCCATGCACATCGCGACAGCGCAAGAGGCTGTCACGCAGCTTCTGCCGGCATTGGATCATCTGACGGCGGCGCTGGAGGAGAAGGAGCGCGCCTTTTCCAGCATCATCAAGATCGGCCGCACCCATACCCAGGACGCAACGCCGCTCACGCTGGGGCAGGAATTTTCCGGATATGTGGCGGCGCTGAAACTTGGCCGCAGGCGCATCGAGGCGGCCCTGCAGGACGTCTATGCTCTTGCTCAGGGCGGCACCGCCGTGGGAACCGGCCTTAATGCCCCGAAGGATTTCGACAGGGCGTTTGCCGAGCGGGTGGCGGCGATCACCGGCCTGCCCTTCCGCACGGCGGAGAACAAGTTCGAGGCTCTGGCGAGCCATGGCGCGCTCAATTTCTTCCATGGAGCGCTGAACGCGCTTGCCGCGGACCTCTTCAAGATCGCCAACGATATCCGCTTCCTGGGCTCCGGTCCGCGTTCCGGCCTGGGCGAGCTCAAGCTGCCGGAGAACGAGCCCGGCTCCTCGATAATGCCAGGCAAGGTGAACCCGACCCAGGCGGAGGCGCTGACCATGGTGGCGACCCAGGTGATGGGCAATCAAACGGTGGTCAGCGTCGCCGCGAGCCAGGGCCATTTCGAGCTCAACGTCTTCAAGCCCGTGGTCGCCAATGCGGTACTGCAGTCCACCCGTTTGCTTTGTGATGCGATGCGCTCCTTCGCCGACAACGGCGTGAAAGGGATCGAGGCCGACGAGACACGCATCAGGGAGTTGATGGAGCGCTCGCTGATGCTTGTGACCGCTCTCGCCCCTGCAATTGGCTACGACAATGCCGCCATGATTGCAAAGAGCGCGCACAAGAACGGCACGACCCTGCGCGAGGAAGCGCTGAAGACTGGGCTTGTGACAGCGGAAGATTACGACAGACTTGTGCGCCCGGAAGACATGATCGCCCCGAAGTGATCGCGGAGCCAAACGGCTCCTGCGCGAAGACACAGCGTCAACCGGGATGGCTATAGGCGTGCGCCGCCAAGCTGGCTATGTACCGCCACCCACAACAGCGAGTCGCACCACATGTCCAATGACGTTATCGTTCTTCTCGGCCGCATTCTCCTGGCGATCATTTTCATCTTCTCCGGCTTCGGCAAGCTGACCGATCTCGGCGGCACCGCCGGCTATTTCGGGGGTCTGGGGCTTCCGCTGCCGCAGGCCACCGCCTGGTTGGTAGCCCTGGTCGAATTCCTGGGCGGTCTCGGCGTCCTTGTCGGCTTTCAGACCAGGATCTCCGCCGTCCTGCTTGCCATCTTCACCTTCGCTTCGGCCTTCATCGCCCATTTCAATTTTGCCGACCAGATGCAGCTCATCCAGTTCCTCAAGAACCTTGCCATCACCGGCGGCTTCCTGGCGTTGATCGCCCATGGTCCCGGCGCGCTCTCGATTGATAGCCGGCGCCGCTGACGGACGGCTTTCTCCTCGAAGGACCCGCCGAACGCGGGTCCTTTTTTGATTCCATGGCGGGTCTCCTCTTCAAAAGCCGGTGATAAGCTTGCCTCCCGGGTCAAAAGCCCGTGATGCGGGCGGATTGCTGATTGCACACCCCGCCCGCGCGGTCATCTAAGGATGGTGAGCGTCGGGGTGGGAAGGCTGGAGCGATGGGGAGGCCGCGGGCCGCGGAGGACAGGAAGCTAAGACCATGGCGGTTCCTGCCGCTCGGGCTGCTCCTGCTCGGGCTCGCAGCAGCCTATGCCATGGGCTGGCACGAGCATCTCAAACTCTCCGCGCTTGTGGAGCGGCGGGCGGTGCTGCAGGCCTGGATCGGCGCGCATCCCCTCCTTTCCGCCGGCGGCTTCACACTTCTTTACGCGGCCGCCGTGGCGATGGCCTTTCCGGCAGCCTCGCTCCTTACTATTGCGGCCGGCTTTTTCTTCGGCTGGCTGGTGGGCGGCATCCTGGCGGTCGTCGCGGCGGTTCTGGGCTCGGCGGCGCTATTCCTTGCAGCCCGATCCGCCTTCGGCGATATCCTCAAACGGCGCATAGGGGGCCGGGCGGCGCGATTGGCGCAGGGTTTTGAGGAGGGCGCCTTCGGTTATCTGCTTGTGCTCCGGCTCGCTCCCATCGTTCCCTTCTGGCTGGTCAATATCGTGCCTGCCTTCTTCAATGTCCCGCTGAGGATTTTCGTCACCGCCACCGCGCTCGGGATTTTACCGGGCGCGTTTGCCTATGCCTATCTCGGGCACGGCCTCGAGAGCGTTCTCCTTGCGGCTGCCGCGTCCGGAGAGGATATCGAGCTTCATGACCTGGTGACAGCAAAGCTGACCTTGGCCCTGGCAGCGCTGGCGGTCCTGGCCGCGATCGCGATGGTCTTGAAAAGGAAATGCGCGGCGAAGCTGCCGTGACGCATCAGGGAACGAGAACCGATGCCGATACTGCATAGACCGGATATCTGTGTGATCGGCGCCGGGTCAGGCGGCCTGACCGTCGCCGCGGCTGCGGCCTCCTTCGGCGTGCCGGTGGTGCTGATAGAGCGCGGAAAGATGGGCGGCGACTGCCTGAACTATGGCTGCGTCCCCTCCAAGGCGCTCATCGCCGCCGGAAAACAGGCGCACCGCCTGTCGCAGGCTGCTGCTTTCGGTGTTTCGAGTCCCGCGCCCGAAATCGACTTCGACGAAACGATGCGGCATGTGCGCCGCGCGATCGCCGCCATCGCGCCGAACGATTCGGTGGAGCGCTTTACCGCCCTTGGCGTCACCGTGATTCCGGCGGAGGCGCGTTTTACGGATCCTCGCACCGTCGTTGCGGGCGATCACGAGATCCGCGCGCGCCGCTTCGTCATCGCCACCGGTTCATCGCCGGTCGTCCCGCCGATCCCCGGCCTCGATGGCATCCCGTTTCTGACGAACGAAACCATTTTCGAGCAGGAGAGCCGGCCCGGGCACCTCGTCATCATCGGCGGAGGCCCCGTGGGAATGGAGCTTGCCCAGGCGCACCGTCGACTAGGCTCCGACGTCACCGTCATCGAGGCCGGCGTCGCTCTCGGTAAGGAAGACCCGGAACTTGCGGCCGTCGTGCTCCGCCAGATGCGTACCGAAGGAGTGGAGATCATCGAGCACGCCAAGGTGCTGCGTGCCGAAAGAAACGGTGTGGCCGGCATTCGCGTCCATGTGGAAGGGGCGGAAGTGAGCCGGACCGTCGAGGGGTCGCATTTGCTTGTCGCCGCCGGCCGCCGCCCGAACCTCGAGGCGCTGGCGCTCGAGCGCGCGGGGATCGCATACGATGCCAAGGGCATCCAGGTTTCCGGCAAGCTACGCACGACCAACCGGCGAGTCTATGCCATCGGGGATGTGGCCGGCGGGCTGCAATTCACGCATGTAGCGAACCATCATGCGGGGCTCGTGATCCGCGCCCTGCTGTTCCGCCTTCCGGCGCGGCAAAGGCCCGGCCTGATCCCCCGCGCCACCTTCACAGATCCGGAGCTTGCCCATATCGGCATAACGGAAGCTGAGGCGCGCGAGAGCGGCGGAAAGGTCACGGTCCTGCGCTCGCCCTTCGCCGAAAACGACCGCGCGCAGACAGAGCGGCTCACGCAGGGCTTCATCAAGCTGATCGCCGGGCCGCGTGGCCGCATTCTGGGCGTCTCGATTGTCGGACAGGGCGCCGCGGAGATGATGCATTTTTGGTCGCTTGCGCTGTCCAAGAGGCTGACGCTGCGGGACATCGCCGGCTATGTCGCTCCCTATCCGACACTTGGTGAGGTCGGGAAGAGGATGGCGCTCTCCTATTATGCCGGCGTCGCCGGAAATCACCTTGTCCGTAGACTGGTGGGTTTTCTGCGCTTATTTGGATAGAATATCGAAAAGCCGGCGCAGCATGCGCCGCGGCGAGAACCAGGGAATGGCCGAGGAACCGCATCGCGATGGAGGCGGAAGACAAGCCGGCGCGGCCTGCACGGCATCGCTGACGCGCGGCCTCTCGACCAAGATCCTGCTCCTCACCATCCTGTTCGTGATGGCCGCGGAGGTCCTGATCTTCATCCCCTCCGTCGCCAATTTCGGCCGGGAATGGATGGAGCAGCGGTTGCGTGAAGCGTCCATCGTCGGGCGCGTTCTTCTCGAAGGGGATCCGGACAGCCTCAGCCAGGAGGCGACCAGGGATGTTCTGGCGACCGCCGGCGTCAGCGCGATCGTAATCCGCGACGGCGACGCTTCCCGTCTGGTGGTCCCTGGTGTCCCGCCGGCGGTGGACCTTCACGCCGATCTGGACACTATGGGTCCTCTCACGGCGATTCGGCAGGCCTTCGGCACCCTTTTCTTTGGCGGCGACCGCATCCTGCGCATCTTTGGCCATGTCGAAGACCGGCCGATTCAGTACGAGGTGATCCTGCCCGACCGCAAGCTGAGGTCGGCCATGTTGGTTTATGCGCGCAACGTCGCCCTGCTCTCCCTGCTGATCTCGCTGATCACGGCGACGCTCGTCTTCTACGCTATAAACCGCATCATGATCCGCCCGATCCGTGCGATGACGCGCTCGATGCTCTCCTTTGGCGCGGCGCCGGACAATGCGGAGCATATCATCGAGCCCGAGGATCGCGACGACGAGATCGGTGTTGCCGAGCGCGAGCTGGCCGAGATGCAGAAGACGCTGCATCGCACGCTGGGCGAACGCAAGCGCCTCGCCGAGCTCGGCCTGGCCGTGTCGAAGATCAACCACGATATGCGCAATATGCTGTCATCGGCCCAGCTGATCTCCGATCGGCTCGCCATGAGCGCCGACCCGACGGTGCAGTCGCTTGCGCCTAAGCTGGTGCGCACCCTTGACCGCGCGGTCACCTATTCGCAGGGCGTGATCGCCTATGGCAGGGCGCACGAGGCTCCGCCGGCGCGCCGCCGGCTGCGCCTGGCGCAACTTGTGGAGGAGGTGCAGTCGGCGCTCGCGATCGATCCGATGAGCGGCATCGAATTCCTCAACCAGGTGGAGCCGCTGCTCGAGATCGATGCGGATGCGGAGCAGATGTTCCGTGTGCTTTCCAATCTGTGCCGCAACTCCGTTCAGGCGATGACGAACGAGGCAGATGCGGTGCTGGTTCGCCGCATCATTGTTTCGGCACGTCGCGAAGAGGGAACGGTCAGCATCCTCGTGGCCGATACCGGACCTGGCCTGCCTCCCAAGGCGCGCGAGAACCTCTTCACGGCCTTCCGCGGTTCCGCGAGGATCGGGGGAACGGGCCTCGGGCTCGCCATTGCGCAGGAGCTGGTGCGCGCGCATGGCGGAGAGATCCGTCTCGTTGAGACGGGCAGTGGCCGCACCGTTTTCTCGATCACGCTGCCTCATATAGCCGGCCAGGAGAGCCGCACCGGGGCGGCAAGCGGAAAGCCAACCGGCTTCGGCGAGGGCGAACAGCGCGAGGCTGCGCAATAGCGAGGGCTCGGGCGAAACTGGTGCCAAAATGCGAGCCAGGATCGCGCGGGCGTAAAATCCCTATCGCTATCTTCAAAAGTCTCGGCCCCGCCGCTGTGCATCCGTCAGCATAGCAAGAGGGTAGCGGCCGCACTTACGTGGAGCGGCACGGTTCAATGACGGAAATGCAAAGTGAACGCTTGCTTTTGCCGGCTTCAATCGCTAGGTAAGCGGCGTTCGGTCGTCACCTGCACGACCGCGCTGCCGCTTGGCAGCCTGCGCGCCCGTAGCTCAGCTGGATAGAGCACCAGACTACGAATCTGGGGGTCAGAGGTTCGAATCCTTTCGGGCGCGCCATTTCTTCCAGCACTTGGCTAAGCCGCGCGCGCTTTGAGAGCGGTTCTGAAAATCGGCTCATCGTTGAGGCGCAACATGACACAGGCCGCTTGAGGGGAGGGCTTGCCAGTCTTCTATATGTCGATTAGTCTCGACACATGGAAAGAGCTATCCTCGCTTTTGCGGCCCTGGCCCAGCCGACACGCCTCGACGTATTCAGGCTGCTGATGGTGCACGAGCCGGACGGACTGCCCGCCGGCGAGATCGCGCGGCGCATGGACGTGCCGCACAATACCATGTCCTCGCATCTGGCGATTCTTGCGCGCGCCGGACTGATCGAGGCCGAACGCCGGAGCAGATTGATCATCTACCGGGCGAGACTGGAGGCGGTAAGGGCGCTCGCCAGTTTTCTCGTCAAGGACTGTTGCGGCGGCCGGCCGGAGATTTGCGCGCCGCTGATCGCGGAGCTTTCTCCCTGCTGCCCGCCACAGAAGTTCGCCGCCGAGGAGCTCGCGCATGACTGATCGCATCTACAATGTCCTGTTTCTCTGCACCGGCAACTCGGCGCGGTCGATCCTGGCCGAGAGCATTCTGCGCAAGGATGGTGCCGGTCGCTTCCGGGCCTTCTCCGCCGGCAGTCAACCGAAGGGCGCCGTCAATCCGCTCGCGCTGAAGGTACTGCGGAGCTTCGACTACCCTTCGGAAGGGTTCAGGTCCAAGAATTGGGAGGAGTTCGCCAGACCCGGTGCACCCGTGATGGACTTCGTCTTCACGGTCTGCAACAGCGCCGCCGGCGAGGCCTGCCCGGTATGGCCCGGTCAGCCCATGACGGCGCACTGGGGCATCGAGGATCCCGCAGCGGTAGAAGGTACGGCCATCCAGAAGGAAGCCGCCTTCGTCGCGGCCTTTCGCTCTCTGAAGAACCGGATTTCCGTGTTCACCGCGCTGCCGATAACGAGCCTCGACCGCATGGCCCTTGGCGCCGAGCTCGTCCAGATCGGGCGGCTCCAGGGCGCCACCGAGCCGCGCCCGAGCATGGCCTGAGCCAAGCGCGAATCATTATCGTCAGCGCGGAGACTTCGACGCTTCCGGATTTGCCGGCGCCCCGACAAGCGGGATGCATCGGAGGCAGCGCGCCCGCGTAGTCTCACCGGCGCTTCAGCGCGGTTACCTCCAGTTCCACCTTCATGGCTTCCTCGGCGAAGCCGCAGATGATGGTTGTGTTGGTCGGGCGCGGGTCTGAAAAAGTCTCGCCCAGCACGCGCGAAACCTTCATCACATCCGCGCGGTCGGCGATGAAGACCCGCACGCGCACGATGTCGGCGAGGGTGGCTCCGGCTTTCTCCAGCGCCTGCGCGATTGTCCTCAGCGATTGCCGCGTCTGCTCGGCGGCGTCGTCGGAGATGGTGCCGTCCTCGAAATTGTATCCTGCCGTGCCGGAGACAAAAATCCACTCCCCGTCAATCACCGCGCGCGAATAGCCCGCCATCTCTTCGAACCTCGAGCCGGAACTCACCGTCCGCCGCTTCTCCTGCGTCATAGATCTCAACCTCAAAATATCTTGACGTGATCACGTGATCACAACTACCGTTCCGGGTCAAGAAACGAGGGGACGGGAATGGACGCAGGCTCCCCAACAGGGGGATGGAAGCGGAGCGCCACAGCCGGGAGGCTCGAGGTTCTCGAAGTCACTAAGAGCTTCGGGGCCAACCGGGCCGTGGACTGCGTCAGCTTCGTCGCAGAGCCGGGCAAGATAACCGGGCTGATCGGCCCCAACGGCGCCGGCAAGACCACGCTCTTCAACGCTATTGCCGGCGAACTGCCCATCGACAGTGGAGAAGTGCGGCTCGACGGCGTGCGCATCGGCTCCCTGCCGCCCTACAAGATCTTCTCGCGCGGCCTGGCCCGCACCTTTCAAATTCCGCGGCCGTTTCCGGGCATGACGGTTCTGGAAAACGTCATGCTGGTTCCGCAGGGCCAGCACGGGGAGCGGTTCTGGAACACCTGGCTGCGGCCTGGGCTCGTCGCGCGCGAGGAAAGGGAAAACCGCGAAAAGGCGCGCGCCATCATCGAGTTTTGTGGGCTTTCTCCCGTCGAACGTCAACTCGCTGGCGCGATTTCCGGCGGCCAGCAGAAGCTGGTGGAGCTTGCCCGCGCGCTCATGGCCGACCCGAAAATCGTGCTGCTTGACGAGCCAGGGGCAGGCGTGAACCCGGCGCTGCTCGACACGATCGTCGATCGGATCGTCGAACTCAATAGGCGCGGCCTGACCTTTCTCATCATCGAGCACAACATGGATTTCGTCATGTCTCTCTGCGACGAGATCGTGGTCATGGCGACCGGGAAGGTGATCGCGAAGGGAACGCCTGAAACAGTCATTGCGGATCCGCAGGTGCTTGAAGCTTACCTCGGCGGTGCAGTCGCATGAGTACGCCGCTGCTCGAAGTGGAAGACGTGGTGGCGGGCTACCGGCCGGATCTGCCCATCGTGCAGGGTATTACGCTCAAGGTAGCGGAAGCCGAGATGGTGACGATCATCGGGCCAAACGGCGCCGGAAAGTCGACGCTGATAAAGGCGGTCGCCGGCATCGTGCAGGTTTCCTCAGGTAGGGTTAGGCTTGCAGGCGCCGAGATCACGCGGCTGCCCACCCACAGGCTCGCACAGGCAGCTATCGCCTATGTGCCGCAGACGGCGAACGTCTTCACCACGCTGACGATCGATGAAAACCTCCTGGTTGGCGCTTCCACGCTTGCCAAGGGCGAGGCGCGGCGGCGAATGGACCGCAGCTATGAAAACTTTCCTGTGCTGAAGGAGTACCGGCAGAAGAAGGCGAAGGTGCTTTCGGGCGGGCAGAGGCAGATGCTCGCGGTCGCCAGAGCGCTTCTGACCGAGCCGCGGCTCTTGATGCTGGACGAGCCGAGCGCCGGCCTATCGCCGCTGATGGTATCCGAAGTCTTCCAGCGCCTGAAAGCGCTGGTGGAAGGCGGCGTCGCGATCCTCATGGTTGAGCAGAACGCCAAGGCGGCGCTTGCCATCTCTCACCGCACCTATGTTTTTGCCGAGGGGCGAAATCGCATCGATGGGCCTTCGGCCGCGCTGGCGCAGGATCCGCAGGTCGCATCCATCTATCTGGGCGCCGGAGGTCGCAAGCGCTGATGTTGCAGGCTCTGGCAGACGGCATCTTGAGCGGCTCGATCATCGCCCTTGGCGCTATCGGGCTCACCTTGACCATGGGCATTCTCCGCTTCGCCAATTTCGCCCATGCCGAGCTCGTTACCTGGGGCGCCTATATGGCGCTCGCCGTACTGGCGGTGACCGGTACATTCATGGGGCCGATCGCACCCTTGTCCTTCGGCATCCCGCTGATCCTGGCCATCGTCGTGGCTGCGGCGCTTACCTCTCTGCTGGCGCTCGCGATTGACTGGCTGGTCTATCGCCCCCTGCGCCGGCAGACGAACCATCTGACCTTGGTGTTCGGCTCCTTCGGCATATCGCTTCTGGTGCGCATGGTGATCCTGCTGATCTTCGGCGGCGCGGCGCAGTACTATTCAACGGCGCTGCAGATCGCCATCCCGGTGGCGCCGGGTCTGCGCATCATGCCCGACCAGCTTTTCACGCTGGCAGTGACCGTTGTGATCGTCGTGGCGCTGCACTTCTTCCTGCAGAAGACGCGGCTCGGCCTTGCCATGCGCGCGCTGGCGGAAAATCCGGAGCTTGCCCGCGTCAACGGTATCGACACCCGGGCCGTGGTCCGCTGGACCTGGGTCATCGGCGCTTCGCTCGCCGCGGTGGCGGGCGTACTCTATGGGCTCACCATCCAACTCCGCCCGGAGATCGGTTTCCACCTGATCCTGCCGCTGTTTGCAGCCGTGATCCTCGGCGGGGTCGGAAATGTCTTTGGCGCCGTGATCGGCGGGCTGGTGATCGGCCTCGCCGAGTCGCTCGCCGTGCTGGTCGTACCGTCGGGATACAAGATGGCGGTGCCGTTCCTGATCCTGCTCGCTGTCCTTTATCTGCGACCCACCGGCATCTTTGCCGGAACAGTCGGAGGCGTGAAATGAGCGGGTTTGCGGCTTATCTCGTCTTCTTCCTCATTGTCGCGCTCACCTATTCCATCGTGACGATGGGCCTCAATCTCCAGTGGGGCTATACCGGGCTATTCAATGCGGGAGTGGTGGGTTTCTTTGCAATCGGCGCCTATGGGACAGCCGTGCTCGTCGGCCCCGACCGGGCCCAGCTCATCGGCGGCTTTGCCCTGCCGTTCCCGGTCGCAGTTGTCGGCGGAATGGCGCTTGCGGCGCTGGCGGCACTCGTCGTCGGCCTCGCCACGCTGAAACTGCGCGAGGAATACCTGGCGATAGCCACCTTCGGCATCGCCATCAGCATCCAGCTTGTGGCCCTCAATTTCGAGGCGCTGACCGGCGGCGTCAACGGCTTGGTGGGCCTGCCGCGACCGCTCTTCACTGCCTTCGGCTCTCCCGGAGCCTACAATCTCTTCTATCTCGCTGTCGTCGCTTCGGTCGCTCTCCTTGTCTATGTCGCGCTCGAAGTAGCGGTGCGCTCGCCGTGGGGCCGCGTGCTCAAGGCGGTGCGCGAGGACGAGACCGCCGCGCGCTCGCTCGGCAAGAATCCGGCCGCGATCCGCCTGCAGGTCTTCGTGCTTGGCTGTACGCTGATGGGGCTCGCCGGCGGGCTCTATGTGGGCTTCATCGGCTATGTCAGCCCGTTGGACTTTCTGCCGATCCTCACATTCCAGATCTGGGCGATGCTCATCGTTGGCGGCAGCGGCAATAATCTCGGGGCCATTGTTGGCGCTGTGGGCGTCTGGGCTCTCTGGACCATGAGCGGACTTGGCGTCAGCCGGCTTCTGCCGGTCGCCTACCAGTCGCAGGGCGGCGCGATCCAGGTGATCATCATCGGGCTGCTCATCGTGCTGACGCTGCTCTTCCGCCCCCGCGGGCTGATCGGCGAGGCCGAGGCCGTTTCAAGGCACGCGAGGTGAGCGTGGAGCAGGGCGCACCCGATACGCTCTGGCGTGCGACGGTAGGACCGAAGCCGGTCTTCCACCGCCTCGACGGGCCTGCCGAAGTGGAGGTCGCCATTGTCGGCGGCGGCTTCACGGGCCTGAGCGCCGCGCTGCATCTCGCCCGGCGTGGCGTGGAGGTGCTGCTGCTGGAGGCGCGGGAAATCGGCTGGGGAGCGAGCGGCCGCAACGCTGGCTTCGTGGTGCCGAATTTTTCCAAGGCCGATCCCGCCGCCGTGATGGAAAAGCTGGGCCGGGAAAACGGGAAACGTCTGCTCGACCTGGTCGGGCGCGGCGGCGACCGCGTCTTCGAGATCGCGCGCGAGGCAGGGTTGGGCCGGCAGGCCGAGCAGACGGGCTGGCTGCAGCCGGCGCATTCTCCCGCGGTGGCCAAGACGCTGCAGGGCCTGGTGGAGGCGTGGCGGACGCTCGGGCGGTCCGTTCACTGGATCGACGCTGCCGAGACGGCGCGCCGAACCGGCATGGAGATCTACCACGGCGCGCTGGCCGATCCTTCGGGCGGCATCATCAATCCGCTTGCCTATGTGCGGGCGCTCGCGAGCGCCGCGGCGGAAGCCGGCGCCCAAATAGTGGAAGACGCTGCGGTGACCAAGGTGAATTCAGCCGGAGGCGGTTGGCTTCTCGAGACCACACAAGGGAACGTTCGCGCTGCAAAGGTGCTTCTGTGCACCAATGCGGAAGAGGAGGGTGCGGCTTCCCTGCTCGCCCGGCTGGTGATCCCGCTCAACGTCTACCAGATCGCGACCGAGCCGCTACCGAGGCAGGTTACGGAGCGGTTTTCGCCGCTACGCGAACCTGTCTCCGACACACGTTCGAATATCTTCACCTTCCGGCTTGATGCGGACAACCGGCTAATTTCCGGCGGCATGGCTATCCTTCCCATCGGAGCCGAGCGCCGCATGGGCTTGAGGATCGTCCGACGCCTTGCCAGCGAGCTCAACCTGACGGAGGTGCCGTGCCTGGCGCATGTCTGGCGCGGGACGGCGGCGGTCACCACAGACTTCCTACCGCACATCTTCCAGTTAGGCCCAGGATTCCTGGGTGCTGTCGGCTGCAACGGCCGCGGCATCGCCATGACGACCATGCTCGGCGAAGTGCTCGCCGACGCCGCCACCGGTGTAGCACTCGAGGCGCTGCCGGTGCCGGTGACCGAAGCAGCGCCGATAGCCTTCCGCCCGCTCGCCCGCGCTGCTCCATCAGCCTTCCTGTTGCGGGGGCTGTGGGATGACTGGCGGACAACCACAAGAAGAACAGCCGCAAAGGCCGAAAACGCTCCAACCTTGAAAGGGGAAGTGTCATGAGACATCTGCTTGCAACGGGCGCCGTCGGCGCCGTCCTCCTCCTGGGCTCCGCCGGTACGGCGAGCGCCCAGTCCTGCGCGACCTCCGTCGGAGCGGTGCTTTCCATCACCGGTTCCATGGCGGCTATCGGCTCGGCGATCGGCGATGCCGGCAAGCTCGCCGTCGACCATTTCAACGAGGCGGGCGGCGTCAACGATTGCACCGTCCGCTATATCCTGCGCGACGATCAGGGCTCACCCAATGTGGGTGTCGATGCCGCCAAGACGCTGGTCGAAATCGAGAAGGTGCCGGTGCTCCTCGGCGCAATCCAGTCGGGTGTGTCCATGCCGATCCTCAGCTCGGTGACGGTACCGGCCAAGGTGACGCAGATTTCCTGCTGCTCCAGCGCGCCGTCCTTCACGGCACTTTCCGCAGAAGGCGGGACCCAGGGCTACTGGTTCCGGACGCTGCCGACGGATCGCCCGCAGGCAGCGGTGCTCGCCAGCATTGCCGCCGAGCGCGGCTACAAGAAGATAGCCATCATTCACGTCAACTCCGACTACGGCAACAGCCTTGCGGGCAGCTTCAAGAAGGACGTGGAGAAGCTCGGCGCAACTGTGACGAGCGTCACCGCCTACAATCAGGAGCAGGCTTCCTATCGGGCCGAAGTGAATGCTGCGCTGCAGGGAGAGCCTGAGGCGCTGTTCCTCGTGGCCTTCCCGGCGGACGGGGCGACGGTCACGCGCGAATGGATCTCGTTCGGCGGACCGCAGAAATTCATCTTCAGCAATGCGCTGCGGGCCGACGAGTTCGTGAATTCGGTGGGTGCGCAGTACCTGACGGAAGCCTTCGGCATCGACAATGCGCAGGTGGAGGGCGAATCGGTAGACGCGTTCAACAAGTCCTGGGAAGCGACATTCGGAGCAGCGCCGAACGGCCCCGGCCTCCACACGATGTATGACGCGGCCGCGGTTGCGCTCCTCGCCATGGAGCAGGCCGGCAAGGCGGACGGAACCGCCATCCGCGACAATATCCGCAAGGTGACGGGCGGCGAGGGCGAGCCGGTCTATCCGGGTGCCGAGGGCTTCAAGAAAGCCAAGCAGCTGATCGCCGAGGGCAAGCCGATCCGCTATGTCGGCGCCACCGGCCCATTGGAATTCGACGAGAATGGCGATGTCACTGGCCCTTACCTCATCTGGGGGGTGAAGGATGGTGCTCTGGTAACGCTGGACAAGTGGGACAACGCCCGGGTTGGCGGGGCTCTGGCGGCCGTCGAGAACTGAACTCAAAACGGCGGCGGCTCTGGCCGCCGCCCCTCAACATTGTGCGGGGCCATTTCTAACGCCGCGCGGGAGACTGAATTTTCATGCCGAGATTTGCGCGTCGCATCACCCAGACCTCCAGGAAGAGCTACGGCATGTTTGCCAGGGCGGCGGGCATGGCCAAGGATGGGCGCGATCTGATCCACCTGGAATTGGGGCAGCCGGTGCACGACACGCCGGAGCACATCAAGCAGGCTGCGATCCGGGCGCTGCAGGCGGGGCAGGTGCACTACAGCGACCTTCAGGGGCTGCCGCAGGTCCGCGAGGCCCTGGCCGCCAAGGTCCGAGATTACAATCACATCGATGTCTCGGCATCCGAGATCATCGTGACGAACGGGCTGACACAGGCTTCCTTCGCAGCGTTTATGAGCCTTCTGGACGACGGCGACGAAGCGATCTTGCTGGAGCCCTATTATCCCCAGCACGTGGGGAAAGTGGAGATGGCCGGTGCGCGGCCGGTGATGGCGCCGCTCGACAAGGCGGCGGGCTTCCGCATCCGCCGCGACCTCATCGCGCCGCTGATCACCTCGCGCACGCGGATGATCGTGCTGGTCAATCCCTCCAACCCGACCGGCCGCGTCTATTCACGCGAAGAGCTTCAAGTCCTGGCGGATCTCGCCATCGAGCACGACCTCGCCGTCGTTTCGGACGAGGTCTACGAGCAGATCGTCTTCGACGATGCGCGGCACACAAGCATCGCCTCGCTCCCCGGCATGAAGGAGCGCACGGTGAGCCTGTTCGCCTTCACCAAGGCCTATGCCATGGATGGCTGGCGGCTGGGCTATCTCGCCGCCGACAAATCCATGATCCCGGCGCTGATGAAGATCACGACGACCGAGGTCACCCACGTCAACACCTTCATCCAGTATGGAGCGCTGGCGGCCGTCACCGGGCCGGCTGTGGTGCTCGACGAAATGGTGGACGACGACCGCCGCAAACGCGACCTCGTGGTGAGCCGGCTCAACCAGATGCCGGGCGTCGTTTGCCCGCGCCCGGAGGGCACGATCTACGCCTTTCCGGATATCAGCGGCACAGGCCTGAAGGCACAGGAAGCGGCCGACCGCATTCTCCAGGAGGCCGACGTGGTGGTTGAAGCCGGGACCTTCTACGGCCCGCTTGGAGAGAATCACCTGCGCGTCTGCTTCGGCTCCCAGAGTTACGAGCGGCTTGAAGAAGCCATGGACAGGCTGAGCAGGTTCTTTAATTCTCTCTGAGCGCAATGGGCTGCTGGTGCAAATGGACGGTGTCCTCTAATCAAGGGCAACAGCAACGGAGAAGGAGGCGAGGGCGATGCTTGACGGTTCACTCGGGCCTGTCTCCTCGCGCGTCACCATTGGCGACGGCGTCTACTTCCAGCTGCGCAACGCGCTGATCACCGGGCGCTTCGATCCGGGCCAGGTGCTCACCATCGCGGCGCTAGCGAAGTCCTTCCAGACCAGCCACATGCCTGTGCGCGAGGCGCTCCGCCGGCTTGGCGCGGAGAACGCCCTCGAGATGGCCTCGAACGGCTCCGCTTGCGTGCCGAAGGTTTCAGTCGAACGCCTCGACGACATCTGCCGCGCCCGCGTGGCGCTGGAAGGGCTCGCGACTGAAATCGCCGCTGCCACGGTCCGCCCGGAGGAGATCGCCGCCGTCAAGGCGCATATGGCCGAGCACGAGGCGATCAGCGCCAGCGGCAATGTCTATGACATGCTGCTCAAGAACCGCGATTTTCACTTCGCCATCTACCGCTCGTCGCGCTCCGAGGTGCTGGTGCAGCTGATCGATTCCCTGTGGCTGCGCTACGGCCCTTACATGCGCATGCTTTCGTCCTACATCGCCCCGCAGATGGCGACGGGCCTGCACGAGCCTTTCTCCAATCACCACCATGCCATCGTCGAGGCGCTGCGCCGGCGCGATGGCGCGGCCGCGCGCGAGCACATGATCGCCGACATCACCGGCACGCAGATGCTGCTGCGTGAGCTCTGCCGCGGGGAAGCGACTCAGACGGGCTGAGCGGAAGGCGAGCTGCCGAGCGGCAGGTCAGTCACGAGCATGTGCCCCGGCGCATGGGTTATCGCCAGCGGCAGCTTTGCCCGCTGCAGCGCATATTGGGGCGTGACGCCACACGCCCAGAACACCGGCACCTCTCCCTCCAGTACATCCGTGAGGCCGATGCCGTCGATGGGCTGCGTAAGGTCCACGCCGATGAGGGCCGGCTCGCCTATATGGACGGGGGCACCGTGCGTTTCGGGATGGGCCGCGGTGATCTCGCGCACCAGTTCCACATGCTCAGCGGGAACCGCGCGCATGCTTGCAACCAACGGGCCAGAGAACGGCCCCGCAGCAGTGGTTTCGATGGTGCTTTCGAACGCGGAGCAGGAGGCATCAGGCGCAAAGCAGCGCAGATGCACGCCGGCGCTCAACAAGGCTGCCTCGAAGCCCAACGAGCAGCCGAGCGCAAATGTCACCAGGTCCTCGCGCCACGGATGCGTGACCTGGGTCGGGTCTTCGGCGATCACGCCGTGGCGAAAGACGCGATAGCGCGGCAGGTCCGTCCTGATATCGATCTCCTTGCCTAGCGTTGGAAGCGACGGGTCGCCGGCTCTGCCGACCGCCAGCAGTGGGCACGCCTGCGGATTTGCCTGCACATAGGCGAGGAAACTATCCGCCACATCAGCGGGCACGATCACGATATTGGCCTGCTGATAGCCCGGGGCGAGGCCAGCTGTCGGAGCAGCGAAGGTTCCCGCGCGCGCTGCACGCCTGATCTCCGCTGGCGTAGCGTTCTTCATCTAAGCGCCTGCATCGGATCCCAGTGTCATGGCCGCGGCTTCGCATTGCGCCTTGATGAGCAGGATCTCGGCCTCATGGGTCGCGCAGAGGCGATGCCAGCGCGCGTCGTCCATTTTGCTTCCGCGCCAAGCTGTGAGTGTCACGTAACATTGCGACGGCTCAAGATCGCAGGTTTCGGCTGCGACTATGCGGGCGGAGATGCGCGGCACCATCCGCTCGGGTGGACCCAGCAGGTAATCGACGATCAGCCGCTCGGGATCCGCCGAAATCCTGAAAAATCCTTCGCTGCCGTCAAAGAGAGATCGGCCGGAAAAGATGTCGCCGCTCCCTGTCGGACGCGTATCCATGCAGCCGAGCGACCAGCGCCCAAGGGCGATTGGATCGGACATGAAAGCGAAGGCGATTCTTGCCGGCACATGGAGCAGTGCCGTGACGCTGTGCGAATAGTTTGCCGAAGGGTTCACGACCGGCGTCCCAAAAGCATGCGCAGCGAAGCAAAGAGGCGGCTCACGCCTTCCTCCGTCGTGATCACGCCAGGCGAGAGCCGCAGGACGCGGCCGCGCGCGTCGGCGAACACACCGGCCTCGCGCAGGCCATCCACCACCGCGCGCGGCTCCGCGCCCTCCGGCAGGCGCAGCATGATGCTCCCGCCGCGCCGTTCCGCCTCTCGCGGGCTGGCGAGATCCAGCCCCAAACGGCCAGCCTCCTCGATGATCATCGCACCGAGGTTCCTGTTGTGGTGAAGCATGGCCGCGTGGTCCTGCTCCGCATGCCATTTCAGGGCCGGGACCGAACCGATACAGGCGAGCACGGATGGCGTTCCATGGTCGAAGCGCCGCGCGTCTGAAGCATAGGCAAAGGCGTCCAGATCCCAGGAGAAGATGTTCTCCTGGCTGAACCAGCCGCGCAGTTCCGGACGGCAGGTTTTCAGGAGCGGTTCAGCGACGTGAAGGATGCCGGCGCCAGGCGTGCCGCACAGCCATTTCAGCGTCGTCGAGACGGTGAAGTCCACTGCTGGCGCATCGACACGGAAGGGAAGCAGCCCGACACCCTGGGTAATGTCCACACCGACAAGGCTGCCCACGCGGCGGGCGTGCGCGGCGAGCGCCGACAAGTCCGGGCGGTGCGAGGCCGTCGAGGTGACCATTGTGACGAGGGTGAGGCCCACCCCTTCGTCCCAGGCAGCGATCATGTCCTCGTCGCGGACCCAGTTTTCTCCCGGCCGCAGCGGCACTGTTTGAAGCGTGAAGCCCAGGCGCGGCGCGAGCCCGGCCAGGAGAAAGTGCAGGCTCGGAAAACAATCTGCCGCTACCAGAACCCGCCGCCCCTCCAGATGCTCCTTCGGTAGGGCGCCGATGAGGCTATAGAGCGCCGTGGTCACGTTTTCAGCCGATGTCAGCGTTCCCTTCTCCGCGCCGATGAGTTCGCTCCAGCGATCGATGAATTCCTGCCGGGCACTAAGTGCCCGCATCCACTGACCGTCGTCGTAGGCACCCCAACTTTGCGAGAAGGCTGCGAACGCCTCCGCCATCGCTTCGGCCTTGCCCGGATACATGCCGATGGAGTGGTAGAGGAAATAGGCGGAGCCGGCAGCTTGATCTTCTGAGCTGTTCATGTCCGATCTTCCTTTCTAGAATCCGAGTAGCCGCGGCAGGCCGAGGCTGAACTCAGGCACCGCCGCCACCAGCATCAGCCCGATGATGTTGACGAGAATGAAGGGCGCGATGGCGCGCAGCAGTGGGACAAAGCCGCACTGGGCGATCCGCTCCGCGGCGAAAAGGCAGACGCCGAGCGGCGGCGTCAAAAGCCCGATATTGAGGTTGAGGATGGCCACTGCACCAAAATGCAGCGGATCTATCCCGGCATGAACCGCGGCCGCCGAAAGCAGCGGGCCAAAGAGGATGATCGCCGTGGTCGGGTCGATGAACATGCCGAGGATGAGCAGGATGATGTTGAAGACGAGCATCGTGCCAAAATAGCCGAGCTCCCAGCCGGAAATGGTGGCCCCAACCATGCTCGGGACGTTCTCCATGCCCATGACCCAGGAAAAAGCGGCGCCGCAGCCCACGATGATAAGGAGCTGCCCCGAGAAAAGAGCGGAGCGGCTGAAGACATCTGCGAGGGCGCGGAGGCGAATGGAGCGGAAAAGGAGGAGCGAGACGGCGAGCGCGTATGCGGCGGCGACTCCGCCCGCTTCCGTCGGCGTCATGATGCCGGCAAGCATGCCGGAAAGAATGATGACGGGGATCATCAGCGGCACCAGCGCATGGCCGGTCACTTTGACGAGCGCTCGCGGCGAGCGGTCCATCCTGACGGGCTCGAAGCCATAGAGCCGTGCCTGGACGGCCACGAGGATCATCTGCACCAGGCCGATCAGGAGTCCTGGAACCAGCGTCGCCATCATCAGGGCGCCAATCGAGAGGTCGGTCATCGAACCATAAATCACCGCGATGAGCGACGGCGGCACCATCGGCCCGATAATCGAGGACGAGGCAGTAACGGCCGCTGCATATGCTGCGGTGTAACCCTGCTTGACCATCGCGGGGATGAACACGCGCCCCAGGGAAGCGATATCGCCAAGAGCAACGCCGGTGATCCCGGCAAAAAGGATCGAAGCCCCTATGTTCACCTGGGCCAGTCCGCCGCGCATCCATCCGAACATGGCGTTGGCGAAATTGATCAGGCGGTCCGTGATCCGCCCCTCATTCACGAGCTCGCCCGCAAGAATGAAGAGCGGCACGGCCATCAGCACGAAGGAGTCCATGCCCTGATAGAGGCGCTCGGCGACAATGGGGAGGAAGCTCCAGTTGCCGGTCTGCACCATCCAGGCGAGGACCGCAGCGATCATGGCCCAAGCAATCGGCAGGCCGAGGAAAATCAGCCCGAGGAAGCTGCCGATCAGCACCGCAAGAGAAGCGCTCATGGCTGCCGGAGCTTCTCGACGAGTCGAAGGATCGCGAACGCCGACGCGAAGAAGAAGGCCACCGGCACCGCCGCATAGGGGTAGGAGAGCGAAATGCGCAGCCCATCGCTCGTCTGCCCGGCGGCGAAAATCGTCATGTCGATGCCGTACCAGAGCAGGACCAGAAAGGCGGTGAGAGAGATCACGTCAAGCACCGCCTCCAGCACGAGCTGTGTTGGGGGCGACGCTACGCCAAGGGCGGTCGGAACGAAGTCGACGCGGATATGGCTTGCCTCCCGCACGCCGACCGCGGTTGCGAGTAGCGCCATCCAGATCATGGCGTAGCGCGCCACCTCCTCGGTGAAGAAGGGGACGCTGCCCAACCCGTAGCGCAGAAAAACCTGCGCCACGACCAGCGTCGTCAGCACCGCCAGGCAGAGCGCCGCCACGGCGCGCAGCGCCGTCTCCACCAGCCCCACGACGCGCATCATTACTGAACGGCGTCGACCGCGGAGATCGCCTCCTCGATCATGCCAGGCGTGTCGACATTTCCCCGCAGCCACTCGATTGCCGGCGGCTGCATGACCGTGCGGAATGCCTCGCGCCCATTCTCATCAAGCTCGACGATCTCCACACCCTTCTCCTTCGCGAACTGGATGGCCGCACCTTCCACCTCGCGCGATTTCATGCGGTTGAAATCGATCGCCTTGGCAGCTGCGTCGAGGATCACCTTCTGCTTGTCCTCGGGAAGCCCGGAGAAGAAGGCATCGTTGATGCCGAGCGGGCCGAAGGCATAGGTGTGGCCGGTGAGCGCCAGATGCGACTGCACCTCGTAGAGCTTCACAAGATTGAAGGTGGAGACCGAATTGTCCTGCCCGTCGACGACGCCTGTCCGCAGAGCGGTGTAGAGTTCGCCGAAGGAGACGGGCGCGGCCGAGGCTCCCATGGCCTCGACCGGAATGGTGGCGAGCGGACCCAGGACGCGCATCTTCAGGCCTGCCATGTCCTCGGGCTTGGTAATCGGCTTGTTCGCGCTGAAATGCTTGAATCCTCCCGATTCCCACCAGCCGAGCACCCGGATTCCGGTCTTCTGCCGCAGCTCTTCCGCAAGCTTCTGGCCAAACGGCCCGTCGAACACGGCCCACGCGGTCGGCTCGTCCGGGAAGAGAAAGGGCATGTTGAGGATCTGGATGTCGCCGTGGATCGTAGCGTAGTTGCCGTCGGCGGCGTCCGTCATCTGGATGACGCCGCGGCGCATCTGGTTCAGGCGTTCGTTGGGCGCTCCGAGCGCGCCGCCAAAGACGAGATCGACTGTCATCTCGGAATTCGCCTCAACCTCTTCCTTGAAGGTCTTGTACATGCCGTTGACGAAGTCGAAGCCCACCACATTCTCCGGAAGGGAAAGGCCGACCTTGATCTCCTGGGCGGCCGCGGGGGCTGCCGCAAGTGCCAATCCGGCAATCAGGAACGCACCAACTGCGCTACGCATCGTTATCTCCATCGCTGCGGCCTTGTGCGGCAAGTAGACGCCTCTGGCCTGTTGGGTTCAGTTTCCCCCGCGAATCGGGAAGGGGGTTGGAAGAAGCTTTCCCGCCGCTCTCCAGCAACGGCAGTCCAGTCGTGCTCGGCTCGTCCTCGAACATCACCTGGCGGCCATCTGCTTCTTGCTCCGCTCCTCCAGGTAATTCACCAGCCGCACCAGCGGCCACAGGAAGGCGAGGTAGATGAGAGCCGCTCCTATAAGCGGCGTCGGATTGGCCATCAGCGCCTGCGCGTCCGTCGCCTGTTTCAACAGGTCCGGCATGGCCACGACGGAAGCCAGCGCCGTATCCTTGTAGATCGAGACGCAATTGCTTGTGAGCGGCGGGATCACGACGCGCAGCGCCTGCGGCAGGATCACCTTGCGCATGGTGGTCCAGAAATTGAGGCCGAGGGCCGAAGCTGCCTCGAACTGTCCGCGCGGAATGCTCTCGATCCCGGCGCGGCACACCTCCGCCGTGAAGGCGGAGAGCACGAGCGACAAGGCGAGCGTCGCCGAGGTGAAGGATGAAAACCGGATGCCGACAAAGGGCAGGGCATAATAGATGAGGATCAGCAGAACGAGGATCGGCATCGCCCGCAGAACGTCGATATAGCCGATTGCAAAGAGCCGCACCGGCTTGGCTCCGTAGAGCCGCATCAGGCAGACGAAGAGGCCGGCAATGCCGCCGAAGAAAATGCTGGCGCAGCCGAGCAGCAGCGTGTTGCCGACGCCCCGCATCAGCATCGGGAAGGAGCGGACGAGAACTTCCCAATTGAAGAAAGTGCTGATCAAATCCATCGCAGGTCCGAAGGCTGGGGCACCGGCCGCCGGGGAGGCCGGTGCTTGGGTCCGCTTCTCGGAAGCGCCTACTCGGCCTTCGGAAGCGGCATTACCTCGACGGTGCTGGTGCCGGGATCGGGATCGACACCGAACCACTTCTTGTGGATGGCCGCGAGCGTCCCGTCCTGTTTCATGGCGGAGATCGCGTCATTGGCCTCGACGATCAGCGGGTGGTCCTTTCGCGCCATCATGGCGAAGCGCTCGCCGGTGGGGATGCGCACAAGGATCTTCAGCCCCGGCGTCTGCGTCATGGCATATTGAAAGCCGGCAATCTCACCGGCGCCGCCCTCGATGCGGCCGTTCTGCACCTCCAGCAGCAGGTCTTGCTGGGCGTTGTAGCTGCGCACCTCCGCAAGCCCGAGCTTGTCCTTGTTCTCGTTTGCCCATTTCTCGCCGGTGGTGCCGGCCACCACGCCGATCACCTTGCCCTTGAGGTCATCGAGGGAATCGACCGTCGAATCCTCCCGCCCCACCACAGTCCCGTCGCTGTCGTAATAAGGCTGGGTGAACGACTGGTTCTGCAGTCGATCGTTGGTGATCGAGATCGAAGAGATGGCAAAATCGATGCGGCCGGAGCTGGTGGCGGCGAAAAGCGCCTGGAAACCCATATCCTGGAACTCGACCTCCCTGCCGAGCCGCTTGGCGACCTCGGTCGCCACATCGACCTCGAAGCCTTCGAAGGCGCCGCTCTCCGTCTTGTATTCCCAGGGCGGATTGGCCGGGTAGGCGCCGACAACGATCTTTTCCTGCGAAGCCGCAGGCGCAGCCAGGGAAAGGGCGATTGCCGCCGCGATGCCCGCAATGGAAATACGAATTCTCATGCCAGTCCTCCTTCGATCAGGCCGGCGGCCGTCCTGTGTAAGCCGCGGGCAGTTCCCCTTTGTGCCGGCAGCACGCCGCCCTCGGGAGAGCGCGACGGCCGCTTCTTTTCACACCAGTTCTGCTCAAATGATCACGAGAATTGACGGCGATCAACGAAAATCCTTCAAGCATGAAACTTTTCGCCAATTACCCCACCATCTAAGCAGCCTCCGCCGCTCGCCGAGCCGACGTTTGCAACTGCATGTTTTGCCGACTGACACACAAGCGGGGAAACGGTTGGCCTCCCACCCTGTGGGCCAATGCTGATCAGGCTTCACCTCGTGGCGGACTACATTTATTCCTGTTGGCCGCCCGAGACTAAATTTGCAGATGCAAATAAATCCGTCTAGTCTCTTCCGCGGAATGCGCAGGTGCTCCGGCGAGGGGCCGGTGACATGGAGGGAAGAAATGTCTGCTGCAGCTACATTGGGTCAATTTGCCGAACAGCTCCTGAGCGGCGAGATTGAGGTGGTGGACCTTACTGCTCCACTCGGGCCCGACACGCCGATCATAAAGCTGCCGCCGGAACTGGCGGTCGACACCCCGAAAGTGGAGATCCACACCATCTCCGAATATGACGACAAGGGTCCGTTCTGGGCGTGGAACTGGCTGAAGCTGGGTGAGCATTCCGGAACGCATTTCGACGCGCCGCACCACTGGATCACCGGCAAGGAATTTTCCGACGGCTTTACCGACACGATCCCGGCGACGAATTTCGTCGCGCCGGCGAATGTGATCGACTGCTCGGCCGAGAGCGCGGGAAATCCCGACTTTCTGCTCACGGCTGACGGCGTGCGGGCCTGGGAGGCCAAGCACGGCCCGATCGGCAAGGGCGAATGGGTGCTGATGCGCACCGACTGGGACCGGCGCAACGGCTCGGAGGAGGAGTTCCTCAACGCCGACGAGAACGGCCCGCACTCCCCAGGTCCCAGCGTCGACTGCATCGAATATATCCTGGAACGTGGCGCGATCGGCTGGGGCACACAGTGCATCGGCACCGATGCCGGCCAGGCAGGCGGCATGGAGCCGCCGTTCCCGGCGCACAATCTCGTGCACAAAGCGAATAGGTATGGCCTTGCAAGCCTCTGCAACCTCGACAGGCTGCCGCCCAAGGGCGCCATACTGATCGCCGCTCCGCTTAAGATCGTGAGGGGGACGGGCAGCCCCGTGCGCGCACTGGCGCTCGTGCCGAAGGAGTAGCATGCAGGCGGGGGATCTCGTAACCGCCGGCGGTCGGCACGCTCCGATCGCATGTCCTGCCGCTGTGCGGGCTTGGCAGCCGGCCGGCGGGCAGTCGGCTCGCCCTGCGGAAGAGGAGTTCTGATGAACGATCACGCGATCATCGGTGTCGGTCAGGACGGGCCGCGGCTCGGCGAAATCGGCCTGCAGCAGTTCGCGCCCTATCTCATGAACCGCATCATGGGGCGCTACAACGCCTCGCTGAGGGCAGAGCTTGCCAGGATGGGGCTCACCACGCCCAAGATGCGCACGCTGGCGATCCTGTCGGTGATCGACAATCTCGCCATCAGCCAGCTTGGGGTCTATGCGGTGGTGGATGTCTCGACGCTCAGCCGCGCGCTCGATTCGCTCGAAGCCGAGGGGCTCGTGCGCCGAGTCCCCGATGCCGAGGATAGCCGCTCCACGCGGGTGACGATCACGGAGGAAGGCCGCATCGCCTTCGAAAAGCTGTGGCCGACCATGCGGCAGAGCTATGAGCGGATGTTCGTGGGCATCGATGCCGCGGAGCGCGCGGCCTTCGTGGCGACGCTGCAGAAAATTCTCGTCAACATCCGCAAGCACGATTTCTGAGGAGAAATGCGATGGCTGAGCGATCCTTTGCCAAGGAGGTGCAGAAGCTCAGGCTTGGCGCGGGGGAGGAATTTTCCGGCGAGGGCATTCTCGCCATCACCAAGGCGCTCCTGCAATGCGGCGTCGGTTATGTCGGCGGCTATCAGGGCGCGCCGATCAGCCACTTGATGGACGTACTTGCCGACGCGCAGGAGATCCTCGGCGAACTCGGCGTGCATTTCGAGGCAAGCGCCTCGGAGGCGACCGCAACAGCCATGCTCGCCGCTTCGGTGCACTATCCGATCCGCGGGGCGGTTACCTTCAAATCCACCGTCGGCACGAACGTCGCCTCCGACGCGCTCGCCAACCTCGCCTCCGGCGGGGTCACCGGCGGCGCGCTCATCATCGTCGGCGAGGATTATGGCGAAGGCTCCTCCATCATGCAGGAGCGCAGCCATGCCTTCGCCATGAAGAGCCAGGTCTGGCTGCTCGATCCGCGACCGAACCTGCCTTCGATCGTCTCGGCCGTCGAGCACGGGTTCGAGCTGTCGGAGGCCTCGAACACGCCGGTGATGCTGCAGGTGCGCATCCGCTGCTGCCATGTGCATGGCTCCTTCACCGCCAAGGACAACCGCCGCCCGCCCATGACGGTGGCGGACGCGCTGGAGAATCCCCGGCGCGACACGCAGCGCATCGTACTGCCGCCGGCCTCTTTCCTGCACGAGAAGGAGAAGATCGGAAAACGCCTTCCCGCGGCGATCGACTACATCAAGCGTCACAAGCTCAACGAGACCTTCGGGGGCGCCGGCAGCGTCGGCATCATCATGCAGGGAGGCATGTATAACGGCGTGATCCGCGCCTTGCAGAGGCTGGGGCTCGCCGACGTCTATGGCGACACTGACGTGCCGCTTTACGTGCTCAACGTCACCTATCCGCTCATCGAGGACGAACTCCTGGAGTTCTGCGCCACGAAGGATGCCGTGCTGGTCGTGGAGGAGGGGCAGCCGGACTATATCGAGCAGGCGCTTGGCGCGATGCTCTACAAGGCCGGCGCCACCGTGCGGCTCGAAGGCAAGGGCATCCTGCCCATGGCCGGCGAATACACCGGCGACGTGATGCTTTCCGGGATCGGCACGTTCCTGCGCAAGCACGCGTCCGACATGCTGGCACCGGCAATCCGCGCGCCGAACGTGCCCGCGCCGCCGCTTTACGAGGACCTCGCCAAGGCGGTGCCGATGCGGCCGCCGGGCTTCTGCGTCGGCTGCCCCGAGCGGCCGATCTTCGCCGCCACCAGGCTCGTCGAGCAGGAGCTCGGAAAACACCACATCGCATCCGATATCGGCTGCCACCTCTTTTCCATCATGCCCCCCTTCGACCTGGGGGCCACCACCATGGGCTACGGCCTCGGGCCCGCCTCGGCTTCCGCCTTCAATTCGCCGGACGCAAAACGGCGCTCGATCTCCTTCGTCGGCGATGGCGGCTTCTGGCACAACGGCCTCACCTCCTCGATCGGCAATGCCGTCTTCAACAAGAATGACGGGGTGATCGTCGTGGTCGACAACTTCTATTCGGCGGCCACAGGCGGGCAGGACATCTTGTCGTCCCGCGCCGCCAATCCGACGAGGACGACCAACAACCCCATACCGGCAGCGCTGAAGGGTATGGGCGTGAAGTGGATCCGCCATATCGAGCGGACCTATGACGTCGGAAAGCTGCGGGATACGCTGAAGGAAGCGCTGACAACGGAGGAGAGGGGGCCGAAAGTCATCGTCGCCTCCTCCGAATGCATGCTCAACCGGCAGCGGCGGGAGAATCCAATCCGCCGCAAAGCTATCGCCGACGGCAGACGCGTGGTGAAGACGAAATTCGGCGTGGACGAGGATGTCTGCACGGGCGACCACGCCTGCATGCGTCTTTCCGGGTGTCCGTCGCTGACGGTCAAGCATCTGGACGACCCGCTGCGCGATGATCCGGTGGCGGCCATCGACGAGAACTGCGTCGGCTGCGGCAATTGCGGCGAGGTGGCGGATGCGGCCGTGCTCTGCCCCTCCTTCTACCAGGCCGATGTGGTGAACAATCCAGGCAAGTGGGAGCGCTTCTGGTTCTCCCTGCGCCAGCGCGCCATCGGATGGCTGCAGGCGCGGCGCGAGAGCCGCAGGCTCGTCTTTACGGAGAGCGCCGCGTGAGGCTTGGACTGCCCGCAGGCCCGGACTCCACCCAGGGCATCATAAAGCTCGCCATCCTTGCCGTGGGCGGGCAGGGCGGCGGCGTGCTCACCAACTGGATCACCGACCTTGCCCAGCGCTGCGGCTGGCATGTGCAGGCGACCTCGGTCGCAGGCGTGGCGCAGCGCACGGGCGCCACGATCTATTATCTGGAGATGATGCCGAAGGACCCTGCGTCGCCGGAGCGGCGGCCAGTCTTCGCGCTCAGTCCCGCGCCCGGCGACGTGGATATCGTGATCGCCGCCGAGCTTGCGGAGGCGGGCAGGGCCGTCCTGCGCGGCTTCGTTACGCCGGAGCGCACGGCGCTCATTGCCTCCAGCCACCGCATGCTGGCCGTATCGGAGAAGATCGTGCCCGGCGACGGGCGGGCTGATGCCACGAAAGTGCTGCAGCGGGCCGCCGAAGCCTCGCGCCGGTTCATCCACTTCGACATGGAGGCGATTGCCCGGAGAGCGGGCAGCGTGGTTTCCGCGAGCCTTTTCGGCGCTCTGGCTGGTTCAGGCGAACTGCCTTTCCCTCGCGCAGAATATGAAGCGACGATCAGGGCCGGCGGGCGCGGGGCGGAAGCGAGCCTTGCCGCCTTTGCCGCTGCCCATGAGCGCGCGGCAGCACCCGCGGCACCGGAACCCATGCCTTCGGCCCCGGCCCAACTCGTTCATGGGGCGAGCGGACCCCGGCGACTTCAGGAGGAATGGACCGCGCTTTCACGGCGCGTGGCCACGCTGCCGCTGCCTGTTCGCGAACTGGCCGAGCCCGGCCTGCGCAAGGTGGTGGATTTCCTCGACTGCGCCTATGGCAGGGAATATCTCGACCGGCTCGAAAGGATCGTCGCCGGCGACAGGGATGAAAAGGGTTTCGCCTTCTCGCGGGAAGCCGCGAAGTATCTCGCCAATGCCATGGTCTATGACGACATCATCCGCGTCGCCGACCTGAAGACGCGCTCCTCGCGCGCCGAGCGTGTGCGCCGCGAGGTCCGCCTTGCCGAAGATCAGACGCTCGCCACCACGGAATATTTCCACCCGCGCATGCAGGAGATTGTCGGCTTGCTTCCGGCGCGGCTCGGTGCGGGCATAGCAGGAAGACCCGCCATGATGGGACGCCTCGACCGTTTCGTTGACCGCGGGCGCCGTATCCGCACGGATGGCATCTTCGGATTCGGCATGCTTTGGGTGATCGCAGGACTGCGGCGGTTCCGGCGCGCCCTGCTGCGGCACCAGGTCGAAACGCAGCATCTTGAGAGTTGGCTGGACCTGGCCCTGCGGGAACGTGCGCAAAACTACGATCTCGGCGTCGAGGTGCTGAAATGCCGGCGCCTGATCAAGGGCTATTCCGACACCCATGCCCGCGGCCATTCCAAGTTCGACCGGGTTCTCGCCTGCCTGCCGATGCTGCGCGGACGCCTGGACGCGGCCGACTGGATCAGGCGCTTGCGCGAGGCGGCTCTCGCGGACGCCGAGGGTACCGCCCTCGAAGGCGCGATCCGCACAGTGCGCTCCTTCGCCGAGGAGGCGAGGGAAGACGCAATCTGATCTGGCGTCTGTCGCCCCCTGGCGGTTTCCGTGACGGAAGAGCTTGACGGATCGGTGGTGCAGATGCCTGAAATGCGCTCCTCGAGAAGGTCAGGATAGCAAAGTCGGACTCATGAGATCAGCTGCCGAAACGAGCAATGAAAGGATCCTCGTTGTGGGCGGCGGCCAGGCGGGCTTCTCCCTGGCCGCCAAGCTGCGCGCCCTGGGGCATGCGGGCCCGATCGCCATAGTCGGCGAGGAGCCGCACATGCCCTATCAGCGGCCGCCGCTCTCGAAAGCGTTCCTACTCGGGGATCTGGAGCGGGACCGGCTTGTCTTCCGGCCGGGCGATTTTTTCGAGAAACAGAATATTGAGCTCGTGCTCGGCTCGCCCGCCAGGGAGCTTGACCCGAAGGCGCGCAAAATCGCCCTAACAGACGGGCGCGAGCTTGCTTATGACGTGGCGGTGCTTGCCACCGGCGCCGAGCCGCGCCGCCTTCCCGAGGCGATGGGCGGCTCGCTTGCCGGCCTCTATTATCTTCGAACCATCGCCGATGCGGAGGCGCTGGCGCCGGCGCTTCAGCCCGGCCGCCATGCGGTGGTGATCGGCGGCGGCTATATCGGCCTGGAAGCGGCCGCGAGCGCCCACAAGCACGGGCTTACCGTCACCCTGGTCGAGGCGACGGAGCGCATCCTGCAGCGCGTTGCCGCGCCGGAGACCTCGAATTATTTCCGCCGGCTCCACAGCCAGAAGGGCGTGCAGCTTTTGGAGGGCGTGGGCGTTTCGGCGCTGATCGGCAGCGGCGGCAGACTTGTCGCCGTCGGCCTTTCCAATGGCGCGGAAATCCCGGCCGATCTTGCCATTGTCGGCATTGGGGTCAGCCCTCGCACAGAGCTTGCCGCGTCGGCTGGCCTCGCAGTGGAAAACGGCGTGATGGTGGACGAGTTCTGCCGAACCTCCGACGAGCGTATCTTCGCGGTTGGCGACTGCGCGTCCTTTCCCCATCGCGGCATGCGGCTGCGCCTTGAAAGCGTGGGCCATGCCATCGATCATGCCGAGCGCGCGGCGGAAATCATCATGGGCGGCGACACGCCCTACAGGGCAAAACCATGGTTCTGGTCCGACCAGTTCCACTGCAAGCTGCAGATCGCCGGCCTCAATCACGGCTATGACGGGGTCTTCGTCCGCCCGGGCACGCACAACGAGTCGGTCTCCCACTGGTATTTCCGCGGCGAGGAGCTTCTGGCGGTCGATGCCATGAACGAGCCGAAGGCCTTCATGCTCGGCAAGCGGATGCTCGAAGCCGGGCGCCTTCCCAAGCCGGAGCAGGTGGTCGATCCTCAGATGGACCTGAAGGCGCTCCTCGGCTGAGGGGGCTCAGAATCTCGGTATGTCCGGAAAGGGCACCTTGCCGCGATGGATATGCATGCGGCCGAGCTCGGCGCATCGGTGGAGCTGCGGGAAGACCTTTCCGGGATTGAGCAGGTGGTTCGGGTCGAAGGCGCATTTGACGCGGATCTGCTGGTTGAGATCCTCTTCCGAGAACATCTCGGGCATCAGGTCGCGCTTTTCCACTCCCACGCCATGCTCACCCGTCAGCACGCCTCCCACCTTGACGCAGAGCCGCAGGATATCCGCTCCGAAAGCTTCCGCCCGCTCCAGTTCGCCCGGCTTGTTCGCGTCATAGAGGATAAGCGGATGCAGGTTGCCGTCACCCGCATGGAAGACATTGGCAACGCGCAGCCCGTATTTCTCCGAAAGCTCGCGCATGCCGGCAAGCACCCGCGGCAGCTCTTTCCGCGGGATCGTGCCGTCCATGCAATAATAATCGGGCGAGATGCGGCCGACGGCGGGAAAGGCCGCCTTGCGTCCGGCCCAGAAGGAAAGGCGCTCCTCGTCGGAACTGGACACGCGGCTTGTCGTGGCTCCGTTGGCCCCGGCGATCGCCTCCACGCGCCCGATCAGGTGATCCACTTCCGCCAAGGGACCGTCCAGCTCGACGATCAGCAGCGCCTCCACGTCGAGCGGATAGCCAGCATGGACGAAATCCTCGGCGGCGTGGATCGCCGGCCGGTCCATCATCTCCATGCCGCCGGGAATAATGCCGGCGCCGATGATGTCGGCCACGCACTGGCCCGCCTGCTCGCTTGAGGGAAAACCGATGAGGAGCGCGCGCGCCGTCTCCGGCTTCTTCAGGATGCGCACCGTGACTTCCGTCACCACGCCGAGCAGGCCCTCCGAGCCGGTCATCAGCCCGAGCAGGTCGTAACCTTCCGAATCCAGATGCTTGCCACCGAGGCGGATCACCTCGCCATTCATCAGCACCATCTGGATTCCAAGTATGTTGTTCGCGGTGAGCCCGTATTTCAGGCAGTGCACGCCGCCCGAATTCTCCGCCACATTGCCGCCGATGGAGCAGGCGATCTGCGAGGAGGGATCGGGCGCGTAGTAGAAGCCTTCATGCTCCACCGCATGCGTGATGCCGAGATTGGTGACCCCCGGCTGCGCGACTACGGCCCGGTTGGCAAAATCGATCTCCAGGATCCGGTTGAAGCGGCTCATGACGAGCAGAACCGCATCCTCAAGCGGCAATGCGCCGCCGGAGAGCGATGTGCCGGAGCCGCGCGGCACCACGCGGATATTGCGCTCGTGGCAGTATTTCAGGATGCGCGAGACCTGCGCCACAGTCTCCGGCAGGACGACGACGAGCGGCATTTGCCGATAGGCGGTGAGCCCGTCGCTCTCGAAGGCGCGCATCTCGTTCTCGGCATCCACCACGCCTTCGCCGGGTACGATGATGCGCATATCGGCCACGATCTCCTCGCGCCGGGCGAGGGTGGCAGCATCCGCTTTGGGCATATGCAGTCCGGACATGGAAACTGTCCCGGTGGCCAGGCGAGCGCGAAGTTTTTCCGCCCGTTTGCCAACTGGTTAAAACATTTGACCAGTGAGCGTCAATCTCGTTAAAGTGCTTTGGCAACCCGATACAGCGTTCCCGTGACCACCATCTATACCAAGATAGAGCACGCCCGCACGGCCGATGCCGTTGTGCGCCAGATCGAGGGGCTGATCCTCGAAGGCGTGCTGCGCGACGGCGATCGCCTGCCCGGCGAGCGGGAGCTGGCGGCGCGCATGGAAGTGTCCCGCCCCATCCTGCGCGATGCGCTGAAAGTGCTGGAGGGAAGGGGGCTTCTGGTCACCCGCCAGGGCGGCGGCACGCAAGTCGCCAATGTGGTGGGCGAGGTCTTTGCCGAGCCCATGCGGGCGCTGATCGCCCGCTATCCCAAGGCCACGGCCGACTATCTGGAATACCGCCGCGAGATCGAGGCGGTGGCGGCCGAGATGGCCGCCCGTCGCGCCACAGAGGCCGACAAGGCGCTGCTTGCCGGGATCGTTTCGCGGATGGAGCATGCGCATTCGGCGGCGGATTTCGACGGCGAAGTGGCTGCCGACGTGGAGTTTCACAACGCGGTCGGCGAATGCACGCACAATTTCGTTTTCCTGCATACGCTGCGCTCCTGCTATCGGCTCCTTGCCGAAGGCGTGTTCTACAGCCGCGCGCATATCTACGACCTGCCGGGCACGCGGGACGCGCTGCTTGCCCAGCACAAGGCCATTTTTGCCGCCATCCGCGATGGCGATCCGGCTGCGGCGCGGACCGCCGCGGTGGCTCACATCGCCTATGTGGAAAAGGTGAATGCCGAAGCCGAGCGCACCGGCGAATGGGAGCGCGTCGCAAGCCTTCGCCTGCGCCACCGCTCGGAGCCGTCGGGCGGCGGACAAAAGCCGAGATCCCGTTCCTCCGCCGGCCGTTCCCCGGCCCCAGTCCGTTCATGACAGGATGATCCGTTGACCGAAGACATGATGAAAAAGCCGCGCGTAGGCTTGTTTGTGACCTGCCTGGTCGATCTGTTTCGGCCGGCTGTAGGCTTCGCATCCGTGAAGCTGCTGGAGGAGGCCGGCTGCGAGGTCGAGGTGCCGATGGCGCAGACCTGCTGCGGCCAGCCCGCCTACAATTCCGGCGACCGGGCGGATACCATCGCCATAGCCAAGAACACGATCGAGAGTTTCGAGGAATATGACTACATCGTCGCGCCCTCGGGCTCCTGCGCAGGGATGCTGAGGAAGCACTACCCCGGCCTCTTCAAGGGCGACGCCCACTGGGAAGCGCGCGCCGCCGCCTTCTCGGCAAAGGTGCACGAGCTCGTCAGTTTCCTGGTCGATGTCATGGGTGTGGATCGCGTCACCGCGGCGCACAGCGGCAGCGTGACCTATCACGATTCCTGCTCGGGCCTGCGCGAGCTTGGCATCCGCGAGCAGCCGCGCCGGCTGCTCGCCACCGTATCTGGCCTGAAGATCAAGGAAATGAGGGATGCGGATGTCTGCTGCGGATTTGGCGGAACTTTCTGCGTGAAGTACCCGGACATCTCCAACAGGATCGTCGAGGAGAAGACGGCAAACATCAGGGCCGCGGGCGCGGACACGCTGATTGCCGGCGATCTCGGCTGCCTGATGAACATGGCGGGAAAGCTTCAGCGCGAGGGCAGCGACATCGAGGTGCGGCACGTTGCTGAGGTCCTGGCCGGGATGGACGATCGCCCGGCGATCGGAAGGGGGCAAGGCTGATGCAGATCACCTCGCCGGCATTTAAGGAAAACGCGCGCGCCGCGCTCGCCGATGCGCAATTGCAGAAGGCCCTCGGCAATGTCCGCGAGGGCTTTATCGACAAGCGCCAGAGGGCGGTCGACGCACTGCCTGAATTCGACGCGCTGCGCGATTCCGCCCGCTCCATCAAGGACCATGCGCTCGCTCATCTCGACCTCTATCTGGAAGCCTATGAAAAGAAGGTGACGGAGGCGGGCGGCCACGTGCACTGGGCCGAGACGGGGGCCGACGCGCGGGCGATCATCCTGGAAATCTGCCGCGCCGCGGGCGCGCGCACGGTGACCAAGGGCAAATCCATGATCACCGAGGAGATCGAGCTTAATCATTTCCTCGAGAAGGAGGGGATTCGCCCCGTCGAGACTGACCTTGGCGAATACATCATCCAGCTGCGCCGCGAGAGCCCGAGCCATATCATCGCGCCGGCCGTTCATCTTACCAAGGAGCAGGTGGAGGCGGATTTCCGCCGGATGCACGACCACCTGCCCTTCGCGCGCGATCTGTCGGAGCCTGAGTCGCTCCTGAACGAAGCGCGGCGCGTGCTGCGCGCGCAATATTTCATGGCCGATGTCGGCATCACCGGCGCCAATTTCCTGGTGGCGGAGACCGGAAGCTCCGTCATCGTTACCAATGAGGGCAATGGCGACCTTACGCAGATCCTGCCGCGCGTGCACGTGGTCGTGGCCTCGATCGAGAAGATCGTGCCGACATTGGAGGATATGGGCCAGATCCTGCGTGTTCTGGCGCGCTCCGCCACCGGCCAGGACATGAGCGTCTACACGACGGTCTCCACCGGCCCGCGCCGGCCGGGAGATCCGGATGGGCCGGACGAATATCACGTCGTCCTCGTCGACAATGGCCGCTCGGCGATGCTCGGAACGGAGTTCCAGGACATGCTGCGCTGCATCCGCTGCGGCGCCTGCATGAACCACTGCCCGGTCTATCACGCGGTCGGCGGCCACGCCTACGGATCGGTCTATCCCGGACCGATGGGCGCGGTGCTGACGCCCTCCCTGGTCGGGGTCGACAAGGCTGGGCACCTCCCCAACGCCTCCACCTTCTGCGGCCGATGTGAGGCGGTCTGCCCCATGCGCATTCCGCTGCCGAAGATGATGCGCCACTGGCGCGAGCGGGAATTCTCGCGCGGCCTCAACCCGGCCACGCAACGCTACGGCCTGCGGGCCTGGGCGCTGTTCGCGCGCCATCCCCGGCTCTATCGCCTCGCCACCGCGATCGCCATTCCGGCGCTTTCCCTGTTCAGTGCCGGGAAGGGGAGGTTTAGGCACCTGCCGCTTGCCGGCGGCTGGACGAAGCACCGCGACATGCCGGCGCCCGAAGGCCGCACCTTCATGCAGCAATGGCGCGACCGCGACGCGCTGAAGCAGGGAGGGCAGGCATGAGCGGGCGGGAAGCGATCCTGAACAAGGTGCGCGGCGCACTAGGGGTTTCCTTCGGCGATGCGTCCCGTGCGAGCGCCGTGGCAAGGCGGCTTGACGATGCCCCTGTCGGCGTGGTGCCCGCGCGCGGGCAGTTGCCGGAGAGCGACCGCATCGCCCTCTTTTGCGCCATGGCGCTAAAGGTGTCGGCCAGCGTGGATCGGGTGAAGGGCCCGGGCGAGGTGCCCGAGGCCGTCGCCGCCTATCTGCGTTCCAAGAACCTGCCCGCCTCCGTGCGCATGGGGGCGGATGAGCGGCTGCAGGCGATGCCCTGGAAGGCGGTCCCGGCGCTGGAGGTGAAATCCGGGCCGGCAGGCGCCGAGGATGAGGTCGGCGTAAGCCACGCCATTGCCGGGGTCGCGGAGACCGGAACGGTGGTGCTTCATTCGGGCGCTGCCAATCCGACCACTGTCAATTTCCTTCCCGAGCACCATATCGTGGTGGTTGACGCCAAGGAGATTGCGGGTGATCTGGAAACGGTGTTTTCCAGGATCCGGCACAGATTCGGCAAAGGGACGATGCCGCGCACGGTCAACCTGATTACGGGCCCTTCCCGCTCGGGCGATATCGAGCAGAAGCTTCTGCTTGGTGCCCATGGTCCGCGCGCGCTGCATTTGATCGTGGTCGATGCCGGGTGAGGGTATCCGCTACGATGAGGCCTCGACGCCCGCGGGCATGCGCGTTTACGCCATAGGCGATATCCATGGCCGCTATGATCTTTTGGCCGAGATGCACCGCCGCATCATGGCCGAGATCATCGACGACCGGCCGGAGGACTGGCGTATCATCTGTCTTGGCGACTATGTCGATCGCGGCCCGGAGAGCAGGCAAGTGCTGGAGTTCCTCTCCCGGTCAAGCGCGGCCGATCCGCGGATCATCTGCCTGGCCGGCAATCATGACCTCGGCTTCCTCTCCTTCCTGGCGCAGCCCCGCGCGGAAGGATTGTTTGCCAACAATGGCGGCGATGCGACCGCCCGCTCCTATGGGGTGGAACTCCAGTTCAGCCCGCGTGAAGCGCTCCAGCGCGGCCATGCGGCGCTGATGGAGGCGATCCCGCAGGAGCACCTCGATTTTCTGCACGGCCTGAAACTGTCAGCCAGCTTTGGCGACCTGTTCTTCTGTCATGCCGGCATCAGGCCCGGCATTCCGCTGGACGTGCAGTCGGCAGAAGATCTTATCTGGATCCGCGAGCGCTTCCGGCATGATCCGACCCTGCACCCGAAGCTGGTGGTGCACGGCCATACGCCTCAGCGCGCGCCCGAGATCATGCCCAACCGGGTAAACCTCGACACCGGAGCCTGGCACTCAGGCCGGCTAACGGCAATGATGTTCGAAGGGAGGCGCAAGCGCCTGCTGGAGGTCGCCGGCTAGTCCGGCGAGACTAGCGCGCGAAAGCGGTGATGCCGTAGCCGTCAGTGGCCTGGTAAACGCCACCGGCGGTCGCGGCATAGATGCCTGCACCGCTCATCGTCACTGCCGTGAACAGCATAAGCGAAAGGATTGCAGCGCGCATCACACTCATCTCTCTTCCGATTTTTTGCGAGCATAAACAGGAGCCGTTACCAATTGGTTCCGGCCAGGCGCCCACATTTGGTTAAAGGTTTCATTGAATCTCGGCGCGCCAGATGAGGCTTTGCCGGCGAAGTTGCAAGATGACTCCCGTGCTCGATTCACAGTTTCGTAGGGGTGTTGCTCTTTTGCAGCGCCGAGCATGGCGGGCGCAGGAAACGGATTGCCGATGGGCCGCAGATGTCGCTCCTCGGCCTGCTGAGACCGGAGGGTCCTCCCATGCCTTTCCAGAACCGCGTCGATCCGTTCGGCGCCATCCACGCTGTTGCCGCTCGCGGCCTCTTCACGGGGAACCGAGGCGTCATTCACGATCCCGGGACCAGAACTCTGCTCAAGCGGCGGTGGACGACGCGCGCATGGCTCATCTGCGAATGCGCCTTTCAGGGCCGCCGGCGCGACGTCATGGGCCGTAACGGCCGCACGGGCGGCGCGGGCTGGACCGAGCTCTTCTTTCTCGACGAGGTGACCGCACTGGCGGCCGGCCACAGGCCCTGCTTCTACTGCCGGCGCGAACGCGCGCAGGCCTTCGCCCGCTCCTTTGCGGCGGGGCAGGGGCGGCATCGGATGTCCGCGCCCGACCTGGACGTCATTCTGCATCGCGAGCGGCGCGCCAGCGGCGGCCCGCTCGTTCGCCTTCCGCCCAGCGAGGCAGCGTCACTCCCGGACGGAGCCATGGTGGAGCGCGACGGCCGTCCCTTCGCTGTTCGCGCCGGGAAGCTTCTGCCATGGGATTTCGGCGGGTATGGCGAAGCCGAGCTCACTGCCGCCTCGGAATTCAAGCTGATCACACCGCCTTCCACCGTTGCCGCGCTCAAAGAGGGCTACCGGCCGGTCTGGCACCCTTCCGCCACCCCTTGACCGCGCGAGGGCGCCGACGCATCAAGCGCCGATGCGGGCGAATTACAGGATGCAGCGGCTCTATCTGCCGGACGACCTCTCGGCAGGGGCCGAGATCGAGACCACGCGCGAGCAGGCGCATTATCTCGCCCATGTGCTGCGTATGCGCGAAGGCAGCGAATTGCTCGTCTTCAACGGGCGGCATGGCGAATGGCTGGCCGAGATCGCCGGCGTCGCGAAAAAGTCCGCCCGCCTGGCGGTGCGCACGCTTACCCGCCCGCAGACGCCGCAGCCCGATCTTCTCTATTGCTTTGCGCCGCTGAAGCAGGGGCGGCTCGATTACCTCGTGCAGAAGGCAGTGGAGATGGGGGCCGGCATCCTTCAGCCCGTCATCACCCAGCACACGCAGGTGCCGAGGATCGGGCTGGAACGCATCGAAGCCAACATCATCGAGGCAGCCGAACAATGCGGCATCATCTCCATCCCCATTGTGCGGGAGCCGCTGAAGCTCGAGAGGATGCTGGAGATATGGGAAGAGGGCAGGCGGCTCGTCTACTGCGACGAGGATGCGCCGGGCAACAATCCGCTGCCGGCCCTCTCAGCCCTTGCCGGCCGGAAGCTGGCGCTGCTTGTCGGTCCGGAAGGCGGCTTCTCGGAAGCGGAGCGCGCAATGCTGCGCGCGCTGCCCTTCGTCGTTCCGGTTCCGCTTGGCCCGCGCATCCTGCGCGCCGACACGGCGGCCGTTGCCGCGCTCGCGCTTATCCAGGCGTCCGCTGGCGACTGGCGCGCCTGACGCAGGCTTCAGAACTTTTCGCTTGATTGGGATTTCGGTCTTCGCCAATCAGGCGATGCTTGGGTCAGGCCGGAGACGACGACAACAATGGCGCGCGATACAACCGACAACCGGCCGATCGAAAAGGCCGACGAACTCGTCGCCCATATCGCCGCCGGCTGCAAGCCGAAGGAAGCCTGGCGCATCGGCACCGAGCACGAGAAGTTCCCCTTCTATGTCGATGGCCACCGGCCGGTCCCCTATGACGGGGATCGCGGCATACGCGCGCTGCTCGAGGGCATGCAGAAGATCCTGGGTTGGAACCCGATCATCGACGGCGGCCGCATCATCGGCCTCGTCGAGCCCACCGGCCAGGGCGCGATATCGCTGGAGCCGGGCGGCCAGTTCGAGCTTTCCGGCGCGCCGGTGGAGACGATCCACCAGACCTGCCGCGAGAGCAATGCCCATCTGGCGCAACTGCGCGAGATCGCCGAACCGCTCGGCATAAGGTTCCTGGGGCTTGGCGGAAGCCCGAAATGGACACTGGCGGAAACGCCGCGCATGCCCAAGTCGCGCTACGAGATCATGTCGAATTACATGCCCAAAGTGGGCAGCCGCGGGCTCGACATGATGTACCGCACCTGCACCATACAGGTGAATCTGGACTTCTCGTCTGAAGCCGACATGCGCCGCAAGATGCAGGTCGGCATGCGGCTCCAGCCGCTCGCCACCGCCCTTTTCGCAAGTTCGCCTTTCACCAATGGCGCCGTGAATGGCTTCCAGTCCTGGCGCGCCGATGTCTGGCGCGACACGGATAACCAGCGCGCCGGCCTGCTCTCCTTCGTATTCTCCGACAGTTTCGGCTTTGCGGATTATGTGGAATGGGCACTGGACGTGCCCATGTATTTCGTCATCCGCAACGGCCGTTATTACGATTGCACGCACGTCACCTTCCGCCAGTTCATGCAAGGGGCGCTGCGCGATTCTGTGCCCGAGGGGATGCCCACGATGGGCGACTGGGCCAACCATCTCTCCACGCTTTTCCCGGAGGTGCGCCTGAAGCGGTATCTGGAGATGCGCGGCGCCGATGGAGGGCCGTGGCGGCGCATCTGCGCACTGCCCGCCTTCTGGGTCGGGCTTCTTTACGACGATGCCGCCCTCGACGCGGTGGAAGACCTGACGAAGGGCTGGAGCTTCGAAGAGGTGCAGAGGCTGCGCGACTTGGTGCCCGTGGAAGGCCTCTCCGTCATGTTCCGCAATCATCGGCTGCGCGAGACGGCTCGCGAGGTGCTGGCGATTTCGCGTATGGGGCTTGCGAACCGCGCGCGCAGGAACCGGGAAGGCTATGACGAGACCGGCTTCCTGAGCCCGCTGGAGGAAGTGGTGGCGCGCGGCACCACCAGCGCCGAGGAAATGGTCACCGCCTACAACACCCGCTGGGGAGGCTCCATCGAGCCGGTTTTCCTGGAACATGCGTATTAGGTGATAAGGCGCTCGGGGACCGCCACCCTCTTTGAGGACCATAGCGGCTGTTGCGAATTTGTCTAATTGTCTAGACGACCGGCACAATTAGAACGCCCCACGGCGTCCTCCTGCCCTGATCACGCTCTCCTTCATTGACTTTCGCCGTCCGGCTACCTATAAGCCCGGCACGTTCGGGCTGGCCGCCCGGCGCGTTGTCGTGCGTCCGCTGCGGTCAAGAATGAATGCTCCTGTTCGGAAGACAGAATGAAGAAGGGCCGCACTCCGCGGTATCTAAATAAATGAAGCGCACTTATCAGCCCTCGAAACTCGTCCGCAAACGCCGCCATGGCTTTCGCGCGCGCATGGCCACCAAAGGCGGCCGCACCGTGATCGCCGCCCGCCGCAATCGTGGCCGCAAGCGGCTGTCCGCCTAGGCGTTCGCCGGGGCCGGGGGCGTTGACTGGCCGAGCGCAGAAGCGTCCGGGGCGGCTTACCAAGCGTGCCGAGTTTCTGGCGGCCCAGCGCGGCATCAAGCGGCGTGGGCGGCTGTTTCTGCTCGAGCTTCTGGAGCGCGGGGATCAGGGTCCGCCGCGCCTTGGCATCACCGTGACCAAGAAGACCGGCAATGCGGTCGAACGCAATCGCATCCGCCGCCGGCTGCGCGAGGCGGTGCGCGTTCATGCCGCCGATGACATGGCGCCCGGCACGGATTATGTGGTCGTCGGACGGCGCGAGATTTTGGACGCGCCCTTCGAGGCGCTGAAGGGCGAGCTTTCGCGTCGCTTCCGCGGCAACAGACCCGATCGCGCGGGCTAAGGACATCCATGGAAAACAATCGCAACCTCCTCATCACGATCGCGCTTTCGGTGCTGATCCTGACCCTGTGGCAGGTCTTCTATGTCAATCCGCGCGTGGAGGCGCAGCGCGAGGCGGCCCGCATTGAGGCGGAGCGGTCGGGACAGGCGGCCCAGCAGGGCGGCCAGACCGCGGCCCAGCAGGAGAACGGCAGCGGCGCGTCGGACATCCCCACGACCGGGACCGGCAGCGCGTCCGTGCCCGGTGGCGCGGGCGCAGCAGCCGGACCGGTGACGCGTGACGCCGCCCTTGCCGCCGGCCAGCGTGTGAGGATCGATACGCCGCGCCTTTCCGGCTCCATCAATCTCTCCGGCGCGCGCCTCGACGACCTGCTGCTCAAGGACTATCGCGTCACGGTCGACGATGATTCCCCCAACATCGAGCTCTTGAACCCCTCGCCGCTCGCGGACGGCTATTACGTCGAGCTCGGCTATGTCGGCAGCGAGGCCAGCGGGAGCGTTCCCGGTCCCGACACCGTCTGGACCGTCGAGCAGGGCTCTGTGCTCTCGCCGGGAAACCCGGTGACGCTGAGCTTCACCAATGATCGGGGGCTGACCTTCCGCCGCACCTTTGCGGTGGACGAAAACTATCTCTTCACCGTCAGCGACACGATCCAGAATGCCGCCGGAGCCCCCGTGGAACTGCGCAGCTACGGCCGCACGACCCGCTTCGGACACCCCGAGACAGCAGGCATCTATATCCTGCACGAGGGCTTCATCGGCGTGCTCGGCGAGGAGGGCCTGCGGGAGGTCGACTACTCCGAAGCCGAGGAGAGCCGCCAAATCCAGCCCGGCACGTCGGCCGATGGCTGGCTCGGCATCACCGATAAATATTGGGCCGTCACCATGGTGCCGCGCGCGGGCAAGGATTTCGAGCCCCGCTTCGCCTATTTCGATGACGGCCGGCAGCGCTTCCAGGCCGACTATCTGACCGGTCCGATCACCGTGGCACCGGGCGCGCAGGCGGCGGTGGAGACGCTTGTCTTCGCCGGGGCCAAGGAGGTCCACGTGGTCGACGGCTACGAGGCGCAATACGGCATCCGCCAGTTCGAACTGCTCATCGACTGGGGCTGGTTCTATTTCATCACCAAGCCGATGTTCTACCTGATCGACTGGCTGTTCAGGCTGCTCGGCAATTTCGGCCTTGCCATCCTCGCCACGACCGTGGTGGTCAAGCTCGTCTTCTTCCCGCTCGCCAACAAGTCCTACAAGTCCATGGCGAATATGAAGATGGTCCAGCCGGCGCTGCTCGAAATCCGCGAGAAATACGCGGACGACAAGATGAAGCAGCAGCAGGCGATGATGGAGCTTTACAAGAAGGAGAAGATCAATCCGCTGGCGGGGTGCTGGCCGATCCTGATCCAGATTCCCGTCTTCTTCGCTCTCTACAAAGTCCTCTATGTGACGATCGAGATGCGCCACGCGCCCTTCTTCGGCTGGATACAGGACCTCTCGGCGCCCGATCCGACGACCATCTTCAACCTGTTCGGGCTGCTTCCTTTCGACCCGTCCCAGGTTCCGGTTCTCGGACCCTTCCTGATGCTGGGCGTGTGGCCGATCATCATGGGCATCACCATGTTCCTGCAGATGCGCATGAACCCCGCTCCGCCGGACCCGACCCAGGCGATGATCTTCAACTGGATGCCGGTGATCTTCACCTTCATGCTGGCGACCTTCCCGGCCGGCCTCGTCATCTACTGGGCCTGGAACAATCTGCTGTCGATCATCCAGCAGGGGGTCATCATGAAACGCCAGGGCGCCAAGATCGAGCTGTGGGACAACCTGATCGGCCTCTTCCGGCGAAAGCCGAAACCGGCGGAATAGGGGCCTCTCCTCGCGGGAGGACCGGCGCCTGCCGCGTCCACCCGCCGATGCCCCGAGGGAGGGTGGCTATCGCGCACCCTGCTTGTCTCCAGGCGCAACTGCGGTGACAATCGGGATATCATCGCCCGGACGGAGGAGCCGCCATGCACGGTCCCAGACCCGAACTGAAGCATCCGCTCATGATGCATCCGCGCGTCGGCTTTCTTAAGCCTCTGGTCGACGCGCCGAACGTAGAGATCGGCGAATACACCTACTACGACGATCCGGAAGGACCGGACCTGTTCTTCAAGAAATGCGTGCTGCATCACTATGAATTCATCGGCGACAAGCTGATTATCGGCCGCTTCTGCGCCATCGCCGAGAATGCGCGATTCATCATGAACGGGGCCAATCATATCCTGTCCGGTTTTTCCACCTATCCGTTCAACATCTTCGGCCATGGCTGGGAGGTCGGCTTCGACGATCAGGCCTGGCGCAACGAGGTTCGTGGCGATACCGTCATAGGCAACGATGTGTGGATCGGCTTCGAGGCGGTCATCATGCCCGGCGTGAAGATCGGCGATGGCGCCATCGTCGGCGGGCGCTCCGTCGTCACCCACGACGTGCCGCCCTATGCCGTGGTCGCCGGCAATCCGGCGCGCACCGTGAAGATGCGCTTCGATGCGGCGACGGTCAGGCGCCTGCTGGAGATCGCCTGGTGGAACTGGCCGGTCGACAAGATCACGCGCAACCTGGATGCAATTCGCGGCAATGACCTGGCGCGCCTGGAGGCAGCGGAGTGAAGGCGGGAGATACGGCTACTGCCGAGCCGGAACGTGCGCCGAGCATGAAATTGTTCGTGCGCCCATGGACCTTCATCCGTGGCGTGCCGGCGATGAAGTTCCTGCCGCCGGAAGGGCCGCCGGAAGTCGCCTTTGCCGGCCGCTCCAATGTGGGGAAATCCTCGCTGATCAATACCCTGGTCGGCCAAAAGGGGCTGGCGCGCACGTCGAACACGCCGGGCCGGACGCAGGAGCTCAACTATTTCGTGCCGGAGGGTTTTAGCGGCGAGGCCGGCGATCTTCCGCCCATGGCGCTCGTCGACATGCCCGGCTACGGCTTCGCCAAGGCGCCGAAGGCGCAGGTGGACGCCTGGACGAAGCTCGTCTTCGACTATCTGCGCGGCCGCGTGACGCTGAAGCGCGTCTACCTCCTCATCGACGCCCGCCACGGCGTCAAGAAGATCGACGAGGAGGTTATGGACATCCTTGACAGCGCCGCCGTTTCCTACCAGGTCGTGCTGACCAAGGCCGACAAGATCAAGCCGCCCGCGGTCGCGCGTCTCATCGAGGAGACGCGGGCGAAGCTTGCCAAGCGCCCGGCTGCCTTCCCTGAGGTGCTCGCCACCTCGTCGGAGAAAGGCCTCGGCATGGAAGAGCTGCGCGAGGCGATCATCCGCGCCGTCAAGGACAATCTCTAGCTGCCGGCGAAAGGGGTCTCTGCCCTAAGCCGCCGTCTCCGGCCTGAACGCCAGGGCCACCCCGTTTATGCAGTGGCGCTTTCCGGTCGGCGGCGGACCGTCGTTGAAGATATGGCCGAGATGCCCCCCGCAGCGCCGGCAATGGCATTCGGTGCGCGCCATGAAGAAGGAATTGTCCTCCTTGGTGCCGATGGCATTGGGAAGGGACTCCCAGAAGCTCGGCCAGCCTGTGCCGGAATCGAATTTCGCCTTGGAGGAATAGAGCGGCAGGTCGCATCCGGCGCAATGGAAGGTACCGGCGCGCTTTTCCTCGTTGAGCGGGCTGGTGAAGGCCGGCTCGGTGTCTTCCTCGCGCAGCACGGAATATTGGTCGGGTGACAAGGTGGCGCGCCATTCGGCGTCCGTCTTGGTGATCTCGAATTCTTCGGCCATGGCGCGTCCGCTCTGTTCTTCGCGCAGGATGAGGGCTCCGCCGGCGAGGGCGGCAATCGCACCGGCGCTGCCAAGGAGAAAATTGCGGCGTCTCATGAGCTGCCTCTCCGTTACCTCCCCAAAGGGTAGGCCAGAAGGGCCGCGGCGGCAAATCACTGGGGCGTGAGGTTCGGAAGATCACTTCGCCGTTGCGTGCGCGACTGAATGCTATATGGAGACGGGCGTCCATAGAGCAGGGCGCGACGACCATGACGGAAATCACCGAAACCGCCGAAGCGCAGGCGCGGCTCCTCTCTGCGGCGCTTCCCTTCATGCAGCGCTACGAGAACAAGACCGTCGTGATAAAATATGGCGGCCATGCCATGGGTGATGTCGCCCTCGGCCGCGCCTTTGCACGCGACGTAGCGCTTCTGAAACAGTCCGGCGTGAATCCGATCGTCGTCCACGGCGGGGGCCCGCAGATCGGCGACATGCTGAAGCGGCTGGGCATCGAATCCAAGTTCGAGGGCGGCCTGCGCGTGACCGACCGGCGCACCGTCGAGGTGGTGGAAATGGTGCTGGCCGGCTCCATCAACAAGGAGATCGTCGCGCTCATCAATGCCGAGGGCGAGTGGGCGATCGGCCTTTGCGGCAAGGACGGCAATATGGTTTTCGCCGAGAAGGCCAGGAAGACGATTACGGATCCGGACTCCAATATCGAGCGCGTGCTGGACCTTGGCTTTGTCGGTGAGCCGGTGGAGGTGGACCGCACGCTCCTGGACCTCCTTGCCCGCTCGGAGATGATCCCCGTCATCGCGCCCGTCGCACCCGGGCGCGATGGTCACACCTACAACATCAATGCTGACACTTTTGCCGGCGCCATCGCCGGCGCCGTCCAGGCAAGCCGCCTCCTTTTCCTCACCGACGTTCCCGGCGTGCTGGATCGCGATAAGAAGCTGATCGACGAGCTGACGGTCTCGCAGGCCCGCGCGCTGATCAGGGACGGTACGATCTCGGGCGGCATGATCCCCAAGGTGGAGACCTGCATCGAGGCCATCGAGCGCGGCGTCGAGGGCGTCGTGATCGTGAACGGCAAGACGGCCCATGCGGTGCTTCTGGAGCTCTTCACCGAGCATGGCGCGGGAACCCTGATCGTCCCCTGAGCGGTGGGTTCAGACAAGCACGAGAACAAGGATGCCTGCCACGATCAGCAGGCATCCGGCCACCTCCGTGCGGTTGATCTGCTCGCGGAAGAAGTAGACCGACGAGGCGAAGGTGAAGATCATTTCGATCTGGGCCAGCGCCTTCACCACCGCGGCCTGTTGCAGCGTCATGGCGGCGAACCAACCAAAGGAAGCGGACGCGCCGACCAGGCCGACGAAGAGCGACGGCTTCCACGCTTTCCCGATGCGGCCGATCTCCGGGCGGTCGCGCCAAAGGATCCAGGCGAGCATCACGACGGTCTGGAAGAAGATGGTGAAGAGCAGCGTCGTGGCCGCCTGCATCATGAAATTGGGGCCGCCGAGCGAGAGCGAAGCGGCACGGTAGGCCACTGCCGCCACGCCGAACAGCGTTCCCGATGCAAGGCCGATCAAGGCGTTGCGGCTGACGAGCGAGACGAGGAGATTGCGCCAGCTCATCGGCACATGGGCGACCGAGATCAGCATGACGCCGAGGACGGTGATCGCGATCGCGATCAGCGAGCCCGGCCCGGAGAGTTCATGCAGGAAGATGAGGCCGAAGACGGCCGCCTGCGCCGGCTCGGTACGGGAATAGGCAGTGCCCACCGCAAAGTTTCGGAAGGAAAAGAGGTGCAGCAGCAGGAAGGTCGCGGCGATCTGCCCGAGGCCTCCCAGCACCACCCAGCCGAGGAAAGCCGGGTTGATCTGCGGCAGCGGATAGCCGGCCAGCCCATGCAGCGCGAGCACGAAGAGCGCGGCGAAGGGCAGGCCGAAGCCGAAGCGCACGAAGGTCGCGCCCGTCGTGCCCATCACGTTCTTCAGGTGCTTTTGCGCCGTCGAACGCAGATTCTGCAGGAGCGCGGCGGCGATGGTGATCGGGATCCAGAGTTCCATGGAAAGTGCGGCAAGTGGGATACCGCGAGGCTTAGACCGGCAATCCGCCTGGCGCAATATGCGTCTCATACGCGATGACGGGAGGTCTTTGCGCGTGGGTCGGCTGGCGCCGCCGGATCATCTCGTTTGAAAAGCGACGGCGACCTGCCATAAGGGGCTATGACGAACCTTCCCGATCCCTCGCGTTTCGCCCATGTCACCGATTGGGTCTTCGACCTCGACAACACGCTCTACCCGCACCACGGCAATCTGTTCTCGCAGATAGATGTCAAGATGACGGCCTATGTCTCGGAACTCCTGCATCTGCCGCGGGAGGAAGCGCGGCTGTTGCAGAAAGAACTCTACCGCGATCACGGAACGACGCTGCGCGGACTGATGGAGCGCTACCAGATCGATCCCGATGATTTTCTCGAGAAGGTGCATGATATCGACTATTCGTGGATCGAGCCCGATGCTGCGTTGGGCGAGGCCATTCGCGCGCTGCCGGGGCGCAAGTTCATTTTCACCAATGGCAATCGCGGCCATGCCGAGCGCGCGGCGCGCCAACTCGGCATACTCGACCATTTCGAGGACATTTTCGATATCGTCGCCGCGGGGCTGCAGCCGAAGCCCTCGAAGGAGAGCTACGACCTCTTCGTGGCGCTCCATGCGATCGCCGGCCCGAATGCGGTGATGTTCGAGGATCTGGCGCGCAATCTTCTGGTGCCGAAGGAACTGGGCATGACGACCGTGCTCATCGTGCCAAGGAATTTCGAGCCGACATTTTCGGAGATTTGGGAGCGCGACGCGGGCAGGGAAGACCACGTCGATTATGTGACGGATGACCTGACGAGCTTCTTGCGGGCAATACTGGCGCCCGCCACGCCGTAGCTATCGCTTCGACCGGTCGGTCGCCCGTTCCATTGCCTTTTCGGTGTCGCTCTTTTCCCGCGGCCGGGTCTGCGTGCCCAGCCCGCGATTGGCGCGCACATCGTCCTCGATCTGCTCCGCGGGGCCTTCCTTCCCGGCATCCTTCGCCTGGTCCGGCTGCGGCTTTGTCGGATGGCCGAGATCTTTCGACTGCTGGGCATCCATCATGTCGTCTTCGGGAACGCTTCGGGACATCGCAAAACTCCTTCTCTCCCGGGCAGAACGTCCTCCTGCCGCGCGCGTTCCCGGGCGAGGCGGCTTTTCCTCCGCCTCGCCCGATGGCGCTCAGTGCTGGTGACCGCCGCCGCGTCCGGTGCGCGCCGGCAGCACGGGCAGGCTGAGATCGACCTTACCCGCCTTCTCGAACTCCAGTGTGACAGGAACTTCGGTGCCTTCGGCAAAGGGCGCGCTCACCTCGAGGAACATGAGGTGCAGCCCCCCTGGTTCGAGCTCGGCGCTCCCGCCGGCGGGGATCTCGAGCCCGCCTTCCAGCGGCCGCATCACCATCACCTCCCCCTTCATCTCCATCGTGTGGATCTCCACCTTTCCGGCGGCGGGCGAAGTCACCGCAACCAGCCGGTCCGCCTCGCTGCCATCGTTGCGGATCGTCATATAGGCCCCCCCGGTGGGCTGGCCGGGCAGCATCGCCCGCGCCCAGGGCTCGGCGATGCGCAGCTCGCCGGCGGATATTTCCGCCGCGCCGTGCTGGTGATGCCCGTCCGCCTCGCCGGCAGCAATGGTCACGAAGGGAGCCGGGCGTTCCAGCGCATGCGGATCCTGCCCGTCCGCTGCCTGCTCCACCCATGCCTCCTCTTTCCCCGAGGGGCAGGTCTGCACGGTGTTGAAGAAGAGCCGCTGGCCTTCTTCGACCTCCGCCAGCGTCCCGCGCAGCGTGAATTCGTCATAGTGCTCGTCGGCAAGACTGCCGCCCGTCCAGGTCACGGCGACGGGTCCGGACGCCACCTCGTCCCCGTGCAGCTGGTAGGTCCTGCCATAGTCGCCCTTTTCGATCTCGACCGTCCAGCCGGGCTTCGGCATGGGTTTGACGCCGACAAATCCTTCGGGGATCTGGACGCGGACGGAGATGGTGGGCTCGCCCTCGCAGCCATGCGGCACGCCGAGCACCGCCTTGTAGGTGCCAGGGGTGGCATCGCTCTGCTGCAGCGAGACATGGGCAAGTGCGGGGATGGCGGACGAAAGGAGGAGTGTTGCCGCGCAAGCGGCCAGGCTGAAGTTGTGCATGATATGCCTTCCTGTTCTGCGTGATGGTCATGGCCGCCAAAAAACCGGCCGGTGCTCACGCGGGAAGGGGCGGTCCTCGAATCGCGGGCGGTGCCTCGCCGGCCGGGGCGGCGAGCCTTGTTCCAGCCGGGATCGCGGTCGGCAGGTCTCTCTCCGGTGGGATGACCGCCGGCGCCGCGCTCGCCGCCGTGCCGAGAAAGCCGGCAAGCCCGCACAGGTGCCCCGTAGGGCAGAGCGGGCAATCCGGACCGCCGGCCGGCGGGTGGTCCGCCGGCGCTGGCGAGGAATGGTCGGTGCAGATGACAAGGAGGTCGGCGAACGTGGCGTCCTTAGCCGCCGCAACAGGCTGCAGGAGGCCGAGCAGCACGGCGAGAGCGCCGACAAGGGCGAAGAGCCCCCTGTCGCGCCGCAGCGCCGCGAACCAGCTTTGATGCGAACCTGCACCTTTCATTCAGTTTTTGTAGCGAAGGGGGACCGGCTGCGCCAGCGCTTGTTGCTGCGACATGCCCGCGCTCCCGTCACAGCAAGGATGGAGAGCTTACAGCTGGTAGAAGTCGGCTATGTATTGCCAAGCCTCCTCGGCGGTCTGGGCAAAGCTGATGAGATCTTCGTCGCCGGGTGAGATCGTACCCTGCTCGGCGAGGAACTCCAGATTGATGGCGCGTTCCCAGAACTCCCTGCCGAAAAGGATCACCGGCATCCGCTCCATGCGCCCGGTCTGGATGAGGGTGAGCGATTCGAAGAGTTCGTCCATGGTGCCGAAGCCGCCGGGGAAGACCGCCAGCGCTTTGGCCCGCATCATGAAATGCATCTTGCGGACGGCGAAATAGTGGAAGTTGAAGCAGAGTTCGGGCGTCACGTATGGATTGGGCGCCTGCTCGTGCGGAAGGACGATGTTGAGGCCGATCGACGGCGCCCCGCAGTCCGCGGCGCCGCGATTGCCCGCCTCCATCACCCCCGGCCCGCCGCCGGTCGCCACCACATACTCCCGGTAGTCGTATTTGGCCGATTGCTCCGAGCACAGGCGGGCGAATTTGCGCGCCTCGGCATAGTAGAGGCTGTTCTTTTCGAGGTTCCTTTTCTGCACCTCGTTCTTCGCCGCCCAGGCCTCGCCGCCCGGCTCGGGGATGCGCGCGCCGCCGAAAAGGATGACGGTGGAGCGGATGCCGCGCTCGGCCAGCACCATTTCCGGCTTGAGCAGCTCCAGCTGCAGGCGCACCGGCCTCAGTTCGCGCCGGGTCATGAATTCTTCGTCGTCCCAGGCGAGCCGATAGGTCTCCGCGCGCGTCTGCGGCGTATCCGGCACGCTGCGGGCGCGCTTCAGATCCTCGTCGGAATGGGGAAGCGGCGTCCAGCCCGTCTTGTCATCCGGATTCATTTTCGTTCCCGTGTTCCTGCGCGGCGGCCTGCTCGCTGCGATTGACCCTCTTCGGCGCATCGCATAGGTTCCGCGCCGGTTGCCATTCCGGCACGTCCCAACCTATGGGGTAGCCCTTAACAGCTCATGTAGCGGAGAGAATTCGCTGATGAAGAGTTCCGACGTCGCCGCGCTCGAACGAGTGGTGGAAAACGCCTTCGAAAACCGCGATTCCGTCAGCACCGAGACCCGCGGGGAGGTGCGCGAGGCGGTCGAGGCCTCCTTGGACCTGCTCGACAGCGGCGCGATGCGCGTGGCCGAGCGGCGGGAGAATGGCGACTGGCACGTGAACCAGTGGCTGAAGAAGGCGGTGCTCCTCTCCTTTCGGCTCAATCCGATGCAGATCGTCAAGGGCGGGCCGGGCGAGGCGGTCTGGTGGGACAAGGTGCCGTCGAAATTCGACGGCTGGAGCCCGAACGAATTCGAGAAGGCGGGCTTCCGTGCCGTGCCCAACTGCGTCGTGCGCCGCTCGGCCTATATCGCGCCGGGCGCGGTGCTGATGCCCTCCTTCGTCAATCTCGGCGCCTATGTCGGTCGCAACACCATGGTCGACACATGGGCGACGGTCGGCTCCTGCGCCCAGATCGGCGAGAACGTGCATCTTTCCGGCGGCGTCGGGATCGGCGGTGTTCTGGAGCCGATGCAGGCCGGCCCGACCATCATCGAGGACAATTGCTTCATCGGCGCGCGGTCCGAGGTCGTCGAAGGCTGCATCGTGCGCGAGGGTTCGGTGCTCGGCATGGGCGTCTTCATCGGCAAATCGACCAAGATCGTCGACCGCGAGACGGGCCAGGTGTTCTATGGCGAGGTGCCTCCCTATTCGGTCGTCGTTGCCGGCACGATGCCGGGCAAGAACGTCCCGGGCGAGAACTGGGGGCCGAGCCTTTACTGCGCCGTCATCGTCAAGCGGGTGGACGAGAAGACGCGCTCCAAGACCTCGATAAACGAGCTCCTCAGGGACTGATCGGTTCGCACGTGAACAGGGCGCAGCTCACCTGGGTTTTCTTCAGCTTTTCCGGACGGGTCAGCCGCGCTCCCTATTTCCTGGCCGGCCTGCTGCTTGGCCTGTTCCAGATGTTCGCCTTCTACCGCTTCCTGCTGGCGCCGGAGGGAAGCGACACGCAGGCCTTCTGGGAGGGCCTGCTGCTTGCGATCCTGGTGGTCTCCATCTGGTCGCATCTGGCTCTCGCGGCAAAGCGGCTGCACGACTTCGGCAAGCCGGGCGTTCTGGCGATCCTGCTCTTCATCCCGGTCGTCTCGATCCTCGCCTTCATCGCTCTTTGCCTCTATCCCGGCGATGAGGCCGCCAACAAATATGGCGAGCGCACCAACGCTCCCGCATAGGCTCTTGGGCGTCGCATCCGAAAAAGCGGCTTTTCCTCCTTCGCACCGCGATCTACCATCGTCTCGCAATTCAGCTCGGCTGTGGAGAGAAGGAGGAGGAAATGCCCGGCAAGAAGATCCTGATGCTGGTGGGTGAATTCAGCGAGGAATATGAGATCTTTGTCTTCGAACAGGCCATGCACGCCGTCGGCCACACCGTCCACGTGGTCTGCCCCGACAAGAAGGCCGGCGAAGTGATCAAGACCTCACTGCATGATTTCGAAGGCCACCAGACCTACACCGAGAAGCTCGGCCACGACTACGCGCTCAACAAGACCTTCTCGGAGGTTCGGCCGGAGGACTATGACGCGGTCTACGTGGCCGGCGGACGCGGGCCGGAATATATCCGCATCGACAAGCGCGTGCAGGCGATCGTGCGCCACTTCCATGAGGCCGGGAAGCCGATCTTCACCATCTGCCACGGCGCGCAGGTGCTGATCGCGGTGGACGGCGTGGTGCGCGGCAAGGAAGTTGCGGCGCTGCAATATTGCGAGCCGGAAGTGACGCTCGCCGGCGGCATCTATGTCGACGTCCCGCCGACCGGCGCGCATGTCGATGGCAACCTCGTCTCGGCAAAGGGCTGGCCGGGTCTGGCGGCCTTCATGCGCGAATGCCTGAAGGTTCTCGGCACCGAGATTCGTCACGGCGAGACGATCATTGCCGGTGGGGCAGAGCGGAGCGCCGCTGCCTGAGCCGTTGCGCTGCGGCGGGCGGCGATGGTCGCGCGCCCGCCGCATGTGAGAATTCGCCGCGCGCATCGGAGCGGCGTGACAGCCGACGGGCTTTCAATTATTGGCAGCCCTATGAGTCTGCCCGTCGATCCAGTCTCCAATCTCGCCGCGCTCATCCGGTGCCCCTCCGTGACACCTGCCGAGGGGGGAGCCTTGGGTGTGCTCGAAGCCATGCTGAAGGCGCTCGGCGCGCGGGTGGATCGCCCCGTCTTTACAGAGGACGGGGAGGCGGATGTGGAGAACCTCTACGCCCGCATCGCGGGCAACGGCCCGCATCTGATGTTCGCCGGCCACACGGATGTCGTCCCGCCGGGCGACGAGAGCGCCTGGACGCATCCCCCCTTTGCCGCAGAGATTGCCGGCGGCGAGATGTTCGGCCGCGGGGCGGTGGACATGAAGGGCGCCATCGCCTGCTTTGTCGCCGCCCTTGCGCGCCATGTGGAGATGCGCGGCGCGCCGAAGGGCTCCATCTCCCTCCTGATCACGGGCGACGAGGAGGGGCCGGCTATCAACGGCACGGTGAAGCTGCTCGAATGGGCGGCCGCCCGCGGCGAGAGCTGGGATGCGGCAATCGTCGGAGAGCCGACCAATGCCGAAGCCCTCGGCGACATGATCAAGGTCGGCCGGCGCGGCTCGCTTTCCGGCCGCATCACGGTTTTCGGCCGGCAGGGCCACGTCGCCTATCCACACCTGGCGGACAACCCCATACCGGGTCTCCTGCCCCTCCTCGAAGCGCTTCTGCAGCCGCCCCTCGATGCCGGCACGGCGGAATTCCCCGCCACCAATCTGGAGTTCACCTCCGTTGACGTAGGCAATCCCGCCGTCAACGTCATCCCCGGCAGGGCGACCTCCGCGTTCAATGTGCGCTTCAACGACACCTGGTCGGTGGAGACCCTGCAGGCCGAGATCCACAACCGCCTCGATCGCGCCGCGGCGGAAAACAGGCTGCGGCCCGGCCGCGCCGAGCCGGTCTCCTTCGAGCTCGAATGGCTCGGCCGGTCCAGCCCCGTCTTCCTGACGCGGGATGAAAAGCTGATCGAGACCCTCTCCGCCTCGATCGAGGCGGTCACCGGCCGAAAGCCCGCGCTGTCGACGACCGGTGGCACATCGGACGCCCGCTTCATCAAAGACTATTGTCCGGTCGTGGAGTTCGGGCTCGTCGGCCGAACCATGCATATGGCGGACGAGCGGGTGGCGGTTGCCGATCTTGAAACCCTGACGCGGATCTATCTGCGTTTCCTGGAAGACTGGTTCGCCTGATGCTGTCAGGCGCGGAAGTCCAGCAGTATTTCGCCGGTGTCTGGCGCATGATGCTGGGCCGGCCGGAGGGGCTGAAGCTGCTCGACCTGTCAGCCGACGGTTTCTGGAATTCGTTCTTCGCGGTAATCGTCGCCCTGCCGCCCTTGATTGTGGGTTGGGTCGGGTTTGCAAACAGTGTTCCGGAGGCGGCCGCCGTCGGCTCGCGCTTTGCTCTGCTGGTCCGCCTGTTCCTGATCGATATAGGCGCCTGGATCCTGCCGCTGGTGGTGCTTGCCGCCTTCGCGCGGCCGGCAGGCATAGCGGACCGCTTCGTCCACTATGTGGTGGCGAGCAACTGGGCCTCGGCGCTCTTTGCCTGGCTGATGCTGCTGCCCGCGCTGTTGCGCCTCTTCGTCCCGCAGGCGTCGGACCTGACGGACGGCATCTCGCTCGTCCTCTTCCTGGTGACGCTCGGCCTCTCCTGGCGCCTCACCGTTGTTGCGATCGGGAAGGGCGCCGCGGTCGGCACGGCGGTGTTTTTCGCCATGCTCGTCATCTCAATCTCCGTCCTGATCGCGCTGCAGTCAGTGCTCGGGCTCGAATTCCAGGGCAGCTGAGCTCACCGGGGCGAGCGCTGCGGCGACGGCGAGGATCATCAGCGCCGCCGCAAGCGCCGTGAGCGCGGCAAAGCCAAAGGCCGCATAGAGCGGACCAAAGCCTAGCGTCCCGGCGAATGTGGCCAGATAGGTGACGGCGCTGTTCATGCCCATGATGGTGCCGCGGCGGGAAGGCCGCAGCGCCGTGAGCCGCACGATCAGGAGGTTGAGCCCGAAGTGGTTTGTAAATCCCCAGAGGAGGGTCAACAGGAGCACCGAGCTGTAGCTCCCGCTTCCCGACGTCATCAGGATGTAGACGAGACAGACGGCGGCAAAGGCGAGCGGCAGGGTGAGCCGGACCGGCAGCCGCTTCTCCAGGCCGTCCAGGAAGGCGGCTGAACCGAAGCCAAGGCCATAGGCAACGGTGATCACCCCGTTCGCGCTGAGCGGCAGGCCGAGTTCCTGGTGCAAATGATCTCCCAGATAGGCATAGACGCCGTAGAAGGCCGTCATGAAGGCGCCGCAGGCCAGAAGCAGAGGCGGCACGCCGGGGATGGAGAGCGCCGCGAGCGGCGAGGGCGCTGAGCCGGATGAAGGCAGATCGCGGCGGCCGTTCGACAGGAGGGCCAGCAGCGCTCCCGCCGAGAGAAGCGCGATCGCGCAATAGACGGCGCGCCAGTGCAGCCAGTCCGCAAGGGCGGCCGAAAGGGAAACCCCCGCCACCATGCTCAGCGTCCAGCCGGTGAGCATCAGGCCGACGGTCTTGGTCTCCCGGCCGGGCGGGGCGATCGCCGCCGCGTTCGCATAAATGGCGGGCACCGCCACGCCGGCGGCTATGCCGGCGCAGAACTGCGCCGCGATGAGCACGGCCGCCGCCGGCGCGACCGCGCTGGCCGCCAGGCTCAGCGTCAGCAGACCGAAGGCGAGCCGCAGCATGCGCCAGGCGCCGACGCGGTCGATATGGCGGGCGAGCAGCAGCGCGCTCGCCGCCGTGCCGAGCCCGAACGCGGCCGTTCCGCCCATGACGGCGGGCACGGAGGTGCCGAAGGAGCGCGCCACTTCCGGCGCGATGGGGGAGAGGCCGAGCGAATTGCAGCCGATCACGGCAATGGCCGCCGTCAGCATGAAGACCGAGGGCGGGATGCGCTGCTCGGCGGCGCCGGCGAGGGAGGACGGTGCTTGATGAGCTTCGGACATAGAGCCATAATGCCCGCTGATAATTCGGCGACAACAGGGTTTTACCGAATGCGCATAAATACAGATGACGTTCAGCCCAAGCTCGCCGCCGGCCAGCCCTTGGACGCGATGGACCGAAAAATATTATGCGCGCTGGTGGAAGATGCGACCCAGAGCTATGCGGAGCTCGGCCACAAGGTCGGCCTCTCCGCGCCCGCCGTGCATGAGCGGGTGAAGCGGCTGAAGCGCAGCGGCATCATCCGCAAGGTGGCGGCGATTATCGACGCCGAGGCGGCCGGAAAGGGCCTGCTCGCCTTCGTCCATGTCGACACGACCGGCTGGGGCAAGACGCCGCAACTGCTGGCCATCTCCGAGCATCCGGAGGTGGAGGAGATCCATTCCGTGGCGGGCGACACCTGCATCATGCTGAAGGTGCGCGCCCGCGACACCCATGCGCTGGAAGGCCTGCTGGCCCGCATCTATGCGGCCCCCGGCGTGGTGGCGACGCGCAGCTATGTCGTGCTTTCCACCTATCTGGAGCGGCCGCCGCAGCCTGCGCACACCGCCACCTGGTCGACCGTCGACGACTGGCGCGAGGCCGCGGCGGTCAGTAGTCGACCCTGAGGAGGTAGAGCCCTTCGGGAGGCGCCACCGGCCCGCAGGCGGCGCGGTCGCGCGCCTCAAGGGCGGCCTCCACGTCGTCGGCCGTCCAGCCACCTTCGCCGACCTTCTTCAGCGTTCCCACCAGCGAGCGCACCTGATTGTGCAGGAAGGAGCGGGCCGAGGCGCGGATCTCGATCGCCTCGCCGACCCTTGCGACATCCAGGCGGTCGAGCGTCTTTACCGGGCTTTTCGCCTGGCATTGGACGGAGCGGAAGGTGGTGAAGTCGTGCTTCCCGACGAGCCTCTGCGCCGCTTCGTGCATCGCTTCCGCGTCGAGCTTTTTCGTCACGTGCCAGGCTTTCCCGCGCTCCAGCGCCAGAGGCGGGCGTCGGTTGACAATGCGGTAGAGATAGTGCCGCCCCTTGGCCGAGAACCGCGCATCGAAATCCTCCGCCACGATCGCCGCGCGCAGGATCGAGATCGTCTCGCCGGCAAGACCAAGATGCGCATTCACCGCGTCGCGCACCTTTTCCGCCTTCCATTCCCGCGAAAGCTCGAAATGGGCGACCTGGCCAAGCGCGTGAACGCCGGCATCGGTCCGGCCGGCGCCGCGCAGGGTCACTTCCTCGCCGCAGAAGGCGGCGATTGCCGTCTCGATCGCCTCCTGCACGCTGTGTTGGCCGGCCTGGCGCTGCCAGCCGGCATATTGCCCGCCGTCATATTCGATGTCGATGCGGTAGCGCAGCATCGTCAGGCAAGGTCCGCGAAGGCGGCGGGATATTCGAGCCGCCCGGTGCTGGGCGCCTCACCCCAGGCGAGCGCCTGCAGGAACTCGCCCTGATAGATGCTGTCGAAGCCTTGCGCGCGTTCTCGGCTGTAGCCGAAGCGACCATAGAAGGCCGGCTCGCCGAGCACGAGCGAAAGAAGCTCGCCCCGGTTCTGCAGGCGCAGATGCGCATCGTCCATCAGCGCCGTGGCGATGCCTTCCTTTTGGTGGTCGGGATGCACCGCCAGCGGCGCGAGCGCCACGGCGGGAAAAGCCTCCTCCCCGGTCCGAACGAGGAGCCGCGAGAACAGGATATGGCCGCGTATTTCTCCGGTGCGCTCGGCGACCAGCGAAAGCACCACGTCATCGGCTCGGCGCAGGGCGTCGACGAGCCCGGCTTCAGCCTCGCCCTTGAAGGCGGCGACAAGAAGCGAGCGGATGGCCGCTTCGTCGTCCGCTTCCTCCGGCCGTATGATCACCGCGCTCATGACAGCCGCATTCCCCTTTCAAGCTTGGCGCCGCGCAGGAAATCTTCCGCCCGCACCGGCTTCCCGCCCGCCCGCTGCACCTCGATAAGCCGCACCGCGTCTTGCCCACAGGCGACGCCCAGCGCATCGTCGATCAGCTCGCCCGGCGCGCCGCTGCCCGCGGCCAGCGTGGAGCGCAGCAGCTTCACCCGTTCCGGCTTGCCGGCGACAGGCATTTCGCACCACGCGCCGGGAAAGGGTGCAAGCCCGCGGATGTGATTGTGCACCTCGGCGGCCGGGCGGGTCCAGTCGACCCGCGTCTCTTCCTTGCCGATCTTTTTCGCATATTTGATGCCTTCAGCCGGCTGAGGCGTGAGCGTCAGCTCCCCTTTTTCGAGCCTCGCCATCGCCTCTGCCATCAACCTCGCGCCGGCCTCCTTCAGGACATCGTGCAACTCGCCTGCGGTCATATCGTGAGCGATCTCGACCTTTTCGGTCATGGCAACGGGGCCCGTATCCAGCCCCTCGTCCATTTTCATCACCATCATCCCGGTGTCCCGGTCGCCGCCCATGATGGCGCGCTGGATTGGCGCCGCGCCCCGCCAGCGGGGGAGCAGCGAGGCATGGCCGTTGAAGGCGCCAAGCCTTGTCCCTTTCAGGATAGGTTTGGGCAGGAGTAGGCCGTAGGCGACGACCACCGCCGCATCGGCTTCAAGCGAGCGGAACGCCTCCTGTTCCTCTGCACTCTTGAGAGATACCGGCGTGCGCACGGGAAGTCCGAGCCTTTCCGCAGCCTGATGCACGGGAGATTTGGTCAGCTCCAGCCCGCGCCGCCCGGCCGGGCGCGGCGGCTGGGTGTAGACGGCGGCGATCTCGTGCCCTGCCTCGGCGAGCGCCTCGAGTGTCGGCACGGAAAATTCCGACGTTCCCATGAAGACGAGGCGCAAGGGCATTGATCGGTCCGCTATCTCTCTTCCGCGATCGTGTGGTCACGCTTCAAGGGGTTCACGAGCACCAGGTCAAGGTCGTCGAAACCGCCTTCCGCGTGACCAGCATTGCGCCTGAAGGGCGCGAAAGCCGCGGCGGAAGATGCCGCAATCCTACCCCGCCATCCTTGCCGGCGGCGGGCGGTCCTTGGCCAGCTTCTTGAACTTGCGCACCACGATATCGCGCTTGAGCTTCGACAGATAGTCGATGAACAGTACGCCGTTGAGATGGTCGATCTCGTGCTGCAGGCAGGTGGCGAGAATGCCGTTTGCCTCCACCACATGCTCCTTTCCGTCGAGACCGATATATTTGACAGTCACTTCGGCCGGACGCTCAACTTCCGCGTAATAGTCGGGAATGGAGAGGCAGCCTTCCTCGTGCAGGTTCCGCTCATCGGACCGCGCGAGGATCTCCGGATTGATGAAGACCTGCGGATTCTTCGGCTCGTCCTTCTCGGCCACATCGAGCACAAGCATCCGAAGGGGCTCGCCTACCTGGATGGCGGCAAGCCCTATCCCCGGCGCGTCATACATGGTCTCCACCATGTCGTCGGCGAACTTGCGCAGATTATCGTCCACGCGCTCGACGGGCTTGGAGACCTGGCGCAGCAGGGGATCGGGCAGGAGGATAAGCGGGCGAATGGTCATGCGCGTGAGGTAATGGCTCGGCAGAGGGCCGTCAATATGCGAACGCCTGTGGGCAGGCCGCTTTGTTCACGTTTTGATCTTCTCTTAACCGCAAGAATCATGTAGCGTGCGGTGCATGAACGAATCCAGCCAACTCCTTTCCACGCCCGTAGTCCACCTCGGTGCCACGGTGATCTCGCTCGGCGAACTGGCGGTCGCCTGCGGCGCGCTCTTGGTTCTCCTGATCCTCGTTCTCGCACTGTCGCTCCGGCGCAGCGCCCGTGCGCGCGCCCTGGCGGAAGCCGAAGCTGCCGCCCGCGCCCGCGAGGCGGAGGCGCGCCTTGCCGAGCTTGCCAAGGCGCAGACCGAGCTCCAGGGCCGCATGGGAGCGATCGCCGAAGTGTTCGGCACGCGGCAGGCGGAGCTGACTAAGGCGATTTCGGAGCGGCTCGACGGCATGACCTCGCGGCTCGGCCAGTCGATCACCGAGCAGACCAAGTCCACGCACGAGAACCTGGCCAAGCTGCAGGAGCGGCTCGCCGTCATCGACACCGCGCAGAGCAACATTCAGTCGCTGGCCGGCCAGGTGGTGCAGTTGCAGCAGATTCTCTCCAACAAGCAGACGCGCGGCGCCTTCGGCCAGGCCCGAATGGAAGCGATCATCGCCGACGGCCTTCCCCCAACGGCCTACGAATTCCAGTTCACGCTGTCCAATGGCAGCCGCCCCGACTGCCTGGTGAAGATGCCGAACGGAACACCGCCGCTCGTCATCGACGCCAAGTTCCCGCTGGAGGCGTGGAACGCGATCCGTGCCGCCGCCGAAGGGGAGGGCGGGCCGGAGGGGCGCAAATATGCCGAGGCGGCCTTCCGCCGCGATGTGGAGGTGCATATCAAGGCCATCGCCGAGAAATATCTTATCCCAGGCGAGACGCAGGACACGGCCTTCATGTTCGTGCCCTCCGAGTCGATCTTTGCCGAGATCCACGAGAATTTCGAGGCGCTCGTGCAGCGCGCGCACCGGGCGCGCATCGTGATCGTCTCACCATCCCTGCTCATGCTTTCGATCCAGGTCATTCAGGCGGTGCTGAAGGATGCCCGCATGCGCGAGCAAGCGCATCTCATCCAGGCGGAGGTGGCCAAGCTGATGCAGGATGTCTCGCGGCTGGACGACCGCGTGCGCAAGCTGCAGGCTCATTTCCTGCAGGCCAACAAGGACATCGACCTGATCGTCACCTCGGCGGACAAGGTGACGAAGCGCGGAGCGCGGATCGAGGCTTTGGAACTGGGGGCGGCGGAAGTCAACGGTGCCGCGATCGGGTCTCAGGACGAGGAAGAAACCGGCCGCCCCGCCGCTGTAGCGGCCGCACCCGGATCCGGCTCTCTGCGGCTGCGGGTCGTGGAGGAATGAGCCTGCTCTCTCAAGCAGGCGCTTGCGACCTGTGCCTGAACTTTTAGTCGCCCGCAAAGCAGACCGCGCGCTGCTTTGGCAGAGTGGCGCCGCCGCGCGCCGGCGGTAGACCCTCTACTTCGCCTGCCCGTCCACCGCCGCGGCAAACTCGGCGATCAACCGGGCATCCTCTGCGGAGCGCTCCCTTCGGGAGGCCACCAGGCAGGCCTGTGAGTGCAAGATGATGCCATCCTCCAGCACCTTCAGGTGGTTGGCCTTGAGGGTCGAGCCGGTCGAGGTGATGTCGACGATGACATCGGCCGATCCCGCTGCCGGCGCGCCCTCGGTGGCGCCGAGGCTTTCCACGATGCGGTAGACCTGGATCCCGTGCTTCTGCGAGAAGAACTGCTGCGTCAGCCGCCAGTATTTCGTGGCGATGCGCAGCCGCCTCCCGTGCCGGTGGCGGAAATCCGCCGCAACGTCGTCGAGGTCGGCCATGGTGGAGACGTCGAACCACACATCCGGCACGGCGACGACCACATCCGCATGGCCGAAGCCGAGCCGGGCGGCGATCTCGACCTTCCGCTCCCAGTCGGGGATGGTCTCGCGCACCAGATCCTCGCCGGTGATGCCGAGATCGATGCCGCCGCGGTCGAGCTCGCGCGCGATTTCGGAGGCCGAAAGGAAGGAGATTTCGAGCCCGTCGAGCCCTTCCACCCCGGCCCGGTAGCGGCGGTCGTTCTCGGGCATGCGAATGGGATAGCCGGCTCTCTGCAGCCGCTCGAGCGCTTCGTCCTTGAGGCGCCCCTTCGAGGGGAGGGCGAGGGTGATGCTCATGGTTCCTCCCCCCTGAGCGCGGCCACCCGGTCGAGCCAGATGGAAAAGCCGACGCCCGGAATGGGACTTTCGGCGCCGAGCAGGGTCAGGAGCCGGTCGTAGCGCCCGCCGCCGGCAAGCGGCTGGCTGAGCCCGTCTGTGCCGATCTCGAAGATGAAACCTGTATAATAGTCGAGCGGCCGGCCGAAACCGGCATCATACTCGATTTGCTCGAGCGGCAGCCCGAAATTCTTGATGCGCATCGCGCGCGCAGCAAAACCTGCGAGCGCCTCGTCGACATAGATGTCCACTGCATCGGCAAACGTGGCAAGCCGTTCACCCGCCTCTGCGAGCGGCGCACGGATGGCAAGAAAACTCTTCAGGGCATCCAGCGCGTCATCGGCGAGCCGCACGCTTCGCAGTTCCGCCTTCTCGAGCAGCCGGCCCGCGATCTCGGACGGCAGCCGCCCGGCAGAGGGTGAAAGGCCGGCGCTTTGCATCGCCTCTTCGATATGCCGGGTCAGCGCGGCCTCATCCCTGCGGGCGACGAGGCTCGCCACCTCCCTCGGCAGGTTGGATGCGGCCTGCGGGTTGGTGAATTCGGCTATCGTTGCCTCCAGCATGGCCGGCGAGCCGAAGGCGCGCGTTAGCCGCTTTTGCCAACCGCGCGGCAGGCCGAGCGCGGAAAGGACGGCTTCGAACACCGCCTGATCGCCCAGCGTGACGCGCAGGGTCCGATCCGGCAGCACCCGCGAAAGGATCGCATGCGCATCGGCGAGCGAGCGCGCATCGGCCGCCGCGCGGTCCTCTGCGCCGAGATCCTCTATGCCCGCCTGGAAGAACTCGGCTCCGCCCTCCCGGCGCTGCCGGAACACCTCGCCGAGATAGGCGTAGCGGCGCGGCGTCGAGGCGCGCGTGGCGATGTGGTCGAGGCAGACGGGGATGGTGAATTCCGGCCGCAGGCACAGCGTCTGGCCGGTCTCGCTTTCGGTGAGGAATATGCGCCGGCGCAGGTCCTCGCCGGCCATGTCGAGGAAGGGGTCGGCCGGCTGGATGATGGCGATGTCGGTCAGCACCGCGTCGCGCTCGGCGAACAGGTCGAGGATCTCCCCGGCGAAGGAGGGATAGCGGGTGGTCATGGGAGGGCAGCCACACGCGCGAAAAGGGCAGCACGACCCATGCTAGCTGTCCCGCTCTTTCGCCTGCGCGTCGAGCACGCGGCGGACGGCGGCGACGATCTCGCTCTCCGGCACGGAGAATTGCGCGGGGCGGGATTCGCGCCAGGTGGCATTGTCCTCGATCTCTTCGGACAGGCGCTTGCCTTCCACGAGGTCCTTGATCTGCACCTCGCCCTTTTCGCGCTCGTCGGCCCCCTGGATGATGACGCAGGGGCTGCCGCGCCGGTCGGCATATTTCATCTGCGCCTTCATGCCCGCGCCGCCCAGATACATTTCCGCGCGGATCCCGGCTTTGCGAAGCTCGGAGACCATTCGCTGGTAGCGCCCGAGGCTTTCCGTGTCCTTGTCCATGACGAGGACGACCACCGGCGCGACCGCCTCGGACGTCTCCAGCTTGCCGAGGTTTTTGAGCGCCGTCATCAGGCGGGAGACGCCGATGGAAAAGCCGGTGGCCGGCACCGGCTCGCCGCGGAAGCGCGAGACGAGTCCGTCATAACGCCCGCCGCCGCCGACGGAGCCGAAACGCACCGTCTCGCCGTCCTCGTTGACGACGGGAAAGGTCAGCTCGGCTTCGAACACCGGCCCCGTATAGTATTCGAGGCCGCGGACGACGGAGGGATCGATGCGGATGCGGTCGGTTTCATAGCCGGCCGCAGACACCAAGGCCGCGATCTCCCGCAATTCCTCGGTGCCTTGGCTCCAAGTCTCGTTCGTCGCCGCCTCCGCGGCCCCTTCGGCGTCGAGGCACATGTGGAGGACGACTTCCTGCTGGCTCTCATCGAGCCCGGCCCCTTTGGTAAAATCACCGCTCTCATCAAGTCGGCCTTTCCCGAGCAGCTCCCGCACGCCCTCCGGCCCAAACTTGTCCAACTTATCGATTGCCCTCAGAACCGTGAGCCTACGTCCGGCATTCTCGTCACCGCCGAGGCCGATCGCCTCCAGCACGCCGTCGAGCACCTTGCGGTTGTTGACGCGGATCACATAGTCGCCGCGCGCAATCCCCAGCGCCTCCATCACATCGGCCATCATCATGCACATCTCGGCATCGGCGGAGACATTGGGCGCGCCCACCGTGTCGGCATCGAACTGCATGAACTGGCGGAAGCGGCCGGGGCCGGGCTTCTCGTTGCGGAAAACCCAGCCGGCGCGGTAGCTGCGATAGGGTTTCGGCAGGCGCTCGAAATTCTCCGCCACGAAGCGGGCGAGGGGAGCCGTCAGGTCGTAGCGCAGCGAGAGCCACTGCTCGTCCTCGTCCTGGAAGGAGAAGACGCCCTCGTTCGGCCGGTCCTGGTCGGGCAGGAACTTGCCGAGCGCATCCGTATATTCGATGAGCGGCGTCTCCACCGGCTCAAAGCCGTAGAGCTCATAGACGGCGCGGATCTTCGCCATCATCTCCTCGACGGCGCGGATGTCGGCCGGATGGCGGTCGACAAGCCCGCGCGGGAGCCTTGCCTTCACCCTGTCCGCCTTGTCAGCCATCACAAAAGTCCGTCCGTTCGTGGGGAGAAATGCGCCCGCTGCCGGGCGCGGCTGTCCTAGCCGATAAGCCCGGTAGCGGCAAGGCCGGCACCGGCCGGCCAGCCGCGCGGAAAGCGGATGACATGCCGCGGGTCTTCGGCTAATTCCCTCTCGGTCCTGCCGGTCGCAGCACCCGGCCCAGCCCGAAGCAACACGGAGAAACCGATGCCGCAGCCGCCGGCCATGATCGAGAGTCTCGACGCCGTCGCCGCCAAATACCCGGTGATCCTCTCCGATATATGGGGCGTGCTGCACAACGGCGTCTCGGCGCATCCCGCCGCCGCCGCCGCGCTTACGCGCGCCCGCCGCGCCGGCAAGGCGGTGGTGCTGGTCACCAACTCGCCGCGCCCGAACCACCTGGTGAAGGAGCAGCTGCGCGACATCGGCGTGCCCGACGAGGCCTGGGACGAGGTGGTCACCTCCGGCGACGTCACCCGCGAACTCATCCGCAACGGCCCGCGCCGGATTTTCCACCTGGGGCCGGAGCGCGATCTGCCGATCTATGATGACCTCGATGTCGAGCTTGTCGAAGAATTCGAGGCGGCGGGCGTCGTCTGCACCGGCTTTTTCGATGACGAGACGGAGACGCCGGAGGATTATGCGGAGATGCTGCAGCGCCTGCGCGCCCGCGACCTGCCCTTCATCTGCGCCAATCCGGACATCGTGGTGGAGCGCGGCGACCGGCTCATCTTCTGCGCCGGCGCGCTGGCGCGCGACTATGCGCATCTGGGCGGCCGCACGCTGATTGCAGGCAAGCCGCACCGGCCGATCTACGAGGCCGCGCTGGCCGCGGCGGGGGAAAAGCTCGGCCGCGAGGTGGGTCCCAGCGATGCGCTCGCCATCGGCGACGGCATCCTGACCGACGTGAAGGGCGCCGCCAATATGGGCATCGACCTTCTGTTCGTGACGGAAGGCATCCACGCCGCCGAGTACAACAACGAGCGGCGGCTGGACCGGGAGCGCCTGGCCGCGTTCCTGGAAAAGCACGGCTATCGGCCAGTGGCCGTGATCGAACGGCTCAGGTAGAGCGCGGTGGGCGACATCCTGCGCTGCTCGGGCTTCCAGGACATCCCGCCGGGACTGCGCGGGGGCGTGATCGCGATCGGCAATTTCGACGGCGTGCATCGCGGGCATCAGGCGGTGCTGGCGCGGGCGCTGCAGATCGCCGAGGTGGAAAACGCTCCGCCCGTCGTGCTCACCTTCGAGCCGCATCCGCGCCGCGTCTTCCGGCCGGACGTGCCGCTCTTCCGCCTGACGCCTGCGCCCATGAAGGCGCGGGTGCTTGGGGCGATGGGCTTCGCCGCCGTGGTCGAGCAGCCCTTCACGCGCGAATTCTCCTCGCTGCCGGCCGTGCGCTTCGTGGCCGAGGTGCTTTCGGCGGGTCTCGGCGCTGCCCATGTGGTGACCGGCTACGACTTCCACTACGGCAAGGGGCGCGGCGGCACGCCGGAAACGCTGGAGGCTGGCGGGCAAGCCTACGGCTTCGGCGTGACGGTGGTGGACGCCTTTTCCGACGAGGGCGGCGAGGTGGTCTCGTCGAGCCGCATCCGCGCGCTGCTGGATGCCGGCGAGGTGGCCGAAGCGGCGGGCCTGCTCGGCTACCGCTATACCGTCGAGGCCGAGGTGATCGGCGGCCGCAAGCTCGGCCGGACGCTGGGCTTTCCGACGGCGAACATGGCGCTGCCCGACGAAACCGGCCTGCGCCACGGCATCTATGCGGTGCGCTTCCGCCGCGCCGACGGAACGCTGCATGACGGGGTGGCGAGCTTCGGGATCCGCCCGACCGTGGAGGACAAGGGCGTTCCCCTGCTCGAGACCTTCCTGTTCGATTTCCATGGCGACCTCTACGGCGAGACCTGCGCCGTCTCCTTCTTCGGTTTCCTGCGCGGGGAGGAGAAATTCGACGGGCTCGACGCGCTGGTGGCGCAAATCCGCCGCGACGAGGCGGAGGCGAGGGCGCTTCTTGCCGGCGTGCGGCCGCTTTCCGGTCTCGACCTCGCGATCGCTTTTCCTTGAAGCGGCATCCGGCGGCGCGCGTCATCGCTGCCACGCCCGGCTTTCGCCGTCTGGCCATTGAAGAAGGTGGGAAGCGGGGCGCGTGATCCGTGCCTCTCTGTTAGTTTACGTGGCGCGTTCCACGCGCCCCGCCGGCCGCTGTCCCGACATTGGCCGGTCACTCGGGCTCTTCCATCTTCCCGGCTGCACCCAATGAAGGGGGTGGTCTTTGCCGGGCCGAAGGAAAAGCCCTAGCGGCTTCTCCGCGGTTTCCGCAGTGTCGTCTGGAACCCGACACCCGTTTTTCCGAAGCGCTGTCTGTCACCCAGCACTCCGGCACCGCCGGCCTGTCGCGGGCCCTCAGCATGCCTCCAGGTACCGATCCCTGGAGGGGGAGGTTGCCGCCGCTCTCCCGAACACCCGGTGCGCATCCGGTTCCCGCAAGAGCGATGGGGAGAATGATAAGGGAGGGCGGAAGTTGATGGATAAAAAAACAGCCGCCGGAGAACGGAAAATCGAGTAAGCACTTGTTTTACTTTCAAAGAATTTTTGTGCTTCCAGGCTGCGAGGCCATTTTGATCCACACCGTTCGGGACTTGCGAAGGGCGATTGATCGTTTCAGGGACCCCTCACTTGCGTTTTCCAAGCACTTGCTCGGGGACAAGCCCGCTCGCAAGTGCAGGAAAACGCTTTCTCTCCCGCAAGGGGAGAGATATCGCCGGCATAGGCTTGCCGCTAATCGTCGAGGCTGGTGAGTGGCAGAAGCGCTGGTGCAGGGCGTCTATCTCTCCCCTTGCGGGAGAGAAAGCAAATTCCTGGGCTTGGCAACGCCAAGTCCTTGGAATTTGCAAGAGAGGGGTATACCGCCGACGCTGGCGATTGACAGCTAGGTTGGTGCGAAGCAAGTGAGGGGTGCTTCAGGTGCACGAAGAAGGTCGGAGCCGGCTCTGCCGCGCATGACCGGCCCTTTATTCTTCCGCCGGTCTCGGCTAAAAGCGCGGACCATGAAGACCAGCAGCAGCTTTCGGCCGATCGCCATACGAATTACCGGCCCGGCTTTCCCTGTGGCCTGAAGGGCTGCGGGAAGGTCCGGGTTTCCTGCGCTCGGCATGAGCGCTCCCTCCGCCACCTGAGCATGTCGAAGGTTGATACGGTCATCGGCGAGGCCACCGGGCTTCGCCCTTCTCACGGCGATTAAATGAGCGATACGTCCGAAAAGCTGGATTACTCCAAGACCCTTTATCTGCCGCAGACGGAATTCCCGATGCGCGCCGGCCTGCCCCAGAAGGAGCCGGAGATCGTCGCCCGCTGGCGCGAGATGGACCTCTACCGGCTCCTGCGCGAGGATGCGAAGGGCAGGCCACTCTTCGTGCTGCATGACGGGCCGCCCTATGCCAATGGCAACATCCATATCGGCCATGCGCTGAACAAGGTGCTGAAGGACGTCATCACCCGCTCCTTCCAGATGCGCGGCTATGACTCCAACTATGTGCCCGGCTGGGACTGCCACGGCCTGCCCATCGAGTGGAAGATCGAGGAGCAGTACCGCGCCAAGGGTCGGAACAAGGATGAGGTGCCGATCAACGAATTCCGCAGGGAATGCCGGGACTTCGCGACGCACTGGATCAAGGTGCAGTCGGAGGAGTTCCAGCGGCTGGGCGTCGTGGGCGATTTCGACAATCCCTATACGACCATGGCCTATCACGCCGAGGCGCGCATCGCCGGCGAGCTCCTGAAATTCGCCATGTCCGGCCAGCTCTACCGCGGCTCCAAGCCCGTGATGTGGAGCGTGGTGGAACGCACCGCGCTGGCGGAAGCCGAGGTCGAGTACCAGGACTATGAGAGCGATACGGTCTGGGTGAAGTTTCCTGTGGTGCTGCGTAGCGAGCGAGGCGCGTCCATAGGCGAAGACTTCCGCCAGAAAGTGATCGCACAGAACGCAGACGGCGGCGTCTTGGGCGACCTGCAAGGCTCCACGGTCGTCATCTGGACGACAACCCCATGGACCCTCCCCGGCAACAGGGCGATCGCGTACTCGCCGCGCGTCGGCTATGCGCTCTACGAGGTGACGGCGGCCGAGAACGATTTCGGCCCCAGGCCGGGCGAGAAGCTGATTTTTGCGGAGAAGCTTGCCGAGGAGTCGTTTGCCAAGGCCAAGCTGCAATACCGAAAGGTGCGTGAAGTCGCGGAGGAAGAGCTGGCATCCCTGCTATGCCTGCATCCGCTCCGCCAGCTGGGCGGCGGCTACGAATTTCCCGTCCCGCTGATCCCCGGCGAGCATGTCACCGACGACGCAGGCACCGGCTTCGTGCACACCGCCCCCAGCCATGGCCGCGAGGACTTTGACGTGTGGATGGAGCATGCCCGCGAGCTTGCCGCGCGCGGCATCGACACCGCGATCCCCTTTCCGGTGGACGATGCCGGCTTCTTCACCAAGGACGCGCCGGGCTTCGGCCCGGACCGGCCGGGTGGTGCGGCGCGCGTGATCGACGATGCGGGCAAGAAGGGCGACGCCAACAAGGCCGTCATCGAGGCGCTGATCGAAAGGAACATGCTCTTCGCGCGCGGCCGGCTGAAGCATCAGTATCCGCATTCCTGGCGCTCGAAGAAGCCGGTCATCTTCCGCAACACTCCGCAATGGTTCGTCTATATGGACAAGGACCTCGGCGACGGAACGACCTTGCGCACGCGTGCGCTGAAGGCCATCGACGAGACGCGCTTCGTGCCTGCCGCCGGCCAGACGCGGCTGCGCGCCATGATCGAGGAGCGGCCCGACTGGGTGCTCTCGCGCCAGCGTGCCTGGGGCGTGCCGATCGCCGTCTTCGTCGACGAGAATGGCGAGGTGCTGAAGGACGAGACGGTGAACCGGCGCATCATGGAAGCCTTCGAGCAGGAGGGCGCCGACGCCTGGTTCGCCGAGGGCGCGAAGGAGCGGTTCCTTGCCGGCCGCAACGACATGGAGCGGTGGACGCAGGTGCGCGACATCCTCGATGTCTGGTTCGATTCGGGCTCCACGCACGCCTTCACGCTCGAGGACCGGCCGGACCTGAAATGGCCGGCGGATGTCTATCTCGAAGGCTCGGACCAGCATCGCGGCTGGTTCCATTCCTCGCTGCTCGAGAGCTGCGGCACGCGCGGCCGCGCGCCCTACGACACGGTCGTCACCCATGGCTTCACCATGGGCGAGGAAGGCCGCAAGATGTCGAAGTCGCTGGGCAACACCGTCGTGCCGCAGGATGTGATGGCGAAGTCCGGCGCCGACATCCTGCGCCTTTGGGTGGTGACGACCGACTACTGGGAGGACCAGCGGCTCGGCAACAACGTCCTGCAGACGAATATCGACGCCTACCGCAAGCTCAGGAACACGGTCCGCTGGATGCTGGGCACGCTCGCCCATGACGAGGGCGAGACGGTGCCGCTGACGGAAATGCCGGAGCTGGAGCGGCTGATGCTGCACCGGCTGTTCGAGCTCGACCAGGTGGTGCGCCGGGGCTACGACAATTTCGACTTCAAGCGCGTGATGCGCGCGGCTCTCGACTTCATGGTGGTGGAGCTTTCCGCCTTCTATTTCGACGTGCGCAAGGACGCGCTCTACTGCGACGCGCCGTCGAGCATCCGCCGCAAGGCGGCGCTCCATGTGGTGCGCCAGCTCTTCGACTGCCTGGTGACCTGGATGGCCCCGATGCTGCCCTTCACCATGGAGGAGGCGTGGCTGGAGCGCTATCCGGAGGCCAAATCCGTGCATCTGGCGCAGTTCCCCGACGTGCCCAGCGCCTGGCACGACGAGGCTCTGGCGGAGAAATGGCGCAAGGTCCGCCAGGTGCGGCGGGTGGTGACCGGCGCGCTGGAGATCGAGCGCAAGGAGAAGACCATCGGCTCCTCGCTGGAGGCCGCGCCCATCGTCCATGTGACCGACTCGGAGCTTGCCGAGGCGGTGGCGGATGTGGACATGGCCGAGGTGTGCATCACCAGTGGCATCGAGATGCGCGGAGACGCGCCGCCGGAGAGCGCGTTCACCCTGGACGAGGTGAAGGGGGTGGCGGTCGTCTTCCGGCGCGCGGCCGGGCAGAAATGCGCGCGCTCCTGGCGCTATACGGACGATGTCGGGTCGGATCCCGAATTCCCGGACGTGTCGGCGCGCGATGCGGCCGCCCTGCACGAATTGCGGGCGCTCGGGCGCATTTAGGCCGGGCCGTTGCCTCGGACGGGGGTGTCCGCTAAAAGCGGCCGGTCGCGCGCCATCATCTCGTCCGATTTGCGGGCGAAGAGCGGGGCGCGAGCGAGGGGCAGGGTGTGCCAGGAGAACAGGCGTTGACGGCTTTTATCGCGGCGCACGCGGATCGAGCGAGGGGCGAGGCATGAATTCCAGGCTGGTTGCTTTGGCTGCTGCGGCTGCGGCCGCGCTGCTTTCCGGCTGCGCCGGCCCGACCTATGGGACTGGCAAGCCCGCCGACCAGCAGCTGGTCGAGGACCTGACCGGTGTCCTCTCCGTCACGCCCAAGCGGAGCCAGGCGATCGACTACAGCCCCCGTCCCGGTATCGTGAAGCCGCCCTCCACGGAAGTCCTTCCGCCGCCGCAGGAAAATGTGGTGGCCGCCGGCAACCCGGCCTGGCCCGAATCGCCCGAGCAGCGGCTGGCGCGCATCCGCGCCGAGGCGACGGCCAACCAGGACAACCCCTCTTATCGGCCGCCCGTGATCCGCGACGTGGCGACGGGCGGCGGCAGCGGGTCCGGCATCGAGTTCAGCGAGGGCGACCGCGTCCGTCCGGCAATCCTTGCCTCGGGCGGCCAGACCCAACGGCAGCAGGGAGCGGCTTTCCGGCAGCAGCGCCAGGCGAGCCAGCAGGGCAGCCCGACGACGCGGCGCTATCTGAGCGAGCCGCCGCTCGACTACCGCCAGCCGGCGCCCACCGCGCCTGCGGACCAGCTCGGCGAGGACGAGGCAAAGAAGCAGCGCGCCGCCAAGCGCGCCGCCGGCGGGGCGGAGACCGGCGGGCTGCGCCGGCTGATCCCCTGGCTGAACTGACGCGGCGACTTTATTCGTCCGGTGTGCCGCGCCTTGCGGCAAAGAACTGCCTGAGAAGCGCGGCGGCCTCGGCTTCGCCGATCCCTTCGTAGACTTCCGGCGCGTGATGGCAGGTGGGCTGGCTGAAGAAGCGCCCGCCATGGATGACGCCGCCCCCCTTGGGATCGGGCGCGGCGAAATAGAGCCGGCGGATGCGGGCGAAGGAGATGGCGCCGGCGCACATGGCGCAGGGTTCCAGCGTCACATAAAGGTCAGCGCCGGTCAGCCGCTCGGCGGCTTCCGCCGCGCAGGCGGCGCGGATCGCCAGGATTTCGGCATGGGCGGTGGGGTCGGCGAGCTCGCGCGTGCGGTTGCCCGCCCGCGCCAGCAGCCTGCCGTCCCGCACCACCACCGCGCCGACGGGGACCTCGCCGCGCCGGGCGGCAAGGCGCGCCTCCTCGAGCGCGATCTCCATGAAGGTTGGAATTGGCGTCTGCCGGTCCAATCTTTTTGCTCGCAAGCAGGAACCCGAATTGATACCTACCGCCGCTGAAAGGCAAAGGCCACCATGAAGGACAAGAAGGACAGACCCGCGCGCCCGAAGAGGGCGGACGGGCCGCGTGCAAGGGCCGCCGGCCCCGGCAAGGGTCCGGAGCGCGAGGAAGCGCGCGCGGGCGAGGGGGGCGAGCGCATCGCCAAGCGCCTGGCGCGGGCGGGCGTTGCCTCGCGGCGCGACGCGGAGGCGATGGTCGAGGCCGGCCGGGTCAAGGTGAACGGCCGCCTGCTGACCTCGCCCGCCTTCAATGTGCGGCCGACGGACCGCATCGAGATCGACGGCGCGCCCATTCCCGAAGTGGAGCGCACGCGCCTTTTCCTGTTCCACAAGCCGGCCGGCGTGGTGACGACGAGCCGCGACCCGGAAGGGCGCAGGACCATCTTCGACATCCTGCCGGAGGGGCTGCCGCGCCTCATCACGGTGGGGCGGCTCGACATCAACACGGAAGGTCTGCTGCTTCTGACCAATGACGGCGGGCTTGCCCGCGTGCTGGAACTGCCCGCCACGGGCTGGCTGCGCCGCTATCGCGTGCGCGTGCACGGCAAGGTGGACCCGCTGGCGCTGGCGGAGCTGGAAAAGGGCACCGCGGTGGATGGCGTCTTCTACGGCGCGATCAGCGCCACCATGGACCGGCAGCAGGGCTCCAATGCCTGGCTGACGCTCGGGCTGCGCGAGGGCAAGAACCGCGAGGTCAAGAATGTGCTGGGCGCGCTGGGGTTGGACGTGACGCGCCTGATCCGCATCTCCTATGGCCCTTTCCAGCTGGGGGAATTGCCCGAAGGCGCGATCCAGGAGATCAAGGGTCGCACCCTGCGCGACCAGCTCGGCGAGCGGCTGATCGAGGAGGCGGGCGCCAATTTTGAGGCGCCGATCGCCCGGCCTTTCGTGAACAAGCCGGTGCGGGCGGAACGGCCGAGACCCGAGAAGAGCGAAGATGCGCGCAAGCCCGGGCGCGAGCGCCCGGAAGCGGCGGAGAAGAAATTCGTCAACCGCAAGAAGGAGCGCGAGGAAAAGCGCGAGGAGATGCGCGACCGCCTGCAGACGCAGCGCCCCGAGCGTCCCCGGTGGGAGCAGCGACCGGAGCGGCGATGGAGTGATGACCGCCGGGCCACGCCCGGAAGGGACGAGCGCCCGGGACGGCCGGGCAGGGACGAACGTCCCGCGCGATCCGGCAAGGACGAGCGGCCAAGGCGGATGCGCGAGGACGGGGACGAGGCTCGTCCGGCGAGGAATTCCCGCCCGGCAGGGGCGGGGAAGGACGCTCGGGCGGCCCGTTCGAGGGGCGACGCCCGGCCCGGGCGGGTGGGCAGGGACGACAAAGCGTCGAGGCCTGTGGAGCGGCGCTCGCGCTCGGCCAATGTGTGGATGGCGCCGGGCGCCCGTCCGGTGGGCAGGAAGCGGGCGGAGGAAGCCGCAGAGGCGTCCGAAGGAAAGCCGGCGGGCCGGGCGGGCAAGGCGGCCGCGGGTGCGCAGAAACGCAGGCCGGGCGCGACGCCGCCGGGCAAGGGCGGGCGATCCCCCGACCGCCCGCCGCGAGGCGGACCGGGCGGCAAGGCGCAAGGACCGAAGAAGCGGTAGGGGCAGGGCATGCGCATCGTCGGCGGCAGTCTGCGCGGGAGGCGGCTCGCCTCGCCCAAGAACGATGCGATCCGTCCCACGAGCGACCGCGCGCGCGAATCCCTGTTCAATGTGCTGGAGCACGGCTATCCGGGCTCGCTCGAGGGCGCGCGCGTGCTCGATCTCTTCTCGGGCAGCGGTGCGCTCGGCATCGAGGCGCTGTCGCGCGGCGCGGCCTACTGCCTTTTCGTGGAGGAAGTCGCCGCGGCGCGGGCGCTCGTGCGCGAGAATATCGAGAGCCTCGGACTGCAAGGCCGCACCCGCATCTTCCGCCGAGACGCCACGCATCTCGGTCCGGTCGGCACGATGCAGCCCTTCGACCTGGTTTTCGCCGATCCGCCTTACGGAGCCGGGCTGGCCGAGAAGGCGATCGCCTCGGCGCTTGCGGGGGGGTGGCTGACGGATGATGCGCTGATCGTCGTCGAGGAGGCGGCGGCGACGCCGTTCCGCCCGCCGCAGGGGATCGCGGTCGAGGAGGTGCGGGCCTATTCGTCGAGCACGCTTTCCTTCTGCCGCCTGGCCAGAGTTTAGCCACTGTTGCCGGCCATGAGTGACCCGCCCCTTCGCGGGTTGACGTCGCTCGCCCTTCTTTCCTGTCCTGTTCCGATCTGAGGACGTTCGGATGAAAATCCTCTCCCTTTTCATGGCGCTGCTGCTTCTCGCCGCCGCGGCTCCTTCCAGGCTTTCGGCCGCAAGCGCTCCCGGCGGGATGGAGCTTGAACGCTTCGTGCTCGACAACGGGCTGGAGGTGGTGGTCGCGCCGCAAAGGACGGTTCCGGTCGTGACCCACATGCTTTTCTACCGGGTCGGAGGCGCGGATGAAGAGCCGGGGCAATCGGGCATCGCGCATTTCTTCGAGCATCTGATGTTCAAGGCGACCTCGACGCGTGAAAGCGGAGAGCTCGCTGCCGCCGTCGCTGCCGTGGGCGGCAACCAGAACGCCTTCACCACAGAGGACTTCACTGCCTATTTCGAGCAGGTGCCGTCGAGCGCGCTCGGCGAGATGATGGCATTCGAGGCCGACCGCATGCGCAACCTCGTCCTGGACGACGCGGTGATCGAGACGGAGCGGCAGGTGGTGATGGAGGAGCGCCTGTCGAGGGTCGACAATGAGCCCTCGGGCATATTGGGCGAGGCGGTCGATTCCACGCTCTTCCAGAACCATCCCTACGGCCGCCCTGTGATCGGCTGGATGGACGAGATCAAGGCGCTGACGAAGGATCAGCTTACCGCCTTCTACAACCGCTATTACCGGCCCAACAATGCGCTGCTGGTCGTGGCGGGGGACGTTGATACCGCAACCGTGCGCAGGCTGGCCGAGGAGACCTATGGAAAGCTCGAGCGCGGGCCCGACCTGCCGCCCCGCATCCGCACGAAGGAGCCCGAGCCGAAGGTCGAGCGCATCGCCGTCCTGCGTGACGAGCGGGTGTCCCTGCCCTCCTTCTCGCGCAGCTGGTTCGGCCCGGCGACCTTCTCCGCCGATGGCAGGGATGCGGATGCGCTGCTGCTTCTTTCGGTCATTCTTGGAGGCAGCGAGCGCAGCAGGCTCCATCAGGAGCTGGTCGTGAAAAAGCAGATTGCCTCTTCCGCCGGCGCGGGCGTGTCCACCAGCTACCGCGATTATAGCCGGATCAGCGTCTATGCGCGCCCGCTCGATCCCGGCAAGCTCCGCGAGGTGGTTCAGGCGGTAGACGCTGAGATCGAGAAGATCGCCAGGGAGGGGGTCTCGGATCGAGAGGTGGAGGTGACGAGGAAGGTGCTGGCGAGCGGCCTCGTCCTGGGCCGGGAAAGCCAGATGGACCGCGCCATGGAGATCGGCACGACGCTGATGGTCGGCGGCACGGTGGAGGATGTGAACGGGATTCTTGAGCGTCTCGACGCTGTGACCGCCGAGGACATCCAGCAAGTGGCACAGCGGTATCTGGCGAAATCCCGCAGCGTCGCCGCGTATCTTCTCCCCCAGGGCGCGGAGGATCCGGTATGAGGAGCAAGCCTTCCGCGATCTTCATGGCGCCGTCGGGCCGGCCGATCCTCTATGTCCTTTCCTTCTGCCTGGCCCTTGCCTTCTCCCTGCCCGCCCGTGCGGATCTGGATATCGTCGAGGTGACATCCGCGAAAGGAATCAAGGCCTGGCTGGTCGAGGACCCTTCCGATCCGTTGGTGGCCATCTCTTTCGCCTTCAAGGGGGGCACCATCCAGGAGCCGCAGGGCAAGGAGGGCGTGGCCGGCTTAACGGTCGGCCTGCTCGAGGATGGCGCGGGCAACCTTGACGCAGATGCCTTTCAGCAGCGCCTCTACGAGTCAGGAGCGGATCTCTCCCTTTATCCCAGCTCGGACATGATCGCGGGCACCCTGCGGGTACTCGCGGGCGAGACGGAAGAGCCGCTGGAACTCCTCTCGCTTGCCCTCTCCGCGCCGCGTTTCGAGGCGGACGAATTTGCTCGGGAGCGGTCCAGAACCCTCTCGCGGCTCCGTGCCGAGAAGAACGACCCGGATAGCCGCGGCGCACGGGAGCTTGCCTCGGTCCTCTACGGCGACCACCCGCTCGGCCGCCTGGCGACCGAGGAGACGGTTTCCGCCCTCACGCGGGACGACCTGGCGGCGTTCCATCGGAGGATGTTTGCAAGGTCCAATCTCGTCGTCGGGGTGGTGGGCGCGATCGATCCCGAGACGCTGAAGCGCGTGCTTGACGAGGTCTTCGGCGGGCTTCCGGAAAAAGCCGATCTGGCGGAAATCCCTCCGCCGACGCTGAACTTCGGCAGGCAGGTGCGCGAGGTCTATGACCGGCCGCAGACCTCGACCTCGCTTTTCTATCCCGGCCCCGCCACGGCAAGCCCCGAGCTTTATCCCGCGTCCCTGCTGGTGCAAATCCTGGGCGGCGGCGGGCTGGATTCGCGGCTGTTCACCGAATTGCGGGAAAGGCGCGGGCTGACCTATGGCGCGAACGCCGCCTTGGACAGCGCGACCGGCTGGGGCGAAGTCTCGGTCGGCTTCTCGACCAGGAGCGACCGCGCCGCCGAGGCGCTTCAGGCGGCACAGGATGTCATCGCCGACATGGTGGAGAAGGGCCCGACGCCCGAGGAACTCGCCGCCGCCAAGAAATACCTCATCGGCGCCTATGCGATCCGGCATCTAAGCTCCACCACGGGCATTGCCATGACGATGGTGCACTTGCAGGTGGAAGGCAGGAGCAAGAACTATATCGAGGAGCGCGTCGCCAAATTCAACTCGGTGACGATGGAGGATGTGAAGCGGACCGCCGGGCTTCTTTTCTCGGTCGAGCCGACCGTCCTGATGGTCGGGCCTGAACCGAAGGCGGAAAACTGAGTTAGTATAACCAGGGGACGGCTGCAGCCCCCCGGGGCATGAGGTGCCGGCCGGGCTCCGCTTGAGAGAAGTCGTTGCGGCAAGGATGAATGATGGCTGATCGGGGTGCAGGAAAAGTCCGTCTGGCGGCCAAGAGCACATCCGGCCCGAGCTTTGCGGTCGCCTTCGGCGGCGGCGGGGCGCGCGGCCTTGCGCACATCCATGTCATCGAGGCGCTGGACGAGCTCGGCATCAGGCCGGCCATGATCTCCGGCTCCTCGATCGGCGCCATCATGGGCGCGGGCATGGCCGCCGGCATGCGCGGCAAGGAGATCCGCGCCTATGCGGCAAGGGTGCTCGCCCGCCGGTCGGAGGTTGCGGCGCGCATATGGCGCTCCCGTCCGGCGAAGCTTTCCGAGATGATGGAGACGGGCCTGCGGCTCGGCCAGTTCAACGCGGAGCGCATCCTGAAGGAATTCCTGCCGCCTCAGATCCCCGACCGGTTCGAGGATCTGGCGATCCCGCTGCGCGTCACCGCCACAGACTATTATGGGCATCACCTGGCCGTCTTCGAGAAGGGCGACCTGTGGTCCGCGCTCGCCGCCTCGGCGGCGCTGCCCGCCGTCTTCCGGCCGGTGATGCGCGAGGGCCGCATGCTGATCGACGGCGGCATCTACAATCCGGTGCCCTTCGACATACTCGAAGGGACGGCGGATTTCGTCATCGCCGTCGATGTGGTGGGCGTACCCACCGTCCGCTCGCCGAAGATACCGAGCACCATCGAGATGATGTTCGGCGCGACGCAATTGATGATGCAATCGATCATCGCGATGAAGCTGCAGAAGCGCCGGCCGGACATCCTGCTGCGCCCGTCCATCTCCGGCTTCCGCGTGCTCGATTTCATGAAGATGGACGCGATCATGGCCGAGACCGCCTCCATCGGCGACGAACTGAAGCGCGCGGTGGAGGCAATCCTGACACGGGATGCGGCCTGAGCGGGGAAGCTCAGGTCGTGTTGTCTTCCCTCACCCTGTCGAGCCGCCGCCCCTCGCGCGCCGGCTTGATCAGCGGCTCCGGCGTGACCGGCCGCACATGCATCTTCTCGCCGCCTGCCTGCAGCCCTTCGAGCGACTGGATGGCGAGCCGCTCCTCGTCGCGGCGGCGGACATCTTCCACGATCGCCTCGGCGACCGCCTCGGCGGTGCCGAGGGCCTCCAGCGACTTCCGCCCGAAGATCAGGGCCGACTCGAAGGTTTCGCGGATCTCGTAGTCGACGCCTTGCGCCCGCAGCGCCAGCGTATGCGCCCGGTCGTAGGAGCGCACATAAAGCTTCACATGCGGGAACTCGGACTTGATCATCTCGACGATAGCGTCCGTGGTCGAGCGCACATTGGTGCAGACGGCCACGATCTTCGCGCGCTGGATGCCGGCTGCCTCAAGCACCTCACGGCGGCGGCCGTCGCCGAAATAGATGCGGAAGCCGAAATTCTCCACCGCCCGCACGCGGGCCGCCGAATGGTCGATGATGGTGACGTCGCTGCCGCCGGCGAGCAGGATCTGCGAGGCGATCTGGCCGAAGCGCGAAAAGCCGATCATCAGGATGTCGGCGCCCGCGCCATGGAAGTTCTCGTCCATTTCCTCGCGCTCCTCGCCGCGCGTCAGCCGCTCGCCGATGCGCACGAAGAGCGGCGTCAGCGCCATGGAAAGCGTGACCACGGCAGTGAGAAGCGAGGCGGTGGCGGGCGGAAAGATGAGCGCAGCCGAGGCGGCGGTGAAGAGCACGAAGCCGAACTCGCCGCCCTGCGGCAAGAGCGCGGCGATCCTCATGGCGCAATCGTGGTCGCAGCCGAACAGGCGGCAGAGGCCGTAGAGGATCGCGGACTTGGCGAGCATCAGCGCCGGCACCGCGACAAGAACCAGCGCCCAGTTCTCGATGACGACGCCAAGGTCGAGGGAAAGGCCGACGGCCATGAAGAAGAGGCCGAGCAGGATTCCGCGGAAAGGCTCGATATCGGCGCTGAGCTCGTGCCGGAAGGAGGAATCGGCAAGGAGCACGCCGGCGATGAAGGCGCCGAGGCCCATGGAGAGGCCGGCAAGCTGCAGCAGCGTCGCCGAGGCGAGCACGACGAAGAGCGCGGCGGCGATCATCACCTCGCGCGCGCCGGTGGTGGCGATGACGCGGAAGAGCGGATTGAGGACGTAGCGCCCGACGAGGATGAGCGCCGCCACGCTTGCCAGCGCCAGCACGAAGCGGCTGCCGGAAATGTCTGCCGCGCCCTCGCCGCCGGGCGAAAGGAGCGGCACAACGGCAAGCAGCGGCGCAATCGCGATGTCCTGGAACAGGAGCACGGAAAAGGCGGTCCTGCCGTAGCGCTGGTTGAGGGTTCCCTGGGATTCCAGCGTCTGCATGGCGAAGGCGGTGGAGGACAGCGCCAGGCCGAAGCCGATCACCATGGCGGCGGACACCGGGAAGCCGAGGAGGAAGAAGGCTATGAGAGCGAGGGCAAATCCCGTCACCAGCACCTGGGCAAGGCCGAGGCCGAAAATATCCCGCCTCATTGTCCACAGCCGGGAGGGATTGAGCTCGAGGCCGATCAGGAAGAGGAGGAAGACGACGCCGAGCTCGGCAACGTGCAAAAGCTCCTCCCCGTCGGCGATCAGCTGGGCGACGGGGCCGATCGCCACGCCGGCGGCGAGGTAGCCCAGGATGGTGCCCAGCCCGAGCCACTTGAACAGGGGGGCCGCGATGATCGCCGCGCCGAGAAGCAGCAGCGGCTGGTAATATGTGTGGAGGGCCGCTTCCATGCTTGCCTTCGTCTATGGGCTGCGGGGGACTGCGCGGCATTGCGCTTGCCGCTTCCGAACCATAAATGGTTTGCCATGTCCATGTCTTGCCGACTCTTGCCGCCCTCCCAAATCACCTCCATGGCGCCGCGCCGGCGGCCGAACCGACCAGAAGCGGAGTGACCATGTCCGACGAAAAGAACCTGCTCGAGCGCGTGACGGCCCTGGTCGAGGCCGCCAAGAAGGCCGGAGCGGACGCCGCCGACGCGGTGGTGATGCGCGGGCATTCCCGCGGCGTCTCGGTGCGTCTCGGCAAGGTGGAGGGGACCGAGTCGTCGGAAGGCGACCACATGTCGCTGCGCGTATTCGTAGGGCGCCGCGTCGCCAGCGTCTCGGCGAGCATGAGCTCCGATCCGGCGAGCCTCGCCGAGCGGGCGGTCGCGATGGCCAAGGTCTCGCCCGAGGACCCGCATCAGGGCCTGGCCGATCCCGACCGGCTTGCGCGCGAGATCGCCGATCTCGACCTGGTCGACAGCGCCGAGGTCTCGGCCGAGCGGCTGAAGGAGGATGCGCTTGCGGCGGAGGAGGCTGCGCTCGCCGTTCCCGGCGTGACGAATTCGGCCGGCGCGGGCGCCGGCGTTGGTTCGGGCGGGCTGGTGCTCGCGACCTCGCACGGCTTCGTCGGGCAGTATTCGACCACCCGCTTCTCCCGCTCGGTCAGCGTGATCGCCGGCGAGGGCACGAAGATGGAGCGCGACTACGACTATTCCACGCGCCTGCACTACGCCGATCTCGACAGCCCGGAGAAGATCGGCCGCACGGCCGGCGAGCGCGCGGTAAAACGCCTCAATCCGCGGCGGGTGAAGACCGGCGTCTTCCCCGCCGTCTACGATCCGCGCGTGGCGCGCGGCATCGCCGGCCACATCGCGGCGGCGATCAACGGCGCCGCCGTCGCGCGCAAGACGACCTTCCTGCGCGACATGATGGGAAAGCAGGTGGCCTCGGCGGCGATCACCGTGACCGACGATCCCTTCCGCCGACGCGGACAGAACTCCCGCCCCTTTGACGGCGAGGGTGTAGCGGGGGAGCGCCTCGTCCCGGTGGAGAAGGGCGTGCTCAAATGCTGGTTCCTCTCCACCTCCGCCGGGCACGAACTCGGCCTGCCGACCAATGGACGGGGCGTGCGCGCCGCCTCCTCCGTCAATCCATCCTCGACCAATTTCGCCATCGAGCCGGGCGAGAGCTCGCCGGAAGACATGATCGCCTCGATCAAGAGCGGCTTCTATGTGACGGAGCTCTTCGGGCACGGCGTGGACTTGATCACCGGCGACTATAGCCGCGGGGCCTCCGGCTTCTGGATCGAGAACGGCGCCATCGCCTATCCGGTTTCCGAGATCACCATCGCCTCCAATCTGAAGGAGATGTTCCTGCGCCTGGTGCCGGCCAATGACCTTGACCGCAACTACGGCACTGCCGCTCCGACGCTTCTCATCGAGGGGATGACGATTGCCGGGGAGTGAGGGCGCCGCATACGCCGCCGAGGAAGAGCTGTCGCTGATCGCCGAGGCGGCCCGCGAGGCCGGCCGGATCGCCATGGCGCACTTCCGCCGCGATCCGGAGGTCTGGTGGAAGGAGGGCAAGTCGCCGGTGAGCCAGGCCGATCTGGAGGTGGACCGGTTCCTGCAGAAGGCGCTGCTCGAGGAACGGCCGGACTATGGCTGGCTGTCCGAGGAAACGGCCGACAACAAGGAGCGGCTCGCCGCCCGCCGCACCTTCGTTGTCGATCCCATCGACGGCACACGCGCCTTCATCAACGGGCAAAGGCAGTGGTGCGTGAGCATCGCCGTGGTCGAGGACGGCCGGGCTGTGGCCGGCGTGCTCGACTGCCCGGCGAGCGGCGCGGTCTTCACCGCGCATCTTGGCGGCGGCGCGCGGCGCAACGGCGAGGCGATCGGCGTCCGGCAGGCCGGGCGCCAGCTTTCCCTCGCCGGCCCGAAGAACATGCTGAAGGGACTGCCCGCGGACGTCCATGCACGCGTCGCGCCCTACGCCTACGTGCCCTCCCTTGCCTACCGGATCGCGCTGGTGGCGAGCGGCGCGCTGGACGCCACCTTCATAAAGCCCGCTTCCCATGATTGGGACCTGGCGGCTGCGGACATCATCCTTTCGGAGGCAGGCGGGCAGATCGTCGACGGGACGATGCGGCGGCCGCATTATGCCGGGCCTGATCCCCGGCGCGGGCCGCTCGCGGCGGGCAGCGGTCGGCTATTGGAGATCATGGCCGGCGTGATCGCCGATATCGCCGGGTGACGGGCGCCGGCCGCAAGGGCGAGAAGTGGTTTTCAAGGCAGGGGAATTCATCTAGATCAGGCGACCGCTTCGCGAAGCGGTGCCGCAACCTCCAAGACAAGGCGGACGAGACCGATGGCTGACCAACCGGGCAAAAAGCAGCTTCTTCATCTTGTCTTCGGCGGCGAATTGAAGTCGCTGAACAGTGTCGAATTCCGCGATCTCGATGCACTGGACATCGTCGGCATCTATCCCGACTACAAGTCCGCCGAGGCGGCCTGGCGGGCAAAGGCGCAACAGACCGTGGACAATGCGCATATGCGCTATTTCATCGTCCATCTCCATCGGCTGCTCGATCCGGACTCGGGCGGCACCCGGAATTGAGTGATGCGGGATGATGCGGCCGTATCGTCGATCGCGATGAGGGAGGGACGCCGCGGCCGCAAGCGGCCGATGAAGGAGATCTGGCGGCGCATCCGCAAGCCGCTGGCGCGCTCGCGCCTGGTGAAGCACGCGCTCGCACGGGTGATGGCCGCGGCCATCCGCCTCGTCGAGCGTACAAATCCCCGGGCCGAGGGCTCCGACGACGTGGAAAAAGCAATCGCCGAGTACACGCCCGCCATTGCCGCTTTCTGGCACGGCCAACATCTGCTTGCCCCGGCCCTCAAGCCGAGGCGGGAGCGGTTCGTGGCGCTTTTCTCGAGGAGCGCCGACGCCGAGCTCAACGCGCTGGTGGCGGAAAAGCTCGGGTTCGAGACGGTGCGCGGTTCGGGCGGGCGGGAAGGGACGAAGAACAAGAGCAAGGGCGGCGCCGCCGCGCTCATCCAGTTGAAGCGCACGATCGACGCGGGCTGCAACGTGGCGATGATCGCCGACATCCCGCATGGCACGCCGCGCGAGGCCGGCCTCGGCGTGGTGACCCTCGCCAAGCTTTCCGGCCGCCCGGTCATTCCGGTGGCGATAGCCACCAGCCGCCGCAAGGTGCTGGAGCGCAGCTGGGACAAGACGACGATAAACCTGCCCTTCGGGCGCAGCGCCGTCGTTGTGGGCGAGCCCATCTATGTGGCCGCCGAGGCCGACGAGGAGGAGATGGAGCGCAAGCGGCGCGAGGTGACCGACGCGCTGAACCGGGCCACCGGAGAAGCCTACCGGCTGGTCGACCGAAAACCGGATCGTGACGGCGAGCGATGAGCGAACGCTGGGCCCGTGCCATGCTAGCCACCTACCGCTTTGCGGGGGCCGCCGCCTTCCCGTTCGTCGGCGGCTATGTCGCCTTCCGCGTGAGCAAGGGCAAGGAAGACCGCGCGCGCCGGCATGAGCGCTACGGCAAGGCGAGCAGGCCGCGTCCCGAGGGGCCGCTGGTCTGGGTGCATGCCGCGAGTGTGGGCGAGACCATGGCCGTCATCGGCATGATCGAACATTTCCTGGCGAACGGCATCAACGTGGTGCTGACGACGGGGACCGTCACCTCCGCCACGGTGGCGGAGGAGCGGCTCGGCGACCGGATCATCCACCAGTATGTGCCGCTCGACCTGAAGCCGGCGGTGAGCCGCTTCCTCGACCATTGGCAGCCGGATCTCGCCATCATGGCGGAATCGGAGATCTGGCCGATGACCATCCTGGAGCTGGGCATCCGCCGCGTGCCCCAGGTGCTGGTCAACGGACGCATGTCCGACCGCTCCTTCGCGCGCTGGCAGCGCCGGCCTTCCGTGGCCGAAGCGCTGTTCGAGAACCTGGCGCATGTGGTGGCGCAGTCCGAGCTCGATGGGGAACGCTTCCGCCAGCTTGGCGCGCGCCCGGTGACCGTGTCGGGAAACCTCAAGGTGGACACGGACCTTCCGCCCGCCGATCCGGCGGCGCTCGCCGGGCTGCAGCGGGCGATCGGAAGCCGCAAGACCTGGGCGGCGCTTTCCACCCATCCCGGCGAAGAGAAAATCGCGGCCGATGTGCATTGCATGGTGCGCAAGCGCCATCCCGATCTGCTGACGATCATCGTGCCTCGCCACCCCGAGCGCGCCGCCGCGCTCAAGGAGGAGTTCGCCGCGCGCGGGCTGAAGGTCGCCGCCAGGAGCGCCGAGGATCCGATCACCGCCGACACGGACATCCTTTTGGGCGACACGATCGGTGAGATGGGCCTCTACCTGCGGCTGACGGAGATCGCCTTTGTCGGCCGTTCGCTGGTAGGCGAGGGCGGCCAGAACCCGCTGGAGCCGGCGATGCTGGGCACGGCGATCCTGGCGGGGACCAATATACAGAATTTCCGCGACGCCTATCGCCGCCTGACCGAGAGCGGCGCGGCCAAGCTGGTGCGCGACGCGCAGATGCTTGCGGGGGCGGTGAACTTCCTCCTCAAGAATGACGAGATGCGCAAGGCCATGATCGCCGCGGGCGAGCGGACGGTGCTGGAGATGTCGGGCGCGCTCGAGCGCACGCTGGCGGCGCTGGAGCCCTTCATCCACCCGCTGATCGTCGAGAGCCGCCTGCGCCGCGGCGAAGGCGCCAACCCGTGACGGCGAGCGAGGCGCCGCCCTTCTGGTGGGAAAGGCCGGATTGGCGAGCCTGGGCCCTCTGGCCCTTGTCCGCCGCCTACGGCTTTGCCGCAAGCACACGCATGAAGATCGCCCGGCGCGAGAAAGTGCCGGCCGCCGTGCTCTGTATCGGCAACCTGACCGTCGGCGGCGAGGGGAAAACGCCGCTCGCCATAGCGCTGGCGGCGGAGGCGGGGCGCCAGAAAATCCGCGCCGGGTTCCTGACGCGCGGCTATGGCGGCACTTTGATCGCGCCGCATCTCGTCACCCTGACGGATACGGCGCGAGCGGTGGGCGACGAGCCGCTGCTTCTTGCCCGGCATGCGCCGACCGTGGTGGCGCGCAACCGCGCGGCAGGCGCGCGCCGGCTCATCCAAGAGGGTTGCGAGCTGATCATCATGGACGACGGCTTCCAGAGCGCGCGCGTCCACATGGACTATGCGCTCATCGTGGTGGACGCCGCGCGCGGCCTCGGCAACGGGCATGTGATCCCGGCAGGGCCGCTGCGCGCGCCGGTCACCGACCAGATGCGCCATGCCGATGGCGTGGTCGCCATGGGCGAGGGGCCGGGCGCCGACATCGTCGTGCGCAGCGCCTCGCGCGCGGGGGGGCCGGTCTCCCCCGCGCGGCTCCCGGCGCGCGACGCCAGTCTCCTGAAGGGGGCGCGCGTGCTGGCCTTTGCCGGCATCGGCAACCCGCAGAAGTTCTACGACACGCTGCGCAAGCTCGGCGTCGAGGTGGCGGAGACGCGCTCCTTTCCGGACCACTATCCCTTCGGCGAGGAGGACATCGCCGAGCTCAAGTCGGAGGCCGCCGCCAAGGGCCTTTCTGTCGTGACGACGGAGAAGGACATGGTGCGCCTTGTCGACGGGCCGGAGGCGCTGCGGGAGTTTGCCCGGTCGGTTCTGGTGCTGCCCGTGGAAGCCGTGTTCGAGCAGCAAAGCGCCCCCACCGCGATCATCCGCGAGACGATGAAGGTCTGGCGGGAGCGCATGCTGGAAGGGAACAGTCAGCCTTACGGCCGGTGAGCGGACGCCTGCGCCCCGACAGCGCCCCGCTGCCATTCGGCGCGGATCCGGTTCCGGCCCGCGCCCTTGGCTTCGTAGAGCGCCTTGTCGGCGCGTTTGAGGCTCGCCCAGAATGCCTCCCCCGGCAGGATACGCGCAAGACCGAAGCTGCAGGTGACGCGACCTCTGCCAAGGCCGGGGAAATTTGCCGCCTCGACGGCGCTGCGCACCCGTTCGGCGAGCGCGAGGGCTTGTTCCTCGGTGATGTCCTCCAGCACCAACGCGAATTCCTCGCCGCCGGTGCGCGCGAGGACGTCGCCGCTGCGCATGTTCTGCCGGATGATCTCGGCGAACTGCGTGAGGACTGCATCCCCGATGTCATGTCCGAAGCTGTCATTGATCGCCTTGAACTTGTCGAGGTCGCAAATGGCGGCCACGCGGATCAGGCCCGGCGACGGTTCCTCGCCCCTCTTGGTGTAACGGTCGAGCCCGCGGCGGTTGAGAACGCCCGTCAGCGGGTCGAGGTCGCGCTCCTGCCGCAGCTTCGAGACGACGTCCACCACGAGGATGCCGAGCAGGCACAGGCCGGCGGCGGCGCCGAGAAGGGTGGTGGTCAGCATCAGCGACTGCCAGAACTCGGTCTGGCCGAACTGCTCCGGCGTGGTGACGCCGACCGCCGATCTGATGCTGATCAAGGTGCGGGGCAGGAAGTGCAGGCCGCAGATCAAGAGAAGGTAGAAGAGCGCCTTGTCGGTGCGGGTGCCGGCGGTCAGATGCCGCGCCAGCCAGCAGGCATGCAAGAGCACCAGAGCCATGCCGAAATTAAGGATGTAGATGCGCGCGATGAGGCTGCGGTCGACATAGAAGAAGTACCACAGCCCGCCGGCCACCGCGACGATATAAGCCACCGCCACGACGGACGGGAATCGCCGCCCGGAGCGCTGCAGGATGCCTTCGCCGACGAGAAGGGCGCCGAGCACGTAGAGCGTGCCGGAGATCACCGCGTTGCGGCCGATATCCGGCGGCCATCCGCCGAACTGGCTGAACATGGCGAGCGACAGGGTGCCGAATCCGGCGGCGAGGGTGAGGGCGAAGCGGAGCTTGCGCTCCAGCGCCCAAAGGCCGGCGAGAGCGAAGCCGAAGAGAAGGAACAGGACCGGCGGAACGAACTTCATGCGCTGTCTCGCAAGAGCAGGCCGGAGGCGGTCCGGGCCTTCGAGCTACAAGCCTCGCACATATCCGGTTCCAGTAACGTTTACAGGCGCGCGTGGCCAGGCCGAGTTGCAGGCAGGCTTAACAAGGGTTGAGCGGAGGAGAGGCGGAGCCCCCTTGCCGTCAGCGCCGCCGCAGGTGCGGATCGAGCTCCAGCTCGCGCTGTAGCGAGATCTCGGCATTGAGGTAGGGCTCCTGGCGCGCCACGCTCCAATATTTCAGCTCCTCGAGCGGGATGGTTTCGCCGGTGACGGCGCAGCGCACGAAGGCGCCCGGCGTCAGGACCTGGAAATCGCCGTCGAGATAGCGGATGCGTGCCTCACGGGCGCCGGGGCCCTCGAAACGGTTCATGCGGGAACTGCCTTTCCTCGACCGTGATGCGCCACACTTCTTCCGATCCGTCAAGTCCGGACGGTCCTCAGCGGCGGCCGAACAGCCTTTCGATATCGGCAAGCTTGAGCTCGATATAGGTCGGCCGGCCGTGATTGCACGTGCCGGAGCCGGGGGTGGCTTCCATCTGCCTGAGGAGGGCGTTCATCTCCTCGGGCTTCAGCCGGCGGCCCGAGCGGACTGAGCCGTGGCAGGCCATGGTGGCCGCGATGCGGTCGACGCGCTCCTTGAGGCCGTCGGCGCTGTCGCTCTCGGCGATCTCGTCTGCAAGGTCGCGCACCAGCGCCGCGGCATCCACCTCGCCCAGCATGGAAGGGGTTTCGCGCACGCAAACGGCGCCCGGGCCGAAGCGCTCCAGGCCAAGGCCGAGGCGGCCGAGAAACTCCGCATGGGCGGCGAGCCGGTCGGCATCCTCCTCCGGCAGGTCGACGATCTCCGGCATGAGGAGCATCTGCGAGGGAAGAGGACGGGAATGGATCGCCTGTTTCAGCGCCTCGTAGACGAGCCGCTCATGGGCGGCATGCTGGTCGACGATGATCAGGGAATCCTCCGTCTGCGCGACGATATAGTTCTCGTGCACCTGCGCGCGCGCCGCGCCGAGCGGCCGCTGGGTCAACCCGGCGGGCTCCGCGACAGTTGCCCGCGCGTCGGCGCTGAGCGCTGGGCCTATGTCGAAGCTCGCCTGCGGCCCGTCGGAAAAGCCGGCCGGCGCCGCCACGGCGAAGGCAGGTTCGAGCGGCCGGCTCGGCGAGCTTTCCGTGTTCCACCCGCCACGCGGCTCCGCGTCGAAATGCCGGCTGCCGCCGCCGAACCCGTTTGCGCCACTGCCGAAGGATCCGCTCTGCGGCGCGCGGAACGCGTCGATCATCGCGGCGGCCCCGGTCGTCGCCGCGCGCATGCCGGCCTTCTCCAGCGCCTGCCTGATGGCGCCGACGATGAGGCCGCGCACGAGGCCCGGATCGCGGAAGCGCACATCCGCCTTGGCCGGATGCACATTGACGTCGACCAGCGCCGGATCGAGCGACAGGAAAAGCGCCGTCACCGCGTGCCGGTCGCGCGGCAAAACGTCCATATAGGCGCCGCGCACGGCGCTCGCGACCAGCTTGTCGCGCACCGGGCGGCCGTTCACATAGGCAAACTGGTTGAGGGCGTTGCCGCGCGTGAAGGAGGGGATCGAAACGTAGCCGGAGAGAGCGACGCCGTTCCGCTCCGCCTCGATCGGCAGGGCGTTTTCCGGAAACTCGCGGCCCATCACCTGCGCAAGCCGCCTGAGCAGCCCGTCCCCGTCGGCGGGGACGGCGGGAAATTCCGCCAGATTGCGGTCCGTGCCCGAAAGCGTGAAGCGCACGGCGGGGAAGGCGAGCGCGATGCGCTTGACGACGTCGGTAATCGCCGCCGCCTCCGCCCGCTCGCCCTTCATGAATTTGAGCCGAGCCGGGGTGGCGAAGAAGAGGTCGCGCACCTCGACCGTCGTGCCGCGATTGGCGGCGACCGGCCTCACCGCTCCGACGCGGCCACCATCCACGCGAATTTCCGCGCCGCCATCCCCGTCCGCTGTGCGCGAGCGCAGGCAAAGCCGCGCCACCGAGCCGATCGAGGGCAGCGCCTCGCCGCGGAAGCCCAGCGTGCGGATGTCATGGATGTCGCCGGAGAGCTTGGACGTGCAGTGCCGCGCCACGGCGAGCGGCAGTTCGGCGCCGGGGATCCCGCAGCCGTCGTCGATGACGCGGATCAGGCCGAGGCCGCCGCCCGCCGTTGCCACCTCGATGCGCGAGGCGCCGGCGTCGAGCGCATTCTCAACGAGCTCCTTGACGACGCTGGCCGGCCGCTCGACCACCTCGCCGGCGGCAATCTGGTTGATGACGTTCTCGGACAGCTGCTGTATGGGCATGGCCCGATCATAGGGGGATTCGGGGGGCCTGCGAAGCATGTTGCGCCGGCGGGCCACATATGCTTGCGTGGCCGCGGAACCCTTTCCCACAGCGTTGCAGAAAAAGGCTAGGCATGAACATGGAAAATCCGCGGGCGAGCTTTACCTGGCACGATCCGTTTCTCCTGGAGGAGCAGCTTTCCGAGGAGGAGCGGATGATCCGCGACGCGGCGGCGGGATTTGCCGCCGACAAGCTCAGCGCCCGCATCGAGCACGCCTATATGAACGAGGAGACCGACCCGGAGATCTTCCGCGAGATGGGGGCGGCCGGTCTGCTCGGCGTCACGATTCCCGAAGAATATGGCGGCGCGGGCGCGGGCTATGTCTCCTACGGGCTGGTGGCGCGCGAGGTGGAGCGGGTGGATTCTGGCTACCGCTCGATGATGAGCGTGCAGTCCTCGCTGGTGATGTATCCGATCCATGCCTATGGCTCGGAGGAGCAGAGGAGAAAATACCTGCCCAAGCTTGCCTCCGGAGAATTCATCGGCTGCTTCGGCCTGACGGAGCCCGATGCGGGGTCCGACCCCGGCTCCATGAAGACGCGGGCGGAGAAGATCGACGGCGGCTACCGGCTGGTCGGCACCAAGATGTGGATTTCCAATGCGCCGATCGCCGACGTCTTCGTCGTCTGGGCGAAGTCGGCCGCTCACGACAACCAGATCCGCGGCTTCGTGCTGGAGAAGGGGATGAAGGGCCTCTCCGCTCCGAAGATCGGCGGCAAGCTCAGCCTGCGCGCATCTGTCACGGGCGAGATCGTGATGGATGGCGTGGAGGTTTCCGAGGACGCGCTGTTGCCCAACGTCTCCGGCCTCAAAGGCCCGTTCGGCTGCCTCAACCGGGCCCGCTACGGCATCTCATGGGGGGCGATGGGCGCGGCGGAGGATTGCTGGCACCGGGCCCGCAATTACGGGCTGGAGCGCAAGCAGTTCGGCAAGCCACTCGCCCAAACGCAGCTCTTCCAGAAGAAGCTCGCCGACATGCAGACGGAGATCGCGCTGGGGCTGCAAGCCTCCCTTCGCGTCGGCCGGCTGATGGACGAGGGCAGACTGGCGCCGGAGGTGATCAGCCTGGTGAAGCGCAACAATTGCGGCAAGGCGCTGGAGATCGCCCGGGCTGCGCGCGACATGCATGGCGGCAACGGCATCCAGATCGAGTATCATGTGATGCGCCATGCCCAGAACCTGGAGACCGTCAACACCTATGAGGGCACGCATGACGTGCACGCGCTGATCCTTGGACGGGCCCAGACGGGGCTGCAGGCGTTTTTCTGAGAGGCAGATGACCGCTTCCTTCCGAAAGCATCTTTCCGCCGAGCTCGAGGGGCTGAAGACATCCGGGCTCTATAAGAGCGAGCGCGTCATCACGTCCATGCAGTCCGCCAGGATCGAGAGCGGCGGGCGGGAGGTGCTCAACTTCTGCGCCAACAACTACCTCGGCCTGGCCGACAATGAAGAGCTGCGCGAGGCGGCCAAGAAGGCGCTCGACCGCTATGGCTACGGCATGGCCTCGGTGCGCTTCATCTGCGGCACGCAGGAGGAGCACAAGGCGCTGGAGGCGCGCATTTCGGGGTTCCTGGGCATGGAGGACACGATCCTCTATTCCTCCTGCTTCGACGCCAATACCGGTCTGTTCGAGACGCTGCTCGGGCCGGAGGATGCCGTCATCTCCGACGCGCTGAACCATGCCTCCATCATCGACGGCGTAAGGCTCTGCAAGGCCCGCCGGCTGCGCTACGCCAACAATGATATGGGCGAGCTGGAGGCGCGGCTGAAGGAGGCGCAGGACGCGCGCTTCCGTCTCATCGCCACCGATGGCGTCTTCTCGATGGACGGCATCATCGCCAATCTGGCGGCCATCTGCGACCTTGCGGAACGGTATGACGCGATGGTGATGGTGGACGACAGCCACGCGGTGGGCTTCGTCGGCGCGCATGGCCGCGGCACGCCGGAGCATTGCGGCGTCGAGGGGCGGGTCGACATCGTGACGGGCACGCTCGGAAAGGCGCTGGGCGGCGCCTCCGGCGGCTATACCAGCGGCAGGAAGGAAGTGGTGGAATGGCTGCGCCAGCGCTCGCGGCCCTATCTTTTCTCCAACACGCTGGCGCCAGTGATCGCGGCGGCTTCGCTAAAGGTGTTCGACATCGTCGAAGAGGGTGATGATTTGCGCCGGAGGCTCTATGACAATGCCCGGCAATTCCGCCAGAAGATGACGAAGCTGGGCTTCACCCTCGCGGGGAGGGACCACCCGATCATCCCCGTGATGATCGGCGATGCCGCGTTGGCGGGGGCCATGGCCGACCGGCTGCTCGACCACGGCATCTATCTCGTCGGCTTCTCCTTCCCCGTCGTGCCCAAGGGAGAAGCGCGCATCCGCACGCAGATGTCGGCCGCCCATTCGCCGGAGGATATCGACCGCGCGGTGGAAGCGTTTGGAGCCGTCGGGCGGGAGTTGGGATTGGTATCCTGACGCAATCTGCTCCTTAGCTTGTGCCCTACCTCGCCCGACAGTCGGAGAAGAGACATGTCCAACATGATGAAGGCGCTGGTGAAGGCGAAGCCGGAAGAAGGCCTCTGGATGGAGCGTGTGCCGCTGCCCGAAATCGGCCCAAACGACGTGCTGATCAGGGTCAAGAAGGCGGCGATCTGCGGCACGGACGTGCATATCTGGAACTGGGACGAGTGGGCGCGGAAGACGGTTCCGGTGCCCCTCATCACCGGCCACGAGTTCGTCGGCGAGGTGGCCGATCTCGGCGCGGCGGTGAGCGAATACCGGGTCGGGCAGCGCGTGTCGGGCGAGGGTCACATCGTCTGCGGCCACTGCCGCAACTGCCGCGCGGGGCGCGGCCATCTGTGCCGCAACACGCTGGGCGTCGGCGTGCACCGGCCCGGGGCCTTTGCCGAGTATATCGCACTCCCGCAGCACAATGTTGTTGCCATCCCGGATGACGTGCCCGACGAGATCGCCGCCATCTTCGATCCGCTCGGCAACGCCGTCCACACCGCGCTTTCGTTCGATCTCGTGGGCGAGGACGTCCTGGTGACGGGGGCGGGTCCCATCGGCATCATGGGCGCGCTGGTGGCGCAATGCGTCGGCGCGCGCAAAGTGGTGATCACGGACATCAATCCGGGCCGGCTGGCGCTGGCGAGAAAGCTCGGCGTCCGGCATACAGTGAATGCCCGGGAGGAGAAGCTCGCGGACGTGATGCGCCAGCTCGGCATGACGGAAGGTTTCGACATCGGCCTCGAAATGTCGGGCTCGGCTTCTGCTTTCCGCGACATGATCGATGCGATGAACAATGGCGGCAAGATCGCCATTCTGGGGATCGCGCCGACCGGTTTCGAGATCGACTGGAACAAGGTCATCTTCAAGATGCTGCATCTGAAGGGCATCTACGGACGCGAGATGTTCGAGACCTGGTACAAGATGATCGCGCTCGTCCAGGGGCCGCTCGACGTGTCAGGGCTGATCACGCACCGCATCGACGCGGACGATTTCCGTGCCGGGTTCGACGCCATGCGCAGCGGCCAGGCTGGCAAGGTCGTGATGGATTGGTGAGCAGGCTCAGGCGCTGATGAGAGGCACGGATTCGGCTTCCGCGGCGCGCGCAAGCTTCCTGTCGAGCGTGGCGAGGGGCAGGCCGCGCCTGGAGGCCACCTCGAGATAGGCGGCGTCATCTGCCGTCAGACCATGCTTACGTGCGAGCATCATCAGCAGTTCTTCGCCGCAGACATCATCCACGATGGTCGGCAGTGAATCGATCTGAACCAGGCCTCTCTGAACCTGATCAAGATTGATGCGCTTGCGGCGCTCGCCGACAAGAAGGACGTTGCAGATTTCGAACCAGTAAAGACGCGGAACCAGCAACTCTGTGTCGCGAAGCAATCCGAGGGTGAGATCGGCTATAGCCGAGCTTTCATCCGGAAGGCACCAGCGGGCGGCGATCCAGGAGTCGACGACGATCGGCAACTATTTGCGGCCTTCGTCACGCCACTTAAGGATTTCCTCGGCCGTGACGTCCGTCTTGGGCAGCGCCTTGCGCCATTCCTGAAGGCGTAGCACGGCTTCAGCCCCACGGCGCCTCCTGCCTTCTTCGTCCACCTCCGGCGTCAGCCGCGCGATGGTCTTGCCGTGGCGTGTGATGCAAATGGTCTCACCCCGCTCGGCATCGCCCACGAGGGAAGAGAAGTTGGCCTCGGCCTCCTTAAGAGAGACGGTCTTCATATGGCCTCCAAAGCCGGTCAGATGACCTATCTAAAAGGTAGTGGCCCGGCTGAAAATCGTCAATGCGCCGCGGTCGATAGGGCAAGCTCCGGTGGAGATCCAGAGGCCACTCAGGCCTTCATCTGCTGCACGAGGCCGTAGAGGTTGAGGCAGCGCGTGCCGCTGCGGCAATAGGCGAGGACGGGCCTGGGCAGCTCCTCGAGCACTTGGGCCATGTCCCGCACATTCTCTTCCGTGATGGCGCCCGAGACGACGGGAATAAAGCGGAACTCAAGCCCCGCCGCCCGCGCGGCCTCCTCCACCATGTCATGACGCACCGCGCCTTCTTCGCTGTCCGGGCGATTGCAGATGAGGCTCTTGAAGCCGGCGCCTGCAATCTCCGCCACCTGTTGCGGGGCGATCTGGCCGGTGACGGCGAAGTCTTCGTTGATCTTGCGGATGTCCATTTGCGTTTCCTTTCGGGGAGCCGATCAGCGCTCAGGCTTGTAATTCCTCGCGGAGGAAGGCGCGGATGAGTTCGGCCGTCCGTTCCGGCTGCTCGATGCAGGGCAGGTGCCCCGCATCCTCGATGATTTTAAAGCGCGCGCCCTCGATCAGCGATGCAAGTTCGCGCACAAGGTCGGGCGGTGTAGAGCCGTCCTGGTCGCCAACGAGGCAAAGCGCAGGAAGCTTCAGAGCCCGCGTCGATTCCGTCAGGTCCGCTTCACGCAGCGCGGCGCAGGTGCCAGCATAGCCCTCCCGGCTGGTGCGCGTGAGCATGGCCAGATAGCCGACATAGTCGGGGTTGTCCGGCGTGCGATAGGCGGGCGTGAACCAGCGCTGCATGATTCCATCGGCGATGGACGCGATGCCGTCCTCAGTAACCGCCTTTATGCGGGCGTTCCAGAGTTCGTCATTGCCGATTTTCGGTGCCGTGCCGCAGAGGACAAGCGCACGTACGAGATCGGGACGCAGCGCTGCGAGGCCCTGGGCGACGACGCCTCCAACGGAGAGGCCGACAATGATCGCGCTCGCAGTCCCAAGATGATCAAGCAGCGCGGCAAGATCCCCAACATGGTCCGTCATCGCATAGGGCGGCGGCGTCGCCTCGGAGAGCCCGTGGCCGCGCTTGTCATAGAGGACGAGGCGGAAATCCTGCTGCAGGTCGCCGGCCACCTCGTTCCAGATACGGAAATCCGTGCCGAGGGAATTGATGAAGACGAGGACGGGGCGCTCAGCCGGACCGCGCAGATCATGGTGCAGAACGACTCCGTTCACACGCGCAAACGCCATGCCTCGCCGCCTCCGTTTCTGCCGGAGTCTCTATGGGAAAACTGCGCCCGGCGTCAATTCGTGGCAACAGACCAGTCGGCGCGCAGGCGGTCGGCATCGGCCGTGGGGATGCTGAGCCCATGGAGGGCGCCGGCCACCGTCGCCACCAGTGCGGCATTGTCCGGGGCAAGCCGTCCGTCGGGGAGAAAGAGATTGTTCTCGAAGCCGGTGCGCATATGCCCGCCGAGGAGGGCGGCGGCCGTCACGCAGGCCGCCTCGCGCCGGCCGAAGGCGCAGACCATGAAGTGGCCAAAGCGCGGCATATCCGGCCCAATAAAGGGCAGGAGGTCGGCGGGCGCGGAGCGCTGGCCCTCCGTGTAACGGCCGAGCACGTAGAGCACTGGTATGTCCTCCAAGGGCAGGAGGCCGCGCATCCGCATATCGTCGAGCTGCCGGGCCTCGTCCGGGTGATAGAGGATGATCTGCGGCACGATCTTCTCACGCGCCATGAAGGCGAGGAACCGGGCGAAATCGGCCTCATGGGAGGCGTCGGGGACGAGTTCGCGCAGCGCCAGCGAAGCGGCTTCGGGCCTTACCTCGCGCACGACCTCCATCTGCTCCTGCGGCCTGTAGAGCCCGACGGCCTCGGTGGTGATCTGGATGACGAGCCGGTCGCCCACCTCGTGACGCACGGCGCGAATCGCATCCCGATACGCCTCGGCCTCGAGGATGTGCCGACCGTCGGGACCGCGCACATGCATATGGACCATGGCGGCACCAGCATCGAGGCAGGCGGCGGCGGTGCGCGCCAGCTCTCCCGCCGTTTGCGGCAGGGCCGGGTGGTCCGCCCTGGTGCGCCGGCCTCCATTGGGTGCCACCGCGATCGCCACGGCCATATCGGTGTCAGGCTCGGGCACGCCGCTTTCCTCCAAGTGTTGCAGTTGTTGCAACACTTGTTGCATAGACCGGGGAGCGCGTCTAGAATGTCCGCATGGACTGCGCCAGCCTTGCCGAAGAGATCTCCCGGTCCGTCGATACGCTGCCCGAGCAGTTGGGGGCGGCGGCGCGCTACGTGCTGGACAATCCCGGCGACGTGGCGCTTCTGTCGATGCGGGAGCAGGCGCGGCGTGCGGGCGTGCAGCCCTGGACCATGACGCGGCTTGCAAAGCGGCTCGGCTTCGACGGCTACGAGGCGGTGCGCGAACTGCACGGAAAGGCGCTGAAGGAACAGGCGCTCGGCTTTGCCGGCAGGGCGGGCAAGCAGGTGGCGCGCCAGCGCGAGGCGGGGGGACAGGTTCTGGCGGAGGAGATCGCCGCTGTCACTTCCACCCAGATTGCCGCGCTGGGCGGCATTGAGGCCCTGACAGACGCGGCGCGCGTCATGGCGCGTGCGCGGCGGGTCTATTGCCTCGGCCTGCGCTCCAGCCGCCCGGTGGCGGAACACCTCGCCTATATGCTCAATTTCCTGGGCGAGAAGGCGCTGTTCCTCGATATCGGCGGCATGGGGGCGGAGGTGCTTCGCCATGCCTCGCGGGAGGACGTGGTGTTCGTCGCGACGGTCGCCCCCTATACGCGCGCAACCGTGGAGGCGGCGCGCCATGCCCGCGGGGTGGGGCTGGATATCATCGCCCTCACCGACAGCCCTGCCTCCCCCGTCGCGCGGCTCGCGCGCCACGCCCTCGTCGTGGGCACCGAGAGCCCGTCCTTCTTCCACACTATGGCGCCCGCACTCGCCGCAGCCGAAATCCTGTCGGCGCTCGTCGCGGGCGAGGGCGGCGAGGCGGCCCTCGAAGCGATCGCCCGCACCGAGAACGCCCTGTCCGAACTCAAGATACACCTGTTCGAATATGCCGCCGGCCGGCAAGGGAACCGCTGATGACATATATTCTGCACCGCCAGATCCGTGAGGAACTGCCCGTCGCCGTTGGCGGCCGGGGCGTGGAACTCCATGACAGCACGGGCAAAGCCTATATCGACGCCTCGGGCGGGGCGGCGGTGTCCTGTCTCGGGCACAATCATCCCGACGTGGTCGCCGCGCTGAAGCGGCAGGCGGAAAAGCTCGCCTATGCGCATACGAGCTTCTTCACCACCGAGCCGGCCGAGGCCTTGGCCGAAAGGCTGGTGAAGGCGGCCCCGGAGGGGATCAGCCATGCCTATTTCGTCTCCGGCGGCTCGGAGGCGAACGAGGCGGCGCTGAAGATGGCGCGGCAATATTTCGTCGAAAAGGGCGAGCCGGAGCGGCGGCATATCATCGCCCGCCGCCAGAGCTATCACGGCAACACGCTGGGCGCGCTTGCGACGGGGGGCAATGAGTGGCGGCGTGCGCAGTTCCAGCCCCTGCTGATCGAGACGCATCACATCGACCCTTGTTACGCCTATCGGTACCAGGAGCAGGGAGAAGAGGAAGAAGCCTATGGCCGCCGCGCGGCCCAGCAACTCGAGGACAAGATCCTGGAGCTCGGGGCCGACAATGTCATGGCCTTCATCGCCGAGCCCGTGGTCGGCGCGACGGCAGGGGCGGTGCCCGCCGTGTCCGGCTATTTCAGGCGCATCCGCGACATCTGTGACCGCCACGGCGTGCTTCTGATCCTCGACGAGGTTATGTGCGGCATGGGCCGGACGGGCACGCTGTTTGCCTGCGAGCAGGACGGTGTGGCGCCCGACCTGGTCACGGTGGCGAAGGGGCTGGGCGGCGGATATCAGCCGATCGGCGCGGTATTCCTCTCCCGGAAGATATTCGCGGCCTTCGCGGAGGGCTCCGGCCTGTTCCAGCACGGCCACACCTATATCGGCCATTCCATGGCCTGCGCCGCAGCCCTTGCCGTGCAGGAGGTCATCGCGCGCGACGATCTGCTCGCCAATGTGCGGGACATGGGCGGCTATCTGCGCGCGCGGCTGGAGGCGCGTTTCGGCAATCACGCTCATGTGGGCGATATTCGCGGCCGGGGGCTTTTCCTCGGCCTGGAACTTGTCGCCGACCGCGCGACGAAGGAGCCGTTCGATCCTGCGCGCAAGCTTCATGCCCGGGTGAAGAAGGAAGCGATGGCGCGCGGGCTGATGGTCTATCCCGGCGGCGGGACGATCGACGGCGTGCGCGGCGACCATGTGCTCATCGCGCCGCCCTTCATCCTGGATCGGGCGACAGCGGACATGATCGTCGAGCGCCTCGGCGAGGCGATCGACGCAGCAGCAGGTTGAGTCGGAGAAGGGAGGAGGAGAGGGAACCACAGCGTCTCTGCCGATGGCAGTTGGCGGGCAATTCGTAGTGCCGCCCGCAAATGGGCAAGCTTCGCCATTGACTTGGGGAGCAAGGCCGCTAAGGCTCGCGTCCTGGGCTGCGCGAGGAGGGCCTGACATTTCACGACGTAATGTCGGTCTGCAGTCCCCCGCCATGGGGCGCGCGCAAAACTTCACGTGCAAATTGTTCTGTGACAAAATTCAGGGAGTCGGAAATGAAACAAAATCGCTTTCTCGGCCTGGGTCTTGCGGCCGCCATGTTCGGGGCGGTCGCGGCCGGCAGCGCCGGGGCGCAGGAGCAGCGTTTCGTGTCGATCGGCACGGGCGGCGTGACCGGCGTCTATTATCCCGTGGGCGGCGCCATCTGCCGCCTCATGAACCAGACCCGGCGCGAGCACGGCATCCGCTGCTCGGTGGAATCCACCGGTGGTTCGGTGTTCAACGTCAATGCCATCAAGGGCGGCGACCTGGATTTCGGCACCGTCCAGTCGGACGTGCAGTACAATGCCTTCAACGGCGAAGGGAATTTTGCCCAGGAGGGCGGACCGCATCCGGACCTGCGGGCGGTCTTCTCGCTCCATCCCGAGCCGCTGACCGTCGTCGCGCGCACCGATTCCGGCATCAAGGCCTTCGACGACCTGAAGGGCAAGCGCGTGAATATCGGCAATCCTGGTTCGGGCCAGCGCGCACTGATGGATCTCCTGATTGCGGAGAAGGGCTGGAGCAACGCCGATTTCGCGCTTGCGTCCGAGCTTGCACCGGCTGAGCAGGCGCCCGCCCTCTGCGACAACAACATCGACGCCTTCGCCTACACGGTTGGCCATCCGGCCGGCGCGATCCAGGAGGCGACCACCACCTGCGACAGCATCATCGTTCCGGTCGAAGGCGATGTGGTCGACAAGCTGGTCGAGGAGAACCCCTACTATTTCAAGGCGGTGATCCCCGGCGGCATGTATCGCGGCACGGACCAGGACGTGAATACGTTCGGTGTCGGAGCCACGCTGGTCGCCTCCGCCAATGTCTCGGACGACGTGGTCTACACGCTGGTGAAGTCGGTCTTCGACAATTTCGAGGACTTCAAGGGCCTGCACCCGGCCCTGGCGAACCTGACGCCGGAGCAGATGGTGAGCCAAGGCAATTCCGCCCCGCTCCATCCTGGGGCGGAGAGATACTACAAGGAAAAAGGCTGGCTCAAGTAAGGAGCCGGCAATAAGGGCGTCCGGCGGCGGGCGCCCTTTTCCGCGCCGCCGCGGGATTCGCGGCGGCGTCGGCATGCCATAGATCAGAACCTTGATCGGGACCGGACAAATGGCCGACAACCAGAAGGGCACCCAAGGAGTTACCGCGGACGAGCTGCAGGATCTGGTAGCTTCCACCGACACGGGCGCGCGCAATCCTGCCGGCCTAGCCGGCTACGTGATAGCCGCGGCGGCCTTGGCCTGGTCGCTTTTCCAGCTCTATATCGCCTCGCCGCTGCCTTTCATCCTGTCCACGATCACGCGCCTGCCGCTCGTCCTCAACGACACACAAATTCGCTCAATTCACCTGGCCTTCGGCCTGCTGCTCGCCTTCCTCGCATTTCCTGCCTTTGCGAAAAGCCCGCGCGACCGCATTCCCTTCCTCGACTGGATTCTGGCGATCGCCGCCGCCTTCTGTGCCCTCTACATCTTTCTCTTCTATCGCGAGCTAGCCAGCAGGCCGGGCCTGCCGATCACGCAGGATTTGGTGATTGCGGGGCTCGGAATGCTCCTGCTTCTCGAGGCCACGCGCCGCGCGCTCGGGCCTCCCCTGATGTTCGTGGCCATCATCTTCATGGCCTACGTGTTCTTCGGTTCCTCGCCCGTGGTGCCGGATATTCTGCGCTGGGGCGGCGCCTCCTTCGCGCGCGCGATGGATCAGATGTGGCTTTCCACGGGCGGCGTGTTTGGCGTGGCCATCGGCGTCTCAGCCTCTTTTGTCTTCCTGTTCGTGCTGTTCGGATCAATGCTGGACAAGGCGGGCGCCGGAAATTTCTTCATCAAACTCTCCTTCGCGCTTCTTGGTCATCTGCGCGGCGGGCCCGCCAAGGCTTCCGTCCTCTCGTCGCTGATGACGGGCATGATTTCCGGCTCGTCCATCGCCAATGTCGTGACGACCGGCACCTTCACCATCCCGCTGATGCGGCGCGTCGGCTATTCGGCCGAAAAGGCCGGCGCTGTGGAGGTGGCAAGCTCCGTCAACGGCCAAATCATGCCGCCCGTGATGGGCGCCGCCGCCTTCCTCATGGTCGAATATGTGGGGATCCCGTATTCGGCCGTGGTCCAGCACGCCGTGCTTCCGGCGGTCATTACCTACATCTCGCTGCTCTACATCGTGCATCTGGAGGCGGTGAAGAGCGACATGCCGGTGCTGGCGCGCAGGAGGACCGGGCCGATCTATCTTTCGCTTCTGCGTTCCCTTCTCGTCTTCGTCTCCTTCGTCCTGGTGATGATCGGCATCTACTGGCTGGTGCAGCTGATCAGGATGGTAGTACCGGCCGTGTCCACAGAGCTCCTGATCGTGCTGCTTCTGGCCGCCTATGTGGGCGCGATTTGGATTGCCGCCGGGACACGCGAGCTCGAGCTCGACGATCCCAACGCACCGATCGTGGAAATTCCCAATGCGGCGGATGTGACCAAGACGGGGCTGCATTTCCTGCTGCCCCTCTTCGTGCTCGTCTGGATGCTCCTAGTCGAGCATCGCTCGCCCTCCCTTTCGGCATTTTATGCCGTGCTGCTCCTGATCGTGATCATGCTCACGCAGAAGCCGCTGAAAGCGTGGTTCCGCAGGATGAGGCAGCCAGAAATACGCGCCGCCGCGGTGGAAGGCTGGCACGACCTCATTCACGGCATGATCCTGGGCGCGCGCAACATGATTGGGATCGCCTGCGCCACCGCCGCCGCGGGCATCGTGGTCGGCACGGTGACGCTGACCGGCATCGGTCAGGTGATGGCGCAGTTCGTGGAGTTCCTGTCGGGCGGCAACATTTTCCTTATCCTGCTCTTCACGGCGATCATCAGCCTCATCCTCGGCATGGGCCTGCCGACGACGGCGAACTACATTGTCGTCTCCTCGCTTATGGCACCGGTGATCGTCGAGGTGGGGGCGGCAAACGGCTATCTGATACCACTGATCGCCGCCCACCTCTTCGTCTTCTATTTCGGGCTGATGGCGGACGTGACGCCGCCCGTCGGCCTTGCCTCCTTCGCGGCGTCCGCGATCTCGCGGGCCGATCCGATGCGAACGGGCATCCAGGCCTTCTTCTACGAAATGCGCACGGCGCTCCTGCCCTTCGTCTTCGTCTTCAACCAGGAGCTTCTCCTGATGGACGTGACGCTGGTGAGCGGCATCCTGATCTTTATCAAGGCGACCATCGCCATGCTTCTCTTCGCGGCCGCGACGCAGGGCTTCTTCATGACGAAGTCGCGGCTGTGGGAATCGGCGGCGCTGCTGCTCGTCACCTTCATGCTCCTGCGCCCGGGCTTCTTCCTCGATCTCGTGCAGCCGCCCTATGACAGGGTCGAGCCGCAGCGCCTGTTCGAGGTGGTGGCGGAGGAGCCAGCGGAGGCGGAGATTCGCCTCGTTATCCGCGGTCCCAGCTTCGACAATCCGGACGAGATGCTGGAGCGCACCATGGCCTTCAATCTCGGGCCGCAGAGCGGCGACGGCCAGGCACGCTTCGAGCAGGCCACCAGCCTGCCGGCACGCATCGAGAACGGGGCGGTGATCCTCGATGAGCCGCTGGATTTGAACAGCCTTGCCGGACGCGCGCTCTCCAATATGGATTTCTACACCGACCAACCGGTGCAGGTGACTGCGGTGGAGGTGACAGCGGAGCGCATGCCGGCCGAGATCTTCTACGTCCCCGCTGTTCTCATATTGGGCCTGGTCGTCTTGCTGCAGCGCCGGCGCGGCGGCACGCTTGCCGGCAATCCGCTGCCGCAGCCGGCCCATTAAGGCGGAGGACCGATGTACAAGGACATCCTGCTCTCCGTCGATCTCAGCGATGCCGAAGCGGAGGTCCGGGCCGCTGCGACCGCGGTCGAATATGCCAGCGCCTTCGGCAGCCGCCTGCATGTGATGACGGTCGTGCCTGACTTCGGCATGTCGATCGTCGGCGGCTTCTTCCCGAAAGGGCACGAGCAGCAGGCGATCGACCACGCCAACAAGGCGCTGCACGAGTTCACGGCGAAGCATATACCCGCGGAGATCAAGCACCGTCACATCGTGGGCCACGGCTCGATCTATCGCGAGATCCTGCGTCATGCGGAGGTCGTCAAGGCCGACCTGATCGTGCTGTCGGCCAAGCGGCCGGGGCCGGAGGACTATCTGATCGGGCCGAACGCGGCGCGGGTGGTGCGTCACGCCGCCATTTCGGTGCTGGTCGTCCGTTAGCCGGCCGGTCCTTCTCCGCCGAAGTCCCACGCGGGCAACACGTCTCTATTGCCAGCGCCGTGCCTGTCTTTATAAATCGATTATAGGGAGACGAACCGCAGCGCTCGAGGAGGAGCAAATGCCCAAAACGATGAAGGGACCCGGTATTTTCCTGGCGCAGTTCGCGGGAGATGCAGCGCCGTTCAACAGCCTGCCGAATATTGCCCGCTGGGCGGCCGGTCACGGCTACAAGGGAATCCAGATTCCGTCCTGGGATGGGCGCCTGTTCGACCTCAAGAAGGCGGCGGAGTCAGCTGCCTATTGCGACGAGGTGAAGGGCATCTGCTCCGATGCCGGCGTGGAGATCACCGAGCTTTCAACGCATTTGCAGGGCCAACTCGTAGCCACGCATCCGGCCTATGACATCCCCTTCGACGGCTTCGCGCCGGAAAGCGTGCACGGCAATCTGAAGGCCCGCCAGGAATGGGCGGTGGAGCAGGTGAAGTCTGCCGCCAAGGCCTCGCGCAATCTGGGGCTCGACGTCACCGTCTCCTTTTCGGGCGCCTTGGCCTTCCCCTACCTCTATCCTTGGCCGCAGCGGCCGGACGGGCTGATCGACGAGGCTTTTACCGAACTCGCGCGGCGCTGGAAGCCGATCTTCGACGTCTATGAAGATCACGGCGTGGACGTCGCCTTCGAGCTCCATCCGGGCGAGGATCTCTTCGACGGCGCCACTTTCGAGATGTTTCTGGACAAGGTCGGCGGCCACAAGCGCTGCATGATCAACTACGATCCGTCGCATTTCCTTCTGCAGCAGCTCGACTACCTCGCCTTCATCGACCTTTATCACGAGCGCATCTCCGCCTTCCACGTGAAGGATGCGGAGTTCAATCCGGACGGCCGCCAGGGAGTCTATTCCGGCTATCAGCCGTGGGTGAAGCGGGCCGGGCGCTTCCGCTCGCTCGGTGACGGGCAGGTGGATTTCACCGGCATCTTCTCCAAGCTGGCTCAATACGACTATGACCGGTGGGCGGTGCTGGAATGGGAGTGCGCGCTGAAGCATCCGGAGCAGGGCGCGGCGGAAGGCGCACCCTTCATCGAGCACCACATTATCCGCGTCACCGAGAAGGCGTTCGACGATTTCGCGGCCGGCGCAAAGGATCAGGACAAGCTGCGCAAGATGCTCGGCATCGCCTGAGGAGGGGAGAAATGGTTTCGGCATCCACGACATCGGAAGCGGCGAGCCCCATTCGTCTCGGCATGGTGGGCGGCGGGCAGGGCGCTTTCATCGGCGCAGTGCACCGCATGGCGGCCCGGCTCGACGGGCACTATGTGCTGGTGGCCGGAGCCCTTTCCTCCGATCCGGAGCGCGCCAGGGCTTCGGCGGCGGAGCTGGGGCTCGACCCGAACCGCTCCTACGGCAGTTTCCAGGAGATGGCCGAGAAGGAAGCCGCAAGGCCGGACGGCATCGAGGCGGTCAGCATCGTCACGCCCAACCACATGCATTATCCGGCGGCGAAAGCCTTTCTCGATGCCGGTATCCATGTGATCTGCGACAAGCCGCTGACCGCGAACCTCGACGACGCGAAGGCGCTGGCGGAGACGGTGAAGAAGAGCGGCAGGCTTTTCGTGCTCACGCACAACTATTCCGGCTATCCGATGATCCGCCAGGCGCGCCAAATGGTGCGCGAGGGCGTGCTGGGCGACATCATCCTTATCCAGGCGGAATACCCTCAGGACTGGCTGTCGGAGCCGATCGAGCAGACCGGCCAGAAGCAGGCGGCCTGGCGCACGGACCCCGCCCAGTCCGGTGCGGGCGGGGCGACCGGCGACATCGGCACGCATGCCTACCAGCTCGCCACCTTTGTCACCGGGCTGAAGGCCGAGAGCATTGCTGCCGACCTCGATCGTTTCGTGCCGGGCCGGCGGCTCGACGACAATGCCCATATCATGCTGCGCTTCAGCGAACGGAACGGCAAGCGCGCCAAGGGCACGATCTGGGTAAGCCAGGTGGCTCCAGGCAACGAGAACGGTTTGAAGCTGCGCGTCTACGGCACCAAGGGCGGGCTCGAATGGGTGCAGGCCGACCCCAACTACCTCTGGTACACGCCACTCGGCGAGCCGAAGCGGCTGCTGACGCGCGGCGGCGCGGGCGCCAATGCGGCCGCAGCCGCGGTCACCCGCATTCCCGGCGGCCATCCGGAAGGCTATCTGGAAGCGTTTGCGACGCTCTACACCGAGGCGGCGCAGGCGATCCGCTCGATGCGCGGCGGCGGAGGCGTGCCCCAGAATCTGGTCCTGCCGAATATCGAGGACGGGCTCGAGGGCATGCGCTTCATCGAGGCTTGCGTGAGGTCTTCGAAGGAAGACGCCGCTTGGACCAGGCTCGATAGCCTTTGAGACAAGGATGATCGCGAGCAGGCGTAGCGACCCGGACCATCGAAGGCTCGGCCGCCTCCCGCGGGCGGCAAGGATGCTGAAGCCGAGAATTGGCTGGGCCTCGTGGCGCGCCCGTAGTGAGGTCCGGATAGCTGCTTCGGGGCGCACGTATGATGATGTCGGCCCTGCTTCCGGGTTGACGGCGGCGCTTTTCTAACGGATTCCCTCTCGGAAACTCCAAGGGAGGGGCACCATGGCGAGCCAGCCGAAAAAGATCGGTATCCATGAAGGGCGCGACGTACTGGAGACGGTGCTCGAGAGCCAAACGGGCGCACGCGTCGCGGTCATGAGCTACGGCGCCGTCATCCGCGATTGGCAGGTGCCCGTTGCAGGCGGCATGCGCTCCGTGGTGCTCGGCTTCGACCGCTTCGAGGACTATCCCGAACACAGCCCCTATTTCGGCGCGATCGCGGGCCGGGTGGCGAACCGCATCGCCAATTCGCGCTTCGCCCTCGGTGGCCGGGAATACAGGCTGCCGGCCAATGAGGGATCCAACCACCTGCATGGTGGGCCGAAGGGCGTTTCCAAACAGGTCTGGGACATGGAGGCGCTCTCGGGCGAGGCCGTGCGGCTGTCTCTCACCAGTCCGGACGGAGAAATGGGCTATCCGGGACGGCTGAAGATCGCCGTCACCTATCGGCTCTCCGGCAACGCGCTGCGCATAGAATTTGCCGCAGAGACGGATGCGCCGACGCCGGTCAGCCTAGTCCAGCACAACTATTTCAACCTGCTGGGCGAGGGCCTCATATGCGGACACGAGCTTCAGGTGGCCGCGAATGCCTATACGGTTCTGGGCGATGGCTTCATCCCGACCGGCGAGATCCGCCCTGTGGCCGGCACGCCCTACGATTTCCGTGCTCCGCGCGAGCTCTGCGACAACGCCGGCGATCCCATCCCCTATGACATTAATTTGGTGCTCGACACCGGGCGCGACCCCATGGCACCCGTCGCGGTGGTGACGGCACCCGACGGCTCGCTCACCCTGAGGCTGAAGACCGACCGGCCGGGCCTTCAGGTCTACACGGGAGACAAGATGAACGTCACGGTTCCCGGCCTGGGCGGCCGTCGCTATCCACGCTTCGGCGCCCTGTGCCTTGAGGACCAGTTATTCCCGGACGCCGTCAACCACGCGCATTTTCCCTCGCCGGTGATCGTGCCCGATCGGCCATATAGCCACTGGTGCGTGATCGAGATTGGCTGAGACGCGTTGGCTGGGCGGCAGCTATTCCCGCGCTTTCGCGCCGTGTGGCGGCTCCTCCGTTTTGGTTGCAAATAGCCTGGTTTGGCAGCGTCGCGCTTCTCTCGGATGCGAGCGGAAGCGCCTTGACGGCAAAACAGCTGATAGAATAGAAATTTCATGTGGAGCTTATAATTGCAGGACACGTTCCATTTCGGGCGGGGAGAAGCTGAGCGCGCGGGCGCACGGAACGGGTTCAGGGAGGATGCCGCGGTTCGCCATAAGGGGAACCTCCGGTTGAAAAGGCGTCGGACGCCAAACTGTGGAGGAGCAATAATGAAGATCTTGAAGACCATAGTCGTCGCAGCGCTGGCGGTCAGCGCGACACTCGGAACGGCGGCGACCGCCCTCGCCGAGAACGAGCGCTTCGTATTCGTCAGCCACGCGCCGGATTCCGACACCTGGTGGAACACCATCAAGAACGCCCTGAACGTGGCCAGCGAGCAGATGGGCGTCACGGTCGAATACCGCAATCCGCCTACCGGGGACCTTGCGGACATGGCGCGCATCATCGAGCAGGCGGCGGCGACGAACCCGAACGGCATTATCACCTCCATTGCCGATTTCGACGTGCTGAGGGGGCCGCTCACCTCGGCTGTCGACAAGGGTATCCCCGTGATCACGGTGAATTCCGGTACGGTCGAGCAATCAAAGGAGCTTGGCGCACTCCTCCATATCGGCCAGCCCGAGTACGATGCGGGCAAGGGCGCCGGAGAACGCGCCAAGGCCGAAGGCGTGACGAAATTCCTGTGCGTGAACCACTATATCACCAACCCCGCCTCAGTGGAGCGCTGCCAGGGTTTTGCCGACGCGCTGGGGGTGGAACTCGGAAGCCAGATGATCGACTCCGGCATCGACCCGGCCGAGGTGAAGAACAAGGTGCTCGCGCATCTGCGGGCCAATGCCGATACGAACGGGATCCTTACGCTCGGGCCGAATTCCGCCGAACCCACGATTGAAGCGCTGAAGGAAAACGGCACGGCCGGCCAGGTCTTCTTCGGCACCTTCGACCTCTCGCCTGGCATCTCCGCCGGCATCAAGGACGGGACCATCTCCTTCGCCATCGATCAGCAGCCTTACCTGCAGGGCTACCTCCCGGTCGTGCTGCTGACGAACTACGCCCGCTACGGCGTCATTCCCGCGAACTCGATCAATTCCGGGCCGGGTTTTGTGACCAAGGAGAACATCGAGAAAGTGGAGGCGCTGGCGGGCGAGTACCGCTAGAGGGGCGACAGAGCCGGGGCGGCGCCGTTGCCCCGGCTCTCCTTGATGTGGGGACAAGGCTTCTGCCGGCGAAGACCGCGCTAGCCCTCGCCCGCCTGCCGGCGCAAGAAGGAACAGCGGATGACCGACGGTATCCAGGCGAAGGAGTCTGTCTCCAGGCCGGAAGGCGACGAACGCGTCAAACGCGTCGCCGGCGTGCGCAGGGCCATGGTGCGGCCCGAGCTGGGTGCCATCTGCGGCGCCATAGCCGTCTTCGTCTATTTCTTCTTCGCCGCCGGCAATACCGGCATGTTCTCGCTGGAAGGCGTGATGAACTGGGGCACCGTCTCCGCCCAGTTCGCGATCATCGCCGTCGGCGCCTGCCTCTTGATGATCGCCGGCGAGTTCGATCTCTCGGTCGGCTCCATGATCGGCTTTGCCGGCATCATGATCGCCCTTCTGTCCGTCCACTACTCCTTTCCGATGTGGCTGGCGATCCTCTCCGCCTTCGCCATCGCAGTCGCGATCGGCGCGCTCAACGGCTATGTGGTGGTAAAAACCAAGCTGCCCTCCTTCATCGTGACGCTTGCCTCGCTGTTCATCCTGCGCGGGCTGACGATCTACCTCTCCATCGCCACCACGCGCCAGACGATCATCGGCGGCGTGCGCGAAGTGGGCGAGGGAGACTGGCTGGCGCCGGTCTTCGGCGGCAAGATTCTGAAAGGCCTCTTCGCCTGGCTCGCCGAGGCTGGGATCATAGCCACCTATACCGGCGGCACCCGCGCCGGGCAGCCGGTGGTGGACGGCATCCCCATGCTGATGGTCTGGGCGCTGCTGCTGATCATCTTCGGCCACATCCTGCTCACGCGAACCCAGTTCGGGAACTGGATCTTTGCTTCGGGCGGAGACGCGCAGGCGGCGCGCAATGTGGGCGTACCGGTGAACCGCGTAAAAATCCTGATGTTCATGTTCACCGCCTTCTGCGCCACGGTCTTTGCCGCCTGCCAGGTGATGGAGTTCGGCTCGGCCGCCGCCGACCGGGGCCTGCTCAAGGAGTTCGAGGCGATCATCGCTGTCGTCATCGGCGGTGCGTTGCTGACCGGCGGTTACGGTTCGGTGATCGGCGCGGCGCTGGGCGCCCTGGTGTTCGGCGTCGTGCAGCAGGGCCTGTTCTTCGCCGGCGTGGAAAGCTCGCTCTTCCGCGTCTTCCTCGGCATCATCCTGCTGCTTGCCGTCGTGCTCAACACCTATATCCGCCGCCTCATCACCGGGGAGCGATGACATGGCCGATACACCGCTCATCGAACTGATCGGCATCGAAAAGCATTTCGGCTCCGTCATCGCGCTTGCCGGCGTGTCCCTCTCGGTCCTCCCCGGCGAGTGCCACTGCCTGCTGGGCGACAACGGTGCCGGAAAATCGACCTTCATCAAGGTCATGTCGGGCGTGCATCAGCCGACGCGCGGGGAGATCCGCGTCAATGGCAGGGAAGTGGGTTTTTCGAGCCCGCGCGACGCGATGAACATGGGAATTGCCACGGTCTATCAGGACCTGGCGATGATCCCTCTGATGTCGGTCACCCGCAATTTCTGGATGGGCCGCGAGCCCACGAAACGGTTCGGGCCGCTGAAATTCTTCGACTTCGAGAAGGCGAACGCCGTCACCATGAGCGAGATGCGCCGGATGGGCATCCAACTGCGCGAGCCGGATCAGGCGGTGGGCACGCTTTCGGGCGGCGAGCGCCAGACCGTGGCGATCGCCCGCGCCGTCTATTTCGGCGCCAAGGTGCTGATCCTCGACGAGCCTACCTCCGCGCTTGGCGTTCGGCAGACCTCGAACGTGCTCGCCACCATCGATCGTGTGCGCAAGGGCGGCGTGGGCATTGTCTTCATCACCCATAATGTGCGCCATGCCATGGCGGTGGGCGACCGGTTTACGGTGCTCAATCGCGGCAAGACGCTCGGAACCGCCAAGCGCGGCGAGATCTCTACCGAGGAGCTTCAGGACATGATGGCGGGCGGGGCTGAGCTTGCGGCCCTTGAGGGCTCGCTCGGCGGCACGGTATGAGCGGGCCTGCAGCTCCCTCGAACGGAAAAATGAAAAGAGACAAGAAATGACCATCAGATTTGCGCTTCTCGGCGCGGGACGCATCGGCAAGGTCCACGCAAAGGCGATCACCTCAAATGCGGATGCGAGGCTTGTTGCCGTTGCCGACGCGGTGGAGGCTGCTGCGACCGACATCGCCGGGAAATATGGCTGCGAGATCCGGACGACCGATGAGATCGAGAGGGCGGGCGACATCGATGCCGTGGTGATCTGCACGCCCACCGACACCCATGCCGACCTGATCGAGCGCTTTGCGCGTGCCGGCAAGGCGATCTTCTGCGAAAAGCCGATCCACCTCGATCTCGCCCGCGTGAAGTCATGCCTGAAGGTGGTGCGGGAGACAGGGGCCACGCTGATGGTCGGCTTCAACCGCCGCTTTGATCCGCACTTTCTCGCGGTGCGAAAGGCCATCGACGAGGGCAGGATCGGGACCGTCGAGATGGTGCAGATCATTTCGCGCGATCCCGGCGCTCCGCCCGTGAGCTACATCCGCTCTTCCGGCGGCATCATGCGCGACATGACGATCCATGATTTCGACATGGCCCGCTTCCTTCTCGGCGAGGAGCCGGACACGGTGTTCGCCACGGCTTCCGTTCTGGTGGATCCGGAGATCGGCAGGGCGGGCGACCATGACAGCGTTTCCGTCATCCTGACCACGGCCTCAGGAAAACACTGCTCCATCTCCAATTCGCGCCGCGCCACCTATGGCTATGATCAGCGCATCGAGGTGCACGGGTCGAAGGGCGCGGTTTCGGCCGAAAACCAGCGGCCGGTCTCGATCGAGATCGCGACCGGCGAGGGTTACACCAGGCCACCGCTGCATGATTTCTTCATGACGCGCTACACGGAAGCCTATGCTGCCGAAATCGCCGCCTTCATCGCGGCCCTTTCCGGCAAAAAACCCGCCTCGCCTTCGGGCGAAGACGGGTTGAAAGCGCTGGCTTTGGCGGATGCCGCGTACCTCTCGATCCGGGAGGGCCGGGCGGTAAAGGTATCCGAAGTGCTGGGCTAGCGCGTCGCCCTCCCAATCATGGGGGGCGATCGCCAGCCTGGACCTGGGCCTACTGGCCGCTCAGATAATTGGCGTTGACCCAGCCTTGCCAGCCATCCACGCGAATCTTCTGCCAACCCTTTGTTGCGTAGGGAAGGAAGGAGATTCCGCATTTGTTGCGCTGCAGGCGCACGAGCACGCGCGACTGTGGCGAGGGGAAGGCGCGGACATTGAGCCTGTCGCCCTGCGCCACGCCCGTCACACAATAGCGCGCCGGCGAAACCATCGAGATATAGCGCCTGTGGACCCAGCCGAGGCTGTGTCCATCCTCAACCTTGCACCAGTTTCCGGAGCACTGATTGACCAGAATGCCGCAGTCTCCGTAGCGCTTCTGCGCCGTGATCGGAGCGCTGGCGCTTGGTCCTTCCCGCATGTTCAGGCGATCGTCGGAACGCACATTGACGACACAATGCTCTTCCCCCTCGACCACCTGAGCCGCCGCTGGAAGTTCCGACAGGAAAAAGAGTGCCGCCGCTGCCAACACTCCGCGTACCAAAAAAGAACTCATATTTCTTCCCCCTGCGTTACCTGGGAGTGCAATAGCACCATCTTCCTGAACGGCAGCTGTATGATTGAGGCTCGGCTCTCGTCTTGTTTGTGGAACCGAGAATGCTATTTTTGAATGATGACCAGGCTTGAGCAGATCGAGAAATCCGTTGCCTCTCTCTCGGACGAGGAGCTGAAATCCTTCGCCGAGTGGTTTGACGAATTGCGTTGGCAGCGCTGGGACCGCCAGATCGAGGCCGATACCAAAGCTGGCAAGCTCGATAGGTTTTTGACGGCGGCTCGTACCAAACCATGACGGTGTTTCTGTTGCCGCCATCTCCGAACATGTGCGTGCGCCATAGGGGCGCACCGATGTTCGGAGGTTTTGATGCACCACAAGCGAAAGCGGCCGAAAAGTGCACGAGCAGGTTGTCTTTTGTGCAAACCACATAAGGCAAATGGGTGCTGTCCCAAGCATAAGGACATGAGGCACGGCAATCGGCGCCGCTACGAATCGGGAAGTGATCAGTTGCGCTGCGAGGGTGTTCAGGCACCAAGGCGGCAGTGATCGGCCCCCTCTCTTGCAAATTCCAAGGACTTAGCTTCGCTAAGCCCAAGAATTTGCTTTCTCCCCCGCCAAGGGGGAGAAAGGCGCACCGCGCCGTCGCCTCCGCAAGTCTTCTCAGTCGGCGATTCGCAACGAAGCCGGTGCCGGCGGTTTCTCCCCCTTGCCAGGGGAGAAAGCGATTTCAACATCTTAGCGATGGCCAAGTGTTAGAAATCGCGGGTGAGGGCTCCGGCGTAGCCGCCATACATGCTACACCTCCACCCTTCGCCCCTCCCGCGCCGAAGTGGCCATCGCGTGGATTGCCTTCTCGAACTCAAGCGCCTCCGAAAAATCCGGCGAGGATTTTTCGCCGCCGCCGACCCAGCGAAGGAAGGCGCCGGCTTCGAGCACCTTCAGGTCGTTGAAGCCGAGCTGGTGGCCGGGCGCGGGGCAGAAGAGGCCGTATGGCGGGTGCGCCGGTCCGGTGAGGATCGTCTTGAAACCCTGCAGTGCCCGGTCGCCTTCGTTCTGGTAAAGCTGCAATTCGTTCATGCGCTCCTGGTCGAAGACGAGCATGCCCTTCGTGCCGTGCACTTCCCAGGCGAGCTTGCTCTTGCGGCCCCAAGCCGTGCGCGAGGCAGAGAGCGAGCCCTGCGCGCCGTTTCTGAACCGCACCAGCGCGGTGGCGACGTCTTCGTTCTCCACCGGCTTGCGCTCGCTGCCGTCGGGCATCGCGCGCGTCTCATGCACGGTCTGCATGTCGGCAACCAGGCTTTGGATCGGCCCCATGAGTCCGTAGGCCATGGAAACCAGATGGCAGCCGAGGTCGCCCAACGCGCCCAGGCCCGCTTCCTCCAGCCGCGCGCGCCAGGTCCAGGGCAGGTCGGGGTCGGCCTGATAATCTTCGTCCACCCAGCCGCGGAAGTGGATCGGGCGGCCGATGTCGCCGTCCCTCACCAGCCGGCAGGCATGCTGGAAGGCGGGATTCTTGATGTAGTTGTAGCCGACGATGGTCTTGACGCGCGCTTTCGCGGCGGCTGCCGCCATCTCCTCCGCCTCCGCCAGCGTCAGGCCCATCGGCTTTTCGCAATGGACGTGTTTGCCCGCCGCGATCGCCGCCAGCGCCATCTCCCGATGCAGCTGGTTGGGCGTGGTGACCGAAACGATGTCGACTCGAGGATCGGAGACAAGCTCCCGCCAGTCGTCCGTTGAGCGCGCAAATCCGAACTGCTCGGCCATCGCCCGCGCCTTCTCGCCCGGAACGTCGCACAGGAGCTCCAGCCGCGCCTCCGGCACATCGCCCATCACCGCCCTTGCTGCGCGGTAGGCGAGCGCATGCGCCTTCCCCATGAAGCCGGTGCCGATGAGTCCAATTCCTATGGCGCGCATGCGAGCTCCTCCAAAGACCGGCCGCAGTGGAATTTTTATTCCAAACCCGTTAGGAGTGGGACAGCTTTATTGTCAAGCTCCAGGAAAGGCCGCGTATGGATGCAGTCACGGCACCCGCATCGGTTGAGGAATTGCTAGACCGTGTGCTGGACGTCTCCGGCGATCTGCCGAAGCGGCTGAAGCAATGCGCCGACTACCTTGCCGCAAATCCGGACCGCGTCGCCGTCTCCACCGTGGCCGAGATGGCCGAGGGCGCGGGCGTCCAGCCTTCCGCCTTCATGCGCTTTTGCCAGGTGCTGGGCTTCTCCGGCTATTCGCAGATGCAGCGGCTATTTCGCGATACCTACGCGCAGAACTGGCCGGACTACGCGACCCGGCTCGAAAAACTGCGCGAGAGTGGCGCCGGCAGCCCCTCCGCACTTCTCGCCGAGTTCATCGAGGCCGGACGGCTCTCGCTAGAAAACCTGGCGAAGACCATTGATCCCCGCGCGCTGGATACGGCTATAAAGACGCTCTCGGAAGCGAATATGGTGCACATTGTCGGGCTGCGCCGGGCTTTTTCCGTCGCCTCCTATCTGGCCTATGCCTTCGAGAAGATGGACGTGCCGACCATGCTGCACAACGGCGTGGGCAAGCTTGACAGCCGGCACGCGATCCGCTCGGGCGACGCCATGATTGCAATTACCTTCGCGCCCTATACGCCCGAAACGGTGGAGCTTGCCGATGCCGCCCGCCGCGCCGGGGCAAAGGTGGTCGCCATTACGGATTCTCTTGCCAGCCCCCTGCGGCCCGTAACGCCACTGCTTCTCACGGTTCAGGAGGCGGATTTCGGTAATTTCCGCTCGCTTTCGGCAACGCTTTCCCTGGCCGTGGCGCTGGTTGTCGCCGTCGGCACCGAGATCCGCGGCCCGAGGAAGTAGAATTTCCTGATTGATATTCCCTTGAGCTTGGAACATATCTTCCATTGCCTGCAGGGAAGACCGAGATCTTGAAGCAGCGCCCGATGACGCACAACAACACGCGCATCCGCATCGGCCGGGGAGGAGTGCTTTGGCGAAACCGCTCGACGTCATCACGATAGGCCGCTCCTCGGTTGACCTCTATGGCGTGCAGGTGGGCGGCCGGCTGGAGGATATGGCCTCCTTCAACAAATATATCGGCGGCTCGCCCACAAACATTGCCGCGGGCGCGGCCCGTCTGGGGCTGAAATCGGCGCTGATCACCCGCGTCGGAGACGAGCATATGGGCCGCTTCATCCGCGAGGAGCTTGCCCGTGAGGGGGTGGACGTCCGCGGCGTGAAGACCGATCCCGAGCGGCTGACGGCGCTCGTGCTCCTCGGCATCCGTGACCAGCACCATTTCCCGCTGATCTTTTATCGCGAGAACTGCGCCGACATGGCTTTGTGCGAGGACGACATCGACCCGGCCTTCATTGCCGAGGCGGGCTGCGTCTGCGCCACCGGCACCCATCTTTCCCACCCGCGCACCGAAGCCGCGGTTCTGAAGGCGCTGCGGCTTGCGCGCGAAAGTGGCGCCAGGACGGCACTCGACATCGACTACCGGCCGAATCTCTGGGGGCTGGCGGGCCACGGGGCAGGGGAGAGCCGCTACATCCAATCTGAGCGCGTTACGGCAAAGCTCCAGAAGACGCTGCCGCTCTTCGATCTCATCGTCGGCACGGAAGAGGAATTTCACATTGCCGGCGGCTCGACCGATACGATCGAAGCGCTGCGTGCGGTACGCAAGCTCACGCCAGCTGTGCTTGTCTGCAAGCGTGGGCCGATGGGGGCCTCCGCCTTCACGGGAGAGATCCCCGACACGCTCGACGAAGGCGAGATGGGCCAACATTTTCCCATCGAGGTATTCAACGTGCTTGGCGCCGGAGACGGTTTTATGGCCGGCCTGCTCAAGGGCTGGCTTTCCGGCGAGGACTGGCCGACGACGCTGAAATACGCCAATGCCTGCGGTGCCTTTGCTGTCTCGCGTCATGGCTGCACGCCCTCCTATCCCTCCTGGGAAGAGCTGCAATATTTCTTCCGTACCGGCATCAGGAACTCAGCCCTGCGCAAGGATGCCGCTCTCGAGCAGGTGCACTGGGCCACCAATCGCAGGGGCGACTGGCCGGAAATGCGCGTCTTCGCCTTCGATCACCGCATTCAGCTTGAGGAGATGGCCGTCCAGGCAGGTGCGCCGCGCGAGCGCATCGGCGCTTTCAAGCTGCTGTGCCTCCAAGCGGCCCAACAGGTTGCGAATGGCCACGGCTACGGCATCCTCTGCGATGGCAGGCTCGGCCGCGACGCACTTTACCGCGCTGCCGGCAGCGGCCTCTGGATCGGGAGGCCGGTCGAACTGCCCGGCTCCCGGCCTTTGCAACTGGAGACCGAGATCGGTCCCGACTTCGGCGGCCTTGTCGAATGGCCGGTCGAGCACGTCGTAAAGGTGCTCTGCTTCTATCACCCGGACGACGATGCTGAGATGAAGGCGCGGCAGGAGCAGGTCGTGCAGCGCCTCTTCGCCGCCTGCCGCCGCAACCGGCTGGAAATGCTCCTGGAGGTCATCCCCTCCAAGGTGCGCGCCAGTGACGACGATGCCACCGCCGCCGTGGTCGAACGTTTTTACCAGATCGGCGTCTTTCCGGATTGGTGGAAGCTGGAGCCTATGACATCGGAAAGCGCATGGTCAAAAGCCTGCGAGGCGATCACGCGCTACGATCCCTACACGCGGGGCGTCGTCGTGCTTGGGCTCGACGCACCGCAGGAGGAGCTGGAGCAAAGTTTTGCCATTGCCGCGCGCTTCGATCTCGTGAAAGGTTTTGCCGTCGGCCGCACCATCTTTGCCGACGCGGCCAGGCGCTGGCTCGCGGGCGAGCTGGCCGACGAGGAGGCCGTCGCCGCTATGGCGGAAAAATACCAGGCCCTGTGTACAGTCTGGGATCGTGTACGGGCCGGAAGCAAGGGGAGGATTGCATGAAGACGATCCGGCTGACGGCCGCCCAGGCGGCCACCCGCTACATCGCCGCGCAGATGAACGAGGACGGCGTGTCCTTCATCGCCGGCGTCTGGGCGATCTTCGGCCATGGCAATGTGGCAGCGCTTGGCGAGGCGCTCTATGCCGTGCGGGAAAAGCTTCCCACCTTTCGCGGCCACAACGAACAATCCATGGCCCACGCGGCAATCGCCTATTCAAAGCAGCTCGGCCGCAGGCGGGCGATGGCGGTGACCTCCTCCATCGGCCCCGGCGCCACAAACATGGTGACGGCGGCCGCCGTCGCCCATGTGAACCGCCTGCCGGTGCTGTTTCTCCCCGGCGATGTCTTTGCCAATCGCGCGCCGGATCCCGTTCTGCAGCAGATCGAGGTTTTTGGAGACGGAACGGTCAGCGTCAACGACTGCTTCCGTCCCGTGTCGCGCTATTTCGACCGCATCACCCGGCCCGAGCAGCTTCTGACCGCACTGCCGCGCGCCTTCCGTGTCATGTCCGACCCGGCCGATTGCGGCCCGGTGACGCTGGCGCTGTGCCAGGATGTGCAGGCCGAAGCCTATGACTGGCCCGAAAGTTTTTTCGAGCCAAAAGTCTGGCGCATGCGCCGCATCCAGCCGGATCCGGTGGAGGTTGAGCAGGCGGCCAGGATCATCGCGGCGGCTAAGACGCCGGTCATCGTCGCCGGCGGCGGTGTGCACTATGCCCACGCATATGAAGCCTTCCAGTTCTTCGTCGAAGCGCACCAGATTCCGGTGGTGGAGACCCAGGCGGGAAAATCCTCGCTTCCCTGGGATCACCCGCTCAATTTCGGCCCCGTCGGCGTCACCGGCTCCTCCGCAGCCAACATACGCTGTGCGGAAGCCGACGTGATCATCGGCATCGGCACCCGCTTCCAGGATTTCACGACCGGCTCCTGGTCGCTGTTCTCCAAGCCTGGACGCCAGCTCATCAGCCTCAACGTCAACGCCTATGATGCGGCCAAGCATGGCGCCGTGCCCGTCCTGTCCGATGCCTGCGTCGGAGTCGAGGCGCTCTGGCGCGCGCTTGGCGACAAGCGCTTCGAGCCGCCGCCGGCAAGCCTCAAGGAGGAGTGGTTCGCCGCCGCCGACGCGGTGACCGCCGCGCCGAAGGACACCAACGCGCTTCCCACCGACATGCAGGTGATCGGAGCCCTGCAGCGCGCCGCGCGCGAGAACACGGTGGTGATGTGCGCGGCCGGCACCATGCCGGGCGAGCTGCATAAGCTCTGGAAGGCCGGGCGACCCATGTCCTACCACATGGAATACGGCTATTCCTGCATGGGCTATGAGATCGCCGGCGGCATCGGCATCAAGATGGCCGAGCCTGACCGCGACGTGGTCGTCATGCTGGGCGACGGCTCCTACATGATGATGAACTCCGAGCTCGCCACGGCCGTGATGATGGGCATCAAGATCACGGTCGTGATCACCGACAACCGCGGCTTCGGCTGCATCAACCGGCTGCAGATGTCGACCGGCCAGGCCGAGTTCAACAACCTGCTCGACCATGCCCGGCACGTGAACCCGTCGCGGATCGATTTCGTAGCGCACGCAGCCTCCATGGGCGCGCATGCGGAGAAGGCAGGCTCGATCGCCGAGCTGGAGGCCGCGCTCGAGCGGGCAAGGCACGCCGATGGGCCTTTCGTTGTTGTCATCGACACCGACCCATATCCTTCCACTGAGGCCGGCGGCCACTGGTGGGATGTGGCGGTGCCGGAAGTCTCGGATCGCGAGGAAGTTCGCAAGGCGCGCGAAAAATACGAAGCAGCGCTCATGGGGAGGAACTGATGATCCGCTACGGCACCAACCCGATCGCCTGGTCCAATGACGACGATCGCTCCATCGGCGCGCATATCTCGCTGGAGCAATGCCTGCGCCAGGCAGCGGAGATAGGCTTTCAGGGCATTGAGAAGGGCCACAAGATGCCCTCGGACGGCGAGGCGCTGAAACAGGTCCTCGCCGCCTATGGGCTGGTCTTCATTTCCGGCTGGTATTCGCTCAATCTGCTCGTCAACGACGTCGAGACGGAGAAGCGGGCGATCCAGCCGCATCTCGACATGCTGAAGGCCAACGGCTCAAGGGTCTGCATTGTCTGCGAGACCTCGAACGCGATCCACGGCAATGATGCGGTGCCGCTTAGAAACAAGCCGGTGCTGGCATTGGACCGGTGGCCGGCCTTCTGCGCCGGCGTCGAGGCGATCGCACAATACTGCGCGGCTCAGGGCATCGACCTGGTCTACCACTACCACATGGGCACGATCGTCCAGACACGTGAGGAGATCGACCTGTTGATGGCGGGCACCGGGCCGGCCACCAAACTTCTGCTGGACACGGGGCATGCCTTCTTCGGCGGCTCGGACCCTGTTGAACTCGCCCGCGCCTATATGCCCCGCGTGCGCCACATCCACGCCAAGAATGTTCGCCCGGCAATCAAGAACGAGGTGGAGGGGCTGGGCCTCTCCTTCCTGGAAGGCGTCCGGCGCGGCGTCTTCACCGTGCCCGGCGATCCGGAAGGGGCGCTTGCGTTCGAGCCGGTTCTGGAGATCGCCGCAGCGCATAACTACAGCGGCTGGCTGGTGATCGAGGCCGAGCAGGATCCGCTCAAGGCCGACCCCGTGATTTATCAATCCATGGGTCTGAAGGCGCTGAAGCAAGCCGCTCGCATGGCGGGGCTGGACCGCGCCTGAGCACCGTCTATAGTCAGGGCATGCACAAGCTCTTCGACCTCAACCACCCGTTCTTCGCGCCGCTCTGGCGGCGGGTCGCGGTCATCATCGTCTGCCTCGGCTGGGGCCTTTTCGAGTTCGCGATGGGCTCTCCCTTCTGGGGAACCCTTTTTGCAGGCCTCGGCGTCTACTGCGCCTGGATTTTTCTTTTCGACTTCAAGCCGCGCATCGAGCCCGAAAACAAGCCAGAATAGGGAAGCACACGGATGACAAGCCTGCTGGTGAAGCCCGCCGGCACCTCCGGCAAGGTGCACGACATCACCCCGCAGTCAGCGGGCTGGGGCTATGTGGGATTCGGCCTTTACCGGCTGAGAGCAGGCGAGGCGGCCGAGGAAGAGACCGGCGACCGCGAGGTGATCCTGGTCCTGGTCGAAGGCAAGGCGGAGATCGCCGCTGACGGAAGGCGTTTCGGTGAACTGGGCGACCGCATGAACGTGTTCGAGCGCCGGCCGCCCCACGCCGTCTACATTCCCAACGGTTCGCACTGGTCGGCCAAAGCCACGACCGACTGCACGCTGGCCGTCTGCTCCGCCCCGGGCAAGGGCGGGCACGATGCGCAGGTGGTCGGCCCCGCTGGCATTTCGCTCACCGAGCGCGGCAGGGGCACCAATACGCGCTACATCCACAATATCGCCATGGAAGATCGCGACGTCGCCGACAGCCTGCTTGTGACGGAGGTCTACACGCCCGCGGGCCACTGGTCGTCCTACCCGCCGCACCGGCACGACGAGGACGATTTTCCCGACATGACCTATCTGGAAGAATCCTACTACCACCGCCTGAACCCTCCCCAGGGCTTCGGCTTCCAGCGGGTCTTTACCGAGGACGGCAGCCTCGACGAAACCATGGCCGTCTCGAACCACGACGTGGTTCTCGTCCCTCGCGGGCATCATCCCTGCGGCGCCCCCCATGGATACGAGATGTATTACTTGAACGTCATGGCCGGCCCCCGCCGTGCCTGGCGCTTCAAGAACCATCCGGACCACGATTGGATCGCGCAGCGGGATAGCGGCAAGTCCTAGTCTTTGGATGGCAGGCACGACTGTCCTTGCGACGTGCCGCAGAAGGTCCTGAACGGCTTTTACACGCCGGCGATTGTAGCGATGCCCGAATCCTCCTGTACTCTCGAACGGTACTCGGGGACGATATGTCGTAGGAGTTCCAGCGCCCGTCCAACATCCTCGCTATCGACCGCTGCTTCCAGACCGGCGAGAGTCCTCAGAAGCAAGGAGCGGTCGATAACACGAGGAGAAGCTACCACATATCCGTCGTCGGTTTTGGCCTCCTGAACCTCCGTCGAATCGAAAAGCTCCTCATACAGCTTTTCGCCAGGCCGCAGCCCGGTAAACACGATGTCGATGTCAACGCCGGGCCTAAAGCCGGCGAGCTGTATCATCCGCTCCGCCAGGTCCACGATCCGTACGGGTTTGCCCATATTGAGGACCATGATCTTTCCGCGTTCCTGCTTCGCCTTCAAGGCACGGGCGGAGGCGTGCAGGACGAGCCTGACGGCCTCAGGAATGGTCATGAAGTAACGCACGATCTGCGGATGGGTCACCGTGACAGGTCCGCCGGCAGTAATCTGCTCTTTGAAGCGCGGGACCACCGAGCCGTTGGAGCCCAGCACATTCCCGAAGCGAACCGTCTTGAAGCGCGTTCTTTCGGAGGCCAGATCCATGGCCTGACAGTAGATTTCAGCCGCTCTCTTCGTCGCCCCCATCACATTCGTCGGGTTCACCGCCTTGTCGGTGGAAATCATGATGAAGGTGGAGGCGCCGTTGGCCACTGCCGCATCAACGGTATTGCGGGTCCCCAGGACATTCGTCTTGATCCCCTCGAGGGGATTCTCCTCGACGAGCGGCACATGTTTCAGCGCCGCAGCATGGAAGACGACCTCGGGCTTGTAGCGCTCGAAGATGCTGTTCAATCGATGCCTGTCCCGCACGCTGACAAGTTGGGTAGCCAGGTCGAGATCGGGGAAGCGCTCACGGATCTCTGTATCCAGCAGATAGGCATTGTGCTCGGAATGGTCGGTGAGGACCAGGCGGCGTGGCTGGAATTGTGCGATTTGCCGCACAAGTTCTGACCCGATCGAACCACCGGCGCCGGTCGCGAGCACAATTTTGCCGCTGATGAGGTTTGCCACGCCGTCTATGTCAGTCTTTACCTCCGGCCGTCCCAGCAGGTCACTGAGTTCGATGGGCTTGGGGTCGATCAGCGTGTTGCTTGTGATCGAGGCGGTTTCAGTGGGATTGGAGATGCGGGTAGTCTTCAGTCCGGCTGATATGGCGACTTCAAGGATCTGGCTCAGCCTTTGCCGGCTGGGGTTGTCTTCGGCAACGACGAGTTCCGTTACGGTGACGCCTTGACGTGCCAAACGGCGGACGACCTCGGGAAGCTCGGCGAGGCCGCCATAGATGCGAACACCCTGCATTGATGGGGAACGGGAGGACTCGTCCAGAATTCCCGCTATCGCAAACCGGCGCTCCCTGGCCCGGCGCGCCGCCCGGATGAAGCTCTCTGAGGCATTGGTGGACCCGAGGAGGAGAACCGTGCGCAGGCCGCTCTCCGCGCGTCGCCGGCCAAGCGGCTTCAGGAGATGGCCTTCGATTGCAAGCCGGTATATGACGCGAGGGCCGGCAAGGCCAGCGATGAGCAGGAAGGTTGTCAGCACCGGCACGCTCCGCGGCACGTTCTCGGCGCGCGAAACGAGGAAGGCTCCGATTGTGTAAACCAGAACCGCGAAAATAGCCGCTTTCGAAAGATTGAGCATCTCCGGGAGCGACACGAATCGCCAGGAACCCCGATGCACCGAGAAGGTGAAAAATGAGATCGCGCTTACAGCCGCGAAAGCTAACGTCTTCTCCTCTATTCCCGGAACCAAGGTGACCATGGAGGGGCTGAAGACTAGCGCATATGCAGCAAGAAAAGACACTGCGGCAATGCAAGTATCGAGAGCGAAGCTCGCCGTCCGCAAGGCTGTCAGGTTCAGCTTTCTGCTTCTCAAAACATGCCTCCGGAACAGTCGAGAGAGAGCATTCGGCGCTCGATGCTTCTGGGCTTCTCGTGGCACTCGTTTTATGTCCACCCGCCAACTCGCTAGCGGATAGCACAATATCTGCAGTGTACAAAGAGGTAATGCAGCCCTCCCTGTTCCGACGGCTCAACTCCCGTCGCCCTAAACTCCCCGTCAGCCCCACTCCCCGCGTACCGGCGGCTCTGCTGGTAGGCTGCTGCGGACAGTCCATCTCGACGATTTCTCCGCTGCTCTTAGAACAACACCGATGGTTTCAGCAGTCTGTTGCAACTCGTTCGGCTTGAGAGTGGGGTGAACTAGGAACATCAAACTCGTTTCGCCAAGTTCCCGAGCGACAACAAGACGTTCCTTTGGCCGCCACGGTGTCCCTTCGAACGCGCGCTCAAGATAAACCTCAGAACAGGAGCCTTGGTAGCAAGGTACCGCGCGCGCCTCGATTTCATGTATGATCCGGTCGCGGCTCCAGCCCTCCGCCAAGTTCTCTGGACGGACATAGGCGTAGAGCTTGTAGAATGCGTGGCGCGACCCGCTTTCATTGCCAGGCAGCGGAGCGCGAATTGGGCCTTCGTCTTCCGCAAAGCGCACGAGCGCCTGGTGGATCAAGGCTGCATTGGCTGCCCGGGCCGCCGTCCACGCCGCCATTCGTCTCAGTTGGATACGTCCGATGGCCGCTTGCACTTCGGTCATGCGCCAGTTGGTGCCGAAGCTGTCGTGCAACCAACGAAAACCCCGCGGATGGCTACGCTCATAGACCGCCTCCCAGCTCTTGCCATGATCCTTGAACGACCACATGCGAGACCACAGGTCGCGATCTTCGGTGGTGACCATGCCACCTTCGCCTCCAGTGCTCATGATCTTGTCCTGGCAGAATGACCAAGCACCGACGTGGCCAATCGTTCCCACCGATCGCCCCTTATAGCGAGCACCATGCGCCTGGGCACAATCCTCTATGACTTTGATGTCGTTTGGTTGGGCCAGTTGCATGATAGGGTCCATGTCGCATGGCCAGCCAGCAAGGTGTACTACGATTATCGCTCTGGTGCGCGGGGTCAGAACTCTGGCAATCGTCTCCGCACTGATATTACCGCTGTCGGGATCGACATCCGCGAAGATCGGAGTCGCACCTGCATTCACCACGCAGGAGACCGAGGCGAGGAAGGTTCGCGGTGTGACGACAACCTCGTCTCCTGGACCTATTCCAAGTCCGTGAAGCGCCAGGTCCAGCGCCACCGTGCCGTTGGTGAGTGCGATGGCATAGCGCGATCCAACCCATTGCGCGAATTCGCTCTCAAAGGCCCGGCACTCTTCTCCGGTCCAATAATTTACCCGATTTGAGCGAAGAACCCGGGAAACCGCCTCCACCTCTTCTTCTGAGAAGGAAGGCCATGGGGAAAAGGGGGTATTGAGCAAGGCTTCACCCTCTATCTAGAGTATCTGAGTGGACGCGCCGGCACGCCAACGTACACCATGTCTCCGGGAAGATCCGTCACGACCGCCGCTCCGACTCCAATAACCGCATCATCACCGATCTTTACACCTTGCCGAACCGAACAGCCTGTCCCTAGCCATGATCGAGCGCCCACCGAGACGTTGCCCGACAGCGTGGCGCCCGGCGCGATGTGGCTAGCAACGCCGATTGTGCAATCATGATCTATCCGCGCACCGGTGTTGATGATTGCGGCGTCGAAGATGTGAGCTCCGGCGTTGATCACCGCCCCTGGCGCTACCAAGACGCCCGCACCCATGGACGCAGAGTGGCTGACGACCGCTGATGGATGAGCTACAGAGGGCGTTTCATAGCCCGCGTGCCGAAGTCGCTCAAAGAGCTCCAGACGCTTTAGGTTGTTCCCGATCGCTGCCATTGCGGCAGGCCATACCTGCACCAACTCTTCCAGCATCGCCATTGGACCAAGAACCGAAAACGGGGCCCGATTGCCGACCCCGCTCTGCGGGTCATCATCAAGAAACGCGATGGTAGTGTACCCACTTGCACGGGCGACATCCGCAACTACACGACCGTGCCCGCCGCTCCCAAGGATCAGCAAAGACCTGCTCATGGCAGTTGGCGTGTGCCGGTGAAAGCCGGCATAGTCGCTTCACCATCCGCCGAAATTCCTGTCCGGGTTATTACTTTAGTGATAGTCATAGCCAGGATCTTCATATCCAGCCAGAGTGACTGATTGTCTACATACCACACGTCGTAGGCGAATTTTTCTTCCCACGAGAGAGCGTTGCGACCGTTGACCTGCGCCCAGCCGGTCAGACCAGGACGCACTTCGTGGCGGCGTGCCTGCTCATTCGAATAGAGTGGAAGATACTCCATCAGCAGCGGTCGCGGCCCGACGAGGCTCATGTCCCCCTTCAACACGTTCCACAATTCCGGCAACTCGTCCAGGCTGGTTGAACGCAAAAAGCGGCCGAACTCGGTGAGACGCTCGGAATCTGGAAGCAGCGTGCCGTCAGCCCGACGCGCATCAGTCATCGTCCTAAACTTCAGCAGTTGGAAGGGCCTCGCGTTCTTCCCGGGCCTTGTTTGACGGAATATTGAGGGGCTGCCCAGCCTCAGGCGGACCAGCGAAGCAATGACGGCGATAAGCGGCAGAAGGAGAAGCAAAAGGAGCGCGGAACCGACAATGTCCACGAAGCGCTTCATTGTGATATCTCCGCAGGCTGAGCTTGTTTCAAGACAGAATGCAGCAACTTTGCTAGAGTTCTTGTCCCCCGATCGAACGACAACTGCTCATTATAAAACCTGCGCGCGTTCGCGCCAAGTCTTGCCAATTCCTCAGGAGGGAGACCGGCCAGATTGCAGGCCGCTTCCGCCAGTCTTTGTGGGTCCTGCGGCGGCACCACGATTCCGCCACCAGCGCGTCGGATCAACTCTGCCGCGTCACCCTCGACTGCCATGATGATGGGCTTGCCTGCAGCCATGTAGGCCTGCGTCTTAGACGGGATGGTGACCGTAAACAGCGGATCAGCCCTCAAGTGCACCAGCAAGCACTCAGCTGCGGAAAGGTATGCCCCGACATCCGCCATGGGCACGCGCGGAAGGAATCTGACATTGCCTAGCTTTTCCCGCTCGACCCTCAATTTCAAGTGATCGAGTTCGATGCCAGAACCGAGCAGCCAGAACTCTATCTCTGGCCGCTCCTCAGCGACGATCGCTGCGGCGTCAAGAACAGAGTCCAGAGCCTGCGCCGCTCCCATATTCCCGGCGAAAAGCACTCTGAACTTCCCGGGGACATTGAAAGCTTCGGGTGTAGTCCCCGTGGACGCCCTTGCGACAGTCTCATCTGCCCAATTCGGGACCACGCTGATTTTAAAATCCGGCACGTCGCGCGCAATGAGCAGCCTGCGGAAACCTTCCGATATGACCGAGATCCTATCAACTCCTCGCCACGTCCAACGGCATACAAGGCCGACGATCCTGAGCACACCTTCGCTCGTGATCATGCCTGTTGCTCGCAATGTGTCGGGCCACATGTCCTGAATATCAAGGACCACCGGTGTCCGCTTAATAATCCGCGCGGCGGCGGCTGCTACTGCGGTGGTGAGAGGCGGGTGGTAAGCATAAATGACATCGCAACGGCGCATGCCAAACGTCAGGTACAGTGTCGCCGAGATGAAGAAGCTGGCGTAGTTCAGGATTCTGCCGAGCTTACTGCTGTCATGACTTGGATAAAGGGCCAACCTCGTAAGCCGAAAGTCGCCGAAATCCTGCCGCTGAATTGGCCGGACGCGGTAGCGGTCATAAACCTTCCCTCCGGGATAATTTGGAAAACCAGTCACGACTTCGACGTCAAACCCAAGTTCGCTCAGTCGGCGCGCAAACGCAGCTCCTTTCAACGCCGGCTCTGGATCGAACCATTGCGTCAGGAAGATCAAACGTGGCTTTCTTGCTTCGGCCTGGTGCCGCGTCATGGCGTCAGGTCATTCTGACGTATGCCGTCCCATGCATTCGACAGTTTCGCCGTGCCTAGGATCAGACTGACAACACGCTCGGAAGTATTCCCTATGCAATAATCGCCCGGCACCGGGTGCGGTTGTCCCGCGGCTTCGCGCTCCCTGAACATGAGGGTTACCGCGTCCACCCCCCTAAGGATTGCCTCTCGGTCCAGACCTGTAACTACGACACAGCCAACATCCAACGCCTCGGGCCGTTCTATAGCGTCGCGGGGGGTAACCGCTGGGAACCCCAGTATCGAAGCTTCCTCTGCTATAGTGCCGCTGTCGGATAGCGCGCAATAGGCTGACATTTGCAGGCGGTTATAGTCATGGAAGCCAAAGGGCTTAAGGAATTGGATTCGGCGATCAGTCGTGCTGCCGAGCGATTGCAGACGTTTGCGTGTCCGCGGGTGAGTAGATACGATCACGGGCATGTCGAAGCGCTCCGCAAGCGCACTCAATACCCCCACCAGGCAGGTCAGGCGGGCGCTGCTATCCACGTTCTCTTCGCGATGTAAGGATACGATGAAGTAGCCCCTGCGCTCCAGCTGAAGCCGCTCAAGTACATTCGATGCTTCTATACGCTCCCGATAGTACTCCAACACCTCGCGCATCGGTGAGCCCGTAAGATAGATGCGCCGGTGCGCGATGCCCTCGGAGAGAAGGTGGCGACGGGCATGTTCGGTATAGACCAAGTTAAAATCGGAAATGTGATCAACGATCTTGCGGTTGGTTTCCTCCGGCACATTCCGGTCGAAGGAGCGGTTTCCAGCCTCCATGTGATAAACCGGTATTTTCATGCGCCGTGCAATGATCGAGGATATGGCGGAATTGGTATCGCCCAGCACCAAGATCGCATCGGGGCTTTCGCTGGCAATTACCCGCTCACTCTCCTCCAGTATCTTTCCTAGGGTATGTCCCAGCGACCCGCCACCCGTGCCCAGAAAATAGTCAGGGCGACGCACACCCAGGTCTTCAAAGAATACCTCATTCAGCTCGTAATCGTAGTTCTGCCCAGTATGCACGATGCGGTGGTCGCAATGTTGGTCCAGACGCGCCATCACCCTGGACAGCCGGATGATTTCCGGCCGCGTTCCAAGGATGGTCATGACTTTCAGCATCGCCATGTCAGTTTTCCCCCACAGGGTCGGCGTACGTATCAGGCGCGGTAGGGTCGAAGACGTCGTGGGTCCAAAACAAGGTCAGCAAGGGTTTGGAGCCAACATTCTCAATGCTGTGGGTATGGAGCGTTGGCATGTCGACTGCGGCAGGCTGCTGCCCGCGGACGCGGTATTCCCATATTGGCCCGCCTAGAACCCGTCGGATGCGTATGATCGCTTCGCCTTCGAGCACGAGGAAGCGCTCAACCTTCTGAAGATGAAAATGGTTGCCGCGCGTTATGCCTGGGTCCGTCCAACTCAGAAAGGTTTGGCCGCCACCCCCCCCCTTAGCCGCTTCGAACAGAACGCCCCGCGCGTCAACATTGAGCTTCAATGTCCGAGGAAATCGGTGTGGATAGAGAACGATACGATAACTATTGAAGAGCTCAACATTAAATGCGTCCGAAAGATCGGGAAAGACGTTGCTTTCGTAAGCGCAATGGAAATCTTCTATGCGGGCCAGCAATTCCGCAACCGGGGTGTGGCGGCCGGGGGGGCGGACAACGCCGGCAACTCCCTCGACGGCCGCGTGGATCGCGATACGGGCTGCCTCTCCCGCGTGGAGAAGTTGCACCTCTGCACCAGGCGAGGCGTTGGAGGGCTCGCCATAGATCACCTGGTGCACGAAAGTAGCGGTGACATTGTTGTAAAACGGCCGGGCCCCTTCACCAAAGATGTGGGGCAATATGAGATCTGTGAAGCTTGGCGCAAAGTCAGATAGAATTTCGCCTGCACGGCGTTTGCTTCGGCCGTAGGGCGTGTCGGATAGCGCGTGAGTCGAGTTCGCGTAGACTATATGGGGACAGGAACCTGCCTCGCGGCAGGCTGACACCAGCGCTTCGGCAATAGCCGGATTGGCGCGCTCCACATCATCGTTGGGCCCGCGGTTAACCCCGGCAAAATGAAGCACCGCGTCAGCCTCGACAACGGCTTTTCGCAAGGATATGGGGTCGGAGAAGGTTGAGTGGTCAACCCTTACGATCGCGAATGGCTCCGGCTCACCTTTGAACCGTGCAGCACAATTGCTCGCGTGCAAACGTACAGCAGCGTGCCAACCGAGCAGCCCGCCGGCTCCGGTGACGACAATACGTCTCATCCTCGCGTTGACCAAGCTTCGAGCTCGGCACGAATCTCTGGAAGTGACAGAAGCAATGCCTTGATGCCGTTTATGTCGAGGCGTTCTGTGTTATGGGAGTGATAATCGTGCTGCTCTACCACGTGTGTATCGCCCTCGCTGAAATAGGCGCGGTAGTTGAGATCACGATCGTCCATGCAAATGCGGTAGTAATTGACCATGTCTTCGCTTTGCGCGAGTTCCTGCGCGCTCACCAGCGTTTCATACAGTTTTTCGCCGTGGCGCCAACCGATTACCTCCACGGGGTGTTCAGGGCGGTCGAACAATTCCTTCAACGCGGTCACCAAGTCTGCGATGGTAGCAGCCGGTGCCTTTCGGACGAAAAGATCACCTTGCCGCGCATGCTGGAACGCATGATGTACCAGCGCGACCGAGTCGCGTAGCGGCATGAGAAACCGAGTCATGGTCGGCTCGGTGATGGTGATCGGCGTTCGAGACTTGATCTGCCGTATAAAAAGCGGAATCGCTGAGCCGCGGGAATACATCACATTCCCATACCGGACCAGTGAGATCGTGGTCGCTGCCGCCGGGCCGAGGGAGCGCGCCACCGCCTGGGCGAGTTTTTCCATCATTGCCTTGGAGATTCCCATTGCATTGACAGGAAACACCGCCTTGTCGGTCGATAGGCAGACGACGTTGCGAACGCCTGCAGCCACTGCCGAGTGCAGGACGTTCTCGGAACCGAGTATGTTGGTACGGACCGCCTCCAGGGGAAAGAACTCGCAGGAAGGCACTTGCTTTAGGGCTGCAGCATGAAAGACATGATCTACGCCAGCCATGGCGCGGTCGACACTGTCGCGGTCGCGTATGTCACCGATATAGAAGCGCAGGCGGGGATCACGTATCTCCGTCCTCAGTGCATCCTGCTTCTCCTCGTCGCGGCTGAGTACACGCACTTCGCCTACACCTGAGCTTAGCAGGTCCCGGAGCATGGTCTTGCCAAACGAGCCCGTGCCACCGGTGATGAGAACACATTCGTATTGCATTGTTCACTGTCATGATTTGCGTTGGTGGGCCGTATACCCCGAGCCGCAGGGCATAGTAAAGCACGAGTAGACCCGCTCAACATTGGTCACCGTGCTTCGGCTCGAGTTCGGAATGCGACGGCGCACGAACCCAGAGCGACTTCATCACGAACATGCAAACGGTTCGCAAGGAAACACAACGTGACGAACTCGGAGGTACATCAGATGCGGGTTAGGTTCTGGCTGGGGAACCTGGATTCGAACCAGGACTAACGGAGTCAGAGTCCGCTGGTCTACCGTTAACCTATTCCCCAGCATCGGCAGCGCGAACCGCGGCACGGCCAAGCTATTTAGCCATACCCCCTCAATAGTCAACCCCGGCTCAAATTGCAAACCGACAAGGTCAAGCCGAGGCAGGTTCTGAGAAGAGCTAGCCGCGGCCACACGACGGCAACCCGTCCAGCCCTTGCGGCGACGAAGCCCTACGCGCCGCCGGAACGGGGGGCGGCGCAAAATATGCCGGCGCGGGTGCCGACGCGTTTCCGCTCGGATGCTATTGGTCGATCACCGCTCCGGTGCTAATCTGCCCACAACGCAAATGTTTAAGCGCCTGCTGCGCGCCCTTGAGGCTGTGCGCGGCGCGGAAGGATCGATGGTGAACAACCACGAGGAAGGTGACGCGCCAGCCGTCGCGGAGCTGCACTGCGACGGCGCGTCGGCGGCAGTCGGCCATTCGGACGCGCCGGAGTTTGCCCCGTCCGCGACGCGTTCGCAGCCGACTCCACCCAAGCGCCGGCGCCGCAAGAGACGCAGGCGCGGCGTCTTCGTGCGCGAGCCGGAGGAGCAAGCTGTCCGTCCGGCGGCAGTGACCCCGGCGGCGGCGCTTCCTGCGGACGTACGGCGCAGCTTCGCCTATGCTGCGCGTCTAGAGCAACAGGACGCTCTTTATGCCGCGCTCGATCTGGGCACCAACAACTGCCGCCTCCTCGTCGCGACCCCGAGCCGGCCGGGGCAATTCCGCGTCGTCGACGCCTTCTCTCGCATCGTGCGGCTGGGCGAAGGCCTCGCCGCGAGCGGCAGGCTGAGCGATGCAGCCATGGAGCGGGCCGTTGACGCGCTTGCGGTCTGCGCACAAAAGCTTACCGGCCGCCAGCTCAGCGGCGTGCGCATGATCGCCACGGAAGCTTGCCGGTCGGCGGCGAACGGGCAGGATTTCCTCAAAAGGGTCCGCCGGGAGACCGGGCTTGAACTTGAGATCATCGATCGGCGGACGGAGGCAAGGCTGGCGGTCTCCGGCTGCGGCTCGCTTGTCACCCGCGATACGGATGGGGTCGTGCTGTTCGACATCGGTGGCGGGTCGTCCGAGATCGCGCTGATCGACCTCTCGCGCCACCGCACGCCGCGGCTTGCCGACCACATCGTCTCCTGGACTTCCCTACCCACGGGCGTCGTGTCGCTTGCCGAGCGGTTCGGCGGGCGGAATGTCACGCGCGAGACCTTCGAAGCCATGATCGCCGACGTGTCGGAGATGCTGGCGCAATTCGACGGCGGCGGCCGGCTGGCCCACATTACCGCCACCGGCCGGTTCCACCTCCTCGGCACCTCCGGGACGGTGACGACTCTCGCCGGCGTCCATCTCGGCCTGAAGCGCTATGACCGAAGGCGTGTGGACGGGCTTTGGATGGAGCGCGCTAGCGTCGATCGCATGATAGAGACCATCCTCGGCTGGAGCTTCCATGAGCGGAAAGCCAATCCGTGCATCGGCTCGGAGCGCGCAGACCTCGTGCTCGCCGGCTGTGCCATCCTGGAAGCGATCCGCCGCCACTGGCCGGCCGAGCGCCTGCGCGTTGCCGACCGGGGCTTGCGCGAGGGCATGCTGAACGAGATGATGGCGCGCGACGGCGTCTGGCGGCGCCGGAAGCGCGTGGAGGCCGAGCCGGCGTGACCAAGGAGAAGAAAGCAGGCTCCGGCGCCCGCCTCCTGAAGACGCGGGTGAAAAAAAAGCGGGGCCTGAAAAGCTCCTCGCGCCGCTGGCTCGAACGGCACCTGAATGATCCTTATGTCCGCCGTGCCAACGCGGAAGGCATGCGCTCCCGCGCCGCCTACAAGCTGATCGAGATCGACGAGCGGCACCGTATACTGGCCCCTGGCATGAAAGTGATCGATCTGGGCGCCGCGCCGGGCGGCTGGAGTCAGGTGGCGGCGGCCCGTGTGAAGTCCGATCCGGCCCGGCCTAACGTCATTGGTATCGATTACTTGGAGATGGATCCGGTTCCGGGCGCGATGATCCTGCGGATGGATTTTCTCGAGCCGCAAGCGCCCGCGCGCCTGATCGAACTCCTGGAGGGGGCGCCCGACGTGGTTTTGTCCGACATGGCGGCTCCCACTACTGGTCATCGGCGCACGGACCACCTGCGCACGATGCAGCTATGCGAGGCGGCAGCCGACTTCGCCATCGCGGTGCTGAAGCCCGGCGGGCATTTTCTCGCGAAAACCTTCCAGGGCGGAACGGAAGCCGAGATGCTCAACCGCCTGAAGCGCAGCTTCCACGCGGTCCATCACGTGAAGCCGCCAGCCTCGCGCGACGAGTCGGTGGAGCTCTATCTCCTCGCCAAAGGGTTCAGGGGCGTGGATCAAACGGAGGAGGGCTGAGAGGCCCGCTCGGCCGCGAGCGCCTGATCCGCTTCCCGAACGGCCCGGCTCTTGTGGCCGGTGACCGCACTGCCTGTGTCGGCGGGCAGCGACAGGAATGGCACCACAGCAAGCGCCGACAGAAGCGCCACGAAGACGAAGGCGTTGACGAAGGCCCCGTGGCCTAGCGGCGCGCCCGTTAGATAGCCGGTAACTTCCAGAACGCCGCCACCGACGGCAACGCCCATGGCGATGCTGATCTGCTGGCTCGCGGCGGAGATGGCCGTGGCCTGCGCCACCTCGCGATCGCTGATCTCGGCAAACACGAGGGCGTTGTTCGAGGTAAAAAAGAGTGACCGGAAGAAGCCGGCCGCCACAAGCACGGCGAAGATCGCGGCATGCGGCGTCGCCGGGGTGAAGAGCGCGTTGGCCCCTATAAGCGCGCTGCCGAGGACGGCCGCCACCACAAGGGTCGGCCGAAAGCCGGCCGTTCTCAGCGCCGTGCTTGCAGCGAACTTCATGGCGATTGCACCGAGGGCGGAGGCGAAGGTGAGGAGGCCTGACTGGAACGGGGACAGGCCGAATCCGATCTGGAACATCAGCGGCAACAGGAAGGGCACGGCGCCGACGCCGATGCGGAAAAGCGAGCCACCGATGATGGCGGCGCGAAAAGCCCTGTTGGAGAAAAGCCGCAGGTCGAGCACCGGATTTGCCGCGCGGCGGGCATGGAGGACGAAGAGCCATGCCATCAGCAGACCCGTGAGCGCGACGGCTATTCCCACCGCCGGCGGCAGCGCAGGCAGGCTAACGACCGAAAGCCCGAAGACGATGCCCGCGGCGGCCAAACCCGCCAACCCGAAGCCGACAAAGTCGAGCCTCTCGCGCGGCTCTGGCGGGAAGTCCGGCAGAACGCGGCCGGACACGGCAATTCCGATCAGCCCGATGGGCACATTGATCAGAAAGATCCAGTGCCACGAGAAATAGGTGGTGATGAAACCGCCGAGCGGCGGCCCGGCAACCGGGCCTATAAGCGCGGGTATGCTGAGCCAGGCCATTGCGGAGATGAGCTGGTTGCGCGGCGTGGCCCTGACGAGGACAAGACGGGCGACGGGGGTCATCATGGCGCCCCCCATACCTTCCACGAAGCGCGCCAGCACGAAGGCGAAGAGCGAGTTCGAGAAGGCGCAGGCGATGGAGCCGAGTACGAAGACCGCGATCGCCATACGGAATACGCGCTTCGCGCCGAACCGGTCCGCCATCCATCCGCTGATGGGGATGAAGATGGCGAGGGCGACCAGATAGGTGGTGAGCGCAAGCTTAAGGGTGACTGGATTGGTGCCGATATCCTGCGCGATCGCCGGCAGCGCGGTGGCGATAACCGTCGAATCCATTTGCTCCATGAAAAGGGCGACGGCGAGCACCAGCGGCAGCGTTCGGTTCAACGGTCTCTTCTCTGTCGTGGGACGGATTTGCCGTCCCGCTAGGGGGAGGGGAGGATGATAAGCCGGCCTTACCACAAATAATGCGTTTATGCAGGGCGGGAAGCGCAGGGACTCCCTTTCAGCGCTACGCCGGAACCCCCGCGCGATCTATCCGTTTCCGACCTGCCGCTGAGGAGGAAGGGGTGAGCATCACCGCAGAAATCCGTCCTGAAGATAACCGCGCGCAGCTCAGCTGTGCCGGCGGCCTGCTCGGCTTCGCCATCGGCGGGTTCTTCGACGGAATTCTGCTCCATCAGATCTTGCAGTGGCATCATCTCCTTTCCGGCCTTGAGGGCGGGCGCTTCGGCGACCTGCGCTTCCAGATCCTGGCCGACGGGCTGTTCCACCTCCTGATATATGTGCTCGCCCTGATCGGGCTTTTCCTGCTGTGGCGTTCGCGGAGGAATTTTGCGGGACATTCGGGCGGCAGGCTCTTCCTCGCGGACGCGCTGATCGGGTTCGGTGCATGGCACGTGCTCGACGGCATCGTCTCGCATTGGATCCTTGGCATTCACCGCATCCGAATGGATTCGGAAATGCCGCTCTTTTGGGACCTGCTTTGGTTCGTCGTCTTCGGTCTTGTTTTTATCGCCGCAGGTTGGCGCCTTCGCCGCCGCGGAGGAATTTTTGAGGGCGGCGGGGCGATGCCTGCCGCGGTCGCGGTACTGGCAATCCTGTCGGGAGCGGCCGCTGCGCTTCCGCCCTCGCAGGGTTCAACTGTCCTTGTCGTCTTCCGCCCTGGACTTTCGCCTGAACAGGCGCTGGTCGCCATAGCTGGAGTGGATGGGCGGCTTATGTGGTCCGACAGTTCCGACCAGGTCTGGGCCGTTGCCTTGCCGGAGGGTGCCGGGGTGCTCGACCTTTATCGCGACGGGGCGCTGCTCGTCAGCGGCTCGCCCGTCCTGGCGGGCTGCCTCAACTGGTTCCGCTAGGCTGGGCGCATTTGCGCAGCATGGGCAGCCGGCCCCGCCTTCCCATCTTGAAGCAGACGTGGTACCAGCCCTTGCCAATCCGCAAAGGGTAACCAGCGAGTCGGCGCGGCGTTTTCAGGGACGACCAGCGCGGATCCCGCATTTTTCAGGATTTGGCCATGGCGAAGATCATCGAGACTCCCACCGGCGCGGAGGCGCTCACCTTCGACGACGTGCTGCTGCAGCCCGGCCATTCCGAGGTCATGCCCGGCCAAACCGACGTCAGCACCCGCATCGCCGGCGATATCGAGCTCAACATTCCCATCCTTTCGGCCGCCATGGACACGGTGACGGAAGCCCGTCTCGCCATCGCCATGGCGCAGGCCGGCGGCATCGGCGTCATCCACCGCAATCTCTCGCCCGCCGAGCAGGCGGAGGAGGTGCGGCAGGTGAAGAAGTTTGAATCCGGCATGGTGGTGAACCCTGTCACCATCGGCCCGGATGCAACGCTTGCCGACGCCCACGCGCTGATGAGCGCGCATCGCATTTCCGGCATTCCGGTCGTGGAGAATGGCGGGCTTGGGGGTCACACCGTCGGCAAGCTCGTCGGCATCCTCACCAATCGTGATGTGCGCTTTGCCTCCAATCCGCGGCAGCCGGTGCGCGAACTGATGACGCATGACAAGCTCGTGACGGTAAGGGAAGGGGTGAGCCAGGACGAGGCAAAGCGCCTTCTGCACCAGCACCGCATCGAGAAGCTGCTGGTGGTGGATAATGCCGGCAATTGCGTCGGCCTCGTCACCGTCAAGGACATCGAGAAGGCGCAGCTCAATCCCCACGCCTGCAAGGATGCCCAGGGGCGGCTGCGCGTCGCGGCGGCGACCAGCGTCGGTGAGGATGGCTTCGAGCGTGCCGAGCGCCTCATCGCCGCCGGCGTGGACATCCTGGTGATCGACACCGCCCACGGCCATTCCCAGCGCGTCCTCGACGCTGTCACACGTGCCAAGACGCTCTCCAATGCGGTTCGCATCATTGCCGGCAATGTCGCGACGGCGGACGGCACGAAAGCGCTGATTGACGCAGGCGCCGATGCGGTGAAAGTGGGCATCGGCCCCGGCTCTATCTGCACCACCCGTGTGGTGGCAGGGGTCGGCATGCCACAGCTTTCCGCCATCATGGCTGCCGTCGAGGCGGCACACAGGCTTGGCGTCTCGATCATCGCCGACGGCGGCATCAAATATTCCGGCGACCTCGCCAAGGCGCTCGCCGCCGGCGCAAGCGCCGCCATGATCGGCTCGCTGCTTGCTGGTACAGACGAGAGCCCAGGCGAGGTGTTCCTGTATCAGGGCCGCTCCTTCAAGGCTTATCGCGGCATGGGCTCAGTGGGAGCCATGGCGCGCGGCTCGGCGGATCGATATTTCCAGGCCGAGGTTCGGGACACGCTGAAGCTCGTGCCGGAGGGCATCGAGGGACAGGTGCCTTATAAGGGCCCCGCGGCCGGCGTGCTGCACCAGCTCACCGGCGGCCTGCGGGCGGCCATGGGTTATGTCGGCGCGCGCAATCTCGCCGAGCTGCGCGAGAAGGCGACTTTCGTCCGCATCTCTGGCGCCGGCCTGCGCGAAAGCCATCCCCATGATGTTACCATCACACGCGAAAGCCCGAACTATCCAGGCGTTTCCTAGGCCGGGTTTCTTCTGAAGGTTTTCTGGGCGCTGAGAGCGTTGTGGTTCTAACGGGCCGGGGCGCAGGCCGTGAGCACTGTCGCCAGCAGCTTTGCCCAATAGCCGGCGGTTTCGCCGGTGATCAGGTCGTTGCGAATCTCGAACTCGACGCAGGGGAGACCGCGCTTTTCTCCATGGACGGGTATCGCGTAGTCGGTGTCGTCGCTGACCTTGTAGGGCTCGTTGATTCCGACCGTATGATCGGTGGTCTCCTGCAGCCATCGCGCTACGGCAGGGGCGAACTCCCGGTCCCGGTTGTAAAGCACGCCGATCTCCCACGGACGCTGTACCCCCAGAAAAACCGGCGTGAATGTGTGGATGGTGGCAAGCACCGTCGGCCTGCCCTCCGCCTGCCGTCGATCGAGGAAGGCGGTCACGGCGTCGTGGAAAGGCCAGAAGATCGCCTCCGCCCGTGCCTGTCGCGCGGCCTCGCTCAGCGCGACATTGCCGGGGATCTGGGTCGCCTCGCTCACCTCCGGCGCAAAGCTCGGCACGTCCGGCCGGCGGTTGCAGTCGCAGACGAGGCGCGAATAGCGCTGCATGAAGAGCGGCGCGTCGAGCATGTCCGAGAGGGCGACCGCCACCGCTCTTGCGCCGATATCCCACGCGATATGCCGGACAAGATCCTCCTCACCGAGGCCTAGCGTGCCGAGCGAGCGCGGCATGAGCCTGCCGGCGTGTTCGCATATCAGCACGAAGCCGGACCGTCCCTGCTCGTTTCGCGTTTCCAGCGGATGCGGCTCGTCGGGGGCTAGGATGATTGTCTGCTTTGGCGCGGTAAGGCTCGTCACGGGCGTGCTCCAGCGGATGTATCAAATCGTACAAATCCCGCTTACAATTGCAATCTGTATCTTTTTGTTGACGGCTCCGCGAGGCTCGCTATCGTCGCGGAAGGCTTTCTGGGGACGAGCGTGACGGAAGCGATCATCGAGGCACATGGTCTGAGCAGGATCTTCGGCGGGCTCGTCGCCGTGGACGGCTACGGCTTACGCCTGGCCGGCGGCGAACTTGTCGGCCTCATCGGCCCCAACGGCGCCGGGAAGACGACCGCCTTCAACCTGCTCACGGGCGTGCTGAAGCCCAGCGCCGGAAGGATACTGATACGGGGACAGGATCTTACGGGCGCCAGGCCGCATGTCCTGGCGCGGGCAGGGGTGGCGCGCACATTCCAGAACATTCGCCTTTTCAGCGACCTCAGCGCGTTGGAAAATGTCATGTGCGGCGGTCATATGCGGCATGGCTCCTCACTGATCAAAACCCTTGCACAACTGCCCGCGTTCTGGCGCAGCGAGAAGCTGATCGCGCGCCGCGCGGCGGAGATCATCGATCGGACGGGCTTGTCCGCGCTGGCCTACAGGCGCGCCGGCGATCTTTCCTATGGCGATCAGCGCCGGGTGGAGATCGCAAGGGCGCTGGCCACCGAGCCTGCCGCCCTTCTCTTGGACGAGCCCGCGGCAGGCCTGAACCCCAGCGAGACGCAGAAGCTCGTCGAGCTCATCCGCCGTATCAACGAGGATATGGGGGTGAGCGTGCTGGTGGTGGAGCATGACATGCGGCTGGTGATGGGGCTCTGTCGGCGCGTGCAGGTGCTGAACCGGGGCAAGCTCGTTGCCGAGGGTACCCCGGCCGAAGTGCAGGCCGATCCGGCCGTCATAGAAGCCTATCTCGGCACCCGTCGGAAAGCCCTGGCCAATGCTTGAAGTGCGCGGTCTCGACGTCTTTCGCGGCGCCACCCATGTGCTGAAGGACGTTTCCTTTAATGTCGCCCGAGGCGAGCTTGCCGCGCTCATCGGGGCGAACGGAGCCGGCAAGTCCACGACGCTTCTGACGCTTTCGGGGCTGCTTCGCCCGCGCTCGGGTCTAGCGGTCATGCGAACGGAAGGAGGGGAGATCGACCTTACCCGCGCCAGTGCGGAACGGATCGTACGCGCAGGACTGATCCACTGCCCCGAGGGGCGGCAAATCTTTCAGTCCCTGACGGTCGCGGAGAACTTGGCAATGGGCGCCTACACCCGCTCCAGGCGAGAGGAGATCGCTGCTGCGACAGCGGAGGTACATGAGCTCTTCCCCATCCTGAAGGAGCGGGCGTCTCTGCCTGCCGGTTCCCTCTCCGGCGGCGAACAGATGATGCTTGCGATAGGCCGCGCCCTGCTCGCCTCGCCAAAGCTGCTTCTGCTCGACGAGCCCTCCCTGGGCCTGGCGCCCAAGGTGGTCGAGACGATCTTTGATGTTATTGCGAGGCTGAAGGCGCAGGGAGTGACGATCCTGCTCATCGAGCAGAATGCCGTGATGGCGCTTGAGATCGCCGACCGTGCCTATGTGATGGAAAACGGGCGCATCGTGCTCGCAGGGGCCGGCCGGGAGCTGATGGACAATGACCGCGTGCGCCAGTCCTATCTGGGGGTCCCCTTGTGAGCCAGTATCTGTTCCAGCAGCTGGTGAACGGCCTGTCGCTTGGGAGCCTCTACGCTCTTGTGGCGATCGGCTTCTCGATGATCTACGGCATCGTGCGGTTGATCAATTTCGCTCATGGCGACCTTGTGATGATAGGCGCCTTTTCCACCCTGGCGATGATCGCCGTTGGCGTCCCCTGGCCGCTGATCCTCGTCTTCGTCCTGATGATCGGCGCAGTAGCGGGCATGCTGATCGAGAGCGTCGTCTTCCGTCCGATCCGCGGCGCGCCGCAGGTGACCGGCTTCATCGCCACGCTAGCCGTCTCGATCGTCATCCAGAACAGTGCGCTGTTGCTGCTCACAGGGCAGCAGCGCAACTTCGTCTTCCCTGCCTTCATGCGCCAGCGCGTGCCGCTCGGCGGCGTCAGCGCCTCGCTGACGGATATGGTCATCATCTGCCTGACGCTGCTGTTGATCGCTATCCTCTTCTTCATCGTCTACCGTACGCGGCTAGGCACCGCCATGCGGGCGACGGCGGAGAACCTGATGGCGGCCCGCCTGATGGGTGTTTCCGTCAATCGGACGATCCTCGCCGCCTTCGCGATTGGCAGCGCGCTCGCGGCCGTCGCCGGCGTGTTCTGGGGCGGCAAGTTCGGACAGATCGATCCGCTCCTCGGCTTTGTTCCCGGTTTGAAGGCCTTCGTCGCCTGTGTGATCGGCGGCGTCGGCTCTCTCGGCGGCGCGATGCTTGGCGGCTACATTCTGGGCCTTGCGGAGGTCCTCTTCGTTGGTCTTCTGCCTCAGGAGCTCTCCGGCTATCGCGACGCGTTCGTATTCCTGCTCCTCATCGTCATCCTTCTCGTCAAGCCTTCCGGACTGTTCGTGCGCCATGTCGAAGACCGTGCCTGACGAGACCCCGCTGCCCATTCGAGGCTTTGCGGCCGCTGCTTTAGTCGCGGCCGCCGCCGCTGCCGCGGTGTGGCTCGCCCAGGCAAGCCTTAGCGACTATGTCGTCACGCTGCTGGCTGTGCTCTTCCTCAACGCGGCTCTTGCCGTTTCGCTGAACTTCACCAACGGCTTCACCGGCCTTTTCTCGCTTGGCCATCCAGCCTTCATGACCATCGGCGCCTACGTGGCGGCGATCCTAACCTTTCCGGAACGCCGCAAGGGCACGATGCTGCCGGGCCTGCCCGAGTTCCTCGCCACGACCGAGCTTTCGCTGCTGCCGGCTATTCTGATCGCCGGCGCCGTGGCCGCAGTGGTAGCGCTGATTGTGGGATTCCCGGTTCTCCGGCTCCGCGGCCACTATCTGGCAGTGGCGACGCTGGGGCTGATCGTGATCATCCAGAGTCTCGCGACCAATTGGGACACCATCACGCGTGGCGGCTCGGGCCTGAGCGGCATTCCCCGCCTCACCGGCATCTGGTGGGCATTCGGTTTCATGCTCGTGGTGATCGCCGCTGCCTGGCGCATTAAGTTCTCTTCACTCGGGCGCGCCATGATGGCCACGCGCGAGAACGAACTTGCGGCGGAATGCGTCGGCATCGATACGGTGAGGGTCCGGATGCTGGCTTTCGTGCTCGGCGCATTTTTTGCCGCGGTCGCTGGCGCACTGCTTGTCCATCTGATCAGCGTGGTGACGCCAAGAACCTACTCCGTCCTGCTTGCGTTCAACCTGGTGGTGATGGTGGTGATCGGCGGTTCGGGAAGCATCATCGGCGCGGTGATCGCCGCATCCGCGATTACCGTTCTGTCGGAGGCGTTGCGGCCGGTGGAGGAATCGGTGGGCCTTTACGGCATGAGCCAGGTGATAGTGGCGCTGGCGCTCATCCTGGTCCTATACCTTCGCCCGCAAGGCCTGTTCGGCAGTGGCGAACCGATGATCGTGCGGCGCCTTTTCGGAGGAGATCGGTTTGGGCAGACCCCGTGAACGGGATGTTTTTCACAGCCGCGTCCTCCCGCTGCTCGCTGACCGGCTGGGGCTGCTCGTCATTGACGTGCAGAACTGGGTGATGGACGAGAAGAACCGCCAGCCCCGGCCTGAATTCTACGAGGATGCGCACTCGACCGTGATTCCCAATATCCGCCGGCTGATAGAAGCGGCGCGTGGCCATGGTGTCGAGGTGATCTACACAGTGATGGAGAATTTTACCGAGGACGGCCGCGACCGAAGCCTCGACTATAAGCTTTCGAATTTCTTCATTCCGAAAGGGTCGTGGGACGCAAAGGTGGTCGACGAGATCCGGCCGGAGCCGGACGAGATGGTCATCCCGAAGACTTCCTCGAGCCTCTTCAACTCGACGAATTTCGAGTATCTGATCCGCAATATCGGCCTCGACACGATCGCAGTCACCGGCTTCCTGACGGATCAATGTGTCGACCACACGATCCGGGACGGCGCCGACCGCGGCTTTCACATGATCTGCGTGAGCGATGCCTGCGCGACGGATACGCGCCTGCGCCATCAGGCCGCACTGAACGCTTTCAAAGGCTATTGCCGCATGGAAACCACGGACTCGTTGCTGGCGGCGATGAGCCGCGACTTTGCAGCTCAGTAGGCAAGCCGATATTTCTCGCACTGTTCCGCAGGGGAGAGCGCCGACATGAGCTTCTCCTCAAAGCGCTTATGGGCCAGATAGGCCGATTTGAGCTCGGGACCGAACAGGTCCGTCAGCTCCTCCTCGGCTTCAAAAGCGTCGAGCGCCTCCCCGAGCGACTGCGGGAGCCGTACGATCGCGAGCCTGTCCAGATCCTCCTGAGCCATGTTCTGCGGCGCGCCCTGGCAGACAGGCGGCGCCGGCAGGTCCTGGTCCAATCCATATAGGCCGGCGGCTAGGATGGCGCCGAGCACAAGATAGGGGCTGCCGGTGGCATCGGCTGCGCGGTACTCGAAATGATATTGCCGTGCGATTTGCTCTTCGGCGGTCGCAAACACGGGACAAATGCGCACGCCGGCCTCGCGGTCGCGGAACCCGAGATTGTTGTAAGCGGCGCTCCAGCGGTTCGGCGTCAGCCGGAGATAGGAGACTGAGGAGGCCGCCGTGACGGCGGTGATGGCGGGCAACTTCTGCAGGATTCCGGCGATGAAGGCGCCCGCCCTCGCCGAGAGCCCATGTGGTGCTTGCGCGTTGTAGTTGACCGGCATGCCCGTGGCGGCATCCTGCAGGCTGAAATGGACGTGCACGCCGTTGCCGACTGCATCTGGGCGGAGGATGGGTGTGAAGCTGACGCGCGTACCGAGCCGCGTTGCTACCGCGCGCGCGATCTCGCGTATGGCGACAGCCTGGTCGGCGGAACGCACGCCGGTGGCCGGGCCGACCGTCACCTCGTATTGCTTCGGGCCGTATTCGGGCATGAAGGTGTCGAGCGTGATACCCGCTTCCTTCAGCGCACCAAGAAAGCTCTCGGCGAAAATGTCCTGGCGTCGGAAGGAATCGAGCGCATAGCTGGCATTCGGCCTTTCCTCCACGCCTTCGAAGACGAACTCATGCTCGAAGGCTGATTTCACTTTCAGCCCGTGGCGCTTCTCGATTGCCTCGAGAACGCGCTTGAGGAAACCCCGAGGACAAACCTCCCAGGGCGTGCCATCGATATGGCAGATATCGCCAATGACGAAATGCTCGGCGGCGTGATCCTCGCCGAAATCGACCCGTATGCGGCTTTCGGGATCAGGCTTCAGCACCAGGTCGCCGAATGGCCCCCATGGGCTGGGGGCGATCGGCCCATGGGCCGTGATCATGCTGTTCGTCGGCGTCCAGCCGATGCCGCGCGTGAGCCGCTCTTCCAGATCGGAGACGGGAAAGCCCTTGCCTCGCATCTGGCCTGCCAGGTCGCATGTGCAGATCATGACGATCTCTTCGCGTCGCATCTAATCTCCCCGTTTCAACAGCGTCTCGGTGCGGTTCAGCCCGGCTTCCTTTGGCGCAAATGGCCGCCGCAATTCCTCCAGCGCCTCAATGCGCTCGCGCCCCGACCCGCCGAGCTTGCTTGCGACGGCCCCCACCAGCGCCTCCGAAAGCGCCATTCCGATGGTGAGCACGTCGAAGATGGAGGGGGACTCAACCTGGAAGGTGAGCACGTGATCGGCTGCGCGCGAGGCGGGTGATTGCCAGGCATCGGTCAGCAGCACCACGGTGGCGCCGCGCCGGGACGCGGCGCCGGCGAATTCGATGACGTCCTGCTGGTATCTCCGGACATCGAAGACCAGGAGCACGCTGCTCTTGCCCATATCGAGCAGATGCTGCGGCCATTGCTGCGTTTGCCCCCGGATGGTGAAGACGCGGCCGCGCACCGCGGTGAGCAGGTCCGCCACATAGGCGCCGAGATTGGAGGAATAGCGGCCGCCCACTATGTGTATGTCGCGGCGAGGGTCGGAAAGGAGGGCGACGACCTTCTCGAACTCCGCCGCGGGAACGCTGCCGCGCAGGGCCTGCATGTGACCCACCATCGCTTCCATGAAGCGGTCGAGAAACGGGTCGTTTTCGGACCCTTCAGAGACCTGGCGCTCGCCGAAACGGATCAGCGGCGACTGCAGTGTCTCCTCCAGATGTCTGCGCAATGCCGCCTGGAAATCGGCATAGACGGAAAAGCCCAGCCTTTTCACGAGCCGCAGGATGGTGGCGGTGCTGACGCCGCTCTGGGCGGCGAATTCGGCGACGGTGGTGAGGCCGGCCATCGGATAATTCGCAAGGAGATGGCGCGCGGCGCGCGCTTCGCGCCCGCTCAACTGCGGCAAATCCCGGCGAAGCTGTTCCAGCACCGTGCCTTTTTCCAATATCGCCATTCTGCACCTCCCGGATGTATCAAATCAGACAAAACGCCTGCTTGAAAGAAAAATGTACGATTCGATTGACGCTGTGCCGGTGGCGAGTCATGCTGTGCCTGAAGCCGCTGGGGGCCTTCCGGATCCGCCGGCCGGGCATCCGAAAGCGGCCGCTAGCAGGGGAATGGGAGCATGAACAGATTGATTGCAGCCTCCGTGGCGTTTGCGGCCATGCTGGCAAGCGCGTCCGCGCAGGAGACCATCAAGATCGGCGCACTCTACAACCTCACGGGCGGCATGTCGTCGCTCGACGGGCCCTCGCTCAAGGGCGCGCAACTCGCCGTGAAGCAGATCAATGCCCAAGGCGGACTTCTGGACAAGCAGGTTGAACTGATCGCGCCGGACGGCAAGACGGACCAGCAGGAGACCGCCAAGGCCGCACAGCGCGTCCTTTCGGAAGGGGTTGTGGCAGGTATCGGCCAATCCGACACGACTTTCGTCATGGCCGGCGCTCCGCTGTTCCAGGAGAAGGGCGTGCCTTTCGTCACTTCGGGCGCCACCCATCCCGAGCTGCCGCAATGGGTGGGCGACTATATGTTCATGACGCCGTTCGGTGACGACGACCAATCCTATGCCATTGCCGACTACGCCTATGACAAGCTCGGCGCGCGGCGCGTCGCGGTCTGGACCGACAACTCCATGGATTTCACCAAGGCGCTGAGCGCCTTCTTCACCGAGCGCTTCCAGGAGCGGGGCGGCGAGGTCGTCGGCACCGACACTTTCATGATGGGCGATACGGACTTCTCCGCGCAGATCGCGCGGTTGGCCTCCATGGACCCGGCACCCGATGCCGTCTTCGTATCGGCCATCCCGTCGGAGGCGGGCCTGTCGGTCAAGCAGATCCGCGAGCAAGGCATCAACATCCCGATCGTCTCCGGCGACGGCTTCGACACGGAGCTCGTCTCCACTGTGCCCGGTCCTGAACTCGCCAACGACGTCTATTTCTCGACCCACACTTATCGCGCCGACGACCGGCCCGAGGTCAAGAAGTTCATCGAGGACTACAAGGCCGAGTATGGCATCGAGCCGGAAAACGCATTCGCGCCGCTCGGCTATGACGCCATGATGCTGGTGGCGGATGCCATCAAGCGTGCGAACTCGGCCGAGCCGGCCAAGATCAGAGACGCACTGGCCGAAACGCGCGGCTTCAAGGGCGTGACCGGGGAGATCAGCTATACGCGCGCCAATATGGTGCCGCCAAAGCCGGTCTCGATCATCAGCGTCAAGAACGGAAAATATGCCGTCGAGGAGATCTGGCGTCCCGAGACGCAGTAAGGTTTGGGTGGGGCGGAACGGCGGGCGGGGCTGCCGTGCCCCGCCCGTTCTCTATGGAGACTTTGAATGACCGCCGAAAAAGGCAGCACGCTCGCACATTACGAGGGCCGAAACCGGAAGCTGGTGGCAGCGCGGACCGCCGTTCTGGTCGTTGACGCGCAGAATGCCGAACTCGAGCCTGAAATCCTGAACAAGCATCCCGAATTCGAGCGCGCTCTTCGCCAGCGCGCCCTGCCCGCGATGAAGAAGCTGATAGAAGGGGCCAGGGAGAAAGGCTGCGAGATCGTCTATACTGTCATCGAGGCGCTGACGCTTGACGGGCGTGACCGCTCACTCGACCACAAGCTTTCGAACATTCTGGTGCCGCGCGGCTCGCCCCTCGCCAAGGTCATCGAGGATGTGGCGCCGCATGCTGACGAGATCGTGCTGCCCAAGACGTCGTCAGGCGTCTTCAATTCCACAAATCTCGACTATGTTCTGCGCAATCTGGGCGTGGAAAACGTCGTCGTCACCGGTTTCGTGACGGATCAGTGCGTGGACATGGCGATCCGCGACGGGGCCGACCGGGGCTACTATATGGTCTGCGCCGCTGACGCCTGCGCCGCCTATTCGGAGGAGCGTCACTCGACCGCACTTAGGGCTTTCGGCGGTTATTGCCGCATCCAGACCGCTGACGAGGTGCTTGCCGACATCACCTGAGCTTGGTTCCGGAAGAGGAGAGGCGCCCGGCGGCCGGGCGCCTTCCCTGTTCAGTGCGGGATATCCGAGGTTCCTACTTTCCTGACGAGGTCCGACTCGGTGCTTTCGAAGAGCCGAGCCTTGTAGACCACGCCGGCCACCGCACCGCCGATCAGCGGGGCAAGAATGTAGAGCCAAAGCTGCGCGATCGCCGTGCTTCCCGAGAAGAGGGCGGGTCCGATGGAGCGTGCCGGATTGAGCGAGGAACCGGAGACCTGGACGAAGCCGAGATGCATTGCCGTGAGCGTGAGACCGATGACAAGGCCGCCAAGCACGGTCGAATGCACCTTCGTCGTCACTCCGAGAATAACCATGACGAAGAGGAAGGTCGCCACAACCTCCGCGAGGAACACCGCGGCGGTCGAAAAGGCACTCGGGTCCCACGTGGTTGCCGCCAGACTTGCGGGTGCTCCGTTGGCCGAGCCTGAGGCGATGATCCACAGCACGATGGCGCCGAGGATGCCGCCTGCCACCTGGGCAATCATGTAGGGCGCCACATCCTTGGCCGGCAGGCGACCGGCGAGGAACGCGCCGAGGGTGACGGCCGGATTGAGATGCGCACCGGACACCGAGCCGATTGCATAGGCCATCGCCACAACCGCAATGCCGAAGGCCAGACCTATGGCCAGAACGCCGCCCGATGGCACAAGTGCGCCGAAGCCGCCGAGCACCACGCTCGCGCAGCCTATGAAGACCAGACAGAATGTACCGAAGAGTTCCGCGATATAGGCTTTCATGACCGAATCATCCCCGCAATAGCCACAACAGCCGGAGCATCCTACAACCTCTTGATGAAGGCAATGTTTAGAGCCCGGGTCGGATGGCAAGGCCGCGGGTCTGGCCGCACAAACCCATACCGGGCCCCGCGGCGGCAAATCCTGCTCTTGCGGGATTGTTTTCCGTCATCGCCGCAGGCCGCGGGCGCGCGCCAGAAGAAGGGGTCTCGGCCAGCCGTCGGAGATACTGAACTTGGCGGGGTGGGGCGGGCATAAGGGATCTGATCGCGGCCACCAGGATGACGGTCGGCGCCTCCTTCCATCGGACCTGCCGTTCTCGCGCGGCTCTTGTGCATCCCGCCCGTGCAGGTTAGCGAGGTATGGTGACGGGTACACCGGAAGGACTAGGATCATGCGCCTCGGCGGAAGGCTGGCAGCGGCCATAGAAATTCTCCAGGACATCGAGACGCGCCACCGCCCCGCCGCCGACGCCATGCGGGACTGGGGCCTCTCACACCGTTTTGCCGGCGCCGGCGACCGCGCCGCCATCGGCAATTTCGTCTATGACGGGCTGCGCCGGCGCCGCGCTGCCGCCTGGATTTTCGGGGCCGACACGCCGCGTGCGCTTGTCCTCGGCGGTTATCTGCTGGAGAGGACGATTTCGCTCGAGGAGTTTGGCCGCGCGATCGCGGACGATAATTTCGCTCCGCCGCCGCTCAGCCAGGCGGAATTCGCCTTGCTGCGGGAGAGGCTTGGCGCAAAGCTTCCGGACCCCGCGCGCGCCAATGTGCCTGAATGGTGCGAGCCGATGATGCAGGAGGTTTTTGGCAGCGCGTGGGTCGAGGAGGGCGAGGCCCTGGCAAGCCGGCCGCCGCTCGACATGCGTGCCAACCGGCTGAAGGCATCGCGGGAAAAGGTCCTGGCTAGCCTTTCGCGCGCCGGCGCGGCGCCCACGCGCCTCGCGCGCAACGGGCTCCGCATAGCCCCCATTGCCGGCGATGGACGCCACCCCAATGTGCAGGCAGAGCCGGCTTTCCAGAAGGGGTGGTTCGAGGTCCAGGACGAGGGCTCGCAGGTCGTGGCGGAGCTAGCGGGGGCCGCACCGGGCGAGCAGGTGCTCGACTTCTGCGCCGGCGCGGGCGGCAAGACGCTCGCCTTCTCGGCCATGATGGAAAACCGCGGGCAAATCCACGCCTATGATGCGGACAGGCAGCGGCTTGCTCCGATTTTTGAGCGCCTGAAGCGGGCGGGCTGCCGCAATGTCCAGGTGGCGGCGGAGGAGGCGCAACTGAAGCGACTGGAAAGCCAGATGGACCTCGTTGTCGTGGATGCGCCCTGCTCTGGTTCCGGCACTTGGCGTCGCCGCCCGGATGCCAAATGGCGCCTGACCCCGCAGCAGATCGAGGCGAGGCAGGCGGAGCAGAGCGCAATTCTCGATGCGGCGAGCCGCTATGTCCGCCCTGGCGGGCGGCTTGCCTATATTACCTGTTCCGTGTTCCCACAGGAGAATGCCGCCCAGGCAGCCGCCTTTCTCGCGCGCTCGCCCCGCTTTCGCGCTCTCGATCATGCGGCCCTCTGGCTGCAGCAGTTTCCGGCCCATCCGCACCGGCCCCGCTTCGAAGGCGGGATCACGCTCACACCGGCTGCGACCGAAACGGACGGATTTTATTTCGCCGGCTTCGAGCGGCTGCCGGACTGACCGCCATTGCCCCGTCGCATGCCCTTTGCCATAAGCGGCTCGTCCAGCGAGGGAACAGACATGGCGGAGCGGCGGATGGCGGCCGAAGATTTCGAGGCTCGGGTGCGCGCAAGCTTCGCGCGCCAGAAGGCCATGGCAACCATCGGCGCGGAACTGACGCTGGTGACGCCGGGCATCGTCGAGATCGAGATGCCTTATGCGGAGGCGTTCACCCAGCAGCATGGCTTCCTGCATGCGGGGGTGATCTCCATGGCGCTCGACGCCGCCTGCGGCTATGCCGCCTATTCACTGATGCCGGCCGAGGCCGGCGTGCTGACAATCGAGTTCAAGGTCAATTTGCTTGCGCCGGGAAGGGGGCAGCGCTTCCTATTCCGCGGCTCCGTGACCAAGCCAGGGCGCACCATCATCGTGGCCGACGGGCAGGCCTATGCCTTCGACGCCGAAGGAGAGGCGAAGCTGATCGCCACCATGACCGGCACGATGATGACGATCGTCGGCCGCGAGGGCATCGCGGGTTAGGCAGGGCGCCGAAGCGAGAATCCCGGCACGAGGCGTTCCCACCCGTTGCGCTCTTGAAAAACCTTCTTTAAAGCCTCGACATGAGCATTGCGCCCCACCCCGACACCGTTCTTATCGTCGACTTCGGCAGCCAGGTCACGCAGCTGATCGCGCGGCGCGTGCGCGAGGCGGGGGTCTATTCCGAGATCGCTCCCTTCCAGACCGCAGAGGATGCCTTCAGGCGGCTCACTCCGAAGGCCGTCATTCTTTCAGGCAGCCCCGCCTCGACGGTCGACTCCGGTAGCCCGCGCGCGCCCGACATCATCTTCCAGTCAGGTGTTCCTGTCCTCGGCATCTGCTACGGCGAGCAGACGATGTGCGCCCAGCTTGGCGGTAAGGTCGAGGGAAGCGATCACCGGGAATTCGGCCGCGCCTTTCTTGAAATTGAGGAGGATTGCGCGCTCTTCGCCGGCATTTGGGCGCCGGGCACCCGCCATCAGGTCTGGATGAGCCATGGCGACCGCGTGACAGCGATCCCGACCGGCTTCAAGGTGGTCGGCACCTCATCCGGCGCGCCCTTCGCTGCCATCGCCGATGACCGGCGCCGATATTACGGCGTGCAGTTCCATCCCGAGGTGGTGCACACGCCGGACGGGGCCAGGCTGATCGCCAATTTCGTGCACAGGATCGCCGGGCTGAAGGGCGACTGGACCATGGCCGCCTATCGCGAGCAGGCGATCCGCGCGATCCGCGACCAGGTAGGCTCGGGCCGGGTCATCTGCGCGCTTTCGGGCGGCGTCGATTCCTCGGTGGCGGCGCTCCTCACCCATGAGGCGGTCGGCGAGCAGCTCACCTGCATTCTGGTCGACCACGGCCTGATGCGCCAGAACGAGGCAGCGGAGGTGGTAGCCATGTTCCGCGAGCATTATAACGTGCCGCTGATCCTGGTCGATGCTTCCGATCGCTTCCTCTCCGCGCTGGAGGGTGAGACCGACCCGGAAAAGAAGCGCAAGACCATAGGCCGCCTCTTCATCGAGGTCTTCGAGGAAGAGGCAAGGAAACTCGGGGGCGCCGATTTCCTCGTGCAGGGCACGCTTTACCCCGATGTGATCGAGAGCGTTTCCTTCACCGGCGGGCCGTCGGTCACCATCAAGTCGCACCACAATGTGGGCGGCCTGCCCGAGCGCATGAAGATGCGCCTAGTCGAGCCGCTGCGCGAGCTCTTTAAGGACGAGGTGAGAGCGCTTGGGAAGGAGATTGGCCTGCCCGACCACTTTATCGGCCGCCATCCTTTCCCGGGTCCGGGCCTTGCCATCCGCTGCCCCGGCGGCGTGACGCGGGAAAAACTGGACATCCTGCGCGCCGCCGACGCGATATACCTCGACGAGATCCGCAAGGCCGGCCTTTACGACGCGATCTGGCAGGCTTTCGCCGTTCTTCTGCCGGTCCAGACAGTCGGCGTGATGGGCGACGGCCGCACCTATGAATATGTCTGCGCCCTGCGCGCCGTCACGTCGGTGGACGGCATGACGGCCGACTTCTACCACTTCGACATGGGTTTTTTGAGCCAGGCAGCGACTCGCATCATCAACGAGGTGCGCGGCATAAACCGGGTCGTCTATGACGTGACATCAAAACCCCCCGGCACAATAGAGTGGGAGTGATTCAGCGTCCTTCGCAGCCTATCGCGAACAATCGTAAATTCATTCTAAATCACCAATTTTAAAAGCAGAATCTTCGGACCAATCGCGAACTATCGCGTGCAAAAGGACCGCTCTGACGGTCTTTTTGGCGGTATCTGTTTTCTTGTCCGAGCGCCCAAATCGCAATACCGTCAGCCCAATTCAGCCGATGACGGTCTTTTTTCGGAAGCTAACGCTCTGAATTGATTAGAAAAGAAGCGTTCCAGCAGGCCGAATTTGCCTGACGGTCTTTTAGGCCGCAAATCGGTCCATTTCCGCTAGAAATGGAGGGCACTTTGCTGACGGACACGGCGCTTAAGCATCTAAAATCTAGGGTAAAAGATTACAAGATTGCGGACCGTGACGGTATGTACGCCCTGGTCAAGAGCTCGGGCGCCTTGACCTTTCGGTACGACTACCGAATGAACGGCCGGCGCGAGACAGTGACGCTCGGAAAATACGGACCGGAGGGCATAACTCTCGCTCGCGCCAGAGAATTGTGTCTCGACGCGCGCCGCATGGTGGCGGAGGGAATCTCGCCAGCGCAGGAAAAGCAGCGACAGAAGCGCCGCCTGAAGGAAGCGAAGAGCTTCGGCGAGTTCGGGGAGCGCTGGTTCAAGGAACCGCGGATGGCCGACAGCACACGCGCCACGCGCCGGGCGATTTTCGACCGCGACATTGTGCCGACCTTGAGAAACCGGCTCCTCAAGGAGATCACACCGGAAGACCTTCGGGCGCTCTCCGCGAAAGTGAAGGATCGAGGAGCGCCGGCCACCGCCGTCCACGTCCGCGACATCGTCAAGCAGATCTTCGCCTTCACTATCCTGCACGGCGAGAAAGTGCCGAACCCGGCCGCGGATGTCGGTCCTGCCTCGATCGCGACCTTCGTGCCGAAAGACCGTGCCCTCTCGCCAACTGAAATCAGGATTATGCTGAAGCAGCTCGAGCACGTCCCGACGCTGCCCACGATCCGCCTAGGCCTGCGGCTGATCCTGCTCACGATGGTTCGAAAGAGCGAATTGCAGGATGCGGTCTGGGACGAAGTCGATTCGAGAATGCCGTATGGAGCATTCCCAAAGAGCGCATGAAGCGCTCGAAGCCTCATAACGTGTATCTGTCACGCCAATCGATCGACATCATGATCGCACTCAAGACCTGCGCCGGGAACTCACGCTACGTCCTGCCGTCGCGCTACGATGCCGACGCGCCGATGTCCCGCGCCACGTTCAACCGCATCACCACCGCTGTCGTCGTGAGAGCCAAGCAGCAGGGTCTGCCATTGGAGCCATTCACCGTGCACGACCTGCGCAGAACCGGATCGACCCTACTCAACGAGTTGGGCTTCAATCGCGACTGGATCGAGAAGTGCCTAGCCCACGAGGAGGGAAAATCCTCTCGAGGCGTCTACAACAAGGCCGACTATGAGCAGCAACGCCGTCACATTGCTCCAGGAATGGGCCGACGTTGTCGACGCATGGGTGGACGGTCGAACGCACCAGCCGACGCTCTATCTGCCGACCATGCAGTTGATCGCACCGAAAGCAAAGATCTAGCGTGCGAAAGCACCCGTTCGGATCGGAGCTGGCATCGCGGCGAAAGGATTGCCAGAAATTGCGCTGACGTTCCCATTGTCCCGATGATCGCTCGCCAGCGCCCACCCCGGGCCCCACGCCGCGTTAATGTCTAAGAGGTCTTGTTTTCCGCTGGCGCACGTCGGGCGACGGAGCGCGTTTGATCATCGCCGCATCCAAAGCTGGCGTCGCTCCTCGATCCAAGCCTCAGCCTCCGCCAAATCCCAGACCACACAGCGCGAAGTCAGATGGAACCGTCGAGGAAACTCGCCACGCTGCTCCATTTCGTAGATCGTGGTGTCGGCCAGGGGGACAATCTTGCGAAGTTCCGGCCGCCGGATTGTCTGCTCGGCGAGTCGGGGTGATGAAGTGTCAGAGGGAGCTGTGTCGGCGGCTGATGCGCTATTCGACTTATCCGACACCTCTAAGCTGAGCTCCTTGAAGTTGGCCTTTCCAGTCATGGCGATTTCCCAAATCAGCGACTTGTCTTGGAGGCTGACCACTTTGGACGGAGAGTGGAAGAGGCATTGTCTGTGCGGTGACCAACGAACGGCTCTGGCCTGCAAATCGGACGACTGGCAATCTCCCGATGGGCGTCGCCTGGCCCTTGTCGGGGTTCGAGTCGCTGGAGCGCTACCGCCTTTTCCCACACCCGGGGAGGCTGCGTTATCTTCTGCACTGTTCAGCATAAGTATGCAGTCTGGTGGGCCCGGAGGGACGTCACTTTTCGAGGAGACACAGAACCTTGCCGTGTGGTTCGCCACGCCATTTCTCCGTATGTTCTCAAATGGGGTGGCGAATCTGAGGACGGTTCGAATGGACGATTCCACTCGCATCGGCTGCTGGGCCGTCCCGATCAAGGAATCGATACTGAGCGAACCGGGGCCAGCGACTGCGATGTAAAAAAGATGAAGCAATACGACATTGCCGCCTCGCCGTGGGTTGAGCACGGGGAAAATCCTTGGGAGGCGTGAGCGATAAAATAGGCGAAAGCCATCAGGCCGGACAACAAGAACGCGATCGGACGCGGCCTCCTGTCAGCAATATCCCGCCAACAACTTCCAGAATGCCGGCCACATACAACATCGCGGTTCAAGGTGGCGCGGGGTTGCTGCCCTCGACCTGCTGAGATGTCAAAACAAAGGCTCCGCTGCATCGCTGCGTCGCGCCGTCTCTGTCGCTGCCACGAAATGCCGGCGGTTGGGCGCAGCCGGGTTTACTCCGCCAAGCTAGCGCCCTAGCTTCTCCGCGGTGCACGCGGCGCAAACATGGGGAAGGCGCCTCGGCAACATTATCGTGTGATCAAGCCGTCGAACGTTCAGAGTCCCCGAGTGGAAAATGCGAGGCAACACTGAAAATCAGCTGGTACTTATATTGCCTGCTCCCATCGTGCGCCCGCAGAAGAAGTCATAATGCCGATGAGGCAGTTTCTGAGTAGTGCGAGTTCCGCATGTGCGGTTTCGGCAGGCTCGCCTCCAACGCAACCCCGACTATCCTTTTGGCATGGCCGACCAAGCAATGCCCCTCAAATTGAAACCGGAGCGATGGGCAGATCTGTATCACCTCGCCGACGACGCTTGTGAACTTGAACCCGTGTCCGGAGCAGGCGGAGCAAACCACTACCGTCCGTTCTACCGGAAGGCTATCGATCAGGAAATCTTCGCCAGCAGCATCGTGTAGGGGCAGGTCACCCCTCGCACACGCGTTGTCGCGACATTTGGCATGCGTCTTACCGCGAGGGCGTCGAGCAAGGTCGCGTCGACGTCTTTGACTGGCGGTGTCTCCCGATCGGGGTCGATCGGCTCCTGCAGATGGGTGTGCTTACCAATCGTTACGCCGTCCGATCCTGGGCTTGCCGACCACTGCATCTCCGAGCCGAGAAAGGTGCCGCCCATCATCGCGCGCGCGTCATTGGCCGTTCGAACCTGACGGCCGAGGAACCTCCAGCTAGAAGCTATCCCCGTGCATCACGAGGTTGCAGGCCTTCTCCGCAAAATCCGCCTCCGGAAGCCACACATCAAGTCCTATGGAATCCTTGCGGCATGAAAGCTTTTGCGCTCAATGCGGGTCAGCTCTTCAAAGCCTTCAAGCAGAACGTAACTTGCTGATCGTACCTGTCCGCATGTTGGGCTGCAACCAAATGCGCATGTCTGCTTTGCTAGCCGGCGCAGCGGCGTGGACTAGAAGATCTTCTCGAACTGAGGGGCGCTCGGAGATTTTCGAAGTGGCGGTGGTGTTCTAGAGTAGGGCGCTACTTAGCGCCTCGCGTGGCGTCGCCCTTCACCAGCGCGAACTGAAGCTACCATACTGCGCAAATATCCAGGCGCTTGCGTATCCAACGGAATGTCAACGCAGCCGCGGGTGAATATTTTTCGCAGTTTCACGTTGGCCGGTCGGATTCAGAGCGCTGGCTTGATCACGACCGCTAAAGCTGGACATCTTCCAGAGAGCCGCACGCCCAACGAACTCACGAACAGCATAATGTCGCAAATTGTTCACAAGGTTAGATTTTTGCCTGCTATAGCGTAGTTTTCTGATATCGTCGGCGCTTCTGAAATACACGAATCGCGAATTGTGCCTCCCATCATTCTGCTCTACACTTTCGTGTTCTGATTTCTGTGGTGCGCTGCAGCCGTGCAGCCTTTTACTTTGCTGCCGAAACATCGGCATCTCCGCCGTTTGGTGATCGACGGGCACGCGGCGGACGATGTGGAACATGCCGACGCTACGTTTAGCCATTGACATAGCCCGACACTGTTGCCGGCGCTGACCCGGATCTTGATACCGAGGCAATGGCCGACGAGCTCCTGGAAGCCCATCCCCGAAGCAGATGCCACTCGCGAAGACGTTCGTGAAACGCTTGAAGAAGAACTCCGCAGCCTAGACGAATAGACGCCCCCAATGCCGTTCTATCGCTTTCACCTGAAGCCCGATCAAAAACTTCCTCACTGCATGGATGAAGAGGTGCTTTTGCCGAACACAGAGGCCGCGCTGAAGGAGGCCACGAGGACCTGCGGCGAGATGATCCGCGACATAGACGGCTTACCTCTTGGCTGCGAATGGCGAATGGAAGTCGCCGACGAGGAGGGACCGATCTTCGCCATCACCGTTGGTGCAAAGCAGATGCGCTGGGCATCGCGCTGAAATGTCATTTGATTGCGCCCCCGCTTGGCTGGCCAGCGAGGCTTGGTTGTCACACCAAGGCATTGACGATAGTGATCGAGATCCAAACTAAATCGGCTACGCCAAGGGCAATCGAGACCGCGGCATAGATCTTGAGGAGCACTGTCTGACGGCGTGCGTCGTCTTGAGGGTGATCAGGCTGACTGTTCGTACTGCTCATGCTGCGACTCAGCAGCGTGGCCGCGGCGAAGGGTAACGAACCGTAGCGAGGTGAGTTTAAGGCCTTGTTCGGCCGGTCAGCGCCCGTGACTAACCTCAGCGGCCTAGCCTAACCGTCTCACGTTTCTGGGTGAAAGACCAATCACCATTTATTTCCTGTTGCCCGTCAGCTGCTCTTCACGCGCATTCTGCTGAAATCGCGAGCGCAGCATTTCGAGGGCTGTAAGCGCCTCCTTCGCGGTCCAGCCACGAAAGGCGCATCCCGCCCAAAGACGCGATCCTTCCGGTCAATGTGTCCTCACAGCAGCGCAGGACCTGCCTATCCGCCTGACGGAACCACCCGCTTTTGCTGAGCCACGCGGATGGCGGCAAGCAGGCTGAGGCCGATGTGATAGCCGGGATCGAGGTCGGGTGTGGCGGGCACGTAGTCCACCGGTCCCTCTGCCGTCAGCGTCTGGTAGGCGATCGGCGGCTCGCCCCGCCAGTAATGGCGGAAGAAGGCTTCGTCCGCCCGTTGCCAGGCGCTGAGGCTTTCGGGGCTTTCGGTAATAGACCAGGCCAGCGCGGCCGTGCGGATCGCCTCCGGCAGCGACCACCAGGGCTGATACGGGCTGAGCTTTTCAGTGGTGGAGATCGAAACCGTGAGCGACAGGCCGGCTTCCGCAAACCCGAAGTTGAGCGAGGAAAGCAGGATGCGCTCCAGGATCCGGACAAGCTCCGGATTGCCCGCGGTTGGGGAGTAGTCCAGTGCAAAGCCAGCGAACTCGATCCCGTGCCCAACATTGCAGCGGTCATCGCCCGGCGCGTTGCGCAGCAGGCAGGTTTGAGGATCGAGGTGGCGCTCGATCACATGGGGTATGAAGCGTTCGGCAAAGGCTGCATGGTCGGCCAACCCGAGCCGCTCCAGCATGCCCGCGGCGCCCAGCAGGATCATGCGCGGCCCGAAATCGTCCGCCTGGGCGGCAAGCGCAGCAGGGCCGAGCTCGGCCTGCTCGTCCATCTGGAAGCGTCCGTCCTCTATTGCCGCGATGACGCGGCCGAAATAGGCGAGGTGGCGGGGCAGGTCCTCCGGCCGATAGCGGTACGCAGCCGCGATCAGCCCCTTGGCCGCAAATGCGTCCGAGTACGTGAAGATTTCGCCAGCGGGGTTTTGGCTAAGCACCCGGCCATCCTTTTCGGCGCGGATCGGCCGCATGTCGGCATCGTAACGGAAATAGACATGGCCATCCGCGCTCTGCAGTTGCGTTAGAAGCGCGTAGAGGTGGCGCCCGGTCTGATCGAGGCGTTGCGCCAGCTCAGGCTGCCGATCGGCAAAGAAGCCAGCATGCGTGACAATCGCTTCGAGGCCGCGGCCTTGGATCCAGCCATAGGTATAGTCCGGCCCGCGCAATCCGTCCGCGCTCGTATAGTCGGCGAGGGTGATGCTGTTCAGCTTGGTGTTTAGGAATCCGCTCTTCAGCGTCGGCCGGGAAAGCATCCACTCCAATGTGGCGGCATTGGCGCGTGTGTAGCGCTCGGCTGCCTCCTGCAGGAATGCACTGCTCATTCCTTCAGTCCCGTGCTGGCGACACTCTGCACGAAATTGCGGCGCAGGATGACAAAGAGCGTGATGGAAGGAATGAGGACGGTGGCGGAGGCGGCGCTCAAACGGCCGAGATCCACCGTAAAGCCGGTCTGGAAGAGTGCCAGCCCCACCTCGATCGTATAGCTTTCGCGGGTGGTGGCGACGATCATCGGCCAAGCGAAGGCGGTCCATGCCTGGAAGAAGGCGAGAACGGCGAGCGCCCCGAGCGCGCCGCGCAGGAGCGGCAGGACGATCGACCAGAAGATCCAGAGCTCGCCAGCGCCGTCGATGCGCGCCGCCTCCAGAAGCTCATCGGGAATGGAGTGCATGACATTCTGGCGGATCAGGAAGATCCCGAAGCTCATCACAAGATAGCCGAGGAGGAGACCCCCGATGGAATTGAGGATGCCCAGCGCCTGCGCCTGGAAATAGAGCGGGATCATATAGACCTCGAAGGGCACGATTGCCGTGGCCAGCACGATCACGAAAATGATCTTCAGCGTGCGGAAGGGGAATTTGGCCAGCACATAGCCGGAGATAGCCGAGGTGGCGACGATCGAAAGGGTCGAGAGCACCGCGAAGGCAAGGCTGTTGAAGATCCAGCGCGCCAGTGGGGTGTCGGCCAGGACAGCGCGGAAATTCTCCACCGTCGGGTCCGTTGGAATGACGGTGGGCGGCCAGGCAAGAAGCTCCTGCGGCGACTTGAATGCGTTCGAGACCAGGAAGACAAGCGGCAGGATCATAAGGATCGAGAAGGCGAAAAGAAAAATGTCGATCGCCAGATTGACCAGCCTCTCGCGAGTGGGAATTTTTTCAGCCGCGCTCACGCTCACATGCTCCGTTGCGCTCACCGCCGTCATTTCCGCCCCTTCTCGCGCAGGAGGCCGAACTGGATCAGCGTCAGCACCAGGACGATCGCCAGCAGAACCACTGCTTCCGATGCCGCATAGCCGACGCGATAATTGCGAAAACTGTTCTCCAGCATGTCGAGCACCAGCACCCGCACCTGGCGGCCGGGCGCTCCCTGGGAGTCGGAGGCAAGCACGAAGGCTTGCGCATAGACGTTGAAGCCGGAGATCAGCGTGACGACGGAAACGTAGAGCGTGATCGGCTTCAACAGCGGCACGGCGACATGCCAGAAACGCTGGATGCCGCCGGCGCCGTCCAGCTTTGCTGCCTCGAAGAGGGACACCGGCAGGCTCTTGAATCCTACGAGATAGATCAGCACCGCGTATCCGAGTGCCTGCCAGGAGCAGAGGACGATGATGCAGATCACGGAAAGGACAGGATCGAAGAGCCAAGCCTGCGCGGGAATTCCGAAATACTGCAAGAGCGCGTTTAGCGGTCCGAGCTTGGCGTCAAAAATCCACTTCCAGGCCATGGCCGCCGGCACCAGCGAGACCACATGGGGGATGAAGACGGCCGTCTCGTAGAAGCCCGAGAAACGCGACGCCGTCCGATGGTGGATCAGCCCTGCGATTACCAGCGCCAGCGGGATCGTCACCGCCAGCACGCCGAAGGCTATGATCGACGTGTTGACGAGCGCATCAAGGAACAGCCGGTCGTGGAAGAGTTCACGGAAATTATCGAGCCCGATGAATGGCTTGTTCTTCGACAGGATGTCCCACTTGTGCAGGCTGAGCCGCAGCGTCTCGCCGATCGGGTAGATGCGCACCCAGGCGAAGATCGCGAGCGTGGGCAGGAACGCCAAGATCGCGAACCACCATAGTCTCCGCTGCAGCATGTGTTCCCCTGTTGGACCCGCCACTCCAGCCAGAGCGGCTGGTGCCGCTCTGGACGTTTCCTAGCGAGAGCCGCCTACTCGGCCAGCAACCCCTCGCGGCTGAGGATGTTGTTCGTCTCCTCCGCTGCCGAGGCAAGGAAAGCGTCGATCGCTGCGTCGTCCTTGGCCAGATCCGCATTGCCGTAGGCGTTGGTGAGCTGGCCGGCCAGTCGCGTCAGCACTTCTTCAATCGGACCGATCGCCGGCAAGGTGAAGAACTCGTAGCCTTCCGGGTAGTCCACGAAAGCGGCGAAGGCGGGAACGCGCTTCGTGACGACCGAATAGTCAACGCCGGCCCGGTTGGGCAGCCAACCTACATTGTCCAAAAGCCAGATTAGATTTTCCGGCTCGTTGGCGGCGAGCGCGAAGGCCCAGGCAGCCTCGGCATCCTCGCCCCCGGTCGAGTTCACATAAAGATTGGTCGGCAACGCGATCGAGCCGCGGGGCAGGGGGGCGGTGGCGTAGTTGAGGTCCGGGGCCTTGGCCGCTATGTCGCCGATCACCCAGGATTCGCGGATGAACATGGCCGTCTGGCCGCGCTCGAAGGCCTCGGCATCCGCAGGCATCTCCGGCGTCACCGTCTTCAGCACGTGCACATTTTCCAGATATTGCTTCAGCGTCTTGCCGCCGGCCTCGTTGGCATAGTTGGCGCGCCACTTCCCGTCGCCGGCCGGCTCGATCACCGATCCGCCATACTGGAACAGGTTGATCCAGAACTTTTCCGCAATGCCCTGGCCGCCGCCGGAAAGCCGCAGGCTCCAGCCGGAAACGGTGGGGTTGCCATTGGCATCGCGCTGGGTGAGCTTCTCGGCGTACTGGGTGTATTCCTCCATGGTCTTGGGCGCTTCGGTAAGACCGGCCGCCTTGAACATGTCAACATTGTAGAAGAGAGCGCCCTGGCCGCGGAACAGCGGCACGCCGTAAACCGTGCCTTCCCTGCTGGCTGTCTCGCTGAAAAAGGCGTCGAAATTGGCAGGGTCCCTGACGAAGGAGGCCACGTTTTCGGGTGCGGCCGGAAGAAGGTCGTTCTCCAGATAGCGGCTGGCGGTAGAGCCCGAAAGCTCGATCACTGTGACTCCGGCAGAGCCGGATGTGAGCCCCAGGGCAATGCGCTTTTCGTGCTCGCGCAGCGCGATCGCCTCCACCTTCACTTCCAGGTCGGGATATTCGTCCTTCATGGACTCCGCGACGTGCTCGTAGAACGGTGCCATTTCCGGATAGCCGCTCCACACGGTAATGGTCTGGGCCGTGGCCGGCGTCATGGAAAGCCCCGCGGCCACTGCGAGCGCCAACGGCGTTGCCGCGATCTTGGCCATGATGGATCGAGAAGTGCGCTGCGCTCTCATGTCTGTTCTCCCTTGTTTTTGAGCGGAAGTGTTCCCTTGCGAAAGCCTGCCATGCAACCGGTTGCGCGTCAAGTGAAGCTGAGGGCGATAATCCGGTGTGCATTGTCTGCGTCAGCGCTTCGGAAGCAAGGATATAGCGGCCGCAGCCAGCGCCTCGGCGCCGCCCGGCGCAAACGTGGCCGGCTGGCCGTAGTAGCGGTGTGCCTCGTCCACTTCGTAGCCTCCAAAGGCATACTCCTCACGCGGCGGGATGTAGCCGGGATTGTCCTCGGCAAAACCGGCGATGAAGAGGGGCTTCGGCCCGAAGGCCTCCCGGATCGAAAGCGCGGTTGATGCAAATATCTCGCCTGGCAGACCGATAACGGGCAACCCGCCCCAATCAAGGACGGTGACGCGCGCCGGCAGCGGGCGCATGTCGCGCCCGGCGACCGTTTCCGCCCAGGCGATCCAGTAATTGAGGAGGGTGGCGCTTAATGGATCGGCTTGGTTAAGCTGTCGCCGCCACTGCGCGACCAGGGTTTCAGGCTTTTCCTGCTCACGCGGCTCGAAGCGCAATGCGACCTCGGCAGCTGCAGCATCAACATGCTCGCCAAGCGGGGCAGGGGTGGCCCGAATGGCTGCAGCCGCGATCGCGCGTCCGATCCGCTCCGCAGCCGCAAAGCTGCGCTCCGGCTTTGGCGTGAGAGACATGGAAGCATGTGCCGAATGGCCCGTGTTCGCGTCCCCCACACAGCCGGTCAGAAAGACAGCAATTGCCCCTGGATGTGCTTCCTCCAGAGCTGCGCGTACGTAGTGCGGATAGTCGGCGGTCCAAAGCGTGTTGTCCGCTCCCAGCACCACGGGATGACAGGCATAGCCGGTCATCAGCGCGATCACGGTACCGTCCTCGCCGACCACCCGCAGAAGCGGCAGCGAACGATCGAGCGGCCCGCCGGAGTGGCGGCGGTTGCGGGCGATGTCGGGATCGACACCCAGACCCACCTCCAGCCGGGCCGGACACTGTCGCGCTACCGCTTCATCGATGGCTCGTACGCAGGCTTCCTCGAGATGGGCGAGATAGGCGGGGTCTGCGTCAGCGCCGAGCCGCCGGATCATCGAAACCGGGCCGCCGTGATTGTGAAGTGCCGCCACGATGACGCGCTCGTCCGGCAACATGGAGCGGCGGCGGATGCGCTTGCTCATCTCGTGGTGCAGCCCGATCACGTCAGCAACCGCAATTGCCGTGTCACCAACGGCGAGAGCCCGCACGGTGAGCGGATCGTGCGTGCCGCTGGCTGGGAGGGTTCGCGCCGCAAAACCGGACATCGCAAGCCCGGCAGGCGGGGTGATGTCGACGACGGCGGCGCCGGCTAGGATCATCTACAAAACACCTCTTCGCCGGCCTTCCAGACGGCGTGGACCTGAAGGGGTTCGCCCGGGGCGCCAGGCGTGAATTGCAGAAGGTCCGCAGGCTGGCCCGGCGCAAGGCGCCCGAGCCCGCCGACAAACCGTCCCGGGTTCATCGTCGCAAGTTGCAGGGCTTCGGCAAGCGAGAGCCCCGCCATACGCATCGCGATTGGTACGTTGGCAATCAGCGGCAGGCCGGCACCGGCGAGATAAGGCGTGCCGGTAATGCTGATCCGGCCGTCGCTGCGCACTTCAACCTCGCCACCGACCACCTGCGAATAGATGCCGGGAGGCATGCCGGCGAGTGCCACGCAGTCGGAGACAAGCAGCGAGCGTTCAAGACCCTTGGCGCGCAGCATCGCCTTGAAGGTTTCAGCAGGTAGATGATGGCCGTCGGCGATGAAGCTCGCCGAAAGCCGGTCTTCCGCAAGCTGCGCCCAGATGAGATTGGGGTGGCGGGGCATCATCCCCGCGACGCCGTTGCCCAAATGCGTGGAAAGCGAAGCGCCCGCTTCTGCAGCGGCAAATATCTCTTCCGGGGTGGCGGCCGAGTGTCCCAGCGCGGCATGAACACCCGCAGCCACGACTGCGCGGATATAATCCACGGCGCCTTTGTGCTCGGGCGCCAGTGTGATCAGGCGGATCAGGCCGCCGCTCGCCTTCTGCCAATGCGAAAACTCCTCGAGCGAGGGCGGCCGAACGTGGGCCGCCGGATGCGCGCCGCGGGGGCCGTCTGCCGGCGACACGCTCGGCCCTTCCATGTGGATGCCGGGGATGACCTGCCGTGACAGCCCATCCATGCGCCGGGCCTCGGCAATCGCTGCCAGCGCATCGAGCAGCGCCTCCTTCGATGCAGTGATCAGCGTCGGTAAATAGGTGGTCACGCCGAGGCAGAGCATAGTGCGGGTGAGCTGGATAACCCGCTCAGGATCAACCTTCCCGTCGTTAAGGTCGATGCCGGCATAGCCGTTGACCTGCAGGTCGATCAGCCCCGGCGTCAGATAGCCGTCACCAGCGCCCTCTGCCGCCGAAATCGCGACGATCACCCCATCGCGCACGGAGACGGCGATCCCTTCGCCGGTCGCGGGATCCCGGCCGGTGATCACGGCTGTGCCGCTCACAGGCTACGCACCCGGTCACGAAAACGGGAGATGAAGCGCGCGTTGGCCTCATCGCCCCCCGGTGCGTTGCCGCTGCGCCAGACCGGAGGCTCGATGCCGCGCTCCACGAGCTTAGCGACTGTGCGGATCACCAGGCAGTTCAGTGCAAAGGCATTGGCAAATGTCGAGATCGCGGCGATGTTCTCGCCCATGCCGGGCACGCGCACCACCGCATCGCCGATCGGCACCTTCGTGTCGATCGCGATGTCGACGATGTCATTCAGGTTCTTTTTGGTCGGATGGCGCGCCGGGTGATCGGGCGCCGTGTTCTGCGCGTGCTCGCGCGAACTCACACCAATGAGAAAAGCGCCGCGCGAACGCGCTTCCAGGGCGGCGTCGATGAGGGCCGCGTTGATGCCATAGGCATTGGCGAGGATCAGCATATCCGTCTCGCCGAGGCGGGCGTTGGAGATGACCACGCGGCCATAGCCCGGCGTGCGCTCGATGGCCATGGAGCGCAGCGCGCCGTTGGAAAGAAGTGTGCCTTCGTCGAGGATGGCGCTGACATGCATCAGTCCGCCGGCGCGGAAGAAGACTTCCTGCGAGGCGAGGTTCGAATGGCCGCCGGGGCCGAAAATGTGCACCAGCCGGTCGGCTTCGATCTGCTCTGCCAGCCTTGCGGCCGCTGCATCCAACGGCGCGCGCTCCTCGCTCAGGATGCGCTGCATCAGCGAATGGACTTCTGCGAGATAGCCGGCGCAGAGTGCATCGGCGTCGATCGTCTCAGGCATCGGGGTCGGCCTCCCTGTCCAGAAAGAGCGTGCAATCCGGGTGCCGGCGCAGGATGCTCGCCGGGCAGGCGGTCGTCACCGGCCCCTGCAAGCTGCCGCGCACCGCCTCTTTTTTGTGCGTGCCTGGCACGATGCAGAAGAGCCGGTCGGCGCGCAAGAGCCGCGGGATCGTCAGCGTGATCGCCTGCCGCGGCACGGAGTCCATGCTGGCAAACCCCTGATCGTCGAGCTGCTGCCTGCGGCAGATCTCGTCTAGTTCGATCACCTTCACGTCCAGCGGATCTTCAAAGTCGGCTACCGGCGGGTCGTTGAAGGCGATGTGCCCGTTGACCCCGATCCCGAGGCAGATCACGTCGATCGGCGCTTCGTCCAGAAGGGCCGCATACCGCTCGCACTCCCGTTGCGGGTTCGGCTCGGGGTCGATCTTGTGCACGGCCGCCAAGGGAATTCGTTCGAATAAATGCCGGTCGAGCCAATTGCCGAAGCGCTGCGGCGCGCCGGGCGGAAGACCGATAAACTCGTCCATATGGAAGGCAGTAACACGGCTCCAGTCTACGCTCTCGGCGCCGCTGAGCCGCGCGAGCATGGATGACTGGCTTGGTGCGGCAGCGAAGACCATGCGCAGGTGATCCTGCTGGCGCAGGCCCTCTCTCAGCGCCTCGGCGACCGCAACCGCGGCAGCAGCGCCCATTTCCTCGCTGTTGCGGTAGGTTTGCACGAGTAGCTGTTCCACCCGGCGAGCGGAAACGGGTAAGGGCGGCACGTCTGATAGAAAGGGACGCAAGCAAAACTCCAGAAAGGCTTCAGCTTCCGGCTGGAGGCATTGTCGCCGGTATGCGTCATATTATGTGCAACCGGTTGCATGTCAACGCTTGCATTGCGGCGCGCCTCATGCATTCTCATGCGGGGCAATGAACGCCGGGAGAAGAGCTTTGCCGGTCGAGCGGAAGGGCGGGGTTACGATCAGCCAGGTGGCTGAGGCGGCGGGTGTGGCGCGCTCCAGCGTTTCGCGCGCCTACACCAAGCCGCATATGCTGAGCCCCGATACGGTGGAGCACATCAAGGCGGTGGCCGAGCGTCTCGGCTATATTCCCAATCATACGGCGCGCGCGCTCAGCACCGGCCGCAACGGCAACATCGCCCTCATCGTGCCGGATGTGGCAAACCCCTTCTTCCCGCCTCTGATCCGGGCGGCGCAGGGGGAGGCGGACCGGTACGATTTCTGCGTCTTCCTCGGCAATTCCGAAGAGGACGCCGAGAAGGAAGACAAGCTGCTCAGCCGTCTATCGAGCCAGGTGGAGGGAGTGATTCTTGCGTCCCCCCGTCTTTCCGACGAGCGCATCCTGGCGCATGCCTCGCTGAAGCCAATGGTGCTGATCAACCGCAACGTGGAGGGGATTCCGAGGGTGCTGATCGATAGTGGCACCGGCGTGGCGCAAGCGACAAGACATCTGGCCGAGCAGGGGCACAGGCGCATAGTTTATGTGAGCGGCCCCTCGGCCTCCTGGTCGAACAGGCAGCGCCGCTCCGCCGCGCGCAACACTGCTGCCAAACTTAGCCTGGAATTCAGCGTTGTCTCGGCTTCCGTCCCAAGCTTCGAGGCTGGCCTGCAGGCGGTCCCCTCCATCCTCGGCCGGAAAGCCACGGCAGCGATCGCTTTCGACGATGTCATGGCGCAGGGCGTTCTGGCCGGCCTCGCCGCACGCGGCGTATCCGTGCCGGAGGAGTTTTCTGTTGTCGGCTGCGACGATGCGCTGGGACCCTTGATGGTGCCTGTCCTGACCACGGTTTCCGGCCAGTCAGTGGAGGCGGGCAAACTTTCCGTATCGCTGCTGATGCAGGTGCTGCAGTCGGATGCGCTGGGCGATGCGTGCTATGTCCTGGAAACGCACCTGATCGTTCGGTCGACGACGAATGCGGCACCCTAGGCATGCTCGATTCCTTCTCGAGCTGATGCTTGGGACGGGAATAATCTCGGACTTTGGTCCCTCGGACAGGCACGAACTGCACTTCAGGCAAAGAAGACTCGACCATGCGCCGAGGAATGGCGGATGAATGCACACAGCCGACTTCCGCTTCCTGTGAAAAGAGAGCCGAGACATGCCGCGGCAGGTTCGGACCGAGGAAGGCCATGGCAGAACCGGGAAGAAGAACAGACTTGTCGCTACGCTCAGCGGCCGCGCTGCTCCCTGTTCAACTAGGTCAGGAGGCGCCGAGCGTCTGCCGAGACGGTCGGGCGGACGCCGCTGCGCTCGGCAGCAACACTAGTCAGCCTCGTTCCACCACGCCTGCAGGGCTCCTTACCGCGGCCCACAGGAGACTTAGGCCGGTGGCTTCCCGATGTGGTCTCGGGCAGACTTGGGTGGACATTGGCGAGGACGAAAGGAGTTTCCGACGTCTTGCCAACGCTTGCGGCGTACTTATCCTGCCAGAGGTAGCTTTGTAGAGCGGGCGGGAAGGCGCTTCAGCACCAGCCGCGCGACCGACTACCTTCCGACGTAGTGCCTATCCCTTGACCGGAATTGGTGCAACATGATCGGGAATATCGGTGAGGGATCATGAAGCAGCATGCGCCCGCGTCCTTTGAAGGCGATGCCGAGACGCCGGTGAGGTTTGCGGTTCTCGTGTTTCCCGGCTTTCCCTTGATGGCGTTCAGCTCCGTCATCGAACCGCTTCGCGCGGCCAACAGTCTTGCTGGAAAGCAATGCTATACCTGGATTACAGTTGGCGTTAGTGGGCAAAAAGTGTTTGCATCCAACGGAGTGGGTATCGATCCTGACTATTTCGTTCAAGCAGCGCCGCTGGTCGACCGGATCGTAGTCTGCTCCGGCGGCGATGCCGACCTGGTGGTGGCAGACGAGGCACTTGTCTGGATCAGGAAAAATCTCCGGGCGGGCGGCAAGGTTGGAGCCGTCGCGGATGCCGCCTTCTTTCTCGCCAGGGCGGGGTTGCTTGACGGCCATGCCTGCACCCTGCACTGGACCAGCCAGCCCGCCTTTCGGGAAGCATTTCCGGATCTCGACATGCGGCACGATCTATACGTGATAGACCGGCGCCGCTTCACCTCGGCAGGAGGTGTGGGTAGCCTGGACATGATGCTTGAGCTGATTGCCAGAGATTATGGCCCGGAACTCGCCGCGGGTGTTGCCGAATGGTATGTACATAGCCCGTTGCGCTCCAGTGTCGACCGCAGGATGATGCCGCTACGTCTACGCACCGGCATTCGCGACGACCTGGTGTTGAAAGCAGTGGCTATCATGGAGGATGCGGTGGAAGACCGGCTGAGCATGGCCGATCTCGCCCGGCGCCTGAGCATTTCGCCAGACAAGCTCGAACGTGCCTTCCAGGCGGAACTCAACACCGTTCCGAGCCTCTACTACCGCCGGCTAAGGCTCGGGCGAGCGGCGGATCTTCTGGCCCATTCCAGCGTTCCCATAGGCGAGGTCGCCCTGTCCTGCGGCTTTGCCAGCGCATCGAGCTTCGCCCGCGCCTTTCGCGAGCAATTCGGCTACCCTCCGCGCGACGCCCGCCGACGGCCGCGCAATCCTATAGCCTCAAACGGAAAGCGTCAGCTTGGTGAAGTCTGTTAGCGGATTCCGGCACAATTTTTGCGGTATCGCAGGCATCGCCGAGCGCGACGATGGTTCATCCTCCTCTCGATAGGGGAGGTTGTTCATGAGTATTGTCGTCTTTGATCCGGATAAGGTGGATGACGTCGACTTCGCCGACCGGATGCGCCATCCCGCTGCGGCCGATCCCGGCGGCGGCATGTGGCTGTCCGATACCGAGCCGCCTTACATCGACGCCAATGCGCTACGAAAAGGCCGGCTGAAGAGGCTTCGCGACTGGCTGAGCGAGGCAGGCTACGGTGCGGTCGTCCTTTTTGATCCCTACAATCAGCGTTACGCCACCGGCTCGCGCAACATGTTCGGCTATTTTCTGCGCAATTCCACGCGGTACTTCTTCATCCCAGCGGTGGGGCCGATCATCCTCTTCGAGTACCCGCAGAGCTACCATGTCTCGATGGTTCTCGACACGGTCGATGAAGCGCGTCCGTCGAAACTGGTGTGGTCTTCGGTTTCCGGCCGCGACGACGAGTCGGCTGGATCGTTTGCCGACGAGATCGCCGATCTCCTTCGCGCCCACGGAGGCGGATCGATGAAAATCGGCCTCGACCGGTGCCAGCATCTTCACGCCCTGGCGCTTGAGAAACGCGGTTGTGAGGTGAAGGACTGTCAAGGCGAGATCCTTGCGGTTCGCGCCATCAAGACACCGGAGGAGGTAAGGTGTCTCCAGGTCTCGATGGCCGGCGCGGAAGCGGCGGTGGCTGCCGTGCGCGAAGCGATCAAGCCCGGTATTTCGGAGAACGAGCTTTTCGCCATGATGTATCACGAGGTGATCCGGCAGGGTGGAGAATTCATCGAAACCCGTTTGCTCACCTCCGGTCAACGCACCAATCCGTGGTTTAACGAGGCGAGCGGCCGCAAGATCCGGCCGGGCGAACTCGTTGCGCTCGATACAGATACGATCGGGTGCTATGGCTACTATTCCGACTTCTCGCGCACCTTTCGCTGCGGTCCCGGCAGGCCGACCGACTATCAGAAGACGCTGTACCGGATGGCTTATGACCAGGTTCAGCACAATATCGGCATCGTCAAGCCAGGAATGGCATTCCGCGAGATCGCGGAAAAGGCTTGGAAAATTCCGGAGCGTTTCATCGAGCAGCGCTACACTTCCGTCATGCATGGTGTCGGCATGCATGGCGAAACGCCGTTCATCGCACATGCCATTGATTACGAGACCTATGGCCGTGACGGACACCTGGTGCCGGGCATGGTGGTCAGTGTCGAGAGTTACATCGGTGAGAAGGACGGCCGCGAGGGGGTCAAGCTCGAGGATGAAATACTGATCACCGATACCGGGACCGAGCTTCTCTCGCGCTTCCCCTATGAGGAAGACTTCCTTTCCAAGGAGGTGTGAATGAGGCGCCCGCTTTCGATCGACAAAGCCAAGGCGGCCGCGCTCTTTGTCGACCTGCAGGAGGAGCACCGGCAGGACGCCCGCTACCTCGTGGCGGGATTTGATACGCTGATCGCCAATGTGCGAAAGCTTCAGGAGGTAGCTCGCGCGGGCGGCGTGCCAGTTCTGCATTCGGCGTATGTTCTTGACGGCAGCATGCGCGCGCGGCGGCCACTTTATCCGGTGAAGCCTGATGGAACGCCGGCGTTCAGTGAACGAGGCAGCCCACTTTCCGAGATATGCCCGGAAGTGGGACCCGTGGGAGGCGAGCCTGTTCTCATAAAATCCGAGGCGAGCGCCTTTGGTGACGGCCGTCTCGCCGAACTTCTACACAAAGCCGGTGTGGAGTGGCTGTTCATTGCCGGCGTGTGGACCGAAGCCTGTATCGATGCAACGGTGAAGCATGCAGTGGACGGCGGCTTCCGTGTCATTCTGGTCAAGGATGCCTGCAGCAGCGCGACTTCGGCCATGCACAAGACAGCCATCCTCAACATCGCCAACCGGCTCTATGGGGGTGCCGTCACCGATACCAACGGCGCCTGTCGGCTGCTCCTGGGCGAGAGGATCGAAGCTTGGCAGGTGGTTGGATCGGTGCCGCTCCGCTTCACCTTCCAGAACGCAGACGAACTCTACCGGCAACTCTAGCAGGCAGGCGAAGCGATGGAAGTCCTGCAATTCATGATCGACAACCAGGAGGTCATCGGCGAGCGGGCACTCGAGCATCTTTCCATCGTCTTCGTTGCCGTGGCGATCGCCATCGCGACGGCCGTTCCGATCGGTGTAGCGATCACACAGTCGAGGCTGGCGGCCGATGTGGTCCTTTACGCCGCATCGATGCTGATCACCGTGCCGTCCATCGCGCTCTTCGGTCTTATGATCCCGCTGCTCTCGCCCATTGGCCATGGCATCGGATACGTTCCGGCAGTGATCGCCGTGGTGCTCTATTCTCAGCTGCCGATCATCCGCAACACCTATACCGCGATAATTGACGTCGATCCGGCGCTGCGCGAGGCGGCGATCGGCATGGGTATGAGCACGCTCCAGCGCCTGCGTGAGATAGAGATCCCGCTGGCGCTTCCGGTCATCATGGCTGGCATCCGGACTGCGGTGGTCATGAATATCGGGATTGCCGCCATCGCTGCCTATATCGGGGCGGGCGGCCTCGGCACGTTCATTTCGCGTGGCATCAGCCAGTCCGACCCCCGGCAGCTTATCACCGGCGCCATCGCCGTCTCGCTGCTGGCGATTGCGGCCGATCTCCTTCTGGCGCTCGTCCAAAGGCTCATCACTTCCGCTGGCATCCGGCGCGAGGTGGAGGCGTGATCAGGTTGGAACATCTGACGAAGATCTTCGGTAGCCGCGAGCGCGGCATCGTTGCGGTCGACGACGTTAGTTTCGAGCTGCCAAAAGGCGAAATCTGCGTTCTGCTCGGCCCGTCAGGATGTGGCAAGACAACAACGATGAAGATGATCAACCGGCTGATCCAGCCTACCAGCGGAACGGTGTTCATCGACGGCGAAGATACGAGCGCGGTGGATCCCATCAGGCTGAGGCGCTCCATCGGCTATGTCATCCAGCAAATCGGATTGTTTCCCAACAAAACGGTGGCCGAGAACATCTGCGTGGTCCCCGATCTTCTTGGTTGGGATCGCAGGAAGGCGCGCAGCCGGGCCGTCGAGTTGCTCGAACTGGTCGGCATGCCGCCCGCCACGTTCATGGACCGATACCCGAAAGAGCTTTCCGGCGGGCAGCAACAGCGCGTCGGCGTCATCAGGGCACTCGCCGCCGATCCGCCTGTTATGCTGATGGACGAACCCTTCGGCGCCATCGATCCCATCAACCGGGAAATAATCCAGGACGAGTTCCTGCGCATGCAGGGTGCTCTGAAGAAGACCATCATCTTCGTCTCGCATGATTTGAACGAGGCGGTGAAGATGGCGAACAGGATCGCGATCTTCCGTAACGGTCGGTTGGAGCAGTTCGCCACGCCTGCCGAGCTCCTTGCCAGGCCCGCCAACGACTTCGTCGCGAATTTCCTCGGGTCCGACAGGGCGCTGAAGCGCCTTGCCCTTGTCTCCGTTGCGGAGGCCATGCTCACCGACTTCGAGATTATCCACGAGGACGACCCCGCTGCTCGCGCGGAGGCGGCGTTGCGTGCTTCGGGTCTGCTCGCGCTCCCCATGGTGGACGCTGAGGGCCGCCCATCCGGCATGCTTGCTCAGGGTGACGTCGCTCAAACCCAGGCTACGGCGGCGGAATGCAGCCGGCCAGTTCATGCAACCGTGCAGATTTCGGCTGATTTGCGGAATGCGGTGGCACTCATGTTCGCGCAGGACATGCCAGTTCTCCCCTGCGTCGATCAGGAGGGCAGGCTGAAGGGTATCCTCACCTGGCGCTCAATCGTCAGGTCCCTCTCCGTGCGGGGCGCAGACTCATGATGCACGCCGATGCCGAGCGAGTGACCGTCCCGCAGGTTGGGAGCGCGAATTTCGCGTCAGCCCGCGCCCGGTTGGACGGCATAGGTTTCCTGTTCCTGCTCGTCTTCCTCCTGGCGCTTCTGAGCTGGGCCTGGTCGAGCGGGATGCTGCCGGAGATTCTCAGCTATCGCGAGGACATCATCTATCTCTTCCGGCAACACATCGAGCTGGTGGTGTCGGCCGCGGTGCTTGCCACTTTCACTGCAATTCCCATCGGCGCCGTTCTTTCCCGGCCAGCCTTTCGCGGTTCATCGGAGCTCATCCTTCAGATCTTCAATCTGAGCATGACGATCCCGACGCTGGCCATCTTGGCGCTCTCCATGTCGGTGCTAGGCATCGGGTTCGCACCTGCCGTGTTCGGCCTCTGGGCCATGACGATCCTGCCCATCATCAGGAATACCTATACCGGGCTGCGGGCAGTCTCGCCGCATTTGATCGAAGCCGCGCGAGGGATGGGGATGACGCCCGCCCAGGTGTTCTGGCGGGTGGAGCTGCCCAACGCACTGTTCGTGATCTTCGGCGGCATCCGCATTGCGTTCTCGATATGCGTCGGCACCGCGCCGCTCGCCTTCCTCATCGGCGCCGGCGGCTTTGGCGAGCTCATCTTCACAGGCATCGCGCTGAATGAGACGCCGATGGTTCTGGCAGGTGCCATTCCGACAGCGCTCATCGCTGTCATCACAGATTTCCTCATCGGCAGGGTCCAATACCACCTGGTGCCGCGGGGAATAAATCCGCTGCGATAGCGGGAAAATGGGAGGAAACAAAAATGCACTTCTTTCTGAGGGTGGCCGCTTCCGCGGCGCTATTCTTCGCTAGCCCGGCGGCTGGCTGGGGGGCCGAACTTGCTGTGGGCGGCAAGAACTTTACCGAACAGCTCCTCATGGCGGAGATGACGAAGCAGCTGCTGGAGAGCAAAGGACACACAGTAGTCAAGAAGGACGGCATGGGCACTGTGATCGTCCGTGCTGCGCTGGAAGGCGGCGAGGTCGACCTCTATTGGGAATATACAGGCACCTCGCTCATCACCTTTAACAAGGTGACGGAGGCGCTCTCTGCTGAAGAGACCTATGAAAGGGTGAAGGAGCTCGACGGCGAAAAGGGGCTCGTCTGGCTCGCGCCTTCCAAGGCGAACAACACCTATGCCATGGCGATCAGCACCGCCAATCCGAATACCGCCGGTATGGAGACAATCTCCGATCTGGCGGCGGCCTATAACGCCGGCAAGAGCCTGCGCATGGGGACCACGGCGGAGTTTCCGAAGCGGGAGGACGGGCTGCTCGGGTTGCAGAGGACCTACGGCTTCGAGGCGGGACGCGCGAATGTCCGGCCGATGGAGCTTGCCCTTGCCTATAATGCACTGGCCAACGGAGACCTGGATGTTGTTTCCGCGCAGGCAACTGACGGGCTGATCGCAGCCTTGGGTCTCGCGCTTCTGCGGGACGACAAAGGCTTCTTTCCCAACTATGCCCTTGCGCCCGTTATCCGAAAGGAGACGCTGGATGCCAATCCGGAGCTGAAGGACATACTCGAGTCCCTTTCGGCGAGACTGGACGATGCCGCGATGCAACGGCTCAACGGGCAGGTGGATGTGGAGAAGAAGTCCATCGAGGAGGTGTCCGCGATGTTCCTCAAGGAAAGTGGGCTTCTATGAGAAAAGCGATCGCGTGTTTCGGCGCAAGCACAGCTGAAAACAGCAAGAAGGGAGGGATTGCGATGAGCATCCTATCGCGTATTGCTTCGACGATTGCGTATGCTTTGGCGGTCGTGATGATTGCCGGTACGGCACTTGCCGCGGACCTGACCGTTGGCGGCAAAGACTTTACCGAGCAGCTCCTTGTCGCGGAAATGACCAAGCAGCTGCTTGAAAGCAAGGGCCACCGGGTGGACAAGAAGGACGGCATGGGCACGAACATTGTCCGAGCGGCCCTGGAGAGCGGCGAGGTCGACCTCTATTGGGAATACACCGGCACCTCGCTTGTCACCTTCAACAAGGTTACGGAGCGGTTGGACCCGGAACAGACCTATGCGCGGGTCAAGGATCTTGATGGGGCGAAAGGGCTGGTTTGGCTGGCACCGTCCAATGCCAACAACACCTATGCGCTCGCCATCCGGAAGGACAATCCGAAAACGGAGGGGATGACGGCAATCTCCGAGATGGCCGCTGCCTATAAAGCCGGGGAGTCGCTCCTTATGGCGACGACGGCCGAGTTTCCGAAGCGCGAGGACGGCCTGATCGGACTCGAAAAAGCGTATGAGTTCAAGGCGGGCCGCCGGAACATCCGCCCCATGGAGATCGGGCTGGTCTATCCCGCGCTTGCGGGCGGGGATGTGGACGTGGCGGTGGTGGGTGCTACAGACGGGCGGATTGCCGCCATGGACCTCGTGCTGCTCAAGGACGACAGGAATTTCTTCCCGAACTATGCGCTGGTGCCGGTCGTACGGCAGGAGGTCCTAAAGGAGCATCCGGAACTGCAGGGTATTCTGGAAGCGCTCTCCGCGCGGCTCGACGACACCGTGATGCAGCGCCTGAACGGCGAAGTAGACGTGGAGAAGAAGTCTGTCGAAGAGGTCGCCGCCACCTTCCTCAGGGAAGCAGGTCTCCTGTGAAAGCTGGTGGCACGTCTCACCCGCGGACCCGAAGCGTAGTCCCATGGAATACCCCGGCTCCCCCCAGGGAGAGAAGGGCACCGTGAGCCCCGATTACGCCGCTCTCGTTGATGCCCAGACCTGGGCCTTCATTCAGCGGGTGAATGCCTTTTATCCGCCCGAGGCGATCGGCATGCCGATCACCAAGAATCGCGAGGTCTACGAAAGGACGAGCCGTGCCTTCTTTGCGGGCTATCCCGAGGGAGTGGCAGCGGAAACAAGTGCCATTGCCGCTGCGGGCTACTCGATCCCGATCCGGATCTATAGGCCCGGGCAGCCCAGTAAGGCCGCGACGGTGCTCTATTTCCACGGCGGTGGCTTCATTCTGGGGAGTCTCGACAGCCATGACGACATCTGCGCGGAGCTCTCTGCTGCAACCGGATACACGCTCGTCTCGGTTGGCTACAGGCTTGCGCCGGAGCACAGCCACCACGAAACCCTCGATGACGTGGTGGCCGCTTTCAACTGGGCCGCGGAGGCATTCAGCGAGCCGCTTGTGCTTGTGGGAGAGTCAGCTGGAGGCACCCTTGCAGCCTGTCTTGCCCGCCAATCCCGTGGTCACCCGCGGGCCCCGGTCGGCCAGGTGCTGATCTATCCCTATCTCGGAGGCGACATGGAGACAGGCTCATACGTGGCACATGCCGATGCGCCCATGCTGACGACGCGCGACCTTCGCACATATGTTGCCACCTGGACTGGCGGCGCCGACGTCGCGGCGGATCTGCGGTTCATGCCGCTCGCGGACGACGATTTCTCAGGGCTTCCGCCAACAGTGATTTTTAGTGCCGAGTGTGATCCTCTCTCATCCGATGGAAAGATCTACTGCGAACGAGTTCGGGCTGCGGGGGGCTTGGCGTACCAGTGGGAGGAACATGGGTTGATACACGGCTACCTCCGTGGCCGCCATATGGTGGATCGGGCGAGGGCGAGTTTCGCCCGCATCATCCACGCCATCAAGGCGCCGTCGTTGTCGCGGGCCGGATTAACTCGGAGAGGATGACCCAGAAGAAGCGCCTTAGCCGAATAAAGCCGGTCGACTTCCGCAAGGGGGTGGAGGGGCCGGCCTGGGTTCTCGCCGTTGCATTTGATCGTAACTCCATCCACCGCCTACAGCGCCAGGCAGGTGATGACGGAAGCGGCAACGACGTCAGTAGCGATGTTGATCTCATCGCCAGCGGGCGTACGGTTTGCCGTGACCTACGAGATAGCGGGAACCGTGGTGAAGGAAAACGAGGCCGAAAAGCCGGAACTATTCCTGGTTCACATATGCTGGACCAGTCGATGCTCGTTCTTGTTCAGGAAAACGAGAGCGGCGAACCACTAAGCATCACGTTGGATCCCGATGCAGTTCGCGGTCTTGTGTGTGCGATCGGGCAGTCCTTTCCCGGCCGCACACCATGCCTGACCGCCGGCCGCCCGTCTTCTGGAGGCATACTGCCCGTAGACATAATTTGAGACACTGGCTTCTTGGCCATGCTATCGATTCTTCCGAAACGGGAGAGTGGATTGCCGCCGATTCAGAAACTGACCACCGAAGTCTTACTGAACATCGGCTTGTCGACATGGCTAGATGGGAAGCTGGCGGCGATTTCATCGCCTACCGGCTAGACGGCCTGGATCCCGATGCCCAGCAGGTGATGCTCGATGAGCCGAATGCGCTTTATGCATTCGTACTTGGCGAGGACGAACCAGCAGATCGCGAAACGGATTCGGAAAGACCGGCCTAATCCATCTCCTGCACTGTTCAGTGTGGGTATCCTGTGTGTGTGGTGGGCCGGGAGGGGACCTCGGCCTTGTGAAACACAGAAGGTCACCGGGTGGTTCACCTCGCCACTTCTGCCGCATGTTCTCAAATGGGCGGTGAACCGACTAAAGCGTGTGGGCGCGAATGATGAAGGTGCTCTATCAGGTGGCGCTCACAGCCAGCACGATCTTCCTCTCGGGCGAGTATGGTCTGGGTCACTGTCGCTCCGGTGCAAGAGTATTCCGGCGTGGCTGGGCAGAGCATGTGAGCACTTCTCGCTGCGGCCTTAGCCCGGTGCAGATATCTCGGGCCACAGCCCCGGCCACTTCGTAGCATTCAGTAGCGCCGCCTAAGCAATATTCTACGTCCCCCGTTCGAAGGTGGGTGCGGCAGGAAATTGCCTGACCTTGCGTGAGCGATCTCCCTGCGACACAAAGAGAGGCAATTACCAGTGGAGCGGCACAAAGCCGAACATAGTCAAAGCCTGAGAAAGTTGCCTTTACTGGCCAAGGCCTCACCTTCGTTCACCTCGATGAGGACTCGCTGCCTGTTTAGCGCGGCATACCGCAGCATCGCGCCAAGTGGCTGCCCTGGATCGAGGCTCAGATACTCCCAACCAAACCCGCGGGCGAGCAGCTGAAAATCAGGCGTGTAGATATCTACCCCAAGCGGTTCGACACCACGAAATTGCATATGGGTCTTGATTTCCCCGTATCCTGAGTTGTTCCAGAGCAGGACGATGAGCGGGGTTTCGGCGTCTACCGCGGAGCCAAGCTCCGCCAGGGTGAATTGAATGCCGCCATCGCCGATAAGGCAGACGACCGGGCGTTCGGGAACGCTCAGCGCGGCCCCAATCGCGGCCGGAAGTGCGTAGCCGAGCGTTCCATAGCCCGTGGACGAGCAGAACCATGAGCGGGGCCGCATGGAGGCATAAGCGAGACACCCAGCGTAGGCGGGCTGGGTTGAATCGCCGACGACGATCGCATCGGGCAGGACTTCTCGCACTTTCTCCAACAGGCGGAGACCTACTGTCATCATCGGGTCCAGCCCGCTGCGCACTTCGTCTCGGGCCCGTGCTGCCCGCTCTGCGCCGCCGCGGCGGCTACAGGTGGACCCCGCTGCGGCGGCGAAGAGCGCGCAGAGAGCCGCGCCCGCATCGGAAATGACCGTGATGTCCGCCCGGCTGCCGCGCATCGCCTGCTCCGGATCGATATCGATGCGCACGAGGCGGCCGTTGATTGTCGGACGGCCTGTTCCATAGGGATCGAAATCGGTTGGGCCGAGCTCGGTACCGACAGCTATGACGAGATCGGCGCCTGCGATAAGCTCGGCGCATCCCTGGAGGCTCGGCGTGCAGGGTACTGCCAGCGGATGTCCGGCGGGCAGGACGCCGCGGCCATTGACGGTCATGACGACAGGCGCATCCAGCGCTTCGGCCAACCGGTGGAGAGGGGCAGCTGCATCTGCGGCGCCACCACCAGCGAGAATGAGCGGGCGGGCAGCTTCTCCGGCAAGTTTCGCCACTCGGGCGATGGATTCGGCATCCGGCGCGGGCCTGGCTGGGGCCGATGCTCGTCGCGGGACGGGGAGGTGACTTGCATCCGCTGCCATGAGGTCGATCGGGATTTCGATGTGGACCGGCCGCGGCCTCGCCGATGCAAAGACAGCGAAGGCCCGGGCCAATACGGGCTCGAGTTCTTCCATCTTCAGGATCGTATGGCTGAAGGCGGTTACTTGTTTCATGAGCTGGCGCTGATCGGGCAGCTCATGCAGAAACCCTTCACCTGAACCCATATGGCCGCGTGCGTTCACGCCGGAAATGACCAGCATCGGAACAGAGTCCGCGAAGGCCTGTGCCACCGCCGTTGCAACATTCGTGAGGCCGGGGCCAGTAATGATGAAGCAGACGCCGGGCCTGCCGCTCGCTCTGGCGTAGCCGTCCGCCATGAACCCGGCACCCTGCTCGTGCCGCGGCGTCACATGCCGGATGCCGCTGCCCGGCAGGCCGCGATAGAGCTCGATCGTGTGCACGCCCGGTATGCCGAACACGGTATCGACCTCATAGGCACGCAGCAGTTCCACCAGATAGGTGCCAAAGGTCTTCATCCCACCCTCGCTGATACGCGGCGCGTGGCGCGCATGGCTTTGACTCGGGAAACCGTTCAGCCGCCGAACCCGACGATCCCCTTGGTCTCGAGGAACTCCTCGATGCCGTAGGCGCCATATTCACGGCCGTTTCCGGATTGCTTGTAGCCGCCGAAGGGGGCGTGAAGGTCCCAGTCGGGATAGTTGATGTTGACGGTCCCGGCGCGCAGTTGCCGGGCCACCCTGCGCGCCCGCTCGATGTCTTGCGACTGGACATAGGCTGCCAGCCCGTAGGGCGTGTCGTTGGCGATCCGGATCGCCTCGTCTTCTTCCCTGTAGGGCATGATCGCCAGAACCGGGCCGAAAATCTCCTCCCGCGCAATGGTCATCTCCGGCCGCACGTGGCCGAAGACGGTGGGTTTCACGTAGTAGCCGCGATTGAGGTCAGCGGGACGACCGGGGCCGCCGGCGACCAGCTCGGCTCCCTCGGCGATGCCGGTCTCGATCAGCCGCTGGATCTTGTCGAACTGGGCGCGGCTGACGACCGGGCCGAGCATCGTTCCCGCCACGCGAGGGTCTCCTACAATTGTTGCCTCGGCAACAGACCTGGCGATTGCGAGAGCCTCCTCGTGGCGGTCGAAGGGAACGAGCATCCTGGTGGGCGCGTCGCAGGACTGGCCGCTATTGGCAAAGCAGGACGAGACGCCGGTCCGCACCGCGCTTTCGAAATCGGCATCCGGCAAAATGATATTGGGCGACTTTCCGCCAAGCTCCTGCGAAACGCGTTTCACCGTGTCGGCCGCAAGCTTCGCAACGTCCACGCCCGCACGGGTCGAGCCGGTAAAGGAGACCATGTCGATGCCGGGATGGGAGGAAATTGCCCGGCCGACGTCTTCGCCCGTGCCGTTTACGAGATTGAAGACCCCGTTGGGGACGCCCGCCGCATGCATCACCTCCGCGAAGATGATGCCGCTCACCGGCGCAATCTCACTTGGCTTCAGGACCATCGTGCAGCCTGCCGCAAGCGCCGGAGCGACCTTGCAGACGATCTGGTTCAGCGGCCAGTTCCAGGGCGTGATCATGCCGGCGACGCCTATGGCCTCGCGGACGATGCGGGTGGTCCCCCGCTGGTGCTCGAATTCAAAGCCCTCCAGCGCCTCGATGGCCGCAGCAAGATGGGCCTGGCCGGCAAAGGCCTGCGCCTCACGGGCAAAGGCGATGGGAGCGCCCATCTCCTGGCTTACCGCCCGGGCGATATCCTCATAGCGGGCGTTGTAGGCTTCAAGCACGCGCCGCAGCAGCGCCAGCCGATCCGCCTTGGTTGTGGCCGCGAAGGCCGGGAACGCGCGCCGGGCAGCATCCACCGCACGATCGACATCCGCCGCCGAACCGGCCGCAATCTGCGTGAATGCTTCTTCCGTCGAAGGATCGATGACCTCCAGCGTGGCGCTTCCGAGCGGCTGCACCCAGGCGCCGTCGATATAGAACTGGAGCTCATGCGGCATTCTTTCCTCCTGAACAGGCTGGGGTGGCGCTACATCTCGCTGGCCGAAGCCGGCCTGACGGTCCAGCCGCCATGCGCGCGCTTGTAAGCTTCGAGCGCCGGGTAGATGTGGCTGACGCAGAGGCGAACGAGTTCCTCCCGATCGCATCGGATGAGCGCATCGATCATTGCGCGATGCTCGCTGCGGGACTGTTCCAGAAGGGTCGGATCGCCGATGGCGTAGCAGCGTATGGCAGTGGTGCGGGCCCAGAAGGTCTCGATTGCCTCTGCCAGAAACCGGTTGTTGCAGGCGGCGAAGAAGGTCTCATGGAACACATTGTTGAGTGCTGCCGTCTGCTTGAGGTCCATACGATCCACGCAGTCGGAGTATTCCTTGTGGATCCGCTCGAGTTCGTCGATCAGCGACGCCGGAGCAGGCAGTGGGATGCGGCGCGCAGCTTCAGCCTGAAGTATGGCCCGCATGTCGTAGAGTTCCTCTACCTCCTCCACCGAGAAGTCGCGAACGACCACTCCCCGGTTTGGGCGGCGCGTCACCAGTCCGATCTGCTCCAGTGTCACCATGGCCGCCCGGATCACGTGCCGGCTGGTGCCGAAGCGTTCGCTCAGGTCTTCCTCGACCAGCCGTTCGCGTGGCCGCAGGCGGCCAAAGATGATGGCTTCGCGAATGGTCTCGACCACCTCGGTCTCTGATCGGTGGCTTGTCTGTTGGATCATCATCGTCCTCATGCTTGCGCTTCGGAGAACGATACTAGCGCCGCAGGCTCCGTGGCGCGATCTCCATTGCAAGCCAGGGCGCGAACAAGATCCCCGATGGCAAGCGATGCTGTGATCCCGGGCGATTCGATGCCGTAGAGGTTTATGAGGCCCTTCGCTCCGTAGGCGTTGCCGTCCTGGATCATGAAATCTGCAGCCGGGCTTCCGCTGCCGTTGAGCTTCGGACGAATTCCACAATAGTCCGGCGCGAGCGTGCCGTCGGGCAGTCCCGGCCAGTACCGGCGGATCGCGCGCTCGAAAAGAGGAAGCCGCTCATCGCTGACAGTGTAGTCGATCTTCTCCACCCATTCGACGTCCGGGCCGAACCGGGCTCGTCCGGCGTGGTCAAGCGTGAGGTGGATGCCCATGCCGCCGTCCGTCGGGAGGGGATAGACCAGATGCTGGAATGGTGAGCGCGAGGTAAGCTTGAAATAGTTTCCCTTGGCCAGATACTGGGCTGGAACCGCTTCACGGGGGAAGCCTTCGATCGAAGAAGCGATCTTCTGAGCGGCCAATCCCGCACAGTTCACCACGGTACGGCAGGAGAGCACCAGGCCGCCATCCTGGTCGACCAAAAGGGAGATGCCGCGCCCCGTGACCTTTCCGGCGAGCACCCGGGCACCCAGGACGAGCATGCCGCCGCTGTTTTGGAGATCGCCCAGATAGCTCAGCATGAGCTCGTGCACATCGACGATCCCGGTCGAAGGGGAGCGCATGGCAGCGAAGCAGTCGAGCTCCGGCTCGATGGAGCGGACCTCGTGTTGCGACAGCATCGCCAGATCAACAACGCCATTGCGGGCTGCATTCATCGTCAGATGCTGCAGCCTCGGAACCTCTGCCTCGGAGCAGGCGACGATCAGCTTTCCCAGCCGCGAGTGCTTTATCCCGCGCTCCGCGCAATAGGCGTAGAGCGCCGCCTTTCCTTCCACGCAGAGCTTCGCCTTCAGCGAACCGGGCACATAGTAGAGCCCTGCATGGATCACCTCGGAATTGCGCGAACTCGTGACGGAGCCGATCATTCTCTCCGCCTCCAGGATGATGACCTCCCGGCCCGAGAGCGCCAGCGCGCGCCCGACGGCGAGGCCAACCGCACCTGCTCCAATCACAACGGCGTCGACTTCCTCGTGGCCGCCTGCAGTCCAATCCATGCGAATTCCACCCTGTGTAGGCTGAACATCTACACAACGATATTTCCGGCGACAAGTCCGTTGACAATTTCGTCGACAATTTTGTAAGCAATTAGCGCTCGAGATTGTTCTGCCGTGAACACCGAGTGGAGGAGCGCATGGAATTCCAAAATTGCGGGGCGTTGCTTTCGCCACTCAAGCTGCGCGGGGCGACGCTCAGGAATCGGATCATGTCGACCGGCCACGACACCACGCTTCCCACTGCCGCTCTCGTCAACGATGCGCTCATCGCCTACCAGGAGGCGCGCGCCCGCGGCGGCGCCGGCCTCATCATCGTCCAGGTGGCGGGGGTGCATGAGACGGCGCGCTACACGAACCACATCCTGATGGCTTCGAACGACGAGTGCATCCCCGGTTATCGCCGCCTTGCGGACGCAGTTCATGCGCATGGCACCACGATCTTCGGCCAGCTCTTTCATCCCGGCCGGGAGATAACGGAAGCACAGGGCGGCCTCCTTGCGGTGGCCTACGCACCCTCGGAAGTGCCCAACGAACGCTATCATGTCATGCCGCGGCCGCTCAGTCAGCGCCTCATCCGGGAGATCGTTTCCTGCTACGGAGACGCTGCCCGCCGCCTGCATCAGGCGGGGCTGGATGGGGTCGAGATTGTCGCCAGCCACGGCTATCTTCCGGCGCAGTTCCTGAGCCCTCGCGTCAATGTCAGGACGGACATGTATGGCGGCAGCCTGGAGAACCGGCTGCGCTTCACGCGGGAAGTTCTTGCCGACGTGCGGGCGAAGACGAGCGAGGACTTCGTGGTCGGTTTGAGGATTTCCGGCGGCGAACTCGACCAGCAGGGGATCACCAGCGGGGAAGCCCTCGAGGCGATCTGTTCGCTCGAAAGCGAAATCGACTATATCCACGTTGTGGCGGGCACATCTGCGTCGAGCGGCGGCGCTGTTCACATCGTGCCGCCCATGAGCATTCCCAACGCTTATCTTGCGCCATTTTCCGCGACCGTGAAGGCGCGCGTGTCCATCCCCGTCTTTGTCACCGGGCGCATCAATCAACCTCAGGATGCCAACGCGATCATCGCCTCCGGGCAGGCCGACGTCTGCGGCATGACGCGCGCGCTCATCTGCGATCCGGAGATGCCCAGAAAGGTGGTCGAGCAGCGGCTGGAGGATATCCGCGCCTGCATCGCCTGCAATCAGGCCTGCATCGGCCACTTCCACAAGGGCGCGCCGATTTCCTGCATCCAGCACCCGGTCACCGGCCGCGAACTGATCTACGGAAACATGCCCCGCGCGCAGGAGCCGAAGCGGGTGATGGTCGTGGGCGGAGGACCGGCGGGAATGAAGGCTGCGGCCGTGGCTGCCGAGCGCGGGCACGATGTCACCCTGTTCGAGGCAGGTAGCCGCCTTGGCGGCCAGGCGCTCCTCGCGCAACTCCTGCCGGACCGCATGGAGTTTGGCGGGCTGGTCACCAATCTGGAGCGCGAGCTGGCAATCTCCCAAGTGCGCATCAGGCGAAACACGGCCGTCGACCGGAGTGTGGTCGATGAACACTCGCCAGACGCGATCATCGTGGCGACCGGCGCGCGGCCCTACCACCCGCCGCTTGAGGGCGGCGGATCGCTGAAGATCGTCGATGCCTGGGACGTTCTCACCGGCAAGGCCGATGTTGCCGGATCGATCGTGGTGGCCGACTGGCGCTGCGACTGGATCGGGATCGGCATGGCCGTGCGTTTCGCCCGCAACGGGAATCGCGTCCAGCTCGCCGTGAATGGCACCATGCCAGGCGAAACGATCCCGCTCTATGTGCGCGACCAGTCCAATGCGGAGCTTCGCCGGCTGGGCGTGAAGGTCATCCCCTATGCGCGGCTCTACGGCTACGACGACGCGACGGTCTATTTGCAGGACACGGTGAACGACGATCCGATCATTCTCGAGGAGGTCGATGCCCTCGTCCTTTGCACCGGCCATCGCGCTGTCAGCGAGCTGGCGGACCTGCTCGAGGACTATCCCGGGGAAGTTCACGTCATTGGCGACAGCCTTGCTCCGCGCACGGCGGAAGAGGCGATTTACGATGGGTTGCGCGTTGCTGCCGCCATCTAGAAGCGGGAGGCGGCTTGCCGCCAGTGTCGGAGGATCATTTTGTTGAAGGCGGCAAGAGTTGAGGTGGGAGGAAAACCGGTCGGCACTCCCGCGAATGACCGCTCCGGCAGCCGGGGCGTGAATGCGCCGGTCCTTCTCAGTGTGCGCAACATCGTGAAACGGTATGGCAGCGCCGTCGCTGTCGACGATATCTGCCTCGACGTGCGCGAGGGCGAGCTTCTGACGATGCTTGGCCCTTCAGGGTCGGGCAAGACAACGCTCCTGATGATGCTGGCGGGGTTCGTTGCGCCCACCCAGGGGGAGATGCTGTTCGAAGGCGCCAATGTCGCGCCGCTTCCACCCGAGAAGCGCAATTTCGGCATGGTCTTCCAGGGATACGCGCTGTTTCCGCACCTTTCCGTCTTCGACAATGTGGCCTTCCCGCTGCGCATCCGGCGGCAGCCGAAGGAGGTTGTCCGGGAGAAGGTGCTCTCGGTTTTGAAGCTCGTCCATATGGAGGCTTATGCCGAACGGATGCCAAAGGCGCTGTCGGGCGGCCAGCAGCAGCGCGTGGCGCTGGCACGCGCCATCGTCTTCGATCCCAAGGTGCTGCTGCTGGATGAGCCGCTGGGCGCGCTCGACCGGCAGCTCAGGGCAAGCCTGCAGGACGAGCTGAAGGCGCTCCATCGCCGGCTCGGCACGACCTTCGTCTGCGTCACGCATGACCAGGAAGAAGCGATGTCCATGTCAGACAGGGTCGTCGTGATGCGGGAGGGCAGGATCGTTCAGATCGGCGAGCCGGCGGCCATCTATTCGAGGCCTCAGACGCGCTTCGTCGCAAACTTCCTTGGCGAGAGCAATATCCTGCACGCTCCCGTGGTGGGGTCTGAAGGGGGAAAGACGGTCATCCGGATTGCCGGGTGCCGGGTCCCGGTGGGTGGCGCCACGAATGCTGCCGGGGAAGCCTGCCTCAGCATCCGGCCGGAGCATGTGGCGATCGAATACACTGCGCCCAATGGGGGAACAGATGACATTGCGCTCGAGGGTCACGTTCGCGACGTGACCTTCGTCGGCGCCGACTACCGGGTGCATATCGAGACGGAGGCGGGCCCGATCATCGCCCGCTGCCGGACCTCCGAGCAGGCCCGAATTCCAGCTCCTGGAGACCAGGTCTGGGCACGGTGCCGGGCCAGCGCGGTCTGGCGGGTCATCAGCGACTGACTTGTCACAATGGGAGGACTTCAATGCGAATGAGAAGATTTCAGGCCTTGCGGGGCCAGCAACTCGATATCGCCAGCAAGATGCTGCGCAACGAGCAGACCCGGCGCGACTTCCTGCGTCTTTGCGCGGCGGCTGGCGTCGCGCCGACGCTCCTGGGCCTCGGCAGCGGCGAGGCGAGGGCGCAGGCCAAGGAGATCGTCGTGTCCAATTGGGGCGGCGACGCCACGAAGGTGCACGAGAAGCTTTTCGGTATCCCCTATACCGAAAAGACAGGGATCCCCGTGCACTTCGACTCAAGCCCGCTCGAAGGCCGCATCAAGGCGATGGTCGATGCCAAGAACGTCATCTGGGACGTGATGGACGTCGACAATTTCTCGTCGATCAAGCTCGGCCGGGAAGGCTATCTGCGCCCGATCGACTATTCGATCGTCAGCCGCGACACCATTCCCGGAACCTCGTTCGAGCATGGCGTGGCCGCCTATGTCATGTCCTATGTGATCGCCTACGACAAGTCCAAGTTCCCGGATGGGGGACCGCAGACCTGGGCCGATTTCTGGGACATCGAGCGATTCCCGGGCAAGCGGTCGCTCTACAAATGGCTGACAGGCGCGCTCGACGCCGCGCTGCTCGCCGATGGCGTTCCCAAGGACCAGATCTACCCGATCGACCTGCCGCGTGCCCTCGACAAGATCAAGCAGATCAAGGAACACGTGGTCTTCTGGGATTCCGGGGCGGAAAGCCAGCAGCTCCTGCGCAATGGCGACGTTACCATGGCCTGCATCTGGAACAGCCGTGCGCACATCCTCGAGAAGGAGACCGACGGTCGCATCACGTTCCATTGGAACGAAGCCATCGCCTATGGCGACGCCTGGAGCGTACCGAAGGACAACCCAGCGGGCGATCTTGTCTGGCCGTTCATCGCCTCCATGCAGGAAGTGGACAAGCAGCTCGGCCTGCTGGCGGAGCTCGCCGCCGGTCCTGTTACCCAGGAAGCAAGCGAGAAGACGCCCCCGGAACTGCAGCGCATCAACCCGGCCCATCCGGAAAACTGGAAGCTGCAGACCCTGATGGACGCCCAGTGGTGGTCTGAGAATTACGACCAGGCGCTGGCCGCCTATACGGACATGATCGCCGGCTGAGGATCCCGAGATGAATGACCAGCCCCGCTTTGCGGCACTTGTGGCACCCATGCTCATCTTGCTGGGGCTGGTCTATCTCGTGCCCCTCTTCGGCGTCCTTCTGATCAGCGTCACCGAGCCCCAGCCGGGGCTCGGTAATTATGCAAACGTCCTGCAGTCCCCGGCCATCGGCAGGGTGGCGCTCACCACCGCGCGGATCTGCGGCATAACCACGATCCTGAGCGTGGTGATCGGCTATGTCCTCGCCTACGCCTATGTCAGCGCATCCGCCGGCATGCGGCGCATGATGATGCTCTTCATCCTCGTGCCGCTCTGGACCTCGGTCCTCATCCGCACCTTTGCCTGGCTCATGATCCTCGGCGACAACGGCCCGGTGAACGGGGTGGTGCAGTCGATGGGCTTTGACCGGCTGGCCATGATGCACAACGAGCTTGGAGTCGTGATCGGAATGACCCACTACCTCGTTCCCTATGCCATGCTGACGATCCTGGCCGGCATGGCGGGGATCGACGAGCGGCTCACCATGGCCTCGCGCGGCCTGGGCGCGGGACCGGTGATGACCTTCCTCAAGGTCTACTTTCCCCTCACCTTGCCCGGGGTGTTCGCCGGCACCGTGCTCGTCCTCGTGCTCGCGCTCGGCTTCTATGTGACGCCAATCATCCTCGGCGGCGGGCGCGTGGTGATGATGGGCGAGTATATCAGCACCCAGATCCTGCTCATCTCGCGCTGGGGCATCGGCTCTGTCCTGGCCACGCTCCTGATGCTCGTCGTGCTTCTCACCATCGCCGCGGCGGCCCGTGCTGTCGACCTGCGCCGGATATTCACCGTATGACGATGCCGTTCCGCTATTCGCTGCCGTTCTACATCGCGGCCTGGAGCGCGCTGCTCTTCCTCATGGCGCCGATCTTCGTCGTCATTCCGGTCTCTTTGACGCCGACGAGCTTCCTGTCCTTCCCGACCGAAGGCTTTTCGTTCCGCCACTACCAGCAGCTGTTCCAGGACCCGGCCTGGTACCGTTCGATGGGGCAAAGCGTCGTCATCGGCCTGTGTTCGACCGTGCTCGCCACCATCATCGGCACGGCCGCCGCCATCGGCGCCTCTAGGCTGAGCAACACGCTGGCCATGACGACGCGGGTTCTGGCGCTGCTGCCGCTGATCGTTCCGCCGGTGGTCTCAGCGCTTGCGCTCTACCGCAGCTGGGTTCTGCTCGGGCTCTTCGACAGCTGGGCAGGCACCATCCTCGCGCACGCCATCCTCAGCGTGCCCTACGTCTTCATCACGGCTTCCGCAGCACTTTCGCGGCTTGATCCGAGCATCGCGATGGCGGCGCGGAATCTCGGGGCAGGGTGGGCGCGCACGCAGCTGCAGGTCGTCCTTCCCAACATCCGCTCCGGCGTTTTCGCCGGCGCAGTGTTCGCCTTCATCACCTCCTGGGACGAGCTCGTGGTCACCCTTTTCATCACCAGCCGAGGGATCTTCACCCTTCCCCGGCGGATGTGGGACGGCATCCGCGAGAATATCAGCCCCACAATCGCAGCCGTGGCGACAATTCTCATCCTCTTCAGCCTACTGCTGCTGCTTGCAATGCGTTTCATTCGAGGCCGCGATGCTTGACATGAATTCTCGCGCGGCGGAGCAACGCCCCGCGCTTGCCCGCACCGGCGGCCAGATCCTCGTCGACCAGCTTGTCGTCCACGGTGTCTCCGACAGTTTCTGCGTGCCCGGCGAAAGCTATCTCGCCGTGCTGGATGCCCTGCACGATGCACCCATCAGGCTCACCGTCTGCCGCCAGGAAGGCGGCGCGGCGATGATGGCCGAGGCGCAGGGCAAGCTCACGGGCCGGCCAGGAATATGCTTCGTCACGCGCGGCCCTGGCGCCACGAATGCCAGCGCGGGCGTCCACGTTGCCATGCAGGATTCCACCCCGATGATCCTCTTCATCGGTCAGGTGGAGCGGGGGTTTCTCGGCCGCGAAGCCTTCCAGGAGATCGATTACTCCGCCTTCTTCGGTCCGATCGCAAAATGGGCGACACAGATCGACGATCCCGCGCGTATTCCCGAGGTGGTGTCGCGGGCGTTCCATGTGGCGACATCAGGCAGGCCGGGCCCGGTGGTCATCGGCCTGCCGGAGGATGTGCTCTCGAAACAGGCGGCAATCGCCGACGCCAGGGCGTACCACGTGGCTGAGGCCGCGCCTTCGGCCGAAGATATCGGGCGGCTGCTCGAACTCCTCGACAGCGCTGAAAGGCCGCTGGTCATTGCCGGCGGCGCGCGGTGGGATCAGGACGCGGTGGACAGGCTCGTGTCATTTTCCGACCGGTTCCAGCTGCCCGTCGCCGTGTCGTTCCGGCGCCAGGGGCTCTTTCCTTCCACGCACCGGAATTTCGTCGGCGACCTCAGCGTCGGCGCAAACCCGAAGCTGGTGGCCTATGCCAGGCGGAGCGATCTCATCCTGCTGGTCGGCGGCCGCTTGTCCGAGCTGCCCAGCCAGAACTACACGCTGTTGGGTGTTCCTGACCCCGGCCGGATCCTGGTGCATGTCCACCCGGGTGCGGAGGAACTCGGCCGCGTCTACCGGCCTGATCTAGGGCTGCCTGTCTCCCCCATCGGGTTCATGAAGGCGGTTTCCGGCCTCGAACCCAACCGAGCGCTTTCCCGCGCGCATGTCGTCGCCGAGGGGAGGGAACTGTTCGAAGCATGGACGAACCGCGCGAAGCCTGTCCCGGGAGAATTCAATCTCGGCGAGGCTGTCTGCCAGCTGCGCGATGTCCTCCCCGAAGATGCGATCGTCTGCAACGGCGCGGGCAACTACGCCACTTGGGTGCACCGGTACCATCGCTACCGGCGCTTTGACGGCCAGCTCGCGCCGACCTCCGGGTCGATGGGCTATGGCGTGCCGGCAGCGATCGCCGCAAAGAGGCTGCACCCGGACCGCGTGGTCGTGGCCTTCGCCGGCGATGGCTGCTTCATGATGCACGGGCAGGAATTCGCCACCGCGGTGCAGCACAACCTGCCGATCATTGTCGTGATCGCCGATAATGGAATGTATGGCACCATCCGGATGCACCAGGAGCGGGAGTTTCCCGGGCGTGTCACCGGCACCTCGCTCACCAACCCGAATTTTGCCGCCTATGCCAGGATCTTCGGGGGCTACGGCGAGCGGGTGGAGCGGACGCAGGATTTCCTTCCGGCTTTCGAACGGGCTTTGGAAAGCGGCCTGCCCTCCATCATTCACTGCATCGTCCATCCGGAAGCGCTTACGCCGGAGCGTTCCCTGAGCCAAATCCGGGATGAGGCTTTGGCGCGTGCACAGGACACGACACAGGCAGCGCCGCAATGACGACGACATTTCCGCATCTCTTCTCGCCCTTCATGCTGAAGGGTCTGGAGATCCCGAACCGCATCCTGTCCACCGGCCACGATACGGAGATGGGGCGGGACGGGCTGCCCACGGAACGGCTGATCGCCTATCAGGTGGCCCGCGCGAAAGGCGGAGCCGGGCTGATCGTGGTGCAGGTGGTCGCCGTCCATGAGACGGCCCGCTACACACCGGACGTCCTGATGGGCACATCGGACGCGTGCATTCCGCATTTCAAAGCCTTGTACGATGCGGTCAAGGCGCACGGCACCCGCGTCTTCGTGCAGCTCTTCCATCCCGGGCGCGAGCTCCTCGGCCGGCGCAACGGGGTCATGCAGGCTGCTCTCGCGCCCTCATCCTCACCGGCCGAGCGCTTCCGCATCATCCCCCGCGAAATGTCGCCGGATGAGATCGCGGAGATCGTCGAAGGCTATGGCCAGGCGGCGCGGCGCATGGCTGAGGCGGGCGCCGATGGCGTGGAGATCGTCGCAAGCCACGGCTATCTGCCCGCACAGTTCCTCAATCCGCGGGTAAACCGCCGCACCGACCCATATGGCGGCACGGCAGAAAATCGCCTCCGCTTCCTGCGCGAGGTGGTCGCCTCAGTGCGTGCGAACACGCCCGAACCGCTGATCCTGGGCCTGCGGTTCTCTGCCACCGAATTCGACAGCGACGGCGTGTCGGAAGAGGAGACCCTCGAGGTCTGCCGCAGGCTCCGCGACGAGTTCGATTATTTCAACGTGATCGCCGGCACGTCAGCCTCGGCTTCCGGTGCGGTGCATATCGTGCCGCCGATGAGCGTGAAGAACGCCTATCTCGCGCCCTTCTCGCAGCGCCTGAAGCAGACGATCGGAAAACCCGTTTTCGTCGCAGGCCGCATCAACCAGCCACAGGAGGCGGAGCGGGTGCTTGCCGAGGGCGCGGCCGATATGTGCGGCATGACGCGGGCCATGATCTGCGATCCCCGCATGCCCGAAAAGGCGCGCGCCGGACGGGTGGATGACATCCGTGCCTGCATTGCCTGCAACCAGGCCTGCATCGGCCATGCGCAGCTCAACATCCCCATTTCCTGCATCCAGTATCCCGAAAGCGGCCGCGAGCTCCAGTTCGGGAGCCGTCGGCGCAGCGCGCGGGCGCGCCGCATCATGGTCGTGGGCGGCGGTCCGGCTGGCATGAAGGCAGCCGCCGTGGCGGCCGAAATTGGCCATGAAGTCACGCTCTACGAGAAGGAAAAGCGGCTCGGCGGTCAGGCATTGCTGGCGCAGCTTCTGCCGCACCGCGCGGAGTTCGGCGGGATCGTCACGAACCTTGCGCGCGAGATGGAGCTGACCGGCGTCCGCGTTCATCTCGGCGTGGAGGCGACACCGGAGCTGATTGCCACTGAAAAGCCCGATGCCGTGCTGCTCGCAACCGGAAGCCGGCCGGCCGGCCCATGCTACGAATTTGGCGAAGGCCTCCAGATCCTTCACGGCAACGAGGTTCTTGTAGGCAGGGCAGCGACCGGCGCTCGCGTCGTCGTTTACGACTGGCTCGCCGACTGGCGCGGCGCGGGGATTGCCGAGAAGCTCGCAGGCGAGGGCGCCCATGTGCGCCTCGCGGTCAATGGCGTCTGCGCCGCAGCCGCGATCCAGAGCTATGTCCGCGACGCGACGATTGGCCGGCTGCAGCGGCTCGGCGTCGAGATGATGCCCTTCATGCGCCTCTATGGATCGGAGGGGAACTCCGTCTATTTCCTCCACACCGCCTCCCAGGAAGCGGTTCTTCTGGAGAATGCCGACACCCTCGTCCTGGTGACGCCGAACCAGCCGGAAGATGCGCTGCACGCGCCCCTGAAATCGCTGGGGATACCGGTGCGGCTGATCGGCGATGCCGTCGCTCCCAGAACGGCGGAAGAGGCCGTGTTCGAGGGACTGCAGGCCACGACCGCGCTCTGCGCCGAACTGGAGGGGCCGACGCAATGACTGCTCCGCAGATCAGCATCGAACAGGTCGATCCGCGCATTCCGCCGATCGTTGCCCTGGTGGCGGCACTCGACAGTTACATGGGCGAGCTCTACCCTGCCGAAAGCAATCACCTGACGGACCTGGAGACGCTCGCCGGTCCCGACGCCCGCTTCTTTGCCGCGCGCGTTGATGGCGAATATCGCGGATGCGGCGCCATCCTGATCTGCGGCGGCTATGGCGAGATCAAGCGCATCTACGTGGCGCCGGAAGCTCGCGGGCTTGGCCTTGCCGGCCGGATGATGCGCCGCCTTGAGGACGAGGCCCGCGTTCTCGGCCTGCCCCTGCTGCGGATCGAGACCGGCATCCATCAGCCGGATGCGCTGCGCCTCTTCGAGCGGGCAGGATTTTCGAAATGCGGGGCTTTCGGCGACTACTCGCCGGACGACCCCTACAGCGTCTTCCTGGAAAAACAGCTTGCACCACAATGACGGCAGGGAGTTCAAGATGGACATGAAGATCGGCCATTTCATCGGCGGAGAGTGGATTTCCGCCGCGCCCGGCTCGGGCATTCCGGTGGAAAATCCTGCCAGTGGGGAAATCTTCGCGGAGGTGCCGGCCGGCGGCCACGCCGAGGCCGAGCGCGCGCTCGACGCAGCTTCGGGGGCAGCCAAGGCCTGGGCGCGTACCCCGCCTGTCGAGCGTGCCGCCTATCTTCAGAAGGTGGCCGTGCTTCTACGCGAGCGCGTCGACAGTTTTGCAGAGACGATCATGGCCGAGCAGGGAAAGCCTCTTACCCAGGCGCGCGGCGAGGTAATGGGCACCGCCATGCAGCTTGACTATCACGCGCAATGGGCCCGCCGCATCGAGGGCGATACCGTTGCCTCCGACAATGCCGGCGAACACATCCTCATTCTGCGCGTGCCCTACGGCGTCGTCGTCGGCCTCATCCCGTGGAACTATCCCCTGTCGCTCACAGCACGCAAAGCCGCGCCGGCGCTGGTCGCCGGCAACACGATCGTGGTGAAGCCGCATGAGGTGACGCCGCTCTCCGCGCTGCGGCTTGCCGCCCTTTTCGAGGAGGTCGGCCTTCCGCGCGGCGTGTTCAATGTGGTCACGGGCACCGGCACCGAGCTTGGGGAGGCGCTCGTCGGCAGCAAGAAGACCAATCTGGTCACGCTCACCGGAAGCGTGCGGGCCGGCCACGAGGTCATGCGGCGCGCCGCCGACAACATCACCCAGGTGTCGCTCGAACTCGGCGGCAAGGCGCCGCTCATCGTCTGCGAGGATGCCGACCTCGACTATGCGGCTGAACGGGCGGTGTTCTCGCGCTTCCGCAATTGCGGGCAGGTCTGCACGTCCAACGAGCGGACCTATGTGCAGGAGTCGGTCTTCCAGCCCTTCACGGAAAAATTCCTGGCCCGCGTGCAGTCCCTGCGCATCGGCGATCCCCGGAGCGATCCGGATGTGGGCCCCAAGGTCAGCCGCGCGGAAGTCGAAAAGGTGGAAGCCATGGTGGCGCGCGCCGTGGAGCAGGGGGCCCGGGTGCTGACCGGCGGCGGACGCATGTCCAGCGCGCCGTTCGACCGCGGATACTGGTTCCAGCCGACGGTGCTTACCAACCTCGACCCGTCCATGGAAATCGTCCGTCAGGAAGTGTTCGGTCCCGTCGCCAGCCTCATTCCCTTCGCGGATTATGACGATGCCCTGCAGCAGGCAAATGATTCCGACTATGGCCTCTCGGCCTATCTCTTTACGCATGACTATAGGAAGGTGATGCGTGCGGTGAACGAGCTCGAGTTCGGCGAGGTCTATGTCAACCGTGTCGGTCCGGAGGCGATCAATGCCTATCACACAGGATACCGCCTGAGCGGCATTGGCGGCGATGACGGGCGCTACGGTTTTGAGACCTACATGCGCAAGAAGACCGTCTATCTGAGCCCGAACTGATGGCAGGACTGTCGGCCGCCGAGATCCTGGAGCGGCTCGTCGCGTTCGATTCGACCAGCCGCAACAGCAATCTCGACATCATCGCGTTCATCGAGGACTATCTCGCATCGCATGGCGTTGCGAGCCGACGCTACGACTACGAGCCGGGGCGCAAGACAAATCTCTTCGCCACGATCGGGCCGGAGGACCGCCATGGTGTCCTCCTGTCGGGCCATACGGATGTGGTGCCGGTGGACGGGCAGGAATGGACGAGCGATCCCTTCCGCCTCACCGCGCGGGATGGCAGGCTCCATGGGCGCGGGACCTGCGACATGAAGGGCTTTCTCGCCGCGGTCCTGGCAATGGTTCCGACATTCAGGGGCACCCGCCTCGAAACGCCGATCCATCTCGCCTTTTCCTGCGACGAAGAAATCGGCTGCCGGGGTGTCCGGCCGATGGTAGAGGGCATCGTCAGGGATGACCCGCTGCCGCTGCTGGCGATCGTGGGAGAGCCGACCTCGATGGAGGTCATCAACGCCCATAAGGGGACCGTCACCTTCCGGACGGAAGTGGTGGGCGCGGCGGCGCATTCCAGCAATCCGCAGGCAGGCGCGAATGCGACCTATGCGGCAGCCGAAATCGTGCTGGAGATCGAACGGATCGCCGAGGATCTTCGCTCGAACGGCCCGTCCGACGCAGCATTCGCAACCCCCTATTCGACCCTGCAGGTGGGGGTCATCAATGGCGGCACGGTCAAGAATATCGTGCCGGAGCGTTGCGGCTTCATCTGGGAAATGCGGCCGCTGCCTGGCGTCACTGAGGACGAGGTTCTTGCCCGTGTTGACGCCTTCTCGCGGCTCATCGGGGATCGCCTGCAGGGGCGCGCGCCCCAGGCGGGGATCTCGACCACGCGGGTCAATTCGGTGCCCGGGCTGGCGCCGCAGCCGGGAAGCCCAGCTGAAACCTTCGTGTTGCGCCTGGCCGGCCGAAACAGGCCCTTTGCCGTATCCTACGCCACTGAAGGGGGGCATTTCAGCAATGCAGGCATCCCGACCCTGATTTGCGGCCCCGGAAGCATCGATCAGGCGCACAAGCCTGACGAATTCATTGAAATGGCTGAACTGGATCGCTGCCTCGCGATGCTTTCCCGGCTTGCGCGGGAATGCGAACGGCCGCTCCAAGCATTTCTGGAAGGAGACACTGCAGGATGAAAATCCTTGTACCGGTGAAGCGTGTGATTGACGCGAATGTGAAGCCGCGGGTTAAGGCGGATGGCTCCGGCGTCGAGCTTGCCAATGTGAAGATGGCGATGAACCCGTTCGACGAGATCGCGGTGGAAGAGGCGATCCGCCTGAAGGAGGCCGGGAAGGCGACGGAGATCGTGGCCGTCTCGATTGGCCCGGCGCAGGCGCAGGAGACGCTGCGCACCGCGCTTGCCATGGGGGCCGACCGCGCCATCCTGGTCAGGACCGACGCGGTGGTGGAGCCGCTCGATGTGGCAAAGATCCTGAAGGGGATTTCCGAACAGGAGCAGCCCGGGCTCGTCATTCTGGGCAAGCAGGCGATCGACGACGATGCCAACCAGACCGGCCAGATGCTGGCAGCACTTATGGGCTGGGCGCAGGGGACGTTTGCCTCGAAGCTGGAGCTCGGCGACGGCAAGGCGAGGGTGACGCGCGAGGTGGATGGCGGCCTGCAGGTGGTGGAGCTGAAGCTGCCGGCGATCGTGACCACCGACCTGCGGCTGAACCAGCCGCGCT
>NZ_JAPSLH010000032.1:0-33643 GCF_031180965.1 Chelativorans sp.
GCGCCGGAAGCGGATGACCAGGCTCGGCCTTCAAAGCTTCGGCGCGTTCAAGGCGTGTGCGTAGCTCCGGTTTGTCTTCACCGAGGTACCTGCTCACCATCTCGGTCCCGATCCGGAAGCGCTCGTAAAGATAGGTTCGTCCGTTGCGCCGTCGCTCCTCGATGGTGCCAATCAGGCTAGAGGCTTTTTCGTCGAGATGAAGACGCAGCAGGTCTTGATACGCCACGATGGCCGGTCGACTGTGAGCGATGATTTCCATACTTCTCCGTTCGGTGTGTGCATCAAGTTATATATTGCTGCACACACCGAATCAATGTGCATCAAAAAAATTACTGATGCACACGTCCCCGTTCCTCGGACGGCATGCTGTCACGCCGTTGATATACGCATCTTGCCGCCTCTGTGAGTGCCCAGCGATCATCGAGCATCATCAGACGGCGGTCTGAAGCAAACGTCGCTCCCGGTCGTTGCGAGCCCTTGAGGCCCATGCAATTCGCTGATCTCGCCTACGCTGTCGTACAACAGGGATGGTTCTGTCGCGTGGGCTTCCTCAATCCCGATCAACCCGTCCCGCTTCAGACCAGAAATTTGCATCCCGCTGCTCGTAGCTCGTCCAGGGGTACTTCAATCCGTTTGAAGTCGAATTAGCGACGCCTACGGCGTCTTGTCGGTGCCTCGCGCGGAACTCGAAGCCATAGCCGAACGAGCTGAGGCGAAAGCGGCGGCAGAAGCCCTCCAGATGGAGCAGACCATCTCCGGAACGCTGGACCGTTCATGGATCGATAAGCGGCTAGAGGCTCTGGGTTGCTCGGGAGGGTAGTCGGGAGTGGCTCTGCGCACGATTCACACGCTCCAGCCGACCATCCGGCAACTCTCGCGGTCTTCACTGCGTCCGTCCCTGAACCGCCATGATATCAGACTTCCGGAACTTCAAGGCGACAACGAGCCGAAGAAGTTCAGAAGCTATCCGACCTGCTAGTTTAAGTTGAACCATATTGCTTGTCGGTAATCAGCCGCGCACCTTCTGGGCCCGCGCAATCTCGCGCAGGAGTATGCGCTGCAACTGGAGCGCCTTGGGAGGCAGTGGCACACCTTCCTGCGAGATAATGCCAACCGTCCTCTTCACCGTCGGGTTTCTGATCGGGATGATGCGCAAGGAGTCGCTCACCGGTATTGCAGCGCGCGGCAACACGGTGATCGCCAACCCGCCAAGCACCAGGGCGCCTGCCATATAGGTGCGCTGGACTTCGTAGCACCAGTTCAGCTGGTGAGCGACCTCCCCTAAACTTTCGCTCAGGATAACCCCGTGGCTGGTGGTGTTCGAGACGCGCGCCAACCGATGTCCGGCAAGCTCTGCCCATGTCAGCTCCTGCCTGTCGGCCAGAGCGTGGTCGGCGGGCACGGCAGCCACGAAATCCTCATCATAGAGCCGCCGCTGCTTCTCCGCCCACCGCTGCGCGCCGAGGATTGTTAGCGCGAACTGTACTTCCCCCGCGGCCACCCGGTCGCTCAGCATGGCTGCATGCTCGTCATAGATCACAACATCCGTATCGGGGTTCTGCTCACGGAAAAGACGCAATACGCGCGGCAGGTAGAGTTCGCCGAGCGAGCCAAGGCAGCCGATGCTCACGCGCTCATGCGCCTTCTGCCCCTCGATCTTCAGGCTATCGTAGAGGGAGTTCAGCCGCATCATCATTTCGCGTGCCTTGGGGAAGAACTCCTGGCCGGCGCGGGTGAGCGTCAAGGTTCGGGTCGTGCGCTGAAAGAGGCTGACGCCCACGTCTGCCTCCAGCTTCTTTATGCGATGGCTGAGCGCGGTCTGCGACAGGTTCATGGCGACTGCCGCTCCGCGAAAGCTGCCGGATTCCGCGATCTGTATGAAGGCCTGCAGCCCCAGCACGTCCATCGTAGCTCCAGCTATTGATTAGTATCATTCACTAATACCCTCACAAGCTTCAATTTATCAACCAATCTGCCGGACATATTATCCCAAGCGGCCGGTCAGCACCGACATCCGTGGGAGGATTCATGATTTTCGAGCAGTACAACTGCCTCTGTTGCCGCTACCGCTCGCGCCGCTCTCTCGGGAACCGTCCGTCGTCAGGCTTGGCGCCCACGCACCATCTGAATGGGAACGGAGGAATTCGATGGGATCGATGAGCGAGGAGGGCGGCCGGCTTTTCTTCCAGGCAGAGACTTTCGAGACAAAGAGGCTGGAGCGCCGCAAGCCCTCCAGCCGTGTCATGCACGAGCCGGCGCAACCGGTGCCGGTCCACACCGAATGCGATGTGCTGGTTGTGGGTGGCGGCCCGGCGGGGACCGCGGCCGCCGTGGCGGCAGCGAGGCTCGGCGCGGATGTCGTGCTGCTCGAACGGTACAACCACCTCGGCGGGCTTTCCACGGGCGGGCTGGTCGTCTGGATAGACCGCATGACGGACTGGAGCGGCCGTCACGTCATCCGCGGGATTGCGGAGGAACTGCTGTCGCGACTGGACTCCAGCAAGATCGCCGGGCCGAGCCGAGCGGAATGGGGCTCACACGATCCCGACAAGGTCGCCTATTGGTCATTGCGCACGGCGGCCTATCACAACACGGTCACCCACTCGCCAACGCTGGATCCCGAATGGCTCAAGGCGGAATCCCTCGCTCTCGTGCTGGAAGCCGGCGTTCATCCGATCTTTCATGCCTGGGGCGCACGGCCTGTGGTCGAGGATGGCAGGGTTTCCGGCTGCATATTCGAGAGCAAGGAGGGACGGCGTGCCGTCCTGGCCAAAATTGTCGTCGATGCCACCGGGGATGGCGACCTTTATGCCCGTGCCGGCGCCGGCTTCGAAACCGAGGTCGATGCGCGTGACATCCATGGCTGCATGAACACCGCGTGGATGTTTGCCGGCGTGGACATGGATGCGTTCCTGCGCTTCAGGGCGCAAACCCCGGAACAGTTCTCCGCCTTCATGGCGCGGGGGCGCGAGGCGCTTCGCTTTTTTGAAAAGCCGGTCGTCTCATGGCGCAACGACATCGCCGTCTTCATGGGGCCGAGGCTTGCCGGCTACTCCGCCCTGAAGGTGGAGGACCTGTCCGAAGTCGAGATCCGAAGCCACCAGCTGATGCTCGAGCATCTTGCCTTCTACCGCCAGCATGCGCCCGGCTTCGGCGATGCCTATATCATGCTTTCGGCGCCGCAGCTCGGCGTGCGACATGGCCGGCGGCTGCAGGCCGTCAGCCGCCTCACCCGCGAAATGTGGGATGGTCGCGTGGCGCCGGACGAGATCGGCGTCTCGCCTTCTCTTGCCCCGAAATTCGCGAACATCTCCATCCCCTATGGCAGCATCGTGCCTCGTGATTTGGATGGCCTGCTCGCGCCGGGGCGGCATCTCGCCTGCGATGCGACCAGCCATTCGTTCATGCGGGAGATTCCGCAGTGCTGGCTCACCGGCCACGCGGCCGGTGTTGCCGCGGCCATTGCCGCAGACCGCGGTCTTCGCCCCGCCGACATCCCGATAGCAGATTTGCAGGAAAAGCTCCGCGCACAGGGAGCTTTTCTTAATTCCATGGAAGAACTAGCGGAAGCGAAAGCTGGTGGATACGATCGGTAGGTGGGCAAATCAATCACAGAAGAAAAAGGAAGTGAAACAAATGATCGCTGACATGTTCGGGAAGTGCTGGCGCGGGTTGATCGCCGGCATGGGCGCCTTTGCGCTGCTGGCGGTCCAGCCAGCCTCGGCCGCGGAGCCGGCACCCCTGGATCCACCTGTCGACGTGAAGGTCGCCTATGTGCCGATCATGAAGTTCGCCACGGCCTATGTCGCCGAAGCGCGGGGCATCTTCTCCAAATACGGGCTGAACGTCACGCTGGAGCGCGTGAAATCCGGAACGGAGGCGATCGCCTTTCTCGACCAGGGCAGCGTCGATGTGGGCGGCATCTCCATCGTGGCATCCCTGTGGTCGGCGTGGGATCGGGGCCTGGACGTGCGCATCATTGCGCCGGGTGCGCTCGATCCCATGACCAACGGCCCGACAAAGCTGATCGTGCGCAAGGACCTGTCCGATAGCGGCGAGGTCAAATCCATCGCCGATCTCAAGGGGAGGAAGATCGGCGCGGCGGGGGGACCCGGCAGCGGCGGCGAATTCTTCGTCAGCAAGGCGCTCGAGCAGGCGGACCTGACGATCCGCGACGTCGAATTGATCAATATCGGCAATGCGGATATGCCCGCGGCGATCCAGGGCAAGTCGCTTGACGCCGCCCTGCTGAGCTCGCCCTATTCGGACGAGGTCCTGAATGCCGGCACCGGCGTGGTGCTCGCGCAGGATTTCACGCCCGGCCTGATGACTGTCGCATTCGTTGCCTCGGGCAAGCTCATCAGCGAGCGGCCGGAGGTGGCGGAACGCTTCGTTCTGGCTCTTGCCGAGGCAGCGCGCATGATGCAGGGCGACGACTATCTCTCGCCGGAGAACATCGAGGCCTATGTGAAGCATACCGCTTCCACCGAGGAAGCACTGCGCAAGGGAGCGCCAGTCATCTACGATCCCAATATCGAAATTCCGGTTGAAGGGCTCGCGGACATGGAGCGCGTGCACCGGGAAAATGGTCGCACGGAATATGACGAGCCGCTCGACCTCAGCAAGGCAATCGACACGACCTTTGTCGACAAGGCGATCGCGGCCATCGGCAGGCAGTAGAACTGCCTTCTCTTGGATGGGCGGGCGCACCGATGCCCGCCCGCATTGCAGGGACAGCCAAATGACAAGGGCAAACGCCGTTGCCATGCCGAAGATATTAGCGCGCAACGTCTCCAAGATCTATCCGACCATCGATGGCGAGACCGTCGCGGTAAAAGACTTCAGTCTAGAAGTCGCCGATGGCGAGTTCGTGTGCATCGTCGGTCCATCGGGCTGCGGCAAGTCCACCTTTCTGCGGATGGTCGCCGGACTGGACGACATATCGGCGGGGTCGATCCGCGTTTCGCCCGGCGACGAGCCGGGAAAGCCATCGAACAGCGTCGTCTTCCAGGAGTATGCCATTTTCCCGTGGAAGACCGTCATAGACAATGTGGCCTTTGGCCTTGAGATGCGCGGCGTGTCGCGGACCAAACGGCTCGAGGTGGCCCGTTACTGGCTCGACAGGGTCGGCCTGGCGAAATTCGCGGGCTATTATCCTCACCAGATCTCGGGGGGGATGAAGCAGCGCGTCAGCATTATCCGCGCGCTGGCAAACGACCCGGAGGTCCTGCTGATGGACGAGCCGCTTGGCGCGCTCGATGCACAGACGCGCGTCGTGCTGCAGGAGGAATTGCTGCGCATCTGGGAGGAGACGCGCAAGACTGTGGTCTATATCACCCACAGCCTCGATGAGGCGGTGCTCCTCGGTGATCGCGTGATTCTGATGAGCGCCCAGCCCGGCCAGCATCTTGCCACGTTCAATATCGACCTGCCGCGCCCCCGCAGCATCGAAACCATCAACGGACCGCGTTTTGCCGAGTACCGCGCGATGATCTGGGAGAAGCTCAGTCACGAGGTTCGCCGCGCCATGGAGCAACAGCAATGAGCGAGCTTCCCCATTCCGCCGCGCAGGACGCAGGCCTGACGGTAAACTCCGCTGCCGTGCGTGACGCGGACCGTCGCGCCATTCTCCTTCTCTTCGGCGGCATAGTCGTCTTCAATTTGGCGCTTTTTGCGGTCGGCTTGTGGCGTCCGCTGGCCTGGTTGGCGATTGTCGCGAGTTTTGTGACACTGGTCCTGGTGTGCGAGCGCATCGGCCGCATGGTGTCTCCGCGCGCCCGGAGCGCCTATGAGCGGTCGCTCGCGTTCGGCTTTCCGCTGGCTGTTCTTGCCCTGTGGCAGATCGCCGGCGACACCGGCATGATCAACACAACCTGGTTCCCCCAGCCGAGCAAAATCGCCGCCGGCCTGTGGGACATGATCGTGCGCTATGACCGGCTGTCGGGCACCAGCCTTCTCGGGCGCCCATGGCTGATCCCCGAAGCCTTCTCGCAGAACGGCCTTGCCGGAGTTTGGGCACTGCTGTCGGAAAGCCATGTGCTGGCAACGGTCAGCCGCGTGCTGATCGGGTTCATCCTCGGCGCCGTGCCGGGCATCCTGCTGGGGGTCGTCATGGGTGTCAATCAGACGGTCCGGCTCATGCTGGATACCACCATCTCAGCTGTCTACGTTTTACCCAAGATCGCGATCTTCCCGATCGTGATGCTCATTTTCGCCGATCCGTTCGGCGAGGGACCGAAGATCCTCGTCGTGGCGCTGGCCGTTTTCATCCTGATGACGATCAACACGATGGCTGGCGTGCGCGGCATCGACAAGGTTTATCTGATGGCGGGGCGCAACTATGGAGCCAATGGCTGGCAGATGATGCGCCACGTCATCGTGCCGGGGGCTATGCCCGTCATATTCGCCGGGCTGCGGATCGCGCTCGGCACGGCGATGATCGTCATCATCTCCGTCGAGTTCCTGCGCGCGAAACAGGGCGTCGGCTTCATCACCTTCTACTATTGGGAGGTTCTCAACCCGGAAAAGATGTATGCGGGCCTCGTTGTGGTGATGCTGCTCGGCATCATGTTGACCTACCTGCTGCAATGGCTGCAGCGGAGAATGATGCCATGGCATCGATAGGAACCGCTGCCGCTCGGGGCGATGTGCTCACGGAGCTTTTCCCAGCATTCATCCAGCAGACGGTGGAGATTGGCGATGGCTCGACAATCCACACATTGAGCGCGGGCGAGGGGCCTCCGGTGCTCCTTCTACACGGCTACCCGCAGACGCTGGCGGCGTGGCACCGCGTGGCGCCGAAGCTGGCCGAGAGCGGGTTTCGCGTCATCGCTGCCGATCTGCCCGGATACGGGCGCAGCGCGCTGTCGCCTGCCGGTGCCGTACGGAGCGAACCATCCCGACGCACGATCGCCGCCTCTATAGCCGAAGCCATGGAAGCGCTTGGCCACAAGCGCTTTGCCATTGCCGGCCACGACCGTGGCGCACGGGCAGGCTACCGCCTCGCGCTGGATTTTCCCGATCAGGTGGCGGCATTCGCCTCGTTGACCGTGATCCCCACCCTTGATGTATGGGAGCAGATTGACGGTGGGTTCGCGGTCCGCGCACCGCACTGGTTCTTTTTCATGCAGCCGCCTGAACTGGTCGAGCGTCTGATCGGAGCCGACCCAATCTCTTATCTGGATCACGTTTTGGCTGGAATGGCCGGCGGCCTCGACAGGCTGGATCCGCGCGCGCTCGCCGACTACCGCGCGGCTTTCGCCAGCAAAAGCGTGCGGGAAGCCATCTTTGCGGATTATCGCGCTGCGCTCGGCATCGACCTTGAGCATGAGCGCGCCGACCGCGCGGCGCGGCGTATGCTCGAATGCCCGGTGCTTTATCTCTGGAGCGCCGGTAACGGCTCCGATGACCCGCCATCCGTCTGGCGCCGCTGGGCCGCGGATGTCTCTGGCGAGGGGCTGGAAGGCGGACATCTGCAGCCGGAACGGGCTTGCGACAAAGTCGTCGAAGCCCTCGTCCCATTCCTTCACCGCTGCTTTGCACGCGGTGCTGCACAGCTTTAGGAGCATACATGAAGGTTGCATTGATCACGGGCGGCGCTGGCGCCGTCGGCGCGGCCACGGCGCGCATGCTTGCCAGTGATGGGTTTTCAGTGGTCCTTGCAGACAAGGCAGAGGAAGCCGCGCAGCTTGTTGCCGAGGAAATCCGCAGCAATCACCCCGTCGAAGCCGTTGCGGAGCCGGTCGATCTCTCGATACCTGGCGCCGTGGCGGCGCTGGTCGCGCGTGTAGGAGAACGCTTCGGCAGGCTCGATTGCCTCGTTAACAATGCCGGTCGAAGCGGGGCGCCGAAGATCGCCGAGGTCGACCTCGACGAATGGAACGCCGTTATGGCCGTCAATCTCACGGCACCGATGCTCCTCGTCAAAGAGGCGCTGCCGCTGATGCGCCGGACAGGCGGGGGCAGCATCGTCAATGTCGCATCCCGGGTCTATCTGAGCGGCACCGGCCTCGGATATGCTTCCAGCAAGACGGGGCTTATCGGCCTCACAATGGCCCTGGCTGTTCAGCTCGGCAGGGACCGCATCCGCGTCAATGCGGTGGCGCCGAGCTTTCTCAACTCCCCCTTCAACAAGAAAGCCGTCGAGGCGAATAACGACCTCGTCGAATCCTTCATCAGGATCACACCCCTGGAGCGAGTCGGCACGCCGGAGGATGTAGCCGGGGCTATCGCCTTCCTTGCCTCCGACCGCGCATCCTTCATCACCGGCGATATCCTCCATGTTTGCGGAGGTGCGCAGCTCGCGCCGCAGCCCGGATAGGACGGGCTGGTCAGCCCGGTCCCGCCGTTGCTTTCCTGCGGTTGAAGATCCTGCCCCAGAGCGGCGTCTGGTTCAGGATAAGCAGCAGGAAGGCTATCGTAAGCACGAGCGAGATGGGATTCACGAAGAACGACGTGAAGAAGTCCATCAAGTCGCCTCGCGACGACAGGATGGCCCGCCTGAACGAAACATCCATGAGCGGACCCAGGATCACGCCCAGGATGACTGGACCCGGCTCGAAGCCATAAACCTTCATGAAGTAGCCGAGAACGCCGAAGGCCAGCATCCAGTAGACGTCGGTGAAGCTGTTCTGGATCGTATAGGTGCCGACCACCGACAAAAGGATCACCAGCGGGATCAGCAAGCCGCGCGGCATTGTCATGATCCTGGTGAAGATGCGCACGCCCGTGAGGCCGATGATGAGCAACAGGCTGTTGGCGAGCACGAGAGCGCCCACGATGAACCAGAAGAGGTGCGGCGTGTCGACCATGAGCATCGGGCCGGGGCGCAGCCCATGAATGAACAGCGCGCCGATGAACAGCGCGGTGACGGCGTCCCCGGGAATACCGAGCGTAAGCATCGGCACGAACGCCCCGCCGATCACGGCATTGTTGGCGGATTCGGGCGCGACGAGCCCTTCGTAAGCTCCCTTTCCAAAGGGGCGGCTTGGATTCTTCACGGTTCGCTTTGCCTGGTCGTAGGCGATCAGCGCCGCGATGTCGCCGCCGGCGCCGGGCAATGCGCCTATGATGACGCCGATGGCGGAGCTGCGAATCGAGAGAGGCAGATACTTCCGCACCTCCTTCCAGGCGGGAACGATCTTGGAGACCTGCTGCTTTATCGGATCGATGTGCAGATCGCGCAGCTGATAAAGAGCCTCGGCGACACCGAAGAAGCCGATCATCGCAGCGATATAGGATATGCCCCCGAGCATGCTGACGCTGCCGAAGGTCAGGCGCGGCTGGGCCGTCAGGTTGTCGAGGCCGACCAGGCCGATGAGCACGCCGAGCGCTGCCGCGAAAATACCCTTTGCCAGTGATCCTCCGGAAAGGCCTCCAACGAGCAGCAAGCCTATCATGGCCAGCAGCAGGAAATCCCGTGGAGCGAACTGCAAAGCAATTCCCGAGACCATGGGAGCGCCCACGGCGAGGATGGCGATGCCGATATAGCCGCCGATGACCGAAACCACGGTGCTGATGCCGATCGCCTTTCCAGCTTCTCCCAATTTTGCCAGAGGGTAGCCGTCGAAGGCCGTTGCAACTGCGGCGGGCGTGCCCGGGATGTTGAGCAGGATCGCCGTTCGACTGCCGCCATAGACGCCGCCGCAATAGACGCCCACCATCATCGCCAGAGCGGCATTGACGTCCCACGAGAAGGTGAAGGAGATCAGCACCGATACGGCCATCGTGACCGAAATGCCTGGAATTGCCCCGGCATAGACGCCAGCGAACGTGCCGACCGCGACGATGAGGAGCAGGCTGGGATCGAGCCAGCTCATGAGAAAGTAGCTGAGGGTCTCGGGCATCTGCGGCGCTCCCGGTCAGGGCAGGTAGATCTGGAAGATGAACCTGAAGACGATGTAGACGAATACCAGCGAAGCCGCCGTGGCAATCGCCGCCTTGAGCAGGCCCTTTTGGTGGAGCACGGCGAACGACACGCAGAGGAACACCGCTGATGCTATCCAGAACCCGGCGATCTCGAGCGCCAGGACGTATGCAGCGCAAAGCAGGACGTATCCGATCATCGGCAAGGTGACGATCTTGGGGAATCGCTCAGTGAGCGGCGGCTTCTCCTCCGTTCCGCGCGGTCGCGCGAAAGCGCGCACCAGAAGCGAAAGGATGCAGAGGACCATCACCGCCGCCGCGATCATCGGAAATGTGCCGGGGCCGCTCAGGGCGCCAAAGCCCTCGATCCGCCACGCCTCCCAGAGGAGGACGCAGGATGACGCGAGCAGCACGACGTAGAACGGAATTGCGCCGGGGACGCGTGATTGAAACTCGTTCATCGCTAGACTCCATTGCGACGGCGGCGTGGGCTTCAGCCCCGCCGCAACGATTCACCCCTGCAATATCCAAGCGAACCGTTCAAGGGCACTCGATGCCGATCCGGTCGGGAGAGAATCGGCATCGCCGATTTCTTGCAAGATCCAGTTCGTCACTGACAGTCAGCCCTTCAGGAACGCGTCAGCTTCTTTGCCGCTGATCGCCATCTCCATCATTCCGATCTGGTGACGAAATTGTTCACGCGCTCGTTCTCGGCCGCGATCATGATCGCAGCCGCATGGCAATGACATTCCGTGACATGAGCTCCTCCACGCAAAGTTACTTGCCTGGTAACGTCTCCCGGCTGGGAGTTCTATACTGTGAACAAAGACATACACAAGAACAAATTTTTGTGCAAAGTAGCTCGGTGCGGTATGTAGTCGGGGACGTGGACCTGAGACATCGCCGCTCAAGTCGGAGGATCGATGCTCATGGATCTAAGCATTGCACGCCGAATCGCCCTTCCGGCGGTGGGCGTAGGCTGTGGCAGTCTCGCCAACGCCGCGGGCGCGGCGTCATTTGGTGAGATGATCGACTTGGCTGTCAGCGAAGGCATCCGCTATTTCGATACAGCCGCGCTCTATCTGGGCGGCGAAAGCGAGCGGCGGCTGGGCGCTGCGCTTGCGGCTCATACTGACGAGAGCTTCACCGTCTCCACCAAGGTTGGGCGAACACAGAACCATACCGGATCGAGCATTGATCCCAGCGGCAAGAATTCCACGTGCGACTACACGGCCGCCGCGACATGTCGTTTGGTGGAAACAAGTCTGCGGAACCTGCAGCGTGACCGGCTCGACCTTGTCATGATCCACGATCTGACGAGGGAATTGCATGATGATCGCTACGAACAGCGCTTCGAAGAAGCGATGATCGGTGCCTACGAAGCGCTGAAGGACCTGCGCGAGGCCGGCACGATCGGTGCCATCGGCGTCGCCACCATGGAGTGGAGGAGTTGCCTTGATTTCGCACGCGCGGGTAATTTCGATGCATTCATGCCGGCCGGGCAGTACACGCTGCTCCACCGCGAATGCACGCCGCTCCTGGATCACTGCTTCCAAACGGGAGCTGCCGTGATTGCAGCTTCGCCGTTCAATTCAGGCATCCTGGCGACAGGGGCAGTGCCCGGCGCATTCCACAACATGCGCGAGGCCACGCCTGACGTGCTCGCCAGAGTCGCAGCAATCGAGGCGATCTGCAGCCGCCACCGCGTTCCCCTTCCGGCGGCTGCTTTGCAGTTTCCCACGCGGCACCCGCCGGTATCGACCGTGGTTTTCGGAAGCCGTTCGGCAGACGAATTGCAGCGGAATCTCGACCTCCTCGCTATGCCCATCCCGGAAGGGCTGTGGGAGGAACTCGAACAGGACGCGGCGTCACGCCCAGGTTGATCGGGAAGCGGTTCCGGCGCGATGCGTGGATTGGATCAGATCGATCCCCCGCTGCATGTCGGCAATGGGATCGCTGGAGATGATCTCCAGGATCGCCGCGCCGTCGAAAGGCTGCTCGGCGATGGCTTCTACTATGGCGGCGAAATCCACCGAGCCTTTGCCCAGGGGATCATGGCGCCAGGCTGTGCGGGTGGCGTCCGACAGGTGATACTGTCCGATGAGCGGACCCCATCGCCGAATTGCCGCGGACTGATCTTCGCCGATGAATTCCGCATTGGCCACGTCATAAGCTATCAGCGCGAAAGGTGAGTGGAGGCTGCTGACCCACTCGCCCAGCGCATCTGCGGTCGGGACGGGAGTCTGCGGGTGCGACTCGAAAAACAGCCGGCAATTGGACTCGCCTGCAGCCTCGAGCAGCGCAATCGACGTTTCGGTGAGATAAGCGAGGCTGTCGGCGCGATCGGGCGCCATAAGGCCTGAGACACGGCCGGGAACGACCACGACGCCGCGCGCCCCGAGATCCGCCGCAAGAGCGATCGTCTTCTTGTAGGCGAAAACCGTGAGCGCGCGGACTTCCGGTACGACGCTTGCAAGATTGAAGTCCAGTGCCGGCAGGTTGAGTGACTCGATCCGCAGGCCCTCTCCCTCCAGCATCCGGCGCAGCTCTCGCCGCGCGGGGGCGCCGAAATCGTCGAACCACAGGTGGCCCGCGGCGAGGAGGACGTCGAAATCGTTGAGGGGAATGCTTGAAAGCCGCTTCATCGATGCAAGGGCGGGTTCGCGCCAAAGAAACGAGAAGGTGCTGCCTCCCAGTTTGAGCTTCATTCTGCGGCCCCTATGTGAAAATTCTAACGGGTCGTGCCCGCGCGATGCAGGCGCTGATGAATGCTGTCGACCGCCTTGCGAAGGGTGACGATGCACAGATCCCGCGTAGCGGCGTCGAACCGCGCCACCGGCACCGCAACGTTGATCGACGCCATCGGATAACCGGATTTGCTAAGGATCGGGCGTGCTACGCCGGCAATGCCCGGTGTGAACTCCTCGACGACAAAAGCGACGCCTTGGCTGCGCACCTGCTCGAGATCCCGCCTCAGATCGTCAGCGTTGGTGATTGTGTTCGGCGTTACCTGCTCGAAAGTCACCCGGGCTAGATATTCCTCCAGCATCTCGTTCGGCAGGAACGCCAGGAGAGCCTTTCCGCCGGAGGTAGCGTAGAGCGGCGCCGTATCCCCCTGGCGCATGTGGTAGAGGAGGCGGTGAGGGCTCATGACGCAGGCGACCACTTCCGACTTGTCGCCTTTGATATAATTCAGAGCACAGGATTCCTGTGTCTCGGATGTGACCCAGGCGAGCGTTCCCTGTGCGATCGACACCAGGTCGTTGCCCTCGTTGATCCGTGTCGCCAGTTGCACGATGGCGGGGCCGAGGGCGTATCCCTTAGTGGCCGGCACGTAGGTCAGGTAATCGCGGCTCACCAGCGTCTTCAGAAGCTGGGTGAGGCTGCTCTTGGGGATTCCAAGTTCCTCGGCAATGGCGGTATGTGTCTTCTCGGCGTCCCAGCGTCCGAGGAACTCGAAGAGATCCAATACCCTGGTCGCGGATTTGACCGCACCGTCCTCGGTTGCCGGTGGTCGCGCGCGCGTAGGCAGTTCCTGCTGGTCCATTCTCATCTTCCGCTTTGCCGGCCGAGAGACCCCCGCCGAAGTCTCTACTCTTTTGCCGGGTGCTTTACATATCGAACTTGTTCACATAATCGAACAATATCGCAAGAGGAAATGCAGGTCCATTCTGAGAGTCATCGGGGCGGTTTCAAGCCACGCCGCCCGCCGGAGCGGAGAACGCAATGCTTGAACGCTACAGCGGCGCAACGCGCGTTTATTTCATTCTCGGCCACCCCATCGCCCAGGTGAAGGCCCCGGCAGGAATGACGCGCTTTTTCGAGGAGCATGGCCGCGACGCGATTTGCGTTCCAATTGATGTCCCGCCTGCCGATTTCGAGGCGTTCGTCGCGGCCGCTGCCGCGCTGCTCAATGTCGATGGCTTCGCAATCACCATTCCGCACAAATTCGCCGCCGCGCGCGTGTGCGCCACCATGTCTGAGCGCACGCGCCTACTCACCTCATGCAACATCATGCGCCGCAATCGCGATGGCACATGGCACGGCGATATGTTGGACGGCGTCGGCAGCGTCGGGGCCATGCGGGCGAATGGCTGCACCATCGAGGGCAAACGTGCGCTGCTGGTCGGCGCCGGCGGCGCCGGCAGCGCGATCGGCCTTGCCCTTCTCGACGCAGGCGCCTCCGAACTCGCGGTGCACGATGCCGATCCGGCCAGGCGCGATGCACTGATTGCGCGGCTGCGGGAGCGGCATGGTGAAAAGGTGGTCACCGGCTCTGCCGACCCGAAAGGCTTCGCTGTCGTTGCCAACGCCACCCCCGCAGGGATGGCTTCGAGCGATTCCCTTCCGCTCGACGTGGAACGGCTGGACGCCGGCGCCTTCGTCAGCGACGTGATCACCGTGCCGGAGGTGACACCGCTGCTGCAGGCGGCACGGGAGCGCGGTTGCGGCACCTCGACCGGTGTCGAGATGTTCCTGGCCGCGCGCCGCTCCATGTATGATTTCTGGTTTGAGGGAGCCTGACTGCAGGCAGCCGCCTCAGCGCCTTCCTAGCCTGCCGTTCGCGGAACAGAGATGCTGTTTTGCGAGCGACTCGCGATCCAGTGCAGAAGCGAGCTGGTAAACGGTCAGCGTTGTCGCCGCTTCGGAGAGCCTCATCCCATTCAGCCGGTCGACAAGGCCGGGTAGGCCCGCCTTGAACGCCTCCGCGTCGAAGCTCTCGAACAGAATTGCTCCAGCCTCCGGAAGGGCGGGTGTCTCCCCGCCGACGGTAAAGGGCACCGGCGGCACGGAAGGGTCCCGCTCAAGCAGGTGGACCGCTATGACAGACGGTTCCTCGAGGAACCCGCGCAGCCCTGTCTGCAGGTCCGGGGTTGTGGGGTTGACATCCTCGCCAAACACCATCGCCGCAAGAATGCTGCCCAGTCCCCCTCCGTATGATGCCTCCCGCGTGCAGCAAAGGCGAAAGAACCCGCGAAAGGATGGCCGCATGGACCGGGACCATTCCGTGGGATTTTCAAGAAGATGCCGGTAGGCCTCGCTCGCCAGAACGCCGGTGTCTTCCAGATCGTAAAGGGTAAAGTATTCGTGGAGCGGACCTTGCAGCCGGCGGTAGCGTCGGGCGCTGCACATGCCGGGCACCGAAAGCCTTTCCGGCACGTGCTCGCGTGTGTGCCAAATGTTGTATTCGGCGGCGCGCTCAGGATCCACACCGTTCCACAGTGCAATGAACGCCGTGCCTCGAAAACCCATCATCTTCAGCGTTACCTCTTTGCCTCGACCTGCACCTGATGAGCTGGCATTTCACCCACCCGCGTCCGCGGGTATCGCAGCCAGTTTCATGCCGCTCAGGTCTTCGCAGGCGCCAGGACGAAATCATAGTTGAGATGCCGGCAGGGGCGCTCCTGCACGGTTCCGTCCGGAGCCGGTCCCGCGGGCAGGTGCTCGAAGCGGCTGATGAGAGAGTCCTTCACCCCGAACACCACGTCCGAATCCAGATACGGGTCTCCTTCCACGAAGACATGGGTGACGAGTGTCTCGAAGCCGCCATGGCCGATCATGAAGTGCACGTGGCCCGGACGGTAGGGATGACGCCCTTGGAGCTCGAGCATCTTGCCGACCGGCCCGTCATGCGGAATAGGGTAGGCGGCCGGCATGGTGGTCCAGAAAGAGAATGAACCGTCATCGCGTGCGCGCAGGCGGGCGCGCATGTTGGGCCCCTCCGCCTCGGTGTGCTGGACATCGTAATATCCATCCTCATCCGAGTGCCATACGTCGATCACGGCGCCTGCCAGCCCGTTTCCATGGGTGTCCCGCACGGAACCGGTTACCAGGAGAGGCTCACCGTCCGTGCCGGCGGAGATATTCGCCCCGTTTGGAAATTCGGGCGGGTTCTGCACGTAGAACGGACCGAGCACCGTCGTCTCGGTCGCCCCGTCGGGCAGGCGATGGTTTATGGCATCGACGAGCATGGAAACGCCGAGCGTATCCGACAGCAGGATGAACTCCTGGCGCTTGTGGTCCGTGATGTGTCCCGCGGCTGTGAGGAATTCGATCGCCTGCGCCCACTCCGCCTGAGTCGGCTCGATCTCGCGTACAAAATCGTGCAGGTGCCGTACCAACGATTCGCTTATTTGCCGGATACGCGGATTGGTCGTGGCCGAAAGGCTGGCAATGACCGCCTGTGTGATGGTGTGTTCGTCGAAATTCCGCATCCATTCCTCCCAGTCAGGTTCAGCCTGCCGTGGCCGGTGGTTGACCCGACCATGCTCGAATGAGGAGATCCCGGATGCGGTCGCGTTCGATAGGGGCGGGGTTCCAATAGGGGTCGGAACCTGCTGCCTGGTCAACCGCCGCCTCGATGCCGCTTTCCGGCATGCCGATTTCCGCCAGGCTCGTGGGCGCTTCGAGCCTGACGTTCAGCTCGTAGAGGCCGCTGGCGGCGTGCTCGACACCGAGCGCCGCGGCAATGCGCGCCATGGCCTCGGGTGCGGCCTGGCTGTTGTAAGCCACCGCATGCGGCAGGATCACCGAATGCGTATCGGAATGGGGAAGGTCGAACAAGCCGCCGAGCACGTGGCACAGCTTGTGATGGAGCGCCATGCCGACCGAACCAAGGCACGCACCGCACAGCCACGCCCCATAAAGCGCATCGCTCCGGCTTTCGCGATCGTGCGGCCGTTCATGGATGACCGGCAGGCTGCGTGCCAAGGCGCGGACGCCTTCTTCCGCCATAAGCGAGATGACCGGGTTTCTGTCCTTGGCATAAAGCGCTTCGACGGCATGGGCGATCGCATTGATGCCGGAGGTGATCGATATTCCAACCGGCAGCCCGACCGTCAGTTCGACGTCATAGATGACGCTTTCGGGAAGGACTGCCGGGGACCGCAAGGTGGTCTTCACCCCGTTTTCCGTCTGGCCCAGGATCGGCGTCACTTCGGAGCCGGCGTAGGTCGTGGGGATGGCGATCTGCGGCAAATCCGTTCGCAGGGCCAGCGCCTTGGCAAGGCCGATGGTCGAGCCGCCGCCGATGGCCACTATGCCGTTGCACCCTGCCGCCCGCAGCCGCTCCAGTGCCGTTTGCGTGACGTCCGTCGGCGTATGCATGCGCGCGCCGCTGAAAAACCCGCCGCAGCGCTCTCCCAGCAGCTCGCACGCCCGACGCGCCATGTCCTCCTGCTGCGGTGTGGAAAGCACCAGAGCATTGTCGATGCCAAGGTGTTGCGTCTCGTTGGGCAGCAGGCCGAGCGTTCCCGACCCGTAGGCCACCCTCATAGGCAGGGCCTCATAGAAGAAGGGCTGCATCACCGGCTCCTCGCGATCAGGGCAACTTCCTACTCATCCCATCTGAGCGCTTTACCGCTCAGCCAGCGCGCCCCCTCGGCATAGAGCGCCTCGACCTTCGGGCCAGTCAGCCCCGGCATGTCCATCTTGATCTTATAGCCGATCTCCGACTGGATGTAGGCGAGGTGCCGATAGCCTTCGGGGAAGGAGGCGAGGCGGTCGGCATCGAACTTCAGCGATGCGGCGGCGGTATCGACAGGGTCGATCCTGTCCTTTTCATAGATTGGCTGTCTTAGCACCAGGCCCCACCGGCCGTCGCGCTTTTCGAGAAAATCATAGAAGCGGCCGGTGCACACCACATCGCAGGTGACACCCTGAACCTCCGCCCGCTGCGAGATCGTCATCTTCGTCTGCGAGATGGCCCGGGTTCCGCTCAGCTCGATGGACATGCCGCCCAGGAAATGCAGGATTCTGACGCCCTTTTCGAACCCCTCACGGCTCACGCGGATGAAGTCGTCGGCGGAGCCTTGAAACCAGGTGGCCATCATCCGCCCGTCATCGTGCCACACGCTGCGAAACTTTTCCCAAAGACCTGCGTCACGCCACACGACCCAGTTCTCAACCAGCTCCCTGATCGCTTCGCGATCCCACCGAGCAACATCGTTCATGCAAACCTCCACCATCCTCAGTGCACATAAGAGAACATCTTCGCCATGTAAACCGAATTGTTCTTATATGCGGCCTAATTCGTAACTGTGAATTAGAGCTGGCTGCGGGCTAATGGATGGGCTAAGAGGTGGAAGCCGCTTGCTCACGGCCCAAAGGCTGCCGAGTGGGCGTCCCAGAACTCCCCAGAAGAAGGTGTAAATTGTCTGTACTTTCGCTGCACCACCTGACGATGATCGATGCCCACCCTCTGGACCTCATCGACGCGGCGGCTGCCGGCGGATTCAGCCATTGCGGCATCCGTCTCATCCCCCCTCGGAAGGGAGACCCCTTCATTGACGTCCTCAGCGACCCAACCGAAATCCCTGCCATCGGGCGGCGCCTTCGCGAAACTGGCATAAGGCTCTTGGACATCGAGGCGGTCTGGATAGCCTCCACCACCGACCTTGAGACGCTTCGCGCCCCCTTCGAGGTCGGCGCACGGCTCGGGGCAGAATATGTCCTTGTGGTCGGCTATGACGACAACAGAGCGCGGCTTCTGGAAAGCTTCGGCCATGTATGTGAGTTGGCCCGTTCGTTGGGCCTGAAGGTGGCGCTGGAGTTCATCACCTACACGAGCCTGAAGACGCTTGATGAGGTAGCTTCCTTCATCAAGGAGGCTGCGCAGCCCGATGCAGGCATGTTGATCGATGTTCTTCAGTTCTTCCGCGCTGGTTGCAAGCCTGAGGAGATCGCGCAATACGATCCCAAGCTCTTCTCCTACCTTCAGATCTGCGACGGGCTCGCGCAAGCGCCTGTCACAATCGAAGACCGCCGCTTTGAGGCGCGCAGCAATCGGCGCCTGCCGGGCCGCGGCGAGTTGCCTGTCTCTGCGCTGATGCACGCCCTGCCGCGCGGACTGCCGATAAGCCTTGAGGCGCCGACGCCCGAACTGAACGGCTTCGAGTTCCGGGAGCAGGGCCGGATCGCGGGGGAGGCGACCCGGACGTTTCTTTCCGAATGCGGCGTCAAGAGCTGATCTGGCCGCGGGCGCTGCCGCTTGGTCACCAAGCTGCCGTTCGATCCTCTCTCCCGGCAGCGTGCGACGCCGCGATATAGCCGAACACGATGCCCGGACCGAGCGTGATCCCCGGCCCCGGATATACGCCCCCCATCACCGACTGCATATCGTTGCCGATGGCGTAGAGATTTTCGATCGCCGAGCCATCCGCGCGCAAGATGCGCGCGTTCTCGTCCGTGACAAAACCCTCTGCGCTGCCGATAGGGCAGGGGAAGAGCTTCACGGCATAATAAGGCGGGGTCGCAATCTTTCCGAGCGTTGGGTTGGGACCATGCGAGGCATCGCCATTGGCGCGCTGGTACACGGTCGAGCCCCGGTCGAATTCGGGGTCCATGCCGCTTTCCGCGTATTCGTTCATCCGTGCGATGGTTTGCTCGACATTTGCGGCGTCTAGGCCGAGCCTGTCGGCCAGTTCGCGAGGAGTAGTGCCCATCGTGACGTAACCTGAGGCGAGATATTCCTTCAGGCCGCGCGCCCCTGGCCTCACCATGCCGAGGCCGTATTTCTGGACCGCAACCGAGTCCGCGATGATATAGGCAGGGATCGTCGCACCGTTCTTGTTGTGCTCGATCATAGCCGCGCCGAAGAGATGATAGGAGATACTCTCGTTGACGAAGCGCCGTCCGTTGCGGCCGACGCACACGGTGCCCGGCTTGCTGCGGTCGAAGACGAAATGCGGAAACACCGCCAGCGACCCGTCGGGCCGCCGGTTGATCGAGCACGGCGCCCAGAAGCAGGGCTGCCACGCCTCGGTGCCGTAATGGCCGCCTAGCTTCATCGCCATCTCATGCAACTCGCCCTTCGGCCCGGGAGCGCCGGGCCCAAATTCAGGCAGCCCGGCAGGCAGTTTTTGCTTCCGCATCTCCGTGTTGCCGGCAAAACCGCCGGTGGCGAGCACCACGCCGCGCGATAGAAGAATCCTGCGCGTTGCGCCACCTTGCTCGACCACGATCCCGTCGACACGTCCATTCATCTCGATCAGCTGATCGACCCGGGCATCGACCATTATGTCCACGCCCGCATTTTTCGCAGCCAGGAGCAAATGGCCGACGAGAGCGTTCCCCATCACCAGCCGGGTACCCCGCCGATAGCGCATCCGGTCGGCAGCATAGCGCCCGACCAGCCTCAGCGACCGCAGGAATGATTTGGCCGAGCGCGTCATCGTCAGCAGGCTGGCGATGTCGTCCTTGTCCACCATCAAGCCGCCGAAAATTGTGAATTCAGGGATCGGCGGTCGTACAAGATCGAGATCCTTGCCGAGCAGGCGTCCGTCGAACGGCGTCGGTTCCAGCGCCCGTCCGCCGGTCGTCGCCCCTTCGATCTCGGAAAGATAGTCCGGGTGGAAAGGGCGCGGCCGCAACCTTATGCCGGCACGATCTTCGAGAAAGGCGATCGCCTCCGGTCCGGCGCTAAGAAACCTGTCCCGCATGGCCTTCGGCGAATGATTGCCGACAGCGCGGTCGAGATAGCCGGATGCCTTCTGAAAATCGTCTTCCGCACCCAATGCCTGCGAATGCCGTGTGTTCGGCACCCACAGTGTTCCCGCCGAATAGGCGGAGGTGCCGCCGACATGCGACGTTCGCTCGACCAGAAGAACCCGACATCCTAAAAGGGCAGCGGTCGTGGCGCAGGCGAGCCCCGGTGCGCCTGCGCCGAGCACCGCGAGATCGTAACGGGCTTCACTTGGGAGGGTAGAAAGAGAGATGGTGGGCACTTTTTACTCCAAGCGGAGGCAGAGTCGGCGGCGGATAGCGGGGAGTTTGGTGCAGCGAGGTCAGATGAGCTGTAGCGCGTTCCTGTAGTTTGGCTCCATCTCGCCGATATGTGCCGTGAGAGAACCGCGAAGGGCGGCCGCGTCACGCTTATCGACGGCTTCGACCATTTCGAGATGTTCTTGAAACGTCCTTTGCCGATGCTCCCTGGGTCGGATGGCGCCAGCGAGCCTTGAGCAGGATCCGGCTCGCATTGTACGTGTCCTGGCCTGACATGTTAGGCATAGGCGCCGAAGCTGAAGCGGCGAGGCTGAGGCCCCGCCGCTGATTTTCGCTATGGCGTTCTGGAAAAAAGTCCCGCTTACGGCCTGGGAATGCCGACTTCTTCCGGAGAGACTTTCGCATCCCCCGTGTCCTGCAGGATCCAGCTCGTCACGGATTGCCACCGCTTCATGAACTCGTCGGCTTCCGCGCCGCTGATCCCCATCTTCACCATGCCCGACTTCTGAATAAAATCGTCCACCCTTTCGACCTCGACCGCTTTTGCGAACGCCTCGGTGAGGGTCTTCTTTACCTCATCCGGCGCATCACGCTTGACGAATACGCCCTGGAACGAACCCCACGGGAGGTACTGTCCCAGTTCAGGATACTCGTTGGTGATGGGCGGAATGTCGGGGAACTGCGCGAGCGACTCCTTGTCCAGGACGACAAGGCCGCGGACGCGCCCGGCGCGCAGCAGCTCGGCCGCCGCCGGAAGGCTTACCGGCATAAAGTCGACATGGCCGCCTTGCAACGCGGTGAGGCCAGGACCTTCACCGTCGAACGGAACTTGCGTGACCTCACCCTCCACCACCGAATTGAGCATGCCCATCGACACCGCCGGCGAACCGCCAGGACCGGTTGCGCCCATCCGGATCTGGCCCGGGTTGGCCTTGATGTCATTGACGAGTTCGGTCAGCGTCTTCCACTTGGCATCGGGATTCACGACGAACACCTGAATGTTGCGGCCGACGATGATGACCGGGTAGAATTCGTTGTAATCGAGATTGGAAAGGCCCAGCACCTTGTGCAATTGGGGGTTCTCGGCGCCGAAGAGGATATTGTATCCGTCCGACGGCCTGGAATGCACGTATTGCATCGCGATGGCGCCGACACCGCCGGGTCTGTTCACTAGGACGATTTTTGCGCCGAGAATCTCCTCGGCGGCCGGTGACATCACACGTGCGAGGTTATCCGTGGCACCGCCCGCGCCCCACATGATCGTGCCCTGGATGTCGCGACTGGGATAATCCTGCGCAAGGGCAGGGCCCCCGATCAGCAAGGCAGCGACGGCCGTCATTATTGTTCTCAACATGTTTCCTCCTATTCAGGTATTCGCCGGTCGACAATATCATCGTAATCGTATTATTCTAGTGTGTGAACAAGTTCACAAGCTTGTCAAGCCAATTGGTTGGGACAAGGCGAACAGGTTCGGCGGGTGGTCAGCTCTTCGGCATCCCGGCAGGCCTCAGCTGACGCTTCTGCGCGGCAATGCGGAATGGGGCATTGGCCGCGCCGTAGCCGTGATAATCGCCGCGCCGCTGAACCACCTCGAAGAAGAAGCCCTCGCCATAATTGGTGCTGTAGAACTGGAAATATTCGCCGCCTTCGTCCCGGTCGTAGAGGATGTTGTGCGATCGCAGCTGATCCGACAGCGCCGGATCGATGCCGAACCGTGCCTCGAGGTCGTCATAGTAGTTGGGGGAGATCTCCAGCGGGCGGAAACCGAGCTTCCGCATCGCCGTAGCGCTCGCAAAGATATCGCTGCTGGCGAAGGCGAGGTGCTGCACGGACGAACCGAAGCTCTCCGCGATGAAGTGGCCCGCCAGCGTCTTGCGGTTTTCGGCGCCGTTGAGGGTGAGCCGGAGCGTGCCATTCTCGCTCTCTATGACCTGGCTGCGCACCAGCCCGCCGGGATCGATGACGTCCACCATCGGCGACTTCCGGGTGCGGAAGATGGCCGTGTAGAACAGGATCCAGGTCAGCATCTCCTCATAGTTCATCGTCTGGGCGATGTGGTCGACGGCGACAAGGCCCGCGTCGGCCGCCAACTTTTTCTCCGGCAGCGGATCGAATTCGATATCCCAGACGCGCGAGAGTTCGCTGTCGATGAAATAGATCACGCCGCCGCCCACGCCCCGGATGGCGGGGATTGCCAACTCGCCCGGCCCGCGCTTCTGCTCGAAGGGTTCCGCCCCGAGCGCGCGGGCGCGCGCCACCGTTGCCTGCGCGTCCTCGACACGGATGCCGAACGCATAGGCATTCGCTCCGTGAACGAGATAGGAGGAATGGGCGAAGCCCTCGTGCTCCGTATTGATGACGATGTTGATGCCGGAGGCGGCGGGGCCCTGCCGCCAGAGCATCACGTCCTTGTTGCGGTGCTTTGCCTGCGCCGCAAAGCCCATGGTCGAAAGCAGCTGACCAAGCTCGCCCGCTTCCTCGTCATTGGCTGCGAATTCAACGAATTCCACCCCCTCCACCGGGATCCGGTCGGGCATGTCGGGGACGTCGATTGCAATTGCGTAAGCGTCGGCGCGGCGGACCTGATCCATCAGGTTCACCAGCGCCCGCCTGCCATCCACCGCGATCGATTTGGGGGAGCCGCCGCGGAACTGGTCGTTGAAGATTTCGAGCGAGAGCGGGCCGTCATAGCCGGTGACCGCCACGGCGCGCATGAAATCGACCACGGGCAGGTCGCCCTGGCCTGGCATGTTGCGATAGTGCCGACTCCAGGAGAGCAGGTCCATTTCCATATAGGGGGCATCGGCAAGCTGCACGATGAAGATGCGGTCGCCGGGGATGGCGCGGATCGTCTCGACGTCGAGCTTGCGCGCCAGCGTGTGAAAAGAATCGAGGATGAGACCGATATTGGGGTGGTCGGCGCGCCTGACAATCTCCCATGCGTCGCGATGATCGTTGATGTGGCGCCCCCAGGCGAGCGCTTCGTAGCCGACCCTCAAGCCCCGCTTCGCCGCGCGCTCGCCAAGCTCATGGAAGTCCGCTGCGGCGCGGTCAATGCCGCCGAGAGCGGCCGGCGAGACGTTGGAGCAGATGAGCATTAGGTCGGTGCCGAGCTCGGCCATCAGGTCGAATTTGCGCTCGGCCCGGTCGAAAGCGCGCGAGCGCTGGGGTTCGGGCAGACCCTCGAAATCGCGGAACGGCTGGAACAGCGTGATCTCCAGACCGTGGTCGCGGATCATGCTGCCGACTTCGGCCGGCGTGCCGTCGAAGGCGAGGAAATCGGTTTCGAAAATCTCGACGCCGTCGAAACCGGCAGCGGCGATCGCCGCCAGCTTCTCGCGCAGGTCGCCGCTGATCGATACCGTGGCGATGGACGTCTTCATGTCTCGCGCCCCCGGATCATCTCGATCAAAGCCTCCACTGCCAGCGCGTAGCCGCGCGGCCCGAGCCCGGCCAATACAGCGGTGGCGACGCTGGAGACGAGCGAGCGGTGGTAGATTTCCTCGCGCCGGTGGATATTCGAGATGTGGAATTCGATGATGGGCCCGGGAAACATCTTCAGCGCGTCGAGCAGCGGGATCGACCTGAAGCTCAGGCCTGCCGGATTGATGATGATGCCCGCGCCCTCGTCTATGGCTTCATGGATCCAGTCGACAAGCTGATGCTCGGCATTCGACTGGTGGAACCGCACGGAGGTATGGCCCGCGGCCTCGCGGCACATCGCCTCGACCTCTGCGAGCGTCGTGGTGCCGTAGATTTCCGGCTCGCGTTTTCCAAGGCGGTTGAGATTCGGTCCGTTGAGGATGAAAATCGGCTTGATGGTCATAGTCACCTACCTTTCCGGCGGTCAGCCGCCATATCCGAGCAGCCTCGGCAGCCACAGCACGAGATCGGGGAAGAAGGTGATGAGGCCGAGCGCGGCCACCATGGCCCACAGGAACGGGAGCACGTCGCGCACGATGGCCCTCAACGGCACGTCGGCGATCCGCGTCATGACGAAGAGCAGCAGGCCGTAGGGGGGCGTGATGAGGCCGAGCATGATGTTGACAACGACCATGACGCCAAAATGGACCATGTCAATCCCGAACGCCTGCGCCGTGGGGATGAGCACGGGCACGACGACCAGAAGAATGGTAGTGCCCTCCAGCAGGCAACCAAGCAGCAGGAGCACGATGTTGACGACGATCAGGAAACCGGTAGGGGAAAGATCGCGGGCGGTGAGAAACGCGCTCAGCGCCTGCGGGATATTTTCAACCGTGACGACATAGTTGAAGACCAGCGCGCCGGCGATCAGCATGCCGATGGATGCCGATGTGCGCGCGCTCGACAGCACCGAACGATAGAAAGCGCCGAGGCTCACACTGCGATAGAGGATGGTCGACACGAGAAGCGCGTAGGCCGCGGCGATAGCCGCCGCCTCCGTCGGCGTGGTGACGCCGGAGTAGATGCCGCCGAGCAGGACGACGGGCATCATAAGCGTCGGCAGCGCCCCCCAGGTGATGCCCGGCAGGGCGCGCAGCGGCGTGGGCGGCTCGACCGGAAATCCCTTTCTGCGCGCATCGAACCAGACGATGATCATCTGCGACAGGGCCATCAGCAGCCCCGGCACGACGCCGGCCAGGAACAGGTATCCGATCGATGCATCGGAAACGAGGGCGTAGATGATCATGGGGATCGAGGGCGGAATGATGGGCCCGATCACAGCCGTCGCCGCCGTAAGTGCCGCAGCATAGCTCGGCGGATACTTCTGATCCCTGGTCATGATCTGCTGCATCATCTTACCGGTTCCGGCGGCATCGGCGATCGCGGAGCCGGACATGCCCGCGAAAATGATCGACTGGAGGATGTTGACGTGAGCCAGCCCGCCACGGAACCGGCCGACCACCGCGTTGCAGAAGGCCATGAGGCGATCCGTCATCGAGCCGATGTTCATCAGCTCCGCGGCGAGGATGAACAGCGGCACGGCAAGGATGATGTAGTTGAAATACATGCCGTTCAGCAGCTGTTCGGCGGCGGTTCCCATATCGAGGCCCGCAAGCAACAGGTAGAGAATGGAGCCGGCGATCATGGCATGGCCGATCGGCAGACCCAGGAAGGCGAGCGCGGTGATTGCCACGAGCGACAGGGAGAACGGGCTGGCGAAGCTCATACGCCGGAGCCCGCCTTGGGTGGGTCGAACGCATCGACGTTTCGGCCGGTGAGCGCCTTCCAGGACAGCCAGATATAGCGGGCGATCACAGCCAGAACGAAGACGATGTAGATAGAGAAGACCCAGTCGAAGCGCAGCTTGAGATAGGAGCTCTTCTCTACCTTCATGAAGGTGACGTAGTCGAGCACCGCCGGAAAGGAATATCCGTAGAGGAACAGCAAAGCCGCCGCCGAGAGCAGGAACATGATCCGGCGAGCCCGGGACCCTGCCGAGGCGTAGAGCAGGTCAAAGCGGATCTCCTCCTCCTCGTGCACGACGAAGGCCGCACCGAAGAGAACGATCCAGATCCAGAGGATGGAGCTGAGTTCGTTGGTCCATCCGACGGGCAGGTTGAGCACGTATCGGAACAGGACCTGCAGCAGGAATGCGAGGAACATAGTGCCGAGCATGAGCGCCAGAAGGTTCTCCGCCCGGCGGTATAGCCAGAGACCGATCCTTAATTTCGATGGCATGCGTTCCATCCCATCCTGCTAAAGAGATGAAGCAGCCCACCGCGGATCATGCCCGCGGCGGGCTGGGCACTCAAAGCGCGTTGATTTTGTCGACCATGCCTTCCGGCCAGTCCTTGGCGAGATCGGAGGCAAGGTACTGCTGCTGCACATGCTCGCGGAAGGCGGCCTGATCGGGCTCGTAGATCTTCAGGCCTCTTTCCTTGAAGGATTCAACTAGCTCGGCCTCTTGCGCGAGATGCTTCTCCGTGGAGAAATCGATCGCCGCGTCGGCCGCCGCTTGGAAGCGGGCCTGCGTGTCCGCATCCATTTCGTCCCAGACCTTCTTCGAGACGGTCAGCAGGTCGAAGCCGACAAGGTGCGAGGTGAGCACGATCTGCGACATGACCTCGTAGAACTTCATGTTCTCGACATTGGGCAGCGGGTTGTCCTGCCCGTCGATCGCGCCGGTCTGCAGGCCGGTATAGACCTCGGCGTAAGCCATCGGTGTTGGGTTGGCGCCAAGCGCCTCGCCAAGGAACTGCCAGGCGTCGCCCGGGGGCATGCGCAGCTTCACACCTGTCAGATCGGCGGGCGTGCGGATCTCTTTCTCGGGCTTCAGGCCGACCTGGCGAACGCCGAAATAGGTCGGTCCCAGGATCTTTATGCCAAGCTGGTCCTCGGCCATCTTCTTCAGTTCGGCGCCGGCCTCACTGTTGAAGAAGGCCCTCACATGGGCCGCGTCGCGGAACAGATAGCCGGCCGTCACGATCGACCAGGCCGGGATCTGCTTGGAGACGTCCTGCGGCGCGACGTTGCCCATCTCGAGATTGCCACGCTGCAGCGCGACGAGCTCGGTGCCCTGTTTGAACAGGTTGCCGCCAAAATAGCCTTCGAAGGTGAAGTCCTGGGCGATCGCGTCGGCGAACTGCTTCATCATCTCGGCGCGAATGTCCTGCTCGGAGAATACGGCGGAGAAGCGGAGCTTCGGCTTGTCCTGGGCGAGCACGGGAAACGCCGTTGCTGCGGAGGCAAGCCCCAGCCCGAGCATAAGCTGGCGGCGACTGATGGTGATGTTCATGATTTCCTCCCTTTTACGATGGTTGGTCCTAGAGCCTTCACGGGCCTGCTTGCGGTTGAGTAGGCCGCACCACTGTGATGTTGCGGGTTGGAGCTGCTCGGTGAAGAAGACGAAGGTTGGGCCCATCGCCTCCATGGCGGAACCTGATCACGGCCCTGACGTCATTGATTCCCGCGGGAATGGGTGCTTCTCCACTGAGGCGCGCGGCTGCAACAGCCCCCCAGGGCTGCGATATGAAGCGCTTTCATGAAATTTCCTCCTCCTCAGCTCCAGCGGCTTCCAACTACGCTCGTCCTCCCGAGCGGGCGGCTCATGCCTGCGCCTCGAAATGCCTGGCCATGGCGGCCATGTCCGTCATCCTCCCCGTGAAGAGCTCGAAGGCGCGCGTCGCCTGTCCGATTGCCATGCCCATCCCCGGAAGAACCCTGCACCCGAGGCGGCGGGCGTGGCGCAGAAGCTCTGTCTCCCTCGGAAAGTAGACGATCTCGGCCACCCATTGGTGGGATGCCAGAAGGTCCCCGGGAAAGGGCATCCCGGGACATTGGGCCATTCCCACAGGTGTCGTGTTAACCAGCCCGTCGGCGGCCGCGACCGCCGCCTCAATGTTCGTCGCCGCGCGGACCGCGGCATTGGCGGCGGTGTTCAGACGGTCTGCCAGGCGTTCCGCCCGCTCGGGCTGAGAATCGACGATCGCAAGTTCCTTCACGCCCAGCTTGATGAGGGCATAGGCGACCGCAGCTCCGGCGCCGCCGGCCCCGAACTGGACCACGCGGTCGAGGGATACGCCCGCCATGTCACGCCTGAAGCTTTCGGCGAAGCCCCAGCAGTCGGTGTTGTGGCCGAAGCGCAACCCGTCCTTCAGCACCACCGTATTGACCGCGCCGACCACACGCGCTGCATCCGACAATTTGTCGAGCAGCGGCAGGATCTCCTGCTTGTAGGGGAAGGTGACGTTGAACCCGGAGAACCCGAAATATTCGACGAAACGGACGAGTTCGGAGATCGAGGGCGCCGGATCGCCCATGAGATCGGCATCAATCAGCCGGTAGACGTAAGCGATGCCCTGCGCACGCCCCTCCGCTTCATGCATAGCAGGGGTGCGGGAAAGCTGGATGCTGCGGCCAATGAGGCCGACCAGCACGCTGCTGCGTGGCGACACGAGCGTTCGTGCAGGTTCAGCGCTGATCACCGCTGGCTTCAAACCTGATCCTCCCACGGGGATGCGCCGTCAAGGTGTGCCCAACTTATTTTTGAACTATCCGGTTAATTCAGTCAACCCTTTTGGACGAACAGGTTAGTTCCTATTATGGGATGTGGCAGAAGCCCAGAGATTCGGACAATGGTCGAAGTGGCACTAGAAACGGAACGTGGGACCGGCCGGGGCGGCTGGAAGCAGGACCCTGCTGGCGTGCAGTCGGACATCCTAGCCGTCGCGACAGCGGAGTTCGCCGCCAACGGCCTGGCGGGCGCGCGCATGGACGAGATCGCGGCCAAGACACGCACGTCAAAGCGCATGATCTACTACTATTTCGGCGACAAGGAGGGGCTTTACCGCCGCGTGCTAGAGGAAGCGTATCGGAAAGTGCGCGAGGGCGAGCGTAATCTCGACCTCGAAAATCTGCCGCCGGTGGAGGCGCTCACAGGCTTGGTTGAATTTACCTTCGATCACCACAGCAGCAATCCCGACTTTATCCGCCTCGTGATGATCGAGAACATCCACCACGGGGCCTTTCTCAGCCAGTCGAATTTGATCGGCAGCCTGAATGCGGGTGCTGTCGAAAAGCTGGAGGCGATCTGCCGGCGCGGAAAGAAGGAAGGAGTTTTCCGTGATGACATCGATCCATTGGAGCTGCACTGGCTAATAAGCGCACTTAGTTTCTTCAACGTGTCCAACCGCGCAACCTTCTCCCTGATTTTTGGAGAACGTCTTTATAGCGCCGCCGGTCAGGCAAGCTTACGCCGGCACGTGGTGACAATGGTGGTACGCTTTGCCGTCAAACTGGACTAGACAACCTAATCCAGGATGCTCAACGCGGTGAATTGCGACACAACGATATTGACCCTGAGCGACCGCATTCGGGCCCTATATTAGAAACCGCAAATCGCTGCTTATGCGGGACGCCCATCGCGCCGTAAGCGAATGTCGGTATCGATAGTCGGGAGCCCACGCAGCATACAAGAGCAAAGACCGACGGATTTTGCCACTAGCTGACGGTTGCCCTCTAGGATGTCGCGTCTTGGGTCGGAAGCTGACCGGCAGGTTCGGGATCAGCGTCTTAACGAGCGGACATTCACTTCGGCACGGTGTATTTGAGGGTCGATGCGCTTCGCGATTGAAACCCTCGGCACACGCGGGGACGTCCAGCCATACCTTGCGTTGGCTATGGGCCTGATGGCGCGTGGACATGAGGTCCAACTGGCCGCTCCCGTCCAGTTCACCGACATGGCCGCCGAGTACGGTGTTCCGTTCGCGGGCTTGCCAGGAGAATTCCTGGCGCTGCTGGTTCCTTAATAGCCCCGATTGGCAGCCGGACGAGGCGCTGGAGGCTTTCCTGACAGCTGGACCCCCACCGGTCTATTTCGGCTTCGGGAGCGTGCCGGGAATCGACCGTGCGGCGATGGCGGGCACGATCCTGGAGGCTCTCGAAACCACCGGGAAGCGTGGCCTGCTGGCCGGCGGGGGGCGGCGCGATCGGTAAAGTGGATGCGAGCGCCCGCGCGTTCTTCCTGGACGCCGCGCCGCACGATCGATTGCTGCCACGGGCAGGTGCGGCGATCCATCACGGGGGAGCAGGAACGACCGCGGCGAGCCTTCGTGCAGGGCTGCCCACGCAGATCGTGCCTTTCTTCGGTGATCAGCCCTTCTGGGGCAGGCGAGTAGCCACACTTGGCGCTGGGCCCGCCCCACTCGACTGGAGGACGCTCAGCGCCGCCGGGCTGGCCAAAGCGCTGGCAGCGATGGACACGGCCGCCATGCGGGCACGAGCGGCTGAGCTGGGCATCGCCATAGCGAAGGACCGCGGTGTCGAGACCGCAACTAAATTCCTCGAACGACTGAGCGTCACCTCGCGTTGAGCGCAGCGTGTGGACGACGAACAATGCCCGCCAGGTTCGTCGGCAACAAGTGGTCGTTGCTACTGCTGCGATCGATGGTGGTGGGTGCTAGGAGCTATTCGGACCTTCTGACTGCCCCGGAAAGGATCTCGACCAATATTCTTTCGGAACGCCTGCGCCGCCTTGAAGAGGCTGGCCTCATCACGCAGGTGCATCGGCGTCAGGGGTCCCATCGGGGCGCCTACGCGCTCACCAAAAGGGGCGCCGGGCTCATCCCGGCGCTTCAGGAAATCGCGCGCTGGGGCGAGACGCATCGGCACGATCGGTGGCCTGCTCCCGACCTCTATGCGGCACGCGCCGAGGTCTTTTGGAACGATTCTGACGCACCCTCCGGCTGATTAGCGTGCCCGACGTTCCCCGGTTGATTTGAGGCCGACAGCGGACGGTCGGCTGCTGTGACAGCTAGCTCCATCACCGGACACACATGCTATCTGGTTTAGGGTACGAAAGGCCCGAAGCGGTCACCGCGGCGCCTGGATGACGTGGAGCTTCATACTCGGAATGGTATTGTCCATGGCAAGGTGATGCGGATAGTCGTTCAAACAGCGTACCGCAAGGCGGGCCACTGATCGAGCCAAACCAGCCCGCACGCCAGCAATGATGATCGAATTAGGTCAACAGCCGGTGCTTGCACCGGTGCCGAACCAACCAAATGGGTCGCCCCCGTGCACTACGGGGAGCACGCCAATCGGCGAGCGATTTGGCTCGACCTGCTCGCAGGGAACGCGCGCGTCCCAGTCTTTATGTCCGGCGCTTACCGGCAGCTATCTCAGAACTTGATGCTCAATCCGGCCTTCACGGTCTGGCTGTCTCCGCTGGTGCTGAACTCCCCGGCGTAGGAAATTCCGACAGAGGCATTCTCAGTCGCGGCAACGTCGAGGCCAAGGTGGACGTTGAAGCTGTCCCTGGCGGAGGAAACCCCCGAAACCTTGAACGGATCGCCTTCGGCAAATGTAAGGAGCGCTTCGGAGGTGGCATCGTCATAGCGATGCCGCCAGCCGACCTCGGCCTGCAGGGACGCCACTGTGTTGCCCAGCATGAAGCGCTCGTCGAGACGGATGCCCAGCGTGGTGAATGCGGAGACGCCGTTCTGGGTACGCCCGGACAGGGCCGCGGTGCCGGGATTCTCGCTGAACGAGGAGTAGGTCTGGTAGAGGACCTCGGCATTGAAGAACGGCTCGAGGCGACCGTGCGGCAGCTCGATCTCGTAAGCAAGCTCGCCGAAACCTTGCACGCGCGCCGCCATGTAGTCGGCCGACAACGTGTCCGTGTAGGTCGAGAGATGTATGGGCCGGTGGGTCGAGATCGCATGTAGGGCCTGGGCATTGCCAAACCGGAAGTTCAGGTTTTCGGCCTCAAGCGAGCCGTAGAAGCCGAGCTCGAAGGTATCGATGTCGGCTTCCGCCGGCGCACCATCCTCCTTGATGGACGAATGGGCATATCCGCCGAGAATGCCAAGGTGCCAGCTGTGCTCCTGATAGAGATCGCGGCCCACATAAAAGCCACCGGTGTTCGCATGGGTGGCGCGGGCGCTGGACGTTTCATCAAAGTGGGCGAATTGGCCGAGGGACACTGTCCAGAGGTCGCCCTCTTTGTAAGCTGGCGCCGCGGATAGATGCCGGAGCGCCAGGCGTGGGAAATTGTGCGCCTGATCCGCGAGGGCCGCACGCAAGGAGGCATGAATCTGCCCCGACAGCGCATCCAGCGCTCCGGAGGCTTCGCCTTCCTTCAGGTACAGGAGCGTTTCGAAGAGGGGACCCGGCCCCAGCGCATCGACCGCATTGGCGACGGCAAGTTGGTTGGGGTTTTCCGCCTGCGAAGAAAAGGCCACGCGGTCGAGCGTCAGATACACACTCGTCGCGTCGTAGCTGAGCGATGAGGTGAGATAGGCAAAGTCGTCGCTCACGGAACCGAATGTGCCCGTCACGCCGCCTTCGGCGGAAACGATGGTGTAGGTCTTCGACCTTCCGTAGGTCGAGCCATTGTCCATTCCGTTTTCCGGAGAAACTCTCACCGCGGCATTCGAGCTGATAATAGCCGTTCCGCCTGCCGCTATCAGGTCGGAACGGCCTGAAGAATCGACCTCCACCAGGTAAGCGGATCCGTCGCCGAAATCCGCCACGTTGGCAACGTTAATCGTACCAATGGAATTGCCGGGCGCGATTGACGCGCCCGCGCCTGTGATGAAGGAGCCAACGTTCCCCGTCCCCGCTAAAGTGGCGCGATTGCCGATGGTGACGAGCGAAGAAAGGCTGCCGTCGACCGAAAGCATGCCGCTCATGACGTAAGTTCCGCCGGTGAACGTGCCGGTTCCCGACCACGTCAACCCGCCACCGCCGGTTTTGGTGAGCGATCCGCTGCCGGAGATGTTGCCGGCGAATGTGCCGCTCGCCGCCTGGTCGAAGACAAGGGCGGCATTGTTGGCGATCTCGCCCTGAAGGCTCGTAGTGTTGCCAACCAGCGTTCCGGCGGAGATCGTCGTGCCGCCGGTATAGCTGTTGTTTCCCGTCAAGATGAGGCTTCCAGCGCCGGATTTGGTGAGCGAACCGCCGCCGGAGATGTTGCCGGCATAGGCGCCGTCCGTCGCCTGGTCGAAGACCAGGGCGGCGTTGTTGACGATGTTGCCGGCTAGGCTCTCGGCGTCGCCGACCAGCGTTCCGCCGGCAACAGTGGTCCCGCCCGTATAGCTGCTGCTTCCTTCAAGCCTGAGAATGCCGGCGCCGGATTTGGTGAGCGAGCCGCTGCCGCCGATATCGCCGGAGAAGCTGCCGTTCGCAGCCTGATCGAACACGAGGGCCGCGTTGTTGAGGATGTCTCCTGTCAGGCTGTCGGTGTTGCCGACCAGCGTTCCGGCGGAAATCACGGTGCCGCCGGCATAGGCGTTCTGCCCCGTCAGGGTCAGGATCCCCGTTCCCGTCTTGATGAGCGTTCCGCTGCCGGCGATATCGCCGGAGAAGCTGCCGTTCGCAGCCTGATCGAACACGAGGGCCGCGTTGTTGAGGATGTCTCCTGTCAGGCTGTCGGTATTGCTGATCAGCGATCCGGCGGTAATCATGGTACCGCCGGTATAGCTGTTGTTTCCCGTCAGGATGAGGCTTCCACCGCCGGTTTTGGTGAGCGATCCGCTGCCGGAGATGTTGCCGGCGAATGTGCCGCTCGCCGCCTGGTCGAAGACAAGGGCGGCATTGTTGGCGATCTCGCCCTGAAGGCTCGTAGTGTTGCCAA
>NZ_JAPSLH010000032.1:33743-44190 GCF_031180965.1 Chelativorans sp.
CCAGCGTTCCGGCGGAGATCGTTGTGCCGCCGGTATGGCTGCTACTGCCCTTGAGTGTGAGGGTGCCGGCGCCGGACTTGGTGAGCGAACCGCCGCCGGAGATGTTGCCGGCAAAAGCGCCGTCCGTCGCCTGGTCGAAGACCAAGGCGGCGTTGTTGACGATGTTGCCGGCTAGGCTCTCGGCGTCGCCGACCAGCGTTCCGTTGGAAATATAGGTGCCGCCGGCGTGGTTGGCCGTTCCGGTGAGGGTTAGCGTGCCGGTCCCGGCTTTGATGAGCATGCCCCCTCCGGAAAACTCGCCGGCGAAAGTATAGCTCGCGTTGTTCGATCCAACGGTCAGGTTCTGCCCGGTTCCGATATCGACCCTTCCCGCTCCGGTCAAAGTTCCGATGGTCTCGGTCGCTGCGACACGGTAGGTTCCATCAACCACAAGATTGGAGGCGGCTGAAAATGTCGAGCCGCCTGTGGTGGTCAAGGTTGCGCCGGAGGAAACCATCACGGAACTGACGTCGCCCGCGCTGCCGGACCAGGTCGTGTTGCCTCTGAAAATCAGCTCCGGCGTGATGATGTTGCTGGAAAAGTTACCGCCATTGATGATAACGGTTCCGGCGGTTCCGAGAGTGCCGCCGCCCTGCACGTTGTTGAGCTGCACATTGTGGCTTGTGAAATCAAATATCGAGCCGCCCCCGAGGGAGACGGAGTCGATACTGGCGAAATCATCTGCAGTGCCGCTTTCGAGAACTGTCAGCCGCAACCCGCTTCCGACGGCAACGGAGCCGACATTCTCCAGCGCGCCACCGAGCATCGCGTCGCGCTGCAGAAACGTCAGCGCAGCCACATTCTGAATCTCGCCCCGGAAAAATGCTCCCCTGACGACCAAATCGCCGCCGCCGCTGTCAACGGTTCCAAGGCCGGAAAGATTGCTCAGGCTGGCGTCGCGCCCCCCGTAAGCGACCGTTGCGCCATCGGCGACCGCAACCGACTGCATAACGGTGGTGAGAACGCTGCCAGGCGCATTGCCGAAGGTGACTGTCCCGGATTGGATATTGAGGATGGGGAGGGGAGACGCGCCCGTGAGTCGTGTCCTGTCGATGACAATCGTCCCATCGTCGCCCTGAGCGCCCAGGTTCAACGTCGCTCCGTGGTCGATCCACTCGAAATTGACCGTGAGGGTCCCGCCCGTGGCGACCGAAATCGTTCCGCTGTTCACCTCGAGCACGCTCTGAAGGGTATCGACGGCTGGAGTCGTATATCGCAGATGTCCGCCTTGCAGTCTGATGCGATCAGTGGTGATCTCGCTGCCGCTGGAAATTTCCCTTTTATCCGCGATATCCGTATAGCTTTGCGCGAACGCACAACCTGTGTGGATTCCACACGCTCCTGCAGACAAAGCAGCGAACATCAGGAGTTGTCGATTTAGCATCGGCTCTAAAGGTGCGATAAATGAGAAATGCTTAACGCAAAGGACTGAAGCCTTTGAAGGGCCAAAGCTTCGTAAAGCATGCGTCGACGCGATGCAAATACTGAGAGAATGGCGCGCGGCGATCTCCTCGATACAGGATGGCCATCGGGCGGTTCCGGTCGGCTATTCAGGCGAGGAGATGCAAGTCCAGACGACGATCGCCAATGAGGTCACCTCATCGTGGTGAGGACATCGGTCGCGTGCCGGAGGTCACGAGCCGCCGCAACCAATTCGGCCGGGAAAGAAGAGATGGGTGCTTTGCGGATGCGGTAGCACGCGGCTTGTGCGGCCCGCGAGCTCACTCTTCAAGGAGGCAGCGTCCTCGGCCTGTCCGCAACCGCCGGAGGTCTCCCGATCCGCGCCATGACGGCGGGCGTGGTGCTCGCGGGCTTAACGGACCATGGGCAGACAAAAGGGCGCGATCCTATGCCTTGAGGTGGAGGGTGACCAGAACCGTGCAGGAGGCGTCGTCCTCGAATGAGGCCACCACCCGCAGCCAGCTGCCGAAGTGTGTAAGCCGCGCCACGGCCATGCCGTCCTTTTGCGAAGGCAGGCGCATCTCGGTGCCCTCCGGAACCCAGTGCATGCCGTCCGGCGAGATCTCGACGCGCGCCAGCGGGGCAGGGCCGACGGGTTCCTTGAGCGCGCGCACGAAGACGATGGCTTCCCGCGCCCATCCCGCTTCATAGGGCTCGCTGGCCGCCTCTCCGGTCCAGGTCTCGTTGCGCGCGAGGATCGCGGTGATGTTCTCAGGCAGCATCAGAAGTCACCCGAAATGCAGATGGAATCGACATAGAGGAAGGCGCGCTTGGCCACATCCGTTTCGGCAAAGAGGCAGAAGTTGAGCATGCACCAGAGGTTCTTCATGGCCGGCATGCGGATGGATTCGAACCCGCTCATGTCGAAAACGCGGTCGTTGCACTGGAAGGAAAGCGCCTTCATCTCCGCCACATCGAAGTCGAAGCGCAGATAGCTCCAGTTCACCTTGGTGGCGATCTCGTTGTAGCACAGACGCTGGCTTCCGCCCGGCAGGTCCTGCCACCCCTCCGGCGCCAGGTGATAGTGGCTCAGAATCTTCTCGCCGTTACCGACCGGCTGGAATTTCGTCGTCTCGTTCTTGAACTGCCATTTCTGCAGGTGTTGCCCACCTTCCGCGTTCAGGAACCTGAGGTGTGGCATGACGCGCTCCGCCCCTCGGTCGCGGTCGCCGCCCTGCAGATCGAAGAGGAAACCCACCGAGCGAACATCCGTCTCCCCCAGCTTCAGCTCCGTCGCCTCCGGCTTGAAGGTAAAATACGCCTCGAAGCGAATCGGGCCGCGCTTGCGAAAGGTGAGCCGCTTGATGGCGACATTCTGCGCGCCGGGGCGCGCGCGGGTAGCGATCTTGAGCGCGTAGGATCCGCTCATGCCGCCATGCGAGCCCGCTTCCCAATGGGGTAGCGTGGAGAGCATGGCGCTCGTGTGCTGCGCATAACCCGGCAGCATCGTGTCGAGCGTATCCTCATAGTTGCCGACGAGTTGCGACCAGCCGCAATGCCCGCGCGAGAATTCGTCCAGGGTGATGATGCGGGGCAGCGGGTCGAACCGGCTGAGCGCCGGATTGGACAGGGTCATCGCCCGGCGTAACGCTTCGCCAAGATCGCTGCTGGTGTCGCTTCTGCTCAACATCGTCTCCGATTGCGAAAAATTTATTGGCTGCGCAGGCTGCGCACCGCGTCCCAGTCGATCTCCAGGCCGAGGCCGGGTCGCTGGGGAACGTCGATCATGCCGTTCTTCTGGCGGAAGGCTCCGGGCGCGAGGTCGGCAAGCTGCGTCTTGAACGGGCTTGCGTCCGTCTCACTCTCCATGACGCGGAAGTTCGGCATGGCGGCCGCAAGATGCACGCTCGCCGTTTCGCAGATGATGCCGGACATGCCGATATGCGGCGCATAGGCCACGTCATGGTTGCGCGCGAGTTCGGCCATGCGCCGCGTCTCGCTTATCCCGCCGGCGCGCGCCACGTCCGGTTGCAGGACGGAGAGGGTGCGGTTGATCACCAGCCGCATTGCCTGGTCGAGGGTGTAATTGCTCTCGCCGGCCGCCAGCGGTACATCACAGAGCCGCCGCAGCTCCTCATATCCTTGCTCGTTCTCCGGCGCGAGCGGTTCCTCGAACCAGCCGTAGCCGTTTGCGGAGAGCGCCCGGCCCACTTCCACGGCCTCGTCCAGCTGATAGGCCCAGTTCGCGTCGACATAGAGTTCTACATCGTCGCCGGCGCGCCGGCGCAGCTGCTCGATGCGGCGGCAGGCATCCTTCACCGGGCGAGCGATCTTCACCTTGATCCGGTTGAAGCCGCGCTCGAGATAATCCTCCAGTTCGCGCTCCGCTCCGGCATCGTCCACCCAGTTCACGGAAGCCGCATAGACGGCCACTTCCGTGCGCCCCACGCCGCCCAGAAGCTTGTAGATGGGCAGGCCGGCGGCTTTTCCAAGAATGTCCCAGAGCGCGATGTCGACCCCGGCGATCGCCTCCACCAGCATCCCGCCGGCGCGGCCGGAGAGGGCGCGGCGCATGGACAGCCAATGGGCACCGATGTCGCGCGGATCCTTGCCGATCAGGCGCGGCTTCAGCGATGTCTCGATCAGCTCCGCATAGGCCTTGGGCGAAAAGCGCGCCAGCGCTTCGCCGACCCCCGTGATGCCCTGATTCGTGCGGACTTCCACGAGCACGATCGACACATCCGTATAGGCGCCCCAGGAGGTGACGGTGGATTTGGGCAGAGTCTGCGTCAGCGGATGAGCGATGACGTCGGTGATACGCAGGTCAGGGGCTGCCGCAGACCTGCTCTTATCATCCAGCCGCTCGTATCCGCCTTCAGTGCTCGTCGCCTGCATTCCCAACCCGCCTCGTCGTCTCGCCGCCAGTCACTGAACTCGCGCCATTCTTAGCCGAGACTAGATAGCTGCGCAACTATCAAACTTAGTTGCTATGTTGAAAAGTGCGTGCTAAGAGGCGGCGTAAAAGAGGACTTCATGAGCGCTGCAACCACCGACTCGCCGCTGTTTTCCGCCAAGCTTGCTGTGCCATCGCGCCTGGCTGACGCGGTGTTCGAGGCGATTGCCGACGCCGTCTTCGAAGGCCGGCTCGCGCCCGGCGATCCTCTGCCGTCCGAAGGCGAAATCGCGCGGGAGTTCGGCGTGAGCAAGCCCATCGCCCGCGAGGCTCTGCGGCAGTTGGCTGGCGCCGGCCTCGTCCATACCCAACAGGGCAAGGTGGCGCGCGTGAAGGCGCTCAATGGCGAGCCGCTGGAGCGTTTCTACGGCTTTGCGATCCGCTCCAGCCTGCAGCGCCTGCGCGAGGCCAACGAGATGCGCCTTGTGGTCGAGACGGGAATTGCGCGGCTCGCCGCCCGCCGCCGCGCGCCCGAGGGGCTGAAGGTGATGAAGGCGGCCGTGGACGATATGGAGCGTGCGCTGCTCAACCCCGAGGCCTTCACGGAGGCGGACATCGCCTTCCATCACGGCCTTGCGCTTGCCACAGGCAACACGATGATCCGTGTGCAGGTGGAAGGGCTTCGGTCGGTCCAGCGCGAGGTCTCCGAACTCTTTTCCCGCCGCAGCAACCGCACCGAAGCCGACTGGGCAGCCACTGTGGAGCGGCATCGGGCGATCTACCTGGTCATCGACGCTGGCAACGAGGACGGTGCCGAGAAGGCGATCGTCAAGCATTACGAGGCCGCGGACATCGCCTCTTTCGAGGTGGCCGGCGGTCAGGAAAACTGGGGCGGCAGACGATGAGCGCCGGCCGTTTTTCCCTTGCCGGCCGGAAGGCGCTGGTCACGGGAGCTAACTCCGGTATTGGCCGGACCATCGCGCTCGCGCTGGCCGATAGCGGCGCCGACATTGTTCTCCATCACTTCAACGACCGCGACGGGGCCGTCGCTGTCTGCGCAGCAATCGAAGGGATGGGCCGCGCCGCCGCTATCGTTGAGGCTGACTTCACTACCAAAGGCGAGGCTGAAGCGCTCGCCAGGGCGATAGTTGAGCGGCATGGCCCGATCGACATCCTGATCGCCAACGCCGCGATCGAGCGGCGCGGATCATGGAAAGAGATCGATGTCGCCCACATAGAAGCCCATCTTGCTGCCAATTTCACCTCGCTCCTGCTTCTCGCCCAGGCGCTCGTGCCGGAGATGTCGGCGCGCGGCTGGGGCAGGGTGGTGGCGATCGGCAGCGTTCTGGCCAGGAGACCGCGGGCCGAAACGGTGGTCTATGCCGCGTTGAAATCCGCCCAGCTCACCGCTGTCCGAGCGCTGGCGCGGGAGGTGGCAGGAACTGGCGTGACGATGAATGTGGTTTCGCCCGGCGCCATCGAGACCGAGCGCAACGCCCATCTCTACGCAGATGCCTCATTCCGGCGTGCCGTAGAGGCAAAGATCCCGGTCGGCCGCGCCGGCCGGCCGGGGGATTGCGTCGGCCCGGTGCTGCTCCTTTGCAGTGATGCCGGGGGCTACATCACCGGCGCCGACATTCCCGTCGACGGCGGTTGGTCGATCGGCGACGCACCCACAACAGCTGAAACGAAAAGGGAGGACATCTTATGAATCTGCGAAGGAAAATCCTGGCCGCCTCGACGATCCTGTCGCTTGCGGCGATGTCGGCTCCAGTTCTTGCCGAAGAGCTGCGCTTCACCGTTTGGACCGGCGGCGAGGCGCATCTGAGGATGCTCAACGAGATCGCCGAAAGCTTCAAGGTGACGCACCCCGACGTGACGGTCCGCTTCGAAACCATCCCCGCGGCCGATTACACGCAGAAGCTCACCTTCCAGCTCGCGGGCGGAAACCCGCCGGATCTGGGTTGGATGATGGAGGATGCGGCGCCGACTTTCGCGGCCGCCGGCGTGCTGATGGACCTCGGCCCAACCCTGCGCGAGGCGGAAGGCTACGACTTCGCCGATTATTCGCAACCGGCGCTGGGTCTCTGGACCGACGGGGAGGCTGTCTACGGCGTCCCCTTCTCCACCTCACCCTTCATGATCTTCTACAACAAGACGCTGTTCGATGAGGCAGGCCTCGAAGATCCGCTGCAACTCGCAGCCAGCGGGAAATGGAACATGGACACATTCCAGGAGGTCGCCCGCACGATCAAGGAGAAGACCGGCAAGTGGGGCTTCGAGTTCAAGGATGGGCAGGGCTATGAATCCCGCATCATGCACGCGCTGATGCCGCCGATCCGCGCCTATGGCGGCGATGTGTGGGCTAATGGCGAGTGCGGTTTCGACAAGCCGGAGGCGGTGCAGGCCGTCCAGCAGCTTCACGATATGGTCTTCAAGGACAAGTCCATCGTGCCGCCCGGCGAGCAGGGCGACTATTTCTCCGGCTCCTCCGCCATGACCATGAACCAGATCTCGCGCGCCTCCAAGATGCCGGAAGCAGGCTTCGAATGGGGCATCGCGCCGCTTCCCTCGGGACCCGCGGGCGAGTCGCCCGTGATCGGCCAGGCGGCAATCGTCGTCTTCGAGCGGGGCGAGCAGAAAGAGCTCGCCGCCGAGTTCGTCGCGCACATGACCAACAAGGAGAACGTCGCCAAGATGGCGCAGTTCTTCCCGCCGGCGCGCAAATCGGTGCTCGAAAGCGAGGCCTTCACCTCGGCGAACGCGATCATCCCGCCGGAGCAGATGGCCCATGTCAGCGACGCCATCGAAAAGGGCAAGGTGCTGCCCAGCCACGAGAAGAGCCCGCAGATCCTCGCCGCCATGGCGCCCCGGGTAGACGCTCTCTGGAAGGCTGACGCTGACGTCAAACAGGCGCTCGACGGCGTCTGCGCGGCCATCGAGCCGCTGCTGTAATCGCCGGCCAATGGCGGATACCCTTACCGATAAGACCTCGGCGCGCACCTGGCGTGCGCCGAGGCTCACTCTCCGGCGGCGGGAGGCAATCGAGGCGTGGCTTTTCGTCAGCCCGACGGTCGCCGGCTTTCTCCTGTTCTTCCTGGGGCCGCTCGTTGCGGTCGTCTATTTCAGCTTGACGGAGTGGAACCTGCTCACCCAGGAGGCCACCTTCGTCGGCGTGAAGAACTATGTGGACGCGCTGTCGCAGAATCCCGACTTCTGGCACGTCCTGCGTAACTCCTTCGTCTTCGCCATCGGTCTCGTGCCGCTCAACATGTCGCTTGCGCTGACCCTGGCGCTCGCTCTGTCGCGGCCCTTCCGCGGCGTCGTCTTTTTCCGCACGGTCTTTTTCGCGCCCGTGGTGACCTCCGCCGTCGCCTGGGCCATTGTCTGGCGGTTCCTGCTGCAGGGCGAAGGGGGCGCGGTCAACCAGCTCCTCGCCATCGTCGGCATCGGCGGGCCCAACTGGCTGCGCGAACCCGACTGGGCGATGGTCGCCGTCATCGTCACCCGCGTCATCAAGATGGTGGGGCTCAACATGATCCTCTACATCGCCGCCCTGCAGGCGATCCCGCGCGATTATGAGGCGGCGGCTAGACTCGAGGGCGCATCGAACTGGCAGATCTTCCGCATGGTGATCTGGCCGCTGCTTGCGCCCACGACGCTGGTGATCTTCGTCATCACGATGATCGGCTCCTTCAAGGTGTTCGACCACATCTACCTGATGACCGGCGGCGGACCCGAGAACGGGACGCTGGTGCTCGCCTTCTACATCTACGAGCAGGGCTTTAAGTTCTTCAATGTGGGCTACGCCTCCGCGCTTGCCATGATCATGTTCGTCATCGTGCTTGTCCTCACCGTGATCCAGATGACGCTCAGGCGAAAGGACATGCGATGACGCTGACCACCCGCCACACCCGGCTCGTCTCGCACGTCTGCCTCATCATCGCACTGTCGGTGGTGGCGGTGCCTTTTGTCTTCCCGTTCCTCTGGATGGTCTCGTCCGGCTTCAAGAGCGCGACGGAGATCTTCGGCCAGCCATCGCTCATCCCGCGGGTATGGCGGTGGCAGAACTATCTCGAGCTTTTCGAGTATCAGCCCTTCGCGCGGCAATATTTCAACTCGATCTACATTGCGCTCGCGGTCACCGGGCTGACGCTGGTCATCTCTTCGCTGGCGGGCTATGCGCTCGCCCGCATGCGCTTTGCCGGGGCGGGGCTTCTGATGCTCTTTCTCCTCTCCGCCCTCATGGTGCCGGAGGAAGTGACAATCATCCCGAATTTCTTCCTCATCCGCTCTATGGGGCTGATGGACACGCACGCCCCGCTGATCCTGCTGCCGGTCTTCGGGTCGCATGGCGTCATGGCCACCTTCCTGATGCGGCAGTATTTCCTCGCCATCCCCAAGGAGCTGGAGGAGGCCGGCCGGATGGACGGGCTGTCGCGTCTGGGCATCTGGTGGCGCATTGCGCTCCCCATGTCCCGGCCGGCGCTCGCCGCCGTCTCCATCATCACCTTCCTCTTCTCCTGGAATCTCTTCCTCGAGCCGCTGGTCTTCATCAGCTCGCTGGAGAAATTCACGCTGCCGCTCGCGCTCAGCAACTTCACCGATTCCTATGGTCTTCCGCTCTGGCATCTGCAACTGGCGGCAACGAGTCTTGCGGTGGTGCCCATCCTGATCGTCTATCTGATCGCGCAGCGGCAGATCATCGAGAGCTTCGCCCTTTCGGGGGTTAAGGGGTAAAACATGACCAGCCTGACACTGCGCAATCTCAAGAAAAGCTTTGGCTCCACCGAGGTGATCAAGGGCGTGGACCTCCAGGTCCACGATGGGGAGTTCGTCGTCTTTGTCGGGCCGTCCGGCTGCGGAAAGTCGACGCTGCTTCGGATGATCGCGGGCCTGGAAGATATCACCGCGGGCGAGCTTTATATCGGCGACCGCCTGGTCAACGAGGTGCAGGCGGCGCAGCGTGGCGTCGCCATGGTCTTCCAGTCCTATGCGCTCTATCCGCACCTGACGGTCAAGGAGAACATGGCCTTTGGCCTGAAGGTCCGCAAAGTGCCTGTCGAGGAGCGGGAGCGGCGCGTGCAGGATGCTGCAGCGTCTTTGAAGCTCGAGGCGCTCCTCGGCCGATACCCGCGTGAGCTCTCGGGCGGACAACGTCAGAGAGTGGCGATCGGCCGCGCCATCGTCGGCAATCCGCAGGTCTTCCTCTTCGACGAGCCGCTCTCCAACCACGACGCTGAGCTGCGGGTCCACATGCGCTCGGAAATCGCGGCGCTCCACAAGCGCCTCGGCAACACCATGATCTATGTCACGCATGACCAGATCGAGGCGATGACTCTTGCCGACAGGATCGTGGTGCTGCGTGAAGGCAGGATCGAGCAGGTTGGCTCGCCGCGCGAGCTCTATGAACGGCCCGACAATCTGTTCGTAGCGCAGTTCATCGGCAGCCCGCGCATGAACGTGCTGCCCGCGGCTTCCGTCGCAAGTCGCCTTTCTGCCCGCGAGCTGGACGTCGGCCCCGCCGAGGGAATCGGCATGCGGCCCGAGCACATCTCTGTCGTCGAAGCCGGATCAGGCCTGCTGCGGGGCACCGTGACGCTGCGCGAATATACCGGCGCCACCACACTCCTTCACGTGGCAATCAATGGTGGCAAGACGGCGCTGGTGGTCCACAACGGCCAGAACATGCCGGAGGCCGGCGGGGAAGTGGGGCTGGAGATCGCGCGGGAACACCTGCACCTCTTTGACAGCCAAGGACGGGCGATCCGACCCCTGGCGCGCGCGGCGTAGTTGCGCAGCAGGTATCCGAACTGGCCGCCTATTCTTTGCGCGGCGTGCCGGGTAGCCGTGGTCGTGCACAGACCTAATTTCATCCAGAAGTTCGGCCGCGAGTCGTTCCCAGCGCGTTGGGCGAGCGCCATCATTCATGCGCCGTCGGGATCGCAAGCGTCTACGCGGTCCCCCCGCGCATGCGGGGATAGGCTTCAGCTGCCGCTCCACGGCACCGCGATCGGGGAGGGCAGCGCCAGTGTGTCAAGCCAAGGCCGAAAGCCGTTCTGCCGTCTCAGGCATTCGTTTCAAGCTTGCGTTGATCCGTTGACGCCAGCGAGG
>NZ_JAPSLH010000033.1 GCF_031180965.1 Chelativorans sp.
AACCCGCCGCCTCTGCCGCCGACGGCCATTGCAAGGATAGACCAGCTGAGACAAGGCGTCGGGCGGCCGGAAAGCCTCGACGGAAAGCTCGCGGGCGGGGAAAAGCAGCCCCTATAGGCTGCCGGCGGGTTCAGCGAGCCTTGCCGCGACCGCTTCCAGCCAGTGGTCGCGAATGCCGAGCGCCTTCAGATGCGCGACCGTGTTGATTACATAGTCCTCGTTGCGGCCGGATCGGCCCACCGCCCCGGAAACCCTCTGGGCGGCATGCTCGACATCCAGCCGGCCGGCATATTGCGCATGCGTCCGGTCGACAACATAGGTCAGCGCCTCGACCACAGGCCCGCCTTCGAGGCGGACCGGAAGGCGCCGTTCGAGATAGACATTCGTCACCAGCTCGCGTTCGCGCAGATAGGCGATCACCTCTTCCGCGAGTTCGCCTGGAACTGAGAAGGCAAGGCCCAGGCACGAGCCGCCGCGGTCGAGGCCCAGCACGAGCCCGGGCCGGTCGGGCGTGCCGCGATGCACATGGGAATGGATGCACAGCGCGCGGCGGTAGCCGAAGAGCCGCGCCTTGCGCGTTTCCACATGCGCGAAACCGGGCCGCCACATCAGGGAGCCGTAGCCAAAGACCCAAAAATTGTCCATTTCCACCTGACTTGTGCCGATGCCCGGCCTTGGGCGGGCTGATTCGCTAGCGGGAGGGATGGCATGGCGTCAAGGGCAGGCTCGCGCTTCTTTCGCCGCATCCTGTGGCTGGGTGTGCTGGTAATCCTGCTTGTCGGCGCCTATAGCGCCGCCTGGTTCTATCTCGCCCGCGAGCTCGAGAACCGCGCGGCCGCCGCAATGGCGAGTGTCAATGGCGGCGGCGTGCGCGCGTTCTGCGAGGAGCCGCAGGCGAGGGGCTTTCCGTTCCGCATAGGGTTGTTCTGCAAGAGCGTCTTCTACGAGGATGTCCGCGAGGGCGTGTCCGTACGCGCCGGCGAGCTGCGCTCGACCGCCAATGTCTACCAGCCCTTCCGGATCCTCGGCGAGCTTTCCGGACCGGCCTCGCTCATGCTTCCCCACACGGTTCCGCTGCAGGCGCAGTGGGAAAGCCTGCGCGCCAGCACCCGGCTCGCCCGGCCGCTGCCGGAGCGCATGTCCGTCGAAGGGAAGGCGATCGTGATTTCGGCACAGGGGCAGGAGGAAGCGCCGCTCGCCACGGTCGAAGACCTGCAGATCCATGCCCGCCGGTTAGAGGCGGACCTGGAGACGGCGCTCAGCTTCGCCGGGCTTGGCATAGGCGACGAGGTCGCGCCGGATCTTCCTCCGCTGGAAGGCCGGGCGCGCGTGCTGGTTCTCGACGGGGTGGCGCTGATCGCCAGCAGGCCCGAAAGCCTGCGCGGCCAGTCCGCCCGGATCGAGGAGATGGTGGTGGGTGTTGTCGGTGAGCAGGCGGCGCTCACGCTCTCCGGCCCGGTGGCCGTGGACGATAACGGGCTCGTCGATGCCGAACTTTCCGTGAAGGTGGATGACCCCGCCGCCGTCCTGCAACTCATGGCGCAGATCTTTCCCGACAATCGCGAGCAGATTATGGGCGTGTCCGGCATCGTCGGCGGCCTCGGCAACGCGCCGCTCCAGATCCGGATCGTCAAGGGCCAAGCTTTTCTCGGCTTTATCCCGCTCGGGGCTGTCCCGGCATTATAGAGCGCCTGAAAGGCCTCAGGCGTCTTCTTTCGGCGGGTGCGCGACCACCTGACGGCCGAAATCGGGCGCATCCACCTCCTGGCCCGCCTCGATGATGGAGCGGCGCACAGCGCGCGTGCGGGTGAAAAGGTCGAACAGCTTCTCGCCATCGCCCCAGCGGATCGCCCTCTGCAGTGCCGACAAGTCCTCCGAAAAGCGCGCCAGCATTTCCAGGATTGCGTCCTTGTTGTGCAGGCATACATCGCGCCACATGGTCGGGTCCGAGGCGGCAAGGCGCGTGAAATCCCGGAAGCCGGAGGCTGAATATTTGATCACTTCCGACTTCGTCACCGTCTCCAGATCATCCGCCGTCCCGACGATGTTGTAGGCGATGATGTGCGGCAGATGCGAGACGATGGCGAGCACCATGTCGTGATGCTCGGGGTCCATGGTATCGACGCGCGAGCCGCAGCGTTCCCAAAAACGGGTAAGACGGGCAACCGCCTCCTGATCCGTCCCGGGCAGCGGCGTCAGGATGCACCAGCGCCCCTCGAAGAGCTCGGCGAAGCCGGCATCCGGGCCTGAATGCTCCGTGCCGGCAATGGGATGGCCGGGGATGAAATGCACGGTCTTTGGAAGCTCGGGCTCCATCTGCTGGATGACCGACTGCTTTGTCGATCCGACATCGGTGACGATCGCTCCCGGCTTCAGGCTGGCGGCGATCTCCGCCGCGACGCTGCCCGACGCGCCGACCGGCACGGAAACGATGACGAGATCGGCATCCGTCACCGCGTCGGCGGCGGAGCTGAAATAGTCATCGCCCAGGCGAAGTTCGCGCGCTCGCGCCAGCGTCTCGGGCCGCCGGGTCGCGATGGCGACGGTCCTCGCCAGTCCCTCGCGCCGGATGACGCGCGCTATCGACGAGCCGATCAGGCCGATGCCGATAAGGGCTACGCGTTCAAAGAGCGGATCGGCCACGTCTCACCTGCCCAGGAATTCGGCGAGTGCTGAGACCACGCCGCGATTGGCTTCCTCCGGCCCGACGGTGAGCCGGAGCGCGTTCGGGAAGCCGTAGCCCTTCACCCCACGCAGGACATAGCCGCGCGCCGTCAGGAAAGCGTCAGCGTCCGCTGCGGTTTTCCCGCCGTTCTCCGGAAAATGGATCAGCAGGAAATTGCCGATACTCGGCGTCACCCGCAGGCCGAGTCCGGTGAGTTCCTCTTCCAGCCATGCCCGCCACGTCTCGTTGAAGTCGACGGCCCGTTCCACATGCGCCCTGTCGCGGATGGCCGCCGCGCCCGCCTCGATGGCGAGCGCATTGACGTTGAAGGGTCCGCGCACACGGTTCACCGCATCCACCACATGGGCGGGGGCATACATCCAGCCGATACGCAGGCCGGCCAGGCCATAGATCTTCGAGAAGGTGCGCGTCATCACGACATTGTCGCTGGAGGAGACAAGCTCGATACCGGCCTCGTAGTCGTTGCGGCGCACATATTCGGCATAGGCGGCGTCAAGCACCAGCAGCACGTGCCTTGGCAGGCCGGCGCGCAGGCGCTTCACCTCGTCGACCGGCAGGTAGGTGCCGGTGGGGTTGTTTGGATTGGCAAGGAAGACGATCTTCGTGCGCTCGGTCACCGCCGCGAGCATGGCGTCGACGTCCGCGCGCTCGTCCTTCTCCTTCGCCACGACCGGAATCCCGCCGGCGGCGAGGATCTGGATCTTGTAGACGAGGAACCCGTGCTCGGTGAAAATCCCTTCATCGCCCGGCTTCAGATAAGTCTGGGACAGAAGCCCGAGGAGTTCGTCGGAGCCGTTGGAGCAAAGGATATTGGCGGGGTTCAGACCATGCGCCTCGGCGATCGCATCGCGCAGCTTGGTGGCGGAACCGTCCGGGTACCGGTCGAGATGGGAGCTTGCCTCCCTGACCGCCTCCAGAGCCGCGGGCGAAGGGCCGAGCGGCGTCTCGTTGGAGGAAAGCTTCCACACCTTCGCCACGCCGGGCGCGCTTTCGCGGCCGGGGACATAGGCGGCGATATCCATGACGCCGGGTTTGGGCTGCGGGCGGTCGGGCGAAGTCATCCAGGCATTCCATTCATCGAAGGCGCCTGCTTAGCCCATCAACTCCATTGACGCAAAGGGTTGCCGGTCTTAAATACGCGCAGTCCGTGGTGATTTGGCCGGTCGGCTTGCAGCCACGTAAAACAAGTCGCTAAAATGGCCGATGAGTGAAGTCCCGTTGGGACCGGCCGCGATTTTCGCCGCCGGTCTTTTTGTTTTGGAGCCTTGTGCAATGCCGATCAAGATTCCCGACCAGCTCCCCGCCCGCGACGTGCTCGTGCGCGAGGGCGTGTCCGTCATGGACGAGCGGACGGCATTGCGTCAGGACATCCGGCCGCTGCAGATCGGGCTGCTGAACCTCATGCCCAACAAGATCCGCACGGAGACGCAATTCGCCCGGCTGATCGGCGCGACGCCCCTTCAGGTGGAGCTGACGCTGGTGCGCGTCGGCAATCACAGGGCCAAGAATACGCCCGAGGATCATCTCATCACCTTCTACCAGACCTGGGAGGAGGTGGCTGACCGCAAGTTCGACGGCTTCATCATCACCGGTGCGCCGGTGGAGCTTCTACCCTATGAGGAGGTCACCTATTGGGAGGAACTGACGCGCATCCTCGATTGGACGAGATCGAACGTTCACTCCCCCTTCTTCATCTGCTGGGGCGCGATGGCCGCCCTCTGGCATTTCCACCGAATCCCCAAACACCGGCTGCAGAAGAAGGCTTTCGGTGTCTTCCGCCACCGCAACAATGCCCCCGCCTCGCCATATCTCGCCGGCTTTTCGGACGATTTCGCCATTCCCGTCTCGCGCTGGACCGAGGTGCGCGACAATGACATCCCGCCCGGCTCGGGCTTGGAGATCCTCATGGACTCGGAGACGACTGGCCCCTGTCTCCTCGCCGAAAAGATCGGCAATCGGCTCTACATGCTCAACCACATCGAATACGACTCCACATCGCTTAAGGAAGAGTATGACCGTGATGTAGCCGCAGGCGTGCCGGTCGATATCCCGCACGAATATTATCCTGAGGACGATCCGGCGCGCCCGCCGCTCAACCGCTGGCGCTCGCACGCTCACCTGCTTTTCGGCAACTGGATCAATCAGGTCTACCAGACCACGGCTTACGACCTGAACAAGATCGGCGGGGATCTATAGTCCGCGAGGGCGGCTAGGGACACCTGCTCAGGCGATAGCGCTCCCGGACAAAAGCCCCCGCGCCTCCTCGGCAAGCCTGCGCGTCAGTTCGCCTGCGGGCATGGGCCTTGCCAGCGCCGCCGCCTGCCCGGCCCAGAGCGGCGAGAAATCGCCGGAGCCGGCGCTTTCGGCCGCTTTGCGGAGCGGGGCCAGGGCGGCGGTCGCGAGCGGAAAGGCCGGGGCATCGGCGCTGATCGGGCCCACTTCGCGCATCAATCGGTTCAATAGGCCGCGCGCCGGCCGGCCGGTGAAAAGGTTGGTGAGCGCGGTGCGGTCGTCGCGCGCTTTGGCAAGCGCCTCGCGATGGATCGGGCTGCTCAGGGCTTCCGGCGATTGCAGATAGGCCGTGCCGACCTGGACCGCGGATGCACCCAGCATGGAGGCCGCCGCCACGCCGCGCGCATCGGAGATGCCGCCGGTCGCGATCACGGGTATCGAGACCGCATCCACCACCTGCGGCACGAGCGCCACGGTGCCGGGCTGAGTTGAAATATCGTCCTCAAGGAAAATGCCCCGGTGCCCGCCGGCTTCCGCTCCCTGGGCGATGACGACGTCGCAGCCGTGCTCCTCGAGCCAGCGCGCCTCGGCCACTGTTGTGGCGGAAGCGATGATCTTCGCGCCGGTGCCGCGCACCCGTTCAAGCAGCGGCTCGTCCGGAAGACCGAAATGGAAACTCACCACTTCGGGGCGGTACTCCTCGACGATAGCGCAGGATTCCTCGTTGAACGGGTTGCGGCCGGGGCCCGGCGGCACGGCATCGGGATCGAGGCCGAATTCGGCATAGTAATGTGCCAGCCGCCTGCGCCACTGTGCCTCACGGGCAGGGTCGGGATCAGGCTGCCGGTGGCAGAAGAAGTTGAGATTGACGGGACCGTCGGTCCGCTGGCGGATGATGCCCAGCTCAGCGCGGATCTGGTCCGGCGACAACATCGCGCAGGGGAGGGAGCCCAGTCCTCCCGCCTCGGCGACCGCAATCGCAAGGTCCGAACCGCCACAGCCCGCCATTGGCGCCAGGAGGATGGGCAACTCGATCCCGAAAAGATCAAGAATCCGCCGGTCGCGCCACATGCTACCCTCCGTCTCTGCTCATATTGGCCGCAGCGCTCCCGCCGATCCGCGTCGCACCTTGCGGGCTCAGCACGGGGACCAGAACGCGCTTGGCCCGCCGCGCCTTCGCTGGGACGCCCTGGTAGAGCCGTTTTTCCGCTTCCACCACCAGGACGCCCGCAAAAAGCGGCCAGAAGCGCTGGCCGGCGCGCTCGAGCACCTGGTGCAGCCGCATGACCCAGCGCCGCCGCGCCGGCGGGAAATGCAGCGTGTCGGCCCAGGCGCCGGGCGTGAAATTCGTCTCGCGCAGCAGCTCCACCAGTTGAGAGCGCGAATAGGGACGGCCCGTTCCAAAAGGCGTGTGCTCGAAACGCGCCCAGATCCCCCGCCTGTTGGGGACGACGAGGACGATACGCCCGCCCGGCGCCAGCACCCGCCAAAGTTCGAGCAGCATCTGGCGAGGGTTTTCCGCATGCTCCAGCGCATGCACGACAAGCACCCGGTCGATGGCGGAATCGGCGAGCGGCAATTCTTCCTCGAAGACCAGCACCGTGGCCGAAGGCCGCCCGGTTGGCCAGCGGACAGCGCCCTGGCGGGCCGGCATGAAGGCGAATACCCGTTCCGCGTCGGCGCCGAAACGGTCCAGCCAGGGAACGGCATAGCCGAGCCCGACGAGCCGCTCGTCCGGCAGCTTGATCCAGATCGACGATAGGGCCGTTGCGATCGAGCGCTCTGCGAGCTTGCCGAGCAGCGTCGCGTAAAAGGTCCTCAGGTCGACGATATCGGTATTCATGGTGAGAGGGTAAGCATCGCGCCGGGTCCCCGCAAGGAACTCCTTTCGCGCGGATGACAAAGAGCAGGTGAAACTCTATGTCTGGCTCAAAATGGAGGTGACGATGACGCTCGAAATCGAACAGTTCATGTGCCGCAGTGACAATTTCGGCGTGCTTGCCCGCGATACCGAGAGCGGCATCGCTGCGCTCATCGACGCGCCGGAGGAGCGGCCTATCCTCGAGGCGATCGAGCGTACCGGATGGAAGCCCTCGCTCCTCCTCATCACCCATCACCACGCCGACCATGTGGAAGCCAATCTGGCGCTGAAGGAACGGTTCGGGCTCACCATCGTCGGGCCGGCAAAGGAGGCCGAAAAGATCCCGGGGATCGACCGGCAGGTGAGGGAAGGCGACGTCGTCCGCGTCGGCCGGCAGGAGGCGCGGGTCATCGAAACGCCGGGGCATACGGCCGGCCATGTCAGCTATTATTTCGCTGATGCAGGGGTCGCCTTTACCGCCGACACGCTGTTCGCGCTCGGCTGCGGGCGGCTTTTCGAAGCCAAGCCGCCGGTGATGTATGAATCCCTGCGCAAGCTGACCGAGCTCCCGCTCGAAACGAGAATCTATTGCGGGCACGAATACACCGAGTCCAATGCGCGCTTCGCGCTCTCGGTCGATCCGACGAATTCGGCGCTGAAGGAACGGGCGCGGAAGATCGAGGCCTTGCGGCGCGAGGGAAAGCCCACCCTGCCGACCACCATCGGCGAGGAGCTCGCGACGAACCCGTTCCTGCGCTGGCACGATCCGGTGATCCGCCGCAATCTCGGCATGGAGAATGCGTCCGACGCGGAGGTGTTCGCCGAAATCCGCAAGCGGAAGGACGTTTTCTAAGGCAAAGGACGGCAGAGGAATCCAGCCTATGCCGCTGCCCCGTCCTCCCGTGCGTCCGCGGCGGTTGCCGCATTACGGCGAAAGATCATGTTCTTGGCGGCGAGCGCCGCGCCGCCTGTGATCAGAAGGCAGGCGGCGAGCGTCGTCGCCGTCGGCTCCGCCCCGCCCGCCGCGATCAGGATCAGCGTGGACAGAAGCGGCGCAGCATAGCTCGCCGCGCCCAGCACCTGGATGTTTCCGTGCTTCACGCCGTAGTCCCAGGCGTAGAAGGCAGCTCCGACCGGCAGCAGGCCGAGGCCAAGCACGGCGAGCCATTCGCCGCCGTTGGCCGGCCAGACGGTCTGCTCCAGGAGCAGGTGGCAGAGGGCGGAGAGGATCGCCGTTGCGCCACAGAACCACGTGACGGTGCTGGTGGGCACGGCCTGGAAGCGGCGCGAGAGCAGCGAATAGCCGGACCAGAAGAGCGCGCAGGCGCCTGCCGCCGCATAGCCCAGCGCATAGCGGCCCTCCAAGGTGAAGCTGCCGCCCTTGGTGATAATGAGGAAGGTGCCGAGGAGGCCCAAGCACGCCCCCGCGATATGATGCCAGCCGAGGCGCTCGCCCGGCATCAGCGCGGAGCCGAGCACGATCAGCAGCGGCCACAGATAGGCGATGAGGCTCGCCTCCACGGCCGGGGCGTTGCGCAGGGCGGTGAAGTAGAGGAAGTGGTAGCCGAACAATCCGCCGACGCCGATCAGCCAAACGACGGGCGGGACCTTTTCGCTCTTGCGGAATGCAGGCGAAACAGCCTGCGCGGCGAGGCCAACTCCCGTGCCGATGGCGAAGGTGATGGCGGAGAGCTGGAAAGGCGGCACCTGTCCCGACGCGGCGGTCATGAGCGCCAGAAGCGCCCACATGGCAACAGCCGAAAAGCCGATCAATGTGGCGCGCGCCATCCTCTCCCTCCGCCGGACTCACATTGGACGCGCCCTGATGTGCACCGTTCCGACCTTGGTGGCAATGGTAGCCTCGACGGGCGAATAGAGATTGCGGCCGGCAACCGGCGCAAAGCCAACAAAGATGCGTGCCCGGTCGCGCAGGAAGATGATCGAGGATCGCGTCTTGCGATAGCCGGAGACGGGGACGAAGCGGGCGCGGCAGGTGACGGCGGCGCTGCGGAAGCTTTCCTCCGGGGCAGGCTGAAGCACGATATCGGCACGGATTTCCCCGTCATAAATGCGGACCGTGCGGTTGCAGACCTCCGCGTCGGTCGAGACCGGCAGGAGCAAGGCGGAAATGGGGTCGGCGACGCCGGTAAGATGCTCTGGCGCCAGGGGCACCCAGTCTTCCCCGCGCTTCTTCGGTGGCGGCTCGTTCCTGGTCTCCGTCACGGTGCCATCGCGAAAGCGGATGGTCGTCGCCTGGCGCTTCTTTCCCTCTGAGTATTCGAGTGCATAGAGCTCCGGCCGGCTCATCTCCTCTCCCATCGTCCCGCTCACCTCGACCGTGCCGTCGGTGCGCTCGAAAATGCGGGCGATGCCGGCGCTCGCGAAACTGGCGGCAATAGCGAAGGCTTGCCCGTCGAAGCGGGTCTCGAAGAAGGCGCGCCCCACAGGGAGGCCGAGGAGGGAAGCGTCGTAGCGGGCGCGATAGGTTTCCGCCGCGGCGGCATGTGCCGAGGATAGGGCCAGTATTGCGGCGAGGAGGACGCGTCGGGGGAAAGTGGTCACGAAATTCTCCTCAGCTTCAGACCGTTCCCCTCCTCGTTCAGGCAACGCCGGCATTGGGGCGAATATGTGAAGCGGCGGCTTTCCGGCTCTCCGGGAGGCAAAGCTTGACCTTGCAAGCGATTGCCTTTATGGGAACGGCAAATTCCCACGAGGCCGCCAAACTGTCCGCGCGCCGCAGCAATGGTGCGGTAATCGGCCATGGCCCGAAAGATAAGGTAGAAAAAATGTCCCGCGCTTGCGAACTGACCGGCAAGGCCGTTATGAGCGGCAACAATGTGAGCCACGCCAACAACAAGACCCGGCGCCGCTTCCTCCCCAATCTCTGCGACGTCACGCTGATGTCCGAGGCCCTCGGCCAGAATTACCGCCTGCGTGTATCGGCCAATGCGCTCCGCTCCGTGGAGCATCGCGGCGGGCTCGACGCCTTCCTGCTGAAGGCCAAGTCCAACGAGCTTTCGCAGCGCGCGCGCCTCTTGAAGAAGCAGATCGCCAAGAAGGTCGCCGAACAGAGCGAGGCGTAAGCCTTTTGCCCTCGGGGCGGCTTTGCCCGCCCCCGCTGGTTCCATCACCCAGGATAAAAAAATGACGCGCATCATTCCGGTCTGGCCTTTCGTGGCCGCAATGGCGGCCACGGTGATCGCATCCAATATCCTGGTCCAGTTCCCCTTGGACCATTGGGGCCTCGGCGAGATCCTCACCTGGGGCGCCTTCACCTATCCGGCCGCCTTCCTCATAACCGATCTCACCAATCGCCGCTTCGGGCCGGCCATTGCGCGCCGCGTGGTGCTGGTGGGCTTCGTCTTCGCCGTGGTGCTTTCGGTCTGGCTCGCAACGCCGCGGATCGCAATCGCCTCGGGCACTGCGTTCCTGGCAGCGCAGCTGCTGGATGTGGCCGTGTTCGACCGCCTGCGCCGGCAAGCCTGGTGGCGGCCGCCGCTCTTTTCGACCCTGCTCGGCTCCGTGCTCGATACGGTGCTGTTCTTCACGATCGCCTTCGCGGCCGCCTTCGCCTTCCTGGACACGGGCCTTGGGCTTGAGGATGGTTCGCTTCCTTTCGCGATGCCTTTCCTGGGCTTCGGCTCCGAAGTGCCGCTCTGGGTATCGCTCGCCGTCGGCGACTTCTGCGTGAAGCTTCTCATGGGCTTCGCCATGCTTGCCCCATATGGCGCGCTGCTCTCCTTCCTCAGGCCGGCGGAGGCTGGGCGGCCTTAGGGTAACGGAGCGCTGCCTTTCGACCCCCCACCGGCTGTGCCGGTCCACCCTCCCCGCAAGGGGGAGGGTGGGGGCGTTCACTCCTCCACCAGGCGAAATTCCAGGTAGAGGTTCCGCTGCAGGATGGAATGGTTGTCGTCGGACATGAGCGACACCATGGTCGCGCCGTCGGGACGCTGCCAGACGTCCAAGGCTTCCATATTGTCGATCTGGTAGCTCATATCGGCCGCAAAAAGCACCGGGCCGTCGGCCACCCCGTCGGGGCGGATGGTCTCGGCCGTGATGCGGCGCAGCCGCATCGCGACCCCGCTCGACATGGAAAAGCTGCGTTCCAGGAGAAGCAGGTCACCATCGGGCAGGAAGGCGCCGTCCGTGATGTCGAACTCGTCGCGGCGGGCGACGGTGAAGATGCCCTTCAGCGGCCCGTCTAGCACCGCGGCAAAGACGTCGCCCTTCTCGTCGATGCTGCGCTCGGCCACCGCCACCAGGGCGCCGGCGAGCGGACTGTCTTCCGGCGCAAAGGCTATCGTCTCGAAACCGCGATTGGTGCGCAGCTCACGGGCAGGCACGAGAAAGTCACGGTTGCCCGTCGGCGCGCCCATCTGATTCGGCTCCAGGCGAAACTCGGCGATCCGATGCCGCCGCTCAAAGCCGACGGCGACGAGATCGCCGCGCACGGCGATGGCCTCGGCATCCGTGGTCCATTTCTCGCCGGTATTGCCCACGCCGTCGAGGATGGGGCTCATCTTGAAATCGGCAACGCCTGAGGGACGGCCATCCTCGTCATGGGAAATCCTGCCGAAGAACCAGAAGCCGGTATCGGCGACGCCGATGAATTGCCCGTCGGACGTGAGGAAGCGAAAGGAGGAAAGGGCACCGAAATCACGCCCGCGCGAAACCATCTCCAGCCCGCCGATGAATTCCAGGGGGCCGAAGCGCTTCTCACTCGAGCCGATGCGGAAATTGGCGATGGGCCGCGTGTCGATGGAGAGATTCTGCAGCGGAGCGTCACGGGCTGTCGCCTGCGGCAGGAAAGCCAAGCCAACGGTCAGGAGGATGAGGCCAAGGCGGACGAGCACGCGCGCCCGCGCTAGGTCAGCCCCCACGGCGCATGCGCCCCGCGGCCCGGCCAGCACGCCGGAGCCCTTCCTCCTCGAAGAGCGAGGCGAGCTGCTCGGTCATCGCACCCGCAAGCTCCTCCGCGTCGACGATCGTCACGGCGCGGCGATAGTAGCGCGTCACGTCATGGCCAATGCCGATGGCGAGAAGCTCGACCGGCGAGCGCGTCTCGACGAGTTCGATGATGCCGCGCAAATGGCGCTCCAGATAGTTGCCGGGGTTGACGGACAGGGTGGAGTCGTCGACCGGCGCCCCGTCCGAGATCATCATCAGGATCTTGCGCTGCTCGGGCCGGGCGACGAGGCGCTGATGCGCCCAGAGCAGGGCCTCGCCGTCGATATTCTCCTTCAGGAGCCCCTCGCGCATCATCAGGCCGAGATTGCGCCGAGCGCGGCGCCAGGGGGCATCCGCCGACTTGTAGACGATGTGGCGCAAGTCATTGAGCCGGCCGGGATTGGCGGGCTTGCCTTCCTTCAGCCACTTCTCGCGTGCCTGGCCGCCCTTCCAGGCGCGGGTCGTGAAGCCCAGGATCTCCACGCGAACGCCGCAGCGCTCCAGCGTGCGTGCAAGGATATCGGCGCAGGTAGCCGCGACGGATATCGGGCGGCCGCGCATCGAGCCGGAATTGTCGATTAGCAGTGTCACCACCGTGTCGCGGAAATTCGTGTCGCGCTCCTGCTTGAAGGAGAGCGGCTGCATCGGATCGATGACGAGGCGGGGGAGGCGGGCGGTGTCCAACACGCCCTCCTCGAGGTCGAAATCCCAGGAGCGGTTCTGCTGCGCCATCAGGCGTCGCTGCAGCCGATTGGCGAGGCGGCCGACGACCCCCTGCAGATTGGCAAGCTGCTTGTCGAGGAAGGCGCGCAGCCGGTCCAGCTCCTCGTCGTCGCAAAGGTCCTCCGCCCCAACCACCTCGTCGAACTCGGTGGTGAAGACACGGTAGTCTATGGCATTGGCGGCCTGGTCGAAGGGGCTTTCAGGCCGACGCGCCTCGCCGGGAGTCTCGGCGTCGATGTCTTCCTGTTCCGTCGTGTCCTCGGCCGTCGTGGCGGCGGCTTCGCTCTCGCCGGCCTCATTGTCGTCGCTGGAAGCGTCGGCCTCCTCGGCCTGCGCCCGCTCGCCCTCGGACTGGTCCTCGCCGCCTTCTTCCGAGGAATCCTCGCCCTGCGGCTGATCGTTCTCCTCGTCGCTGTCCTCGGGCTCGGTGTCCTCGGCGAGATCCTCGCCCATGTCCATGGAGCCAAGGAGATCGCGCACGGCGCGAGCGAAAGCGTCCTGATCGTTGATGCGGGGCAGCAAGGCGTCGATATCGGTACCCGCCTTCTCCTCGATCCAGTCGCGCCATAGGTCGACCATCCGCTGGCCGCTCTTCGGCGCGGCGCGGCCGGTCAGCTTCTCGCGCACCATCAGCGCGACCGCCTCCTCCAGGGGCGCGTCGGCCCGGTCGCGCACATCGGCCAGATTGGCGCGCGCGAACTTGTCTTCCAGCATGGCGGCCAGATTGTCCGAGACGCCCTTCATGGAGCGCGCGCCGATAGCCTCCACCCGCGCCTGCTCGACGGCATCGAAGATGGCACGGGCCTGCTTCCCCTGCGGCGCAAGCCTATTGTGCACGCGCGCGTCGTGGCAGGCATGGCGCAAGGCCATCGAATCGCCCAGTCCGCGGGTAATGCGCAGCGCTTCGGCGGAAGCCTTTTTGGGGAGATCCGGCAGGCGGACGCGCTTACCGGTCAGCGCCGGCTTGTCCTTCGAGAAGGACACCTCCACCTCGTTGTCGCCGGCGATCGCGCGCACACAGCCGGTCACCGCGCGCTTGAAGGGGTCAAGCGGCGCTTCCTGCGGCTGTCCGGGCTTGCGGTTCGTCTGGCTCACGAGAACGACTTTTTAGATCCTGGCCCCTAACGCGAACGGCCATCGAATTGCTTCGGTTGCAAACTGTCGAGATCGACGCCCTCGAGGCAGCGGACATTGATCGCCACCATCTTCGTGCCATCCGGCAGGGACCCGCGCGAGAAGGATTCCATGCCGCAAACTGAGCAGAAAAGGTGCTCGATCTTCCCGGTATTGAAGCGGTACTCGGTCAGCTTGTCCTCCCCCTTCTCCAGCTGGAATTTTTCAGCCGGTGTGAAGGCGAGGATGTTGCCACGGCGCGAGCAATAGGAGCAATTGCAGGTGATCGGGCTGGAAAGGTCTATATCGACGTTGAAAGACACCTGCCCGCAATGACAACTGCCGTGGTACTGCATCTCCTTATACCCCTCAGCTCAGCACCACATTGGCCGCCGATTCCGGCAGTTCTTCCCCGAAGGCCCGCTGGTAGAACTCGGCCACCATCGTGCGCTCCAACTCGTCACACTTGTTGAGGAAGGTGAGCCGGAAGGCAAAGCCCACATCGCCGAAGATCTCGGCATTCTCCGCCCACATGATCACCGTGCGGGGGCTCATCACCGTGGACAGGTCGCCATTCATGAAGGCTGAGCGCGTCATATCCGCCACGCGCACCATGCGGCCGACGATCTCGCGGCCCTTCTCGTTCTGGTAATGCTTGGCCTTGGCCTGGACAATCGCGACTTCCTCATCATGCGGCAGATAGTTGAGCGTCGTGACGATCGACCAGCGGTCCATCTGCGCCTGGTTGATCTGCTGCGTGCCGTGGTAAAGGCCGGTCGTGTCGCCGAGACCCACGGTGTTGGCCGTGGCGAAGATGCGGAAGGCGGGATGCGGCCGGATAACCCGGCTCTGGTCGAGCAGGGTCAGGCGGCCCGAGGATTCAAGCACGCGCTGGATGACGAACATGACGTCGGGACGGCCCGCGTCGTATTCGTCGAAGACGAGCGCGACATTGTGTTGATATGCCCAGGGCAGGATCCCATCGCGGAACTCGGTGACCTGCTTGCCTTCCTTCACGACGATGGCGTCCTTGCCGACCAGGTCGATCCGGCTCACATGACTGTCGAGATTGATGCGCACGCAGGGCCAGTTGAGCCGCGCCGCCACCTGCTCGATATGGGTCGACTTGCCGGTGCCGTGATAGCCCGAGACCATCACGCGCCGGTTATAGGCAAAGCCTGCGAGGATCGCGAGCGTGGTCTGGCGGTCGAAAATGTAATCGGGATCGATATCGGGCACGTGCGGGTCGGACACCGAATAGGCAGGCACCACCATGTCGGCGTCAAACCCAAAAGTCTCCCGCACCGAGACCGTGGTGTCGGGCAGGTTGGCGATATCGCGATCGATCTTGTTCATCATACCTCCAGCGCGCGCGGGGACCGCGCCGCTCGTCATCGTAACGGTGGGCTCTTAGCAGAGACCCGGGCTAACAGAAACCCGCCTGCTTGAGGAGCCGGTAGGCCTGAAGGACGTCGCGCAGGCGAGCCTCGGAGCCCCTGTCGCCGCCATTCGCATCCGGATGGTGGCGCTTCACCAGCGTTTTATAGCGCGCCTTTATATCCGCGCCAGTCGCATTTGCGGCCAGGCCAAGGGTTTCCAACGCCTTGGCCTCAAGGGGCTTCAGCCGCTTTTCTACCGGCGCGCGGGCGCGCGCCTCGGCGCCGCCGAAGAGATTGAACGGGTCGCCGAGACGGCGGTAATAGGCGGCGTGGCCCGAACGATAAGGGGCAAAATCGGCCGCCGCCTGACCCGTGCCGCTCGATCCGATCTTCCAGGTAGGGCGATGGCCGGTCAGGGCCTCCTTCTGAAAGCGCGCGATCTCGGTGTCCTTCAGCCCAGAGAAGTAGTTGTAATTCTTGTTGTATTCGCGCACATGCTCGAAGCAGAAACGGAAATACTCGCCCTCCTTGTGGCGCCCAACCGGGGCGCGATGCAGGCCTGGCTCGCCGCAGCCGTCCCACTGGCAACGCGGCGCCTCCGTCTTGGCGTCGGCCTGGCGGTCGGGGCGGATGCGGATCTTCTCGAAATATTTCGAGTTCAGTTTCATGCCTGTCCTGAACACAGCAAATCAGCAGAGATTATGGCCTTTCGCCCATGCGAAACAAGAATTGACATTTCGCTGGCGATGGACCTAGGCCATGACTTGGATCATGACGGGGAGCTTCCCCTATATGGTGTCAGGAGGGGTGCTTGTCCATCAAATCCGCAATCGAATTGAGGCTCAGGCAGGCCTTCTCGCCCGAGCGGCTCGAGGTCATCAACGAGAGCCATCTCCATGCCGGCCATCACCATACGGCGGGCGGCCACCACGAACAATTCGACGGTACTGGCGAGACGCATTTCCGCGTGCGTATCGTGTCGCAGGCCTTTTCGGGCCTCAGCCGCGTGGAACGCCACCGTGCCATCAATCAGGCGCTGACGGAGGAACTCAAGGGCGGCGTGCACGCACTGGCGATCGAGCCGGCAGCGCCCGGCGAGAGGACTCGGTGGTGAGGTTTACCAGATCGTCCGGAGGCTGGGATACGACCGGATCTTGCTGTCGGCCGTGACGAGTGGTGCGGCAAGCTTTTGGCTTGTGGCGACTATAAACCTGTCGGCGGGATCTTTGTGAAAGTCGGGGCCCAACTGGGTGCTCAGGACTGCGATTTCATTGTCGATAGGAACGAAGGTCAAGGCTTCTAGAAGACAAGCGGTCCTCAGCCAAGTTGACACATCCGTCGCGAAGGTAACCCGCCCGTGGGCAGCAAGGGTGGCAATTTCCCACGCGGAAATCGACGAGACGAATATCGATCCTCCGTTTCGCTCCGCCTCGAGCACTTTCCTAGCTTTTGCGCTTAGCTTCTGCGTTTCACCGCCGAACCACCAAAGCAGGACGTGCGTGTCGATGACAATCACTTGAGAGCATCCCACGCATCCTCATCAATGGCAGGGTGGAACGGGCGCTCGTACCGGAGAATCGAACCCTTTAGAAGCTCGAACGGGTCGTGCTTTGGTTTTTCCGAAACAGGGCGAATTTCGAGCGTGGGCTTTCCGTGGTCCGTCACTATCAGCGGCTCTCCGCTTGCCTCTACCTGGCGAAAATATTCAAGCGCTTTCGCCTTGAACTGCGATTTCGAGACGTGGGTGACCATGGCTGCTCCTCTCTGCAAGATAGGTTATGATGTGACCATGGTCAAATGCCATGGTCACATGGCTGCGAGGTCAGTTCTCTCTAGACCTCCGGGAACCCTATCCCTCCTTCGCAACCATCGGCTTCTCTTCGACGGCCGGGCGGATGCGCAAGCGGGTGATGCGGTTCTTCTCGCGCTTCATGACGATGAAGCGCTTGCCGAAGAAGGTGAAGGCCTGCTTCTCCTCCGGAATCGTCTGCGTCTCGTGGATGACGAGGCCGGCTATGGTGGTCGCCTCGTCGTCCGGCAGGTCCCAGTCGAGCACCCGGTTCAGGTCGCGGATCGGCACGGAACCCTCGACCACCACGGACCCGTCCGCCTCCTGTTTGACCCCCTGCACCTCCACGTCATGCTCGTCGGAGATATCGCCGACGATCTCCTCGATGATGTCTTCCAGCGTGACCAGCCCCTCCACCTCGCCATATTCGTCCACCACGATGGCGATGTGCGCCTTGCGCCGCAGGAAGGCGTTGAGCTGGTCCTGCAGGCTCGTCGTGTCCGGCACGAACCACGGTTTTGTGGCGATCTTCATGATGTCGATGCGGGCCGGGTCGTTGTCGACTTCGTGCAGCGCGCGCAGCAGGTCCTTCATATGCACCACGCCGACAATGTTCTCGATCGTGCCCTTCCAGATCGGGATGCGCGTATAGGGGCTGCGCAGGATCTCGCTCACCACCGTTTCCGCAGGGTCGTCCGCATTGACCGAGCGCATATTGGTGCGGTGGATCATGATGTCGGAGACTTCGAGCTCGTGCAGGTCGAGCAGTCCGCCGACCCGGTCGCGGTCCTGCTTGATAACGGCGCCTTCCCGATGCAGCACCTCGACGGTGCCACGCAGTTCCTCATGGGCGGACAGGAGCGGCGCGTCCCGCGACAGATTGATGCCGAAAATGGCAAGGAGCACGCGCACAATCGCATTGGCCGCAGAGGAGAGAGGCCCGAACACGAGCACCGCGAACCGCGCGAAGGGGGAGACGAAGAGGGCGAACTGCTCCGGCCGCGCGAGCGCCCAGGACTTCGGCAGGATCTCCGAGAAGATCACCAGCGTCACAGTCATGGCGATGGTGGCGTAGATCACGCCGGCTTCGCCGAAGATCGTCAGGAGGAGGCTGGTGGCGAGCGCGGAAGCAAGGATGTTGACGAGATTGTTGCCGATCAGCAGCGCGCCGACCAGACGATCGCGCCGCGTGATCAGATTCTGCACAAGGGCGGCGCGCTTCTCGCCGCTTCGCTGGAGGGTGTGCAGCCTCGCCCGCGAAACCGCGGTCATCCCCGTCTCGGTGCCGGAGAACAGGAAGGAGAGGACGATCAGGCAGAGGATGATGCCGCCGGTGACCAGAATCTCCGTTGTCATCTCGCCTCAACCTCCTGTTGCAGGAAAGCGAGCACTTCCGAGGCCGGCACGTCCCTGGCGATGAAGGATCGGCCAATACCGTGCGTCAGGATGAAAGTGAGCGCGCCCCGCGAGACCTTCTTGTCCTGGGCGATATAGGAGAGAAGCTTTTCCGCCCCAGGGAGTCCTCCGGGAATCTGGTCCGGTCTCGTCGGTAGGCCCACCTCGCGCAGATGCGCCTCGACGCGTCCGGCATCGTCGGGGCTGGCGAGATTCATGCGCGCGGAAAACCTGTGCGCCAGGACCATGCCGACGGCGACCGCCTCGCCGTGGACGAGCCGCGCGCTGTCATAGCCGGTAGCCGCCTCCAGCGCATGGCCAAAGGTGTGGCCCAGATTGAGCAGCGCGCGTTCGCCTGTCTCGTGCTCGTCACGCTCCACCACCTCCGCCTTGGCGCGGCAGCATTCGGCGATCGCCTCGATCCGCGCCGCGCCGCCCGAAAACACCTCGCGCCAATTCTCCTCCAGCCATGCAAAAAAGTGTGGCCGGTCGATGAGGCCGTATTTGACCACTTCCGCATAGCCGGCGCGAAACTCGCGCGGCGGCAATGTGTCGAGCGCGTCCGTGTCGGCCAGCACCAGCTTCGGTTGATAGAACACGCCGACCAGGTTTTTGCCCCGTTCCGTGTTGATCCCGGTCTTCCCTCCCACCGAGGAGTCCACCTGGGCGAGGAGGGAGGTAGGCACCTGCACCAAGTTCATGCCGCGACGGACGACCCCGGCGGCAAAGCCGGCAAGGTCGCCGACCACGCCGCCGCCGAGAGCGACCACCGCGTCCCGCCTCTCGAGCCTCGCCGCGAGAATGGCGTCGACGGTCTCCTGCAGGGCGGCAAAGCTCTTGCTGCGCTCGCCCGGCTCGAGCCGGATTGAGACGCTCTCGATGCCGGCGACGCCAAGGCTTGCCTCGAATGCCTGCAGGTGCGCCGCGGCGACATTCTCGTCCGTGACGACGGCGGCCCGGCTGCCCGGAAGCCGGGCGGCGATCTCCTCGCCGGCGCGGGCCAGAAGGCCTGAGCCGATCAGGATTTCGTAGGCGCGATCGCCAAGGCCGACGCGGACGCTCCGCGCGCTGCGTTCATGGGATGCCTGCATCACGCGCCTTTCCTAAGGAAGGAGGAGAGGGCCTCGACCACCTCCCCGGCGATCACCTCCTTCGGCTCGTCCCGCGTGCGCACCGTGATGTCCGCTCCGCCGTAGACGGGATAACGCAGGTCCATCAGCCGGCGCATCACCGCGCGCGGATCGTCCGTATTGAGGAGCGGGCGGTTCTGGCGCTTCGATACCCGGTGCATCAGCGTATCCAAATCCGCCTTGAGCCAGACGGAGATGCCGTGCCACGCGATCGCCTCGCGGGTCGCCTCGCTCATGAAGGCGCCGCCGCCGGTGGACAGCACCTGTGGCCCCTCCTTCAAAAGGCGTGCGATGACACGGCATTCCAGGGCGCGGAACTCGTCCTCGCCATAGCTGGCGAAGAGCTCGGGAATGGTCATGCGCGAGGCCGCCTCGATCTCGTGATCGCTGTCGGCGAAGCGCAGGCCGAGCATCGCCGCCACCTTGCGGCCGATCACCGTCTTTCCGGCACCCATCAGGCCGACAAAGACGATGCTGCGCCGCCCAAGCCGCTCCACCAGAGCCTGGGACGTCGAAGTGTTGGTGATCTTGTCGACCGACATCATGCGACAGGTTTCGACACGAAAAGCCAGACGCGTCAAGCGGCTGGAACGAAAGCGGGCCAGCTTGCATTGCCGGATGCGGCGCGACATAAGCGGCGCACTTCAATCCGGCTGGTGGCTTGATGCCGACGCTCTTTCGGCTTTTGACGACAATCGCGATCCTCGTGGGCCTCGCCTACGCAGCCATGTGGGCGCTCGCCACGTTCGTCGAGCCGAACCGAGTAGAGATGACGGTCCCCATTCCGCCGGAGCGACTGGCGCCGCGCTGACAGCTTCTGAGCGGTGAAGCTCGAGGCCGTGGCTGCGGCTCGGTCATGCTGACCTGCCCCTTTTTTGCCGCCGCAGGTCCTTTTTTTCATTTTGCCGTCAAGGTAGCTCCGGACGGGCGAGTGGCAGCCTGGTCCTTCTTCATCACCGATTAGCCATTGCACCATAGATTGCGGCAAATGCTGCCGCGCGGCAGTTGGGCTAGGCCGCACATCGAGCCGTGGCCGGCGGCGAGCAAGGACGGGTGCGGTGGATGGCCAGCGGCGCGAAGATCGAGGCATTTCTGGAAATGATGGCGGCCGAGCGCGGGGCAAGCGACAACACGCTTTCCTCCTATCGCCGCGACCTCGAAGACGCCGACGCCTTTTTAAGCGCAGCCGAAAAGGGGCTGGCCAATGCGAGCGCGGCGGGCATACGCAAATATCTGTCGGACATGACCTCCCGCGGCTTCGCGGCCACCACCCAGGCGCGAAAGCTCTCCTCCCTGCGGCAATTCTTCAAGTTCCTCTACGCCGAAGGCATGCGCGGCGACGACCCGACCGGCGTGCTCGACAGCCCGAAAAGACGCAGGCCCCTGCCCAAGACGCTGAGCGAGGCGGAGATGCAGGCGCTGCTCGACCGGGCAGCGATCGAAGCGCGCGAAGCTCCGGACGGCACGCCCGAGCGAATGGCCGCCCAGCGCCTCTCCACGCTGCTCGAAATGCTCTATGCGTCGGGCCTGCGCGTTTCCGAACTCGTGAGCCTGCCCTTGCGGGTGGCACTGAGGGACGAGCGTTTCTTCACCGTGCGCGGCAAGGGAGCGAAGGAGCGGATGGTCCCGCTGTCGGCCAAGGCGCGCGAGGCGGTGGCGCTCTGGGTCAAGGAGCGGGCGCGGCATCCGGCGCTTGCGGAAAGTACCTGGCTTTTTCCCGCTGCTTCCGAGACCGGCTATCTTTCCCGCCAGGTCTTTGCGCGCGAGTTGAAGGGGCTGGCGGCGAGGGCGGGCATCTCCACCGCCAAGATCTCGCCGCATGTGCTTCGTCATGCCTTCGCCAGTCATCTCCTGCAGAACGGCGCCGATCTGCGCGCGGTGCAGCAGCTCCTCGGTCATGCGGACATATCGACCACGCAAATCTACACCCATGTCCTCGAAAAGCGGCTCCATGAGCTGGTGCAAAAGCACCATCCGCTTGCCGACTAGCGCCGTGCCCGCTATGTGAGACCACATTTCCGCGGCGCGCCTGCCGCCTTTGAATGCTCAAAACCGCAGTGTCTCGTGTTCGATTTGGCGGGTGAATGTACAACTATCTCGATTTCGAAAAGCCGGTCGCTGACCTCGAAGGCAAGATCCTCGAACTGAAGAAGCTTTCCGAAAGCGGCGAGGCCGTCGATGTCGGGGAGGAGATCGCGCGGCTCGAGCGGCGGTCCAAGGACGCGCTCAGGGAACTCTACAGGGCGTTGACGCCATGGCAGAAGGCGCAGGTCGCCCGCCATCCGGACCGGCCGCACTGCATGGACTATGTGCGGGCGCTCTTCACCGACTTCACGCCTCTAGCCGGCGACCGCGCCTTCGGCGAGGACCAGGCGGTGGTGGCGGGCTTCGCCCGCTTCAGGGGCGAGCCCATCGCCATTATCGGCCAGGAGAAGGGGAACGACACGCAAAGCCGGCTGAAGCACAATTTCGGCATGGCGAGGCCGGAAGGTTACCGCAAGGCCGTGCGCATCATGGATCTTGCCGACCGTTTCGGCATCCGTGTGGTGAGCCTCGTCGACACGGCAGGGGCGTATCCGGGCATCGGCGCCGAGGAACGCGGCCAAGCCGAGGCAATCGCGCGCTCCACCTCGAAGTGCCTCAGCCTGAAGGTGCCGAACATCTCCGTCATCATCGGCGAGGGAGGATCAGGCGGGGCCATCGCCATCGCGACGGCCAATCTCGTCTACATGCTGGAGCACTCGATCTATTCGGTCATATCTCCCGAAGGCGCCGCCTCGATCCTCTGGCACGATTCGACGCGCGCCAGGGACGCCGCGACAAATATGAAGATCACCGCGCAGGATCTCCTGCAGCTGAAGATCATCGACGGCATCATTCCCGAGCCGGTCGGCGGCGCGCATCGCGCGGCGGAAACGGTGATCGCGGCCACGGGGGAGACCATCGAGAACGGTTTTCGCGAGCTGGCCGCCGGCGCGGGGGACTACCGCGAACATCGCCGCGAGAAATTTCTCGCGATCGGCCGCAGCCTCTGAAGGCAGCACAGGCGACTTTCGCATTTCTGCGGCCGACGCATTCTTGCCTTGCGGCGCGCATCAGGATAAGCCCTAATATGCCCGGGCTTTGCGGTAATGATTTATCAAGCCTAACGGGTATTTATAAGCGGAGAAATCCGCCTCCCGCGGCCGGGAGAGGGGCTTTGGCGACCGTAACAGAGATCACTGCATGAAAACCCGTTTTGCATGCGCTGCGCTTTTTTCCATTCTCATCCTGTCCGGCTGCGGCTCCCTTGAGGACATCGCGCCCAAGGCCGAGCGGAAGCTGCCCCAGCAGATCATGCAGGTCATGAAGGCGAAGGGGATGAGCAAGGGCGCGCCCATCATGATGCGCGTCTTCAAGGAAGAGGGTGTCCTGGAGGTCTGGAAGCAGAAGCCGGACGGCCGCTACGACCTGGTGACGAGCTACGAGATCTGCAAATGGTCGGGCAAGCTCGGGCCGAAGCTGGTGGAGGGCGACCGGCAGGCGCCGGAAGGCTTCTACACTATCCGGCCGCAGCAGATGAACCCGCAGTCGAGCTACCACCTCGCCTTCAATATCGGCTTCCCCAACACCTATGACCGGGCCAATGGGCGCACCGGGCAGCACCTGATGGTGCATGGCGCCTGCTCCTCGTCGGGCTGCTACTCCATGTCGGACGAGCAGGTGGAGGAAATCTATGCCTTCGCCCGCGACGCGTTCCGCGGCGGCCAGCAAGCCTTCCAGTTCCAGGCCTTCCCCTTCCGCATGACGGCCGAGAACATGGCCCGCTACCGCAACGACCCCAACTATCCTTTCTGGGAGATGCTGAAGGAAGGCTACGACCACTTCGAGCTCACCAGGTCGCCGCCGAAAGTGGACGTCTGCGAGCGGCGCTATGTGTTCAACCGCATTGCCCCCGATGGCGCCAGTTTCGACCCGACGGGCGCCTGCCCGCCGACCACGCAGCCGGCCGAACTGCTGATGGCCTACCAGGCCTATAAGAAGAGGCAGGACCTCGAAATGGCCAGGGCGAGGCTGAAATGGACCAGGAAGGAGCCCAAGCCTTCCATCACCGGTATCGAGGAAGCAAAGCTCGTCGCCGACTGGAGCCGCCGCCGCGCCCGTGGCGAGAGGGTAAGCGCCGAGCCGCCGTCGCTGGCGCCGACCATGATGGCAAAGAACAAGCCGCTGATTTCGGCGCCCGTCACCGCCTATGCCCCGACGGCCGAAGCCTCGGCGGCGGAAACGGCAAGTGCTGCCGCCACGACCGCGCCCGCGGGTGCCCAGGCGAGCGCGACGGCAAGCGCCGCCCCGAGCGCGGTGACGGAATCGCAGGTGCAGGTCGGCGCGCCGCCGCTTACGACCGGCTCCGTGCCCAATTCGGGCCGCCCGGCGGCAGCGCCCGCACAGTCGGCGCCCGCTCCGGCGGCGCAGCCCGGCGGCCTCAACCGGCTCTGGAACATGTTCCGCAACTAGTTGCCGCCGGACAGCACGCATATCTATGACCTCAGGGGGCTCAACTGTCCCCTGCCGGTGCTGAGGGCGAAGAAGCGCCTCGCCGGAATGAAGCCGGGCGAGCGCCTTTTGGTAGAAACGACGGATCCCCTCGCTGCGATCGACATACCCGCCTTCTGCAACGAGGATAGGCATCGGCTCCTCGCGACCGAGACGGTCCCGGGCGGACACCGTTTCCTGATCGAGCGCGGCGCGGGATAGCGGCCTCATCCCCCTTGACCTCAATCGTGCTTGAGGTCCTATTCCCTGCTGCTCCTGCTTCTCGAAGGAGTTAGATGCGTCATGCCGGATCACGATTTCATGCTCGTGGGGGCCGAGGGAACGGTAGCCGAACTGCCAAGTTCGCCAACCTCCATCGAGGAGGCGGGTCGATGAGAGTGCCGGTCGAAGATTTTCCAGCCGCCTCGGCCGCGCGCCCGACAAGCGTTGCCGGACGCAACGCCACGATCCTGTTCCTGAGCGCGCTCACCATCATGGCCGGTGCCACGATCTCGCCGGCGCTGCCGGCGATCGAGGCGCATTTTGCCGAAAGCCCGAACGCAGCGCTGCTGACCAGATTGATCCTCACCGTCCCCGCCCTGTCGATTGCGTTCTGCGCGCCGGTGGCGGGCGTCTTCGCCGACCGCTACGGCAGGCGGCCCGTCGCGCTGGCGTCGGTATTGCTCTATGCCGCGGCGGGCATGTCGGGGCTCTACGCCGATTCCCTCCTCATACTGCTCGTCGGCAGGGCGCTGCTCGGCGTCGCGGTCGCTGGCATCATGACGGTGGCGACGGCCCTCGTCGGCGACTTCTTCACGGGTCCTGCGCGCGAGCGCTTCATGGGGCGCCAGTCGGCTTTCATCGGCATCGGCGGGCTTTTCTTCCTAACGGGCGGCGGGCTGCTTGCCGAGTTCCATTGGCGCGCTCCCTTCGCCGTCTATGCCATTTCTCTTGCGCTGCTGCCGGCGGTGCTTCTCTTCATTCCGGAGCCGCGGCGCGCCTCGGCCGCTGAGAGGGCGCAGGCACGGCAGGAGGCGGGGCCGCTCTTCACGCTGCCGCTCCTGGCTGTATTCGGGGTGGCGATCCTGAACAGCGTCGTCTTCTATCTCATGCCGACGCAATTGCCGTTCCATCTGCAGGGGGTCGGCGTCGACGCTCCCGTTCTGGTCGGAGTCGCCATGGGGCTGATGACGCTTTGCGGGGCGGTCGTCTCGTTCTTCTACGGACGCGTGCGGGCGCTGGTGAGCGTCCCCGGCGCCTTTGCGCTGGGGTTTTCGGTCATGGCTGCCGGCCTCCTCCTGGCCGGGCTGGCCGGCAGCTTTGCCGCCGTCCTGCCGGCGGCGGCGCTCGTCGGCTGCGGTCTTGGCACCATCATGCCGACGCTCGGTTCGGCATCCATGGCTTTGGCCTCCGACAGCAATCGCGGCCGCGTGTCGGGGATGCTCACGGGGAGCATCTTCTTGGGGCAGTTCATCTCGCCCTTCGCCAGCCAGCCTCTGGTCGCGGAAGGAGGATATGCAACGGCCTTCGGCGTGGGCGCCGCTTCGATCCTAATTGCTTCGCTCATCGCGCTCGCCGTGGCGGGCGGCCGCAGGCGACGGATGGCAGCCTAGAAGCGAAGGCCGGGAATCGCGAGGGGGTTGTCCTCCAGGGCGCCGCGGTCGGGCGTGTCGACCGCCGCCTGCCCGGCAAAGGCTGCGAAGATGCGGCGTATGTAGTCCGTGTCGAGCCCTCGGCCGATGACGACGATGCGCGTACCCCGTTCGCCGCGCGGCCATCCGGCAAGCCGCTCCGGCCTGTGCAGGAGCTTCTGCGCGCCCTGGATCAGAAGCGGGCGGTCGGGATGCTCGGCCGTTTCCACCAGTCCCTTGATGCGCAGGATGTGGTCGCCCTGTTGCGTCGTCAGAAGGTCGAGGAAATTCTCGACCGCCGCCAGCGGTATCGGCTGATCGTGCGTAACCGTGATGCTGTGGAACTGGTCGTGGTTATGGGCGGCGTGATCATGCCGGTGGTCCGCCCCGCTCCCGGGCAGCCGCGTCCGGTCCAGGGCAGATCGCATGAGATCTTCCAAGGAAGCGGGGCGGCGGTTGTCGAGCAGTTCGGCGCCGGGATTGAGAGCGGCGAGTTTTTCCAGGAGGGCCTGCCGGTCCTCTTCGAGCGCAAGGTCCGCCTTGGTCATCACGATGCGATCGGCGACCGCTACCTGGCTGCGGGCTTCCTCGAACTCATCGAGCGTGGAGGGTCCGTTGACGGCATCCACCACCGTGACCACGCAGTCGATGCGGTAGAGACGCGAAAGCTCGGGATGGGCGATCACCGACTGCAGGATCGGCACGGGCTCGGCAAGGCCGGTCGTCTCGATGATGACGCGGCGCGGTCGCTTGTCACGTTCGGCGATCAACAACAGCGTGTCCACCAGCGCGCCGCGGACCGTGCAGCAGAGGCAGCCGCCGCCGAGCTCGATCATGCCGTCGGCAGCCTGCTCGACCAGCAGGTGGTCAATGGACACCTCGCCGAATTCGTTGACGACCACCGCCGTGTCTGCCGCGGAAGGCAGTTTCAGGAGCTTGTTGAGCAGCGTCGTCTTGCCGGCGCCGAGGAAGCCGGTGAGGATGAAGAGCAGAATAGGTTGAGGACGGTCCATCTCATCCGCCCTGAGCCGCCGGAACCTGCTCGGGCGGATAGGGCGGGCGCGGCGTCGGAATGGGCACGTTCGCGTAGCGGGACTTGGCAGCCTTTTCCGCCGCCGTACTGCTTAGGCCCACGGCAACGAGCTTCGGCTCGCGGTCCATCGGCTTCACATAGCTCGACGTCGTGACCAGCCGGCCCTGGTCGTCGCGCTGCTTCGAGCGCTGCGCCACCGCCTCGGGCGAACAGATCTCATCACGAATATCGCTCACCGTCTGAACGGTCGCCTCCGCCGGCTGGATGCTTGCGAGCGTCGGCTTGTCCAAGCCGGCCTCGGCGAAGCCTCGGGTCAGGAGTTCGGCGGCAAGCTCGGCGCGCTGCACCTGCGACTGCGCGCCGAGTACCACCGCCGCCAAGGTGCGTCCGCCGCGCGTGGCAGTCGCTACGAGATTGAAGCCGGAGGCGCAGATATAGCCCGTCTTCATTCCGTCCGCGCCTTCAAAGCGGCCGATCAGGAAGTTCGTGTTCTCCTTGACCGACTTGCCATATTTAAGCGCCTCGATCGCAAAATAGCTGGCGTATTGCGGGAATTCGGTGCGCAGCGCACGCACCAGCACCCCCAGATCGCGCGCGGTCGTATATTGCGAAGGGCCAGGCAGCCCGTGTGCGTTGACGAAGTGGCTGTCGGTCATGCCGAGCCGCTGCGCTTCCGCGTTCATCCGGGCGACGAACCCTTCTTCCGTGCCGCCTACAGTTTCGGCGAGTGCCGTGGCGACGTCATTGGCGGAAATCACCATGATGATCTTCAGCCCGTTGTCGAGCGTTAGTTCGGCGCCGGGGGAATACCCCATCTTGCTCGGCGGCTCACTCGCCGCGTTTTTCGAAATGCGCACCGGGGAATCGAGCTTTACCTCGCCGGCCTCGAGCGCCCGGAACACCACATAGGCTGTCATCAGCTTGGTCAGCGAGGCGGGGTACCAGCGCTCGAACGCATCCTCATGCTCAAGCACGCGGCCGCTGCCCACATCGAGGAGCAGATAGGGGCCGGCGAGCGCCGGAAGGCCCGCAAATGAGAGAAGTGCCGCAAGCAGAATGACCGGTATGTCTCGCCGAAGCCGCATCGCTCGCCCCAAATCCGTGTTGCCTGCCTGTCGCCGATATCCGTAAGATGTGCCCATGTCCCGCCCGCGGAACCCGCCCCATGCCGCCGCGATAGTCAGCGCATGTGTCGTCATGATGGCAGAAATCCGATGGCGCATTGTCCCGAAAGTTTCCGCCCACCGCAAGCACAGGAAGGGTTTTCATGCCGATCGTGAACCGAGCAGCAGAACTTCACGAGCAGATCACCGCGTGGCGCCGTGACCTGCACCGCAGGCCGGAAATCCTGTTCGACGTTCATGAGACCGCCGGTTTCGTCGCCGCCAGGCTCGGAGAATTCGGCTGCGATGAGGTCGTGACCGGCATCGGGCGGACCGGCGTCGTGGGGATCATCCGCGGCCGTCGCGGCGCGGGTCCCTGCATCGGCCTGCGCGCCGACATGGATGCATTGCCCCTGCAGGAGGCGACCGGAAAGCCCTACGCCTCCGCCATTCCCGGCCGCATGCATGCCTGCGGCCACGACGGGCACACGGCGATGCTCCTGGGGGCGGCAAAATATCTCGCCGAGACGCGCAATTTCGCCGGCACGGTCGCCGTCATCTTCCAGCCGGCCGAGGAAGGGGGCGGCGGCGGCAACGAAATGGTGAAGGAGGGCATGATGGAGCGCTTCGGCATTGGCCGCGTCTTCGGCATGCACAATCTGCCGGGCCTGCCGATCGGTCACTTCGCTATCCGGCCCGGGCCGATCATGGCTTCGACAGCGGAGTTCACCATTACGGTACAGGGCAAGGGCGGCCATGCGGCCATGCCCCACAAGACGATCGATCCCGTGGTGATCTCGGCGCAGATCGTGCTTGCGCTGCAGACGATCGCGGCGCGCTCCGCCGACCCGCTGGAATCGGTCGTCGTGTCCGTGACCAAGATGCATGGCGGCGAGGCCTACAACATCATTCCCGATACGGTCGAACTGGCGGGCACGATCCGCACGCTGAAGAAGGAGCTTGCGGAGCTTGCGGCCGAGCGGCTGCAGGCAATCTGCAGGGGCATTGCCGAGGCCCATGGAGCGAGCGTCAGGGTCGACTACGACCCGAACTACCCGGTAACCGTCAATCATCCGGCGGAGACGGAATTCGCCGCCCGGGTCGCCGCCGAGATCGCCGGCGAGCCAAACGTGATCACCGACGTCGCGCCGACCATGGGAGGCGAGGATTTTTCCTACATGCTGGAGGCGCGGCCCGGCGCCTTCATCTTCCTCGGCAATGGCGACAGCGCCTACCTCCACAACCCGGCCTATGACTTCAACGACGAAGCGATCCCGCATGGGGTGAGCTATTGGGTGCGCCTGGCGGAGACAGCGCTGGCCGGCTGAGACGCGGCGGGTGCGAGCGGCAAAATGTCTCGCCCGCCGCGCGTGCGTCGCCAAACCCCCTTCCATTCCCGCTTGGCGCTGACGATCTGACGCGCTATGAGTCCCTGAAATGGTCCCGTAGCTCAGTAGGATAGAGCATCAGATTCCTAATCTGAGGGTCGCAGGTTCGAATCCTGCCGGGATCACCAACGAATTCAGCTCGTTGGCTTCAACAAGCAGCTGGCAGTATGTCGCGCCTTGTTGCGAACCAGTTCCCTTGATTTCCAACGGTTGTCGCTCACACTCGGCTGCTCACGCGACATGGATGCGACATACCGGATCAAGATGTTAGCGGGCTCCTTCGCCGCCGATGCTGTCGTGGTGCCCAGCGCTTCGACGGAACTCGTAGCTGCGACTGCCGTCACGCTGACCTGGCGGTGGAGCAGGTGGACCTGGCCCGCTCGGCTCTGTCGCTCATCCTTTAGCCGTCAAAATTCCCTGCTTCGCACGTGTGTCGAAGGCGACATTGCCACCCGCTTCGATAAGCGCCTGCGCGATCAGCTCGCTGAGCTCCTCGTCGGTCCACGTGGTTTCGGGCATGATGTAGCGGATGCGGCGCGTCATGTCAGCGATTGAAATCGGATGGCTATCGCTGCGGTTTAGGACATAATTTCGGATCGCAGCTCGCAAGCGCGGCACCGGTTGGCTGTTGATACACATAGCCTCACTCCTTTGATGAAGCATGACAGTAGCCTCTGTCCCGGTGCGCGCATTCAAGTTTGATAAGAAAACCTCGAAGAACCCCGGGCGAACCTCGAGGTAGAAGGCATTCTGATCCGAGGCCCCTTAACCTTTGTTGTTGTCTAAGCACCGCTAACGTGAAACGGTCACCTATCATTGACAAACGGCACAGGCGTCGATGGCTGGGAGATAATTTTCGCTCTCGCCTCAAGGTGAGCACGCAATGCCCCACTCCCCTCTTATTCGAATGTTCAATGCAAGAGCCCATTTGACTCCTGACGAAGAGGCAGCGCTCAGAAGCCTGCCCATGCAGGTCAGAGCCATCAAAGCAAAACAAAATGTGGTCCGGGAAGGCGATCGGCCCACGCGTTCCTTCGCTCTGCTCGAAGGAAATGCATGTACGTACCAGAATCTCGACAGTGGGAACCGTCAGATCATGGCGTTCCATGTCCCGGGCGATGTTCCCGATCTGCAAAGCCTCCACCTATCCTATCTCGATCACAGCGTGGGTACCGTCGGCCCCTGTACGGTGGGCTTCATTGATCATGCCGATCTGCAACGCATTTGCCGTGATTTCCCGCGGATTGCGGCGGGGCTCTGGCGCCTCACCCTGATCGACGCGTGCATCTTCAGAGCGTGGATCAGCAATCTTGGTGCAAGGAAGGCAGATAGTCGCGCAGCTCATCTGATTTGCGAAACCGTAGTCCGCATGGACGCAGCCGGACAGGTAGAGAACGGTCGCCTTAGCTGGCCAGTGACGCAAGCCGACCTCGCAGACGCGCTAGGCATCTCGATTGTACATGTGAACAGGACATTGACACAGCTACGAACGGCCGGGTTAATGACATTACAGCGCGGCACCCTTACTGTTTCTGACTGGCCGAGGTTGAAGGATCTAGGAGAATTCGGTTCTGAGTATCTTCACCTATCGTCCGACAAAGACCATTCCAGGCCCGAGCTGAACTAGCTGAGAAACTCAAAATGTCAGCGCAGGAGCGCAGATCGTGATGAAGCACGGTCGCGATCTCCCGTTCCTTCTGCCTCTCGCGCTTGGCGATCTCAGCCGCCGTCTTGCCCTGAACGCAGTACAGCATGAGGCGCTCGAACGTGAATTGGCCGCGGCTGTCGACCCGAGCCTCTCAAAGCTTCAATAGCAGCGAGCCGCCCCTCCGAAATTCCGGCCTTGTATCCGGACCGCGTGCCGCGGAGGAAATCGCTTGCGCTGGCAACGGTCACGCCGGCACGCTCCCATAGGATCGCGAAGTGATGCCCGCGTGGGAAAGCGCGTCCTGCTTGTTTCGGCCGTACCGCCATACGAAGGTGCCGGGCCGCGCGTGGTTTGCGGGTGTCGGAGATCCGAACCTTCGCCGCCGTGATCTTCGCACCCTAATCCGCTGCGGCATTTTCACGCATCCTGGTGCATCAATCGGCGGGAAGATGGCGGGCTGGGGCTGACGCCAAAGACGGTACAGCGCCCAGGCATTCCTCTTTTCCCGCGCACCGACGATGCTGAGAACTGGCGGCCGCAGAAAGCGCGCTATTGGGCTGACGCGACAGAGATAGCTCCATACGATGCCCTGAAAGGCCTTGCGAAAGATTCCCGATATGAGGGTCGCAGGTTCGAATCTTCCGGGATCACCATCCCCACCCATCGATGCGTTTCCAGCGACCCAGTGTTGCACTGCACGCATTGCTGAATGCGTTGAAAATCTTGCTTTTTTGCATGACCACCGGTATGAGCAGGCCAGGTTTGGCATCCGCCATGCTGCTCTGCACTGGAAAAGCCGTCTCCAGGCAGGGAAGGCCTTGTGGGTCGGCTTCGCGCTTTCTCATGGTCTCGCGTCGCGCAACAACCACGGCAGTGACAGGCGGCGGTCGGTCCGCTGCCGCCCGCTATCCGCCGCGGGCGCGGCCATCCGCCCCGGCTAAGTCTCGGCGCCGCATCAAGAATTTATGACAACGCGTCTTTGAATTTTATGCCGCCGGGCGTTGGCTTTCCAGGGCAGCATGCTTCTCTTGCCGTAATTCTGACCAACACGTCCCCGCATTCGGCGCACCGTAACATCGAAGCAGGTTTTCATGGATCGACGTTCTTTCATTCTCCGCGGCGGCGCGGTTTTTTTGGGGGCTCCCGCATTCTTGAGCAGCGCCATTGCCCTGGCACAGCAGGAGGGCGCCCCGGCCGCCGGCCAGGCTCAGCCTTTCTCCTTCGATATTCTGACGGCGGCGATGAAGGAGAAGGCGGGCCGGGAGTACCAGCCGGTGGCAGAGACGCTGCCGGAGGCGGTCACAGAACTCACCTATGATCAGTATCGCGCAATCGTGTTCAGGCCCGAGGCGTCGGTCTGGGCCGGCCAGACGCCGTTCGAACTGCAGGCCTTCCACCCGGGCTGGCTCTTCAAGCAGCCGGTGCACATCCATGTGGTGGAGAACGGCGCTGCCGCGCGGCTCCACGTTGGCGCAGAGATGTTTGAATATCGCGCGCCGCTCGTCGACCCGGCGAAATTCCAGGGTATGGACTTTCCGGGGGTCGCGGGCTTCCGCCTGCTCTATCCGATCAACAGCCCCGACCGGATGGACGAGATCGTCTCTTTTCTCGGCGCGAGCTATTTCCGGGCGCTCGGACGAGACAATTTCTATGGGCTTTCCGCACGCGGGCTCGCGGTCAACACGGCGACGTCCGTGGGCGAGGAATTCCCCATGTTCACGGACTTCTGGATCGAAAAGCCGCAGCGCCGGAACAAGGCGGTGACGGTCTATGCGGCGCTCGACAGCGCCAGCGTGACGGGCGCATATGCCTTCCAGATCGCCCCGGGCAAGAACACGGTCATGGAGGTCACCGCTCGGCTCTTCATCCGCAAGGATATCGAGCGCCTTGGTATCGCGCCGATGACGTCGATGTTCCTCTTCGCCGAGAACAACCGCAACAGCTTCGACGACTTCCGCGGCGAGGTGCATGACAGCGAAGGCCTGAAGATCGTGCGCGCCAGCGGCGAGGAGCTGTGGCGCAGCCTCAACAATCCCCGGGAGCTTGCGAACTCCTTTTTCGGCGAGACGAGCATCAAGTCCTTCGGGCTGTTTCAGCGCGACCGCGACTTCGACCACTACCAGGATGCCGAAGCCCACTACGAGCGGCGGCCCTCGCTTCTGGTAGAACCGCTCGGCGATTGGGGGAAGGGCTGGATCAACCTGGTGGAGATCCCGACCGAGCTCGAGGTCAACGACAACATCGTCGCCTTCTGGATGCCGGACGGCGAGATAAAGGCCGGCCAGGAGCTCGAATACCGGTACCGGCTGACCTGGGGCGCCATCGAGGAGCCCACAGAGACGCTGGGCCGAGTGATCGCGCTGCGCTCCGGAATGGGCGGCGTGTCGGGGGTGGAGAATTCGGAGGATCTCAGGAAATTCGTCGTCGATTTTGACGGCGAGGTTCTGCGGAACCTTTCTCCGGGATCGAACGTTGAAGCCGGTCTTTCAGTAAGCCGGGCGGAAATCGTGCACACCGCAGTTTCGCGGATTGAGGCCACCGGGGCATGGCGGCTGGTGATCGACCTCGTTGCCGAGGGCGACGCGCCAGTCGAGATGAGCGGATTTTTAATCTTGGACGGCCAGAGACTGACCGAAACCTGGACATATCAGTGGAGACGTAGCGATGGGCAGTCCTGAAGAAAGCTTGCGGGTGCGTCGGGCTGTTCAGGAGAGCGCGCTTCCGGCCGCTCCCATGGCCATGCCGGAACAGGTGCTGACGCGGCAGCGCGTTCGGGGCCTGCTGCTGCGGCCGCTATTTCAGTGGCTGGCGCTGAGATAGCCTTATTCATGCCGGCTTCGCGCCGGCCCGCCTCCCAAGGATATTTTAATGGTTACCCTGCGGCGCGCATTTTCCATTTCCTTTGCCTTGCTCATGGCGCTGGTGGCAAGCTACCTAGCGATCGGCTTTTTCAATGTCGACGGACTTCAGTGGCTGGACATCGCGCGCGTCCTCCTGCTCGCAGTCAGCACCGCCTGGCTCGCCTGGGGCGCTGTGCTGGCGCTGAACGGGCTGCTCTCCTTCGACCGCTTCAAGGTTGCCCCCCGATCGCGCGGGCCGATCACCGCCACGACCGCGGTGCTCGTCCCGGTCTATAATGAAGACCCGACCAAGACCTTCTCGCATGTAGCGGCGATGGCCAGGAGCCTCGCGCGTACCGGGCATTCCCCGCGCTTTGACTTCGCCATTCTTTCGGACACCAACGATCCGCAGATCGCGGCAAAGGAAGAGTTCTGGCTGGCTAGGTTGCGCCAGGAGGTCGGCGAGACCTGCCGCATCTTCTATCGCCGCCGCCTTTCCAATCCGGGCAAGAAGGCCGGCAATATCGCCGATTTCATCAAGAACTCCGGCGGGATCTACGAATACCTCATCATCCTTGACGCCGACAGCCTCATGGAAGGCGGGACGATGGTGGAGATGGTGCGCCGCATGGATGCCGATCCGGAACTCGGGCTCCTGCAGAGCCTGCCGAAAGTGGTGCGCGCCCGCTCCTTCTTCGGCCGTGCCATCCAGTTCTCTGCCTCCTACTATTCGCCTATCTATGCCCAGGGCCTTGCCCTGTTGCAGGGCAGGGAAGGACCGTTCTGGGGCCACAACGCCATCACCCGCACGCGCGCCTTCGCCCAGAGCTGCGGTCTGCCACAACTGCCCGGAAAGCCGCCTTTCGGCGGCCACATCCTCAGCCACGACTATGTCGAGGCGGCGCTTCTTGCGCGCAACGGCCTGAAGGTGAGGATCGACCCCGACCTGCGCGGCTCCTTCGAGGAGGGGCCGGACAATGTCATCGATTACGCCAAGCGCGACCGCCGCTGGTGCCAGGGCAATCTGCAGCACAGCCGCATCCTCGGCGCACCGGGGCTGAAGGGCTGGAACCGCTTCGTCTTTATCCAGGGCATCATGGCCTATGTCGCAGCCCCACTCTGGGCGCTGTTTCTCGCCGCCAGCATAGCCGCGCCGGCGATGCAGGTGATCCCGGACTATTTCCCCGTTCCGGGCCTGCCCGTCTTCCCGCGCGTCGAGTCGGCCAATGCGCTGGCGCTGCTCACCGGCGTCGTCGGCCTGCTGCTCGGGCCGAAACTCCTCATCCTCGTCGACGGGATGCTTTCGGGGCGCAACCGGCGCTTTGGCGGCAGTCTGCGCGCTTTCTTCAGCGTGCTCGTCGAGATCGCCTGCACGAGCGCGCTCGCGCCGATCATGATGCTGTTCCAGACGCGCGCGGTCATTGAAATCCTCTCCGGCGCCGATGCGGGCTGGCCCGCCGCGAACCGGGAGGCAGGCCGCGTCAGCGTGGCGGAAGCATGGGCAGCGAGCTGGTGGATCGTCGTCGTGGGGCTGGTCACGATCGGCGCCGCCTATAGGCTGGCACCAGAATATCTGCCCTTCGTCCTCCTCGTCGCCGCGCCGCAGGTGCTTGCACCGCTGGTTATCAGCTCGACCTCCTACGCGAGCATGCGGCTGGGGCGCTCGTCATTGGGCCTGTTCGTCACCGGAGAGGAGCTCTCGCCCACGCCGGTCATGCGTGAGCAGCAGGCCGTGCTGGCCAGATGGCGCGCCGACACGGTCGAAATCGCGGAGCCCGCTGTGGTCCCCACTGTGATCGATGGTATCTCGCGGACATCCGCCGAGGCCGGTACCGGCAGATGAGCACGACAATGCCGGTTCAGGGCGTCGGCCGCGACCACCGGCTCGACGTCTTCCGGGGCTTGGCCCTTGTCACGATCTTCATCAACCATGTCCCCGGCAACGTCTTCGAGAACCTCACCTCGCGCAATTTCGGTTTCTCCGACGCCGCCGAGGCCTTCGTGCTCATGTCCGGCATTGCCGTGGGGCTTGCCTATGCGCGCGGCTTCCGCGCCGGCGACCTCTTCAAGTCCGCCATGCGTGTGTGGCGGCGGGCTGGAACGCTCTATGTCACGCATATCGTCACCACGGCGCTGGCGGTGGCGATCCTTGCCGCAGGGGTCGTCTTCCTCGACACGATCGATGTCCTGCCCCGGGTGAACTTCACCGTCCTGCTCGACCAGCCGCTGAAAGCGATGATCGGCCTGCCGCTGATGACGCATCAGCTCGGCTATCTCAACATCCTGCCGCTCTATTCCACGCTGCTCCTCATCTCGCCGTTCTATATCCTGATAGGGCTCTGGAGCCGGCTTGCCCTTGTGGCGGTCGCCTTCGCCGTCTGGGTGCTGGCCGGCACTTTCCGGCTCAATGTGCCCAATTTTCCGCTGGAGGGCGGCTGGTTCTTCAATCCGGTGAGTTGGCAGCTTGTCTATGCGATCGGCATTGCCGCCGGGCTGGCGGCGCTCGAAAAGCGGAAGCTGGTGCACTACAGGAGCTGGCTGTTCACCCTGTCGCTCGCCTACCTCCTCTTCTCCTTCCTCTGGGTCCGGGGCGAGATGGGGCCGCTGCCGATCGAACCTTATCTGCCCTTTTATCTCGGCGGATTCGACAAGACCTTCCTGCCCCTGCCGCGCCTCTTGCACGTGCTGGCGCTCGCCTATGTGCTGACCAATCTGGCCGCCGTTTCCCGCCTTCTTGCCCTGCCCGCCTTCCGCCCGATCGAGCTCATCGGCCAGCATGGCCTCGCCGTCTTCGCCGTCGGGTCGGTGCTGTCGATCGCGCTGCAGGTGTTCCGGGCCCGTTACGAGACCAGCATGTTCGAGGATGCGGCGCTGATTGTCGGCGGATTGCTGCTGCAATACGGGGTGGCCCTGTTCCTTTCCGCCACCTCCGACAAGAAGCGGCCGGAAAGGCAGGCCCTCTCCAGCGAGCCGCTGATGGCCGGCCGGGCAGTCGAGCAGGCCTCGCGCTCGTAAGTCACAGCCAATCGGGCAGGGAATCGAGGCCGATCAGCTCTTCGTAGGTGGGCCGGGGACGGACGATGTGGAACCGCTCGCCATTCACCAGCACTTCCGGCACAAGCAGGCGGGAATTGTAGGTGCTTGCCTGCACCGCGCCATAGGCGCCTGCAGTGGCTACAGCGATGAGGGCGCCTGCCCGCATCGCCGGCAGGTCGCGGTCCTGCGCCAGGAAATCGCCGGTCTCGCAGACGGGGCCTACCACATCCACCTTCATGCGCGGCGCATCGGGCCCGGGCTCGCGCACCGGCCGGATCGCATGGTAGGCATCGTAAAGCGTCGGGCGGATGAGATCGTTCATGGCCGCGTCGACGATCAGAAAATTCTTCGCCTCGCCCTCCTTCACATAGAGGATTTCCGAGACGAGGATGCCGGCATTGGCGACGATCAGCCGGCCGGGCTCGAAGATCACCTTCAGCCCCAGCCGCGTGACATGCCTGCGCACGATTTCGGCATAGGCGTGCGGCAAGGGCGGAGGCTCGTTGTCCTCGCGATAGGGCACGCCCAGCCCACCGCCGAGATCCACATGCTCGACGGCATGGCCGTCGGCGCGAAGCGTCTCGGTCAGCTCGGTGAGTAGCGCGAAGGCGCGGTCGAACGGCTCAAGCTCGGTGATCTGGCTGCCGATATGCATGTCGATGCCGGTGACGCGCAGGCCCGGAAGCTTGGCCGCGCGCGCATAGGCGGCGCGGGCATCCTTCCATGGAATGCCGAACTTGTTTTCCGCCTTGCCGGTGGAGATCTTCTTGTGGGTCCTGGCGTCCACATCCGGATTGATGCGCAGCGAGACGGGAGCCTCGATGCCCAGCGCCTCCGCGCGCGCGGACAGAAGCTCAAGCTCCGGCAGAGATTCCACATTGAAGCAGAGAATGCGCGCGGAAAGCGCAAAATCCATCTCGCGCGCCGTCTTGCCGACCCCTGAAAAGAGGATTTTGTCGGCCGGAATGCCGGCGGCAAGCGCGCGGCGCAGCTCGCCCTCGGAAACGACATCCGCCCCAGCGCCCAGCGAACCCAGCGTCTTCAGCACCGCCTGGTTGGAATTGGCCTTCATCGCATAGCAGACGAGCGTGTCGAGGTCCGAAAACACCTCGCAGAAGACGCGGAAATGCCGCGTCAGCGTCGCCGTGGAATAGCAGTAAAAAGGCGTGCCGACGGCAGCGGCGATCTGCGGCACCGGCACGTCCTCGGCGTGAAGCACGCCGTCGCGGTAGTGGAAATGGTTCATCACACGGCTTCTTTAAGGGAGCGCGCCAGGACGCCGCGCTCAGGCAATTTCCGCATTCGTCAAAGCAGCCGGTCGAGGATGAATGGCCGGTCCTCAACCGGCTTCTGCGGTTCGGGCGGCACGGGCCGGTAGTTGCGTTCGGCGTCCCGCCGCGCCTCAACCGCAGCCTCATAGGGCGTGTCGAGCGGGCCTTTGCGGCCGCAGGCGGAAAGCCCGACCGCAAGGCCGAGCACGAGAAGGGTGAGCGTTGCGCGCGCTTTCATGGCCGTCCGATCTCCCGAGAGGATTCCCGCGTTTCTAGCGGCTTTTGCCAAGGCTTGCATCCCGTTTCAGCCGCTTCCGCCAGTAGCGGATCTGCCGACGCACTTCGGCCGGCGCGGTCCCGCCATAGGAGGTGCGGCTCTTCACCGAGTTGGCCACCGAAAGGACGGAATAGACCCCGTCCGTGATCGCGGGGTGGATCGCCTGCAGGGCGGGGAGCGGCAGCTTTTCCAGCCCGCATTTTCTCACCTCGGCCAGCGCCACGGCGCGGCCGGTCACGTGATGCGCCTCGCGGAAGGGCAGGCCCGCCTCGCGCACCAGCCAGTCGGCAAGGTCCGTCGCGGTGGAAAAGCCGCTGCCGGCCGCCCTCTTCATGGCGGCCGTGTTCACCTCCATGTCGCCGATCATGCCGGTCATGGCGGCGAGCATCAGGTCAAGCGTCTCGGCCGCATCGAAGACCGCCTCCTTGTCCTCCTGCATGTCCTTGGAATAGGCGAGCGGCAGGCCCTTCATGACGGTCAGGAGCCCGATCAGGTGGCCGTTCACGCGGCCGGTCTTGGCGCGCACGAGCTCGGCCGCGTCCGGGTTCTTCTTCTGCGGCATGATGGAGGAGCCGGTGGAAAAGGCGTCGGAGAGGCGGATGAAGCCGAATTGCGGCGTCGACCAGATGACGATCTCCTCCGCCAGCCGCGACAGATGCGTGCCGCATATGGCAGCGATGGAGAGGAACTCCAGCGCGAAGTCGCGGTCCGACACGCTGTCGATGGAATTGCGCGTCGGCTCGCGGAAGCCGAGCGCCTCGGCCGTCATATGGCGGTCGATGGGGAAGCTCGTGCCGGCGAGCGCCGCGGCGCCGAGCGGGCACTCATCGAGCCGCTCTATGGCATGGCGTACCCGCGTGCGGTCGCGGCCGAACATCTCCACATACGCCATCAGGTGATGGCCGAAGGTGACGGGCTGCGCCGCCTGCAGATGCGTGAAGCCGGGCATCACGGTCGCCGCATGCTCCTCCGCCCGGTCGAGAAACGCCTGGATCAGGCGGCCAAGCGCACCGTCGATGCGCAAAAGCTCTTCCTTAACCCAGAGACGGAAGTCGACCGCCACCTGGTCGTTGCGCGAGCGGGCGGTGTGCAGCCGACCGGCTGCGGGGCCGATCAGCTCGGCCAGCCGCGCCTCCACATTCATGTGGATGTCTTCGAGCCGGGTCGAGAACTCGAACCTGCCCGCTTCGATTTCGGCCAGGATCGTCTTCAGCCCGTCGGCGATCTTCTGCTCGTCCTCGGCCGAAATTATGCCGGTTTTGGCGAGCATCGCCGCATGCGCTAGGCTGCCGCGGATGTCCTGCGCGTAGAGCTTGCGGTCGAAGCCGATGGAGGCATTGATCGCCTCCATGATGGCGGCAGGGCCTGAGGCAAAACGTCCGCCCCACATGCGGTTGCTGGCTTCGTTTTCGCTCATCGTGATAACCGGGCGCAGAATATCGGGGGTGCCGAGATGAAGTGGAACTTTCCAGCGGTTCGTCTGGTCGCGCTTTCTGCGGTCGCAGGCATTCTCGCCGGGGCCACCGCCCTATACGTGATCGGCGTGCCGGATGGCAACACGGGTGCTGAGACGGCGGAGGAGACCGCCTGCGCGGCAAAGGCGGAGCGGGTGGCGGCGCTGGAGCCTGCCGTCGGCGGCGAGGTGGCGGCAATGCTGCCCGCCGATCCACCGCAATCGCTCTCCGATCTCCGCTTCAACGGACCGGACGGCACGGCGATGAGCCTCGCGGACCTCTCCGGCAAGGCCGTGCTCATAAATCTCTGGGCCACCTGGTGCGTGCCCTGCCGGGTCGAGATGCCGGCGCTCGACAGCCTGCAGCGCGAGATGGGCTCGGACGCCTTCGAGGTGGTGGCGATCAATGTCGATCGCGGCGGCGACGAGAAGCCGCAAGCCTTCCTGCAGGAGACCGGCATCCGGTCTCTCGCCTACTATCGCGACGACACGATGGGCGTCTTCAACGATCTGAAAAGGCGCGGCCTGGCCCTGGGCCTGCCGGTGACGCTGCTCGTCGACGAAGACGGCTGCCTGCTTGCCCATATGAACGGGCCGGCGGAATGGAGCAGCGAGGACGCGAGGAAGCTGGTAGAAGCGGCGCTTCCCCAGGCGGGAAGCTGACCCGGGCGATTGGTTGGAACCGCCTCGCTCCCGTCGGCTTTGCTGCTATAGTCCGTCCTGAGGATGAGAGGCATGAGCCTATGGATTTCCGCACCTTCCGCCGCGAGCGCCTGACCGCGCCCATCTTCAAATGGGCGTCAAAGATCATGCCGCCCATCTCTGAGACGGAGCGCGAGGCGATCAATGCCGGCACGGTCTGGTGGGACGGGGCGCTGTTCTCCGGCAATCCGGACTGGAACGAGCTTCTGCGCATGCCGCCCGCCAAGCTTTCCCCGGAAGAGCAGGCCTTCATGGACGGGCCGGTGCGCGAACTCTGCGCCATAGTCGACGACTGGACACTCAACTTCCGCGACCGCGACCTGCCGAAGCATGTCTGGGACTTCATGCGCGAGAAGAAGTTCTTCGGCATGATCATCCCGAAGAAATATGGCGGGCTGGGCTTCTCCAACACGGCCCATTCGGAGGTGGTGCGCACGCTCTCTTCCGCCAGCGTGGTGGCGGGCGTGACGGTGATGGTGCCGAACTCGCTCGGGCCGGGCGAGCTGCTCATGCATTTCGGCACGGAGGAGCAGCGCGATTACTGGCTGCCGCGCCTTGCCGACGGGCGCGAAATCCCCTGCTTCGGCCTCACCTCGCTGCAGGCGGGCTCGGACGCGGCGGCGATGACCGACACGGGCGTCGTGGAGTACGGCATGTGGAAGGGCGAGCGCGTGCTCGGCGTCAGGCTCAACTTCCACAAGCGCTATATCACGCTGGGGCCGGTCGCCACCGTAATGGGGCTCGCCTTCAAGATGCGCGACCCGGAGAATCTCCTCGGGCGCGGCGAAGAGCTTGGCATAACCGTCGCGCTCCTGCCGACGGATACGCCGGGCGTCAGCCATGGCGAGCGGCACATCCCGCTCTTCACCTTCTTCCAGAACGGGCCGCTCTACGGCAAAGACGTCTTTGTGCCGCTGGACCACATACTGGGCGGCGAGAAGCAGATCGGCCAGGGCTGGACCATGCTGATGACGGCGCTCGCCGCCGGGCGCAGCATCTCCCTGCCGTCCCAGTCTGCGGCTTCGGCGGCGATGGCGGCGCGCGCTACCGGCGCCTATGCGCGCGTGCGCTCGCAGTTCAATGTGCCGATCGGCTTCTTCGAGGGCGTGCAGGTTCCGCTCGCCGAGATCGCCGGCAACGCCTATCTGATCGACGCGGCCAGGCGGCTAACGCTGTCCGCCCTCGACCATGGCCACCGGCCCTCGGTGCTCTCGGCCATCATGAAATACCACGCCACGGAACGCATGCGCCGCTCCATGACCCATGCCATGGACGTGCATGGCGGCAAGGGCATCATCGAGGGCCCACGCAACTATCTCGCCTCCGGGTATCGCTCGGTGCCCATCGGCATCACGGTGGAGGGGGCGAACATCCTCACGCGCAACCTGATGATCTTCGGGCAGGGCGCGATCCGCTCGCATCCCTTCATGCTGAAGGAGTTGATGGCGCTCTCGGACGAGGACAAGGAGCGGGGCTTGGAGGCCTTCGACGAGACCTTCTGGAGCCATCTCGGCCATGCGGTGAAGACGGCGGGCCGCGCATTTGTGCGTGGCTGGTCGGGCGGGCTCTTGGGACCCGCGCCCAAGGGCGCGGCGATGCCGCGATACTGGAAGCGGCTTTCGCGCCATACCGCCGCCTTTGCCCTGACCGCCGACCTTGCGCTCCTGACGCTGGGCGGCGCGCTGAAACGGAAGGAGATGATCTCCGCCCGCCTCGGCGATATCCTCGCCGAGCTTTACCTGCTCGGCGCCGTGCTGAAGCGCTTCGAGGACGAAGGCCGGAGGCCGGAAGACCGGCCCATCGTCAGCTACCTCATGCAGCAGGGCGAAAGCCGCATCGCCACGGCTTTCCGGGGCGTGCTGAGCAATCTGCCGGCGCGCTGGGCGGCTTTTCTGGTGCGGTTCGTCGCCTACCCCTTCGGCGTGCCCGATCCCGTCCCCTCGGACCGGCTGATCACGCGGCTCGCCGAAATCCTGATGAAGCCGTCGGTCCAGCGCGACCGGCTGACGCCGGGCCTCTATCTCGGCGAAGGCCATGCCGAGCATCCGATCAAGGATCTGGAAGAGGCGTTCCAGCTGGTGACCGAGGCCGCGCCCGCCGAGAAGAAGCTGCGCGAGGCCCGCATCCGCGACGTCGAGGAGGCATTCTCGAAGGGCGTCATCTCCGCAGGGGAGCGCGATCTCCTGACGCGGATGGCCGAGGCGGTGGAAAAGGTCGTGGCGGTGGATGCCTTCCCGATGGAGGACATTTCGCCCATCGCGGAGCAGCACCTGAAATCCGCGGAAGAGCGGCGGCAGGAGCAGGCGGCGGAATAGCGCCGCGAGCTTTTCCGAAACGCCGCTGCTACCGCGTCGGCACCGGCGGGTCTTCGCGATAGTCGTAGAAGCCGCGGCCGGTCTTGCGGCCCAGCCAGCCCGCCTCGACATATTTCACGAGCAGCGGGCAGGGCCGGTATTTGGAGTCGGCGAGGCCTTCATAGAGCACCTGCATGATCGACAGGCACGTGTCGAGACCGATGAAATCGGCCAACTGCAGCGGCCCCATCGGATGGTTGGCGCCGAGGCGCATGGCCGTGTCGATCGCCTCGACCGAGCCTACACCCTCATAGAGCGTGTAGATCGCCTCATTGATCATGGGCAGGAGAATGCGGTTGACGATGAAGGCCGGAAAGTCCTCGGCCACCGTGATCGTCTTGTCGAGACTCTGGACGAATGCCCGCGCGGTCTCGAAAGTCTTGTCCTCGGTGGCGATGCCGCGGATCAGTTCCACCAGCTTCATGACCGGCACGGGATTCATGAAATGGATGCCGATGAAGCGCTCGGGCCGGTCCGTCTGCGCGGCCAGACGCGTGATGGAAATGGAGGAGGTGTTGGTGGCGAGAAGCGCCTCCGGGTTGAGGATGGGGCAGAGCTGCGCGAAAATCTTGCGCTTGATCGTCTCGTCTTCCGTCGCCGCCTCGATGACAAGATCGGCATCGGCGAGGTCGTTCAGGGCCCTTGCCGGCGCGATCCGGCCAAGCGCCTCCTGCCGCGCCCTCTCCTCCAATTTGCCCGAGGAGACCTGGCGGGCCATGTTGCCGCTCACCGTGGCGATGCCCGCCTCGATGCGCTCTGGCGAGATGTCGTAGAGCTCCACGCGATAGCCGGCGAGCGCGGCTACATGGGCAATGCCGCTGCCCATCTGACCGGCGCCGACAATACCCACTGTCCTGATAGTCGCAGTCATGGTCGTGATCCCCTGGAAGCGCGCTGATGCCGCATCCGCCCTTGCTGCGCTGCAAGGTAAAAGGGCGGGGACGCCTCGTCTACCCGCCCTCCAAAGATTCTGCGCATTTGCGGCGGATCAAAGCGCCTTTTCGAACTCCGGCAGGATCTGGAAGAGGTCGCCGACAAGCCCATAGTCGGCGACCTGGAAGATCGGCGCCTCCTCGTCCTTGTTGATGGCGACGATGACCTTGGAGTCCTTCATGCCAGCAAGATGCTGGATGGCGCCGGAGATGCCGACGGCTATGTAGAGGTCGGGCGCCACCACCTTGCCGGTCTGCCCCACCTGCCAGTCGTTCGGCGCGTATCCGGCGTCGACCGCCGCGCGCGAAGCGCCCACGGCCGCGCCCAGCTTGTCCGCCACCGGCAGGATCACCTCCTGGAACTTCTCCGCCGACCCGAGCGCCCGGCCGCCGGAGATGATGATCTTGGCGGAGGTGAGCTCCGGCCGCTCGCTGGCGGCGATCCTGTTCTCCACGAAACGCGACAGGCCGGGATCGGCCGCCGCGCTCGCCGTCTCTATTGCAGCCGAGCCGCCGGTGCCCGCCGCCTGAAAGGAGGAGGTGCGCACGGTGATCACCCGCTTCGGATCGCTGGATTCCACCGTCTGGATGGCATTGCCGGCATAGCTCGGCCGCTTGAACGTCTTCGCGTCGATCACTTCGATGACGTCGGAGACCTGCATCACGTCGAGGAGGGCTGCCACGCGCGGCATCACATTCTTGC
>NZ_JAPSLH010000034.1 GCF_031180965.1 Chelativorans sp.
TACCGATCCCTGGAGGGGGAGGTTGCCGCCGCTCTCCCGAACACCCGGTGCGCATCCGGTTCCCGCAAGAGCGATGGGACGGATTGTAAGAGGGCTGCCGGGGGTGGGGATAAAAAACCGGAAGAAAAGACCAAAAAAGTGAGTGGGCCCTTGTTCTTGCTGCGGAATCTTTTTTGGGGCCGACGAATCTCATCCACGCCTGATGCGGCGAGCTGAGGCAGATCATCGCCAAGAGGAACTTAGTAACCGACCCGCGCTCCACCTCACCCCGGTCGGCAGGCGTGAGGCATGCAACCGGCCGCGCGGCAGGCGCATTAGGACAGGGCTGTGCAGGCGCATGGACCCGCCCGGACGGCCGCCCTGCCCTTCACCGCTGAATGGAGTCAACATGCTCGCTCCGACGATCAGACGTTTCGTGTCCGCAACCGCCGGAGGACTCATGCGGCCGCCGCAGGGGATGGACTTCGACTTCACGCAGCCGCGCGGCGAGCCCGCCCTCGTGCCGCCCAATTCGATCTCGTGGCGGATCTTCAAGAACCCCGTTTCGCTTTTCGTAGGCGGTGTGGCTGCCGTGATCCTCGAACTGGCCGAGCCCTCCGTAAGGTCCGGCGTCTGGGAGCACAGTTCCTTTCGTCGCGACGCGGTGACACGGCTGCGCCGCACCGGATTTGCCGCGATGATGACCGTGTACGGTCCACGAAGCGCTGCGGAGAGGATGATCGAGCGCGTGATGCGCATGCACGACCGTGTGCGTGGGACGACGCCGGAAGGCAGGCCATACCACGCCAACGACCAGCGGCTGCTCGACTGGGTCCAGGGGACGGCACCCTACGGCTTCATTGAAGCCTATCACCGTTTTGTGCGGCCGCTCGCTGCGGATGAACGCTCGCGCGCCTTTGCCGAGGGCGCCGTCGCGGCCCGGCTCTACGGGGCGCTGGGCGCGCCCGCTTCGCTACAAGAATGGCAGCGGATGCTCGCCGAGACGGAGCCAGCGCTCCAGCCCTCCGACACGATATTCGAGTTTCTCGATATCATGGGGAGCGCGCCCATCGCGCCGAGGCCATTCCGGCCGATCCAGCGCCTCCTGATCCGGGCGGCGGTGGACCTGACGCCGCCGGAACTGCGGCGAAAGCTCGGGCTCGAGGAATACGGCCTTTCAGCCATGCAGCGCAAGCTGGTGGAGACGATGGGACAGGCATCGGAAAAGCTGCCGCTCCTGACCGCCCCGCCCGCCCAGGCGTCGGTGCGGATGGGGCTCGAGCCCGACTATCTCTACCGCTGACAACGCCGAGACGACATCACCGGCGACGCTGCGCACCACTGCCATATGCACGAGTGTCGCCGCGCCGCACGATCGGTCGCCGGCAGCCGGCGAGATCTGCCGGTGCCCGCATCGCTATAGCCCTACGGGCCGCGGCAGGGGCCCAGTTCAAGAACGCAGCCGCTCGGCGGATCAGAACGGGATCTCGTCGTCGAGGTCGCGCGAATAGCCGCTGCCACCGCCGGTATTCTCCGCCGGGCTCGACTGGCCGAAATCGGAGCCGCGGCTTCCGCCGCTGCCATAGCCAACCTGGCCCTCGCCGCCCTGCCCGCGCGCATCCAGCATCTGCAGCTCGCCGCGGAATTTCTGCAGCACCACTTCGGTCGTATAGCGGTCCTGGCCGGACTGGTCGGTCCATTTGCGGGTCTGCAACTGACCCTCGACATAGACCTTCATGCCCTTCTTCAGATACTGCTCGGCGACCTTGGCGAGGTTGTCGTTGAAGATCACCACATTGTGCCACTCGGTCCGGTCGCGCCTTTCGCCCGTGGCGCGGTCGCGCCAGCTCTCGGACGTGGCAATCCGGAGATTGACCACCGGATCCCCCGAATTGAGCCGCCTGATTTCCGGATCGGCGCCCAGGTTGCCGATCAGGATCACCTTGTTCACGCTGCCCGCCATGACATCACTCCACTCGTCCAAAACCTGCTCCGGAAGGCCGCCCCGGGAATACAAAGGGAGAACCGGCAGCTCCGACCGAAGCCCGATCTTATCCGACCTGCATCCGCCGCGCGCCCATGAATGAACAGGCCGCCAATCCTTCCACAATTCATTTGTTCTTTATTTGTTCTAGAGCGGAATGCGCTTCCGCGCAAGCCCTCGCCGAAAATCTCTTTGCGACGCGGATGGGCCATTGACAAGTCCGGCCGGGATTGCGAGAACATAAAGGGAACATCTGTGGTGATGCCCATCCTGGGCGATCTGAAGGCGCAGTTCAAGGAGGCTTCTGCACGGTATGCGGCGGCCAATGGGCTGGAGCGTGATGCCGGCTGGTTCATGCTGAAGATGCATGAGGAAATCGGCGAACTTACGCAGGCCTGGAACAGGTTTCGTGGACGCGGGGCGAAGGGAGGGATGGTCGGAAAGCGAACCGGCGAGGGCCATGGCGGATGAAACAGCGGATCTGCTTGGCCATGTCCTGCTGTTCGCCGGGCACAACAAACTCGATCTCGTCTCGGCAACTGAAAGAAGTGGCGTTTTCGGCCGGAGGGAGCATCGCACCTGAAGGAAGCATTGCACCGGGAGGGAGCGTCGCATGGAAGGGAGCGGCGTCGCATAGGTGCGGCAGAAGCGGCCGCAGGCTCAGTCACGGAGTGGCCCTGCCGTCACCTGTTTCCCGGACGCGCAGGGCCTTGCTTCTTCCGGGCGAGCGCCCGGTCAGTCGATCGGACGTGTGATCTTCACCGTCCGCAATGATGGTCGAATTGTCTTCTGCAGCCGGCCGGTCCTGACACGTGTCCGCCAGGGTACCGCGAACCCTCCGCCATCCGCTCCGTTAAGGACCGGCGGGAGGACGGCGCGCGAAAGCCGCGTCAGCCCAGTGCCGGCTGTGGCCCCACACCGGCGGTGGAGCCGCTCGAACAGTCCGGTGGAGTCATGCCTCCCTCCCTTGATCTGTCGCTCCAATGCCGAACCGGCGAGTCCTCGAACGGCCCGTTCTCGGAGGCGCCCGGACGACAGTCGGATTCTGCTCCTCGGCGTCTCCGGCGTCAAGCGCTCCCGGCGCATAAAGATGAAATGTGATCGGAGGCACGCACGTGGGGGCCATTCGGCAGGGCACCAGATGTCAGGAGCCTGTTCGCTCTATGTTCGTTCCGCTTGCTCTTGTCCGGAAAAGCTGGAAAAGGTGGAAAGGGCCGTCCCGGGATCGGCCCGGCGGCGAGATGCGGGCGCGCCATCGATAATCCGGCTCGCATTTCCTATATCAGGGAGTGGTCAGCCATGTCGCCGGCCATTCCAGCTATTTTCAGAAGGCAGCGACGGGGCATGCCCGACCACAAATTCATCTCCATCCGCGGCGCGCGCGAGCACAATCTGAAGAATGTCGATCTCGACCTGCCGCGCGAGAAGCTGATCGTGATGACCGGCCTCTCGGGCTCGGGAAAATCCTCGCTTGCCTTCGACACGATCTATGCCGAGGGGCAGCGGCGCTATGTGGAGAGCCTTTCGGCCTATGCGCGGCAGTTCCTGGAGATGATGCAGAAGCCCGATGTCGACCAGATCGACGGGCTCTCGCCGGCCATCTCCATCGAGCAGAAGACGACCTCGAAGAACCCGCGCTCCACCGTGGGCACGGTCACCGAGATCTACGACTATATGCGCCTGCTCTTCGCGCGCGTGGGCGTGCCCTATTCGCCGGCGACGGGCCTGCCCATCGAGAGCCAGACGGTGAGCCAGATGGTGGACCGGGTGCTGGCGCTCGATGAAGGCACGCGGCTCTACATCCTCGCCCCCATCGTGCGCGGGCGCAAGGGCGAGTACCGCAGGGAACTGACCGAGCTGCAGAAGAAGGGTTTCCAGCGCGTCAAGGTGGACGGCGAGTTCTACGAGATCGCCGACGTGCCGGCGCTCGACAAGAAATACAAGCACGACATCGATGTGGTCGTCGACCGCATCGTCGTGCGGCCGGATCTGGGCACGCGCCTCGCCGACTCGCTGGAGACCTGCCTGAAGCTGGCGGATGGGCTGGCGGTGGCAGAATACGCGGATCGGCCGCTGCCGCAGAACCAGACGGCCGAGGGCGGCAGCGCCAACAAGTCCAAGAACGAGACCCATGAGCGGCTGATTTTTTCGGAAAAATTCGCCTGCCCGGTCTCCGGCTTCACCATTCCGGAAATCGAGCCGCGCCTCTTCTCCTTCAACAATCCGGCCGGCGCCTGCCCCGCCTGCGACGGGCTCGGCAGCGAGCGCGCCATCGATCCCGATCTCGTCGTGCCGGACGAGAACGCCATCCTGCGCGAGGGCGCCATCGCGCCCTGGGCGAAATCCACTTCGCCCTATTACCTGCAGACGCTGGAGGCGCTCGGGCAGGAATTCGGCTTCAAGGTGGGCAACCGCTGGAAGGACCTTTCGGAGGAGGCGCAGCAGGCCATCCTGCACGGCACCGGCGAGAAGAAGATCACCTTCGAATACAATGACGGGCTGCGCAGCTACCGCACCACAAAACCCTTCGAGGGCGTGGTGGCCAATCTGCAGCGGCGCTGGAAGGAGACGGAATCGGCCTGGATGCGCGAGGAGATCGAGCGCTTCATGTCGGCCCATCCCTGCCCCGCCTGCAACGGCCACCGGCTGAAGCCCGAGGCGCTGGCGGTCAAGATCGCCGGCCTGCATATCGGCGAAGTCACGGAGATGTCGATCCGCAAGGCCGGCGCCTGGTTCCAGGCGTTGCCGGAGCGGCTGAACCAGAAGCAGAACGAGATCGCCGCGCGCATCCTCAAGGAGATCCGCGAGCGCCTGCGCTTCCTGAACGATGTCGGCCTCGACTACCTGACCCTTTCGCGCAATTCCGGCTCGCTCTCGGGCGGCGAGAGCCAGCGCATCCGCCTTGCCTCGCAGATCGGCTCCGGCCTCACGGGCGTCCTCTATGTGCTGGACGAGCCGTCCATCGGCCTGCACCAGCGCGACAATGACCGCCTGCTCGCCACGCTGCGCCACCTGCGCGACCTCGGCAACACGGTGATCGTCGTCGAGCATGACGAGGATGCCGTCCTGACGGCCGACTACGTGGTCGATATCGGCCCGGCGGCGGGCGTCCATGGCGGCCGCGTCATCGCCGAAGGCACGCCGCGCGAGATCATGGCCAACCCCAACTCGATCACCGGCAAATATCTCACCGGCGAGCTCTCCATCTCCATGCCCGCGCGCCGCCGCGAGATCTCGAAGAAGAAGCGCATCCGGGTGGTGGGCGCGCGCGGCAACAATCTCAAGAACGTTACGGCCGACATCCCGCTCGGCACCTTCACCTGCGTCACCGGCGTCTCCGGCGGCGGCAAGTCCACCTTCCTGATCGAGACGCTGTACAAGGCCGCCTCGCGCCGCATCATGGGCAGCAGAGAGCATCCGGCCGAGCACGACCGCATCGAGGGGCTGGAATTTCTGGACAAGGTCATCGACATCGACCAGTCGCCCATCGGCCGCACGCCGCGCTCCAACCCGGCCACCTATACGGGCGCCTTCTCGCCCATCCGCGACTGGTTCGCGGGCCTTCCCGAAGCCAAGGCGCGCGGCTATCAGCCGGGCCGCTTCTCCTTCAATGTCAAGGGCGGGCGCTGCGAGGCCTGCCAGGGCGACGGCGTGATCAAGATCGAGATGCACTTCCTGCCGGATGTCTACGTCACCTGCGACGTCTGCAAGGGCAAGCGCTACAATCGCGAGACGCTGGACGTGCTCTTCAAGGGCAAGTCGATCGCCGACGTCCTGGAGATGACGGTGGACGAAGGCGTGGAGTTCTTCGCCGCCGTTCCCGCCGTGCGCGACAAGCTCGTCACGCTCTCCCGCGTGGGTCTGGGCTACATTCATATCGGCCAGCAGGCCACCACGCTTTCGGGGGGCGAGGCGCAGCGCATCAAGCTCGCCAAGGAGCTGTCGAAGAAGGCGACGGGCCGCACGCTTTATATCCTGGACGAGCCGACAACCGGCTTGCATTTCCACGACGTGGCCAAACTTCTTGAAGTTCTGCACGAGCTGGTCGACCAGGGCAACACGGTGGTGGTCATCGAGCACAATCTGGAGGTGATCAAGACCGCCGACTGGGTGCTCGACCTCGGACCGGAAGGCGGCGACGGCGGCGGCGAACTCGTGGCCGCCGGTTCCATCGACGACGTCATGGCCGAGCCGCGCAGCTATACGGGCAGGTTTTTGAAGGAGCTTCTGGAGCGCAGGCCGGCGCGGAAGCAGGCGGCGGAGTGATGCTTCCATCTCTTGGTAGGCTGTACATCATGCAGCCAATGCGGATACTTGCATCCACGGCGGTCGTGCTGGCGTTGTTCGGCATAAGCTGCCGGGCTTGGGCCGATGGTGCCGAAGCCCGGAGGGATACCGTTGCCTCGCCGCAGGCTTACGTGGATCAATTCATCAGGAAGGATGTCGAGACCTGCTTTAGCGAGCTCGCTTTGAGCCTCGCTCGCATTGAAGGCAAGCAAGAGGTTTCCGGCTCTGCATTGCTGCGGCGCGCGATTGTCTTGATCGACGGGTCCGGATCCATGGCCGGCCAAGTTGATGGTCGCAGCAAGCTCGACCTCGCCCGCCAGGCCGCGCGAAACTTTGTCGACTCCCTGCCGGCCGACGTCGAGGCTTCGTTGGTCGTCTTCGGTCAGCAGGGGGACAATACTCAAGCCGGCAAGGAACAATCCTGCTCCGCCGTCGATACGCTGGTCCCGATGACTAGCGATCGGGCCGAGGTGGTCGCATCCCTGGACAAAGTCCAGGCCGTGGGTTGGACTCCACTGGCTGCGGCCATCGAGCACGCGCGACAGATACTCCAGAATTCATCCACCGTTGGCGAGCAGGTCATCTATGTCGTCTCAGACGGGGAGGAGACCTGCGGTGGTGATCCCGTGGAAATGGCACGACAGGCTCACCAGGGGCAAACCCGCGCCATCGTGAACATTGTCGGGTTCGGACTGCCGGCGAAGGAGGCCGCCGCCTTGCAGTCCGTCGCAACGGCTGGGGGCGGCACATTTGTCGACGTGCACAGCAAGCGCGCGTTCGATCAAGCCATGGCAGCGGTCCAAGAAGCCAACCGGCGGGCCGGTAATGCGGTCAGGGCAGCCAGTGTTGTTAGCTCCAATGCGCTTGGTACGGCGGAGGCCGTCAGCCGCGCCAATCTCTGCATCAGCGATATCGTCAGCGACGAAAGCAACCGGATGAGCGACAATCTATCCGCCCGTGCGAACCGTGGCGAACCCGTGCCCTACATGGGCGAAGCTCTATCCTTGCTGCAGGCCCGCCACAAGGAACTGAACGCCCGGGTGAAAGCATTCTCGGAGCGCCTCGGTGCCGCCGAGCGCAATGCACGTACGAGGATCAACAGAGCCGAGGATGCGGCTCAGTAGGCATCGCTCACAACATTAGTCCACCTTTAGGCCGCCTTTCGCTGCAGTGATCTCCTTGCACATTGTAAGCATCCGCTGTTGGCGAGCGCCTATGGGTGTTCAGGCATCAACCCGAACGTCGGCAATTGGCGGCGAGGTCGGTGGAGGCCCCTATCTCCCCCTTTGCGGGGAGAAAGCAGAATCAACATCTTGGCAAAGCCAAGTGTTCGATTTTGCAAGAGGGGATCGGGATGCAGTTTCCCGCCTTCGGAGACGCGGCGACCGCTGCTGTCAGGAGCCGACGCTTACCGGGTGGACAAAGCAACTAGGCGGACGCATTTTCGGCGCGTGAACGCGAGGAGCGATGAGATGCAGTCAGGCACCATCCGCGCCGGCATCGGCGGCTGGACCTTCGAGCCTTGGGAGGGGACCTTCTACCCGGACGACCTGCCGAAGAAGCGGCAGCTCGAATATGCGAGCCGCCAGATGCCGACCATCGAGATCAACGGCACCTATTATTCGACCTTCAAGCCGGACACCTATGCAAAATGGGCCGCCGAGACGCCCGACGGCTTCGTCTTTTCGCTGAAGGCGATCCGCTTCGCCACCAATCGCCGGGTCTTGGGGGAAGCTGGCGAGTCGATTTCCCGCTTCCTCGAGTCCGGACCTGCGGCGCTCGGCGAAAAGCTCGGCCCCATCGTCTGGCAGTTCGCGCCCACCAAGAAATTCGATCCGCAGGATTTCGAGGCGTTCCTGAAACTGCTTCCTGAGAAGCAGGATAGCGTGCGGCTGCGCCATGTGCTGGAGGTGCGGCACCCCTCCTTCGTCGTGCCGGAATTCGCGGCCCTTGCGCGCAAATATGGCGTTGCCATCTGCTACGCCCACCACTTCACCTATCCGGAAATCGCCGACGTGACCGCCGATTTCGTCTATGCGCGGCTGCAACGCGGGGAGGATTCCGTCCCGACCGCTTACCCGCCCGCCGAGCTCGATGCCTGGGCGGAGCGGGCGAAGGCCTGGACCAAGGGCGGCATGCCCGGCGACCTGCCGCTCGCCGACGGGACGGCGAAGATCGAAGCCAGGCCGCGCGACGTCTTCGTCTATTTCATCCATGAGGGGAAGATCCGGGCACCCCACGCGGCGCGCGCCTTCATGGAGCGGGTGGGGTAGACCGCCGCCTCAGCCTGGTCCGCGCTTCCCGGCGATCTCGCGCAGCACGACCTCGGCCGCGATCTCGCCTGCGGGTCTTGGCGTGGCAAGGGCCTGCGCCACCTCCGCAAAGCCCTCGCGCTGCGCCTGGCGCGTCGGCGTGTCGGCCCAGAGGCGCGGCAACAGCCGCGCGAGATAGACGGGGCGGACGAATTCATTGATCAGCTCCGGCACCACCGGCCAGCCGGCGATCAGGTTGGGCAGCGAGGCCGACCAGGCCGTGATCAGCAGGCGGCCGACCGCCGTGCCCAGCGCATCCGTCTTGTAGACGCTGACAAAGGGCACGCGGGCAAGCGCCAGTTCCAACGCCACGGTCCCCGAACAGGCCAGCGCCACATCCGCCTCGGCGAAGGCCGACCATTTCCGCGCTCTGTCGAGAATGATCTCGGGCCGCACGGGCCAATCCCGCACCGCCTCCTGCACCAGCGGAGCGACATGGGGAACGGTGGGCAGCAGCACGTCGAATTCGTGCCCGGCGCTCTTCAGCTCCGCCACGGTTTCCCCGAACGGGCCGATCAGGCGCCGCACCTCTCCCTTGCGCGATCCCGGCAGAAGCAGGAGCTTCCTCCGTGCCCCCTGCCCTTGCGGTGTCCTCGCTAACTGCGCCTGCGCCGCCGCGGCCATGTCGGGGTCGCTCGTAAGCCGGTGGCCAACAAAGGTGCCGGGCGGCCCGCCCAGGCGGCGAAGCTCTTCCGGCTCGAAGGGCAGAAGGCAGAGCACGTGGTCCACATAGGGGCGCATGGCCGCAGCCCGACCGGAGCGCCACGCCCATATGCTCGGGCTGACATAGTGGACGATAGGGATCGAGGGATCGGCCGCCCTCACCTTCCTTGCCACGCGCAGGCCGAAATCGGGGCTGTCGATCGTCACCAGGCAATCGGGCCGTGCGGCCGTGATCGCGGCCGCCGCCTGGCCGATGCGCCGCAGGAGCCGAGGCAGGTCGCGCAACACCGCCGAGATGCCCATGAGGGCGATATCATCGGCGTTGAACAGGGAGTTCAGGCCGAGCTGTTCAAGGTTGCGTCCGCCGACGCCGACAAGCTCCATCTTGCGGCCGGTCTGCCGGGCGAGCGCCTCGACCAGGTCGGCGCCCAGAAGATCGCCCGACTCCTCGCCGCCGATGACGGCAATGCGCAGCGGCCGCTCCTCCGTCATTCTTCCCGCCCCGCTGGAAAGCCGAGGATGAACAGCCCTAGCGCATCGGCGCGCCGCACGGTCTCGCCGCTCTGCAGGACGAGGCTCCGCTCCGCTTCCACTGCAATGCCCGCGAGCCCGGCCGCATGGGCGGCGGTAACCGTCTGCGGCCCTATCGTAGGCAGATCGACGCGCAATTCCTGCCCCGGCTTGGAGCATTTCACGAGAACGCCGCCGGTCTTTCCGGCAAGCCGCCCGTGCGAACGCAGCGTTTCGGCGCGACGGAGGAGACCGTCGGTGCCGTCGATATCCTCGAGGGCGATCGCGCGGCCGCCGACGGCGACCGCCGCCTGCCCGATATCGAGCCTTCCGATGGCCCGGGCCGCGGCGAGCGCGGCGGCGATATCCCGCTCGTCCCGGCGCGCCGGCGCGGCCCTGGTCAGCAGCCCCTGCGGCGCAAGAAGCTCGGGCACGACGTCGTGAACGCCGACAAGGCGGATTCCATAAGACCCGATGACAGCGGTGATCGCCCGCAGCAAGCCGTCGTCGCCGCTTGCATAACCGGCGACCAGGCGGGGCAGGTGCAGCAATATCCGGGGGCTGTAGCGGAGCGTGCTCAATGGCGGGCGCCTGGCCACCCCGCCCGCCAGGACGACATGGGTCACACCCTGCCGCTTCAGCATCGACAGGACCTTGCCGAGTTCCTCATGCGTGACGGTCTGAAAGTCATAGCGCTCCGGGTCTTCCCCGATGTCCGCCTCGCCGGCAATGGCGACCACCAGCGGCCGGTGTCCGGATCCGATGAGCCCGTCGATCACTTCCCTGGGCAGGAGCCCGCTTCCGGCGAGCACCGCGATGCGATCCGCCTCGCCGAGCGCAATCGCTTCACGGCCGTCAATCGCCGCCGGGGTCATCGTCCTCATCCAACGACCGCCCGCGCGCCGGGAGCACGAAATACTTGCGCTCCCGCCCGGCCATGAAATCGAGGATGTCCCTCACCGCGGCCGAATCCGGGAACTCCCGCCGCACGAGCTCGATGTTCTCCGCCAGCGGCCGGTCTTCGGAGAAGAGCATCCGGTAGGCGCGCCGCACCTGCATCAGTTCCGAGCGCGCCATTCCGGCCCGCTTCATGCCGATCACGTTCAGCCCGCGCAGCTTTGCCCGGTCGCCCATGGCCATGCCGTAAGGGATGAGGTCACCGACAACGGCGGCATAGCCGGCGAGGAAGGCGTGATGTCCGATGCGTACGAACTGGTGCACAGCCGCATAGCCGGAGATGATGACATGGTCGCCGATGGTCACATGCCCGCTGAGGCAAGCATAATTCGCCATGGTGACGTTGCTGCCCACGTCGCAGTCATGCGCCACATGGGTGTAGGCCATCAGCATGCAATTGTCGCCGATCGTGGTCCGGCCGCGGCTCGTATCCGTGCCGCGATGGGCGGTGACACCCTCGCGGATGATGCAGCCCTCCCCGATGGTGAGCACGGTGGGCCCGCCCTTGTGCTTGTAGTTCTGCGGCGCGCCGCCGAGCACGGCGGTCGGATGGACCTGGCAGCGGGCGCCAAGCGTGGTGGCACCGAGAATCGTGGCGTGGCTGATCAGCTCGACACCATCCCCCAGCACGGCCTCGGCGGAGACGTGGCAGAATGGTCCGATCCTGACGCCGGCGCCGAGCTCGGCGCCCTTTTCCACGACGGCAAGGGGATGGATGAAAGTCTCCGCCATCGCCGCGTCAGTCCGGCTGTTCGGTCGAAAGCAGGGCAGAGATCACGGCCTCGGCCACCTTGCCGCCGTCGACGATGGCCTCGCAGGCGAACTTCCAGATCATGCCGCGCTGCTTCAGCTTCTTGACGTGGATCTCCATGCGGTCGCCCGGCACCACCGGCTTGCGGAACTTGGCGCTCTCGATGGTCATGAAATAGACCACGGAAGGCCGCGCCTCGCCGGCCTTGAGAATGCAGATCGCACCGGCCGTCTGCGCCATGGCCTCGACGATGAGGACGCCGGGCATGACCGGACGTTCCGGAAAATGGCCCATGAAATGGGGCTCGTTCGCGGTGACATTCTTGATGCCTATGGCCGAATTGTCGCCGTCGATCTCGACGATGCGGTCCACCATCAAAAAGGGATAGCGGTGCGGCAGAAGCTGCAGCACTTTCAGAATGTCGACGCTTTCCAATGTCGGCGGCGTACCGTCGGGCATTATCCTTTGCTCCCCTTCCGCATTCCATCAACCAGGCTGCGCAGCGCGGCGATCTCGCGAAATGCCTGGCGCATGGGCCGCGCCGGCGAGCCCGCCCAACGTTCGCCCGGCGGGACATCGTCCATCACGCCGCTGGAAGCGGCGAGCTGCGCGCGGTCCCCGATCGTTACGTGGTCGGCGATGCCGACCTGTCCCCCCAGCATGACGTAGTCGCCCAGCGTGACCGAACCGGAAATGCCGCTATGGCCGGCTATCACGCAACGGCGGCCGGTATGCACGTTGTGGCCGATCTGCACAAGATTATCGATCTTGGTGCCCTCGCCGATCACCGTGTCGGACAGCGCACCGCGATCGATCGCCGTATTGGCACCGATCTCCACATCATCCTGGATGATCACCCGGCCGATCTGCGGATTTTTCTCGAACCCCTTCGGTCCAAGAAGGAAGCCGAAACCATCCTGCCCGATCTGGGCGCCGGGATGGATGATGACGCGGTCGCCGACGATCGCATATTGCAGCGTCACGCCCGGACCCACATAGCTGTCCCGGCCGATGCTGCAGCCGGCGCCGATCACGGCGTTCGGCGCTATGATCGTGCCGCGGCCGATGGCGGCGCCGGTGCCGATCACCGCGCCGGCCTCGATCACCGCTCCTTCTTCGACCAAAGCGCCGGGCGCGATCACCGCCTGCGGAGAAACACCCGTTTCGCCTGTGACCGGCTGCGGACGGGCGGCCTGCGGGAAGAGCAGGCGCACCACCATGGCAAAAGCGTGCTGCGGCTTCGGCGTAGCCAGAACGGCGATGCCCGCAGGCGCGCTCTCGACCAGATCCTCCGGACACAGCAGCGCCGCCGCCCGCAGGGTATCCAGCTTCGCCGCATTCCTCTTGCCGTCGACGAAGACAAGAGCATCCTCGCCGCCCTCCGATACGGGCGCGACGCGGCTGATGACGGTCTTTTCCCGAGAGGCATCCGTCAGGCGGGCGCCGGTCAAGGCAGCGATCTCGCCCACCTCGAAGCGGCGCGCGGGCACGAAAAAAGCCGGTTCCTTCATGAATGCCTTCTCGTCCGGGCCGTTTGCGCCGCCCGGACAATCTGCCCGAGCGCTAGAACCGGGTGGAGATGCCGAAATTCCAGTGCCGGATACGATCCGTCTCTTCCTTGACCACCGGCTCGGCATAATCGACGCGCAGCGGACCGAAGGGGGAGGCCCAGATCAGGCTCGCGCCGACCGAGGCGCGCCATTCCATATCCGTGCCCCTCACATTCGCGCTGGTATAGTCGCTGCCGTAGAGCGTTGCCGCGTCGGCGAAGACCGCGCCGCGCAGTCCGAAGCTTTCGGGCACGATCGGCAGCGGAAACTGCGCTTCCGCCGTGGCGTGGAAATAGGTCGTACCGCCGATATAGTCGCGGTCCCCTTCGGGATCGAGTTCATATGGCCCAATGCCGTTATACTCGAAGCCGCGAATGATGCGGTCGTTGCTGTTGAACTGGTCGAATATCCTCAGCGGCTCATCACCAAACCCGACAATGTGGCCACCGCCGACGGTGAGCAGGCCCACAAGGTCCAGCTCTTCCGACAGGGTATGGTAGTAGTTGGCGCGTCCGGTGAACTTCACCCACTGGGCGTCGCCGCCCAAGCCGGCGACCTCGGTGGTGAGGACCGCATGCAGCCCCTCGCGCGGGTTCTGCATATTGTCGATGGTGTTGTAGATGAGCGATGCGCTGACCGACGACTTCAACCACTTGCCCTGTTCCAGCGCCTCTCGAAGGCCGGTCGACAGGGTCGCTGGATCGACGACGCCATCATACTCTTCCTGCGTAAGGTTGTAGGCAAGCTGCGCGGTGAGCGCCTCGGTAATCGGCAGGCCGAAGCGCACCGTGCCGCCCAAAGTCTCACGCTCGTAGACGTCGTCGTCGTCGGAGTCTTTGAAGGTGCGCGTGTTGCGGAAGATGTCGAAGCCCGCGGCAATGCGGCGGCCGAGGAAATAAGGCTCGGTGAAGGAGAAGGTGTAATCGCGCGAATCCTCTCCGCCGGCGGCGGCAAGGCGGACGAACTGTCCGCGCCCGAGGAAGTTGCGCTCGGTCACCGATCCTTCAAGCGAGAAGCCGCCGCTGCTGCCGGAGGATGCGCTGGTCGTGTAGCCCGCGCCGATGGAGAACTCGCCGGTCGACTTCTCGACCACGTCCACCACCAGGATCACCTGGTCGGGCTGCGAGCCCGGGACGGAGGTGATGTTCACGGTCTGGAAGAAGTTGAGCCTCTCCAGCCGGCGCTTGGCGCGCTGGATGAGAACCTGGTTGAAGGCGTCGCCTTCACTGACGTCGAATTCGCGACGGATGACATAGTCGCGCGTGCGGTTGTTCCCGCGGATCTCGATGCGCTCGACATAGGCGCGCGGGCCCTCGTCGATGGAATAGACGACGGAAATGGTCCGGTTCTGGAAGTCGCGGTTGCCGCGCGGCGTCACCTGCGCGAAGGCATAGCCGAAGCCGGCAACCCGCTCAGTGAGATCGATGATCGACTGCTCGACATCCTCGGCACTGTAGACGGAGCCCTTGCGCGTCTGGAGCGCCGGCTGGAGGGAATTGATGTCGACGCCGGGAATGCTCGATTCGATGCTGACATCGCCGAAGGTGTAGCGCTGCCCCTCGTCCACGGTGATCGTGACGATGTACTGGTTGTCGACGAGCTGAGCGTTCGACGAGAGGACGCGGAAATCCGCATAGCCGCGATTGTAGTAGAAGCGCCGCAGCGCCTCCTCGTCGGCCTGCAGGCGCTGCTCGTCATAGACGTCGTTGCGCATCAGGAAGGAGAAGACGTTCGAGCGCTTGGTCGAGATGACATCGCGCAGGCGCCGATCGCTGAACGCGGTGTTCCCCTCGATATTGATCTGCGCGATCTTTGTGCGGTCGCCTTCCTGGATGTGGAAGACCACATTGACCCGGCCCTCGCCGAGATCCTGGACCTCGCCCGTCACCGTCGCCTCGTCGCGGCCGATGCGGCGATAGGCTTCGCGGATCGCCTCCGCGTCGCTCTCCATCAGCTGATTGGAGAAGGCCGTCCGCGGCTGCAGCTGGATGGCCTCGGAAAGGTTCTGGTCCTTGATCTTCCTGTTGCCCTGGAAGAGGACCTGATTGACGATGGCATATTCATCGACGGTGACGACCAGCGCGCCGCCCGCCTGGGTGATGGAGACATCGGCGAAAAGGCCGGTGCCGAACAGGCGCTTCACGGCCTCGTCCAGATCGGCATTGGTGAAATTCTGTCCCGGACGGACGCCCACCTGATTGCGAATCGTTTCCGCGTCCACGCGCCGGTTGCCGCGAACCTCGATCCGGCTGACGGTCGCGGCCTCGGCCGACACGATCATCGCCATCTCGGCGACCACCGCCCCGCTCACGGCGAAACCGGCCGAAAGCGCCACCGCCGAAACGGCGCTCATCATTCTGGAAACTGCCTTCATTGGGCCTCGAAACCTTCTATTCTCGTTGTCCCCACCGCGAGAAGTCCAGACAAATGGGCAAGATCGACCTCACCCTAATAGCTGGAATTTCCCTACACGCAAGGCTTCTGGTTAATTTGCATTTACCGAGCGGAGGGGCGTGGCATTCCGGTCACGCCATTCCTTCCCCTTGGTAAACGCCCTCTCAACAATGCGACTGAATGCCCCCTCCGCCCCCCTCGCCGGCTTTGACCGATTCGTCAGCAGCCGAACAGATCGTTCCAGAAGACGAAGCCCATAAAGACCAGGACCATCAGCATTCCGGCCCGGTAGACCACCTCCGCCACCTGTTCGGGAACAGGCCGGCGCAGCACCGCTTCGATTGCATAGAAAAGGAGATGTCCGCCATCAAGCGGCGGGATGGGAAGAAGGTTAAGGATGCCGATGCCGACCGAAAGAAGCGCCACCAGCTGGATGAGCCATTCGAAGCCGAGGCTTGCCGCCTTTCCCGCCATGTCGGCGATCCGCACCGGCCCGCCGAGCTGGCACCGGTCTTCCCGCCCGGCCACCAACCGCTTCAGGAATTGCCCGGTGCGAGCGATCGCGCCCACCGTTTCCTCGACCCCGGCGCCGACCGCCTCGAGCGGTCCGTACTCGACGACGCGCGGCCGGCCGAGCGCCTCGTTGTTCACGACGCCGATGATGCCGATCCTGACCGTGTTGCCGAGCGCGTCCGTCTGCTCGCTCACCTCGGGCGTGGCGACTACGGTGACCTGCTGCCCGTCCCGCTCCAGAACGAAGGTGAGCGGATCGCCGGCGCGCCCGGAGACGATGCGCTGCACATCGCCGAAGCTCTCGACGGGAACGCCATCGACGGAGACAAACCTGTCGCCCGGCTGGATGCCCGCTTCCGCCGCCGGGCTGTCGGGCCGCACCTCGGCCACCATGGGATCGGCCACATAGCGCCCGAACATGCCGATCATCACTGAAAAGACGACGACCGTCAGGAGGAAATTGAAGAAGGGGCCGGCGAAGACCGTCGCCGCCCGTTTCCAGACCGGCTGCAGGTGGAACGCCGTGCGCCGCTCCGGCTCCGACAGGCCCTCCATGCCCTCCGCATCCGGCCGGCTGGTCGCGCCGACATCGCCCACGAATTTCACATAGCCGCCGAGCGGAATGGCGGACAGTTTCCAGCGCGTGCCGCGGCGGTCGGTAAAGCCGAAAAGCTCCGGCCCGAAGCCGATGGAGAAGGCGCGCACGCCGATGCCGCACCAACGGCCGACGAGATAGTGGCCCATCTCATGGACAAAGACGACGACCGTCAGGACGAACAAAAACGGCAGGATCGTTCCCAGGAGGAAGTCGCCGATCGCGAAGATGGAGCCCGTCAATTCGCCCAAGACCAATCCTCGCCCCAAGATTCAGGTGGCTGGATTGCCGCGTCAGTGTGTGGTGAAAGGCGGCAAATCCGTGGCAGTACCGTCGGCCTCACCGGGAGAACAGAGCGGCGGGCGCCGACAATCCCGAAAAGACGATGCCCAGCAGATAAAGGAGGATGGCGGCGGCGACAAGCCCGTCCACCCGATCCATGATGCCGCCATGGCCGGGAAGGATGGCGCCGGAATCCTTCACCCCACAGCGCCGCTTGAGGGCCGATTCGAAAAGGTCGCCAACCTGCGAGAGTACAGAGAGAAGCAGCGCGAGAATGAAGGCCGCCCCAAGACCGATCGCTGCGCCGGCAAGAGAGCTCACCGCCACGCCTGCCACCGTTCCCCCGACGGCACCACCGATCGCGCCGCTCCACGTCTTGCCCGGCGAGATGGCTGGCGCAAGCTTTGGGCCGCCAAGCGACCGGCCGACGAAATAGGCGACAATGTCGGTGGCCCAGACGACGGCATAGAGAAACAGGATGGCGACCAGGCCAGCTTCGTCGGCGCCGCGCAGCTGCGCAAGCGCCAGCGCCGGCAGACCCGCATAGGCTATGCCGAAGGCGCTCCAGGCACCCTGCCCCGTGGCTGCCGCATGGACGAGCGCAACCGCAAATGCCACGCCAAGAGCCGCCAGCAGAAAGGGAGCCGAGAGGCCCAGAACCAGCGCGGCCATGGAGGCGGCGAAGACCGCCCACACGACCGCCCTGTGCAGGCGGCCGGCGGCCGGACGCATGGCCAGCCACTCATAGAGCACGAGGCCCGCGACCGCGGCGGCAAAGAAGCGGAACGGCATGCCGCCGAGATAGGTGAGCGCAAGCGCGACGGCCCCCACGACGAGGGCGGAAAGGATGCGCAGCGTGAGATTGCTCCGGCCGCTTCCGCGGCTGCTGCCCGCCGCCGCGCCCGAGCTCATGAGGCGGCTTCGTGCGCCACCCGGCCGAAGCGGCGATCGCGCTCTTCGAACATGTTGATGGCGGCGGCGAGATCGTCGGGGCTGAAATCCGGCCAGTGGCAGGGCAGGAAGACGAACTCGGCATAGGCCGACTGCCACAGAAGGAAATTGGACAGGCGCTGCTCACCGCTGGTGCGGATGATGAGATCGGGATCGGGCATGCCGGCCGTATCGAGACGCGCCGCGAGGTCTTCCGGGGTGAGCTTTTCCGGATCCAGCAGCCCGGCTCTGGCATCGGCGGCCAGGGCGCGCGCGGCGCGCAAAATCTCGTCGCGCCCGCCGTAGTTGAACGCGACAGCCAGGTTCATGTTGGTGTTGTCGGCCGTGAGGCTTTCCGCCTCGACAAGGAGGGCCGCGATGTCGGGCGGCAGGCCCTCGCGCGTGCCGACGATGCGCACGCGCACGCCGTTCTGGTGCAGCTCGGCGAGATCACGCCTGATGAAGAGTTTCAGGAGGCCCATCAGGTCGCTGACCTCGGATTTGGGACGCGACCAGTTTTCCGAGGAGAAGGCGTAGACGGTAAGCCATTCGATGCCCATCTCGCCCGCCGCCCGCACGGTGCGGCGCAGGGCTTCGACACCGGCGCGATGGCCGGCCGAGCGCGGCATGCCGCGGGCACGCGCCCAACGGCCGTTACCGTCCATGATGATAGCGATATGCGCGGGCTTCACGCTCCTACCCTTCCCTGGCCGTTTCCCGCGCGGTGCGGGTGCTAGACCTGCATGATCTCGGCTTCCTTGCCGGTCAGAAGCTTGTCGATCGTGGCGATCGTCTCGTCGGTCATCTTCTGGACGCGCTCGGACTGGACGCGCAGCTCGTCCTCGCTGATCTGGCCGTCTTTTTGGGCCTTTTTCAGGTGCTCCATGCCGTCGCGGCGCACATGGCGGGCGGCGACGCGCGCGTTCTCCGCATATTGGTGCGCGAGCTTCACCAGTTCCTTGCGCCGCTCCTCGTTGAGCTCCGGCAGCGGAATGCGCAGCGTGGCGCCTTCCATAATCGGATTGAAGCCGAGATTGGCCTCGCGGATGGCCCGGTCGACCGCCTGCACCAGGCTCTGATCCCAGACCGAAACGGAAATCATGCGCGGCTCGGGGACCGAGACGGTCGCTACCTGGTTGATCGGCATGGACGCGCCATAGGCGTCCACATGCACGGGGTCGAGCAGGTTGGCCGAGGCCCGGCCCGTGCGCAGCGCCGCGATGTCCTGCTTGAAGGCGCTGACCGCTCCGTCCATGCGCCGGTGCAGATCCTTGAAATCAACTCCCTCGGGCATGTTAAGCCTCCTTACGCTCGCACTTCGTCCTGGCCGGCTGGTTCATCCTCGACGATGGTGCAGCGCCCTCCGCCGCGCAGAATGGCTCCGAAGCCGCCGGGCTCATGAATCGAGAAAACGATTATCGGAATGTGGTTCTCGCGCGCAAGGGCAATTGCGGCGGTGTCCATGATGGCAAGTCCCTGGCGCAGCACCTGAGCGTGGCTTATCCGCTCGTAGCGCACCGCATCCCTGTCCTTGCGCGGGTCGGCCGAATAGACGCCGTCCACCTGGGTGCCCTTGAAGAGAGCGTCGGCGCCGATCTCGGCAGCGCGCAGGGCAGCCGCCGAATCCGTGGTGAAGAAGGGATTGCCCGTGCCGCCGGCGAAAATCACGACTTTGCCTTCGTTCATGTAGCTCATGGCCTGGCGCTGCGAGAAGCTCTCGCAAAGCTCGGGCATGGCAATCGCGGAAAGGACCACCGCATCGACGCCGATCTTGGCGAGCGAAGTGCGCAGCGCCAGCGAGTTTATTACCGTGGCCAGCATTCCCATGTGGTCGCCGGTGACCCGGTCGCCCCCCTTGGAGGCAACCGCCACGCCGCGAAATATGTTGCCGCCGCCGATGACAACGCCGACTTCCACACCGAGGGAGCGCGCATCGGCGATATCGGCCGCGATCTGATCGACAATCGAAACATCGATCCCAAAACCCTGCTTCCCCATCAAGGCCTCACCGGAAGCCTTCAGCACGACGCGGCGATATTTTGGGGCCAAAGCGATCGTCTCCTCTTGCTGGACGGCCGGTTCTGTGCCGGCTCTGGCGGCGCGGCATCTCCCGCCACCGCGTTTTTTAAAGTCGCCTACACGAAGGGCACCGCGTTGTCACGCGGTGCCCTTCGGCATGCTTGGACTTTATGCCGGAAAGCGGAGCTATTTCTTGACGGCCGCCGCGACTTCCGCCGCAAAGTCGGAAGCCTCGCGCTCTATGCCCTCGCCCAGCGCGAAGCGGACGAACGCGGTGATCGTGGCCGGGGCGCCGATCTCCTTCTCCGCTTCCTTGAGCGCCTTCTCGACCGTCAGGTCCGGGTTGAGGACGAAGGCCTGCTTGAGGAGGACGACCTCCTCGTAATATTTGCGCAGACGCCCTTCCACCATCTTCTCGATGATGTTCTCGGGCTTGCCCGACTGGCGCGCCTGATCGGAGAAGATCTCCTTCTCGCGGGCGACCGCCGCCGGGTCCACCTCGGCCTCGGTGAGCGCGAGCGGGCTCGTCGCCGCCACATGCATGGCGACCTGGCGGCCAAAGCTCCGCGCCGCGTCGGCATTGCCCTCGGTCTCGACCGCGACGAGCACGCCGATCTTGCCGAGACCCTCGGAGACGGCATTGTGCACATAGGTCGCCACCGCGCCCTTGCCAACGGAAAGCTTCGCCGAGCGGCGCAGCGCCATGTTCTCGCCGATCGTGGCGATGGCATCCCGGATGCTCTCGGCCACGGACTTGCCGCTGCCCGGATAGGCGGCCGCGGCCACTGCCTCGACGCCGCCGTCGGTGCCCAGGGCTACTTCGGCGATGTTGCGCACCAGGTTCTGGAAGGCGTCGTTGCGGGCGACGAAATCGGTCTCGGAATTCACCTCGACGACGACCGCGCTCGTCCCCCTGGCGGCGACGCCGATGAGGCCCTCGGCCGCCGTGCGGCCAGCCTTCTTGTCGGCCTTGGAGATGCCCTTCTTGCGCAGCCAGTCCACGGCGGCTTCGAGGTCGCCGCCGGTCTCGGCCAGGGCGGCCTTGCAGTCCATCATGCCCGCGCCCGTCATCTCGCGCAGTTGCTTGACCAGTGCAGCTGAAATGCTCATCGTCGCCTCTCTATCAAACTATTGCCCGCGGATACCGGCTGAACGGCCGATACCCGCGGAGGGCCTGTAGGCCCCTCTTTAAGCGTTGCTGGCTTCCTCGGCGGGAGCTTCCGCCGGAGCCTCGGCGAGCGTCGGCTCGGCCGGCGCCTCGGCGGACTCGCCGACATCGACGCCGAGCGAGCCCTGCTGCCGCTCAATCCCGTCAATTGCGGCCCTGGCGATCAGGTCGCAGTAAAGCGCGATCGCGCGGGCGGCGTCGTCATTGCCCGGGATCGGATAATCGACGACATCCGGATCGCAGTTGGAATCGATGATGGCGATCACCGGGATGCCAAGGCGGCGGGCTTCCTGTACGGCGATCGCCTCCTTGTTCGTGTCGATCACGAACATCATGTCCGGCGTCGAGCCCATATCGCGAATGCCGCCCAGCGCGCGCTCCAGCTTGTCGCGCTCGCGTTCGAGATTGAGCCGTTCCTTCTTGGTCAGGCCCAGCGTCTCGCTGCCCAGCATCTCGTCCAGCCGGCGCAAGCGCTGGATCGAGTTGGAGATCGTCTTCCAGTTGGTCAGCATGCCGCCCAGCCAGCGCGAATTCACGTAATACTGGGCCGAGCGCTTGGCCGCATCCGCGACGATGTCGGAAGCCTGGCGCTTGGTGCCGACGAAGAGCAGGCGGCCGCCTTTGGCCACCGTGTCGGAGACCATCTTCAGCGCCTGGTGCAGGAGCGGCACCGTCTGGCTCAGATCGATGACGTGAATATTGTTGCGGGCGCCGAAGATGTAGGGCGCCATCTTCGGGTTCCAGCGATGGGTCTGGTGTCCGAAGTGAACGCCAGCTTCAAGCAGCTGGCGCATGCTGAAATCAGGCAGTGCCATTGTCGTTTTCCTTTCCGGTTGGCCTCCGCGGATCGCAGGCGGCCAGGACCGCCACCGGAGGCGTCCGCCGGATTTCTCCCGGACAGAAACCAATGATCCGCGTGTGGAATGGGCGCGGATATAGAGGCATACCGCCGAGAATGCAAGGGCGGGCGCGGCGCGCTCAATCGCGGCAGGACTGATCCGGCTCGAAAACGGAAAGATCGACCAGCTTGGCGGTCATAGAATATTCCGCGTAACGGATCACCATGTCTCGCTGCAGGCCGCCCTCATGCAGCTTGAAACTCACATTATAGTCGCTGGTCTCCTCGCCGTCCTTCTGCTCGCCGTCGAAATAGGCGGCGGTGACCGGACGGAACTCGTCCTTGGCGAGCGCGCCGAGCGCCTTCTTCTCGGGATCGCCATCGCTCACGGGCTTCGGCTCGCCGACCACGACGGAGACCTGCACCGCCTCATCGGTGAATTCCGTGCCGTCGAAAATGGAGCTCTGATAGAACCGCTCTCCGGCGGCGGCCTTGTCCAGGAGTTCGCTCAGCTGCGCGGTCGGGAACAAAGTGGGCGCGAAAGTCCGCTCGGCCTGCTCGGGCTGCTCGTAGTCCACAACGGTCCGATCGCCTTCCAGCCGGGCGGTCCCCCTCACCTCGCTCTCAGCCTGCTGGTCGACGAAGGACTTGGTGATGAAGCGGAACGTCTTGCCGTCGGCTTCCTCGAAGCTCGTCACCTGCTGGTCGACAACGCTCGGTCCTTCTCCCATCTCAAAGCGCATGACAATGCGGGACTTCAAGGTGTAGCCTTCGCAGGCCGATCCGGCAAACTCGAAGACCCAGCGGCCGGTCAGCCCGCTGATCTCCGATTCGTCGCTGGTTTGGAGGAGCGCCAGATCGTACACGGCCCGATGCGGCATAAGCCCCTGGCCGAAGGCCGCGCCGGCCCCCATGCCGGGGAAAATGGCAAGAAGGAAGAAGATGTGGCGCGAAAGGCGCATGTGGAATCTCCGTCATCGAACGGCTTTATGATAACGCGCTTGTCAGACACGGTGAGCCTCCGTCGTGACGAAAGATGGGCGATATGGCAAGAGCCAACAGCGAGGAAAGGAAAATGGGAGACGCGATCGACAAAAAGCTGCTCGAATTGGGCGTAGAACTGCCCGCCCCTGCAGCGCCCGCCGCCAATTACGTGCCCTTCGTGCGGACCGGCGACCTGCTCCTCACATCGGGCCAGCTGCCGATCAAGGACGGCAAGCTGATGGCCATGGGTTTGCTTGGCCGAGAACTGGGTACGGAGGCCGGCAAGCTCGCCGCCAAATGGTGCGCCGTGAACGTGCTCGCCCAGGCCCGCGCCGCGCTCGGCGACCTCGAACGCATCAAGAAGATCGTGAAAATTACCGTTTTCGTCGCCTCGACGCCGGATTTCACGGAACAGCACATCGTCGCCAACGGCGCGTCCGATTTCCTCGCCGCGGCGCTCGGCGAGCGCGGTCGGCATGCACGCGCGGCGGTCGGGACGGTCTCCCTGCCGCTCAACGCGCCGGTCGAGATCGAAGCCATCATCGAAGTGGAGCGGGATTGATCATGACGGAGCTGTCATGGCTGACGGAGCGGCCAATTGCCCACCGCGGCTTTCACGACATGAACAAGGAGCGATGGGAGAACACGCTCGCCGCCTTCCGCGCGGCCATGGAGCGGGGGTATGCAATCGAATGCGACGTGCATCTGGCAGGCGACGGCGTTCCCGTCGTCTTTCACGACCATGAACTCAAGCGGCTGACGGGCCAGGAAGGGCGCGTCTGGCAGCGCAGCTCGGCGGAACTCACCGCGCTTTCCGTCGGCGGCACCGCGGAGCGGGTGCCTACGCTTGCCGAGATGCTGGCGGTGGTCGGCGGAGTGGTTCCGCTGGTCATCGAGCTCAAGGGAGTCCCCGGCCATGATACTGGTCTTGTCGAAAGCGTGCTGAAATGCCTGCGCGGCTATAAAGGCCAGGTGGCGCTGATGTCCTTCGACCATTGGATCATCCGCGAGCTTGCCCGCCGCGCAGAGGATTTCCCCATCGGGCTCACAGCAGAGGGCCAGGCCGAGAGCGATCTGGAGGCGCATTTCTCCATGCTGGGGCACCGGATCTCCTTCGTCTCCTACGCCGTGGCGCATCTTCCCAACCCATTCGTCTCCTTCCTGCGCGAACGGCTCGCAATGCCGATCATCACATGGACCGTGCGCAACCAGGCGGACGCGGAAAAGTCGTTCCGTTATGGCGACCAGATCACCTTCGAGGGTTTTGCACCTTGAAGGTGATGAAAGTGCCGGAAGCGGGACCTATGTTCCGCTCCATGTCGGCAGACAAACATAAAGGCGGCGGGCGGCACCGATGCAACTGACCGTTGCAACAACGATGGACGCCTTCACGGCCGGCGAGTGGGAAAGCCTTGCGGGAACAAGGCGGGGCGCGGAAGGCTACAATCCTTTCATCTCCCATGCCTTCCTGAAGGCGCTCGAGGAAAGCGGCTGCGCCACGCGGCGCACGGGCTGGCTTGGGCAGCACCTGCGGCTCGAGAGCGCCGATGGAAGGCTTCTCGGCGCCGTCCCCTGCTATCTGAAGTCCCACAGCCAGGGTGAATATGTCTTCGACCACGGCTGGGCGGATGCGCTGGAACGGGCCGGCGGCCAATACTATCCAAAGCTGCAAGTCTCCGTTCCCTTCACGCCCGTCACCGGCCCGCGCCTTCTCGTCTGCCGCGGGGCAGACCTCGACACGGTTCGCCCCGCCTTGGCCGAGGGACTGAAGACGCTTGCCGAGCGGCTCGGCGTCTCCTCCCTCCATGTCACCTTCGCGCCGGAGGATGAGATCGATATCCTGGACGATGCCGGCTTCCTGCCCCGCACCGACCAGCAGTTCCACTTCTTCAACGAGGGCTACGGCTCCTATGAGGATTTCCTCACCAGCCTCGCCTCGCGCAAGCGCAAGACGCTGAAGAAGGAGCGCCGCGCCGCGCTCGAAGCCGGCGTCAAGATCGAATGGCTGACCGGCCGCGATCTGACGGAATCCGTGTGGGACGACTTCTTCACCTTCTACATGGATACGGGCAGCCGCAAATGGGGCCGGCCCTATCTCAACCGCCAGTTTTTCTCGCTGATCGGCGAACGCATGGCCGACGATATATTGCTCGTGATGGCCAAGCGTGCCGGCCGCTATATTGCCGGGGCCATCAACTTCATCGGCGCCGACGCGCTCTACGGCCGAAATTGGGGCGCCATCGAGCAGCATCCCTTCCTGCATTTTGAGGTCTGCTACCACCAGGCCATCGAATTCGCGATTGCCAAGGGGCTCAAGCGCGTCGAGGCGGGAGCCCAGGGCGAGCACAAGCTGGCGCGCGGCTATATGCCGGTAACGACGCACTCGGCCCATTTCATAGCCCATCCCGGCCTGCGGCGCGCGGTTGCAGACTATCTGGCGCGCGAGCGCCGCGAGGTTGAGGCTATCGGCGATTACCTCGCTGAACATTCGCCTTACCGGAAAGCGTAGGGAAAGCTCTGCGGCTGCCCACTTGACCCCGGCATCCACGCCTTCCAAACATCGGCCCGCGACAGTCGAGGGAGCAAGAACCACATGACCGCCTATGACAACGACAATCCGTTCGCCAAGATCCTGCGCGGCGAATTGCCGGCGCACAAAGTGTATGAGGACGCGGAGAGCTTTGCCTTCATGGACATCATGCCGCGCGGCGACGGGCACTGCCTCGTCATCCCGACGCGTCCGGCCCGCAACCTTATCGATGCAGACGCCGCCAGTCTGGCCGCGGTCATAAGCACGGTCCAGAAGGTCGGCCGCGCCGCCGTGAAGGCGTTCAAGGCGGACGGGCTGACGATCCAGCAATTCAACGAGCCGGCGGGCGGGCAGGTCGTCTTCCACCTGCACTTCCATGTCCTCCCCCGCTTCGACGGTGTCGCCCTGCGGCCGCATACCGGCGAGATGGAAAAGCCTGAAGTGCTCGCCGAGAACGCGCGAAGAATCCGAGAGGCGCTGGAATCGGGCGCGGCGTGAACATCCCTGTCCTCGCGATCAATCTCGACCGTTCGCCGGATCGCTGGGAGCGGCTGACGGCGCGGGCCTCCCAGATCGGTATTGTGCTCCAGCGTGTGCCCGCGGTGGACGGCAATGCGGTTGAGCCCGCGGAGCGCAGGGAATTGGACCTGCGCAAATTCCTGCTCTGGCATGGACGCCGCCCCCTCGGCGCCGAATATGGCTGCTATATGAGCCATCTGCGAGCGCTCGAGCGTATCGCCGCCGAGCGCTGGCCCTTCGCGGTCATCCTCGAGGACGATGCCGATTTCAGGGAAAACTTCGTGGAACGCGTCGAGGCCCTCACGCGCCTTCAGCCCGCTCCTGGGGTGATCAAGCTTTACAACCACCGCACCAAGGGCTTCATTGCGAAGACCAGGACGGAAGCTGGGGACGAGGTCGGTCGCTGCATCCATGGCCCGCTCGGCTCCGCCATGGGTTATCTGGTGTCGGGGCAGGCCGCGAAGAGACTGCATGACGCGCTGCTTCCCGCCTCTCTCCCCTATGACATAGCCCTCGAGCGGGGATGGGCGCATCGGGTTTCCGTGGCGACGACGAAGGAGCCGCTGCTCCGCCCTGCCAAATCCGGCTCCACCATCTCGCCGGCCGGGTACCGCAAAACCAAATATCCTTTCTACATGCGGGTTCCGACGGCGCTCTTCCGCGGCCAGGACTATCTGCGGCGGGCAGCCTACGCGGCTTTCGGCTGAGCTCGCGCGGCGTCTCTACATCCAGGTCGTGACCTTCACCAGACCGCGCCTCTGCAGGTAGTAGTAGCAATAGAAGGCGAAGGCGGCGGAAAACCACATGTAGGATTCGCCAAGGGCCAGCCGGATGTTCGAGTTGCTGAAGATCGTGATGCAGAAGAACAGGAAGACAGCCATATATGCTTGGAAAGCCGCAGGGTCGATAATGCCCGCGCGCTTTGCGCGCCAGACCTGCCTGATCGCCCAGGAAAAGAGCACGGCATAGAAGGCCAGTCCGGCAATGCCGTAGCGGATGGCGATCTCCAGATAGCCGTTGTGGATCAGGTTGAAGTCGGTCTCCGGATAGGCCCTCGCCTGCCATTCGTGCAGCCAGGTGACGCCCTGGCCGAAGATCGGATCCTTTACCCATATCAGGATGGCGCTTGCCCACAGCATCAGGCGCTCGCGGAAGCTGGCAGGATTGGCGTCGTTTTCTATGGCGCGGTCCATGGCCTCGAGCACGCCCGTGCCGCTCAAAATGTCGGACAGGAGCTTTGCCGTCGCATCGGCGGTTGTGCCGGCCACCGCCATGATACCGTCCCATGCGACGACGACCGCGGCAGCCACCGCGATGAAGAAAACAACGGCAGCGACAAGAACCGTCTGCCGGGCCCTGTGCATGGTCGCGAGCAGAAAGAGCTGGAATGGCAACGCGACGGCCAAGGCAAGCCACACCCCCTTGGATTCGAGCGCGTAGATATTGGCGAGCCCAACAAAGAAGGTGGCAATTGACATGACGGCAAGGCCGATGCGCAGTGCGGGCCGGATTTCGCTCGCGTGCACAAGATAGTTGGCAAAGGGCAGCATGCACAGCACGATCATGCCCTGCCCGACGGCGGCATGGATGGGATTGCTGTGGAGGGGTGTTTCGGCGCGGTGACCGCCGAGTATGGCCGCCACATCGAGGGAGTAAAGCGCTACCAGGAAGCTGATCAGAAGGAAACAGCAGACCACGATGAACGGGCGGCGGATGAATAGAAAAACGGCATAGCCCGAGATCGGATACAATGCCGGAAGCATATATATTCCCTCGGAGGACCCCATACCGAAATCCCGGTGCAGGTAATAGCTGTATAAACACCTCACGAGCACATAAAGTCCCCAGGCGATGCAGAGCAGGCCCACATATCCTATCCGGACTGTCTCCTCGGTCAGGAAGTCCTTGTAGAGATAGTACGCGCTGACCGGCAAGATGGTGGCGAGGGCGACATATCTGTAGACGTCCGTCTCGACCCACACAGCGGAAATGAAGACGAGAAGCGCCGTGTAGCAGGCGATTTCCTTGATCGTGTCGGTTGGGACGAGCTTTTTGTATTGGCCGCCAGGCAAAGGCTCACGCTCCGTGGTCAGCGCCGAAGGTGTTCGGGAACGATGCAGAGGCGGGTCGCGAAGCTGGAAGGTCCGCGCATCCCTGCATCTGATGCGTGTACGGACCTGCGCGCGGCAAACAAAGGTTGGAGCACGTTGTCTTCCTTCGGGACTTGCCCCCGCATTCCCGATCCGGTGTTTGCGCCAAATGACAGGAAGTTTCAATCCTCACCTGAAGCTCCGCCGCGTGCTAAAGCACAGGCATGGCGAGCATGCCCAGACCGAGTACGGCTTCCCCAACTACGATGCCGACGGTCACGCGCTGGCCGCCGACCAGATAGGCCAGAAAGCCAGCGCCCGCCGCAAAGATTCGCAGAAGCAGCGGCGTTGTGGCGAGCGCGCCCGTCGGAAAGACGATGAGATTTGCGATCACGGCGGCGACGAGGCCGGTGGCAATGCACCGCACCAGGACGAGCAGGTCGGAGTCCTCGGAAATCCTGCCGCCAAGATAAACGCCCAGAAAACGCCAGAAATCCGTCGCCAGCCAGCCGCCGATCAGGATGAACAGATAGGGCCACCACCAAGCGTCGAGAGCGGTAAACGTCATGCCCCCCGCCTCCGCCGCCACAGGAGATGGCTGGCAAAGGCACCCGAGCCGGCCAGCAGCCCGGCGGCAAGCAGGTCGAAGCCCGGCGTCACCACATGGAACACCGGTCCCAGCGCCAGGCCGAAGATCATGGCGAGATGACTTGCCCTTTCCCGGGCCGAGCCCCACAGGGAGGTGACGAAATAAAGAGGGGTCAGGAAGAACAGGGCGGCGGAAAGGAGCGGCGGCAGCCGGCCCGCAATCAGGAAGACCGTCGCAACGACCGCCATGTTCATGACCACGAGCGTCGACCCGAGCCCCGCATAGTAGGCGGTCCGCATGGACCGGGGCACGTGCCGAAGCTGCTCCATCGCCAGCACCCAGGAGGTGACGGCGACGAAATGGGAGAGCAGATAGAGCACCCAGGGCCGCGTATTGGCATCGCGCAACTCCGGCGTCAGGGCGACCACCATCGGGGCGAGCCGTACCGACGACAGGGCGACCGCGAAGGCGGCGGCAGGCAGGCTGCTGCCGGCCAGGATCGCGCCGACGAGCACCACCTTGGCGGGCAGGGCCCAAACCATGCCTGTCATGAAGACGACCTGCGCGAGCGTCAGTCCCGCGTCACGCGCCAGCCCGGCAAAACCGACAAAGGCGCTGGCGAGAATAAATCCGGGAACCGACAGCGCGCCGCGCACGCCGCGGAGAAACCAGCGGCCGCGCGCCTCGGTCGGGACCGTTCTGGCGGATTCGAGGTCGTTCATGAAGGCCGGATAGCACAGAGCCGCATCCCCTGCGATATGGGCGACGACATGGCCCGGATTCTGGCGAGGAAGGCCACCCGGCGCATCGGCTCTCTTGGCAGTACCGGCAGCCGGAGATGCTGGGCTGCCGGCGTTTGGCGGCAAAAAATAAGGGCGCGGATCGTTCGACCCGCGCCCTTATTCTCTCAGCCGGAAGAGATCAGCTCTTGCGCGGCAGCTGCGGCACCAGGCTGCGCTTCGGCGGCTCCTGCAGTGCCGGAGGCTGCTTCACCGCCTTCGGCTTTGCCTTTTTCGGCGCGCTCCGCTTCGGGCCGGACTTTCGGGCGGGCGGCGCCTCGCGCTTCGGCTTCACCGGCGCGTCATCCGGAATCGTCTCGAGCTTCAGCGCGGTCTCGCCCGCCTCGTTCTTCTCCAGCGTAACGCGCACGGTTCCGCCGCGCCTCAGCTTCCCGAAGAGCACCTCTTCCGCCAGCGGCTTCTTGATGTGCTCCTGGATCACGCGGCCAAGCGGGCGGGCGCCCATGCGCTCATCATAGCCCCTCTCGGCCAGCCAAGCGACTGCCTCCTCCGACAGGTCGAAGGTGACGCGCCGCTCGGCGAGCTGCGCCTCAAGCTGCATGACGAATTTCTGCACCACCTGGTGCACGACCGGGACGGGCAGTGCGCCGAAGGGAATGATGGCGTCGAGACGGTTGCGGAACTCCGGCGAGAAGAGCCGGTTGATCGCCTCCATGTCGTCGCCTTCGCGCTTGGACGAGCCGAAGCCAATGGCAGGCTTGGCCATATCCGCAGCGCCCGCATTCGTCGTCATGATCAGGATGACGTTGCGGAAATCGATGCGCTTTCCGTTGTGATCCGTCAGCTTGCCGTGATCCATGACCTGCAGGAGGATGTTGAACAGGTCCGGATGCGCCTTCTCGATCTCGTCGAGAAGCAGCACGCAGTGCGGATGCTGGTCGACGCCGTCGGTCAGGAGACCGCCCTGATCGAAGCCGACATAGCCGGGAGGCGCGCCGATCAGCCGCGAGACCGTATGGCGCTCCATATATTCGGACATGTCGAAGCGCAGGAGCTCGACGCCGAGCGAGGCCGCCAGCTGCTTCGCCACCTCTGTCTTGCCGACGCCCGTCGGACCGGAGAAGAGATAGGAGCCGATCGGCTTTTCCGGCTCGCGCAAACCGGCACGCGCCAGCTTGATGGCCGAAGCCAGCGCCTCGATCGCCTTGTCCTGGCCATAGACCACGCGCTTCAGCTCGGTCTCCAGCCCGGCCAGCACCTTTTCATCGTCGGCCGAAACCGTCTTCGGCGGGATGCGAGCCATCGTGGCGATGGTGTTCTCGATCTCCTTCACCGTGATGGTCTTGCGCCGCTTGGCCTCAGGCAGCAGCTTCTGCGATGCGCCGGTCTCGTCGATCACGTCGATCGCCTTGTCGGGCAGCTTGCGGTCGCTAATATAGCGGGCCGACAGCTCCACCGCGGCCTTCACCGCCTCGTTGGTATATTTGACCCGGTGGAAGTCCTCGAAATAGGGCTTCAACCCCTTCATGATCTCGATGGCGTCGTCCACCGTCGGCTCGTTAACGTCAATCTTCTGGAACCGCCGTACCAGCGCCCGGTCCTTCTCGAAGAACTGGCGGAACTCCTTGTAGGTGGTGGAGCCGATGCAGCGGATCGCGCCGGAGGAGAGCGCCGGCTTCAGGAGATTGGACGCGTCCATGGCGCCGCCGGACGTCGCGCCGGCGCCGATGACCGTATGGATCTCGTCGATGAAGAGGATGGCGCCCGGATAGTCCTCCAGCTCCTTCACGACCTGCTTCAGCCGCTCCTCGAAATCGCCGCGATAGCGCGTGCCCGCGAGCAGCGTGCCCATGTCGAGCGCGAAGATGGTGGCGTCGGCGAGCACGTCCGGCACGTCGCCCTCGACGATGCGCTTGGCCAGCCCCTCGGCGATGGCGGTCTTGCCCACGCCGGGATCGCCCACATAGAGCGGGTTGTTCTTGGAGCGGCGGCAGAGCACCTGGATGGTGCGGTTGATCTCGCTCGCGCGACCGATCAGCGGGTCAATCCGGCCCGCCCGCGCCTTAGCGTTCAGGTTGACGCAATAGGCCGAAAGCGCGTCCTGTTGCTGCTTTTTCTTCGTGCCTTCTTCCGTCTCCGCCCCGGTCGAGCTCGCCTGATCCTCGTCGGCACCACGCGGGGCGCGCGTCTCCGAAGCGCCGGGCCGTTTGGCGATGCCGTGGCTGATATAGTTGACCGCGTCGTAACGGGTCATCTGCTGTTCCTGCAGGAAATAGGCGGCATGGCTCTCGCGCTCGGCGAAGATCGCGACAAGCACATTGGCGCCGGACACCTCCTCCCGGCCGGACGACTGCACGTGGATGACGGCGCGCTGGATCACGCGCTGGAAACCGGCCGTCGGTTTGGAATCCTCATCATAGCCGGTGACAAGATTGTCGAGTTCGCCGTCGATATAATCGAGGACCGTGCGCCTCAATTCGTCGAGGTCGACATTGCACGCGCGCATGACGGCGGCCGCGTCGGCATCGTCAATCAGCGCCAGAAGCAGATGCTCCAGCGTCGCGTATTCGTGGTGGCGTTCGTTGGCATAGGTCAGCGCCTGGTGAAGTGCGCGTTCCAGGCCCTGCGAGAAAGCCGGCATTCAAAACCTCATTTCTTCTCCATCACGCATTGCAGCGGATGCTGATGCTGACGGGCAAAATCCATGACCTGAGCCACTTTGGTCTCGGCCACTTCGAATGTATAGACGCCGCATTCGCCGACGCCGTGATTGTGTACGTGCCACATGATCCTGGTGGCAGCCTCGTGGTCCTTCTGGAAGAAACGCTCCAACACGTGAACGACGAACTCCATGGGGGTGTAATCATCGTTCAAAAGCAGCACACGATAAAGGCTCGGCTTCTTCGTCTTGCTCTTGGTGCGGGTGATGACCGCCGTGCCGCGTCCGGTGCTGTTGCCTTCGTCGTCCCCACGGCTCATCCGCAAAGCGTCGCCTGGCATTTTCTTCTCGCCGATGGTCCCATTCTTCCTGTCGCAACTCCCTGTGAGCAGCGACATGTAGGTCTTCGGACGACGATTTTAAGCCCTTCTGTCCCAGTGACAATACGGATTGCGCTCCCGCAACGCTCAATTTTTTGACATGACGAACGATGCCAGAGCTCAAGGTGTGCGAGCGGCACGCGAGCGTGTCCCATGCCGCTGGGCTCCCGCGCCTTGCCGGCAGGACGCCGGCTCGGCGGGTCTTCTTCTACTTAGGACTCGCCGCGGTGATTTCAAAGGGCTGCTCCCGCGCCGCAAGCGGCCGGGCCGGAAACCGCAGGCGCAAAAAAGTTCCGGCCACGCCGCGCCCGCCCCAATCTTGCCCTACCGGCAGGTGAGACCGCCGGGAACGGTGGGCATTTCGGCCAAATGCTATTCAAATGCTGGTCGAATGCGAAGAAACGGATCAAGTAAACGCTCACCATAACGAATTGGTAATACAGCTCGCCCTACGGTCGGGCCAACGGGGTCAGCGGGCTTCCGGTCCGCATGGAAACAATTGCTTCAAGGGTGTGGTTGTGCGTCAGGCGCTAGCAGGAAAAATTCGTCGTCTTCACAATCTCGCGGTGGTGGCCTTCGCCCTCGGGGCGTTCATCATAGGCTCGGCCGCCTCGGCCGCCGCAAATCCGAAATATGCCGGCATCGTTGTGGACGCCAAAACAGGCCGGGTGCTCTACGAGGATAGTGCGGACGCTCCGCGCTATCCCGCATCGCTCACCAAGATGATGACCCTCTATATGGTCTTCGAAGCGATGTCTTCGGGACGCATCGCCAAGAACAGCCGCATCGTCTTTTCACGCAATGCGGCGGGAGAGCCGCCGACGAAACTCGGGGTTCCCGCCGGCAAGAGCATCACGGTCGAGCAGGCAATCCATGCGCTCGTCACCCGGTCCGCGAATGACGTGGCCACCGCGGTCGCCGAATCCCTGGGCGGATCGGAGGCGGGTTTCGCGAAGGCGATGACTGCCAAAGCGCGCCAGCTCGGCATGACCTCGACCACCTTCCGCAATGCGCATGGCCTGCCGAATGACGGGCAGCGCACCACGGCGCGCGACATGGCGAAGCTCGGCATCGCGCTACGTGAGCATTTCCCGCAGTATTATGACTATTTCTCCACCCGCTCCTTCACTTTCGCCGGCCGCAAGATCAGGTCGCACAACAACCTGCTCGGCCGCGTGAAGGGTGTGGACGGCATCAAGACCGGTTATATCCGCGCTTCCGGCTTCAACCTCGTCACCTCCGTATCGACCGGCGGCCGCCAAATCGTTGCCGTGGTCATGGGCGGGACGAGCGCACGCAGCCGCGATGCGCATATGGCCGAACTCGTCAAGCGCTACCTTCCGAAAGCATCGACTGGCCGCGATCGTGACCTGATCGCTCGCGGGCCGGCGGTCAAGCCGGTCATCAGCGCCGCCACGCAGCCGGTCATCGCAGCTGCTGCGGCGCTCCCGGCGGAAGCTCCCCTTCCGCCGGAGCGGCCGGAATTCCCGGTGACGGCCTATGTCGAGGAGCCCGTGCCCAGCGCCAAGGTGGCGCTCGCCGAGGCGATTGCCAGCGATCCCGCGATCGATCCCACGCCAACGGCATCCACGCCGGTCTCCGGCTGGGTTATCCAGGTCGCCTCAACGCCCACCGAACAGGATGCCCAGCGCGTGCTCGAACAGACGGCGGAGCGTGCCTCCGGCCTGCTGGCGGAAGCCAAGCCCTTCACCGAGACTTTCGTGCTCAAGGGCCAGACCTACTACCGCGCCCGCTTCGGCGGCTTCGAGAGCAAGACGGCGGCATGGGACGCCTGCGCTTCGCTGAAGCGGAAGCAGGTCGATTGCTACGCCGTGCAGAACTGACCGTTCGCGCCGCCGGAGCCGGCGCGAGCCTCCCAATCTTCAAATGTATCGAGTGGAAGGGGTCTAGGGGTGATCGGAGAGGAGAACGTCTCGCGCCTCGTTGATGCGCGCGGCAAGAGAGGAGGAGCCGCCCATATCGGGATGCAGGCGCTGCATCAGGCGGCGATGAGCCTGGCGGATTTCCGCCGCGGACGCCCCAGCCTGAAGACCAAGGACCTTGTAGGCCTCCTCCTTGGACATGCGGCCAGAAGCTGGCGTGCCTCCCTGCCCCCGGTCCTGGTGCGCGTCCGCGCTTTCGCGCCAGGCGGGGAAGCGGCTGTCAAGATACGTTTCGAGTAGCTGCAGGCTCTCGCCGTCTCCGGCCAGTTCTTGCCGCAGCCGCAACAACTCCTCTTGCGACATCCGACCGAGCTGCCGGCCCTCATAGCGGCCGGCGAGCACCACACCTTCCAATCCTCCCGTATCGTGATCGAGCTCCATCTCCAGCGCCGCCGTGCGCACGCTGGAACGCTGCCCCGGCGTGGGCTTCTGCATCCGCCGCACCTGCGAGGAGCCAAGCCACGCGGCGGCGAGCGAGATCAGCATGCCGCCGAGCCCTGCCCTCCCCGCGAACATCAGCACCAGGCCGGCAATCCCGAGCAGGGCTGGGCCGGCAAAGCGAAGCGCCGAGGCGATCGCCGCCGGGCTGGCGCGCATGAAGGCGAATGCGGCGAAGGCCGCGAGCAGCAGCACTCCCAGGATGATGAGGAAGGTCACGGCCGGCGGCTCAGATGCTCGATCATCTGCCGGTCTTCCGGCCGGCCGCGCGCCTCGAGCGCCGGCAGGCCTCCGGCGGCGAAAACGGCCACCGAGCCCAGCAGCCTGGCGAGCGTATCGCCGGATTTCCGGTCGAAGCGGAACCAGGCACCCTTGGAGAGCCGCGCTATCTCGCGAAGGGCCGTAGTAGCGGCCGGGTCGGAACCCTCCTGGAAGACGAAGACGGGCACGCCCTTGATGCCCAATTCGCCAGCGCGCTGGGCAAGCTCGTCGACATTCTCCTCCATGGCGTCGCCGATGAAGACCAGCGCGTTGACCTTGCCCCGCACATTCTCCTTCAGCGCGTGGGAGAGAACCTTGCCGATCTGCGTGCGTCCGCCGCGGCAGTCGATGCGCGTCATTAGCTTTTTCAGCGCCTGGGTGTCGGCCACGAAGCGCGAGGCGGCGCATTCCCCATAGCCGCGGTAGTAGACAAGCTGAACATTGAGCGCGCCGGCCTTGCCCACGGCGTCGAACATCTCGGCCTGTATCTCGCAGGCAAGATCCCAGGTCGGCTGCCGGCTCATCGTGGCGTCGAGGGCGAGGATCATGCGCCCGCTGCTCTTGCCGACCGTCGCCAGCGCCCGCGCCTGACGCACGAACGCTTCCACGGCAGCCGCATCCGCGCGCGGCTTTGAAACCTCAGTCCTCCCGGCCTCGACCGGCGTCTTCTTGTCGTTCATGCAAAAAACATGTGCTTGCAGGCGGCTGCTGGCAAGACCGAACCAGCGCCAATCTCAAGGCCGCTCCCCAGCCGCCCTACGTTTTACAGCAGCCCCAGCTCGGTCAGTTCGCGCCGCAAATGGACCGGCATCTCCTCCATGCCCGTTCCGGCGCGGCTATCGGCGGGCGCGTCCTCCGGCTTCAGATACCGCCAGCCCTGGAATGGCCGACGCGGCTGCCACTCGGTCCGCACCACCACGGGCTCCAAGACGAGATGGCAGCGCGGAATGCCCTGGCCATCCACGATGGGGCGGATCGCCAGCAGCCGCTGCCGGCATTGCACCAAGCCCTTGATCACCCAATAGAGCGATCCGCCATTGCACAGGTCCTCGACCTGCTTTGGCACCATGCGCGTCGTGTGAAACTGCTCCAGCGGCTCGCCGCGCCGCCGCTTTTCGTCAAGCCGCTCGGCAATCCATTCCTCGAGGTCCTCGGGGCTCTCGCAGCCTACGCACAGCTTTATAAGATGAAGCGCCATGGCCTCACCTTGGGAAAGATCGTGGTCGGGGTCAACGCGCCCATTGTCTTTCCACAGCCCCGGTCAGCATTCGACCACATTAACGGCCAGTCCGCCGAGGCTCGTTTCCTTGTAGCGCTCGTTCATATCGAGGCCGGTCTGGCGCATCGTCTCCACCGCCGCGTCGAGGGAGACGAAATGTTTGCCATCGCCCTTCAACGCTAGCGAGGCGGCCGTGACGGCCTTCACCGCGCCCAGCGCATTGCGCTCGATGCAGGGAACCTGCACGAGACCGGCGACCGGATCGCAGGTCATGCCCAGATGATGCTCGAGCGCGATCTCGGCGGCGTTCTCCACCTGCTCGGGCGTACCGCCCAGTACGGCAGCCAAGCCGGCCGCTGCCATCGCCGAGGCGGAGCCCACCTCACCCTGGCAGCCGACCTCGGCTCCGGAGATCGAGGCGTTGTGCTTGATCAGCCCGCCGATCGCCGCGGCTGTGAGCAGGAAATCGCGAACACCCTTCTCGTCGGCATCCGGATGGAAGCGCAGCCAGTAGCGCAGCACCGCCGGCACGACGCCCGCAGCGCCGTTCGTGGGCGCTGTCACGACGCGGCCGCCAGCCGCATTCTCCTCGTTCACGGCCATAGCATAGACGGAGAGCCAGTCATTGGCGGCGAGCGGATTCGGCCGGTTCTGCCGCCACTCCTCTTCTAGCTTCTCGTTGAGAGCGCGGGCACGGCGGCGCACTTTCAGGCCGCCCGGCATGACCCCGTCCTGCGTCAGGCCTCGTTCGATACAGCCACGCATGGCCTGCCAGATGCGGTCGAGCCCCGCATCCAGTTCCTCCGCACTCTTGTAGACGAGTTCGTTGGCGCGCTTCATCTCGGCGACTGAAAGGCCGCTTTGCCGCGCCATCTCCAACATTTCCCGCGCATTCGAGAAGGGATAGGGCACGTTCCGATCCACGGCCGGCTTCTTTTCCGCCTTGAGCGCCTGCAGCTCCTCTTCGGAGACCACGAAGCCGCCGCCGACGGAATAGTAGACGCGGCGCAGAAGCAGCCGGCCATCGGCATCGAAGGCGCTAAAGGCCATCCCGTTGGCGTGACCGGGCAGCGGCCTTTTCTTGTCGAAGACGAGATCCGTGTCCGGATCGAAGCGGTATTCCGGGTGGCTGGGGGGTGACAGCCGCTTGCTGCTCCTGATCCGCTCCAGGACAGCTTCCGCCGCATCCGGATCGACGGTCACCGGCGTAAGGCCCGCGAGCCCCAGGATCACCGCGCGGTCGGTCGCATGGCCGATGCCGGTGAAGGCCAGCGAGCCGTGCAGGCTGACGGAAAGCCGCGCGACCCGGGCGCCGGCCGGGCGCGGCCATTCGCCTTCCGCGATCTCGCGCAGAAAGCGCTCGGCGGCCACCATCGGCCCTATGGTATGGGAGCTCGACGGGCCGATGCCGATCTTGAAGAGATCGAAAACGGAAAGGAACATGGGCGACTCCAGCCGGGCAGACCTTCGTTCAGGTCATCCAGGCCCGCTTTGTCCCGGATATGCGCGTCGGTATGCGACATGACAAGGTGCAAAACGAAAGCGGGGCGCGGACCATACGGCCCCGCCCCGCTTTCAAATCCTATGCTGGAGAACTAGCTCGCTGCAACCACGGCGATCGCGTCGCCCCCGGCAAAAAGCCAGGCCAGAAGGATGATGCCGGCCAGGCCGATCGCCGCCTTCACGGCAACGCCCCAGCACGATTTCTGAACGGTTTCGTCCATCGAATTCCTGTGTTTTTGTTTCGCGCGATGACCCGCTGAGCCCCGATCGATCGCGGGGCCGGGATTACTCCGATGCGTGCTGCGTTGCAATAGGAAAAGCGGCAAGAGCTTGGCAAGGAGGGGTCACCTCGCGCACCAATATGGGGTGAGAACATATAACTTTCAATAATTTGCGCAGAAAATTCCGTTAGAGGTTTTTCAACAAACAAGGCGAAAAGGTGGCGGACTGGCCGCTGTCAGACGCTCAGTCCTCTCCGCCCGCTGCAGGCAGAATCGTGTCGCTCCGGTCCGCGAGATAGTAGGCGACAAGGCCGATCCACTCCCGGATCGCCGTGGTGGTGTTGCGCAGGGAATCGAGCACATTGTCTTCCGCCGGGCCTAAGCGCTCCCGACCGGAGGTCTTGTAGTCCACCGGCCAGGGCACGACGGGGAAGCCCGCCTGCCGGAAAGCTCCGACGGCGCGCGGCATGTGGAAAGCGGAGGTCACCAGCAGCCAGGTTTCCTCCGGTTGCGGCTTCCCCATTTCAAGGGAAAGCTTGGCATTTTCAAACGTATCGCGCGACTTGTTCTCGAGCAGGATCCGCTTGGGCTCGACGCCGAGCGCCGTCAGCAGGCGCGGCGCCGTGTCGGCATCGGCCTCGCCGGATAGAAAGACGGTGCCGGTTCCTCCCGAGACGATCAGCCGTGCTTCGGGATAGCGGCGGGCGAGGATCGCCGCCTCCACGAAACGGTCGCCGCTGGCATTGAGCTCATAGCCGCTTCGCGCGAGGTTGACCGCGGCCTCGAACCCGCCGCCGAGGACGACGATGCCGTCCACGCGCTGCGGCGCCGGGTCGGGCTTGCGGAAGCGGTCCTCCAGCGGATGGAGCATGAGCGCGCCAAACGTCGTCCAGCCAGATATAGCCAGGATGAGGAATGCGAAAGCGCCGGTGGTGATGGACAGCCTGCGCCAGCGTGTCAGCGCCGCGACAACGGAGGCAGCGACCAGCAGCACGGCCAGATTGAAAGGCTGCACCAGCGCCCAGAAGATGGCGGAGGCAAAATGGAACATTCTCTCGATCCGAATCGCAAACCGGTCGAGAGAATACCCCCCTCTGGCCTACCAGCCATCTCCCCCGCGATGGGCAATCAGCAGCCGCTGGCGCCCCGCAGTCGTTCGCGTCGCGAAGGACGGAGAGGCGCTGGCCTCGGGGGCAGCGGGATCACCACCACTTCTTCGGCTCGAATCTACCGGCCGCCTGCTCGATCACATGGGCGGTACGGAAGAGCGTCTCCTCGTCGAAGGCGCGGCCGATGAGCTGCAGGCCGAGGGGCAGACCGTTGGCGTCAAGGCCAGCCGGCACGGCGATGCCGGGCAGGCCTGCCATGTTCACGGTCACGGTGAAGATGTCGTTGAGGTACATCTTCACGGGATCGGCCGCCATATCCTGGTCCGCCACGCCAAAGGCCGCCGAGGGCGTGGCTGGCGTCAGGATGGCATCAATCCCAGCCTCGAAGACCTGCTCGAAATCGCGCTTGATCAGCGTGCGGACCTTCTGCGCGCGCAGGTAATAGGCGTCGTAATAGCCGGCAGAGAGCACATAGGTGCCGATCATGACGCGCCGCTTCACCTCACGGCCGAAGCCTGCGGCGCGCGTCTTCTCATACATCTCGGTGATGTCGCGGCCGGGAACGCGCAGGCCGTAGCGCACCCCGTCGTAGCGCGCCAGATTGGACGAGGCTTCCGCAGGCGCGACGATGTAATAGGCCGGCAGCGCGTATTTGGTGTGCGGCAGCGATATATCGACGATCTCCGCGCCCGCATCGCGCATCCAGTCGATGCCTTTCTGCCAGAGCGCCTCGATCTGGGCCGGCATCCCGTCGACGCGGTATTCCTTCGGGATGCCAATCCTCAGGCCCCTCACCGACTGGCCGATAGCCGCCTCGTAATCCGGCACCGGCTGGTCCACGGAGGTCGTATCCTTCGGGTCGACGGAGGCCATGGATTTCAGGAGGATCGCCGCATCGCGCACGTCGCGGGCGATCGGCCCGGCCTGGTCGAGCGAGGAGGCGAAGGCGACGATACCCCAGCGGGAGCAGCGGCCATAGGTGGGCTTTATGCCGACCGTGGCCGTGAAGGCGGCGGGCTGGCGAATGGAGCCGCCCGTATCGGTGGCGGTCGCCCCGGCGCAGAGCCAGGCCGCGACCGCCGCGGCCGAGCCGCCCGAGGAACCGCCGGGCACCAGATCCTTGTTGCCGCCCTCCGCCCGCCAGGGATTGACCACCGGACCGTAGTGAGAAGTCTCGTTGGAGGAGCCCATGGCGAACTCGTCCATGTTGAGCTTGCCGAGCATCACGGCGCCATCGGCCCACAGATTAGCGGTGACGGTGGATTCGTAGCGCGGCTTGAAGCCGTCGAGGATGTGGCTGGCCGCCTGCGTATGCACGCCCTCGGTCGCGAAAAGGTCTTTTATGCCGAGCGGCACGCCTTCGAGCGCCCGCGCGCCGCCCTGCATGAGGCGCATATCGGACGCCTTGGCCATCTCGCGCGCCCGATCCGCCGTGACGGCGATATAGGCGTTGAGGCGCCCGTTCGCAGCATTGATCGCGGAGAGATAAGCCTCGGTCAGCTCCAGCGCGGTGAATTCCTTCGCTGCCAGCTTCGCGCGGAGTTCGGAAATGGTGAATTTCGTGAGTTCGGTCATGAAATATCCGTTCACGCGGCCGCCGTCGCCGCCGCAAGCTTCTTTTCGTAAAAGACGGACCAGTCTGAGTCCGGATAATCGAGCACGGGGCGGCAGCGGGTGAAGCCCGCCCGCTCGTAGACGGCCCAGGCGGCCGGGTGGCGGTCACCCGTCTCCAGCACCAGCATGGTAAGGCCCTCCTCGCGCGCCAGCGCTTCGATGCGCTCCACGATCATGCCGCCGATGCCCCTCCCGCGATGCGAGGGGCGGGTATACATCCGCTTCACCTCGCCGACGCGATCCGCGTGGCGGTGCAGCGCGCCGCAGGCGACGGCCTGCCCTTCATCGCGCGCCACGAAGAGCGTCGTCGCGGGACCTGCCATCTGCTCCACCGTCATGTGAAAGCAGAATTCCGGCGGGGTCAGCGCAAGAAGCGTCTCATTCAATTCGGCGACGAGCTCGCGCACGTCGTCCTGCAGCGGCGTCTCCGCCGCGATGGTGATCGGCATGGCCTACTCCACCACCTTCGGCACGAGGAAGAACTGGTCGCCGCTGACCGGCGCGTTGGCAACGACATCCGCCGCCTTGCCGCCATCGGTCACCTCGTCGGCTCGCATCTTCATCGAGATCGGGATGACGGAGGTCATGGGCTCGACATTGCTGACATCCACCTCGTTCAGCTGCTCGACGAAGCCGAGGATGGCGTTGAGCTCGCCGGTCATGCGCTCCGCATCCTCCTGGTCGACGGCGATCCTGGCCAGCCGCGCCACGCGCTTCACCGTGTCGATATCGACGGACATGCTTGTCTTCCTTGCAAGGGAGGTTCGGCACAGGGCTATAATCGCGCCCTGCGCCGTGCGCAACCGCTGGCGGGTGTGAGCCTAGAGTTCCACCGGCTCGCCGTATTCAGGCGTCAGGACTTTGGTGCCGCTCCCCTCCATTCCCTGGATGAATTTGTCGGGCGTCTGATCCACAATGGGGAAGCTCTTGTAGTGGCAGGGGATGACCGTCTCGAAGCGGAAATAGCGCCGGCAGGCGAGAGCCGCCACGGCGCCGCCCATGGTGAAGCGGTCGCCGATGGGCACCAGCCCGATCTGCGGCTCGTGCAGCTCCTGGATGAGGGCCATGTCGCCGAAAATATCCGTGTCGCCCATGTGGTAGAGCGTCTTTTCCGACGGGAAGTGCAGGATCAGGCCGGAAGGATTGCCGAGATAGAAATTGATGCCGTCCTTGAAAAAGGACGAGGAATGCTGCGCCTGGACGAAGGTGGTGGTGAAGCCGCCGCAGTCGACGGTGCCGCCGAAATTCCCGGGATTGATCTTGCTCTGGTCCACGCCCTGCGCCACCAGATACATGCAGATCTCGAAATTGGCGACCAGCATCGCCCCGGTTTTCTTCAGGATTTCCACGGCATCACCGAGGTGATCCCCGTGGCCATGCGTGAGCAGCACATGCGTCACGCCTTCGGCCGGGCCCTCCCAGCCGCCATTCCACACCGGATTGGCACTCAGGAATGGATCGAAGAGGATTGTTGCTCCTCCTGCCTCGACCCTGAAGGCGGACTGGCCGTACCAGGTGATCTTCATCTAAAAGCTCCTCGATTGTTGCAGCGCGCAAGGATAGAACGGCGGCGCTTGGAGTAAAAGGCAGGATCGCCCGTGGGCATCGTTTCGATCGAGCAGCTGGCCGAAATCCTGCCTGCGGGAAGGCCGCTCGCCGGCCTCGATCTCGGCACGAAGACGATCGGTGTTGCCGTTTCCGATCTCGGTCTATCCCTTGCCACTCCGCGGGCGATGATCGCACGCAAGAAATTCTCACAGGATGCAGAAACGCTGCTCGATCTCTTCAGGCGCGAGACCGTGCGCGGCGTCGTCGTCGGCCTACCCGTCAACATGGACGGCAGCGAGGGCCCGCGCGCGCAGTCGACGCGCGCTTTCGTGCGCAACTTGTCCCAGAAGGTCGACCTGCCCTTCGTCTTCTGGGACGAGCGGCTTTCCACCGTCGCGGCCGAGCGGGCGCTGATCGAGATGGATGTGTCGCGCGCCAAGCGCGCTGGCCGTATCGATTCGGCTGCGGCGGCCTTCATCCTGCAGGGCGCCCTCGATCGGCTTCAGGCGCTGCGAAGAGCTACGCGAGGGTAGATCCGCAGGCTCAGCTCGCGTCCGGATAAAGCATCTCGATGATGGCCAATGCGTCGTGCCTGGCGTCAAGCATGCCGTAGGTGGCACGCCATTGGCCGGCAAGCCGCGTCTCGATGAAGGCGGCGGCCACCTGGCCCGCCCCAAGCCGCTTCAGCT
>NZ_JAPSLH010000050.1 GCF_031180965.1 Chelativorans sp.
CGGGATCCGGATCTGGTACCGCCGCTGAGCGAAGATACCAATCGCCGTCCGTGGGATCGCTCACGCTGCCCTGGTAGAGACGATAGGCGTAAGCGCCAGCCACGACGGCCTGCTCACCTTGGAAGACATAGTCACCGAGCAGCGAGAACGCGCCGTCGGAGCTACCATCAACTTGAACGATCCGGATGCCCTCGTCGGTTTGTGCCCCGCTGCCACCCAAATTGATGACACGCACGTCCGTATCGCCCGACGTACTGCCGGTAACGTGGAGCAGGTCCGTCGGGGAGCTGTCGTCGCCCAGCTCGGTTTCGATTTCGAGCAAGCCGCCCGTACCGACATAGTCCCCCGCGACTGTCAGCGTGCCGATCGAATTGCCCGGTGCAATAGTGCCGCCTGACGATAGCGTCGTGGGGCCAAGCCTCCCGACGCCTCCGAGCCTTCCTCCCTCAACGCTGAAGGTCGAATTTTCCAGCGATCCGTTCACCAGGAGCGTGCCTCCTGAGACGGCGGCGGTTCCGGAAAAGTCTGAATTGTCCGCGGTCAGAATGGTTGTGCCGCTCTCATGGCGGATTGTTCCCGATCCGATCAGGGAGGAAGCGAAAATCAGATCCGATCCGTCTGGATGGCCGGTATGGTTGAAGACGATCGTCCCTGTCCCTGGGCCGAATGTCACCGACATCGCATCGAGCGTGCCGCTTGCCCTTGCGGCCGCGCCGCTTGCCGCTCCGAAATTGAGCGTGCCGAAGGAGCGTTCGTCCATCGCCAGAGTAAGCGTTGGCTGTCGAACGGATGCAGTCCCACCCTCGGCCAATGTTAGCGTACCATTCCCCTGTAAACCAACGTAGATGGCTTCGCCGGCCAACAGGGACCCGCTGCCGGAAATCTCCACTGTGCCGGTCCCGTAGGTTGCTCCGCCGATCACTACCAAGGCGTCGCTTACAACATTCCCGCCATCTGCGATGAAGACCCGGCCGTTGCCGTAATGACCGATAGAAAACCCGGCACTGCTTTGCCAGATGGAGCCGGCGCCGGAAACCACCACAGACCCCACCCCGCCGAGATTGCCGGCCACGGCTGCTAGAGCGACAGAAAGCCGCCCTCCATCCTCAATGATCAGCTCCCCGCTATTGCTGTCAGCGACCAAAATGAGTCCACTCGTCCATGCAGCATCGGGGCCGCTGATTCTCACCGTTGCGGTAGCGTCCGGGTCGCCCCCAGTATAATCGATTGTTCCGTTTTCCGACCCCAGTTGGCCGGCAATTTCGAGTGTGCCTTCCGAGACAGTAACATCTCCTGCAAACCCGGAATTGTCGCCCGAAAGCGCGAGCGTGCCCGCGCCGATCTTGGTGAGTGAACCAGGTCCGGAAACGACGCCCGACAGAGTCAGATCGCCGACCGTTTCAATCGTGCCGTTGTTTGCGCCTATTGTTACCGAACGACCATAGGTAATTCCGCTCGCGCCTGTGGTCTGCAGGGTGCCGCCATCGATCGTAAGGGTGGAAGAGGCATGGCTTCCAAGGGCACCGCTGGCACCGACTGAAAGCGTACCCTGCAGAATTTGCCAAGAGGTCGGATCGGTAGAATTTTCCCCAGTCAACGTCCAAGTGCTGGTGCCGACTTTCTGGAAGCTTTCAAAGCCACGGTACTGCTGGGCCGCTCCTATCGACGAAACATCGAAAGTGCCATTGCCGGTGCCGCCCAGCCGGAAGTTGTCGAGCGACCCGCCTGCCACAACATTTCCGGTGATTAAAGATCCGTCGTGGAGCTCCAGACCGTTGACACTGCCGCCCGTAAATTCGATGGCGTTCGCGCCGGGACCCCCAGACGCGACCCTGCCATTTGTGCTAATTACGAGATCGAGGTTTTGGCCAACAATCCCTTCTCCGCTCGCCGCAACGGGAGCACCGAGGGGGCCCGGCACGCCGCCCGTGCCGCCTTGAACCAGCGAATCAATAACTACTTGGACTCCGCCGTCGGTGAACCACAGTCCTTTGCCACCGGTCCCCCCATCCCCCACGAAATATCCCGATCCGCCCACACCTCCGTTGCCGCCTCTAACTGTGGCGCTGAGTACACCCAAATTGCCAGTACCCGTTATGACAGCTCCCCATCCGCCAGCGCCGCCGCCTCCGCCATCCATGAGATCTGCACCCCCAGCCCCTCCTGCGCCGCCATTGCCTCCGGAAACGTCACTGCCGGGCAAGGACGAACCAACGTACCCATGAGCACCCCCGCCGCCGCCTCCACCTGAGCCGTTGCCGGAACCGTTCTCACCAGCCTCTCCATTGCCACCTGCCGTAGGAGCACCCGCGCCGCCCCGGCCGGCGGGGCCATAGCCGTCACCGCCGTCACCTCCAGTAAGGCCAGCGCCACCGCCGCCGCCGCCTGTCCACGTGCTTCCGCTGCCCCCGGCCCCTCCTGCCGCAACTGCGCTATCGCCTCCGCCAGGTCCAAAGCCCAAAATGCGACCTCCGCTTCCGTGTCCTCCGTCTGCAAAAGCCGGCCTGGTAGAAAGCACTGCAAGCGCAATGCTGGCGCTCAGATATGCAACCCACCGCTTGTGAAGCAGTGATGAGGTTCTGAGTGAATAGCGTGGCACGGCAATCTCCCCCTCCGATGAGGCGCAGATCATGTCGTAAGCCACTGCAGTTGCGAAGAGGGGATCGCAGGAAAGAAGAAATGCCCTTCAATTGTTGCGCTTGCGCAACATAGGTCAGAATTACATCGTTTTATTGGTCCGGGTGGCGGACGCTCTTTGGCAGGCATAGCCACGACGTCTCACCACGGCGAACTCTATGGCGAGGCTCCCATGCGCTGGAACTGCCTCGTGCGGACGTCTGCCAGTTGATCGCGCAGCCGCTCGATCTCCGACTTCAGATCCTGAATGACGTCGCGGCCGTTGCCGAGCGAGCTGGAAAACTGCTGAAAGTCCTCGCGCTGGAGATCGATCTGCCGCTGAAGGTTTGCGATCTCGTGGTCCCGGTTGAGATTGCGCTCCGACCACTCGTTGCGGGGCAGCATGGTGGTCCGCAGATCGTTGATCGCCGTGTCCGTTCTCACGCGATCCTCAGCGCTTCGGGCCGCGCGCCAGTCCAGTTCCTGCCGCGTGATAAAGCGCTCGGCGGCCGCGTCGAACGACCGGCGCGTCTCGGCTGACAATGTTCCGAGATTTGCCTTCAGGTCGGTTGTCGCCTCCCGGATCGGCCAATAGGCCATGCCGCCGATGATCACCGCGAAGGTGAGCGCCACCCCGATCGCCTGCCACTGCGGCTTGCTGCGTTCTGCGATGGTCGACGAGAGAGCGTTGATGGATGCGCGCGTCTCGTTGGTGAAGGACGCGAAAGACTGCTCGATCTGGCGGAATCCGCTGCGCATCTCCGCTTCGAGGTCGCTCTGCCGCCGGCCGAGGTTGGTGACACGTTCACCGAGCTGGGCTTGGATCGCGTCCACATAGTGCCTCTCGGCGCCGTTTTGATCAGGCATGTGTGCCTCCGTCATCTCGCTCTGCCCCAACCCCGCTTCATTGGTTCTGATTATTTCCAGCAACCGCGAGCGGTGCCGAACGTGTTGTGAGCCGCCACTTGTTCTGCGAAGGGTCGGTCATTGCGGATGATGAAATCGCGAGTCGAAGCTGCCGGCGTCAGCTTCCGCCAGCCGTCGCACTCACTCACAGGTGCTGTCGTCTGACATCCTGCCGCCGAGAGCCCGGCAAAGAGCAGCATCGTCCAGATTGCGAATTGTCTCATCGGTGGAGTTCCTTTCGCGAAGAAGGTCGACGGATCGCTCGAGCGCGGCACGGCGCTCAGCATTGGCCCGGCGCGGTAGGCTGCGGTGTGCGACCAGGCGAGTGCGGCGACTACAGCCAGGGCCGCGCCGAGCTTGATCCATGTGCCAAGGCCGAGCATCACGTCCTCCAGCCAACTTTCTTGGCGAGGTAATAGCCCCCCTCAGCGAGTGCCGCGGCAAGGATCCCCAGCGCCCATTGCAGGACAGCGGCGACGTCTGGGTCGTCGGCCAGCATGTGCCCCATGTCGGCCGTGATAAAACCGAGCATGGCAAGGGCGCCGGCGACGTAGCGCAGGATGATGCGAGAGAGCGGGCCGAGCATGTCAGCCTCCTATGATCGATGAGATGAAGCCGGTCACCTTCTCCCAGAAGGCGTAGAGCATGCCGGCGATGCCCATAAGGATCGCCGCCAGCAGCCCCGCCTTGCCGCCTGCCGGGCTCACTGGCGCGGGTTTGGGCTTCAAGGGGTGCTGAGAGCCGGGAGAAGGAGGCAGCGCTCCTGTGGCCCCTCCAGCATCTTTTACGCGGTCCAGGATTGCCTCGATTGCTGCCGGCGAGACCAGCGCCTTATTCAGACCGTCGCCGGCATAGTAGCTCTGCCCGCGCGCGATGTTCCTGTGAGCGCCCGTTGTTGCCTTCAGAACGGGGAACGAAGCCCACTCCATCGCCAGGCGCTTTGCGAACTCCGTCCGATCGATACGGCCGGCCATGAAGTCCTGATAGCCGCGGCGCTTCAGGAGATGGTAGCCGAGCCGGTCCTGCAGATCGGGATCGAGCTTCTGTGAGCCGCGCAGCCGAAGCTCCGCCTTCAGGTCTTTGAGCGTTGCGTTCATGAACTGATAGCCGCCGCAGGCCGACGACTTCCACCGCTTTGTCCAGCTCGGGCCGGCGGCGATCACCTCGTCGATCGTCATGGAGGTGAGCGGGCGAGGCAGGCGATCCTGGTTGTGCCCGTACACAATGTCATACCCTGCGCGGGCCTCCGTCCCGACTTCAACCTTTCCTTGGCAACAACTGTACTGCCGGTAGTCGCCGACGTGGCGTAAATGCCCCGGTTTCCTCGTGGCCTCAACGCGGCTCAATTTCAACGTCATATACCGCCTCCTGGAGGGGCCATGGCGGGCGGACGATGATCCGCATACTGCCAGGCTCGTCCGCCTCTATCTCCACAGGAGAGCCGTCCGCCGCGGTCTGGTGCATGCTCGCGAGAGCAGTCCCTGGCTCCAGTATCACAGTGACGATGGACCCCTCCGGGACGCCGGACAGCCTGATGGCGCCCCCGATCGCCTCGATCTCGATTTGAGCTGCGGGGCGCTCCGCCAGCGCGCCATCGGCGACGTAGTGGGTGCTCGCGTCGCACTCGACGATGTCGACACCATCAGGGACCATGACGGGCGCGTACCTGGTTCCGCCATCTTCGTCTTCCACCACCTCCAGACGCAGCTCGCCGGTGTCGGGGTCCCGATCTGGAACGGGGGGCGCGGAACGGGAGGAAGGTCCAGAAACGCCTTGCCAGCGTTCGCCAGCACCTCCGTCATGTTCGGAGGGACGGGATCGCGGATGACGTGAAATATCGCGCCCCTCTCGTCGTATTCGACGATCATGCCGTTCTCCAGGTCACAAGTTGAAGTTCCACACGAAGTAGTCGACCGTTAGATCGAAGGTATCTCGGGCCCGACGATGTTGTTGATGAAGTCGAATTCCGCGTTGATGGGCATGGCGGAACCAGCCAGTGCGCATGATATGGCGATGCCGAGCGCATCGGCCTTGTCGGTCTTCTTGCGCTGTGCCGACATCGCCGCACGCACGTGCCGGGTCTCAAGACACACGGCCAGAAGACCCATCCTGGTCAGCTCCGGGTGCAGCCAAGCGAGAGCGACGCGCCTCGTGGCCGACGCGCCTCAGCCGCGCCAGTTCAAGCGTCGAAGATCGCCTCGGGATTCGTCACCGCCACCGTCTCCAGATGCACCGCGCCGCGATCTTCGAGGTCGCACAGCGCCGTCTCGTCCATCATCGAGCCCGCAAAAGAATTCCATCGTCCGCCCTTGTGCTGTTTGACAGGCGGATTCTTTGCAGCCGGCGCGACGCCCCGCCTCCTCTGCAGATTACGGGGAAATAGAGACCCAGCCCAAGGCGCCGTTCAGCAGGACGCTCCGTTTCTGCCCTCATCCTGCTGTCCAATTCGACCACAGGTAAGCTAGCGGGGCAAATTGCCCTTTGGTGTTAGATCCTCCGCAGTTGTTTCCTCGACATCCTGATCCTTCCGAGGAAGCAGTTGGCTGTAGAGGAACTTCAGCTGGCAGGTTGGGCAGAGCTGAAGGCTCTCGGGATTGCCGGTCCATTCCGTGGTGGTGTCGGCGGCCCGCACCCATCGGTGATCATCGATCGTCCTGAACGGCTGTTCCCTGCTGCAGCCGTCGCATTTCCATACTGGCCGCTGTTGCTTCGGAGGCAAGGGGAGCACTTGGGGACCTGCAAAAAGCTCCCCGCCGCATTTGCGGCGGGGGCAGATGCGGTCAGAATTTTCCGACGACATTGAGGAAGACGCCCTGGTCGTCGAGGGTAAGGTCTCTGAGGTCGTCGGAGAAGGAGCCGAAATTGTAGCCGAGGCCGACCTTGAA
>NZ_JAPSLH010000035.1 GCF_031180965.1 Chelativorans sp.
ACGAGGTCTGCCGTCAAGAAGCGGTTCAAGGTGACCGCGACCGGCAGGGTGAAGGTGCAGGCCGCTGGCAAGCGCCACGGCATGATCAAGCGTTCCAACAAGTTCATCCGCAATGCGCGTGGCACAATGGTGCTTTCCGATCCCGATACGAAGATCGTGAAGCAGTTCATGCCCTACAGCTTCTGAAGAAGCGGAATCAGGAACAGTTAAGGAGATCATGTCATGGCACGCGTAAAAAGGGGCGTTACCGCCCATGCCAAGCACAAGAAGGTCCTGAAAGCCGCCAAGGGTTTTTACGGCCGCCGCAAGAATACGATCCGCATCGCCAAGCAGGCGGTGGAAAAGTCGCTGCAATATGCCTATCGCGACCGTAAGAACCGCAAGCGCAATTTCCGCGCGCTCTGGATCCAGCGCATCAATGCCGCCACGCGCGAGCACGGGCTGACCTATGGCCGTTTCATCGACGGGCTGAACAAGGCCGGCATCGAGATCGACCGCAAGGTGCTGGCCGACATGGCCGTGCACGAGCCGCAGGCTTTCGCCGCTCTCGTGGCGAAGTCCAAGGGCGCGCTCGAATATCTGAAGAACACCACTCCCAACGCGTTTGAGAGCGCTGTCGCTTAAGACCAGCGCTCCCGAGCAGAGGAAGAATTTCGGGAACCCGCGCTGGCAGGGCTGGCGCGGGTTTTTTCATGCAGACAGGTATTGAGCGCGATCGGGAAGACTAGCCACGACGGGGGCTGAATGACGGATATGAGTGATCTGGACCAACTCGAAACAAGGATCATGCACGAGATCGCCGCAGCCGGCGACGAGCAGGCGCTGGAAGCCGTGCGCGTTGCAGCCCTCGGCAAGAAGGGGACGATCTCGGAAAAGCTGAAGACGCTAGGTTCCATGTCGCCTGAGGAGCGGCAGGTCATGGGTCCGGCGATCAACGGCCTCAAGAACAAGGTTACGGAGGCGCTCGCCGCCCGCCGCGCGGAGCTCCGCGATGCTGCGATCGCCGCCCGGCTTGAGCGTGAGAAGGTCGACGTGACGCTGCCCGTCCATCGCCCGCCCGCGGAGCGCGGCCGCATCCACCCCATCACGCAGGTCATCGACGAGATCGCCGCCATCTTCGGCGACCTCGGCTTCTCGATCGCCGAGGGGCCGGATATCGAGACGGACTACTATAATTTCACGGCGCTGAACTTCCCCGAGGGCCACCCCGCCAGGGAGATGCACGACACCTTCTTCTTCGAGCCGGACGAGAAGGGCGAGCGCAAGCTCCTGCGCACGCACACCTCGCCGGTGCAGATCCGCACCATGGAGGCGCAGAAGCCGCCCATCCGCATCGTCATCCCCGGCAAGACCTACCGCTCGGATTCGGACGCCACGCACACCCCCATGTTCCACCAACTCGAGGGGCTGGTGATCGACAGGACGGCGAATGTCGCCAACATGAAGTGGGTGCTCACCGAGTTCTGCAAGGCTTATTTCGAGGTGCCGCAGATCAACATGCGCTTCCGGCCGAGCTTCTTCCCCTTCACCGAGCCGAGCCTGGAGGTCGACATCCAGTGCGACCGCTCCAGGCCGGGCGAGATCCGGTTCGGCGAGGGCGATGACTGGCTGGAGATCCTGGGCTGCGGCATGGTGCACCCGAATGTGCTGCGCCATGGCGGGCTCGATCCCGACGAATATCAGGGCTTTGCCTGGGGCATGGGCATCGACCGCATCGCCATGCTCAAATACGGGATGCCGGACCTGCGCGCCTTCTTCGATGCCGATGTGCGCTGGCTGGAGCACTACGGCTTCCGCCCGCTCGACCTGCCGACGCTGTTTGGCGGGCTCAGCAGCTGAATGCCGACACTTCTCATATGGAGAGGCTACAAGTTCCGCTTCTATTCCTCGGACATGTTCGAGCCGCCGCACGTTCACATTGCGAAGGACGGCAAGTCGGCCAAGGTATGGTTGCGGAACTTGGAGATCGAGTACCAACACGGTTACAATGAGCGCGAGATGAGAGAACTCTTGTCCTTAGTCGCTGAGAACCGGGATGCCTGGATCGGAGCGTGGAATGACTTCTTCGGGATTTGAAACGGAGGAAATGCGCCCCATCGCGGCGTGGTGCGACGACGACTATGTCTACGTCACGCTGGCTGATGGCCGTCAGATCAGGACCCCCCTGTGGTGGTATCCATTCCTACAGAAGGCCTCTCCGGAGGACCGGGCGGTTGTCGAGCTTCAATTCAGCGGCGTCTGGTGGCCCGCAATGGACGAAGGCGTCTCCGTGAAGGGTATGCTCCTCGGTTGGAAGGCGCCGGGTGCGCGGAAACCGCGGAAAGCTGCTTAACCTTCAATAAAACACCGCTTCAATCAGGGCTTCGCCCCACGGCGCAACCGCGCCAACTGATCAGGCCGACACTCATGAAATTCACACTCTCCTGGCTCAAGGATCACCTCGATACCGAGGCCACGCTCGACGAGATCGTGGAAACGCTCACCTCGATCGGGCTCGAGGTCGAGTCGGTCGATGACAAGGCGGCGCTGAAACCGTTCGTCATCGCCAAGGTTCTGACGGCTGAGAAGCATCCGGACGCCGACAAGCTCCAGGTGCTCACCGTCGACACCGGCGACGGCAAGCCAGTTCAGGTCGTCTGCGGCGCACCCAATGCGCGCGCCGGGCTCGTCGGCGCGTTCGCGTCTCCCGGGACCTACGTTCCTGGCATCGACGTAACGCTCTCGGTCGGAAAGATCCGCGGCGTGGAAAGCCATGGCATGATGTGCTCGGAGCGAGAGCTGCAGCTTTCCGACGAGCACACCGGCATCATCGATCTCCCGCAGGACGCGCCGGTGGGTGAATCCTTCGCCAAATGGGCAAGGCTCGACGATCCCGTCATCGAGATCGGGCTTACCCCCAACCGGCCGGACTGCACGGGCGTCTACGGCATCGCGCGCGACTTGGCGGCCGCCGGGCTTGGGCGGTTGAAGGAAGCCGGGGTCGAGCGGGTTACGGGCGAGGGCGAGTGCCCGGTGAGGGTCCATATCGAGGCGCCGGATCTCTGCCGCACTTTCGCGCTCCGCCTGGTTCGCGGTGTCAAGAACGGCCCGTCTCCCAAATGGATGCAGCAGCGACTGACGGCGATTGGCCTGCGCCCCATCAACGCGCTGGTGGATATCACCAACTATCTCACCTTCGACCGGGCACGGCCCCTGCATGTCTTCGATGCTGCCAAGGTCAAGGGCGACCTCGTGGTGCGCCGCGCCGCCGCGGGTGAGACCATTCTGGCGCTCGACGGCCGGGAATACACGCTTGGCGCGGAGATGTGCGTGATTGCCGACGATTCTGGCATCGAATCGATTGCCGGCGTGATGGGCGGTGAGCATTCCGGCTGCGACGAAAACACCACTGACGTGCTGATCGAGGCTGCCGTCTGGGAGCCAACGAGCGTAGCCCGCACCGGCCGCGACCTCGGCATCATCACGGATGCGCGCTACCGGAACGAGCGGGGCATCGACCCGGCCTTCAACGAGCCCGGCTTGGAGCTCGCCACCCGGATGGTGATGGAGCTGTGCGGCGGCCGGCCCACGCAGACCTATGTCGCGGGCCGCCGTTACGATCCGGCGGAACGCAAGGTAGTCTCCTTCCCGGCAGCCGAGGTGAAGCGCCTCACCGGCCTCGACGTTCCGGGCGAGGAGAGCCTCTCCATCCTCTCCCGTCTCGGGTTCAAGCCCGAAGGCTCAGGGGAGGTGGTGCAGGTCACGGTCCCCTCCTGGCGGCCGGACATCGACGGCAAGGCCGACCTGGTGGAGGAGGTGATGCGCATCCACGGCGTGAACAGGATCGCGCCGCAGCCCATGATCGCGAAGGACGCCGTCGGGGGCCGCATCCTCACCACGGCGCAGATCCGCACCCGTCTCGCAAAGCGCACGCTCGCCGTGCGCGGCATGATGGAGGCGGTGACCTGGTCCTTTATCCCCGAAGAGCATGCGCGGCTTTTCAGCGACAATCGTAAGCTGATCAAGCTCGCCAATCCCATTGCGGCGGACATGTCGACCATGCGGCCCTCGCTGCTGCCCGGCCTCATCGCCGCTGCGCAGCGCAATGCCGACCGCGGTTTTGCAGACGTGGCGCTGTTCGAAGTCTCCGGCACCTATGAGGGCGAGCGGCCGGAGGACCAGCGCCGTGTCGCGGCAGGCGTACGGCGCGGTACGGCGCGGCTGGAAGCGCACGGCCGCCACTGGTCGGGCAACGCCGCGTCCGTCGGCGTCTTCGATGCCAAGGCGGACGCCTTTGCCGTGCTGGAAGCTTGCGGCGCGCCGGTGGAAAAGCTGCAGATCGAGGCCGGCGGGCCAAGCTGGTATCATCCGGGCCGCTCCGGCACTATCAAGCTCGGGCCGCAAAAGATCCTCGGCACCTTCGGCGAGTTCCACCCGAAAACGCTGGAGGAGATGGATGTCTCCGGCCCTCTCTGCGGCTTCGAGATTTATCTCGACGCCATCCCCGAGCCCAAGGCGCGGCCGACGCGCACCAGGCCGCGGCTCGATCTTTCGCCCTTCCAGGCGGTGAAGCGCGACTTCGCCTTTGTGGTGGACCGTCAGGTGGAGGCAGCCTCGGTGACGCGCGCCGCCGCGGCAGCCGACAAGAAGCTGATAGCGGATGTGAACGTCTTCGACGTCTTTGAGGGGCCTGCCCTCGGGCCGGACAAGAAGTCGATCGCCATTGAGGTGACGATCCAGCCCATCGAGCGCACGCTGGCGGACGAAGATTTCGAGGCGCTTGCCGGCCGAATCGTGGAGAATGTGGGCAAGCAGACGGGCGGTGTGCTGAGAAGCTAGCCTCGAGGAGGGAAAAACATGTTCCGCTGGGGTATTTTGTCGACCGCAAAAATCGGTCGCGATCATGTCATTCCGCAGCTTCTGGATGCCGAAAACGGCGTGGTGACCGCCATCGCCAGCCGCGACGAGGGGCGGGGCCGGGCGGTCGCCGCCCGCTTCGGCATCCCTCACACTTTCTCGTCCTATGAGGCGCTGCTTGCATCGCCCGAAGTGGACGGCGTCTACATTCCGCTCCCCACGTCCCAGCATGTCGAGTGGGCGATAAAGGCAGCCGACGCGAAAAAGCATGTGCTGGTTGAAAAGCCGCTTGCGCTTCGGGCCGAAGACATCCGGCAGGTGATCGAGGCGCGCGACCGCAACGGCGTCCTGATCTCCGAAGCCTTTATGGTCACCTACCACCCTCAGTGGCGGAAGGTGCGCGAGCTGATCGCCGAAGGCGCGGTCGGTAGGCTGCGCCACGTGCAGGGCGCCTTCACTTACCACAATGTGGACCCCAGCAATATGCGCAACCGGCTGGAGCTTGGCGGCGGCGGGCTGCCCGATATCGGTGTTTATCCGACGGTTGCCACGCGTTTCGTCACGGGCCGGGAGCCCGCGCGCGTGCAAGCTGTGGTGGAGCGCGACCCCACCTTCGGAACGGATGTCTATGCCAGCGTGAAGGCCGAGTTCGACGGCTTCGAGATGAGCTTTTACGTCGCGACGCAAATGGCAGCCCGGCAGGTGATGGTCTTCCACGGCGACAAGGGCTTCATCGAGGTCGAGACCCCGTTCAATTCGCGCATCTATGGCGACGACCGCGTCACCCTCAACAACATCAACCACGCGCAGTCCACGGTCTTCCGCTTCGGCGATGTGCGGCAGTACCGGCTGCAGGCGGAGGCCTTTGCGCGAGCGGTTGCCGGCGAGGATGCGCAGGTCTTCACGCTGGAGGACTCGCTCGAGAACCAGAAGATGATCGACGCGATCTACCGCGCTTCCAGCCATGATGGCTGGGAGAAGGTGTAGAATCTTCGCTGCTCGGCTTTCAGACGGATCAGAACGGCGACTGCGCCTTGCACGGAAAAATCGTGGTTCTTATATACGCCGCGTGTCGCGGAGCTGCGTTTTGCCGACAACGCTCCCGGCAAATCCAATATGAACAGGGGCTGTTGCCTGGAACGCCGGAATGGGTCCTGACAGTCTGCTAGGCGGAGAAGAATAATGGCAAAAGTAATCGGTATCGACCTCGGAACCACCAATTCCTGCGTCGCCGTGATGGACGGCAAGGACGCGAAGGTCATTGAGAATGCGGAAGGCGCGCGCACCACGCCGTCGATCGTTGCTTTCACGGATTCCGACGAGCGTCTGGTCGGCCAGCCGGCCAAGCGCCAGGCCGTGACCAATCCCGAGAACACGTTTTTCGCCATCAAGCGCCTCATCGGCCGCCGCTTCGACGACCCGATGGTCGAGAAGGACAAGAAGCTTGTCCCCTACAAGATCGTAAGGGCCGACAATGGCGACGCCTGGGTTGAATCCCGGGGCCAGAAATATTCTCCCTCGCAGATCTCCGCGATGATCCTTCAGAAGATGAAGGAGACCGCCGAATCCTATCTCGGCGAGAAGGTCGAGAAGGCGGTGATCACCGTTCCCGCCTATTTCAACGACGCCCAGCGCCAGGCCACCAAGGATGCGGGCAAGATCGCCGGCCTTGAGGTGCTGCGCATCATCAACGAGCCGACTGCGGCCGCCCTTGCCTACGGCCTCGACAAGAAGGACGGCAGGACGATTGCCGTCTACGACCTTGGCGGCGGCACGTTCGACATCTCGATCCTGGAGATCGGCGACGGCGTCTTTGAGGTGAAGTCGACCAATGGCGACACCTTCCTGGGCGGCGAAGACTTCGACATGCGGCTCGTCAACTATCTGGCCGACGAGTTCAAGAAGGAACAGGGAATCGATCTGAAAAACGACAAGCTCGCCCTCCAGCGCCTGAAAGAGGCTGCGGAGAAGGCGAAGATCGAGCTGTCTTCCGCCTCACAGACCGAGATCAACCTGCCCTTCATCACCGCGGACCAGACCGGCCCGAAGCATCTGGCGATGAAGCTGACGCGCGCCAAGTTCGAGACCCTGGTCGAGGATCTGATCCAGCGCACCATCGAGCCCTGCCGGGCCGCGCTGAAGGACGCGGGCCTCTCCGCCGGCGAGATCGACGAGGTGGTGCTCGTGGGCGGCATGACACGCATGCCGAAGGTCCAGGAGACGGTGAAGAACTTCTTCGGCAAGGAGCCGCACAAGGGCGTCAACCCGGACGAGGTGGTTGCCATGGGCGCCGCCATCCAGGCCGGCGTGCTGCAGGGTGACGTGAAGGACGTGCTGCTGCTCGACGTCACCCCGCTGTCGCTCGGCATCGAGACGTTGGGCGGCGTGTTCACCCGCCTCATCGACCGGAACACCACGATTCCCACCAAGAAGAGCCAGGTCTTCTCGACCGCCGAGGACAACCAGAACGCGGTGACGATCCGCGTCTTCCAGGGCGAGCGCGAGATGGCGGCCGACAACAAGCTGCTCGGTCAGTTCGACCTGGTGGGCATCCCGCCGGCGCCGCGCGGCGTGCCGCAGATCGAGGTGACCTTCGACATCGACGCCAACGGCATCGTCAACGTCTCGGCGAAGGACAAGGGCACGGGCAAGGAGCAGCAGATCCGGATCCAGGCCTCCGGCGGCCTCTCCGACGCTGACATCGAGAAGATGGTCAAGGATGCCGAGGCCAATGCGGCTGCCGACAAGAAGCGGCGCGAGACGGTCGAGGCCAGGAACCAGGCCGAGGCGCTGATCCACTCGACCGAGAAGTCGCTGAAGGAATTTGGCGAGAAGGTCTCGGAGGACGACCGCAAGGCCATCGAGAACGCGATGGCCGAATTGAGGACGGCCGCGGAAGGCGAGGACGCCGATGCGATCCGCGCCAAGACCACGGCGCTCGCCGAGGCCTCGATGAAGCTTGGCCAGGCGGTCTACGAAGCCAGCCAGGCGGAGAATGCCGCCGGCGGCTCGGAGAATTCCGGCAGCGGTGCGAAGTCGAATGACGACGTGGTTGATGCGGACTTCGAGGAGATCGACGAGGACGACAAGAAGTCGGCCTGATCTCGTCAGGCAATGAATTGGCGAAAAGCCCGGGTCCGGCCCGGGCTTTTGTTTTTGAGGCGGAGCTTCTTTGCCTCTCGTTTCTCGGTGCTGGCTAAATCAGGTAAACTATGGCATTCGCTCCAGCGGATCACTAAATAGCGGGCACCGATCAGGGCGCCGGTTTAGCCCCACAAGAATTGCGGGATCTCTTGCATGAAGGCCGATTTTTACGAGACGCTCAGCGTGTCGAGAAACGCCGATGAAAAAGAACTGAAGAGCGCTTTCCGCAAGCTCGCCATGAAATATCACCCGGACCGCAATCCGGGCGACAAGGAGGCGGAGCAGAAGTTCAAGGAAATCAACGAGGCCTACGAAACCCTGCGCGATCCGCAAAAGCGCGCGGCCTATGATCGCTTCGGCCATGCGGCCTTCGAGAACGGCATGGGTGCGCGCGGCGGCTTCCAGAATGGCGGTTTCGCCGACATTTTTGAAGACATCTTCGGCGACATCATGGGCGGCGGGCGCCAGCGCCGCTCCGGCGGGCGCGAGCGCGGCGCGGACCTGCGCTACAATATGGAGATCACGCTGGCGGAAGCCTTTACCGGCAAGACGGCGCAGATCCACGTTCCGACTTCCGTTTCCTGTGAGGAATGTTCCGGCACGGGCGCCCGGCCGGGCTCCACGCCCAAGCAATGCCCCATGTGCCATGGCGCCGGTCGCGTGCGCGCCGCCCAGGGCTTCTTCTCCATCGAGCGCACCTGCCCGCAATGCCAGGGACGCGGCCAGATCATCGACGATCCCTGCCGCAAATGCTCCGGCCAGGGCCGCGTGACCGAGGAGCGGTCGCTGTCCGTCAACATCCCGGCCGGCATCGAGGATGGCACGCGCATCAGGCTCGCCGGCGAAGGAGAGGCGGGGCTGCGCGGCGGGCCGCCCGGCGATCTCTACATATTCCTCTCGGTCAAGCCGCATGAGTTCTTCCAGCGCGACGGAGCAGACCTTTATTGCAAAGTGCCGATTTCCATGACGACCGCCGCGCTCGGCGGCTCCTTCGAGGTGACGACGCTTGACGGCACCCAGACGCGCGTGAAAATCCCTGAAGGCACGCAGAACGGCCGTCAATTCCGCCTGCGCGGCAAGGGCATGCCGGTGTTGCGGCAGCCGCAGGTCGGTGACCTATATATACAGGTAGCGGTGGAAACGCCGCAGAACCTGACCAAAAGGCAGAGGGAGCTGCTTGAGGAATTCGAGAGAATATCCTCCAATGACAACAGCCCGCAATCGACGGGCTTCTTCGCGCGCATGAAGGAATTCTTCGAATCCTTCGGCGAGTAAAGGGGGCCGGCGCGTTTTGAATGGTGCCGGCATGGGGCGGTTGAGATGGTTCAACGGCCCGAGGAGGACGAGATGGGAAGAGCTTTCGACGTTCGCAAGGCGATCGTCTCCCGCTTCGACGAGGAGTTGCGCTTCTTTCGCGGCTGGATAGACAAGCCGAAGGCGGTCGGCTCGATCGTTCCGACGAGCAGCGTTACCGCGCGGCGCATGGCCTCCATCGTCCGCCCCGAACTCGATGATCTGGTGCTGGAGCTGGGGCCGGGCACGGGGGTGATCACCCGCGCCATTCTCGATCGCGGCATAAAGCCGGAAAACCTCATCTCCATCGAGTATTCGCAGGATTTCGTGGAAAAGCTGCGCGAGGATTTTCCGGGCGTGAACTTCGTCCATGGCGATGCATTCGACCTCGACAAGGCGCTCGCGCCCTGGAAAGGCCGCGTCTTCGACAGCATCGTCTGCGCCATCCCACTTCTGAACTTTCCTGTCCCAAAGCGCGTAGAGCTGATCGAGCGGCTGCTTGACCTCATGCCGCCTGGCCGGCCCATCATCCAGATCACCTATGGCGCAATGTCGCCGGTGCCTCCCGGCCGCGGAACCTACGCCGTAGAGCGCTTCGATTTCGTGGTGCGCAATATCCCGCCGGCGCATCTTTGGATCTACAGGCGCGCCGCGCGCTCCTGAAGTCGCGCCGGCGCATCGGTGCTGAAGCGGGTCGGCAAGGGATAAGCTCATGACACCGCGCATACTTGTCTTCGCCGGCTCGACACGCAGCGGCGCGCTCAGCGGCAAGACCGCCGACGCCGCCATGAAGGAACTGGCCCTGCAGGGCGCGGAGGTCACGCGCATTTCGCTTGCGGACTATCCGCTTCCAATCCTGAACCAGGATCTGGAGCGCGAGAAAGGGGTGCCGGACAATGCGGTGAAGCTCGCCCGCATGGTGATGGCCCACGACGGGCTGCTGATTGCCACGCCGGAGTACAATTCTTCCATCCCGCCATTGCTCAAGAACGCCATAGACTGGGTCAGCCGCGTCAAGGCCGATGCCCAGGGCAGGCCGATGCGCGCCTTCAGCGGCAAGCTCGTCGCGCTTTGCTCATCGTCGGACGGCGGTTTCGCCGGCGTGCGCGCCATCAACCATCTGCGCGCGGTGCTCGTCCATTGCCAAGCGGAGATCATCACGCCGCAATGTTCCGTTCCGCGCGCGCAGGAAGCCTTCGACGAGAACGGCGATTTCGTCGAGGAGCGTCTGCGGAAGGCGATGGCCAAGGTCTGCCAGACCCTGATCGAACGCGCCCGGCTCTTCTCTTCCCGGATGGCCCGGTGACCGCCTACTACCTTACCCATCCGCAGGTGGAGATCGAACCGGCGCGGCCGGTCCCCGAATGGCGCTTGTCGCGGCAGGGCAGAGCGCGCGTCGAACTGATGCTTGCGCAGGAGTGGCTCCACTCGGTCACGCGCATCTTTTCCAGCGCGGAGACCAAGGCAGTGGAGACTGCGGCGATCGTGGCGGCGCATCTGCGCGTTCCGCTTGAGATCGATCCGGCCATGGGCGAGAACGACCGCTCGTCCACCGGCTTCCTTGAGCCGAAGGCGTTCGAGGCCGCTGCCGATCGGTTTTTCGGCGAGCCCGAGAAGAGCTGGCAGGGGTGGGAGAGGGCGGTGGACGCGGCGGACCGCATCGAACGCGCTGTCGAGAACGCGCTCGACCGGTGCGCGACCTCAATCCCGGTTCTTTTCATTGGGCACGGCGCCGTGGGCACTCTGCTCAAGTGCCGGCTTTCCGGACGGCCCATCTCGCGTGAGGAAGACCAGCCGGCGGGCGGCGGCAACCTCTTCGCCTTTGGGATTGCCAGCCGAAAACTCTTGTGCGACTGGACCCCGATCGAGTCGTTTGGGGGAGTAGCCGATGCCCGCTGACGAAATGCGCGAGCGCCTGATCGTCGGGCTGGACTTGCCGAGCCTGGCCGCGGCAGAAAAACTGGTCGCGGAACTTGGCGACACGGTCGGCTTCTACAAGATCGGCTATCAGCTTGCCTTCGCGGGAGGCCTCGATTTCGCGCGCGAGTTGGTCCAGTCCGGCCGCAAAGTCTTCTTGGACATGAAGCTCCTCGACATCGACAACACCGTGGCGAAGGGCGTGGAGAACATTGCCCGGATGGGCGTCGCCATGCTGACTCTGCATGCCTATCCGAAGGCCATGCGCGCTGCCGTAGGCGCGGCGGAAGGGTCCGGCCTCTGCCTGCTCGGCGTCACCGTGCTCACCTCCATGGATGAGCAGGACCTGATCGATGCCGGCTATGAGCATGATCCCCAGACGCTGGCGTTGCGCCGCGCCGAGCAGGCGCGCGATGCCGGCATGGGCGGCGTCGTCTGCTCGGCCGCCGAGGCGAGCACCGTGCGGAAGCTTTTGGGCCCGGATCTGGCGGTGGTGACCCCCGGCATCCGGCCGGCCGGCGTCGCCCATGGCGACCAGAAGCGGGTGGTGACGCCGGCAGACGCCATCCGCGCCGGCGCGAGCCACCTTGTCGTCGCCCGGCCGGTCATAGCGGCGAGCGAGCCGAAAGCCGCGGCCGAGGCAATCCTGCGGGAAATGCGAGCAGCGGCAGATTGAGCCGAGAGGAGGAAAGAAATGCCCAAAGGCTATTGGATTGCCCATGTGGATGTGCGCGACCCCGAGCGCTACAAGGACTATGTGGCCGCGGCGAAACCTGCATTCGACAAATACGGCGCAAGATTCCTGGTGCGCGGCGGCGCCTATGAGGCGATGGAAGGCCGCGGGCGCGGGCGCAATGTGGTGATCGAATTCCCCTCGCTCCAGCACGCCAAGGACTGCTACAACTCGCCCGAATACCAGGCAGCGAAGGCCATCCGCCAGCAGGTGGCGGACGCGGAGATGGTGCTCGTCGAGGGCTATGAGGGTTGATCTCCCGCCTGGGAACTGGCGCACCATGCTGCCGGAGGACTATGCCATCCGTGCATATATGCCTCACGATGCGATCCCGCTTGCGGCGGTGGAAGTGCGCGCCTCCGGACTTTTTGCCGAATTCGGATTCCCCACTCTGGTGCCGGACCCGCCCACGGCGCCGGAGGCGTTCCATTCCTTCGCCTCTGCCTACGAGACCTTCGTGGCGGAGCATGCTTTGCAAGGCCCCGCAGGCTACGCAGTTCTCCACCCGCTGGGAAACTTCCTCCACCTGAGGGAATTGGCGGTGCATCCGGATCATGGCCGCCGCGGCATCGGGGCGGCTCTGCTGCATATGGCTGTCGCCAAGGCTATGGAGGATGGCCGCGCTGGCGTTTCGCTCTCCACCTTCCGCGACCTCCCGTTCAACGAGCGCTTCTATGCGGCCCATGGCTTCGTCGAGTGCCCGTTGGAGGAAGCCCCGCACCCGCTTGCGCGGCAGTTTTATTCGGAAGTGCCGCCCGGAATAGCCCCGGAGGTCCGGCTTCTGATGCTGCGCCGCACCGAGCGAGGGAATTGATGGCCAAGAGTATCGAGCCGTGAGTGGGGACGCATTTGTTGCATTGCACAAAAACTGCGCTACTTTGCAGGTGTGACTGGTTGCCGCTTCCGCCCGCCTGAGAGCTCCCCGGAAAGGTCTTATGTACTATCAGCTTTATGAGCTTCATCACGCCGCCTTGCAGCCTGCGCGGGTCTATGCGGACGCCATCCGTCTTTTTTATTCCAACCCCTTCAATCCCGTTGCCGCGACGAGCTGGGGCCGCTCCATCGCGGCCGCTGCCGAGATGTTCGAGCGCACCACGCGCCGCTATGGCAAGCCGGAATTCGGGCTGCATTCCACGACGGTCGACGGCAAGGTCGTGCGGGTGCGCGAAGAGGTCGTCTGGTCGCGGCCTTTCTGCCGGCTGGTCCATTTCGGGCGCGAACTGCCGGCCGGACGCGGGCCGGAGCCAAAGATCCTGATCGTCGCGCCGATGTCCGGTCACTACGCGACTCTTCTGCGTGGCACGGTGGAAGCGATGCTGCCGCACGCCGACATATATATCACCGACTGGATCGACGCGCGGATGGTGCCTCTGTCGCATGGCCGTTTCGACCTCGATGACTACATCGAGTACCTGATCGACATGTTCCGCCTGATCGGGCCCGGCGCCAATGTCATGGCCGTCTGCCAGCCCTCGGTGCCGGTGCTGGCGGCGGTGGCTCTGATGGAGGCGCGCGGCGACGAAAACCTCCCCTCGGCCATGATCCTGATGGGCGGCCCCATCGATACACGCCGCAACCCGACCGCCGTGAACCGTTTGGCCAAGGAACACGGCCTCGAATGGTTCCGCGACAACGTCATTATGCAGGTGCCATGGCCAAATCCCGGCTTCATGCGGCAGGTCTATCCAGGCTTCCTTCAGCTTTCCGGCTTCATGAGCATGAACCTTGACCGCCATATCTCGGCGCATAAGGAGTTCTTCATGCATCTTGTGAAGGGCGACGGCGAGCCGGCCGAAAAGCACCGCGAGTTCTATGACGAGTACCTGGCGGTGATGGACCTGACGGCCGAATTCTATCTCCAGACGGTCGATACGGTCTTCATCCGCCATGCTCTGCCGAAAGGGGAGATGACCCATCGCGGCGAGCCGGTCGATCCCGCGGCCATCCGTACCGTGGCCCTGTTGACGATCGAGGGCGAGAACGACGACATTTCCGGCGTCGGCCAGACGCAGGCGGCACACGATCTCTGCATAAATATTCCGTCCTCGCGGCGCAGCCATTACCTGCAGCCGTCGGTCGGGCACTATGGCGTCTTCAACGGCTCGCGCTTCCGCTCGCAGATCGTTCCGCGAATCACCCGCTTTATCGCTGAGGCGAGCAAGGGTCGTCGGAGTGGCAAACGAGTCACACCTGGAAGCCATTCAGCCTAAAACTGGACTGTCTTCCCCAGCTTGGCCGATCCGGATTAACTAAGCAGAACCCTTTCCAATTGACAGCTCCGCTGAAAGTTCCCTAACTTTCTATTAAAGAGCAAAAACAATTGGGGAGCGGCTGATGGCTGCTAAGCGGGCGGGCTATGTGGCCGCTATTGGGTTGCTTTTGTGCGCGGCGGGGACGGGCGTCAGTCCCGCTGCCGGACCGGGGCTTATGGTGACGGGCGCGCTCACTTCGCAGCCGATCGGCCATTTCGAGTTCTGCAAGGCCTCACCTCAGGAATGCTCCATTGCCTATCGCGACGAGGGCCCCACGCAGCTCGACGACGCGCTCATGGCAACGATTTCCACCGTCAATTTTTCCGTCAACCACGCGATTAAGCCGCTGAACGACCGCGACATCTATGGCAGGGAAGAGGTCTGGACCTATCCGGACAGGGGCGTCGGCGATTGCGAGGATTACGTCCTGGAAAAGCGCAGGAAGCTCAATTCCGCCGGCTTTCCTCTGTCCAGCCTGCTGATCACGGTGGTGCGGAAGCCGGACGGCGAGGGGCACGCGGTGCTGACGGTGCGCACCGACCGCGGCGATCTGATCCTCGACAACCTCAACGACGAGGTAAAGCTGTGGAGCCACACCAGCTACCGCTACCTGAAGCGGCAGGCGAGCACGCATAGCGGGCGGTGGGTCACCCTGCGCGACGACAACAACCTTCTCGTGGGTGCGGTGAAGAAATAAACCGTGTGCGGAGGCGATCGCCGTCCATTTGCGCACGAGCAACCCTTGGCGGGGCGTCATTGTCCCAACCGGAGCTTGCAGCCTGTACGGAGCGTCGCTCGCAGATCGCTCCATTCCAGAGCTGTCCGGTTGACCGTTTCAGGCCCGAGTTTGATCGGGCATTTGGCAACCGCGCGGCCGCCGATCTTCTCGTAAAAGCGGCGGTTCGGATTGATGGTAAGGACCCATACGAGCATCCACGCGAATCCCGACTGAAAAAAGCCGGTTTGCTAGAGCGCAGAACAACCTTTTCCCGATGCCGTGGCGCTGGAATTTGTCGCGAATGTAGATCGCATAAAGTTCGCCCGCATGCGGAAATTCGCGATGGCGGTTAGGCCTCCATTGGCGAAGCCGACCACCTCGTTCGTCTGACACACACAGCGGTAAAATAGTCCGTTTTTCACTGGTCATGACCGACGGTGACGTTCCCGCTGATGTTCGTAGAACATACCGCCTAAGAAGTGGCCAGAAAGCAGTCCGGGAAAGGTGGTTCGCCAAGTGTCGACCAGAACGCGCGCGATCGCGTCCGGATCGTCCTCGTTTGCTTGCCGAACTTCGATGAGGTTCTGCTCAAACATCCGAATAAGGAGGGCCGCTTTCCATGAGGTTCCATGTGCTACCGGGACCGCGCTGTCTCTCTTCCCGGTGCCTCTTGCGGCTCACGCCGCCTGCGCCAGGCGCTCGCCCGCGATCCGGTAGGAAATCGCCTCGGCCAGATGGATGCGCCCGACCCTATCCTGGCCTTCGAGATCGGCCAGCGTTCGCGCCACCTTGAGCACCCGGTGATAGGCCCGCGCCGAAAGCCCCATCTTCTCGCTGGCATCCCTGAGCAGTGACAGGCCAGCGGCGTCGGGCGCCGCCACCTCCTCGATGAGCGCCGCCGAGCAGCGGGCATTGGTGGTGGAGGCCGCAAGGCCAAGGGCCGCATAGCGCTCGTTCTGGGTCGCGCGCGCCCGCGCTACCCGCTCGGCGACAGCGGCGCTCGCCTCCGCCTTGCCCGGCCGGATGAGGTCGCCCGCTGAAACCGCCGGTACATCGATTCGCAGGTCGATCCGGTCGAGCAGCGGCCCGGAGATGCGCGCCTGATATTCGGCCTGGCAGCGCGTTCCCCGCGCGCAGCGGTGACCCGGCTCGCCGGCCATCCCGCAGCGGCAGGGATTCATGGCGGCGATCAGCTGGATTTGCGCCGGATAACTCACCCGGTGATTGGCGCGGGCGATCACGCATTCGCCGGTCTCGAGCGGCTGGCGCAGCGAATCGAGGACCTGCGGCGTGAATTCGGGTAGTTCGTCCAGGAAGAGCACCCCGTGATGGGCGAGCGAGACCTCGCCCGGCCGCGCCCGCAGGCCCCCGCCCACCATGGCCGCCATGGACGCCGAATGATGCGGGGCGCGGAAAGGCCGGCGGTCCGAGAGCCTGCCGTCGGCCAGCTCCCCGGCAATCGAGGCCACCATGGAGACCTCCAGGAGCTCGCGCGGCGAGAGCGGCGGCAGGATGGACGGCAGGCGCTGCGCCAGCATGGATTTTCCCGCCCCGGGCGGACCCACCATGAGGAGATTGTGCCCGCCGGCCGCGGCCACCTCCAGCGCCCTTTTCGCGCTCTCCTGTCCCTTGATGTCGGAAAGGTCCGGCAGCGCACCCGCCGGGGGGCCCATGGCCGGCTTCGGCCTGCCCATCACCTGCGTGCCGCGGAAATGATTGGCAAGTGCGATCAGGCTGCGCGGCGCGAGGATATCGAGATCGGCGCTCGCCCAGGCAGCCTCCGGCCCGCACTCATGCGGGCAGATCAGGCCCTTGCCCATCGCATTGGCGCCGATCGCCGCCGGAAGCACGCCCGCCACCCGCGCTATCGTGCCGTCGAGCGCCAGCTCGCCGAGCACCACATAGCCGGAAAGAGCGTCCGCCGGTAGGGCGCCGAGCGCCGCCATCAGCCCGAGCGCGATCGGAAGGTCGTAGTGGCTGCCCTCCTTGGGCAAATCCGCCGGGGCGAGGTTGACCGTTACACGCTTGGGCGGCATGGAAAGCCCGGAGGCGTGGAGCGCTGCCTGCACCCGCTCGCGGCTCTCCGTCACCGCCTTATCGCCGAGGCCGACGATCTGTATCCCCATCTTGCCGGGAGCGACCATCACCTGCACATCAACGGGAACGGCTTCTATCCCCTCGAAAGCGATCGTACGCACGCGCGAAACCATGCAACCCGTCCCGCCTTTCGGCGCTCCCCTCGGCTGACCGACTTCATGCGCATACAAGCATAGGCTGCAGGCGAACGCAAGAACATTTGCAGAACATCTTCGGGAAGGTCGGCGCTTGGCTGGGGTGCCTAGCTTGCCGCGCGGCGCGCCTCCACCGCATCCCAGAAAAGCGCCGCAATGTCCGCCCCGCCGAAGCGCTTCACCTCGCGCACGCCGGTGGGCGAGGTCACATTGATCTCGGTGAGGAAGCCGCCGATCACGTCGATCCCAACCAGCACGAAGCCGCGCTCCTTGAGCGCCGGGCCGATGCGGGCGCAAATCTCGCGCTCGCGTTCGGTGATCCCGGTCGCCTCGGCGCGCCCGCCCACATGCATGTTGGAGCGGGAATCATGCTCGGCGGGAACGCGGTTGATCGCGCCTACAGCTTCGCCTTCCACGAGAATGATGCGCTTGTCGCCGCCGCGCACCTCCTTCAGATAGCGCTGGACGATGAACGGCTCGCGGAACATCTGTGTGAAGAGCTCCAGCAGGGAGGCGAGGTTCCGGTCCGCCTCGTTGAGGTGAAAAATGCCCGCGCCGCCATTGCCGTAGAGCGGCTTGACGATGATATCGCCATATTCCCTGCGGAAGGCGTCCACCTCCCTCGGGTCCCGCGTGATCAGCGTTTCCGGCATCAGGTCGGAAAACTCTGTCACGAAAATCTTTTCCGGGCTGTTGCGCACCCAGACGGGATCGTTCACCACCAGCGTTCTCGGATGCACCCGCTCCAGGATGTGCGTGGTGGTGATGTAGTTCATGTCGAAGGGCGGGTCTTGGCGCAGCAGCACCACATCCATCTGCGAGAGATCCACCTTTTCGGGCGTGCCGAGGGAAAAGTGGCTGCCGCGCTCGTCGCGGACGGAAAGCGCCTCGACGGTGGCAAAGGCGCGGTCGCCGCGCTGGGAGAGCCTGTCAGGTGTATAGTGCCAGAGCTGGTGCCCGCGGCGCTGCGCTTCGAGCGCCAGCGCAAAGGTCGTATCGCCGGCGATCGAGATCGTCGAGATGTGGTCCATCTGGATGGCGACGCTGAGCGGCATGGGGCAAGGCTCCGGTTCTGCTAGGCCGGGCAGATGACGCCGCCCCGGCAGCCCTGTCAAGCATCAGCCAGCCTTCCGCGCGCAGGCGCGGTGAGCTGCCGGATCGACACCAATCATAAACCATTCCGTCTGCATCTTCCGCCGGAACGCGAAACGGGAAGACGTGATGGCATCCGGGCTGGCTCCGGCACAGATGGCCAAGGGCGCCGGGCAGGACCTGGTTCTCACCGATCCGCTCACCGGATTGGGGAACCGGCGCAGATTTTTTCACAAGGTGGACCGGCTGATCGCCGAGCGCGCGGACGACCCCGCCCCCTTCGCCATCGCCATCTTTGACCTCGACGGCTTCAAGCCGATCAACGATCTTTTCGGCCGCGCCGCCGGCGACGAGATCCTGCAGCAGGTGGCCATGCGGCTGCGTGCGGCGATGGACGAGCATTCGACGGTGACGCGGATCGGCGCCGACGAATTCGGCGTGCTCTACCCCATGGTGTTCAGCGAGGCGGCGGCGGCGGGCCGCGCCCGTGTGCTGATCGAGATCCTCTCGGCTCCCTATCATGTGGGCGACCGCACGGCGCGCCTTTCGGCCTCCGCCGGCTGCTCCCTCTTTTATTCCGAGGAGGATACGACCGAGCTTCTCCTCAGCAAGGCTGAAACGGCGCTCTACCAGGCAAAGCGCAGCGGGCGCGGGGCGGTCGCCGTCTATACCCGTGAGATGGAGGAAGCGGCAAAGACGGTGACGCGCATGGAGCAGGCGCTGCGGCGGGCCGTGGCCGCTGGGGATGTGGAACCGCATTTTCAGCCGATCGTCGACCTGCCGTCGCGCGGCGTGGTCGGCTTCGAGGCGCTTGCCCGCTGGACAGACCGTGACCTTGGAGCCGTTTCTCCATCGGTCTTCATTCCGATCGCGGAGGAGCGCGGCTTCATCGGTCAGCTCTCCCAGCTCGTGCTGCGCAAGGCCGCGGAGGCGGCGCTCGATTGGCCGGAGCACCTGCACCTTTCCTTCAACCTTTCTCCCTCCCAGCTGGTGGACCACAACACCGTCCAGCAGATCCTGTCGATCCTGGAGCGGACCGGGTTCGATCCGCGCCGGCTGGAGGTCGAGCTGACCGAGACCGGCCTGATGAACGATCCTGCTTCGGCCGAAAGGATCATCGCCGATCTGCGGAGCGCAGGGATCGGGATTTCGCTGGACGATTTCGGAACGGGCCAGTCGAGTCTCGGACGTCTGCGCGATTTCCGCTTCGACAAGCTTAAGATCGACCGCGCCTTTGTCTCCTCCCTCCTGGAGGACCGGGCGTCAGAGCAGATCGTGCGTGCGATCCTCGCGATGGCAGCGGGTTTGGGCATGGATGTGGTGGCGGAAGGCATCGAATATGAGGCCCAGGCCGATCGGCTCATCGAGTTCGGCTGCGCCGGCGGCCAGGGCTTCCTGTTCGGCAGGCCGCGCGATGCCGAAGGGACCCTCGCCTATATGAGAGATGTCATTCCCGGCCCGATGGGCTGAAACCTGTCGCCGCTTCGCACGTTAGGAGCGTCCCAGGCGCTCGGCCGATCCGTTCGCCAGCAGATCCGGCAGGCATCCCACCGCGGCCAGGCTTGCATCCACAACGAAGGAACAGCTCCGCCATGATGCCCACAGAAAAATTCCCGGATCTTGAGAACGCGTCGGTGCTTATCACCGGCGGGGGATCGGGCATCGGCGCGGCCCTCACGGAGGGCTTCCTGCGTCAGGGCGCGCGCGTTGCCTTTATCGACATAGCGGAAGATCAAAGCCGCGCGCTATGCGAGGAGATGCGGCGCAAGCTTGATCGCGCTCCGCTCTTTCTTCGTGCCGACCTTCGCGACATCTCCGCTCTGCGTGAGGCGGTGTCCAAAGCCGCCGAGGCGCATGGGCCGATCACCGTGCTGGTCAACAATGCGGCCTGGGACGATCGCCACGCGATAGAGGATGTCACGCCGGATTATTGGGACCGGAATCAGGCAATCAACCTCCGCCCGCTTTTCTTCACCGCGCAAGCCGTGGTGCCGGGCATGAAGCAGGCGGGAGGCGGATCGATCGTCAACTTCACCTCCATCTCCTACATGATCAACAATGGCGAGATGCCCTCCTATACGGCTGCGAAGGGCGGCATTGTCGGGCTGACGAAAGGGCTTGCCGGCGCGCTCGGTCCCGACGGCATACGCGTCAACGCCATCGCTCCTGGCTGGATCCTTACCGAGCGGCAGAAAAAGCTCTGGGTAACGGATGAGGGGCTGCAGAAATTTATCGAGCGCCAGTGCCTGAAACGGGCGCTGGAGCCGCCGGACATGGTTGGGCCGTGCCTGTTTCTCGCCTCCGGCCTGTCGCGTGCAATCACGGCGCAAACACTGATCGTGGACGGAGGCTATCTATGAACGAGGTCAGGGTTTCGGTATTCTCGGATGTCGCTTGCCAGCTGGGCGAGGGACCGAGTTACGACGCGCGCACGGACACGCTCTTCTGGTTCGACATTGTCGGGCGCAAGCTCCTGGAGCGGCGCCTTGCAGGTACGCGGACGCATGTGCACGACCTGCCCCTCATGGCCAGCGCCTTGGCCGACGTGGACGAGGAGCGGCAGCTCATCGTGACAGAAACGGGCCTGCATCTGCGCGATCGCGCCACGGGCAAGCTGGAGTTGCTGGTTGAAGTGGAGGCGGACCGGCCGGATACGCGCTCGAATGATGCCCGCCCACATCCTGCCGGCTCGCTCTGGTTCGGCACCATGAGCAAGAAGGGCACAGAGCACGCCGGCGCCATCTATTGGTTCTTCAAGGGCGAGGTGCGCCGGCTTTTCTCACACATCACCACGCCAAACTCGATCTGCTTTTCGCCTGACGGGACCATCGCCTATTTCGCCGACACGCGCGAGAATCGGCTTTACCGCGTCACCTGCGATCCCGAGACGGGCCTGCCGGTGGATGACCCGGTGGTGGCAATCGAAAGCAAGGACATGCCGGGCGGCATGGACGGCTCGGTGATGGATGTCCACGGAACGATCTGGAATGCGCGGTGGGGCGGCGGCAGCATCGACGCTTGGAGCCAGAGCGGCGAGCTCATCCGCAGCATCCCGATGCCGGCGCGGCAGATCTCCTGCCCCGTCTTCGTCGGGCCGAAGGCAAGCCGGCTTGCTGCGACTTCGGCTTTCAACGGAATGGACGAGGAGGCGCGCAAGGCCGATCCGGAGGCCGGCAAGACCTTCCTGCTCGATCTGGAAGTGCAGGGCAGGTTCGATCCGCCCGTGCTGATCTGAACCTTACTTCGATGTCTCCAGGCAGACTTTTGTGTGTCCGGCGCCGAGGAAGCCGAGCTTGGCGGCCGCAGCCTTCGAAAGGTCGAGGATCCGTCCTCGCACGAAGGGGCCGCGGTCGTTGATGCGCACGACGACGGCCTTGCCGTTGCGCCGGTTCACCACCTTCACTTTCGTACCGAAGGGCAGGGATTTGTGCGCGGCGGTCATGGCGGCCGGGTTCATGCGCTCGCCCGAGGCGGTCTTGGAGGTCAGCGCATACCAGGAGGCGCTCCCGCACTGGGCATGGGCGGCGGCGGGAAGCGACGCGGCAAGAACGGCGGCGGCAAGGGCGGGAGTGCCCCGTCGGCGGAGAAAGTCTTTCATTCGTGAGTGTCCCCCATCAGGTGGTTTGTGCCTCCCTAGGAAAGGAATTGGGCGGTGGAGGGACAAAGTTGCGGCAGAACAGGGACCACGGTCGGGAATCTATGCGGCGCCTGCGCGCCAAAGGAAAGAATTCGCGTGAGTATAACCGTGCATCGACGGGGTCCTCTCCGATGATTTGGCTTTCGGGTCGGCGTGCGTTGATGTGCGGAACTTCCCTTTCCCCCTCATGTTCTGAGCCGAAGGGACGCGGAAGAGGAGTTGGATTTATGAAGACCCGTCTCTTACTGCTGGGAGCGGCGGCCTTGGGTGCGCTTGCGGCATCCTCGGGCATTGCGGCGGCGGCGAACGCCTACACGACAGGAAATGTGAACATGCGCGCGGGCCCGAGCACGCAATATCCGCAGATCGTCACGCTCCCGCGCGGTGCGACCGTGGAGGTCTATGGCTGCACCAGCGGCTGGCAGTGGTGCGACGCGGAGTGGCGCGGCTATCGCGGCTGGGTCAGCGCGACCTATCTGGAGACGCTCTATCAGAACCGCCGCGTCTATGTGCCGGACTACGCGCCGCGGGTCGGCGTGCCCGTGATCACCTTCTCGTTCGGCTCCTATTGGGACCGTCACTACCGCGACCGGCCGTGGTATCGCGACCGCGACCGCTGGGATGGTGGATGGGACAGGGACGACAGGCGCCGCGAGAGGGTAGAGATCGACAGGCCACGCGAGCGGCGGCGGGATTTCGACAGGCCACCACCGCAATGGCGGCCGGATCGCGATGAGCGGCCGGCGGAGTGGCGTTCGCAGCGAGACGAGATCATTGTGAGACCGAGGTCGCCGGACGAGTTCCGTCGCGAATTCCGCGGCGACGGGGAGTCCAGGAGGTCGAGGCGAGCAAACGAAGATACACCGCCCGGACAGCGTGGCCGCGACCGCTGCCCGCCCGGGCTGCAGAAGCAGGGCCGCTGCTGATCGACGGTTTGATACAGATAAAGCCCTGCCGCTTGCGGCGGCGGGGCTTTCGACCCGTTCGACGCTTCGCCGAAGCGTTGCTCGCGTCGGTATGCGTGGAATGCCGGTGCTCTTCCGCGGCCAGGGCCGCTCATCCTCATCGCAAGGCGATGGTGCCCAGGAGAGGACTCGAACCTCCACGCCTCGCGGCACACGGACCTGAACCGTGCGCGTCTACCAATTCCGCCACCTGGGCTAGGTGCGCAGCCGATGTAAGCGGCGGGACCGGCCCTGTCAACGCGGTTTTGCGATTTTCGCGGCCGGCGCCTCGGAGCGGGAGCCGGCAGGCTCCTCGACAAGGATAGGACCGTCACATAGGTCCGAGCCGCGGAACGGGCGGGGCGGGCTCACGCCTCCAGGATTTCCTTCGAGGCCACGGTGGAATCCGGGTTGAGGCGGTAGACGAGGGGCACGCCAGTGGCGATCTCCATCTTGACGATCTCCTCGCCGGAGAGCCCGTCCAGCACCATCACGAGTGCGCGCAGGGAGTTGCCATGCGCGCTGACGAGCACCGTCCTCCCGCGCAGCACCTGGGGCAGGATCATGCGCAGGTAGTAGGGCCACACGCGGGCGCCGGTGTCGCGCAGGCTCTCGCCGCCCGGCGGCGGCACGTCATAGGAGCGGCGCCAGATATGCACCTGCTCCTCGCCCCATTTCTTGCGCGCGTCGTCCTTGTTGAGGCCGGAGAGGTCGCCATAGTCGCGTTCGTTGAGCGCCTGGTCCCGGATCGTCTGCAGGTCCTTCATCCCGAGCTCATCGAGGATGTGGTCGTTGGTGACCTGCGCACGGCTGAGCACCGACGTGAAGGCAATGTCCGGGCGCAAGCCCTTCGCCTTGATTCTGCGGCCGGCGGATTTGGCTTCCTCGTGGCCGAGATCGGAAAGCCCCGGATCGCGCCAGCCGGTAAAGAGGTTCTTCAGGTTCCACTCGCTCTGGCCGTGGCGAACGAGGATGAGCGTTCCGGACATGATGTTCTCCTAGGCTTGGAAAGGATCAGGCAAGGCCCAGCACGTCGAGCATGGAATAAAGGCCCGGCTTCCTGCCATGTGCCCAGAGAGCGGCCTTCACCGCCCCGCGGGCGAAGATTGCGCGGTCCTCGGCCTGGTGCGAGAGCACGATGCGCTCGCCCGTGCCGGCGAGGATAACGGAGTGCTCGCCCACCACCGAGCCGCCGCGCAGCGTGGCAAAGCCGATTGTGCCTGCCTCGCGCGGCCCGGTATGGCCGTCGCGCACGCGCACGCTTTGTTCCGCAAGGTCTACGCCGCGGCCCTCGGCCGCCGCCTGGCCCAGCAGAAGCGCGGTGCCGGAAGGGGCGTCCACCTTGTGGCGGTGATGCATCTCGACGATCTCGATATCGAAGTCGGCAGCGTCGAGCGCCTTCGCCGCCTGCCGCACGAGCACGGAAAGCAGGTTCACGCCAAGGCTCATATTGCCGGACTTGACGATCGTGGCATGGCGCGCGGCCGCGGCGATCGCTGCCTCGTCCTTGCCGGAAAGACCAGTCGTGCCGATGACATGGACGATGCGGGCCTGCGCCGCGTAGCCGGCGAACTCGACAGTCGCCTGCGGCGCGGTGAAATCGAGCACGCCGTCGGCCTTGGCAAAGACCGGCAGCGGGTCATCGGCGATCTTCACATCGATGGGACCGATGCCGGCAAGCTCCCCGGCGTCGCGCCCCAGATGCGGCGAGCCCGCCCGCTCGACGGCGCCGACCACGCGCGCCCCGTCCATCGCGTGAATGGTGCGGATGAGCGTCTGGCCCATGCGGCCGCCGGCGCCCATCACCACCAGACCCATCTGCGCCATCATCCCCTCCCTGTCAGCCATGCTCGGAGGAGGCATCCGCCGACGCGCCCGCAAGCAGGTTCTCCGCCTTTTCCGTCTGCATGCGGTAGAAGCGGGCATAGACGCCGTTCGGCTTCCGGACCAGCGTGCGGTGCGTTCCCTCTTCGATCAGCCGCCCTTCCTCGAGGACGACGATGCGGTCCGCATTGACGACGGTTGAAAGGCGGTGCGCGATGACCAGGGTGGTGCGCTTGACCATGACGCGCTCCAGCGCCTCCTGCACCTTGGCCTCCGACTGGTTGTCGAGGGCCGAGGTGGCTTCGTCGAGGAGGAGGATGGGCGCGTTGCGCAGGATGGCCCGGGCGATCGAGAGCCGCTGGCGCTGGCCGCCCGAAAGGGTGACGCCGTTCTCGCCCACCAGCGTCTCGTAGCGCTTCGGCTGCTGCGCGATGAATTCCTCGGCATTGGCCAGCCTTGCCGCTTCCTCCACCTCCGCATCGGTGGCGTCCGGCCGGCCGTAGCGGATATTGTCGCGGATTGTGCCTTCGAACAGATAGGGGTGCTGCGATACATAGGCGATCTTCGATCGCAGCGAATGTTTCGTCACCTCTGCGATGTCCTGCCCGTCTATGGTGATCCTGCCGCCGTCGAGGTCGTAGAAGCGCTGCAGTAGGGCAAAGAGCGTGGACTTGCCGGCGCCGGACGGCCCGACTATGGCCGTCGTCTCGCCCGCCTTCGCTTCGAAGCTCACTCCGTGCAGCACGGGCATGTGCTCGGCATAGGAAAAGCGCACCTTCTCGAAGCGGATATTGCCGGCGCTCACATGGAGCGGCTTTGCGTCCGGCGCGTCGGTCTGCTGCGGTTCGAGGTCGAGGATTTCGTAGATCATGCGCGCATTGACCAGCGCCCGTTCGAGATTCACCGGCACGCGCGCCAGCTTGCGCACCGGATCATAGGCGAAGATCATCGCGCCGATGAAGGCGATCACGGAGCCGGGCGGCACGCCCTGGTTCTCCGCGCGCCATCCGGCATAGGCGAGCACGGCCGCCACCGAAATGCCGACCAGGATTTCCGTGATCGGCGTCAGCCGCTCCGAGACGCGGGCGATCTTGTTGGAACGGTTCTCGGCGCGCTCGATGAGGGTAGCGAGCTTGCCCGCAAGCGCCTTTTCCATGGTGAAGGCCTTGACGATGGCGATGCCCTGCACCGATTCCTGCATCGCGCCGAGCAGGCGCGAATTGATCTCCACCGATTCGCGCGTGATGCTGCGCAGGCGCCTGGTCAGGTAGTTGATCGCATAGATCAGCGGCGGGCCGATGAAGAAGGCGACGAGCGACAGGATGGGGTCCATGAACACCATCACCCCCACGAGCCCGATCAGGGTGACCACGTCGCGGGCCGCGGCGGCAATCGTCATGTTGAGAAGGTCGCGGATGCCGGTCACGTTCTGCGCGATCCGCGCGGAAAGCTGGCCCGATCGGCTCGCGGTGAAGAAGCCGATGTCGAGCCGCATCAGGTGGTCGAACAGGCGCTTCTGGTAGCGGGCGACGATGTCGTTGCCGATCTGCGCGAGCAGCACCGTCTGACCGTAGACCGCGAAGCCGCGGACGACATAGAGGACGACAATGATCGCGCAGTACCAGTAGAGCGTGGTCCACTGGGCCGAGAAGAACCCCTGGTCGACGATCGGCTTCAGGAGATAGGCGCTATAGGCCGTGGCGGCGGAGATCACGAGCATGCAGAGGATGGCGACCGCATATTGCGGAATGAAATCCCGGACATTCTCGCTGAACACGCGGCGCAGGACCGAGCTTAGCTCGGTGGGAACGGGTGAAATTCGGTTCTGCTCGCTGGACAACAGTCCGTCGGTCCTTGCCTGGATAGATCCGGTGCAGCCTATGCCCCACCCGCCGCCCACATGCAATTGCAGGCGTGTCACGCCGGCCGAAAAGCGTCAGCGGGCGCGCCAGCGCCGGCCGGCCGTCTCCACCCCGAAACGCGCCGGCGTGCGTGCATAGGCCGCAAGCCCGAGCACAGCGGCCAAAGGATGCGTGATGACGAAGACCGGCATGGAAGCCATCAGCGCATTGTGCGGTGCTTTGTCCTCGAAGGCGGCGCGGAACAGGCCGCTCTTCAGCGCCGGCACGATCTTCTGGGCTATGCCGCCGGTGAGAAAGACACCGCCTCGGCTCATGAATACCAGGCCGAGATCGCCGGCGAGCCGGCCGAGATAGGTGACGAACAGGTCGAGCGTCTCCACGGCCACCGGGTCGCTGCGCGAAAGGCCGGCGGCGGTGACCTCCTCCGGGGTGGAAAAAAGCGGTTCCTTGCCGTCGGCGGCAGCGACGGAGCGGTAGAGGTTGACCAAGCCACGGCCGCACAGCACCTGTTCGCCCGACACGCGGCCGCCGATGCGCTCCAGATGCGGAAATATCTGCTCGTCGCGGGCCGAGCGGGGGCCGAGATCGACATGCCCTCCTTCGCCCGGAACGGGGATCCATGTGCGCCGCGCATGGACCAGCCCGGCAACGCCAAGCCCCGTGCCCGGCCCCAGCACCACGCGCCTGCCAACCGTTTCGGCGGGCCCGCCGCCGATCTTCTCCAGATGCTCTTCGCCGAGCGCGACGACCGCGAGCGCCTGCGCCTCGAAGTCGTTGAGCACGACGATATCGCTGAAGCCAAGCTTCGCCATCATCTCGCGCGGACGCACCACCCAGTGGCAATTGGTGAGGTCAATCTGGTCGCCGTTCACGGGGCCGGCCACGGCCAGCACGGCGGAGCGCGGGATGAGATGCGTCTGGTCCAGGATGGCATCCTGGATCGCATCGTCGATGGTCGCGAAATCTGCCGTCTGCACGATAGGGAATTCCTTGGGCTCCGCGTAGGAGTCCACGACGATGGCAAAGCGCGCATTGGTCCCGCCGATGTCGCCGATGAGGATCGGGAAATCCAGCACCCCCTCGTGATCGTTCGAATACGCCATCTTGCCTACGAGCCTCTTCGTTCGGATCATCGTGCGGGAGCGCCCGCCTCTTCCAGACCTAGAATTGTTTCAGCCGTCGCCCGGTTCAATGCCATCGGGATATCGTAGACGATCGCCAGCCGCATGAGGGCTTTCACGTCCACATCATGCGGCATGGGCGTGAGCGGGTCGACGAAAAAGATCAGGAGATCGATGGCGCGCTCGGCGATCAGCGCTCCGATCTGCTGGTCGCCGCCGAGGGGCCCGCTCTTCAGCCTCCTGATTGCAAGTCCCGGGCATGCGTCGGCAATCCGGGCTCCGGTGGTTCCCGTCGCAACCAGGTCGCAGCCGGCAAGCCAGGCCTGGTGGTCGCGTGCGAAGGCCACCATGTCGTCTTTCTTCTGGTCATGCGCGATCAGCGCAACATTTCGGCGTGCCAAGACGTCTTCCGGGCTTTGCGGAAATCCTAAATCGGTTCAAGCTCTATAAGCGAGCCAAGCGGCCGTGAAAAGCCGCTTGCCCGGCTTACCGATAGGGCCGCGGCGAGGGCAGCGGGATCTCAGCCGGCTGGAGCGATAGCAGCAGCGATGCCGGGTCCGCATCCTGGTCCAGGGAAGGGGCTGCCGCGGCTTGTACCGGCGCTGTGCCAGATCCGGTAAGCGTCACCGCCGCTTCGGAAACTGGGGCGGGCGCGTTCAGCACCACGCGGCAGGCTGCCGGCAGCGCCGAAAGCGGCATGATGTCCCGCGCCTTGGGCTTTTCCGGCCCGGTAGCGGGCCGCCACGGCTCTTCGGTGAACCACCAGGCGAGCGACTTGTCGCAGCCTTCGCTCCTGGGCGCCGGCTCCTGGCCCTTGCAGCCGGGCGAGCCCTTGGGACAGCTGATGCGGATATGGAAGTGGTAGTCATGGCCCCAGAAGGGCCGGACCTTCCTCAGCCAGCTGCGGTCGCCGCGCACCGTCTCGCAGAGCTTCTTCTTGATGCCCGGATGCACGAGCACCCGCTCCACCTGCGGATAGCTGGCAGCCCGCCGCAGAACGGCCTCATGCGCCGGCGTCCAGCGCCGCTCGTCTACGTAGAGGGAGCCCTCCTTGATCATGGAGACGGCGCTGACCTTCTCGCGCTCCTCCGCGCTCAGGCGCCGGTCGGGCATGGGCGTGAACCAGATGTCGGCGTCGAGCCCGATCTGGTGCGAGGCATGGCCGGAAAGCATCGGCCCTCCGCGCGGCTGCGAGATGTCGCCGACCAGAAGGCCGGGCCAGCCATCGGCGGCCGCCTCCCGCGAAAAGCGCTCGAGCAGCCGGATCATGTCCGGATGGCCCCAGCGCCGGTTGCGCGACAGGCGCATTGCCTGCCAGTGGGGGCCGTCCGTGGCGATCGCCATTCCGCCGCCGAAGCAGCCTTTCGAATAGAAGCCGTAGGAGGCTGGCTCCGTCGCGGCCGGCAGCCTCTGCGCTCCGAAAAGGTCTTTCGCCAAAGGCTCGGCCGCGGCAGGCGCCGCACAGGCAAAAGCGAAGAACAGACCGGCGCTCGCCAGCCGCTTGAAGGAAAATCGCCGCATCAATCCCTCCTGGTTAAGGCCAGGGTCGGTGCGAATCATAGCATATTTGCGGCAGCTTGGCCCTTCCAGGTGCCTGCTGCCCACATGGCGGTCAGTGCCTGGCGGTAGTTCGGGTAGCGCAGGCGGTAACCGGTGGCCTTGAGCTTCGCGTTCGAGACGCGCTTGCACTCGCCATAGAACGAGCGAGCCATGGGCATCATCTGCGCCTCGTCGAAAGGAATTTCGGGCGGCGGCTCCACGCCCATCAGCCCAGCCGCGTAGGCCACCACGTCCTGCGGCGGGGAGGGCTCGTCGTCCGAGACGTTGAAGATGCCGCCCAGCTTTCCGCGCATGAGATGGACGGTCGCTCCGGCGACGTCGTCCACATGGATGCGGTTGAACACCTGTCCCGGCTTGACGATCCGCTTGGCCTTCCCTTCGGCCAGGTTTACGAAGGCATTGCGGCCCGGCCCATAGATGCCGGAAAGCCGCAGCAGCGCAACGGGAACACCGGCCTCCCGGCCAAAGTTCAGCCAATCTTTCTCGGCGTTGAGCCGCCAGCGGGAACGTGAGGAGACGGGGCGGCATTCGCTCTCCTCGTCCACCCACGCGCAACCATGGTCGCCATAGACACCCACCGTGGAAAGGTAGCCGACCCACTGCATTGCGGGCATGGCACTTCCGCCGAGCCCGCGCAGAGCCGGCAGCACGAGATCCCCGTCCTCTCCGGGTGCGATGGAGATGACCAGGTGTGTCGATCCGCTCAGCGCCGCAGCCATTTCAGGAGAAAGGCCTTTGCCGGCATAGATGAAAGGAGCAATGCCCTGCGCTTGCAGCCCTTCAGCTTTCTCTTCGCTCCGGGTGGTGCCGGCGATGAAATCCGCTACCGGCGCCAACGCGCGAGCAATGGCTTGGCCAGAATAGCCGGCGCCAAAAATGAAGACCCGCGTCATCAGGCCGGCTCGCCGACCGAAGCGAGAGCCTGATCCCATTCGGCCCTGACGTCCGGATCGCTCTCGCCGGGTTGCAAACGCGCCGCCAGCACCGCGAAAGCACGCGGCTTCATCAATCGCGACAGCGCCCAGACCGCCGCGCCACGCACCAGGGGCGAGGCGTCACCCGCAAGGCGCTCGGATTCGCCGACAAGCCTTTCGTCGCCCGAATTGCCCGCCGCGATCAGCACATTTCGGATAAAGCGGCCGCGGCCGACGCGCTTGATCGGCGATCCGGAAAACAGGGCGCGGAAGGCCGGATCGTCAAGCTCGAGGAGATCGACCAAGGCTGGAGCCTTCAGGTCCTCCCGCGCCCTGAGCTTGGCCTCGGATGCCTCCCGGGCAAACTTGTTCCACGGGCAGACCGCCAGGCAGTCGTCGCAGCCATAGATGCGGTTGCCCATCCTTTGCCGGAATTCGTGCGGGATCGGCCCCTTGTGCTCGATCGTGAGGTAGGAGATGCAGCGCCGTGCATCGAGCTGATAGGGTGCCGGAAAAGCATCCGTCGGACATACGTCCAGGCAGGCGCGGCAGGAGCCGCAATGATCGGCCTCGGGAGCGTCCGGCGCGATTTCGGCCGTCGTGAAGATCGAGCCGAGGAAGAGCCAGGCGCCGAACTCACGGCTGACGAGATTCGTATGCTTTCCCTGCCAGCCGAGCCCCGCCGCGGCAGCGAGCGGCTTTTCCATCACCGGCGCCGTGTCGACGAAGACCTTCACCTCCGCGCCGAACCGCGCCGCAAGCTTTCCGGCGACCAGCTTGAGCTTTCCCTTGATCAGGTCGTGATAGTCGCGGTTGCGCGCATAGACGGAAATGGCCGCCTTGTCCTTTTGCCTAAGGATCGAAAGCGGGTCCCCCTCCGGCCCGTAATTCATGCCCAGCATGATGACGGAACGCACTTCCGGCCAGAGCGCGCGCGGGTGGGCGCGGCGCATGGCCGTCTCCTCCATCCACCGCATGGTGCCGTGCCGGCCCTCGTTCAGGAATTGCGCAAGGCGCGCCGGGGCCGCGGGTGCGGCATCCGGCGTGGTGAAGGCCACCGCGTCGAAACCGGCCGCGCGCGCTTCCTGCTCGATGAAGGCGCGCAGCCGCTGCGGCTCGGCCGGCGCGGGGCGCATCAGAAGTCCAGGTCCGCGTAATGGGAGGCGGGCGAAAGCCCCCGCACGCGGTCGTTCAGGATGGAGCGGAAGGATGGGCGCGACTTCATGCGACTGTACCAGTCGCGCGCCGCCTCGAACTCGCGCCACTCGATCTCGCCCAGATAGTCGAGGATCGAGAGCGAGGCCGCCGCCGCCACATCGGCATAGGAAAGGCGCGGGCCCGCCAGCCAGTCGCGTGTGGCGGCGAGCCAGTTGGTGTATTTGAGATGCTGGCGCACATTGGCGCGCGCCGCCCGAATCGCGGCCGAATTGGGAGAGCCGCCGGCCTCGCCCTCCATGAAGGGTTTCAGCGCCCGCTCGCGCACCAGATGCTTGGTCACGTCATTGTCGGTCTTGACGAGATACCAGTCGACCAGCCGCCGGATCTCGGCCCGGGCGATGGAATCCTCCGCCATCAGCCGCCGCTCGCGCTGGAACACGCCGCGTGTCTCGTCCAGATATTCGGCGATCACCGTCGCGCCGACAATGGCGTGATCGCCCTCCGCCAGAAGGACGGGGATGGTGCCGGCCGGGTTGAGCGACAAAAACTCCTTGCGCCGCGTCCAGGGCCGCTCCTCGATCAGCGCAAGGTCCTCGCCATATTCGCCGAAGGCGAGGCGGATGAAGCGGCAGGAAGCGTAAAGCGGATGGTGAAACAGCGTCAGCATTGTCGGCACTCTAGCCTTTTCGCGGCCGTGACGGTAATCCTCGGCAGCCCCGATTCTGGGGATCTCCGCCGAGCTATAGGGGGAGATATCAGGCCTGACAAGCAAGCCCTGCCCGAGGAGAGACCGTGCCCGAACAGACCATTGCGGAAGCGCTCCTGCTCGGCGTTCTGGAGGGGCTCACCGAGTTCATCCCCGTCTCCTCGACGGGCCATATTCTCCTCGCCGGCCATTTCCTCGGCTTTGAATCCGCCGGCAATGCGTTCGAGATCCTCATCCAGCTCGGCGCCATCCTGGCGATCCTCAGCGTCTATTCCGCGCGGCTCTGGCGCATGCTTGTCGACCTGCCGCGCGATCCTTGCACAAGGCGCTTCGTCTTCGGCATCCTCATCGCCTTCCTGCCGGCGGCCCTCATCGGGGTGCTGGCCCACGGGTTCATCAAGACCGTGCTTTTCGAGACGCCCGCCCTCATCTGCACCATGCTGATCCTCGGCGGCATCGTGCTCATCTGGGTCGACCGCTGGGCCAAGACCCCGCGCTACGACGACATCACCCGCTTTCCGCTTTCCGTTTATCTCAAGATAGGCCTCTTCCAGTGCCTTTCCATGATCCCCGGCACCTCGCGCTCTGGCGCCACCATAGTGGGCGGATTGCTCATGGGGGTGGAAAAGCGCGCCGCGGCAGAGTTCTCCTTCTTCCTTGCCATGCCCACCATGGCCGGCGCCTTCGCCTATGACCTTTACAAGAACCACCACCTGCTCACGGCGGCCGATGCGAAGATCATCGTCGTCGGCTTCATCGCCGCCTTCATCGCCGCCATCCTCGTGGTGCGATCGCTTCTCGATTTCGTCTCCCGGCGCGGCTATGCCCTCTTCGGCTGGTGGCGCATCCTGGTCGGCGGCGTCGGGCTTTTGGCGCTAATCCTCTTCGGCTGAGGGTCAGAGCAGCCCCGCCGCGCCCTGGCGGACAAGGTCGAGCGCAAGCAGCGTCAGCCCGATGCGGAACCAGCGCCGGAAGCTCTCCTCGGGAAGCTTTTCGAGGAGCCGCGTGCCATAGACCGTGCCGAGATAGCCCGAAGCGACCATCGCCAGGATAAAGGGCAGCCACTGCGCGAAGGCGAAGCCGGCAAAAGCGAAGACGATGATCTTCAAGAAATGCTGCACGGTCATGCCCGCCGCATGGGTGGCGATCAGCGCCCGCCTGTCGTCGGGGATCAGCCGCGCGAAGAAGGCCGAGAGCAGCGGCCCTGTCGCGCCGACGAACATTCCGAGCAGCGCCAGCACCGCGCTGCCGATCGCAAGCCCGGTGCGGCTGAGCTCGGCCATCCCGGGGATCTTCGCCCAGGTGACGGCGATCACGAACAGCCCGAGCGCAAGCTTCAGCACCGCGTCGGGAAGCTGCACGACAAAGAAGGCGCCGGCAACGGCGCCGAGCAGGCTGCCGGCGATGAAGGGCAGGGCAATGGTGTGCACGATATGCGCGCGTTGCCGCCAGGCGCGCCCCGTATTCGAGCCGAGCTGGATCGCACCATGCACGGGGATGAGGGCGGCGACGGGGATGAAGAGGCCAAGCAGCGCCAGCATGGCCACGCCGCCGCCGACGCCGAAGGCGGCGGTCAGCGCCGAGGTGAAGAAGCTGGCCACGACGAGGAGGGCGCCCGACAAAGGCCCTATCCCTTCCGGGAGAAAGGCCGCGAGCGCCTCCAACACGAGAGACCTTACATCTGCGGCTGGGTGAACTGACCCGCCGGCCGATAGGTCCACAGATAGGTGGGCAGGACGGTGTGCAGCGCGTGCCGGGCGATGCCGAGCCCCTCAAGCGTATGTCCGCGCCGCTTGGCCTCCTCGGAGACCACATTGTCCACTTCCAGCATGCGCACCTGGTCGAGCGTGAGAAGCGGATTGGGCAGAAGGCCGAGGATGCGGGCCTGGAGCCGCGCGATCGGCCAGGGGATGGGGATGAAGGCGCGCTTGCGCTGTATCACTTCCAGCATCTCCTCCATGCAATCACGGAAGGTCAGCACCTGCGGCCCGCCGAGTTCATAGGTCGCGCCGGGCTCCAGAAGCCCGTCCACCGAGCGGGCGTAGACTTCCGCCACGTCTCCCACATAGACCATCTGGAATTTCGTGTGCCCGCCGCCGATGAGCGGCAGGAAGGGCGAGAACCGCGCCATATTGGCGAAGCGGTTGAAGAACTTGTCCTCCGGCCCGAAGATGATCGAGGGGCGGATGATCACGGCGCCCTTCACCGTCTCGAGAGCCGCCTGCTCGCCTTCTGCCTTGGTGCGGGCATAGGCGCTTGGCGAGTTCAGGTCGGCGCCGATGGCGGAGGCCTGGGTGAGGCCGGCGCCGGCGGCGCGCGCCGCTTCCGCCACCGCGCGGGCGCCAAGGCTCTGCACGTCCTCAAAGCGCTGCTTGCCGGATTCGTGCAGGATGCCGACGAGGTTCACCACATGATCCGCGCCTTCCACGGCCCGGTCGACCGACCAGCGGTAGCGCAGATTGGCCTGGATCGCCTGCACCTGCCCGACATTCCCCAGCGTGCGGATATGGATGGCCTTGTGCGGATTGCGGCAGGCGACGCGCACCCGGTATCCCCGCCGCGCCAGCGCCAGCACCAAGTGCCGGCCCACGAAGCCGGCGCCGCCGAACACGGTGACAAGCTTGGGTTTCTCGCTGATCATGACCATGGAACGCCTCGGGAGGTGTTGCGCCGCGTGCGCTTCTTAATGCCTTTCGCGGCAAAGGCAAAGGGGCGCTTGGCGCCGCAGTCCGTCCCCAGGCCGATCGGCGGCAAAACTTGGAAAAATGTGTTGGAACGCCTATATTTTAGCCATATCCGGCTGCTGATTCGCAGATCATTCCGAGTGGCCCCGAGGGGCACCCCTAACGAAAGAATTTGATGAGCGCTACGCCCGAGAGACTCACCGGCGAACCTGCCGAATACGGTGCTGAATCCATCAAGGTTCTCAAAGGCCTGGACGCCGTGCGCAAGCGGCCCGGCATGTATATCGGCGATACGGACGATGGTTCCGGCCTGCATCACATGGTCTATGAGGCGGTGGACAACGCCATCGACGAGGCGCTGGCGGGGCATGCCGACCTCGTGACGGTCGCGCTCAACCCCGACGGCTCCTGCACGGTGATCGACAACGGGCGGGGCATCCCGACCGACATCCACTCCGGTGAAGGCGTCTCGGCGGCCGAGGTCATCATGACGCAGCTCCATGCGGGCGGAAAGTTCGACCAGAACTCCTACAAGGTCTCGGGCGGCCTGCACGGCGTCGGCATCTCAGTGGTGAACGCGCTCTCCACCTGGCTCAAGCTGAGGATCCGCCGTGACGGCAAGATCCATGAGATGAGCTTCACCCATGGAGTCCCCGATGCCCCGCTCGCGGTCACGGGAACCTACGAGCCGCGCAGGCAGCCCGGCACCTATGACGGGCGCAATGGCACCGAGATCACCTTCCTGCCATCGCCTGAGACCTTTTCGAAGACCGAGTTCGACTACGGCACGCTCGAGCATCGCCTGCGCGAGCTCGCCTTCCTGAATTCGGGCGTGCGGATCCTGCTGACCGACCGCCGGCATGCCGATGTGAAGGAGCAGGAATTTCTCTATGACGGCGGCATCGTCGAGTTCGTGAAGTATCTCGACCGGGCGAAGAAGCCGCTGATTCCCGACCCCATTTCCATCTCCGGAGAGCGCGACGGGATCACGGTCGAGCTCGCCATGTGGTGGAACGATTCCTATCACGAGAACGTGCTGGCCTTCACCAACAACATCCCGCAGCGCGACGGCGGCACGCATCTGGCCGGCTTCCGCGGCGCGCTGACCCGGCAGGTGATCTCCTATGCCGATGTCTCCGGCCTGACTAAGAAGGAAAAGGTCACGATCACCGGCGATGATTGCCGCGAGGGGCTGACCGCCGTTCTGTCAGTAAAGGTTCCCGACCCCAAATTCTCCTCCCAGACCAAGGACAAGCTGGTCTCCTCCGAGGTGCGGCCGGTGGTGGAGGGTCTCGTCAACGAGGCGCTCGGCACCTGGCTCGAGGAGCATCCGGGCGAGGCGAGGATCCTGATCGGCAAGGTGGTGGAGGCCGCGGCCGCGCGCGAGGCGGCGCGCAAGGCGCGCGAGCTGACGCGGCGCAAGGGCGCGCTCGACATCACCTCGCTTCCCGGAAAGCTGGCGGACTGCCAGGAGCGGGATCCCGCCAAATCCGAGATCTTCATCGTCGAGGGCGATTCCGCCGGCGGCTCTGCCAAGAGCGGGCGTTCGCGTAAGAACCAGGCCATCCTGCCCCTGCGCGGCAAGATCCTGAATGTCGAGCGGGCGCGCTTCGACCGGATGCTCTCATCCGAGATGATCGGCACGCTGATCACAGCGCTCGGCACCGGCATCGGCAAGGATGAGTTCAACGCCGAGAAGCTGCGCTACCACAAGATCATCATCATGACGGACGCCGATGTGGACGGCGCGCACATCCGCACGCTGCTTCTGACATTCTTCTTCCGCCAGATGCCGGACCTGATCGAGCGCGGGCACCTCTATATCGCCCAGCCGCCGCTCTACAAGGTCACGCGCGGCAAGTCCGTCCAGTACATCAAGGACGAGGCGGCCTTCGAGGAGTTTTTGATCGACACCGGCCTGCAGGAGGCTTCCCTCGAGCTCGCCAATGGCGAGGTCCGCTCGGGCCAGGACCTGAAGCAGGTGGTGGAGGATGCGCGCGCGCTCCGCTCGCTCATCAATGGCCTGCACTCGCGCTACAACCGCTCGGTCGTCGAGCAGGCGGCGATCGCCGGCGCGCTCAACGCCGTCGTGCTTGCCGACCCCGCGCGGGCAACGGAAGCTGCCGCCTATGTGGCGCGCCGTCTCGACATCATCTCCGAAGAGACGGAGCGCGGCTGGCAAGGCCGCCTCAATCCGTCCAATGAGGGCGCCGGCGGATACCTGTTCGAGCGCACCGTGCGCGGCGTGCGCGACGCCGTCGTGCTCGATGCCGCTCTCATCGGCTCGGCCGATGCACGGGCCATCGACCGCTATGCGCCGCGCCTGCAGGAGGTGTTCGCCAAGCCGCCCATCCTGCGGCGCAGCGACAAGTCGGAGGTGATCTCCGGGCCGATCGCGCTGCTGGATGCGGTTTTGGCGACCGGCCGGAAGGGTCTCACAATGCAGCGCTACAAGGGCCTTGGCGAAATGAATGCTGAGCAGCTCTGGGAGACGACGCTCGACCCCGATGCGCGCTCGCTTCTGCAGGTCAAGATCCCCGACGCCACGGACGCCGACGCGCTGTTTGCCCGCCTAATGGGCGACGAGGTGGAGCCGCGCCGCGAATTCATCCAGGAAAACGCCCTCTCGGTCGCCAATCTGGACGTCTAGCGGGTCCACGCCCCACCCTCTTCCCTCCCCAGGGGAGGGTCGTCGCGAGACGGGGTGGGGTGGCGAACCAACAGCGCGTCCCACGTTCGCTGGCTTTTCCTCGTGCCACCGGCACGAGAATTCCGCCGAAGCGGCCACTGACCCCCTTTGTGGGGGGTGATAGCCGCTTTGCTCCAGCGCCTGTGGCAATCTCCAGCGTCGGCGACCTGCGGCAAGGCCGATGCCGGCGTTATCTCCCCCTTTGGCGGGGGGTGAGCGGCCGGTTCGCCGAAGGCGAATTCATCGTGCCGGTGGCACGATGGAAAGGCCCGCGAACGCCGGGACGCTGCGAAGCAGCGGGGACCCGGCCGGAAAGCGTTTTCCTGCACTTGCGAGCGGATTTGTCCCCGAGCAAGTGCTTGGAAAACGCCAGAGAGGGGTTCTTTCGAACCGATCCTTCACCCTCCGCCCGCCCGCCAAGCGGGGTGTGGATCAAATCGGCCCCGCCGCCTGGATGCGCAAAAATAATCTGCAGCAAAAACAAGCTCCTGCGCGATTTCCGCTTTTTTTCGCCGGAAAATTTATCCCCACCCCCGGCAGCCCTCTTACAATCCCTCCCATCGCTCTTGCGGGAACCGGATGCGCACCGGGTGTTCGGGAGAGCGGCGGCAACCTCCCCCTCCAGGGATCGGTACCTGGAGGCATGCTGAG
>NZ_JAPSLH010000036.1 GCF_031180965.1 Chelativorans sp.
GGTGAGAGACGACACTGCGGAAACCGCGGAGAAGCCGCTAGGGCTTTTCCTTCGGCCCGGCAAAGACCACCCCCTTCATTGGGTGCAGCCGGGACGGAAGAAGAGCCCGAGTGACCGGCCAATGTCGGGACAGCGGCCGGCGGGGCGCGTGAGACGCGCCACATAAACTAACAGAGAGGCACGGATCACGCGCCCCGCTTCCCACCTTCTTCAATGGCCAGACGGCGAAAGCCGGGCGTGGCGGCGATGCAACGTGCCGGGGTTGGGGCCGTGCGGCAGGGCTTTGGCAATGGATGGAAAGATACTGAGGTGCAGCTTGCCATCACCCCCACCCCGCTCACTCCGCTCGCGACCCTCCCCACAGGGGGAGGGTTGGCGCCGAGCCATGCGGCCGCCGAGCGCGGCGCAAAAAACTACCGCGGGGCGCGCTTGGCCAGGATGCGCTGCAGCGTGCGGCGGTGCATGTTGAGCCGGCGGGCGGTTTCCGACACGTTGCGCTCGCACATCTCGTAGACCCGCTGGATATGCTCCCAGCGGACGCGGTCCGCCGACATGGGGTTTTCCGGCGGCTCGATCTTCTCGTTGCCCCGGCGCATGAGCGCGCCATAGATCTCGTCCGCATCGGCCGGCTTCGACAGATAGTCGACCGCACCGAGCTTCACGGCCGTGACGGCGGTGGCGATATTGCCGTAGCCGGTCAGGATGATGGCACGGGCATCCTCGCGCTTCTCGCGAATAGCCGAGACCACGTCGAGTCCGTTGCCGTCGCTGAGGCGCATGTCGATCACCGCGAAGGCGGGCGCGGCGGCCCTCACCTTGCTGATCGCCTCCTCCACCGTCTCGGCCGTCTCCACGACGAAGCCGCGGCCCTCCATGGCCCGTGCGAGGCGGGCAAGGAAGGGGCGGTCGTCTTCGACGATAAGGAGGCTGCGGTCCCCGCCGGGGAAGTCGTTCTGGTCGGCTGTGGTGTCGTTCATCATCGGCTCGCTGATCTATGGCCACATTTAGGCAGGCAGGGGCTTAATTTCCAGTTCTCAGGCCTGCGCGAGCGCCTCCTCGGCGGTCAGGAACCTTTCGCGCGGCCAGCTTATGTCCACCGTCGCGCCCTTGCCTTCCCCGCCGGCATTGGCGAACCGCACCGTGGCGCCGGAGCGTTCGAGCAGCGTCTTGGCGATGAAGAGGCCGAGGCCGAGCCCCCCGCCGCTCGACGTGCCCGGCTGCCGGCGCGACATATAGGGCTCGCCGATGCGGTCGATGATCTCGGCCGGAAAGCCCGGCCCGTCGTCGGTGATGGAGATGCGCACCGTCTCCGCGTCCCACCACCATCTGATGCTGACAGTCTTGCGCGCGAAGTCGACGGCGTTCTCGACCAGGTTGCCGAGGCCGTAGATGACGCCCGGATTGCGCCGGCCGACGGGCTCCGGCCCTTCCGTCTCGCCCGGTTCCATCGTGATCTCGATGCCGAAATCCCGGTGCGGCGCGGCGGTTTCTTCGATCAGCGAGGTGAGCGGCAGCCGCGCCATATGCTCCTCGCCCTCGGAGGAAAGGCTGGTGAGGCGCTTCAGGATCTCACGGCATCGCTCGCTTTGCGAGCGCAGCAGGGTCACGTCCTCGCGGAAACGCGGATCTTCGCCGAGCGCCCTCTCCATCTCGCGCGCCACGAGCGCGATGGTGGCGAGCGGCGTGCCCAGTTCATGGGCCGCCGCCGCGGCGAGCCCGTCGAGCGCAGAGATATGCTGCTCGCGCTGCAGCACGAGTTCCGTGGCGGCGAGCGCATTGGCAAGAAGCCGCGCCTCCTCCGCCACCCGATAGGCGTAGATGCCGGTGAAGGCGATCGAGGAGACGACGGCGATCAGCATGCCCACCACATAGATGAGCGGCATCGCCAGCTCCGTCCCCGGATACCAGGGCAGCGGCAGGTGGAAGAAGGCGAGAAGGCTCGCGATCCCGACCACATAGGCGCCGAGCAGAGCGGTCCAAACCAGCGGCAGCGAGGTGGCCGAGATGACCACCGGCACGGTCATGAGGAGGGAGAACGGGTTGGTGAGCCCGCCGGTGAGGAAAAGCAGGCCGGCCAGCTGCGAGGCGTCGAAGGTGAGGATCGCCAGGGCCGCTTTGGGCGGGACGAGATGGGCGGCCGGGTAGCGGAATGTGAGGTAAAGGTTCAGCCAGGCCGAGGCGGCAATCAGCGCGAAGCAATGGGCGACCGGCAGCGGGAAGCCGAGCCCGAAGGCGACCACCAGCACGGCCGCGCTCTGCCCGACCACGGCCAGCCACCTTAGCCGGATAAGCGTCTTCAGCCTGAGGCTCCGGCTGCTGCGCGTGTTGGGGGTTCTCAATTCCTCGAGCATGGCGCCTTTATGCGGCGAGCCGCCCTGCCGACCAAGCACTATTTTGACCGCGGCTTGGCGCGGCTGGTGGGCGCGGCCTCGGCCGGATTCTCCGGCCAGACATGCTTTGGGTAGCGCCCGCGCATGTCCGCGCGCACATCGGCCCAGGAGCCGCGCCAGAACCCCGGCAGGTCGCGCGTCTTCTGGATCGGCCTGTGCGCCGGCGACAGAAGCTCCAGTGTCAGCGGGATGCCCTTGCCCACCGTCGGATGCTCCTTGAGCCCGAAAAGCTCCTGCACGCGTATCGCAAGCACCGCCTCGCCATTCTCATAGCGGATCGGCACGCGGCTTCCCATCGGCGCGGTGAAGTGGCTGGGCACTACGGCATCCACCCGGCGCTGCAGGTCGTAGGGCACGAGCGCCGTCAAGCCTTCCGTCAGCGCCTGGCCGGAGATCGCGGCGAGGGAAGGCTCGCCCCTGAGATAGGGCAGAAGCCAATACTCCAGCCGGGCGATCAGCGCCTCGTCGGAAACGTCCGGCCACGGTTCGCCCTCGGCCGTATGCAGGAAGGAAAGGCGCGCGCGCAGCCCCTCCGCCTCCCTGCTCCAGGGCAGGATGGCGAGCCCGTGCGCCCGCACCGCCGCCAGGATGGCGCGGTCGGCCGCCTCGCCTTTGGGCGCGGGCAGTGTGCGCTCGCCCAACACGATCGCGCCGAGCTTTCGCGTCTCGCGCTGGCGGACCAGTCCCTTCTCGCGGTCGAACGTGGTCTCGATCCGGGTTTCGACCCGATGGCCGAGACCCTCGACGACCTCCGCCTCGCTGATTGCCGCGGCCGCCGCGAGACGCGCATTGCGCGCCTGCCCCTGCAGGTCGGCCACGACCAGATAGGGCTCCCGTGCCAGCCTTTCGGAAGGGTCGATCTGGCCGCCCCGCCCATTGGCGAGCACGAAGCGACCGTATTCGCCGCGCGCTTTGGCCACGCGGTCGGGCCAGGCGTGCAAAAGCAGCGGGCCGGCGGCGGCAACGGCTTCGGTCCTGCCGCCGCCCGCCGCCTCCGCCAGCCGATCCGCCAGCGCCCGCGCCGCCTGGGCGCGCTGCGAGCGGTCGGTAGCAAAGCGCGAAAGCCGCTCGTCAAGATCGATGCTGCTGCCGCCGAGCCCGCGTTCGGAGATGAGCACCGCGAGCCGCGCCGCGGCGCGCGCCTGCCCTTTTTCCGTGGCGGCCGTCACCATATGCGCAAGCCGCACGGGCAGGGCCAGCCGCCGCATGGCGGCCCCATCCGGGGTCAGCCTGCCGGTCTCGTCCAGCGCGCCGAGTGTCGTGAGCAACATCCGTGCCTCCTTGAGCGCGGCCTCGGGCGGCGGGTCGAGGAAGGCGAGCGTGGCGGGATCGGTGACGCCGAAGGCGGCGCAGTCGAGCAGCAGGCCCGAAAGGTCCGCTTCGAGGATCTCCGGCGGCGTGAAGGCAGGCAGCGCCGCCGTCTGCTCCTTGCGCCAGAGCCGCAGCGCGATGCCGGGCGCGGTCCGCCCCGCGCGCCCGGCGCGCTGGTCGGCCGAGGCGCGGGAGACGCGCACCGTTTCCAGTCGCGTCAGGCCGGTGCCTGGCTCGTATTTGGGAAGCCTGGAAAGACCGCTGTCCACCACGGCCGTCACGCCGTCGATAGTGACCGAGGTTTCGGCGATGGACGTGGCGAGCACGACTTTCCTGCGTCCCGGCGCGGCGGGCCGGATCGCGGCGTCCTGCGCCGGGCCTTCGAGCCCGCCATGCAGCGGCACGACATCAACAGCATCTGGCAGGCGCCCGGCCAGAAGTTCCTGCGTGCGGGCGATCTCGCGCTGGCCCGGCAGGAAGGCGAGCACGCTGCCGCCCTCTTCGGCGATGAGTTCGCGCACCGCGCTGGCCACCGCTGCTTCGATCGCCGTATCCGGCGCACGCTCGGCATAGCGGATTTCGACGGGGAAGCTGCGCCCCTCGCTCTCCAATACCGGTGCGCCGCCGAGCAGGCCGGCCACGCGCGCGCCGTCGAGGGTGGCCGACATGACGATAAGGCGGAGATCCGGCCGCAGCGCTCCCTTCACGTCGAGCGCGAGCGCCAGCGCGAAATCGCCGTCCAGCGAGCGCTCATGGAACTCGTCGAAGATCACCGCCGACACGCCCTCCAGCGAGGGATCATCGATGATCATGCGGGCGAGCACGCCTTCGGTGACGACAAGGATGCGCGTGCGCGCGGAAACCTTCCGCTCCATGCGCATGGCGTAGCCGACCGTTCCGCCCGGCTCCTCGCCGAGAAGCGCAGCCATGCGCCTTGCAGCGGCGCGGGCGGCGAGTCTGCGCGGCTCCAGCAGCACGATGCGGCCCGAAGCGCTCCAGGGCTGATCCAGCAGCGCGAGGGGAACGAGCGTCGTCTTGCCGGCGCCGGGCGGGGCGACCAGCACGGCTTTACCCTGCGCCTCCAGCGCCTCCTTCAGCGCCTGCAGAACGGCGGTCACGGGCAGTTCGGGCAGGGTCTTCATGCTCCGATGCGCACGATCTCGCCGCCGGCCGCGTCCGCATCAGCTTCGTCATGGGTGACGAGGAGCACAGGCAGACCGCGCTCGCGCGCCTTGCCGAACACGAGCAGGCGCATCTGCTGGCGCAGCTCCATGTCGAGCTTGGAAAAGGGCTCGTCCAGAAGCAGCATGCGCGGCTGGGACAGCAGCACGCGGGCAAGCGCCACCCGCGCCTTCTGCCCGCCCGAAAGCGTCGCCGGGTCGCGGTCAGCCATGCCGTCAAGGTCCACGTCGCCGAGCGCGATGTCGGCACGCCGCCTCCGTTCAGTTCGCCCCTTGATGCCCTGCGGCACTGCGAACATCAGGTTGCCGGCCACGCTCATATGTGGAAAGAGCAGGGGGTCCTGGAAGAGCATGCCGGCAAGGCGCTCCTCCGCGGGCAGCGCCGTGATCTCGATTCCGTCGACCAGCGCCCGGCCCGAGGCCGTGAAGGCGGGGTCGAGGAAGCCCGCAAGATATGCGAGCAGGGACGATTTCCCGGAGCCTGACGGCCCCATGACCGTCAGCACCTCGCCGGGCGGCACGTGATGCGTGAGCTCGACGAGCATGCGCCCGCCGAGCGCAATGCGCACGCCTTCGAGGAAAAGCCCCTTTTCCGACACCCGTTTTCCTAAACCTGCATGCCGCGGAAGCGCCGGAATATCAGCGCCGGCACGAGCGTTGCAACGGCAAAGCCGGCGATGGGCAGGAGCATCTGCCAGAATGCATAGACGCCGATCACGCGCCCGTTGCCGCCGGAAGAGAGCGCCACCGCCTCCGAGGTGATCGTGGTGAGCCGCCCGGCGCCCGCCAGCACGGTGGGCAGATAGAGCCCCACCGAAATGGCAAAGCCGATGGCGGCCATGGTGAGGATCGACCGGGCCATCATGGGCAGGCGGACGGAGAAGAAGCGCCTTGCACGCCTTTTCCCCAGCCCGGCCGCCAGCCAGTCATAGCGGCGGTCGAAGGCGTGCCAGGGATCCTTCAGCGCGAGATATGCATAGGGCATGACGAAGACGAGATGGGCCAGCACCAGCGCGGGCAGGGTGGCGAGCACGCCCGCATAGATGAGGAACAGCTGCAGGCCGAAGATGAAGGCCACCTGGGGCACAAGCAGCGGCAGATAGAGCAGTGTGAGCGCGCCGCGTCCCGGCCGCCCGCCTGTCTCGTCTTCATGCGCCAGGCACAGGATCGCGAGGATAGAGGCAATGAATGTGGAGAGTAGCCCCGCCAGAAGCGTCGTCTGCAGCGGCTCCAGGATGCGGGGCAGCGTCGTCATCCAGCTCTTGAGCGTGAAAGTGGACGGCAGCGCATCGGGAAACTGCCACAGCCCGGCAAACGACCAGACCGCAAGCGTGCCGAGCCCGGCGAAGACGACGCCCGCCGCCAGCACCATCACGGCAAGCGCGCCGGCGCGAAGCATTGCGTCGCGCCGGAATCTCCGCCCCCGCATGGCGGCCTGCCTGCAAAGCGCCGCGCCAAACCGCTCAAGCCCAAGCCAGGCCAGGAGCGCCAGCGCCGTCACCGCAAGCTGCAGGAGGGCGCCGGCACTGGCGAGATAGCGCATCGAAAGGTCCGGGTCGTTCATCCACACCAGAAGCCTGGCGGCAAGCGGTGCGGGGCGCGTCGGCCCCAGTATCATCGCCACATCCACGAGCGAGGAGGCAAAGGCAATGACGGCGAAGACCGGCAGTCGGATCTGCCGGTAGACCGCCGGCCAGAGGCCGAACAGGAATCCCGCCACGCGGCCATAGCCGACGGAAGTCGTGAGCATCCGCGTCTGGTGGAGCTGCACCTGCGGGAGGGCCGCGAGCGTCATGAGCAGGAGGAAGGGGATCTCCTTGGCCACGAGCCCCGCCATCATGGAGAGGCCCATCGGGTCATTGACGATCAGCAGGTCCGGCGGCCTGTCCCAGCCGGTGATCTCGGGCGAGACGAGCCGCGCCAGCATGCCAGAAGGCGCGATGAGGAAGGCGAGCGCGAATGCCGCCGCGGCATGCGGGACCGAAAGCAGCGGCGAGACGAGATGCTGCACGCGACCGAAAAGCCGCGTTCCGGCAAAGCCGGCCACGAACAGCATGACGGCCAGGAGCGAGACGAGCGCGGTGACGAGCCCTGCCAAGAGGCTCAAGGTGGCGGACATGAAGATGGCCGGCTCGGAGAAGAGCTCGCGGAAATGCGCGAGCGTGAATTCCATGCCGCCCAGCGCCGGCAGGAAGCCGAAGGCCGGCAGCACCGTGCCGGCCAGGCCGAAGATCACTGGGCCGGTGAGGATGAGGATGGTCAGGAGCGGCCCGAGACGGGTCAGCACCGCTTGCCTCCCCCTTGTGGGGAGGGTGACCCTAAGGCCCGGGTGGGGGTAAGGCAGGATGGAACACAGCCGTCACCGGCTTTGCCGGCCCATCCTCCCCAGAAAGACAGGGCTACAGCGTATGAATTTTCCCCCCACTCCGGCTCGCTGCGCTCGCCACCTCTCCCCCACCTCGTGGGGTAGAGGAAGGGCACCAGCCTTGCGGCCGTCGCGTTTCCTCTCCCCCGTCGCTCGGGGGAGAGGTGGTCGGCGAAGCCGACCGGAGTGGGGGTCGAACTCAGATCCGAGTCCCCTCCCCGTACGGGAGAGAGTAAAGGACCCGGCGCCCTCAATTCTCCGCCGTGTAGCGCTCTTTCCATTCGTCCTCGATGCGCTCCATCCAACTCGGATGCGGCTCGGGCAAAGCCGGCCCGAGCTCGTCAGGCTGCAGCGTCGCCACGCCGAGATCGATCGCCACAAAACGCGCGCGCCATTCCGGATCGAGCTTTTCCATGGAGAGCACGGTCGGATCTCCCCAGGCGGCTGGATCCTGCTTCTTCGCCTGCGCCTCCGGCGAAAGCAGGAAGTTTGCGGTCACCAGCGCCCCTGCCTTGGCATTGGCGTCGTAGGGGATCGCCAGGAAATGCGTGTTGGCCAGCGTTCCGCCTGGAAAGGTGAAGGAGCGCACCGTGTCCGGCAATTCGCCATTGGCGATGGCGCTCGAAGCTTCCGCCGGGTTGAAGGCGAAGATGATGTCGAGTTCGCCGTCGGCCAGAAGCTGCTTCATGGCGGGGTAGTTCTGCGGGAAGGCGCGCCCGCTCCGCCAGGCGACTTCATGCAGCGCGTCAAGGTACCGGAAGAGCGGCTCCGTGACCGCGTCGAAATTCCCTGCGTCCGCCGGCTTCTGGAGAACCGACCGGTCAGCCACCTTTTCAAGAAGGACCTGCTTCAGGAAGGAGGAGCCGGTGAAATCCGGCGGCTGCGGATAGGAAAAGCGCCCCGGATTGGCCTCTGCCCAGGCAAGCAACTCATCGCTGCTCTGCGGCAGTTCCGCCGCATCCGTCCGCGCGCTGTCGTAGAAGAAGACGAGCTGCGCCATGCCCCAGGGGCTTGCCAGCCCTTCGACGGGAACGGTGAAGTCGGTGACAATGGTGGGCTTGTTCTCGACGTCCACATAGCGCCAGTTGGGCAGGTTTTCCGCCCAGCCGGGCGAGAGGAGCAGGCCGTTCTCCTTCATCGCCGCGAAATTCTCGCCATTGATCCAGATGAGATCGACCGAACCGCCCTGATCTCGGCCTGCAGCCTTTTCGGCCACCACCGTCGCGACCGCATTGGCCGTATCGTCGAGCTTCACGTGCTTCAGCGTGACGCCGAACTGCTCCTGCAATTCGCCGGCTGCCCATTCGATATAGGCGTTGATGTTTTCCGCTCCGCCCCAGGCGTTGAAATAGACGGTCTGGCCGCGGGCCTGCTTCAGCACTTCGTCCCAATCCGCGGGGCTCACGTCCTCGGCTTGGGCGGAAAAGCTCGCGAAGCAGGCGAGCGCGGCTGCAAGAAGTCGGTTCAGCACAGCGGCTCCTCTTCCCGAGTTTTGGGCATAGAGCACTGCCCCGACTCCCGAATCAATGGCGCGGCTCTCACAACGCCGTGAGGCTACGTCGTGTTGCCCACTTGGAGTTCCACCCGATCGGCGGAAAAGCGCGTCTCGGAAAACTGGAGGGGCCGGCCGGCCTGGTCGACATTGAGGCCGAGGGCCACCAGCACGATTGCGCCGGGGGAAAGTTTGAGGATCTCCAGATCGGCCGAGTCCGCATGCCGCGCCGAAATGGTGGTCGAGCGCCGCAGATAGTCGCTCACACCGAAATGGCGATAGGCCATGGTGATCGAGCCGGTGCGGGCAAAGTGCCGCTCGAAGCCTCGGAAACGCTGGGCGTCGAAATAGCTGCGGGCGCGCGAGATCGGCCGTCCGTCGGCTTCCGCCATGGTGTCGAGGCGCAGTACCGGTGCTCCGGGTGCGATCTCCAGCGCCTCGGCTACCGCCTCGGGAGCCTCTTCATAGGCGTGGTCGAGCAGGTTTCCGCGCAGCTCGCGCGCCTGGCCGCCGAGGCCCTCGGAGAACCGGGTGCGCGGGCCGATGGGATAGGAAAGCCGCGGCTGCCGCTCGATGAAGGTGCCGCGCCCCTGTTCGGCGCGCAGCACGCCCTCCTGCACCAGCGCCTGGATCGCCGTGCGCACCGTGTGCCGGTTGACGCCGAAGCGCTCGGCGAGCGCAAGCTCGGTCGGAAGGCGACCGCTTTCGTCGGAAAGGCCGGCGCCGACACCCTGCCGGATCTGGTCCGCGATCTGCCGCCACAACGCCACGCCGCTGCGTCTCTCGATGCCTGCCTCGCTCATATCCAGCCCCTGTCATGTGCTTGTCATGGACAATCATTAGGCAGGAGCTATAATTCATCTAGTTGTCTAGAACAATAGACAAATCTGCGGAAGGATGTGTGATGCGGGAAGACGATGGGAGCCGCCGCCGTCGCGAGGCCTTCGCCGTGCTGGCCGCGGCTCCGGCGGAGATGCTGGCGAGACTCTGGCGGGAGAGCGGCTTGCCGGACGAGGGGGCCCTTCTTCGCGGGCCCGAGACCGGCCTGGTGGCGCTGCGCGGGCGCATCGGCGGGGGCGGCTCGCCCTTCAACTTCGGCGAGGCGACCGTAACGCGTGCCAGCGTGAAGCTCCCCTCCGGCGAGATCGGCCACGCCTATGCGCTCGGCCGCGATCGGGAAAAGGCGCGGATCTCGGCCAACATCGATGCGCTGCGCCAGAAGCCGGACTTTGCCGCGGCGGTGGAAGAAAAAATTCTCGGCCCTCTTCGCAGGGAATTGCAGGAGCGGGACGAGCAGCGCCGGGCGGAAATCGCCGCAACGCGCGTCGAATTTTTCACCATGGTTCGGGGAGAGGACTGATGGAAGCGCAGACCATCGAGGGCGGCTTCGCCGAGCCGGTTTTCGACGCACAGGCCGCATTCCGCGCGCTGATGGACGTCATGGCGCGGCCCGGCACGGCAATGCGGGACCTGCGCCTGCCGCGCCCGCCGGCGCCGCTGACGCCCGAGGCGGGGGCGGTGGCGCTCACGCTCTGCGACGCCGACACCCCGATCTGGCTCGATGCGATGCTGCGCGAGGAAAAACAGGTCGCCGGCTGGCTCGGCTTCCAGACCGGCGCGCCCATTGTGCGCGAGCCGACGGAGGCGCATTTCGCCTTCGTGGCGGACCCCGCCAACCTGCCGGCCTTTGAAAATTTCGCCCAGGGCAGCCAGGAATATCCGGACCGGTCGGCGACCCTGGTCCTCCAGGTCGAGAGCCTTGCGGGCGGCGAAGCCCTGAGGCTCGAAGGACCAGGGATCGAGAAAACAGCGACATTCGCGCCCCGCCCGCTGCCGCGCCATTTCGTCGAACAGTGGGCGCAGAACCGTGCCCGGTTCCCGCGCGGCATCGACCTCATCCTGGTCAGCCGCGAAGGCATCGCGGCGCTCCCCCGCACCACCAAGATCAGCAAGGAGGCCTGAGCCATGTATGTTGCCGTCAAGGGCGGCGAGGCCGCCATCCGCAACGCCCACCGGCTGCTTGCCGACCGCAGGCGGGGGGACCGCTCCGTTCCCGCGCTCACGCTTGAGCAGGTCATGGAGCAGCTTGCGCTCGCCGTGGACCGCGTGATGGCCGAGGGCTCGCTCTACGATCCGGGGCTTGCCGCGCTCGCCATAAAACAGGCGCGCGGCGACATGATCGAAGCGATCTTCCTTCTGCGCGCCTACCGCACGACGCTGCCGCGCTTCGGCTATTCGCGGCCGATAGACACGGCGAAGATGCTGGTGGAGCGCCGCGTATCCGCCACCTTCAAGGACTTGCCCGGCGGGCAGGTGCTCGGCCCCACCTTCGACTATACGCACCGCCTGCTCGATCCGGCGCTGGCGGGAGACGAGCAGCCGGAAGAGCCGGAAGCCCGGGAGCCGGCGCAGGACGGCATGCCGCGCGTGAGCGAAATCCTCGCCCATGAGGGGCTGATCGAGGAGGACGGCTTTCTCTCCGATGGAGAAGAGCCGGCCGATATCACGCGCACGCCGCCGGAATTTCCGCTGGGCCGGGACGCGCGGCTGCAGGCGCTCTCGCGCGGCGACGAGGGTTTTCTGCTGGCGCTCGGCTATTCCACACAGCGCGGCTTTGGCCGCAACCATCCCTTCGTGGGCGAGGTAAGGATCGGCGAGGTGGAGATCGAACTCGACGTGCCGGAACTCGACTTCCCGGTGCCGCTCGGCCGCATCCGGGTCACCGAGTGCCAGATGGTCAACCAGTTCAAGGGCTCGATGAAGGTGCCGCCGCAATTCACACGCGGCTACGGCCTGGTCTTCGGCCAGTCGGAACGCAAGGCCATGGCCATGTCGCTCTGCGACCGCGCGCTCCGCGCGGAGGAGCTCGGGGAGGACATCGTCGCGCCGGCGCAGGACGAGGAATTCGTCATCTCCCATTCCGACAATGTGCAGGCGACGGGGTTTGTCGAGCACCTGAAGCTGCCGCACTATGTGGATTTCCAGGCCGAGCTCGGCCTCGTTCGCCAGATGCGCAGCGAGTTCGAGGAGCGCCGGCAGGCGGCCGCCAACCAGCCGGAACGCAAGGAGGCTGCCGAATGAATGCCGAGACGATCGCCCAGTACAACTTCGCCTATCTGGACGAGCAGACCAAGCGCATGATCCGCCGGGCGATCCTGAAGGCAATCGCCATTCCCGGCTATCAGGTGCCCTTTGCCAGCCGCGAGATGCCCATGCCCTATGGATGGGGCACCGGCGGCGTGCAGGTGACAGCCTCCATCATCGGCCCGGACGATGTGCTGAAGGTCATCGACCAGGGCGCGGATGACACTACCAACGCCGTCTCCATCCGCGCCTTCTTCCAGAAGGTGGCTGACGTCGCCGTCACCACGGAGACCGCCAAGGCCACGATCATCCAGACACGCCACCGCATCCCCGAGGAGTCGCTGAAGGCGGGTCAGGTGCTGGTCTACCAGGTGCCGATCCCCGAGCCGCTGCGCTTCCTTGAGCCGCGCGAGACTGAAACGCGGAAGATGCATGCGCTGGAAGAATACGGGCTGATGCATGTGAAGCTCTACGAGGACATCGCCCGGCACGGTCACATCGCCACCACCTTCGCCTATCCGGTGAAAGTCGAAGGACGCTACATCATGGACCCTTCGCCGACGCCGAAATTCGACAATCCGAAGATGCATATGTCGCCGGCGCTCCAGCTCTTCGGCGCGGGCAGGGAAAAGCGCATCTACGCGATCCCGCCCTTCTCCCGCGTCGTCAGCCTTGATTTCGAGGATCACCCGTTCGAGGTGCAAAAGTTCAGCGAACCCTGCGCGCTCTGCGGAGCGAAGGGGGTTTATCTGGACGAGGTGATTTTGGACGACCGGGGTGGGCACATGTATGTCTGCTCCGACACGGATTACTGCGAGAAACGGCGGGCCTCAGCCTCTCCCCATGCGGGGGAGGTCGCGCCGGCGGCGCAGGTGGGTGATGGAGCCGATTCTATTGCACCCCCACCCCGATCAGCTGCCCGGATCGACCCTCCCCAAAAGGGGCGAGGGTAAGGAGGCCCAATGACCGAAGAACCCCTTCTCACCGTACGCTCGCTGTCGAAATTCTACGGAAACCGCATCGGCTGCGCCGATGTCACCTTCGATCTCTGGCCAGGCGAGGTTCTGGCGGTTGTTGGCGAATCGGGCTCCGGCAAGACGACGCTGCTCAACTGCCTTTCCACACGGCTTCTGCCCACTTCCGGCATTGTCTCCTACCGCATGCGCGACGGAACCCTTCGCGACCTTTACCGGATGAGCGAGGCCGAACGGCGCTTTCTCATGCGCACCGACTGGGGTTTTGTGCACCAGAACCCCGCGGACGGGCTGCGCATGACCGTCTCGGCCGGCGCCAATGTGGGCGAGCGGCTGATGGCGTTGGGCGAGCGGCACTACGGGAATATCCGCGCGGCCGCCACGGACTGGCTGGGCCGCGTGGAGATCGCGGAAGACCGCGTCGACGACCAGCCTCGAGCCTTTTCCGGCGGCATGCGCCAGCGACTGCAGATAGCCCGCAATCTCGTGACCAGTCCGCGCCTCGTCTTCATGGACGAGCCGACCGGCGGGCTCGACGTTTCCGTGCAGGCCCGCCTGCTGGATCTCCTGCGCGGGCTTGTCCAGGACATGGGGCTGGCGGCAATCGTCGTGACCCACGACCTAGCCGTGGCGCGCCTTCTTTCCCACCGCATGATGGTGATGAAGGACGGCCATGTGGTCGAGACCGGCCTCACCGACCGGGTGCTCGACGACCCGCAGGCGCCCTACACGCAGCTTCTCGTCTCCTCAATCCTGCAGGTGTGAGTCATGGCCACGCCCCTCGTCGTTTCGGAACTCTCCAAGAGCTTCACCATGCATCTGCAGGGCGGCATCCGCCTCGCGGTTGTGGAGGATGTATCCTTTGCCGTGCGGGCGGGCGAATGCGCCGTTCTGGGCGGGCCCTCAGGGGCAGGCAAAAGCTCGATCCTGAAAATGGTCTACGGCAACTACTGCGCAAACAGCGGGCAGATCATCGTCACCCACCGGGGCGGACTTGTCGATCTCGTCGCGGCGGCTCCGCGTACCGTCATGGAAGTGCGACGGGAGACGATCGGCTATGTCAGCCAGTTCCTGCGGGTAGTGCCGCGCGTGCCCGCCCTAGACATTGTGGCCGAGCCCCTTCTGATGGCGGGCGAGACGCCGGAGGCGGCGCGGGCGCGCGCGGCCGCGCTGCTTTCCCGCCTCAATCTGCCGGAGCGTCTCTGGTCCCTGCCGCCCGCCACCTTCTCCGGCGGCGAGCAGCAGCGCGTCAATATCGCGCGCGGCTTCATCACCTCCCATCCCATTCTGCTCCTCGACGAGCCGACCGCCTCCCTCGACAAGGCCAACCGGCAGGTGGTGATCGAGATGATCGCGGAGAAGAAGGCCGCCGGGACAGCTCTGCTCGGCATTTTCCACGATCAGGAAGTGCGGGAAGCGGTGGCCGATCATATCATCGACGTCACCATGTTTGCGTCGAGGAGGGCCGTCGCATGAGCGTGAAGCGGAAAATGCTTGCGGAAGCGCCGACCATCGATCCGACGGCGGAAGTTTCGGATTCCACCCTCGGCCGCTACACGGAGATCGGCGCGCGCAGCCGTGTGCACGAAACGGTTCTGGGCGATTATTCCTACATGGTTCAGGATTGCGGAGTCTGGTGCGCCGTGATCGGAAAGTTTTCCAATATCGCCGCCGCGACCCGCATCAACGCCACCAACCACCCGACATGGCGGGCGACGCTGCACCACTTCACCTATCGCGCCTCGGATTATTGGGACGATGCCGAGCACGAGGACGAGTTCTTCGCCTGGCGCCGCAAGAACGTGGTCCATATCGGCCACGACACCTGGCTCGGCCACGGCTCGACCATCCTGCCCGGCGTGACGGTGGGTGACGGCGCCGTGGTCGGCGCGGGCGCCGTGGTCTCCAAAGACGTGGCGCCTTACACGATCGTCGGCGGCGTGCCGGCGAAGATCATCCGGCCGCGCTTCGAACGGCGGACGGCGGAACGGATGCAGGCGCTCGCCTGGTGGGACTGGGACCACCAGCGGCTGCGCGCGGCGCTCGACGATTTCCGCAATCTCTCTGCGGAAGCGTTCCTCGAGAAGTACGAGAGGTGAGCGGGAAGGCGGGGAGGGCTGCACCTCGTGGTCCTCGCCAGAGCCGGCGCGCCCTGCGGCATTTTTGCGCGCTCGGGGAAGCATGAGCTTTGAAGTCAGGTTTTGGTTGACATACATACCGGAGGGACGCTTTTATGCGCCCGTCCGAAGGAATGCGTTCCTAGATGCCTGGGCCTGGACCCATTCGTCGAGGGACGTACGCCCCGGGCGATGCTCCTGACCAGCCTGCGGAACCATGCTCGTCTGTCACTGCAACGTCATCACCCAGAAGGAAATCGAGGCGGCCATCGTCGAGATGCTCGACGAGGATGCATGGCAGCTCATCGTGCCGGCCAAGGTCTATCACGCGATGGCCAAGCGCGGCCGCTGTTGCGGCTGCTTCCCAAATGTGGTGGAAACGATCATTCGGGTGACCGAGGACTATCACCGCAACGCGGATACTGGCGATGCGGAGATCGTGACATATCTGGATCGTGTCCGCGCCTTGCGGGATAAATTCGGGAGCAAATTCAGTGAAAGGCGATACAAGGGTCATCGAGCGGCTTAACGAGGCTCTCTTTCTGGAGCTCGGTGCCGTCAACCAATACTGGCTGCATTACCGTCTGCTGGAGGACTGGGGCTACACCAAGCTGGCCCAGAAGGAGCGCGCCGAGTCCATCGAGGAGATGCACCACGCCGACAAGCTGATCGCGCGCATAATTTTCCTCGAAGGGCATCCGAATCTTCAGACCCTGGCGCCGCTGCGCATCGGCCAGAACGTCAAGGAAGTGCTGGAAGCCGACCTTGCCGGCGAATATGACGCCCGCACCTCCTACAAGCGCTCGCGCGAAATCTGCCAGGAGCTGGGCGACTACGTGACCATGAAGCTTTTCGAAGAGCTCCTGGAGGACGAGGAAGGGCATATCGACTTCCTCGAAACGCAGCTCGCCCTGCTCGAGGATCTCGGCGAGGAGAAATACGGCCTGCTCAACGCCCATTCGGCGAAAGAGGCAGAGTAAAGGGGGCTGGCGGCTTTCCCTAGTCGCTGGCGGAACGACGGCCAGCGGCAAAGCGGCCCTCAGAAGAGGTGAAGGCGACCTTCCAGGCCGCCTTTTTCATCCCTGAAGAAATCTTCAACCATACGGTTGACTATTCCGTCCATCCCGCTATATTAAACCACATGGTTGAGCAACACCCCGCAGCGCTGGACGCGATTTTTCATGCGCTTGCCGATTCCACCCGGCGGGCCATGCTGCGCGACCTCGCCGAAGGCGAGCGGAGCATCGGCGAGCTGGCTGCACCCTTCTCCATGTCCTTCGCAGGCGCCTCCAAGCATGTGAAGGTCTTGGAGCAGGCCGGGCTTGTGCGCCGCCGTCGAGCCGGGCGAACGCATTATTGCCGGCTCGACGCTGCGGCGTTGGCGGAGGCAGAGGCCTGGCTGCGCTACTACGAGCGCTTTTGGAACCGGAGCCTCGACACGCTGGAAGCGCTGCTCAGGGCCGAAGACGAGCAAGCGGAGAAAGGAAGGATGAAATGACCCGCCCGACATTTGCAGTGAGAGTCACCCGCGATTTCGCCTTCCCGCCCGAGCGCGTCTTCGACGCTTGGCTCGACCCGCAAAAGATCAGGGCGTGGTCCGAAATCACGCTGAGCGAGACGGAAACGCCGGCGGACATCCGCCGCGTGGAGGTGGACGCGCGCGTCGGCGGCCGCTTCACCTTCTCCGACATGCGTCCGGAGGGCGAGGCGGTGCATTGGGGCACCTATCTGGTGATCGACCGCCCGCGGAAGCTTGTGTTCACCTGGTTCACCTCTGACGAGGAAGAGCGGGAGAACAATTCTACCGTCACCATCACCTTTGAGCATGCCGGCCAAGGCTGCGTTGTGACGCTGGTGCACGAGATGAACCCGATCTGGGCCGAGTACGAGAAGCAGACCGAGAAGGGCTGGAGCACGATGCTCGGCCGGATCGAGGCACTGCTCAGCCGCCAATCGAACAAGCGCTAATCCGAGGAGACGAAATGGCAGTCGAACCCAGCGCAAAGGCGGAAATGCTCATACGCGAACCGGTTGCGGAGGTCTTCGAGGCCTTCATGGACCCGGAGATCACTTCGAAGTTCTGGTTCACCGGCGGCAGTGGAAGGCTGGAGGCTGGCAGGACCGTCACCTGGGAATGGTCGATGTACGGCTTTTCCATCCCGGTGCACGTGAAGGCAATCGAGCCAAACCGGCGCATCGTGATCGATTGGCCGGGCGACCAGGACAAGCTCACGCAGGTTGAATGGCTTTTCACGCCGCGTCCTGACGGCACCACCTTTGTCAGCATCACCAATTCAGGTTTTGCGGGTGACGATGCTCAGCGCGTGGAACAAGCCGTCGGCTCGACCGAAGGCTTCGCCTTCGTGCTTGCGGGATTGAAGGCTTATCTGGAGCACGGCATCCAGCTCAACCTGGTCGGCGACCGCTTCCCCGACGGTCTCGGCATATAACGGAGGCTTGCGTGAACACACCGCATCAATTGGCCAGCGGCGAGATTGTTGCGCCCGCAACGGTCCGCATCGAGCGGCGCCTGCCCGGGCCGGCCGAGCGCCTGTGGGAATATCTCACGCAATCGGAAAAGCGCCGGCTGTGGCTCGCGTCAGGCGATATGGAGGTTTTTGCCGGCGGCAAGGTGGAGCTTCTGTTCCGCCACGGCGAGCTTTCGTCCGAGCCGACGCCGGAGCGCTTCAAGCATTTCGAAACGAGCCCGCCGATGTTCGGCGAGGTTACCGAATGCGATCCCCCGCGGCTTCTCACCTATAGCTGGCCGGGCGACAATGGTGCGAGCGAAGTGAGCTTTGAGCTCTTCCCCGAAGGCAAGAACGTGCGGCTGGTGCTCACGCATCGGCGGCTCGAGAGCACCGAGGCCATGAAGATGGTGGCGGGCGGCTGGGAGGCCCATCTCGGCATCCTGGAAGATCGGCTCTCCGGCCTGCCGCCGCGCGGCTTCTGGTCGGCCTTCGCGCAGCTTGAGGAGCAGTATGCGAGAAAATTTGCTGCACGGTGAATGGGTGGGACCGCGAAGGTCTAAAGGCGAGCAATCGCCGCCGTGCGCGAGGGCTGGTCGCAGTGGCTCGACCAGCTGGCTAAAGCGATTTCAGAACAGGAGACGTCATGACCCAGGAGATTACACCGTTCCTCATGTTCCAGGGAGGCCGCGCGGAAGAAGCGATGCGCTTCTATGTCTCGGCCATCCCGAACTCGCGGATCGAGCAGATTGAGCGCTATGGACCGGGAGAGGACGGACCCGAAGGCACGGTGAAGCAGGCACTGTTCACGCTGAACGGCCGCGCCTTCATGTGCTTCGACAGCCCCGTATCGCATGCATTCACCTTCACTCCCTCGATCTCGCTCTTCACGACATGCGACAGCCCGGAGGAGGTGGATGAAGTTTACGGCAAGCTCTCCGAGGGCGGAGAAGTGCTGATGCCGCTCGATACGTATCCCTTCAGCCCGAGATTCGCCTGGATCGCCGACAGGTTCGGCGTGTCCTGGCAGATCACGGTCGCAAGCTATCTAAGGAAGGATGTCCCATGAAGCCGAAATTTGCCGGCGGTCGCAACATCGCCATGAAGGTCCCGCCGCATCAATATGATGCGACTGTACGGTTCTACAAAGAGGTCCTGGGCCTCGAGCAGATCGAGGAACTGCTGCCGTCCGTGGGATTCCGTTTCGGTTCCAACCAGCTCTGGATCGATCGGGTGCCAGGCATGAGCCAGGCCGAGCTTTGGCTGGAAATCGTAACGGACGACACCAAGGCGGCGGCCGAGCATCTGGCTGCTGCCGCAACGGTCCGCTGCGACGAGATCGAACCACTCGGACCCAATTTCGACGGGTTCTGGATTTCGAGCCCCGCCGCGATCATCCACCTGGTGGACGGAAAAACCACCTCCTGGTGATCAGCGGCGGCGCAGGATCACCGTCGGGTGGCCCTGATAAGTGGTACGGGCGGACTCGGCAAAGCCGAGCCGCCCCGCAAGCTTCAGCGAAGCCTCGTTCTCGGGATTGATGATGCAGGAATAAGTAGCGCCCGGGTGCGCCTTGCCGGCCCAGGAGAACACTGACTCCATCGCCTCCCGCGCGATCCCGCGTCCATGCACGGAGGGTACAAGCATCCAGCCTGCCTCGATGGTGCCCTTGAGCGAGGGCTGGATTTCCCGCCGCCTCTCCAGGAGGCCCACCTCGCCAAGGAGGGAGGCCGTGACCTTCTCCTCGACGATCCACATACCATAGCCGCAGAGCTTCCACATGCCGTGGAATTGCATGATCCGGCCCCATGCCTGCTCGCGGTTGATCGGCGTTCGGCTGGTGAAGCGGGTGACGGCAGGATCGGACCACAGGCTCTGATACGCTTCGAGGTCTTCCGGCCGATGCTCGCGCAGGACCAGCCGCTCGGTTTCAAGGACGGGGATGCTGCTCACGTCCCACCTCTTCCGACGAGCAGCTCCGCAACCTTTGCCGCGAGCCGCTGCGCCACCTCCTCTTTGGTCGCCTCCGGCCAGTCCTCTACGTGGTCAGCGCTGACGAGATGGACCCTGTTGCGGTCGCCGCCCATCACGCCGGACACCCCGATGCCGCTGTCATGCGAGACGTCATTGGCAATGATGAGATCCGCGCCTTTTTTCGCAAGCTTGGCACGGGCGTTCTCCACCACGTTCTGCGTTTCCGCCGCAAAGCCGATGACGAGGCGGGGGCGCTTCGCATGGTGGCCGACGGTCGCCAGGATATCCGGGTTCTCTGCGAGCTTCAGGGAGGGAGCCGCCCCGCTCTTGTCTTTCTTGATCTTCTCGCCAGCTTCCGTCTGCGGGCGCCAGTCGGCAACCGCGGCGACAAAAATGCCGGCATCGGCAGGAAGCAGATCTTCCACGGCTGCGCGCATCTCGCGTGCGCTTTCCACATGGATGGTAGAGACGCCCGCCGGATCGGGGATCGAAACGGGGCCGGAAACGAGATGCACCTTTGCGCCGAGCCTCGCCAGCGCCTCCGCGATCGCATGGCCTTGCTTTCCGGAGGAGCGGTTGGCGATGTAGCGGACCGGGTCGATCGGCTCGTGTGTCGGCCCGGAGGTGACGATGATCTTCTTGCCGGAAAGCGGCTTTTCGCCGTTGCCGAGCATCGCCTCGATCGCCGCCACGATCTCCAGCGGCTCGGCCATGCGTCCTTCGCCCGCCTCACCACTCTCGGCCATCTCGCCCTTGTTGGGGCCGACAAAGGCAACGCCGTCCGCCTTTAGCGTGTGAAAATTCCGCCGGGTTGCCGGGTGCGCCCACATCCTCGGGTTCATGGCGGGCGCCATCAGGGCGGGCTTATCCGTGGCGAGAAGCACGGTGGAGGCGAGATCGTTGGCAAGGCCATTGGCGAGCTTCGCCATGAGATCGGCCGTTGCCGGCGCGACGACGACAAGGTCCGCCTCGCGCGACAATCTGATATGGCCGATATCGTGCTCGTCCTGCCTGTCGAAAAGGTCGGTGAGGACATGGTCGGCCGATAGGGCGCCGACGGAGAGCGGCGTGACGAACTCTTGGGCCGCCTCGGTCATGATGCAGCGCACCCTCGCCCCCCGCTCGCGCAGGCGGCGGATGAGGTCCAGGCATTTATATGCGGCGATGCCGCCGCCGATGATGAGAAGAACGCGTTTTCCGGAAAGGCTCACCGGAGATTTCCTTCACGCCGGATTGAGGGCGGGCTCCACATCCGTATGGACGAAATCGCCACCCTTGAAAAGCAGGGGCACGCCCCGCGTCTTGGCCAGCGCATAGGCGAAGCAATCGCCCATGTTCAGATGAGCGCGATGCCCGGAGCCGCGCCCGTAGCGCGCATAGGCCGCTCTTGCCACCGTGAGATGTTGCCGGTCAAAAGCCACGATCTCCGGCTCCAGGAGATCTACCATCTTCTCAAGTCGCGCGGGCCCACGTTCGAGAGAGGGCTTCTGGGAGACGCAAAATGCCTCATGCAGTGTCGCGGCGCTGATTGCGATATGGTTCGCTTCATCCAGTGCTTGCCGAATCGACGCAGCTTCCTCCTCTCCATTGAGAACGGCAAAGAGCGCGGACGTATCGACGACGATGCTACTCAAAGCTTTCGTCCCACATCTCGTCGCTTATTGTCTTGAGATCGAACGGCTCCTTCGGCTTAACGGCGAGACGTTCCAATTCGGCCAGAACAGATTTTTTTCGGCCGCCCATTCCCAAACTCTGTGCCAGCCGGCGCCGCGCTTCCTCCTCCATGGAAATGCCGTGCTCGGCAGCGCGCTTGCGCAGCTCGCGTTTCACGTTCTCATCGAGATTTCGAATTGTCAGCGTGGGCATTTTCTCGCACATCCTCGCGACTAATATAAGCCAGCCCGCAGGTGACAGCAATGCTTGCACTGCTGTCGTTGCCGTCAGAATTGCTGCAGGACGAAAAGGAACAACAGGAGCGCGATCACCCACAACGCCACGCGGCCGGAGCGCGTATGTCGGGCCTCCGCCCGCCCAATGGCTTCCGCTGTCTCCGGATCGAAGCGAAGGCCCCGCTGGGCCATAAGGTCGATTTCGCGCGACAGCCGTTCGGTGCGTGCGGCGAGCTCCGGCGCCTGCCGGGCAAGCACGACGAGCGCCATGCCGGCCTCGCGCAAGTCCGAAACGGCCCCGCGCGGTCCGAGATTCCTCTCGATCCACTGCGAGACCACGGGCTCGGCTGCGCGCCACATATTGAAGTGGGGATCGAGCGTGCGTGACACGCCTTCGACCACGACCATCGTCTTCTGCAGCAGCAGAAGCTCCGGCCTGGTCTGCATTTCAAACAATTCTGTCACCTCAAAGAGCAGTGTCAGAAGCCGCGCCATCGAAATGGTCTCTGCCGGCTGGCCGTGGATCGGCTCGCCGATGGCCCTGAGTGCCTGCGCGAAAGCGGCAACGTCGTGATGACCGGGCACGTAGCCCGCCTCGAAATGCACTTCCGCCACGCGGCGGAAATCGCGGGTGATGAAGCCGTAGAGGATTTCGGCAAGGAAGCGCCGCTCCTTCTTGCCGATACGCCCGACAATGCCGAAATCGACAGCGACGATCGTTCCGTCCGCTTCCACGAACAGATTGCCCGGATGCATGTCGGCATGGAAGAAGCCGTCGCGCAGCGTGTGCCGCAGGAAGGCCTGGATGAGTACCGTGGCCAGCCGCTGGAGATCGTGGCCGGCGGCCTGCAGGGCCGCGATATCCGACATTTTGATGCCGTCGATCCATTCGAGCGTCAGAACGTCCCGGCCGGTGCGCTCCCAGTCGACCCAGGGCACGCGGAAGCCTGGATCCTCCTTCGTGTTCTCGTGCAGTTCCGAGATGGCGGCTGCTTCCAGCCGCAGGTCCATCTCGATCTTGGTCGTCTGCGCCAGCGTCTGAGTAACCTCGACCGGCCGCAAGCGCCGGGTGGACGGCGCGAACCGCTCCTGCAGGCGGGCTGCCAGAAAGAAGGACTCCAGGTCGTTGTAGAACCGGCGGCGCACCCCCGGCCGGATGACCTTTACGGCCACCTTCTGCATCTCGCCTCCCCGCAGGATCTTTGCCGGATGCACCTGGGCGATCGAGGCGGCCGCCACGGGCGGCCCGAAATCGCGGAAAAGCGTCTCCACCGGCGCACCGAGGGAGGCTTCTATCACCGCCCGCGCCTGCTCCTCCGGAAAAGTCTCCATCCGATCCTGAAGCGTGGCGAGATCGCGCGCAAGCTCATGGCCGACGACGTCAGGTCGGGTAGCCAGGAACTGACCGAGCTTGACGTAGGAGGGACCGAGCCGGTCGACGGCGATGGTCAGGCGCTCGGTGCGTCCGCGGCCGCTGGAGTGGCGTCGGGAGATCAGCTTCGCTACGCGCCACCCGAAGCGGGGGGCGCCCTCGAGCTGCTCGCCCGGAAAGGCCGCCACGACGCCCTCGCGCAGCAGAACCCAGCCCGCGCGGACGAGGCGGAGATATGCGCCGAGCGTGCTCATCGGGCGCTCAGATCTTCCAGGCGGAGTGGAGCGCGGCGATGCCGCCAGAATAGTCGCGCCAGGTCGCGCGAGAGAAGCCGGCCCGGCGGATCATGGCGGCGAAGTTGCTCTGGTTGGGGAATTTGCGGATCGATTCCACGAGATATCTATAAGGTTCGTCGTCACCGGCGACGGCCTTCCCGATGCGCGGGATCGCGTTGAAGGACCATGCCTCGTAGGCTTTGTCGAGAAACGGCATGTCCACCTCGGAGAATTCGAGGCAAAGAAAGCGCCCTCCGGGCCGCAGGACGCGGAAGGCCTCGGCCAGCGCCCTGTCGATATGCGGCACGTTGCGGATGCCGAAGGCGATCGTATAGGCATCGAAGGTGGCAGCCGGGAAGGGCAGTTCCTCTGCATTGGCCTCGACGAAGCCCAGGTTTTCAGCCAGTCCGCGCTTGGCCGCCCGCTCCCTGCCAACCGCAAGCATGGAGCCGTTGATGTCGAGCACGGTGACTTGCGCCTTCCTATCGGAGGCTTCGACAATGCGGAAGGCGACATCGCCGGTGCCGCCCGCCACGTCCAGCGCCTTGAAGCCTGGCCGTTTCGGCGGCGCAAGCCAGGACACCATCGCATCCTTCCAGACCCGGTGCAGCCCGGCGGACATGAGGTCGTTCATGAGGTCGTAACGTTCGGCGACGCGGTGGAATACGTCATCGACGAGACGCTGCTTCTCGTCCTCGCCGACCTTCCGGAACCCGAAAGCCGTTTCCATTCCGCCCGCAGCCGTGGTGCGCTGGTCCGACATGTCTTCTCGCTCTTGAACCGGCGCGACCATATCCGAACACCGGCCGACGCGCCATTCCGATTGGAGCGACTTAGAGCCGCGCGGCGCGGCGGATAAGAAAGAGGCGAGGCAGGTGCCTCGCCTCTCTTCGCCCGATCAGATGGATGCCGGGTCAGGCGGTCGGCTGCTTGGTTTTGCGCAGATAGGGGAGGATCGTCTCGAAGCTCCCGAAGCGTTTGATCGCATCCTCGTTGGAGACGGCCGCCGTGATGATCACGTCGTCGCCCTGCTTCCAGTTCGCGGGCGTGGCCACCTGGTGCTTGGCCGTGAGCTGGATCGAATCGATGGCGCGCAGGATTTCGTTGAAGTTGCGACCCGTCGTCATCGGATATGTCAGGATCAGTTTTATCTTCTTGTCAGGCCCGATGACATAGACGGAGCGGACCGTGGCATTGTCGGCCGGCGTGCGGCCTTCCGAAGACTCGCCCGCTTCTGCCGGCAACATGTCGTAGAGCTTTGCGACCTTCAGGTCGCGATCGCCGATCAGCGGATAGCTGACCCGATGACCGGTCGCCTTCTCGATGTCTTCTTTCCAGCGGTCGTGGTCCTGCACCGGATCGACCGAGATGCCGATAATCTTGGCGTTGCGCTTCCGGAACTCGTCTTCCAGTCCGGCCATGGCGCCGAGCTCCGTGGTGCAGACCGGAGTGAAATTCTTCGGATGACTGAAGAGAACGGCCCAGCCGTCACCGATCCATTCGTGGAAGCGGATCGTGCCATGTGTGGTCTCGGCAGTGAAGTCAGGCGCTGTGTCGTTGATGCGAAGGCCCATGGCGTGTCTCCCAGAGAGTTTTCTTTCCCTAAGATAGGTCCCTCGGCGCGGACTATTGAGGATCGGCATGCGCGTGCATCGCGCGGGAGGGGAAAATCCTTCTTGCGGCGTAGGCTAAGCTGGAAGATTGTTCTAGCACTGTGGGTTCCGCTGCCGGCCTCTGCTCCGCTCAGTCCTCGTCCTCGCTTTGCGTTGCGCGGAACGGGTGGCTTTCATAGACGCCCAGGATCCGCACTTCGCGCGAGAAGAAACGCAATTCCTCCAGCGCGAGGGCGAGGTTCCGGTCCTCTGGATGCCCCTCCACATCGGCGTAGAAGAGGGTGGAGAAAAATTTTCCGCCGAGCTGGTAGCTTTCCAGCTTCGTCATGTTCACGCCATTCGTGGCGAACCCGCCCATGGCTTTGTAAAGCGCCGCCGGCACGTTGCGCACCCGGAAGATGAACGTGGTGATCATGCCCTGGTCGGGCGAGCGGCGTTCCGCCCAGCTCTTCTCCTTGGACAGCACGACGAAGCGCGTAACGTTGTTGTCTGCGTCCTCGACATTCTCCGCGACGATATCGAGACCATAGAGGTCGGCCGCCAGCCGCGGGGCGAGGGCGGCATGCGAGCGGATCTTCTGCTCGGCGATGATGCGCGCCGCACCTGCCGTATCGCCCGCTACCATCGGTTCCCAGCGATGCCTGCGGATCACCTTGCGGCACTGCCCCAGCGCATGGATGTGGCTGTAGACGGTCCTGATCTCCGAGATGTCCACGCCCGGCAGCACCATCAGCTGGAAATGGATCGGCAGAAAATACTCGCCGACGATATGCAGCCGGGAGTGGGGCAGCAGGTAGTGAATGTCGGCCACCCGCCCCGCGAGCGTGTTCTCGATCGGGATCATGGCGAGATCCGCCTTGCCCGTCTCGACAGCATTGAACGCGTCCTCAAAGGTCGGGCACGGCAGCGGCTCCATGTCCGGGAACATGTTGCGGCAGGCCGTATCCGAATTGGCTCCAGGCTCCCCCTGGAAGGAGATCCTGTTCGTCCGCCCTGTAATCATCTGGAATATCCGGTGCTGGAAAGGATCTGCCGTGCCCGCTCAAGATCGGCTGGCGTGTCGACGCCAAGCGGCACGGAACGGACGATCTCCACGTCGATGCGCATTCCCGCTTCGAGGGCCCGCAGTTGCTCGAGCCTCTCGCGCTGCTCCAGCGTGGCGGGGGGCAGCGCCACGAACCGCTCCAGGGCCGCGCGGCGATAGGCATAGATGCCGATATGATGATAGAGCGGCCCCTCGCCCCAGGGCGCGGTCGCGCGCGTGAAGTAAAGCGCCCGCAGCCGCGTTCCGCCGGCCCCGCCAAGAGGCGCGCCGACGATCTTCACCACATTGGGATTGGCCTTCTCCTCCTCGTCCTCGATCTCCACGCCGAGCGTGGCGATCTCCGTCTGCGCGCCTTCCAGCGGCCGCATGACGGCGCGGATGTCTTCCGGCGGGATCGTGGGCAGATCCCCCTGCAGATTGATGATGATCTCGGACGTTCGGCCAGGATCGAGCGTCTGCAGCGCTTCGAAGATGCGGTCGGAGCCGGATTGGTGGTCGGCGCGGGTCATCACAGCCTCGACCCCCTCGGCGCGAGCGGCGTCAGCGACCTCCGGCGTGTCCGTTGCCACGACGACGCGGCCGACGCCGCTTTCCACGGCGCGTGCCGCTACCTGGGCGATCATCGGCTTGCCGGCAATGTCGGTGAGCGGCTTTCCCGGCAGTCGCGTGGAGGCCATGCGGGCCGGTATCAGAATGATGGCTGTCATGGAGGAAGGCGTTCAAAAAAGTGGCAAAAGGTCTCAGTTACCGAGAGCCTTATATGTGTTGCTTTGCCGAAGCAAAAGACCTAGTTTCCGCGCGATTTTACCGGCAGCGGCCGAAAGCGGGAAGCGGGCGCCGAGTGGTTGCGGCGCGCCTGCGGGCATGTGGAGAAGGGAGCCTCACGGCGCATGGATTCTTTCGAGCTCAACAAGATCATCGGCGCCTTCTTGGGTGTCGTGTTTGTCGTCTTCTCCGTCAGCCTGATTTCCGATGCCATCTTCGCCTCCCACGCGCCGGAGACCCCTGGCTATGCAATCGCGGTGCCGGAGGGCCAGGCCGCAGGCGCGGGCGGCCAGGCGCCGGCTGCCGAGTCCGTGCTGCCGCTGCTCGCCTCCGCCGACCCTTCCGCGGGCGAGACCGTGTTCAAGCGCTGCCAGGCCTGCCACACGCCCGAGCAGGGCGGCCCGAACAAGGTCGGCCCCAATCTCTGGGGCGTGGTGAACCGCCCGGTCGCCAGCCATGAAGGCTTCAGCTATTCGGGCGCGATGAAGGAGTTCGCGCAGGGCGGCCAGGTCACCTGGACCTATGAGCATCTCGATCATTTCCTGCTTGACCCCAAGGGTCTGGTGCCCGGCACGGCGATGGCCTTCGCCGGCCTGAAGAATGTGCAGGACCGCGCCAATGTGATCGCCTATCTGCGCTCGCTGTCCGATCAGCCGGCACCGCTGCCGGAAGCAGCCCCTGCCGAAGCTGCCGGTGCCGACGGCGCGGCTGTGCCGGCCGAAGGCGGCGCTGAAGGTGCGGCTGCTCCGGCCGAAGGCGGTGCCGCAGCTCCTGCCGAAGGCGGACAGCCTGCTCCTGCCGCGGGCCAGCAGCCCGCCGCGCCGGCGGAAGGCCAGGCGCCCGCTGCAGGTCAGGCACCCGCGCAAGGCGGAGCGGCCCCAGCGCCGAGCACGGCGCCTGCGCAAGGTGGAGCAGCCGCTCCCGCGCCGGGCGCGGCGCCTGCGGAAGGCGGTGCTGCGCCTGCCGGGGGCGCCGCTGCTCCGGCTCCCGCCCAGCCGGAAGGCGGAACCGCGCCCGCCCAGCCGGAGGGCGGAACAGCACCTGCGCCGCAAGGTGGCACACAGCCTGCCCCAGCGCCCGCGCCCGCCCAGTAGCGGGCCTCGCCGAGACATCACGAAAAAGCCGGCTTTGGCCGGCTTTTTGCATTTCTGCCGGACATCTGATTGCCTTCGGCGGCGGATGGGCTACGTTCGAAAAAAGCATAAAAAACGGGAGTGACGCAGGATGCCGAGCGGCTTTGCCGGACAAGGGAGAAGAGTGATCTTCGCAGCCATGGCTTTGGCCTTTCTGGCAGGGACCGTCAGCGCCCAGGAGTGGCGCACGACAAGCTCTCTCATAGATCCGGAAGCCGAGACGCAACCCTTCGAACGCTATGACTATGTCAATCCGCAAGCGCCGAAAGGCGGGACCCTGAACGCGGTGGCCTTCGGCACTTTCGACAGCTTCAATCCGTTCATCGTTCGCGGTACCTCGGCCGCGGGTCTCACCGATTTTGGCGGACTGCTCTGGGACACGCTGATGCAGCAGTCGACTGCTGAGCCCGGCACCAGCCATCCCCTGGTGGCCGAGGCTTTCAAATACCCGGACGACTATTCCTCGGCCAGCTATCGCATAAACCCCGAAGCGCGCTGGCACGACGGCAAGCCGATCACCGCGGACGACGTGGTCTGGTCGCTGGAAAAGCTGAAGGAGATCAGTCCGCTTCACGGGCACTACTTTGCCAATGTGAAGGAGGCGGTGGCCGTGTCGGAACGCGAGGTGGAGTTCCGCTTCGATCAGGCCGGCAATCGCGAACTGCCCCACATCATGGGCGATCTGCCGGTGCTTCCGAGGCACTGGTGGGAAGGCACGGATGCCGAAGGCAACAAGCGCGACATCACGCAGCCGACGCTCGAGCCGCCGCTGGGCAGCGGCCCCTACAGGATCGCAAGCTTCCGTCCCGGCTCCGAAGTCATCTGGGAGCGCGTCCCCGATTACTGGGCGGCGGATCTCCCTGTTGCGGTAGGCCGCTACAATTTCGACCGCCGCCGCTTCACCTATTTCCAGGATGAGAACGCCGCCTGGCTGGCCTTCACGAAAGGTGGCCTCGCCGACATTCGCGTTGAAAACAGCTCCCGGCGCTGGGTGACAGGCTACAATTTTCCGGCGGTCCAGGCGGGCGATGTCATCATGCGCGAGTTCCCCAATGGCGGCGCGCAGCCCATGCAGGCGTTCGTGTTCAACATGCGCGAGCCGCGATTCCAGGATCGCCGCGTGCGGCAGGCACTGACGCTGGTTTACAATTTCGAGGACCACAATCGGACGCAGTTCTTCGGCAAGAATACGCGAACGCCAAGCTTCTTCCATGGTACAGAGCTTGCTGCCACCGGACTGCCGCAGGGTCGAGAACTGGAGATCCTGGAAGAATTCCGCGACAAGCTTCCGCCGGAGGTATTCACCCAGGAGTTCAAGCTTCCGGTCTATGAAACTCCCCAGTCGGAACGGCAAAATCTGCGCCAGGCTGTCCAGCTTTTCCGCGAAGCCGGATGGGTGTCGCGTGACGGGCGCATGGTGAACGAGCAGACGGGAGAGGTCTTCACGATCGAGTTCCTCGGCCGTGGGCCGACCGACGAGATCATATTCGGCGGCTATATCGAGGATCTTCGCAGGCTGGGCATCCAGGCGTCGCTGCGCATCATCGACGCGTCCCAATATGTGAACCGCGTCAACGAGTTCAATTTCGATGCCGTGACTGGAATCTTCCTGCAGACGCTATCCCCCGGCAACGAGCAGCGTGAATTCTGGAGCTCGGCGGCGGCCGAACGGCCGGGCTCGCGAAATCTGGGCGGCATCAAGGACCCCGTCGTCGATGCGCTGGTCGACAAGATCATTTTCGCCAAGGACCGCGAGGACCTCGTCGCCACGACCCGGGCCCTCGACCGGGTGCTTCTCTGGAACTACTACATGGTGCCGCAATACCACCGTCCGGTGGTCTGGATCGCCTATTGGAACAAGTTCGGCATTCCCGAGAGGCAGCCCGAATATGTCGGCGCGGACACGGAGTCCTGGTGGATCGATCCGGAACGGGAGGCGGCGCTTGCAGCCAAGTACAGGAGCCAGAACGGACGGTGATGACCTTTCCTGCGCTGTCCCGCCGTCATTTCTTGAAGATGTCGGGAGCGGCCGCGGCCGCTCCGCTCCTTCCCCGCAAAGCCTTCGCCGAAGTGGCTACCGGCGTGCCGCTCCACGGATTGTCGGCCTTCGGTGACCTCAAATACCCGGCTGATTTCACCCATTTCGGGTATGTCAGCCTTGATGCGCCGAAGGGCGGCACGTTCAATTTCCAGCCCGGCTACTGGTTCTTCAACCAGAACGTCCAGACCTTTAACACGCTGAACAGCTTCGTGCGCACCGGCGATGCGCCCCCACGCATGGAGATGTGCTTCGACAGCTTGATGGCGAGCGCATGGGACGAGCCTGACGCGGTCTATTGCCACGTGGCGGAAACCGTGACGCTTTCGGAAGATCGCAACAGCTTCACCTTCAAGCTGCGTCCGGAAGCGCGCTTCCATGATGGGTCGCCGATTAGTGCAGAGGACGTCGCGTTCAGCTACAATCTCCTGAAGGAGAAGGGGCATCCGGACTTCCTTCTGACGCTGGTGGAGATGACATCCGCGGAGGCGACGAGCCCAAACGAATTCCGGCTGACCTTCTCGGGAAAGCAGTCCGATCGTACCATCCTCGATGTGGTCGGTTTCCCGATTTTCTCTAGGGCGTCGCTGGAAGGAAAGGCGTTCGACAGCTCGACGCTCGAGCCGCTGCTGGGTTCCGGCCCCTACAAGGTCGGGCAGTTCTCGCCCGGGCGCTACATCGAATACGAACGGGTCGGCGACTATTGGGCCAAGAATCTGCCCACCGGCCGCGGCCTCAACCACTTCGACCGGGTGCGCATCGAGTTCTACAGCGACCGCAATGCCGCCTTCGAGGCGTTCAAGAAGGGCGACATCTTCTGGCGCGGCGAGTTCACCTCGCGAGTGTGGGCAACCGGCTACGATTTTCCAGCGGTTCGCGACGGCCGCGTCGTCAAGCGCGAGTTCCCCTCCGAACTTCGGCCCTACTTCTACTGCAAGGCGCTGAACCAACGCCGCGAAAGGTTCCGCGATCCGCGCGTGCGGGAAGCGATCGCCCTCTGCTTCGACTTCGAATGGATCAACAAGAACCTTTTTTACGGACTCTACGACCGCTCTCATTCCCCCTTTGAGCAGTCGCCGTACAAGGCGGACGGCCTGCCGGGTCAGGAGGAGCTTGCGTTGCTGGAGCCCTTGCGCGGCAAGATCCCTGATGCCGCATTCGGCGAGGCGGTCCTCCAGCCCTCCTCAGATGGCAGCGGCCGCGACCGGCGGATGCTCCGCCGCGCCCGGGAGCTTCTGGAAGAGGCCGGCTGGCAGAGCCCGGATGGAGTGCTTCACAACGTGGCCGGCGAGCGCTTCACTTTGGAATATCTGGTCAACGACGAGACATTCCTGCGGATCGAGCCGAGTTTCATCGCCAATCTGCGTGCGATCGGGATCGATGCGCGCATGCGTCAGGTGGATCCGACGCAATACCAGCTGCGCCGGGTAAGCTTCGATTTCGACCTGATCGACATAGCCTTCTCATTGGGCGCCACACCCACTTACGACAGCCTCGTGCAGTTCTTCCATTCGCGCACATCCGCAGTCGAGGGCTCTCACAATTATCCCGGAATGGCCGATCCGGCCGTCGATGTTCTGATAGAACGGGCGGGCGCGGCACAAACGCGCGAAGCCTTCACCGCTGCTATGCGAGCGCTCGATCGGGTCTTGCGCGCGAGACGCGACTGGATTCCAAATTGGCACACGCCGAATCACCGGGTGGCATACTGGGATATGTTCGGCTTCAAGGAGCCGAAGCCCGACTACTTCTTCCCCACGGAGGCGCTGTGGTGGTACGACGAGGAAAAGGCAAAGGCGATTGGGAAAGCATAAGACCGGCGTGACTCTCCTCCCCGCTAACACATCACCGACCGGGGCAATCGGCTGATGGGCGCTTACATCCTCCGCCGCCTGCTGCTCATGATCCCGACCCTTTTGGGGATCATGGCGATCTCCTTCATCGTGGTTCAGTTCGCGCCTGGCGGTCCGGTGGAGCAGGTGATCGCCCAGGTGACCGGCCAGGCCGGCGGTGCCGACGCACGCATCTCCGGCGGCGGCGGGGACATCGGCGCGCAAAGCTTCGAATCGGCCGGGGGCACCTCCCGGTATCGCGGCGCCCAGGGCCTCGACCCAGAATTCATTGCCCAGCTCGAAAGGCAGTTCGGCTTCGACAAGCCGCCGCTGGAGCGCTTCGGCCTGATGCTTTGGAACTATATCCGCTTCGATTTCGGCGAGAGCTATTTCCGCGACATCTCGGTTGTCGACCTCATCCTCGAGAAGATGCCGGTGTCCATCTCACTCGGCATCTGGATCACGCTCATTTCCTACGGCATCTCGATCCCGCTCGGCATCCGCAAGGCGGTGAAAGACGGCACGCCCTTCGATGTGTGGACCAGCGGTATCGTCATAATCGCCTATGCGATTCCGAGTTTTCTCTTTGCGATCCTGCTGATGGTGCTGTTCGCCGGCGGGTCCTTCTTCGACTGGTTTCCGCTGCGCGGGCTGACATCGGACAATTGGGCCTCGCTCTCCTGGCCCGAGCGGATCCTCGATTATTTCTGGCACCTGACCCTGCCGCTGACCGCCCTCGTCCTATCCGCCTTCGCCACGACCACGCTGCTCACCAAGAACTCGTTCCTGGACGAGATCCGCAAGCAATATGTGGTCACCGCCCGCGCAAAAGGTCTTTCGGAGCGGCAGGCGCTCTACGGCCACGTTTTCCGCAACGCGATGCTGCTGATCATTGCGGGCTTCCCCGGCGCCTTCATCTCCTCCTTCTTCACCGGGTCGCTACTCATCGAGAGCATCTTCTCCCTCGACGGACTCGGCCTTCTCGGCTTCCGGTCGATCATCGACCGGGACTATCCGGTCGTCTTCGCCACGCTCTACATCTTTTCGCTCATCGGCCTCATCGTGAGCCTCATCTCCGACCTCACCTACACGCTGATCGATCCGCGCATCGATTTCGAGCGGAGGGATGTCTAGTGTCGGACATCCAGTCCAAGGCGCAGGTGGAGCGGGTGCGGCAGCAGGTCGCCCGTCCCTGGCTTTCGCCGATCAACCAGCGGCGCTGGCAGAATTTCAAGGCGAACCGCCGCGGATACTGGTCCTTGTGGATCTTCCTGGCGCTCTTTGTCCTTTCCTTGCTTGCCGAGTTCATCGCCAACGACAAGCCGATCGTCGCCTCCTACAGGGGCGAGATCCTCTTCCCCGTCCTGGTGGATTATCCGGAAGAGAAATTCGGCGGGTTCCTGGCCGTCACCGACTATCGCGATCCCTTCATCCAGGACGAGATCAATGCAAATGGCTGGATGATCTGGCCGCCGATCCGCTACTCCTATCGCACGGTGAACAGCGAGATTCCGGAGGCGGCGCCGGCCAAGCCGTCCTGGCTCTACACCAAGGAGGAGCGGTGTTCCCGCTACCCGCTGGGTGTCGACGACCCCAACTGCACGATCGGCAACTGGAACTGGCTCGGCACGGACGACCAGGCGCGCGATGTGCTTGCGCGGGTGATCTATGGTTTCCGCATCTCGGTCCTCTTCGGCCTGATCCTGACCGCCTTGTCCGCCGTCATCGGCGTGTCGGCGGGTGCCGTGCAGGGCTATTTCGGCGGCTGGACCGATCTCCTCTTCCAGCGCTTCATCGAGATCTGGTCGTCCATCCCTGTCCTCTACCTCATCCTCATCATCGCCGCCGTGCTGCCGCCGGGCTTCTGGATCCTGCTCGGCATCATGCTGCTTTTCTCCTGGGTTGCCTTTGTCGGTGTGGTGCGGGCTGAATTCCTGCGCGCGCGCAACTTCGAATATGTGAGTGCGGCGCGCGCCTTGGGCGTGCCGAACCGCACCATCATGTGGCGCCACCTCCTGCCCAATGCGATGGTCGCCACGCTGACCTTCCTGCCCTTCATCCTCAATGGCTCGATCACCACGCTGACCTCGCTGGACTTCCTGGGTTTCGGCCTGCCGCCGGGCTCCCCCTCCTTGGGTGAGCTTCTGCGCCAGGGTCAGCGCAACCTGAACGCCCCCTGGCTCGGCATCACCGGCTTCTTCAGCCTGTCCATCATGCTGTCTCTCCTGATCTTCGTCGGCGAGGCGGTGCGCGACGCCTTCGATCCGCGCAAGATCTTCCGATGACCTCTTCCCTCCTCTCCATTCGCGACCTCTCCGTTGCCTTCGCGCAGGGCGGCAGGGAGACGCTTGCCGTCGACCGGATCTCCTTCGATATCCTTCCGGGCGAGACGGTGGCTTTGGTGGGCGAATCGGGTTCGGGCAAATCTGTCACCGCGCTCTCCGTGCTGAAGCTTTTGCCCTATCCCTCGGCAAGCCACCCCTCCGGGCAAATTCTCTACGAGGGGCAGGACCTCCTCGACAGCGACGAGACGGATCTGCGGCGCGTGCGCGGCGACGATATCAGCATGATCTTTCAGGAGCCGATGACCTCCCTCAACCCGCTGCACACAATCGAGCGGCAGGTGGGCGAGGTTCTGAAGATCCACCGCGGCATGGGCGACCGCGCGGCGCGGGAGCGCACACTGCAGCTGTTGAACCAGGTGGGCATTCGCGAACCTGAGAAGCGGCTCGACGCCTTCCCGCACCAGCTTTCCGGCGGACAGCGTCAGCGCGTGATGATCGCCATGGCGCTGGCCTGCGAGCCTAAGCTGCTGATCGCCGACGAGCCGACCACCGCGCTGGACGTGACCGTGCAGGCGCAGATCCTGGAGCTTCTTGCCGGCTTGAAGCGCCAAAAAAACCTATCCATGCTTTTCATCACCCACGATCTCGGCATTGTCCGCAAGGTGGCGGACCGAGTCTGCGTCATGACGCGCGGCAAGATTGTCGAGAGCGGGCCGACCGCAGAGATTTTCGCCAATCCGCGGCATGAATACACGCGCCATCTGCTCGCCGCCGAACCGAAGGGGGAGCCGCCGCAGGCGGACCTTTCGGCGGAGAAGGTGATGGAGGGGGACGAGGTCAAGGTCTGGTTCCCGATCAAGCGCGGGTTTCTCAGGCGCACCGTCGACCATGTGAAGGCGGTCGACGGGGTGGATGTGGCCGTGCGGGCCGGGCAGACCCTGGGCGTGGTGGGGGAATCGGGCTCGGGCAAGACCACGCTCGGCCTTGCCCTGTCGCGGATGATCTCCTCCGAGGGCGAGATCCGGTTCCGGGGGCGGCGGATCGACGGGCTGTCCTTTCGCGAGATGCGGCCCTTGAGGCGGGAGATGCAGATCGTCTTCCAGGACCCTTTCGGCTCGCTGAGCCCCCGGATGTCTGTGGCGGAAATCATCCAGGAAGGGCTGAAGATTCACGAGCCGAGGCTTTCGGCGGAGGAGCGCGACGCGCAGGTGGTGGGCGTCTTGACCGAGGTCGGGCTCGATCCGGAGGCGCGGTTCCGCTACCCGCACGAATTCTCCGGCGGGCAGCGTCAGCGCATCGCCATCGCCCGGGCGATGGTACTGAAGCCCAGATTCGTGATGCTGGACGAGCCGACCTCGGCGCTGGACATGAGCGTGCAAGCGCAGGTGGTCGATCTCCTGCGCGACCTGCAGAAGCGGCACAACCTCGCCTATCTCTTCATCAGCCACGACCTGAAGGTGGTGCGCGCGCTCGCCAACGAGGTGATCGTGATGCGCAACGGCAAGGTGGTGGAGGCGGGCACGGCGGACCAGATCTTCCGCGAGCCGCGCACGGAGTACACGCGGGCGCTGATCGCCGCCGCCTTCGAGATCGCGGCGGCCCCCACGGGCGTGGTGAGCGAATAGCCAGGGAGGAATCATGACCGAGAAGCCGGCCGCCGGCCGCATCCTGCTTTCCGTGACGGGCATGTATCCGCAGCGCTGGTACGAGCTTCTGTCCCGGGCGCGGCCGGTGGTGCTGGAGCCGGAGGGCGAGGCCGACCCGACGATCCACTATGCGGTCGTGTGGAAGCAGAAGCGTGGCGTCCTGAAGCGGCTGCCGAACCTGAAGGTGATCTTCTCGGCCGGCGCGGGCGTCGACCATCTGCTCGCCGACCCTGAGCTTCCGGACGTGCCGATCGTGCGCGTGGTGGCGGAGAATCTTACGCAATACATGGTCGAATATGTCTCATGGCGCGTGCTCGACCATCACCGCCAGGGATTTGCCTACCGCGCGCAGCAGGCGCAGAAAATCTGGCACGAGCCGCACCAGCCGCCCGCCGGCGAGGTGGCCGTCGGCATCATGGGGCTGGGAGAACTCGGCGGGGCAGCGGCGAGGGCCCTCCTGGCGCTGGGATTTAAGGTGAACGGCTGGAGCCGGCGGGAGAAGCGGGTGGAGGGCGTCACCACTTTTCATGGCGAGGCGGGACTGACGCCCTTCCTCAATGCCACGGATATTCTCGTGGTGCTCCTGCCGCTCACGCCCGCCACGGAGGGTATCATCGACCACTCTGTGCTCAAGCGGCTGAGGCAGAACGGGCCGCTCGGCGGACCTTGCCTCGTCAATGCCGGGCGCGGCCGGCTGCAGAAGGAGGCGGACATCCTGCGGGCGCTGGAGGAGGGCGTTCTGAAGGAGGCGAGCCTCGACGTCTTCGAGACGGAGCCGCTTCCGGAAAAGAGCCCGCTCTGGACGCACCCGAAGGTTTTTGTGACGCCGCATGCGGCGGCGACTTCCGATGCGGCGCAGCTGGTGCCGCTGATGCTGGCCCAGATAGAGGCCTTCGAGCGCGGCGAGCCGCTCAGGAACGTGGTGGACCGCGAAGCGGGCTACTGAGCGGCTCGGCCCTTTCTCAGTCACTCGGCGGCGGCGGTGCGCGTCGAGAACTCGAAGCTTTTCGTCAGCCGCACGCCGAGCGCATGGGTGTCGATCTCCGCCTCGCGCGCGAAGCCGTAGCCGAGGCTGACATCCACCCCGTTGTCGAAGGTGTAGCCGCCGGAGACCTGCGCCAGATAGTCAGTCTGGTCGTCGCCGCCGTCGAAATCGAACTTGCGGATCGTGCCGGCGATCTCGCCGTGCCAGGGGCCGCTGGCGAGCGCCAGGCCGGAGGTGACATAGAGCGCGTCGTCGAGCGAGCCGCCGTAGTTGGAGAAATAGGCCACCTCGCCATTGAGCGCGAGGCTCGCGCCGTTGCCGAGGTCAAGGCTCTGGGCAAGGCCCGCGGCAAAGCCGTTCTCGTCCTCCGGGTCGCCGAGACCGGCGGAAAGGTGGCGGTAGCCGAGGTGATAGGAAAAGCCGGAGAGGCCCGGAAAATCCTTGCCGTCGAGCGTGACGGAGAAATTGTCGAGCTCTTCGGTATTGCCCGCGCCGCCGTCGATCACGTCGAGGCGCCCGCGGCGGGTGAAGACGGATTCGGAAAGGGCGGTCGTGTCGGCGAAGAAGACATTGGCGCCCAGCGTATGGGTGCCGTGGCCGGCGGTCTCGAATGTGTAGGCGAGGCCGAGGCCAAACTGCTCGGAGAGCTCGTAGTCCTCCGCGAAATCGGTGCCGTAGACGCCGGGCGTGATGTCCCATGCCGTGCCGAAGCCCGGGCCGAACTTGCCGGCCACGACGGAGAATTTGCCGAGATCGGCCTGGAGGTTCAGCGTATCGACATAAAGGCCCATATCGCCGAAATGGCGGTCCTCGAAGGGCCCGGGGTCCTCCACGGCTTCCAGCGTAAGGCCGGCATTGATGGAGAAGATCGGCGTGAGGCCGACGGTGAGGCCGAGCCAGGCCTCGAAGAAGAGGTCGTTGATCTCGTTGGCCGGATCGTCGGAGCGGAAGACATAGTCATCGCCCAAGGTCAGTTCGAGCACTCCGTCCACATAGGGGTAGGTCTCGGCGGGCATCGGCCGGCCGGCCCCTGCGGAGTCGGCCGCCGCCGCGGGCGGGGCGGCAAGAACTCCCGCCGCAAGAAGCGTCCCTGCGGCAAGGCCGGCTTTGGAGTTGCGTAGAAACGGCATGAGGTCCCCCGGTTCTGGTCTTCTCTATTCGGAAAACTCGGCCGCCCCGCGCCGGAAGTCCGCCCGCCGGACAGGCGGCCTGAGCTTCGGCAGGCGCCGCGGATGCGTGGAATGGAATGGAAGCGGGGAATGGGCGCCCGAGCCGGCCCGATGGTCCGGCAGCCCGCTCCGCCGAAAGGGAATTGCGCCCGAATCATCCGGTGTGTCATCCGCCCCGCTCCGTGACTGTCGCATGGCCAGTGCACTGCAGCAATAGCCCTGCCGCGCCGCGCGGCCGACCTGCTGGAGGCCGGCAAGGACGCTTTTCCGCCCTCCGCCATGGCTCCGGGCGTTCGTCGCTGGAAGGGAAATCACCGGCCTTTCCTGGTTTCGGCTAGCACTCATCGCTGCCACGCCCGGCTTTCGCCGTCTGGCCATTGAGGAAGGTGGGAAGCGGGGCGCGTGATCCGTGCCTCTCTGTTAGTTTAGGTGGCGCGTCTCACGCGCCCCGCCGGCCGCTGTCCCGACATTGGCCGGTCACTCGGGTTTCTCTTCCGTCCCGGCTGCACCCAATGAAGGGGGTGGTCTTTGCCGG
>NZ_JAPSLH010000007.1:0-22076 GCF_031180965.1 Chelativorans sp.
CCCGCGACAGGCCGGCGGTGCCGGGGTGCTGGGTGACAGACAGCACTTCGGAAAAACGGATGCTGGGTGAGAGCCGGCATCGCGGAAACCGCGGAGAAGCCGCTAGGGCTTTTCCTTCGGCCCGGCAAAGACCACCCCCTTCATTGGGTGCAGCCGGGACGGAAGAAAGGCCCGAGTGACCGGCCAATGTCGGGACAGCGGCCGGCGGGGCGCGTGGAACGCGCCACATAAACTAACAGAGAGGCACGGATCACGCGCCCCGCTTCCCACTTCCCCCGCAAGGGGAAGGTTCTTTGAAAAGCCAGACGGCGAAAGCCGGGCGTGGTGCCGATGACGCACGCCCTTACCTTCCAGACAAGGAGGAGGATGGGCGCCGAGCCTTGCGGCCGACTCGGCGCAATCGGCTCAGCCGACGATCTCGGTTTCCGAGAACCAGTAGCGGATCTCCTCGGCGGCCGTTTCCGGTGCGTCGGATCCGTGCACGGAGTTCTCGCCGATCGACAATGCGAAGAGCTTCCTGATCGTGCCTTCGGCGGCATTGGCCGGATTGGTGGCGCCCATGATCTCGCGATTCCTGGCGATCGCGTTCTCGCCTTCCAGCACCTGCACGACGGTCGGGCCCGAGGACATGAACTCGCAGAGCTCGTCGAAGAAGGGCCGGCCCCGGTGGACGGCATAAAAACCCTCGGCCTGGCGGCGGCTCATCCACACGCGTTTGGAGGCGACCACCTTCAGCCCGGCATCCTCGAACATCTTGGTGATGGCGCCGGTCAGATTGCGCCGGGTGGCGTCCGGCTTGATCATGGAAAAGGTGCGTTCGATGGCCATGGGAAATCCTTCGCATGAGGGGAATTCGAGATGGCCGGGTCTATAGCCGCGCCGGATGCGCCTGTGAAGAGCGATCAGGCCGCCGCCGGCACACGCCGGCCGAGCCCGCCGAATAGCTCGAGGCAGCGGCCGAACCAGTCGGCAACCGGGTCGTCCTCGGCGAGGAAGGGAAAAGGGGAGGCCACCCTTGCCCATTGCAGCGCGCCCGCGACGATATAGTCGGGGAAGAGCGGAGCCTCGCCGCCGATGAAAGGCTGGTGCCAGAAAAGCGTGCGCAGCGGCCCGAGCGAGGCGCGGAACGCCTCCAGCCTCCCCTCGCGCCCGAGAGGCACTTCCTCCAGCGGCTTGCCGAAACGCTCCTCCCGGCTCTTCCGGAAATGGGCCTGGTCTTCCGGTCCTAGCATGCCGTGGATGTCGAGCAGCGCCGCTTCGCCGATGAAGCTGTGCAAGGTAAGCTGCGACCAGCGCTCGACGAAACGCGCCATCGCCTTGCCCCCTTCGCCGCCGAACAGACTTGCGCGCTCCGGATAGGCGTCCTCCAGATAAAGCGCGATCGAGAAGGAATCGCGCATAACCCGCTCGCCGTCGCGGATGGCCGGGACCGACTTGCTTGCGCCGCCCTCGACCTTCGGTATTTCGGTGAAGCGGACCGGCACGCGCTCAAACTCAAGCCCTTTATGGGCAAGCGCGAAGGCGATCTTCCAGCAATGCGGGCTGAAGGGCCGGCCCTCGTCCCGGCCAACGAGATCGTAAAGCAGGATCGTCATCGCTGTCCCCTTCTCCGATGGCTTAGAGGTAAACGATACGCTGTCGGCGTCCAATCGATTTTCGCGTGCCGAACCATGCATGGATTTGATGAGCGCGAGCGGTTCCGATGCGCTAGATCAGGACGGGCAAAACGGCGGAGCAGACCCATGAAACGACACTTCGAGATGATGGCTGCCTACAATCGCTGGGCCAACGGGCTCCTCTACGACGCGGCGGCCGGACTGACGAACGAGGAATTCACGCGCGACGTCGGCGCCTTCTTCGGTTCCATGCTGGGCACGCTCAACCACCTGCTCGTGGCCGACCGGGTCTGGATGAACCGCTTCACCGGCGAGGGCGACGCGCCGGCGCGGCTTGACACGATCCTGCACCCCGCCCTCCCGGCGCTGCGCCTCGCACGCGAGGCGGAAGACAAGCGAATCGCCGAATGGGTGGCCGCGCTCGACGAGGATGCCCTCCAGGGCCGTTTCACCTATATGACCATCGTCAATCCCCAGGTGGTGTCGCAGCGCCTGGCGCCGGCGCTTCTACATTTTTTCAACCATCACGCGCATCATCGCGGACAGGCGCACGTCATACTTTCGGTGCTGGGAAAGACCCCGCCGTCGCTCGACCTGATCTATTTTCATCGAACAGCGGAAGGAAGAGAGTACTCATAGGGTTTCGCCGATCGTCAATCACCAAGGAAACCGACCGCTCTATAACTGGTAATTAAATTTTTATTATTATTCCTCCCATCGATAAATAACTTGCTCACTATCTCGTCAGCTTGCTCGTGCAGGAGTTGAAATCTTGAGTATCATTGCCGGGTAATCTGTTCGCGGCAACTATTCAGGAGTGAAAAAATGCCCAAGTACAGAACTGGGCTGCTTGCGACCATCGCAAGCGGCACACTGGCACTCTGCCTCGCATCGCCGGCTTCGGCTCTCGACCTCGGCGGTCTCGGCGGTGGTGGCGGCGGTCTCGGCGACACGCTCGGCGGCGTCGTTGATACGGTCGGCGGCGTCGTTGATGGCGTCGTGGGTGGCGTCACCGGCGGCGGCAATGGTGGTGGTGGCCTGCTCGGTGGCATCGGCGGCGGAAGCGGCCAGCCCACCGGCGGTGGTGCTGGCAGCGGCGGCGGCTTGCTCGGCGGCATCGGTGGTTCCGGCGGCGGAATGACCGGCGTTGACCTTGGCGTAGCCGGCGTGGGCGTCGGCCAGAGGAGCAATGGCGGCCTTGGCGTCGATGTCGACGTGAATCTCGGCGGGCTGGCCAATGGCGATGTGAAGGCCACTGTCGGCGGCGGCAACAGGCTCGCAAATGTCGATGCTAACGCCAACGCGTTGAACAACGGCGTCACGGCAAGAAGCGCCACCTCGCTGTTCGGTTCGAACGGCCTCCTCGATACGCAGAACAGGGCCAATGTCCTGGGCACGCCTGCCAAGGTCGATGTCAATATCGGCGGCGGACGGGGCATTCTGGGTCTCGTCGACCCGGATGTCTGCGTCGGCAGGTCCTGTGGCTCGGCAGGGCCGAACCCGAATCCCAATCCGAACCCGAATCCTAACCCAAATCCGAACCCGAACCCCAATCCGAACCCCGGTCCGAATCCCGGACCCGGCGCCGGTGGCGGTGGGGTCGGTGGTGGCGGCGGCGGCATCGCCAACGTTATCGCCGGAATGTCGAATGCCGAGCTCATCCGCAACAAGAAGCTTTGCCGCGGTATCCTGGCCGCCCCGGGGTCCTACGAGCGTGACCTGGTAGAACTCTGCAGACTTCTGCAGATGGCCAGCCGCTAACCATACGGCCTTCAGGATGACGGCCCGCGTTCCGCGCGGGCCGTCTTTCTTTGCGGCAATCAGCCCGGCGGGCTTGCAAGCACGGGCGGTCTCGGCCAAAACCCGCCGGCCATGTTGACCATCACCGATCTTTCACTGCGCATTGCCGGTCGGCTCCTCATCGAGCACGCCTCCTTGACGTTCCCAGCCGGAACGAAAGCCGGCCTCGTGGGCCGCAACGGCACCGGCAAGACGACGCTCTTTCGCGCCATCACCGGCGAGATTTCTCCCGAGACCGGATCCATCAGCCTGCCCAAAGGCACGCGCATCGGCCAGGTGGCGCAGGAGGCGCCGGGCACGGAGGAGCCTCTGATCGACATCGTCCTCAAGGCCGACACCGAACGTGACCGCCTGATGCGCGAGGCTGACACGGCCGAGGATGCTCATCGCATCGCGGAGATCCAGACCCGGCTCGCCGATATCGACGCCCATTCGGCGGAGGCGCGCGCGGCAGCGATCCTCTCCGGCCTCGGTTTCGATGCCGAGGCGCAGAAGCGCCCCGCCTCGTCCTTCTCCGGGGGCTGGCGTATGCGCGTGGCGCTTGCGGCGGTCCTCTTCGCCGAGCCCGACCTCCTGCTCCTGGACGAGCCCACCAACTATCTCGACCTCGAAGGCACGCTGTGGCTCGAAAGCTATCTGACGCGCTACCCGCACACGGTGCTGCTCATCAGCCACGACCGTGACCTTCTCAACCGCGCGGTCAACAACATCGTGCATCTGGAGGGGAAAAAGCTCACCTTCTGGCGCGGCGGCTACGACCAGTTCGCCCGCCAATACGCCGAGAAGGCCGAACTGCAGGAGAAGCTGCGCACCAAGCAGGAGGCACAGCGCAAGCACATGGAGGCGTTCGTCGAACGCTTCCGCGCCAAAGCGTCGAAGGCCCGGCAGGCCCAGTCGCGCCTGAAGGCGCTGGCGCGCCTGCAGCCAATCGCCTCGGTGCTGCATGAGAGCGTCATGCCCTTCCGCTTCCCCAATCCGGCGAAGCAGGTCGCCTCCCCCATCGTCGCCATCCAGGGTGGAGCCGTGGGATACCGACCCGGCCGGCCGGTGCTGAAAAACCTCACGCTGCGCATCGACAATGACGACCGCATCGCCCTGCTCGGCGCCAACGGCAACGGCAAGTCGACATTCGCCAAGCTGATCGCCGGAAGGCTGAAGCTGGAAGCGGGCACGATGACGCTCGCGCCTGGCCTCAAGGTCTCCATCTTCGCCCAGCATCAGCTCGACGATCTGCGGCCGGAGGAGAATGCGCACCAGCATGTGCGGCGACTTATGCCGGACGCGCCGGAGGCCAAAGTGCGCGCCCGCGTGGCGCAGTTCGGCCTTTCGACGGAAAAGATGGACACGCCCGCCAAAGACCTCTCCGGCGGCGAGAAGGCGCGGCTGCTGATGGGGCTTTCCGCCTTCGAAGCGCCGCATCTGTTCATCCTCGACGAGCCGACCAACCACCTCGACATCGACAGCCGCGAGGCGCTGATCGATGCCCTCAACAGCTTCGAGGGAGCCGTCATCCTCATCAGCCACGACCGCCACCTGATCGAGGCCTGCGCGGACCGGCTGTGGCTGGTCGACAAGGGCACGGTCCAGCCCTTCGACGGCGACATGGAGGACTATCGGGCTCTGATGACGGGCGGCTCCAGCCGCGCGCGCGAAAAGCGCGAGGCCGACAAGGCTTCGAAGGCGGACCGCCGGCGCGAAGCAGCACGGCGCCGGGCGGCCCTGGAGCCGCTCGCCAAGGAAATCAAGGCCACCGAGGGGCTGATCGAGCGCCTGCGCAAGCGTCTGGAAGCGCTGGAGGCGCAGATGGCCGACCCTGCCCTCTACCAGCGCGATCCCGGAAAAGCCTCCGCGCTCGCCAAGGAACGCGCCGACTTGGCGCAAAACATGTCGCGGCAGGAGGAGAAGTGGCTGGAGCTTTCCAGCCGCTACGAGGAGGAGATCGCGGATTAGGGCAGTAGGGCAGTAGGGCAGTAGGGCAGTAGGGCAGTAGGGCAGTAGGGCAGTAGGGCAGTAGGGATGGCGGAATCCGGCCTGAGCTTTATGTCAAGACAGTTTGATGGCCGGCAAAGTGTGCCTCGCCGTTGCCGGAGGACCAGCGGCATCAGGTGCCATGCCGGTCGTCTAGATCATTCGACAACTGCGTGCCGGCGTCAGAGTCATCGAAGAGGGGCTATACTCCCCTACTGCCGTTCCCCTCCCCTTACGCTTTCTTCTGCCAGCGCCGATCCGGACCCTGCTGCCAATAGGTCACATTGTGGCCGGCCGCTTTCATCACCTTCCACTGATTGCGGGCGGCTTCCAGCTGGGCCGTGTCATGCCCGTCGAACATGAAGACGGCGCGTTCGTAGCCGTCGAGGGAGGCGGGCTCGGCCCCGTCGACCAGGAATCGGATCATGGCACCGTTTGGATTGGCGGGACCAGTGGTGATGATCACCGGCTGCTCGGCCGCATACGGCTCGCGGTCCGTCCCGTGCGGGACGAAGCTGTCATCGCGGAACGTCCAGAGGCTCGCGTCAAGCGCGTCGCGGCGCTCCTCGCTCGCCGTCTGGACGGCCACCCGCCAGCCGCGTTCCAGGCTCTTCTCCACGAGCGGCGGCAGCGCTTCCTCCAGCGTCGATTCGGTCAGGTGGTAGAAGAGGACCTCCACCTCACCCCTCGTAATGGTCGGCCACCAGCCGATCTAACAGCCGCACGCCGAAGCCCGACGCCCAGGACTGGTTGATGTCGGAAGACGGGGACGCCATCGCCGTGCCGGCCACGTCCAGGTGAGCCCAGGGCGTCTCGTCCACGAAGCGCTTCAGGAACTGTGCGGCGGTGATGGAGCCGGCGTTGCGCCCGCCGGTGTTCTTCATGTCGGCATTCTTGGTGTCTATGAGCTTGTCATATTCGCTGCCGAGCGGCATGCGCCAGACTTTCTCGCCGGTGGCGAGCCCCGCTGCCGTCAGCCGCTCGGCGAGCGTGTCGTCGTTGGAGAAGAGGCCTGCATGAGCGTTGCCGAGGGCGACGATGATCGCCCCCGTCAGCGTCGCGAGATTGACCATGAATTGCGGCTTGTACTCCTCCTTGCAGTACCAGAGCACGTCGGCGAGCATGAGCCGCCCCTCCGCATCGGTATTGATCACCTCGATGGTCTGGCCGGACATGGAGGTGACGATGTCACCGGGGCGCTGGGCGTTTCCGTCCGGCATGTTTTCGACGAGGCCGATCAGGCCGACGGCGTTGACGCGCGCCTTGCGGGCCGCGAGCGCGTGCATCAGCCCGACGACTGCCGCCGCCCCCGCCATGTCCCCCTTCATGTCCTCCATGCCGCCGGCGGGCTTGATGGAGATGCCGCCCGTGTCGAAGACCACGCCCTTGCCGACGAAGGCCACCGGCTTCTGCTTGCCCTTGCCGCCGTTCCACCGCATCACGACGAGGCGCGGCGGGCGCACCGACCCCTGGGCGACGCCGAGCAGCGCGCCCATGCCCAGCCGGCGCATCTCCTTCTCGGTCAGAACCTCGATTTCGATGCCAAGCTGCGCCAGTTCCTCGGCGCGCCCGGCGAACTCCACCGGCCCCAGCACATTGGCGGGCTCGTTGACGAGATCGCGCGCGAGATAAACGCCGTCCGCCACGGCCGAGGCAGCGGCGAATGCCTTCTTGGCCGCATTGGGGTCGGCGCACTGGATGGTGAACCGCACCTGCTTGTTCCTGGAAGGTTTTCCGCCGTTTTCATCCTTCTTCGTCTTGTACTTGTCGAAGCTGTAGGCGCGCAGAAGGATGCCGAGCCCGATATTGGCGATGTCGCGCGCGGAAGGCTCCAGGCCGGCGATATCGGCGATCACCGTCACCTCCGTTGCGTTCTTCGCGGCAGCGGCGGCGGCGCCGCCGATCTGCAGCCAGCCCTGTTCGTTGAGCGCGTCGGGCTTGCCGGTGCCGATGACAGCCAGCCGGTCGTAGTCCGTCCCCTGCGGGGCCAGTGCCTCGATGCTCGCCGCCAGCTTGCCCTTGAACTCGGCCGTGGTGAAAATTCTCGGCAGGATGCCTGCGGGATCCGCCGCCGCGGCGGCCTCACCCAACTGCCCCCCTTCCGGCGCAAGCACGATGACGCTGCCTTTTTTCGGCGCGGCAAACTTGGCGAAGGCGACGGTCGGTTTCTCGGTCATGGGGGTCCTGCTGCGTTCATGAAGGAGGGAGCGGCGATCTTGGCCGTTTTGGACGAATTGACAAGGGGTGGAAGGAGACAGCAAAGCCGTTTAGAGAAATTCTGATTGCTGGCTTCCAACCAAGATTTTGTTAACCGTGTTCCTTTCCGTTTCCTTAGGCCTGCCGGCGCCAGATAGGCGCGGGGACGTTCGCCTGCCGCTGCTTCTTGAGCGGAAGGCCTATGTTGTGCCGCCCGCACGAGGGGATGCCAGCGCGCCCTATAGTGGCCATCAACATGGGGAAGTTGTCCGGGCATGAAGGTGATCGAGCTCTACATCCTGCGGCGAACGGTGGCGATTTCTGCCGCCTCGCTCGCATGGCTGCTCGTCATCGTCTGGACCACCCAGGTGCTCAATCGACTCGACCTGGTGACGACCAGCGGCCAGTCGGCAGCCACCTTCTTCACGGTCGCCCTTCTCGCCCTGCCCGCCGTCGTCCCTATCATCATGCCCTTCGTCATCGGCATCGCGGTGGCGCAGACGCTTGCCACGATGAACGCCGATTCGGAGCTGGCAGTGATCAGCGCCGCGGGGGCACCGCGCTCCGCTGTCCTCCGACCGATCCTGCTCATCGCCGTCGCCGCCAGCATTGCCGCCTTCGCCATAAACAACACGCTGGAACCCTATGCGCGGCAGGCGCTGCGCGTGATCCTTGCCAGCGCCAATGCGGACCTGATCACGACCGTCCTGCGCGAAGGCTCCTTCCAGAAGGCGAGCGACGGCGTTTTCATCCAGATCTCGGAACGCCTCCCGGAAGGGCAGCTCGGCGGCGTCTTCGTCACCGATACGCGCGACAAGAACCTGAAGCTTATCTACTATGCCCGCCGCGCGGCGGTCCTGGAGCGCCAGGACGGCAACCTCCTGGTCATGTTCGACGGCGAGGTGCAGCGGCAGGCGCCGACCGGGGACGTATCGGTCATCCGCTTCGATTCCTACGCATTCGACCTCTCGCAGTTCACGAAAGGCGACGGGGAGCCGACACTCTATCCGAAGGACCGGTATCTGCCGGAGCTGCTCCACCCGGACCCCAGCGACAAGATGTATGCGGGCGACCCGCAGAGCTTCCGCGCGGAGATGCATATGCGCTTTTCCGAGTGGCTCTATCCGATCGTGTTCGCCCTCATCGCCATCGCCGTGGCCGGCGACGCGCGCTCCTTCAGGGAGGCGCGCCTGCATCCCATGATCACCACCATGGCCATCGCCCTGCTCGTGCGGTGGGCTGGCTTCTATGCCGCCAACGAGGCGGAAGCCAAGCCGTACTTTTCGTTCGTCCTCTACGCCGTGCCGATCGGCGCGATCGCCGTCTGCGTCTGGTTCATCGCGACCCATCGCGTGATGGAACTGCCGACAAGCTGGACGGAAAACCTGCTCACGCGCATGCAGCGGATCATGAACTCACTCTCTCGCCTGGGGTCGGCGGCGGGGAGGCGCGCATGATCGGCCCTACCCTCGGGCGATACTTCTTCCGGCGCTACGCGGTCATCACGGCGTGGAATTTCGTTGGCGTCGCGGCGCTCGTCTATATCGTCACCTTCACCGAGATTGCCGGCCGCGCGGGCGATCTGGAAGGCTACTCGGCACGCTGGGCCCTGGGCCTGGCGGCGCTGCAGCTGCCGATCATCATGCAGCAGGCGGTGCCCTTCATCGGTCTCATCGCGGCCATGGCGACGCTCATCAGCCTCAACCGCAAATACGAGCTGGTGATCGCCCGGGCCGCGGGTATCTCCGCCTGGCAGTTCCTGACGCCGATTGCGCTCGGCGCCTTCACCTTCGGGCTCTTTTCGGTACTCGTCCTCAATCCCATAGCCGCTGGAGCATTTTCCAAGGCGGAGGCGGTTGAGGCGGCCGTGCGCGGGGCGAGCACAGCGGCCAATGCGGAGAACGAGCGCTGGATCACGCAGCGTACCAGCGAAGGCGAAACCGTGATCGGCGCTGATGCTGCCCTCCAGGGCGGGACTGAACTCGTCCGCCCGGTCTTCCTCATCCTGCGCGATGAGCAGATCGTGGAAAGGCTTGACGCGGCCAGCGCCACGCTGCGCCCAGGCCATTGGGAGCTGCGCGATGTGGTGCGGCGGCGTGGCGGAGAAGCGCCCGAGAGGCTTGCCTCCGCACAAGTCGCAACCAACCTGCTCCCGGAATTCGTCGGCCAGGAGCTGACGGAGCCGGAAGCCGTTTCCATCTTCGCCCTACCCCGGATGATCGAGACGGCGCATTCCTTCGGCATCCGCGCCAGCGCCTTTTCGATGCAGTTCCACTCGCTGGTGACCCTCCCCCCTCTGCTGATCGCCATGACCCTGATCGCCGCCACCGTGTCGATGAGATTTACGCGCGTCGGCCAGTCCGCCGCAGTGATTCTGGGTGGCGTCCTCGCCGGCTTTCTGCTTTATGTCGTGTCGGTTCTGGTGAGGGCGTTCGGCGATGCCGGATTCGTGCCGCCTCCTGTCGCGGCATGGACTCCGGTGATGGTGGCGATGTTCTTCGGGGTGACTTTCCTTTTGTTCAGGGAGGACGGCTAGTGACGGCTGCGGTGAACCTCCCCCGCAGGGCCAGCCGGTCTGCGCGCCTTCGGCTCGCGGCGGGCGTGGCGATCGCCGCACTCATGGCGATGGCAATGCCGGCCTCCGGGCAGCTGGCCGGCATAGAGGAGCAGGCGGTCGCCGACGGCTCCCAGATGGTCCTTGCCGGCGACACGGTCGTCTACGATTTCGACCGCAACACCGTCACGGTGGTCGGTGGCGTGCAGATCGAATATTCCGGCTACCGAGTCGTCGCCCAGCGCATCACCTATGACCGCAGCACTTCGCGGGTGCTCGCCAGCGGCAATGTCGAGATCGTCGATCCGGACGGCAATCGCTTCCATGCCGAGCAGATCGACCTGACGGACGATTTCGGCGATGGTTTCGTCACCGCGTTGCGGGTCGAGACGATTGACAAGACCTATTTCGCCGCAGAGACCGCCGAGCGCGTGGGCGGCAGGCTGACGACCTTCAACAGGGGCGTCTACACGGCCTGCGAGCCCTGTGAGGAAAAGCCGGACCGCCCGCCGCTCTGGCAGATCAAGGCGCGTAAGATCATCTGGAACGGCGAGACGAAAATCGTCCGCTTCGAGCATGCCCGGTTCGAGATGTTCGGCATGCCGCTCGCCTATCTGCCATTCTTCGAGGTGGCCGACCCGACGGTGAAGCGCAAGTCCGGCTTCCTGATGCCGAGGATCCAGGGCGGCAGCGAGCTCGGATACGGACTTAAGGTCCCCTATTATTTCGCCCTCTCGCCCACCTTCGACCTGACGGTTTCGGCCACCGGCTACACGCAGCAGGGCTTCCTGGGCGAGGCCGAGTGGCGGCAGAAATTCAACAATGGCGAGTACAATCTGCGGATCGCCGGCATCAGGCAGGAGCGGCCGGAGGAATGGTCGCCGTATACCGTGGACGCCAATGAGACATTCCGCGGAATGGTCGGCTCCAAGGGCGATTTCCGGATCAATCCCCGCTGGTCGGCCGGCTGGAAGGTGCTCGCGCAGACCGACAAGAATTTCTCGCACACCTATGACATCGAGGAATATTCCGACTCCGTGCACCGCTCGGAGGTGTACCTGACCGGTCTGCACGACCGGAATTATTTCGATGCAAGAGGCTATCACTTCCAGGTGCAGGAAAGCGCCCTGACGGGCGGCCGCCACGAATCGCAGCCCTGGGTTCTGCCCAGTGTCGATTACTCCTACACACCCGACCGGCAGGTGGCCGGCGGCGAGCTCAACATCGACATGAACATGCAGGCTCTTCACCGCGAGGAGGGCATGTACAGCACCGTTACCCATGACGGCATCACGCGCGGAAAGCTGCAGGGGCTCGAGGGCAATTCCGGCCGCTTAACGAGCGAAGCGGAGTGGCGGCGCTCCTTCGTGACGAGCGCGGGCCTCGTGGTCACGCCCATCCTGCATGCGCGCGCCGATTCGATCTTCACCGACTACGCGCCCAGTGCGATCAGCGAGATCAACAACTTCGCCGGTCCATCGACCGAGGCCGACATCAAGTCGGCCTACTACCGCTCCATGGCCACGGCCGGCCTCGAAGCGCGCTGGCCGATCCTGTTCTCGGCGGCGGGCACAGCCCATGTCCTGGAGCCGATGGCACAGATTTTCGCCCGCCCGGACGAGCCCTATCACGACCGGCTGGGCATCCCGAACGAGGACGCCCAGTCGCTCGTCTTCGATGCCACCTCGCTTTTCGAGCGCGACAAATTCTCCGGCTATGACAGGATCGAGGGCGGCACGCGCGCCAATCTGGGCATCCGCTACTCGGGCACGTTCTGGAACGGATGGACCGCGCAGGGCCTGTTCGGCCAGTCCTATCATCTGGCGGGCGACAATCCCTATGCCTCGCCGGACCTCGTCAATGTCGGCGCCTATTCGGGCCTCGAGACGGATGTTTCGGACTATGTGGGCCTGTTCGGGGTGACGATGCCCAACGGCATCTCCTTTTCGACCGGCGCGCGCTTCGACGAGAAGACCTTCGACCTGCGGCGCACGGATATCCGGGCAGGTGGAACGGTGGGACCCGTTACCGCCACCGTCCAATATGCCTTCATCGAGGCCCAGCCATTCTACGGCTTCGAGAACGATCGCCAGGAGATCTCCGGCCAGACCTCCATACGCTTCCACGAAAACTGGCGCGGCTTTGCCTCCGGCACATACGACGTCCAGAGCGAGGCCTTCGTGAAGAATACGTTCGGCTTTGCCTATGACGACGAGTGCTTCACCTATCTCATGTCGTTCTCGCAGGAGCGCCCCGTCGGCGGCGAGCGGACGAACAGCTTCGCCTTCGCCATCTCGCTGCGGACCCTCGGCGATTTCGGCAGCGGTTCCGGCCAACTGACCGGCGAATAGGCCGGACGGGCCATAGTTTCGCCCATCAAAAGGGTGATAGGATCGGTTTCGAGCGACATTCGCAGGAAAAGAAGAAGGAAGGGGCCAGATGTCGGTGCCAAGAACAAACCGGGCGGCGGTCATTTTGGCTTTGGCCGCAATGCTTGCCGTCGGAGCCGGCGCGGCTGCCACTCTGCCCGCCCAAGCGGCGGAAATCCGCTACGTCATCAACAACCGCCCGGTGACGAGCTACGACATCGACAGGCGGGTGGCGCTGCTGAGGCTGATGCAGCGCAAAGGCAATATCAACGAGCTTGCCGTCGAGGAAATGATCGACCAGACCTTGCGGCAGCAGGAGATGGCCCGGACGGGCGTCAACATCACGCAGGCCATGGTCGACCAGTCCTACGCCAATTTCGCCTCGTCCAACGGCATGACGGCAGCGCAGCTCAGCCAGATCCTGGGCCAGGCCGGCGTGACGGAGGAGCATTTCAAGGAGTTTATCCGCACGCAGATCGGCTGGGGCCGCGTGGTGCAGAGCCGTGCCCGGTCCGGCGGCGCGCTCTCCGAACAAGACGTGGTGCAGAAGATGCTGCAGCAGGGCGGCCAGAAGCCGACGGCCACCGAATACATGCTGCAGCAGGTGATCTTCGTTGTGCCGGAGGCGCAGCGGGGTCAGATAATGGCGCGGCGCAAGCGCGAGGCGCAGGCCATGCGCGACCGCTTCAACGGCTGCGAGACCACGGTCAGCTTCGCGAAGGGCCTAATCGACGTGACCGTGCGCGACATGGGCCGCGTGCTCGAGCCGGAACTGCCGCCGGAGTGGAAGGAACAGATTTCCCAGACCCAGCCCGGCAGGGCCACACCCGTGCGCGAGACCGAGCGCGGGGTCGAATTCGTCGGCGTGTGCAGCGCGCGTCAGGTGTCGGACGACCACGTGGCCAAGATGGTCTTCCAGACCGAGCAATCGGGTGACGGGTCGTTCGAGAACCTTTCGAAGCAATACACGACCGAACTGCGCGAGAAGGCCCGCATCGTCCGGCGCTGACGAGCCTGCCCCTGGTTTTGGCCGGCCGGTAGGAGCTTCGCATGCCCGCGCTGGCGTTGACGATCGGCGAGCCTTCCGGGATAGGGCCGGAAATCCTGCTCCGCGCATGGCAGGCCCGCCGGCAGCAGAACCTCCCGCCGTTCTATGTGCTGGGTGATCCGGCGCTCCTTGTCGCACGGGCGCGCCGGCTCGGCGTCGACGTCCCGATGGTGGAAGCCGACGCGGCGCAAGCGGCCGGCCGTTTCGACGCCGCCCTCCCCGTCCTGCCGCTTGAGAACCGCTTCGCCGACACGCCGGGCATTCCGTCCGGGGCCAATGCCGCCGGCGTGATCGAGGCGATCCGGCGCGGCGTGGAGGATACGCTTGCCGGGCGAGCAGCCGCCGTCGTCACCTGCCCGATCGCCAAGAAGCCGCTTTACGATGCCGGCTTCGGCTTCCCCGGGCATACGGAGTTCCTGGGCCATCTTGCCGAGGAGGCGGCCGGCCGGCCCGCCACCCCCATCATGATGCTGGCGGGCCCGGAATTGCGGACCGTGCCCGTCACCGTGCATCAGGCGCTTGCCGAGGTGCCGCGGAGCCTCACAGCGGGGATGATCCAGACGGCGGGCGAGATCGTTGCGCGCGAGCTTGTAGAGCGCTTCGCGATCCCCTCTCCGCGCCTCGCCGTGGCCGGGCTCAACCCGCATGCGGGCGAAGGCGGATCCATGGGGAAGGAGGACGCCGAGATCATCGCGCCGGCTATCGAAGCGCTGCGCAAGCGAGGCATCGATGCATTCGGGCCGCTCCCTGCCGACACCATGTTCCACGCCGCCGCGCGCCGGAACTACGACGCCGCGCTTTGCATGTATCACGACCAGGCGCTCATCCCTGTGAAGACCATCGCTTTCGACGAGACGGTAAACGTGACCTTGGGCCTTCCCTTCATCCGCACCTCGCCCGATCACGGCACCGCCTTCGACATTGCGGGAAAGGGCGTCGCGCGGCCGGACAGTCTGATCGCCGCCATCAAGCTTGCCCGGCTTCTCGCCGACAACGCCGCGAAGCGTTCCGCATGAGCATGGACGGGCTGCCGCCGCTGCGCGAGGTGATCGAGCGGCACGGGCTTTTCGCCAGGAAGGCGCTCGGCCAGAACTTCCTTCTCGACCTCAATCTCACCCGCCGCATCGCGCGCACGGCAGAAAGGCTCGACGGGGCGACCGTGATCGAGGTGGGGCCCGGCCCCGGCGGGCTCACGCGGGCACTGCTGATGGAGGGCGCGGCGCGCGTGGTGGCGATCGAGCGAGACGAGCGCTGCATCGCTGCGCTGGAGCAGATCGCGGCGCATTATCCCGGCCGGCTGGAGATCGTCGCGGGAGACGCGTTGAAGACGGATTTCGCGGCGCTGGCAGGCGAGACGGAGGCGGTGAAGATCGTCGCCAACCTGCCCTACAATATCGGCACCGAGCTTCTGATCCGCTGGCTGACGCCGGAACGCTGGCCGCCATTCTACGAATCCATGACGCTGATGTTCCAGCGCGAGGTGGCGGAGCGGATCGTCGCGAACCCGGCCAGCAGCCACTATGGGCGGCTCGGCGTCCTCGCCGGCTGGCGCACGGAGGCGCGCATAGCTTTCGACGTCCCGCCGCAGGCCTTCACCCCGGCGCCCAAGGTGACCTCCTCGGTCGTGCGGATCGTGCCGCGAAGGGAGCCCCTTCCCGTCGACGCGGCGAAACTCGCGCGGGTCACCGAAGCGGCCTTCGGCCAGCGCCGCAAGATGCTGCGGCAGAGCCTGAAATCGCTCGGCGGCGAAGCTCTTCTGGAAAAAGTCGGCATCGACGGCACACGTCGTGCCGAAACCCTCTCGGTGGAGGAATTCGCGCGGCTCGCGCGGGAGCTATAAGCCCACGAAGCGGTGAAGGCTTATACCGGCGTTTCCGAGAGCAGCCCGGCCACAAAATCCTCCAGCCCCGGGCGGCGCTCGCGCCGCAGGCGTTCGGCTGCCACGATGGCACGCACGGAGTTGAAGGCGCGGGTCAGGTCGTCATTGATGACGACATAGTCATAGTCCCGCCACTGCTCGATCTCGCGATGCGCATTCCTCAGCCGCCGCTCGATGATGTCGGGCGTATCCTCGGCCCGCCTCGTCAGGCGCGCCAGGAGTTCCCTCATGGTCGGCGGCAGGATGAAGACGGAAACGATATCGTCGGGCACTTTCTCGCGCAGCTGCGCGGCCCCCTGCCAGTCGATGTCGAAGAGCATGTCCCTTCCGCCGGCGATCGCCTCTTCCACCGGCTTGCGCGGCGTGCCGTAGCAGTTCCCGTGCACCTCGGCCCATTCGAGAAGGTCGCCGCCGTCGCGCAGCATCTCGAACTCGCGCTTGGTCTTGAAGTGGTAGTGGACGCCCTCGATCTCGCTGGCGCGCCGCGGGCGCGTCGTGACGCTCACCGAAAGCTCGAATTCGCCGTCATTCTCGAGCAGGCTACGCGCGATAGTCGACTTCCCCGCGCCCGAGGGCGAGGAAAGGACCAGCATCACTCCCCGGCGGCGGATAGCGGCGGATTGCGCGGCGGGCTGCATTCCTACTCCAGATTCTGCACCTGCTCCCGGAACTGATCGACGACCGCCTTCAGTTCGAGACCGATCGCCGTCACGGAGGAAGCACTGGATTTCGAGCAGAGCGTATTCGATTCCCGGTTAAATTCCTGTGCAAGGAAATCGAGCTTGCGCCCAACCGGTCCGCCGGCCTCAAGCAGGGCTCGGGCAGCGGCGATATGCGTCTTCAGCCGGTCGATCTCCTCGCGGATATCGGACTTGGCGGCAAGGAAGGCCGCCTCCTGGTGCAGGCGGGCCTCATCGAGCGACGGCGCCGCGTCCATCAGCAGTTTCACCTGCTCCTGCAGCCGCTGGCGTATGCTGGCGGGCTCGCGCGAGGGATCCGCCTCGGCCTTCAACGTCAGCGCTTCTATGGCCGAAAGCTGGTCTTGGAGGACAGTCCGGAGCGATGCTCCTTCCTGGCGGCGGGCGGCGGCCAGGTCCTCGAGCGCCGTGTCGAGGGCGGCGAGCGCGAGCGCCTCCAATCTCGCGCCCGCCTCCTCGTCGATGCCCGTATCGGGCAGGTCCATCACGCCGCGCAGCGCGAGCAGCCCGTCCGCTCGCGCAGGCGCGGCGCCATGCTCCTCCTGCAGCCGCCGGGCGAGGCGCGCCAGCTCAGCCAGGAACTCCTCGTCGACCACCGGCCGGCGAAGCGCGGCCCCGCGCGTCACCGAAAAATTCGCCTGGATGTTTCCACGTGAGAAATGCTTCGCAAAGCGCTGCTTTGCAGGCTGTTCGAGCCTCTCATAGCCGGGCGGCAGGCGCAGGCGCGCTTCAAGGCTGCGGCCGTTGACGGACCTCAGCTCCCATGTCACGGACGCCACACCGTCCTCAAGGGACGCGCGGGCAAACCCCGTCATGCTCTGCAATGTCATACCCTACCCGCCCGGCCCTTTTCGCGCACGCAGGCGCGGTCAATTCGCGCTCTGCTCTCCGCCTTCGCTTTGGGCAGACCCACCTTCGGCCGAAGCGGGCGTTGCGGCCGCCGCCGCGGCGGCCCTCTCCCGCTCTATCCTGCGCCAGCGCGCGACATTTTGATTGTGCTCGTTCAGGGAGGTGGCGAAAACGTGCCCGCCATTGCCGTCGGCGACAAAGTAAAGCTCTTCCGTGCGCGATGGGTTCGCCACTGCCTCCAGCGCCGCGCGGCCCGGATTGGCGATCGGCGTCGGCGGAAGCCCGTCGATCAGATAAGTGTTGTAGGGCGTCTTCTTGTCGAGATCGGATCGGTAGATCGGCCGGTCGGCCGGTTTTCCCGCGCCGCCGAACAAGCCATAGATGACGGTGGGATCGGATTGCAGGCGCATGCCCCGCTTCAGCCTGTTCACGAACACGGCGGCCACGCGCGAACGCTCGTCGGAGCGGCCCGTCTCCTTCTCGACGATGGAAGCGAGCGTCACGAACTCGTTGATGTCCTTGAGCGGCAGGTCGGGCGCGCGGCGCTCCCAAATGCTCTTCACCATCTCTTCCTGGTCAGCCATGAGCCGCGCCACGACGTCCTTGCGCGCGAGCCCACGTGTGAAGCGCAGCGTATCGGCGGCGAGGCTGCCCTCGGGCGGCATTTCCGCCGGCATGTCGCCGGACAGCTCCTCCGTCTTGGCGATGCGGTCGAAGACCTGGGCCACTGTAAGGCCTTCCGGAATGGTTAGCGAATAGAGGATGGACTTGCCGCTTTCCAGAAGCTCCATGATCTCGCGCATGGAAGCGCCGGGCTTAACCTCGTACTCACCGGCCTTGAGCCTGCTGTCGGCGCCATGCACGCGCAGCCCGACAAGGAAGATGCGCGCGTCGCTGATGAGGCCGTTGTTCTCCAACTGGGCAGCGATATCGCGCACGCCGGTATTCGGCTTAATCAGGATCGTCTCCGCAGTGGTCGCCGGCCCGGGGCCGTCAAAGGTCCGCTTACCGAAATAGAAGACCATCCCCGCCACGACGAGCACGAACACGATAGCGGAGATGACGAAATTCAGGAATATGACGAACTGGTTTCGCGACTGGCGTGACCGCCTCGGCGGCGGCGGCGTGCCCTGCTTGGGCCGAAGCGTCTCCCGCTCCGACCGCAAAGCGACAGTTCTTGAAGACTGATCCACCCGTCTATCCAACTCGCCCGAATCCCCATTGGCGCGCGATGCGCGTTCTTGTCGTTGCGGAATCATTACACGATGTGGACGAGAATCGCGTCATTTTTCCGGCAGATTGAGCGCAGAAAGCCGTGGATCAGGCCACGTAGCGACGGAAGACCAGCGAGGCGTTGGTGCCGCCAAAACCGAAGGAGTTGGACAGGGCGACATCTATGCGGCGCTCGCGCGCCTTGTTCGGTACGAGGTCGATGGCCGTCTCCACCTCGGGATTGTCGAGATTGATGGTGGGCGGGGCGACATTGTCGCGGATCGCCAGGACCGAGAAGATGGCCTCGGCGGCGCCCGCGGCGCCAAGGAGGTGGCCGATCGAGGACTTCGTCGACGACATCGAAACCTTGCCGGCGGCGTTGCCAACGAGGCGTTCGACTGCCTTGAGCTCAATGGTGTCCGCCATGGTCGAGGTGCCATGGGCATTGATGTAGTCGATGTCGGCGGGCGTTAGCCCGGCCCGCTTGATGGCTGCGCTCATGCAGCGGAAGGCGCCGTCGCCATCCTCCGAGGGAGCGGTTATGTGATAGGCATCGCCGGTCAACCCGTAGCCAACCACCTCGGCATAGATCTTGGCTCCGCGCGCCTTGGCATGTTCCAGTTCCTCGAGGACGAGAACGCCCGCGCCCTCGCCCATGACGAAGCCATCGCGGTCCCGGTCATAGGGTCGGGAAGCCTTTTCCGGCGTGTCGTTGAAGCTGGTAGAGAGCGCCTTGCAGGCCGAGAAGCCGGCGATGGAAAGACGGGTGACCGGGGCTTCCGCGCCGCCAGCCAGCATCACATCGGCGTCGCCCAGCATGATCAGCCGGGAGGCATCGCCGATGGCGTGCGCGCCGGTCGAGCAGGCGGTGACCACGGCGTGGTTCGGCCCCTTGAGCCCGTGCCGGATGGATACCTGCCCTGAGACGAGATTGATGATGTTGCCGGGAATAAAGAACGGGCTGATGCGGCGCGGCCCGCGCTCGCGCAGGATGATCGCGTTCTCGGCTATGCCGTCGAGGCCGCCGATCCCGGAGCCGATCAGGACGCCGGTGGCGCAGCGGTCCTCCTCCGTCTTCGGCTCCCAGCCGGAATCGGCCAGCGCCTGGTCGGCCGCCGTGATGCCATAGGTGATGAAGTCGCTGATCTTGCGCAGCTCGCGCGGCTCAAGAACCGCCTCGGGATCGAACGCGTCTTCCCCCTCGCGGGGAATGACATTGGCGATCTTGCAGGGCAGGTCATCGACCTCGAACGTGTCGATGCGCCTGGCGCCGCTTTTCCCGGCGAGCAGCTTCTTCCAGCCCTGCTCGGCGCCGAGGCCGAGTGGCGAAAGAAGCCCGATGCCGGTGACGACGACGCGTCTCATGCTCTGGATTGCCCGCCTTTTCGCTGCGTCAAGCGCGGCCTCAGGCGGCGGTGGCCTTTTCGATGTACTTCACCGCGTCGCCGACCGTCAGGATCGTCTCGGCCGCATCGTCGGGGATTTCGACGCCGAACTCTTCCTCGAACGCCATGACCAGCTCAACAGTGTCGAGGCTGTCCGCGCCCAGATCGTCGATGAAGCTGGCCTGCTCGGTCACCTTGTCGGCATCAACGCCGAGATGCTCGACAACGATTTTCTTGACGCGCTCTGCAGTATCACTCATGTGAGAACCCTCGACTTCATGAATTTCCGGTCTTCGTTAGCGGCAGGCTTGACGCTAATCAAGCTGAAAAGATGGCCGGATCAACGGCTTTGTCGATGCCGCCCCGCTGCGCACCCGGTTCTTCGCCCCCGCCGCAGTTTTCCCCGCACAATCTCATGCCATAGGGTGAGGGCGGCCAGCGACACGGCTCGCCACCTCAGCTTCCGATCGCGCTTTTTTCGAATCGCCAGACTGCGCCGCCCGCGGGCGCCTCTTCCAGCCTGCCACCCAGGAAAGCCGCGAGACGTGCGGCCTTGCGGTTCCGGTAAGTCGTGATGCCGACTATCTCGGACAGCGCGAGCCGGGATAAGCCGAAGTCAATCAGCGCGCGGGCGATCTCAAGCGCCAAGCCGTGCCGGCTCCAGTAGTCAGCCGCCAGCTCGATCCCTAGCTCCCCCTGTCCTTCGGCACAGTCTTTCGTGCGCAACCCGGCGCAGCCGATGAGCGCGCCATCGGCGCGGTCGATAACCGCAAGCTGAAAGTTGAGCCGTGGTTCTTCCGCCGCCCACTCAGCGAAAAGACGCAGGAGCCATGCCGGGTCCGCCGCCTCCTGCCCCGCTTCCTCCCTAGCGGCAGCGAAGCGCGGATCGCGCTGGTAGGCAGCGAACGCTGCCTCGTCTTCCGGCAGGAAGTCACGCAGGGCACAGCGCCGCGTCTCGATCACGAGCATGACACGCCCCGCGGAAGCGCATCAGACCATCAGCATTCCGCCGTTCACATGGATGGTCTGGCCGGTCACATAGGCGGCCTCGTTGGAGGCGAGATAGACCACGGCCGAGGCGATCTCGTCGCCCGACCCCATGCGCTTCATCGGAATGGCACCCATAATCGCATCGCGCTGCTTCTCGTTCAGCTTGTCGGTCATGGCGGTCTCGATGAAGCCCGGAGCCACGCAGTTGACGGTGATGTTGCGGCTGGCGATCTCCTGCGCGAGCGACTTGGAAAAGCCGATCAGGCCGGCCTTGGAGGCGCAGTAGTTCGCCTGGCCGGGATTGCCCGTCACTCCCACGACCGAGGAGATGTTGATGATGCGGCCCCAGCGCCGGCGCATCATCGGATGCGTCAGCTCGCGGGTGAGGCGGAAGGCGGCGGTAAGGTTGGTCTCCAGAACGGCGTCCCAATCCTCATCGCCCATGCGGACGAACAGGCCGTCCCGTGTGATGCCCGCATTGTTGACCAGAATGTCCACGCCTTGAAGCTCCGATTCGGCCTTGGCGGCCAGATCCTTGACCTCATTGCGGTCGGCAAGATTCGCCGGGAAGATCTTCGTGCGCTCGCCGAGTTCGCCGGCAAGAGCCTCCAGCCGCTCCACCCTCGTGCCGTGCAGGCCTACGACCGCGCCCTGCTTGTGCAGCATGCGGGCAATCGCCTCGCCGATGCCGCCGGAAGCTCCCGTCACAAGCGCCTTGCGGCCGGTGAGATCAAACATGGCGTATCCCTCTTCAAATTTAGCAGTCCTACAGCAGCGCCTTGAGCGCGCTCTCGATATCGGCTGGCGTGTTGACGGCGACGGCGTTCAGCTCGCGATTGATGCGGCGGGCAAGACCGGTGAGCACCTTGCCGGAGCCGATCTCGTAAAGCGTGTCCACGCCGTTGCCGGCGAACCATTCCACGGTCTCACGCCAGCGCACGCGGCCGGTCACCTGCTCGACGAGGCGCGCGGCGATCTCGTCGGGATCGGTAAGGGGGCTGACGCTGACATTTGCCACGACCGGCACGGCGGGAGCATGCTTTGCTACCTCGGCCAGAGCTTCGCGCATCCGTTCGGCCGCGGGCGCCATCAGCGCCGAATGGAACGGAGCGGATACCGGCAGCATGATGGCGCGCTTGGCGCCGCGCTCGGTGGCAAGCCGAGCGGCCTCTTCCACCGACACCCTGGCGCCGGAAATCACGAGTTGCCCGCCACCATTGTCATTGGCGATCTGGCAGACTGAGCCGGCCGCCGCCACCTGCGAACAGACCGCCTCCACGTCGGCGGTATCAAGGCCGATGATGGCTGCCATGGCGCCTTCGCCCACGGGAACGGCGGCCTGCATGGCATTGCCGCGGATGCGCAGGAGCCGCGCCGTGTCGGAAAGGGAAAACATGCCGGCAGCGGCAAGGGCCGAATATTCGCCCAGCGAGTGGCCGGCGACATAGGCTACCCTCCGGCCGAGCGCGAGGCCCGCCTTCTCCATGACCCTGATCGTGGCAAGGGAGACGG
>NZ_JAPSLH010000007.1:22086-185825 GCF_031180965.1 Chelativorans sp.
CTGTTTTCTCGTACCGTTACACCTTCCCGGCCGCGTCCTGCTCTTATTATCCCCCCTGCGTGGGGCCGGCTACACCCCCCCCCCCCCGCCCCCCCCCCCCCCCCGCCTTCTCCATGACCCTGATCGTGGCAAGGGAGACGGCCATCAGCGCCGGCTGGGCATTGGCGGTGAGGGTGAGTTCCTCCTCCGGCCCCTCCCACATCAGCCGCGACAGGGGCTGGTCCAGCGCCGCGTCCACCTCCTCGAACACCGCGCGCGCCTCGGGGAAAGCCTCGGCCAGATCCTTGCCCATGCCGACGGACTGGCTGCCTTGGCCGGGAAAGGTGAAGGCGATGGTCATCGGCGGCTCCCAGAAATATGCATCTTGGGGCGCAGGTGGTGACGCAACAGCCCGCCCGCGTCAAGCCTCTTGCCCGCCCTCACCGCTCCTCCGCTGCAGTGTCAGGAGAAGTGTCTGGCCGGGCGGGACGGCTATGGCAAGGCGGGATGAACTTGCCTATATCTGGCCGGCTTTGGCCCGGGCGCCGTTCGCCGCGTTCAGCCTGGGCGTGTAAGAAATCCTTTCCTGCTCCTCGCGACGGTTTTCCATGCAGCACGCCATTTCCATTTCCAATCTATCCAAAGTTTATGGCTCCGGCTTCACCGCCCTGCACGACGTCAATCTCGACATCCTCAATGGCGAGATCCTGGCGCTTCTCGGGCCCAACGGGGCGGGCAAAACCACCTTGATCTCCATTATCTGCGGGATCGTGAAGCCCACCACAGGCACCGTCACCGTCCAGGGCCACGACATCGTCACCGATTTCCGCGCCGCCCGGCAGCTGATCGGGCTCGTGCCGCAGGAACTTCACGTCGAAACCTTCGAGACCGTGTGGGACACTGTCAATTACAGCCGCGGCCTGTTCGGCAGGAAGCCCGACCCGGCGCTCTGCGAGCGCCTCCTGAAGGACCTGTCGCTCTGGGACAAGAAGGACAACAAGATCATGCAGCTTTCGGGCGGCATGAAGCGGCGCGTCATGATTGCCAAGGCGCTGGCGCACGAGCCCAAGATCCTGTTCCTCGACGAGCCCACGGCGGGAGTGGACGTGGAATTGCGCAAGGATATGTGGCAGCTCGTCCGGCAGATGCGGGAGACCGGCGTCACCATCATCCTCACCACTCACTATATCGAGGAGGCGGAAGAGATCGCCGACCGGGTGGGCGTCATCAACAAGGGCCGGCTGATCCTCGTGGAGAACAAGACCGAGCTGATGCGCAAGCTCGGCAAAAAGCAGCTCACGCTGGAACTCCAGGATACGCTCGCCAGCCTGCCGGAGGCCCTCGCCCCCTACGATCTCCAGGTCGAGGACGATGGCCGCCGGCTGGTCTACCGCTACGACAGCCAGGCTGCGCGCACCGGCATCGGTTCGCTTCTCGCCGACCTCAACCGGGCCGGCATAGCGGTGAAGGACCTCGATACCGAGCAGAGTTCGCTCGAGGATATTTTCGTCAGCCTAGTGGAGGAAGCGCGGTGAATTTCGAAGCCGTCAAAGCCATCTACATCTTCGAGATGGCGCGGATGAGGCGCACGATCCTGCAGAGCGTCGTCTCGCCCGTGCTTTCAACCTCCCTGTATTTCGTGGTCTTCGGCGCGGCGATCGGCGGGCGCATCGAGGAGGTCGACGGGGTGCAGTACGGCGCCTTCATCGTGCCCGGCCTGATGATGCTGACGCTCCTGCAGAACTCGATCTCCAACGCCTCCTTCGGCATCTATTTCCCGAAATTCGTCGGCACAATCTACGAGGTGCTCTCCGCGCCGATCTCCTTCGTGGAGATCGTGCTCGGCTATGTGGGAGCGGCGGCCACCAAGTCGCTGATTCTCGGCGTCATCATCCTGGCCACCGCGCATCTCTTCGTTCCCATCGAGATACGCCATCCCTTCTGGATGATCTTCTTCCTGGTGCTGACGGCCGTCACCTTCAGCCTGTTCGGATTCATCATCGGCATCTGGGCCGATAATTTCGAGAAGCTGCAGCTGATCCCGCTTCTGATCGTCACCCCGCTCGTCTTCCTCGGCGGCTCCTTCTATTCCATCGACATGCTGCCGGAATTCTGGAGGACCCTGACCCTGTTCAATCCCGTGCTCTACCTCGTCAGCGGCTTCCGCTGGAGCTTCTACGAGACGGCGGATGTGAATATCGGCATCAGCATCGCCATGATCACGGTCTTCCTCGTGATATGCCTCGTGCTCGTCTGGTGGATCTTCAAGACGGGATACCGGCTGAAGACATGATGCGCGGGCTCCCCGTCAATATATCGAGGACAGAAGCACCGACATCGCGGCAATGGGAGTAACCGTAAGCTGCGGGCAGGTGGCGTTGGGAAAATCGAGCGTGCGCAGCCACTCCTGCGAGTGCGGAAGAGCAACTTTCACCTTGAACGGGCCCGAGCTTGGATCGCAGGCGCTCGCCGTGTGGATGGCGAACCAGGCCGTCCTGCTCGTCGGCGACAGGATCACGGGCAGCGGCGGCACCGGCAGGTTCGAGAAATACGTGCCGCCGGAATAGTCGGCATAAGTGGGTTGCTCCGTGCCCTTGCCGTCCAAGACGGAGATCGCCGGGTAGCCGCGCAGCGCGCAGGCATCCGTGCCGCCATGCTCGAGGAGATAGACGCCCAGGGCCTGGGACATTCCGCCGTCGCCCATGTCACTGTCCTTGATGATGAGCTCGGAAGATTTGCAGGGCGGAAGCGGCTTTTCCAGATGCGCGGCCAGATTCCTGACGTCCTCCAGCCGCTGCTCTATAGCCTCGGCGAGACACCGCTCGAGCCCCGGCCCCTCGTCCGGATTGCACATATTGGGCGTCCCCGCGAAGGCGGATTGCTGCGCGTCGAAGGCCGCCTTCCAGCGCGTCGGCAGGCTGGAGCTCAGCTGCCGCGCAATTCCGTCGATCTGTCGCACTTTCCCCAGCAGCTCTCGATTGGCACACACGGTCTTGTTGTAAGCGGCCACGGAAAGGTTGTTGTTCGGCACATCGGCCGGCGCGCTGCAGTCGGGAACAATGGCATATGCTGGCTGCTGCGCCGGGTTTGCCGGGCTGTCGGGCGACAGTGCCGGCAGGGCGGCGGATATGGTATTGTAGGCGTCCATCAGGCAGCTGACGTCGCCGCGGCACAGGTCGCGATTGCCGTGGACCCAGGAGGTCTGCAGTTGCACGACATCCTTTCGGAAATCCGAGCCTTCCTTTGCCGAGTCCAGAAGCTGGCGGTAGGTCTTGGCCAGTTCCTCGTCCAGCTTGGCAAGCTCGGGCGTGTTGCAGATGGCCCATTCGGCATCCGTGTCGGCCTTTGCGCAGTCGAAGCTTTGCGCCTGTGCGGCCAGGGACAACGGGACGGCCAGAGGAACAATCAACAAGGGTATCAATCCCGAAATACGCATGCTCTTCTCCCGGATGCTTGACCGACGCAGAACCTTACCCGCCCTTGCTCTAGTGGAACTTAAGGACAGTGTTCGAATGCAAGCAATCGAGCCGGAGGCTCATCTTGCGACCTTGTGCACGTGGTCGATGAAGGCGCGAAGAGCGGGGCGAATCTGGCGCCGGCTTGGGTGATAGAGAAAAGGGCCGGGAAAGGGCGGGCACCATTCTTCCAGCACCGTCGAGAGCCGCCCGGCGGCAATATCGTCGCGCACATAGTCCTCGAAGGTGATCCAAACACCGACGCCCGCGACTGCCGCCTGTTTCTGCACCGAGACATTGGTGGCGGTAAGGCGCGCGGGCGGGTCGAGCCGGATCGTCTCGCCGCCCCGCTCGAACTCCCATACGGGCGTGACGCCATTCGGGTAACGCAGGCGGATGCATGGGTAGTCGACGAGGTCCCGCGGGGTCTTGGGAGCACCATGTCTCTGTAACAGCTCGGGCGCTGCCACGACGACGTAACGCTGAGGCGGGCCGAGCCGGACGGGGATCATGTCCTGGGCAAGGTCCTCCCCCCAGCGGACGCCCGCATCATAACCTTCCTTCACGATGTCAATTAGGTTCGCCTCGGCGACGATCTCCAACCGCACCTTCGGATAGGCTTTTAAGAAGCCGGCGGCGATCGGCGCCAGCACAAGCTCGATGGCGGGCGGCGGCGCATTGATGCGCAGCGTGCCCGCCGGTTCGCCGCCTTCGCCTGTGATCTCGTCCACGGCTTCGGCGATATCGGCCAGAGAGGGCGCGAGGCGGGCAAGGAGTTTCGCGCCCGCTTCCGTGGGCGCGACACTGCGGGTCGTGCGGTTGAGAAGACGGACGCCCAGTTGCCCTTCGAGCGCCCTCACCGCCTCGCTCAGCGTTGAGGCTGATACCCCTTGCAGCGCCGCGGCGCGGCGGAAGCTGCGATGCTGGGCGACCGCCGCAAAGGCTGTCAAGTAAGCGATGTTTCTGTCTGGCTTTGTGCGCATATCCGAACAGTCCATTCTGCTCTGCCCATATTATCGCACAACGGAGAATTTCATAGCTTCTGCCCGCACCAGCAACATGAGGGCTAACAAATGCATAAGCGTTCACTCGGCAGCACCGGTCCCGCCGTCTCCAAAATCGGTTTGGGCTGCATGGGAATGTCCGACCTTTACGGCCCCGCCGACCGCCAGGAGAGCCTGGCCACAATCCATGCCGCGCTTGACGCGGGCATCAATCTGCTCGACACCGGCGATTTCTACGGCATGGGCCACAACGAAATGCTCATCGCCGAGGCGCTGCAAGGCCGGCCTCGCGACGAGGTCATCATCAGCGTGAAGTTCGGCGGCCAGCGCGCACCTTCAGGCGAATGGGTGGGCTACGATGCGCGCCCACAGGCGGTGAAGACGGCCGCCGCCTATTCCCTGCGCCGGCTCGGTGTCGACTATATCGATATCTACAGGCCATCGCGGCTCGACCCGGCCGTCCCCATCGAGGACACGATCGGCGCTATCGCAGATCTCGTCCAGGCGGGGTATGTCCGCCAGATCGGCCTCTCCGAGATGGGCGAGGAAACAATCCGGCGGGCCAATGCGGTCCATGCCATAAGCGACCTTCAGATCGAATATTCGCTCATATCGCGCGGCATCGAGGACGGCATCCTGCAGACCTGCCGCGAACTAGGCATCGGCATTACCGCCTATGGCGTTCTTTCGCGCGGGCTGATCAGCGGGCACTGGAGAGCGGACAAGGCAGCGCCGGGTGATTTCCGCTACCAGAGCCCCCGCTTCCAGCCCGGGAACGTCGAACAGAACCTCGCCCTGGTGGACGCGCTGCGCGGCATTGCCGAGGCACGCGGCGTCACCGTGGCGCAGATTGCCATCGCCTGGGTGCTGGCGCAGGGGGACGATATCTTCCCGCTGATCGGCGCCCGCAGGCGCGACCGGCTGAACGAGGCACTGGGAGCGTTGGCGCTTGAGCTCACGGCCGAGGACCTCGCCACCATTGAGCAGGCTGTTCCGCCTGATGCGGTTAAGGGCGAGCGCTACGCGCAGGCGCATATGGCGATGCTCGACAGCGAGCGGCGCGCTGGTTGACCGCGGCCGCAACGCTTGCATCCGGGCCAAAAGCCTGTATAAGCGCGCGATCTGCCGGTCCCAGTTGGGGGCTGAACGGAGGGCCGGGCGTGAAAACGCCCGCTGCGAAGCAAAGGCTTCCGCCTCCCGTGTCTCCGCTCTCGACCGTCTCGAACACGCGCCTTTCTTCGGCCGGGCAAACTCCCGGGCAAGAGAAGTCGCTGAGGCTTTAGCCGCTGGTGCCGGGCAGAGGAATTGGAGAAAGGCAAGAGAATGGCTCTCTACGAACACATATTTCTTGCCCGGCAGGACCTCTCGCAGCAGCAGGTCGATGCGCTTCTTGAGCAGTACAAGGGCGTTATCGAGAACGGCGGCGGCAAGATCGGCCGGGTGGAGAACTGGGGGGTGAAATCCCTCGCATACCGCATCAAGAAGAACCGCAAGGCCTATTTCACGCTCATGGATCTCGACGCGCCGGCGGATGCCGTGAAGGAGATGGAGCGGCAGATGGGCCTGTCGGAGGACGTGCTGCGCTTCATCACCATCCGCGTCGACGCGCATGAGGAAGGCCCCTCGGCCATGATGCAGCGCCGCGACGACCGTGACCGCGAGCGCGGCGACCGTGGGGACCGTGGCGACCGCGGCCCCCGCCGCGACTTCGACGACCGTGGCCCGCGCCGTCCGCGCGACGATGATCGCCCGCGCCGTCCGCGCGAAGACAATAGTGGAGACGCGTGATGGTTGACATCAATCAGATCCCGACCCGGCGCCCCTTCCACCGCCGCCGCAAGACCTGCCCCTTCTCAGGCGCCAACGCGCCGAAGATCGACTACAAGGACGTCAAACTCCTGCAGCGCTACATTTCCGAGCGCGGCAAGATCGTGCCGTCCCGCATCACGGCGGTGAGCCAGAAGAAGCAGCGCGAGCTCGCGCGCGCCATCAAGCGCGCCCGTTTCCTCGGTCTTCTGCCTTACGTGGTGAAGTGACCGGCGGCGGGCGCCTTCCTGAAGCGCCCGCACCCCCTCCCCGCGACGGGCGCGGAACGAGGGTGTCGAAAAATCCCGAGTTGGGCGAAACGTCCCTAACTGCCTCATGCGGCAGGACAGCGAACCAGCCTGACGGCTCCCGTTTCCTGCCCTGCCAAGGTTTGATGCCCGGGTGCTGGGCAAGAGAAGGAAACGGAACAATGGAAGTCATTCTCCTGGAACGCATCCCGCGTCTCGGCCAAATGGGCGAGGTCGTGCGGGTCAAGGACGGCTTTGCGCGCAATTTCCTGCTGCCGCAGGGCAAGGCCCTGCGCGCCAACGAAGCCAACCGCAAGAAGTTCGAATCGCAGCGCGTCGAGCTCGAGGCGCGCAATCTGGAGCGCAAGAAGGAAGCCGAGACCGTCGCCGAGAAGCTCGACGGCAAGAGCTTCATCGTCGTCCGCTCCGCGGCGGAAACCGGCCAGCTCTACGGCTCCGTCTCCCCGCGGGACATCGCCGAAGTCCTGGCGTCCGAAGGCTTCAGGATCAACCGCAACCAGGTCGACCTGAACCAGCCTATAAAGGCCATCGGCATCACCAATGTGGCGATCGTGCTGCATCCCGAGGTCGTCGCGACCATCACGCTCAACATCGCCCGCTCCGCGGACGAGGCCGAGCGCCAGGCGCGCGGCGAAACGCTTGATTCGGCCGAGGCCATCTATGGGGAGGAGATCAACGAGAGCGCCCGTCCCGACGCGTTCTTTGATCCGGAGGCCGAGTTCGGAGGCGAGGAAGGCGAAAGCCGCGAGGAGAACGCCTGAAGGCTCTCGTTTCCAGAATCAAAAAGCCCGGCCAAGTGCCGGGCTTTTTTGTCGGCTCAGCACCGTTGGTACGCTGATCCAATGTTTGAGAAATATTGAACCAACCTACCGCCGCGACCGGCCGAGCAAAAGGCAACGCCGTTTTCCTTGGAACTGCAACCGCTTAGGCTTTGTCAGGAGAGTCGCCCCCACCGATTGCCTCGGAAAAGCCAAAGTCTTTTCAACTGCAAACCATCTGATACATAATCGCACCTTCCCAAGGGGGGCTGCGATGAATCCTCTGCTGAAAAATTTCGTCTCACGCCTCGTGCAGGCCGGGTCCTTGAACATCACGGACGCCGACGGCCAGGTGCACCGCTTCGGCGACGGCTCCGGCGAGCCGGTGCATGTCGTCATCCACTCCCGCCGCGCCGAGCGCGCCATCGCGCTCGACCCCATGCTGGCGGTGCCGGAGGCCTATATGGACGGGGAAATGGACTTCCTCGAAGGCGACGTCCTCGGCCTCTTGAAGATCACCTATCAGAACTTCGAGCGGGGCGGGAAGGAAGCTCTCGTGATGAAGCTCGGTGAAGGCGTCCGCTATGTCTTCCGCCGCCTGCACCAGTACAACCCGGCCAGCCGCTCCAAGCGCAACGTGCAGCGGCATTATGACCTCTCGGGCGAGATGTACAGACTCTTCCTCGACGAGGACATGCAGTATTCCTGCGCCTACTATCCCGACCCCGGCATTTCGCTCGAAGAAGCGCAGCGGCTGAAGAAGCGCCACATCATGGCGAAGCTTGCGCTGCAGCCCGGCCAGAAAGTGCTGGATATCGGCTCAGGCTGGGGCGGTCTCGGCCTGGACATTGCGCGCACATTCAACGCCAGCGTTCTGGGCGTCACGCTCTCGCAGGAACAGCATGCGGTTGCCCAGAGGCGGGCCCGCGAATCGGGCCTTGCCGACAAAGCGCGGTTCGAGATCGCCGACTACAGGGCGCTGACGGGCCCGTTCGACCGCATCGTCTCGGTCGGCATGTTCGAGCATGTGGGCATCAACCACTACCGCACTTTCTTTGAAAAATGCGCCCAGCTCCTCGCCGATGACGGCGTCATGCTGCTGCACACGATCGGCCGCACCTCGGGCCCGTCGGTGACCAACGCCTTCATCCGCAAATACATCTTCCCGGGCGGCTATATCCCTGCCCTGTCGGAGGTCGTGCCTGCCATCGAGAAAGCGGGCCTGATAATCACGGACGTCGAGATCCTGCGCCTGCACTATGCCGAGACGCTGAAGGCCTGGCGCGAGCGCTTCATGGCGAACCGGGCCAAGGCGGTGGAGATCTATGACGAGCGCTTCGCGCGCATGTGGGAATTCTATCTGGCCGGCTCGGAAGCCTCGTTCCGCTGGCAGGACATGGTGAACTTCCAGATCCAGATCACCAAGCGCCGCGAGGCTTTGCCGGTCACCCGCGACTATATGATCGAGGTCGAGCGGCGGCTCACCGCAACGGGCGGCGCGGCATTTCCGGACGCGGCCGAATAGGAATATAATCAGAAGCGTTGCGATTCGCTGTCAACCGGGAAGAAGGCCGAACGGCTTTTTTCCCGGCTGCGGGCGGGTGCAGTGTGGATATCGTGTGCATCGGCCGGATTGCTCGAAAGCCGGCTTAAAAGACGGGCGGGAAGAGTCTAGGACAGACCGACTTGGGGGCGCCGGACCGTGCCGCTGTTTTCCGGCAGCCATTTAGATACGGAAACGCAATGGCCGACGCAGTTCGCAAGCTGAATGCAGCAGACACACCGCTCTACCGGGAAGCGCCCAACAATATCGAAGCCGAGCAAGCCCTGCTTGGCGCAATCCTCGTCAACAACGACGCCTTCTACCGCGTCTCGGACTTCTTGAAGCCCACGCATTTTTACGAGCCGCTCCACCGCAAGATCTACGAGGTGGCGGGCGAGTTCATCCGCATGGGCAAGATCGCAAGCCCCATCACGATAAAGACCTTCCTGCCGGCCGACGAGAAGGTGGGCGAGCTCACCGTGGCCCAGTATCTGGCGCGGCTGGCCGCGGAGGCAGTGACCATCATCAACGCGGCCGACTATGGCCGGGCGATCTACGATCTGGCCATCCGGCGGGCCCTGATCACGGTCGGCGAGGACATGGTCAATATCGCCTATGATGCGCCGGTTGACATGGCGCCGCAGGCGCAGATCGAGGATGCCGAACGCCGCCTGTTCGAGCTTGCCGAGACCGGACGCTATGACGGCGGCTTCGAGAGCTTCGGCGACGCCACCAAGACCGCCATCGACATGGCCAATGCGGCCTTCATGCGCGACGGCGGCCTCTCTGGCATTGCCACCGGCTTGCGCGATCTTGACCGGCGCATGGGCGGGTTGCAGCCATCCGATCTCGTCATCATCGCCGGCCGCCCCGGCATGGGCAAGACGTCGCTCGCCACCAACATCGCCTTCAACATCGCCGCAGCCTACGAGCCTGCACAGCAGGCGGACGGCTCCTTCAAGGCGGCCAATGGCGGCGTGGTCGGCTTTTTCTCGCTCGAAATGTCGTCCGAGCAGCTCGCAACGCGCATCATCTCGGAGCAGACGGAGATCCCCTCCTCAAAAATCCGGCGCGGCGAGATCACCGAGGCCGAGTTCGAGAAGCTCGTCGGCTGCGCGCAGATGATGCAGAAGATTCCGCTCTTCATCGACCAGACTGGCGGCATCTCCATCGCCCAGCTCGCCGCGCGGGCAAGGCGGCTCAAGCGCCAGCGCGGGCTCGACGTCATCGTCATCGACTATGTGCAGCTCATGCAGGGGTCTTCCGCCAAGTCGCAGCAGAACCGCGTGCAGGAGATCACCGAGATCACCACTGGGCTCAAGGCGCTCGCCAAGGAGCTTGGCGTGCCGATCCTTGCGCTGTCGCAGCTGTCGCGCCAAGTGGAAAGCAGGGAGGACAAGCGGCCGCAGCTCTCGGACCTGCGTGAATCGGGCTCCATCGAGCAGGACGCCGACGTGGTTCTGTTCGTCTACCGCGAGGAGTACTATCTCAAAAACCGCGAGCCGAAGCCCGGCTCGGACGAGTATCTGAAGTGGGAGCAGGAGATGAACGAGGCGCGCGGCAAGGCCGAGGTCATCATCGCCAAGCAGCGCCACGGTCCGACGGGGACGGTCGGCCTGGGCTTCCAGGGCGAGTTCACCCGCTTCTTCGACCTGGCCGAAGACTCGCATCTGCCGGAGCGATTCGAGTAGGTGGCGCACCGCCCGCCCTACACCAACACCGGGCCGGCGCCGCATCTGGCCGGCGGCCGCCTGACCATCGACCTTTCAGCGCTTGCCGCCAACTACCGGCTGCTCGCCGCCCGCTCCGCGCCGGCGGAGGCCGCGGCCGTGGTAAAGGCCGATGCCTATGGGCTAGGGCTGGAGCCCGTGGCGAGAGCGCTTTGGACGGCGGGCTGCCGGCGCTTTTTCGTGGCGCTGCCGCATGAGGGCGTCGCGCTGCGTGCCGTGCTGCCGGAGGCGCAGATCTTCGTCTTCAACGGGCTTTTCGCCGTCGAGGCCGCTGCGGCTTATCACGATGCGCGGCTGATCCCGGTTCTCAACTCGCAGAGCGACATTTCCATTTGGGAGGCGCATGGCTGGGACGGCGAGCACCCACGTCCCTGCGCTGTCCATGTGGACACGGGGATGAACCGGCTCGGCCTGACGCTGGAAAGGGCCCGCACGCTCGCGGAAGAGAACGCGCTGACCGGCGCGCTGACCCCCAACCTCGTGATGAGTCACCTGGCCTGCGCCGACACGCCGGACAACCCCATGAGCCGCAAACAACTGGAATTGTTTCAAGCGGTTCGCGTGCTTTTTCCAGAAACTGAATCAAGCCTCTGCAACTCCGCAGGCATATTCCTGGGCGACGACTTCCTGGCCGACCTTACCCGGCCGGGTATCGCGCTTTACGGCGGTTCGCCAACCGGTGGAAATGGAAACCCGATGCAGGTGGTGGTGACGGCGGAGGCGCGCGTGGCGCAGGTCCGCCAGCTCCGCGCAGGCGACACCGTGAGCTACGGGGCCACGCCGCTTGCGCGCGACAGCATCGTGGCCGTCTGCTCGGTCGGCTATGCGGACGGCTATCATCGCGCGGCCTCCGGAGCCGGCGTGCCGCTGCGCCGGGCGGTCGCCGGCAGCGCCCATGGCTTCATCCACGGCCACAAAGTCCCGGTACTCGGCCGTGTGACCATGGATTTGACGCTTTTCGACGTGACCGCGCTCGGGCCCGACGCTGTCGCGGTCGGTGACCATGTCGAGCTCTTCGGGCCGAACATGCCGATCGACCAGGTAGCGGAAGCGGCCGGCACCATCGCCTACGAGTTGCTGACGTCGCTTGGCGGGAGATATCACCGGAATTATTTGGGAGGTGAGTCGTTGTGAGCCGATCCCTGCAACGCTTGGTTCCAAGCGCGCTCCTCCACCGAACGTCCCGCTGATGGCCAAATCCCGCGTCCAGTTCGTCTGCCAGAATTGCGGAACGGTGCATGCACGCTGGGCCGGCAAATGCGACGGCTGCGGCGAATGGAACACACTGGTCGAGGAAGGCACCGTCAGCGGCATCGGCGCCGGACCGCAATCCCTGCGCAAGGCGCGGCCGGGCCGCCCCGTTGTGCTCACCACGCTTTCCGGCGACATCGAGGACGCGCCGCGCATCATCACGGGCATTGGCGAACTCGACCGGGCGACCGGCGGCGGCTTCGTGCGCGGCTCGGCGCTGCTCGTCGGCGGCGACCCTGGCATCGGCAAATCGACGCTGCTCACCCAGGCCGCCGCCGCCCTCGCATCGAGGGGCCACCGCATCGTCTATGTCTCCGGCGAGGAGGCGGTGGCGCAGATCCGGCTGCGCGCCCAGCGCTTGGGTGTGGCGGCCACTCCCGTGGAGCTTGCGGCCGAAACCAATGTGGAAAACATCCTTGCCACGATCGAGGACGGCCGGCGGCCCGACCTCGTCATCCTCGATTCGATCCAGACGCTCTGGACCGACGCGGTGGAATCGGCCCCCGGCACCGTCACGCAGGTGCGCGTGGCCGCGCAGGCCATGATCCGCTACGCCAAGTCCACCGGGGCCGCCATCGTGCTCGTCGGCCATGTCACCAAGGAAGGCCAGATCGCCGGCCCGCGCGTGGTCGAGCACATGGTGGACGGGGTGCTCTATTTCGAAGGCGAAGGCGGGCATCACTACCGGATCCTGCGCACCGTGAAGAACCGCTTCGGCCCCACCGACGAGATCGGCGTTTTCGAGATGGGCGACCGCGGGCTGCGCGAGGTATCCAATCCTTCCGAGCTGTTCCTCGGCGAGCGCAGCGCCGCCGCGCCGGGCGCCGCCGTCTTCGCCGGCATGGAAGGCACGCGCCCGGTTCTTGTGGAAATCCAGGCACTCGTCGCCCCCTCGCCGCTCGGCACGCCCCGACGCGCCGTCGTCGGCTGGGACACGGCGCGGCTTTCCATGGTGCTCGCGGTGCTCGAAGCCCACTGCGGCGTGCGCTTTTCCACCCACGACGTTTACCTGAACATTGCCGGCGGCTACCGGATCACGGAGCCGGCCGCGGATCTCGCCGTCGCGGCGGCGCTCGTCTCCTCCCTCACCGGGCTTGCCCTGCCTGCCGATTGCGTCTATTTCGGCGAGATCAGCCTATCGGGGGCAGTCCGCCCGGTGGCCCATGCGGCCAGCCGCCTCAAGGAAGCCGAAAAGCTCGGTTTCGCGCAGGCGGTGATGCCGCCGGGAAACGAGGAGCTGGCTGGCGGAATCGCAGCCAATGCGTTCAGGCCCGAGGGACTGGCGGATCTCGTTGCCCGGATTGCGGGGTCGCGGACGTCATGAAGGGCAAGATCGGCCGGAATGGCCGCAGGTGGAGACGGGGCGAGGCTCGGCCTTGAAAGGGAATCGGGGAGACCATGCCAATCACGCTGCTTGACGGCATTCTTATCGGCTTCACGCTCGTCTCCGCGATACTTGCGATGGTGCGCGGCTTCTCGCGCGAGATACTCTCCATCGCCTCCTGGGTGATCGCGGCGATTGCGGCATATTTTCTCTATCCAGTGGTACTGCCCTACGTCGCACCCTATATAGACAACGCGATGCTGGCGCTGGCGGTGGCCGCGGCCGGGGTTTTCTTCGTGGCGTTGATCATCGTCACGGTGATCACGATGAAGATTGCCGATTTCATCGTCGATTCACGGATTGGCGCGCTGGATCGGACGCTCGGCTTCCTTTACGGCGCAGTCCGGGGCGTGCTCGTGGTGGCGGTGGCGCTTCTATTCCTCAACTGGCTGTTGGGGTCGAACCCGCCGACCTGGATCACCGAAGCAAAATCGCGCCCGCTTCTCGAGGCGGTGGGCCAGTGGCTGCAAAGCCTGCTTCCGGACGATCCCGAAACGACGATCTTTGACCGTCTTTCGCCCGACCAGGAGGCGCCGGACGCCGCAGCACCAGACGGCGCGTCCCCCGATACCGGATCGCCCGACTCGGGCGCGACGAACGACGCAGGAACCAACAATTAAGGCGGCCGGGCCGCCGAGCAAGCGAAGGCGGCCAGCGATGGCGAAGGAAGAAGATTTGCTTCTCTCAGGCGAAGCGGACGATCATTTCCATGATGAATGCGGCGTGTTCGGCATTTTCGGACGCCAGGACGCGGCGGCCATCGTTACGCTCGGGCTGCACGCGCTGCAGCATCGCGGACAGGAAGCCGCAGGGATCGTGTCGTTCGACGGAAGCCAGTTCCATGTCGAGCGGCATATCGGTCTCATTGGCGACACCTTCACCAGGCCGGCGGTGATCGAGCGGCTGAAGGGTTCGCGTGCCATCGGCCATACGCGCTACTCGACCACAGGTGGCTCGGACCTGCGCAATGTGCAGCCCTTCTTCGCCGAGCTTTCCGGCGGCGGGCTCGCCCTGGCGCATAATGGCAACATCACCAATGCGATGACCGTCCAGCGCCGCTTGCAGCAGCAGGGCGCCATCTTCTCGTCCACCTCCGATACCGAGACGATCCTGCACCTTGTGGCGACCAGCAAGGAACGCAATCTCAATGCGCGCTTCATCGATGCGGTGCGGCAGCTCGAAGGCGCCTTCTCCCTCGTCGCGCTGACATCCAAGAAGATGATCGGCTGCCGCGATCCGCTTGGCATCCGGCCGCTGGTGCTTGGAGACCTCGACGGCGCCTATATCTTCGCGTCGGAAACCTGTGCGCTCGACATCATCGGCGCTCGCTTCGTGCGCGACCTGCAGCCGGGCGAGATGGTCGTGGTGACGGAACACGGGCTTGAGAGCCTGTTCCCCTTCGAGCCGGTGCGGCAACGCTTCTGCATATTCGAATTCGTCTATTTCGCCCGGCCCGACTCCTCGGTGGAGGGGCGCAATGTGTATGAGGTGCGCAAGCGCATCGGCGCCGAGCTGGCGCGGGAGAGTCCGGTCGACGCCGACATCGTCGTGCCTGTGCCCGATTCCGGTACGCCGGCCGCCATCGGCTTTGCCCAGGAGGCAGGACTCCCCTTCGAACTCGGCATCATCCGCAACCACTATGTGGGCCGCACCTTCATCCAGCCCACGGATGCCATCCGCCACATGGGCGTGAAGCTGAAGCATAATGCCAACCGCCGCTCCATCGAGGGCAAGCGGGTGGTGCTGGTGGATGATTCCATCGTCCGCGGCACGACGAGCCAGAAGATCGTGCAGATGGTGCGCGATGCCGGCGCCAAGGAAGTGCATATGCGCATCGCCTCCCCGCCCACCCGCTCCTCCTGCTTTTATGGTGTCGATACCCCGCAGACGGCAAAGCTGCTCGCCTCGCGCATGTCGGTCGAGGAGATGGCGGACTTCATCCGCGTGGATTCGCTCGGCTTCCTCTCGATCGACGGGCTCTACCGGGCCGTCGGAGAAGCCGCGCGCGACAATGCCGCGCCGCAATTCTGCGATGCCTGCTTCACCACTGAATATCCCACGCAGCTCACCGACCATCACGGCGCCGACAATGTGCGGCAGCTCTCGCTGCTCGCGGCGGGCGGGCAGTGACGCCGCTAGGGCGTGACCAGCTTCAATCCGACGATGCCCGCCACGATAAGGCCGATACACGCAAGCCGCACTATATCCGCTGATTCGCCGAAAAGGGCGATCCCGAGGATGACTGTGCCGATCGTGCCCACCCCCGTCCAAACCGCGTAGGCGGTGCCGAGCGGCAGGCTGCGAAGAGCCAGGCCAAGCAGGCCGAGGCTGACGATCATGGAAAGAACGGTCCCTACGGTCGGCCACAACCGGGTAAAGCCTTCCGTGTATTTCAGTCCGACCGCCCAGCCCACCTCGAAAAGGCCGGCGGCGAACAGGATCAACCAGGCCATGCGGATCTCCATCCTGTAGTGAGGCCGTCCTCATCATTTCTGAAAGCGCGGGGTCGTCCCCGCGTGATGTGGTCGGCGGACGGTATCGGAGTTGCGCCTCCCCCCGCAATATGCCGCAGCGGGTTTCGCCCAAAGGCATTTCGTATTAAACCAGCGGCGCCTTGTTGTCTGATCGCTTCGACTGCGAAACGGACGACGCAAAGCCTTAGCACACCCTGTTCGGGCCGAATTTCTTGGAGCACGACATGCCCAGTTCCCTCGATCTTTCAGGCCGCATCGCGCTCGTCACCGGCGCCTCGCGCGGGATCGGCTACTTCCTCGCCAAAGGCCTGGCGGCCGCCGGAGCGCATGTCATCGCCGTCGCGCGGACGGTCGGCGGGCTGGAGGAACTGGACGACGAGATCAAGGCGCTGGGCGGCGCGGCCACGCTGGTGCCTCTCGACCTGACTGACATGGCCGGGATCGACCGCCTGGGCGGCGTCATCCACGAGCGCTGGGGCAAGCTCGACGTCATGATCGCCAATGCCGGCGTGCTTGGCGTCATATCGCCCATCGGCCATGTGGAGGCGAAGACCTTCGAAAAGGTCATGACGATCAATGTCACCTCGGTGTGGCGGCTGATCCGCTCGGTGGACCCGCTCTTGAGGGCGTCGGACGCCGGCCGCGCGATCGTCATGTCCTCCGGGGTGGCGCACTCGGCGAGAGCCTTCTGGACGCCTTATGCCGCCTCTAAGGCCGCCGTCGAGGTCCTGGTGCGATCCTGGGCAGAGGAGACACAGAACATGCCGCTCCGCGTCAACGCGGTAAACCCCGGCGCCACGCGCACGGCCATGCGCGCGCAGGCCATGCCGGGGGAAGACCCGAACACCCTGCCCCACCCGAAGGAGGTGGCGGAAAAGATCCTGCCGCTCGCCAGCCCGTCCCTCACCGAGACGGGGCTTATCTTCGACGTGCGTCTCGGGCGCTTCACGCGCTACCGGTTGCCGGAATAGGCATCTTCCACAGGCCAGATTGACCTTGCCTCGCGTTTCGCTACCCTGCCGCGCGCGCCGTAAGAAGCCGTACCGGGAAACGGAAGCGCTGGTTGCACGTCAGGACGCCATTCTTGCAGATGCCTTCTGACGCGGAGACTTTGGTTGCTGCGGGAAACATCCCGGTGAGGAGAAATACGGAATGCCGACCGCCCTTGCGCTTCTATGCGCGATCCTGGCCTTTTGGCTGCTCGCGTCAGCCTATTGCATGCTGCGGCTCGGGATCAGTCTCCATCAGGCGGTGCTCTATGCGCCGCTGAAGCTGTTCTTCCGCATGAAGGACGGGCCGATCCGTCAGGCGCGCGGCGCGGCGCCACCCGTCATCTACGCGGTGTGGCATCGCTCGAAACTGGAGCCGGCGCTGATGCTGGCGCTGCTCCCGAGCGACACGCTGCACATATTGGATGAATATTCCGCGCGCGCCGCCTTGATCGATCCCTACCGCGCGCTGGCGCGCAACATCGCCTTTAATGCGCATCATGTCTTCGTCAGCCGCAGGCTGGTGCGCCGCCTGAGGGGCGGCGGACGGCTTGCGGTCTATCTGCCCGACAATACGGCGCCCGACCCGAAAGCCTTCCGGCTGTTCCGGGCGATTGCGCGCATCGCCGCCAACGCGGAAGCGCGCATCGTGCCGATCCATGTGGAAGGCGCGGAACAAACGTCCTTCTCGCTGGCGTCCAAGGAGGTGAAGCGGCGCCTTGCGCCGCAGCTGCGCGTCACCACCATGGAGCCGCTGACCATCGCGCAGATGGCTGCTCTCTCAGGTGAGGAGAAGCCGATGGGCGCCAATCTCTTCTTTGACCGCATGCTCGCCGTGCGCGGGTTGACGCGGCCGCGGGGCGAAACGCTGGATGCCGCCTGAGCCGCCCTATTCGGCGGCGCTCTCTTCCAGTCCCCCCTCCTCCCTCGCCGCCCGCTGCGAATAGGCACGCACGCTCCAGGCGAGCGAGACGAGGTACAGGATGGCGGACACCGCCAGGGTGAGCCAGGGATAGCTGGCGAGCAGCAGAGCGCAGAGCACCACGGCCAGGATGAGCGGAATCGCAAGTTCGCGACGCACGCGGCTCCCAGACGCCTTCCCGGAATAGACCGGCAGGCGGCTCACCATCAGGAAGGCAATTGCGAGCGTATAGGCGCAGGCCGCGAATGCCACTGCACGGGTGGGCTCCAGCCCGAGAAATCCGAGATAGACGGGCAGCATGACGAGAACCGCGCCCGCCGGCGCGGGAACGCCAACGAAGTAGTCCGCCTGCCAGGCCGGGCGGTCCGGATCGTCCAGCATGACGTTGAAGCGGGCGAGCCGCAGCGCGCAGGCAATGGCAAAGAGCAGCGCGGCGATCCAGCCGATGGCCCCTGCCCCGTCGAGCAGATAGGCATAGAGCACAAGGGCCGGCGCCACGCCGAAATTGACGATATCGGCGAGCGAATCCATCTGCTCCCCGAATTTCGACGACGCCTTGAGCATGCGCGCCAGGCGGCCATCCACGCCGTCGAGAAAGGCGGCTATGAGAACCATGGCCACGGCCATCTCCATGCGGTGCTCGAAGGCCAGCCGGATGCCGGAAAGGCCGGCACAGATCGCCAGCACAGTGATGAGATTGGGCACGATGACGCGCAGCGGAATTTCCCGGATGCGCGGTCCAGCGCCGCCGTGAGGCTCGAAGGGAGGAAAGGGCCCGGCCATCGCTACGACACCCGCACCAGCGGCGGCGGCGTATCGCTGCCGAACTCGGCGATCACCGTCTCGCCGCCGACAGCCACCTGGCCGACAGCCACGCGAGGCCGCACCTGCGGTGGGAGATAGACGTCGACACGCGAGCCGAAGCGGATGAGGCCGAACCGCTCGCCGACCGAGATCTCGCCCGGCGCCTCGGCCCAGCAGAGGATGCGCCGGGCAATCAGCCCGGCGATCTGCACCACGGCGACCGCTCCGTGCGGGCTCTCGATGACCAGACTGTTGCGCTCGTTCTCCGTGCTCGCCTTGTCCAGATCGGCGTTCAGGAACTTGCCAGGGCGGTGCTCAATGAGCGAGATGCGCCCGCGCCCCGGTGCGCGGTTGATATGGCAGGAGAAGACGTTCATGAAGACGGAGATGCGCGTCATCTCCCCGGAAAGGCCCAGTTCCGCAGGCGGGATGGCCGGACCTACAGAGGAGACGATGCCGTCCGCGGGCGCGATCACCAGCCGGTCGTCAACGGGCGTGACGCGCGGCGGGTCACGGAAGAAATAGGCGCACCAGGCCGTCAGCAGAAGCCCGATCCAGAACAGCGGCTCCCAGATCAGGCCAAGAATGACGGAGCCGATGGCAAAGCCGGCTATGAAGCGATAGCCCTCGCGGTGGATGGGAACCAGCGAGTTTCTGATCGTGTCGGCTAGGCTCATGATCCTCCGCGCCCTGGGCTGCCTTAGGTGTTGATCTCCTATCGGAAAGGACCGGATGCTGCAACGCGGGGCATGATTGCGCCGGAACCGGCGAACCCGGGCGAGCCTCCGACGTGCTTACCGCCCCGCCTCCGTCAAAAGCTGCAGGTCATCTTCGCTCAGCTGCAGCCTCGCCCCGCGCATGAGGCTTTCAAGCTGGCGGACCGAGGTGGCTGAGGCGATGGGCGCGGCGACACCGGGTTGCGCATTGATCCAGGCGAGCGCGATCTCCGCATGCGCCGCACCCGTGCTCTCGGCCACCTTGTCCATGGCCTCCAGGATGCGCATCCCCCTAGCGTCCAGATATTTCGCCACACCCTGTCCGCGCGGGCTTTGGCCAAGATCCCCCTCGGACCGGTATTTTCCCGTCAGAAAGCCTGAGGCCAGCGAGTAATAGGGTATGAGGCTCAAGCCCTCTTTCAGAACGAGCTCCTGAACTTCCCCCTCGAACTTGTCGCGGGTGTAGAGATTGTATTCGTTCTGCAGCGTCTGGTAACGCGGCAGGCCTTTTTCCCTGGACGTGGCGAGCGCTTCGCCCAGCAGCTTCGCATCATAGTTGGAAGCGCCGACATAGCGGACCTTTCCGGCCTTGATCAGCCGGTCATAGGCCGAAAGCGTCTCCTCATGGGTCACCGTCGGATCGGGCCAATGGCTCTGGTAGAGATCGATATAGTCCGTCTGCAGGCGCGTCAGCGAGGCCTCGACCTCCTTTTCGATCCACTTGGCCGAGAGGTCCTTCTTCCCCTGGCCCATATCGGAGCCAACCTTGGTGAAGATGTGCACCTTGTCCCGGTTTCCGCGCGCCTTCACCCAGCGGCCGATGATCTTCTCGCTTTCGCTGTCATTCCCCGGCACCCAGCGGGAATAGGAATCGGCGGTGTCGATGGCCGTAAAGCCTTCGGCAACGAACGCGTCGAAGACCGCAAAGGACGCCTTCTCGTCGGCGGTCCAGCCGACCACGTTCGTACCGAGCACAAGCGGCGCGATCTGGATTTCGGTTTGGCCAAGGCGGCGAAGCATCATCATACGATCTCCTGAAAGACGGCTCGCGCTAACATAGAGGCGCCGGCCGCCATGTCGACGTCTCTAGTAGCTCGGCACCTTGCGCACAACCACGCCCATCTCGTCCGTCTCGCGGGCGCGCCGCAGGCGCTCCTCCGCCTCGTCCGCCTCGCGCTGGCGGGCCCACATATCGGCGTAGAGCCCGCCCGCGTCGAGCAGCGCGCGATGCGTGCCGCGCTCGGCGATGCGCCCATCCTTGAGCACAATGATCTCGTCGGCGCGGATCACGGTGGAAAGCCGATGGGCGATGACGAGCGTCGTGCGGCCCTGGCTCACCAAATCGAGAGCGGCCTGGATCTCCTGCTCCGTATGAGTGTCCAAGGCGGAGGTCGCCTCGTCGAGAATCAGGATCGGCGGCGCCTTCAGGATGGTGCGGGCGATCGCCACGCGCTGCTTCTCGCCACCCGACAGTTTCAGGCCGCGCTCGCCGACCATGGTCTCGTAGCCCTCCGGCAGACTTTCCACGAAAGTGCTGATCTGCGCCAGTTCCGCCGCCCGCCGCACTTCTTCCTCCGTCGCATCCGGGCGGCCGTAGCGGATATTGTAGGCGATCGTGTCGTTGAAGAGCACCGTGTCCTGCGGAACCATGCCGATAGCCGCCCGTAGGCTTTTCTGGGTCACATCGCGTATGTCCTGCCCATCGACAAGGATTGCCCCCTCCTGGATATCGTAGAAGCGGAAGAGCAGGCGCGAAATCGTCGACTTGCCCGCTCCCGAAGGGCCGACCACCGCCACCGTCTTGCCGGCGGGGATCTCCAAGCTGATGCCTTTCAGGATCGGGCGCGCCGGGTCATAGGCGAAGACGACGTTCTCGAAGCGCACATGGCCTTGCATCACACGCAGCGGCCTTGCGCCCGGGCGGTCCTTCACCTCCGGCGGAACGTCGAGCAGGTCGAACATCTGCTCGATGTCGGTCAGCCCCTGGCGGATCTCCCTGTACATGAAGCCGATGAAGTTGAGCGGCACGGAAAGCTGCATCAGCATCGTGTTGATGAAGACGAAATCGCCGATCGTTTGCGTGCCGCGCGTCACTTCCCAGGCGGACAGCGCCATGGAGGCCATCATGCCCAGCCCGAAGATCACGCCCTGGCCGAAATTGAGCCAGCCGAGCGAAGTCCAGGTCTTCGTCGCCGCTTCCTCGTAGCGCGCCATGGAGCTGTCGAAGCGCCGGGCCTCCATGTCCTCGTTGTTGAAATATTTGACCGTCTCGAAATTGAGGAGCGAATCGATCGCCTTGGTGTTCGCCTCCGTGTCGGAGTCGTTCATCTGCCGACGGATATGGATCCGCCACTCGCTGGCCTTGATAGTGAACCAGACATAGAGCCAGACCGTGACGGCCATGATGGCCACGTAGAGCCAGCCATAGTTGACGGCGAAGATCGCCGCCACGAGCGCGAACTCGATCATGGTCGGCACGGCGCTCAAGAGCGCCAGCCGGACGATGGATTCGATGCCCTTCACGCCGCGCTCGATGACGCGGGAAAGCCCTCCCGTTTTGCGCTCCAGATGGAAGCGCAGCGACAGCGAATGCATATGCACGAAGGTGCGATGGGCGAGCTGGCGCACCGCGTGCTGCCCAACCCGGGCGAAGAGCGCGTTGTTGAACTGGTCGAAGCCGATCTGCACGATGCGGCTGATGTTATACGCAACGACCAGAATGATCGGGGTCGCCAGGGCGATCGGCAGGTAGTCGGGCAGCGGCTTGTCCGACAGCGCGTTGGTCGCCCATTTGTAGAAGAAGGGGACGAAGACCAGCACCACCTCGGCAACGACGAGGAAGAAGCCCGCAATCGCCACCCGCATCTTCAGGTCGGGCCGGTCGCTCGGCCACATATAGGGCCAGAGATTGGCCAGGGTGCGGTGGAGGGAGGTATCGGCGGAAACGGTCTTTTGGGCCATCGGCTCAGATTTTCTCTTTCTGGGCCGGGGCGGCACCGGCGGCGCAGTCGGAAAGGAAGGCGTTGACGGCGCCCGACAGCGCCAGAAGCGCCTCACGATCCACCGCGTAGTTGGAGCGCTGGCCCTCCGGCCGGACGCGAACCAGCCCGGCCTCCAATAGCACCTTCAGATGCTGTGACACGGTCGACTGGGCAAGGGGAAGCTTGCCGACCACGTCCTTGCAGCAGCAGGCGTCAACGCCGGAAAGATGGCGCAGGATCTCGATACGGACCGGGTGGGCAAGCGCGGCGAGGCCGCGCGCGAGATCCTTCGACGCGCAGCAGCGGGTTTCGGAAGCATGTGGCTCGTGTGAAGCTTTCATCGTCTATCGCCGATAAACGATGAAAGGCGGAATTGCAATAGAAGTGCCCGTCTCGGCGGGTAGCTTCGGCTTTGCGGTGGAAGCCTGCCTAACGGCTTTGCGCGCGCTCCGCAGCCTTGCCCGGCGCCACAGCCTGTCCGTCGATAGCGCTGAGATCCGCGCTCTCGCCTTCCTCGGTCTTTTCCGGCACGGTAAAGATCTGGCCCGGCCAGATGCGGTCCGGGTCCCTGATCTGCTGCTGGTTGGCGAGGTAGATGGTCGTATAGCGGACGCCTCGGCCGTAGACCCGGCGGGATATCTGCCAGAGCGTATCGCCGCGTCGGATGATGACTGCGCCATCCACCGGCTGCAGCGCCGGCGCGACCATTTCGGGGACGGTGTCTTGCGAAGCTTCGTCCGGCGCAGCAGGCGCTGGCGGCGGCATCGTGGCCAATGGCGGCGATCCCGGTGCGGCGGTAGCCGGCGTGCCTGAGGCAGCGGCCGGCGGAACGGCCTGGGCGGGCTCCTCTGCCCGGGGCGGCGCCGCGGGCGCGCCGGTCTCCGCCCGCGAAACCTGACCAGCGCTGGACGCCTGCGGCGGCGGCGTCATTGCGGGCGGCGGTGGCGATCCAGGGTCGGCCGGCGCGGACGAATCGGAGGCAGCGACCCGCGGAGCCTCATCCGGCTCCCCCGTCCCCTGAGACGCTGCAGGCGCTGCGGTGTCGGCGCGCGCGACCTGCCCAGCGCCGGACGGCTGCGCAGGCGCTTGATCGCTGACGGCCGGAGCAGGCTGATCGGCAGCGCTATCGGCCGGCTGGCCTGCCGCCGCATCCGGATCTGCGGGCATATTCGTCGCTGCGGGAGCGGGATTCGGCTGCTGCGCTCCCTCGCCGGCAGGCGCGGGGGCAGGCGTCTCGGCGACGGTTGCTTCGCTGCTCTCCTGCGGCGCTGCGCCCCGCGCCATCGCATCCGGCGCCACCGCGGCAATATTGTCGCCCTGGGGCCGCTGGAAAGGAACGGCCGCGCGGGCGATGACCGTCGTCCCGTCCTGCCCCAGCACATCGGCCCGGATGATATAGTCGCCTACCGGAAGGTCGCGCTCTGCCTCAACGAGAAAGCGGCCGTCCGGAGACGCCGTCGCCTGACCGAGCAGGATGTCGTTGGCATAGACGCGCAGGAGGCTTCCGGGGCTGGCGCTGCCGGCGACGAACACCTCCCGGCCGTCGATCTCCACCGCCTCGATGAAGGGCGGCGCGTCCTTCGCCGGCGCGGGCAGCGCCTCGCCGACGGGGGCGTGGGGGCTCGGCTCGGCCGTGGGTGCTTGCTCAATGGCGGCCTGCTGCGAAGATGGCGGTTCAGTGGAGGCCACCTGATCGCCGGCCTCCGCGGGCCGTCCGGGCTCTGCCGGTGCGTCCTGAGGCTGCGCCTCCGCCACGGCAGATGCTCCTCCATCGCCAGTCGGCTCTCCCGCCGGCGCGGCGTGCTCGGGAGCGGCCGGGGCCTCGGCCATCGCTGCTTCTCCGGCGGGCTGAGGCGGCGCATCTGTCGGTGCCGATTCCGGGCTTTCGGCCGGCGCGGCATCGGCGCGAGCCTGCTGCTGCGGTTCCTTGGCGGCTCCCGGAGCTGAAGCTTGGGGCGGCGGAGCGGAGATGAGCCGGCTCGGCTCGCCCGGTTGCTGTACCAGGGCAACGAGCTGCCCGCTCTCGTCAGAGGGGACCGAGACGATGGCGGTCTCCAGCGAGGTCGCCGCCATGTTCTCACCCGATGTGGCGCGAAGCACGATATTGTGCTCGCCTGGCTTGAGCGGCTCATCGAGAACCGCGACGAAATCTCCCGTGGGGCCGGCTATCGTCCGCGCCAGCACCGAGGAGCCGTTCAGCACCTCCACCTCGGCGCCGGGGGCGGCGCGGCCGGCCACGACCAGCGAGCCGTCAGGCTCCGCGCGCAGAAGATCGAAGGAGGGGACGACCACTTCCTGCCTTGCCGCAGCGGCGGCAGGCTCGCCCGCATTTCCTGCCCCTTGGCCGGCCGGCGATTCCTGACGAGCCTCCTGCGTCCCTGCCGGCGCGCGCGCCTCCGGCTTCTGCGTCGGAGCGTCCTGCACCCGGGCCACACGGTCGGGCGATTGCCCCGAACCCGTGTCGAACATGCCGGTCAGATAAGCGGTCCCTGCGCCGCCAATCAGGATGGCGGCGACGAAAAGCAGAATCCTCAAGGCAGTATTGGACATCGCAGTCTCGTGGTTATTCTCTGCGGTCTAGACCTTTTTAACCACGTCGACAAGGCAAAGACCCCGGAACACCCTGGTTTTGCAGGGTTTGCAGCCAGCGCCGTTCTTTCCGCGATATGAGGCTCCCTTCCTTCAGAGGGAGGGACCCACCATCATCGAGCCTCCCTGGAGACCAGAGCCCTCAGCATCGGCCAGGTGTAAAGCGCAAGAGCCATCCAGATCAGCACGAATGCGATGGCGCGCACGGTGCTGAACGGCTCCCTGAAGAAGAACACGGCGATGACGAAGACCATGCTCGGCGCGATATACTGCATGATGCCGATCGTCGCGTAGCGCAGGAGCTTGGCGCCGAAGGCGTAGAGCAGGAGCGGGCCTGCCGTCACGGGCCCGCAGGCAAGGAGAAGAGCGATGTCGGCCGGCCGGTCGAGGCGGAAATGGCTCTCCCCCGTCCATTGCAGCCAGAGGATATAGGCGAGCACCAGAGGGCAAAGCATCAGCACTTCCAGGAAAAAGCCCTGGCTCGGGCCGATGGGCAACGTCTTGCGCAGGAAGCCGTAGAAGGCGAAGGAAAAGGCAAGCACCAGGGATATCCAGGGTACGCCGCCGCCATCGAGCGTAAGCACCAGGACGGCCACCGCGGCCAGCGCCACCGCCACGATCTGCAGGCTGCTCAGGCGCTCGCGCAGGAAGATGGCCGCCAGGGCAATAGAGACCAGCGGATTGATGTAGTAGCCAAGCGCGGTCTCGAGCGCGCGGTCAGTCGCGACCGCCCAGACATAGACGCCCCAATTCACCGTGATGATAGAGGCCGTCAGCGCCGCCATCAGCAGCGTGCGCGGGGATCGGAATGCCCGCTTCACATCGTCTGTGCGGCGCAGAAGGAGGAGCACGGCGCCCGCGATCGGCACGGACCAGAGGATGCGGTGCGCTATCACCTCCAGCGCGGGTATGTGGTCGACCAGCTTCAGGAACAGGGGCAAAAGGCCCCAGAGGAAATAGGCGGAAAAGGCGAAGAGGAAGCCGCGCATGGCCTCGCCCTCGTCGACGGGCGCCGCCGCCCTGACCGTATCAGCCATGTCCGATTTCTACTCGGCCGCCAGGCCGGTCCTTTCCCGGTTCTTCACCAGCTTATAGACGACGGAATCCATCAGGGCCTGGAAGGACGCGTCGATGATGTTGTCCGACACGCCGACGGTCCACCAGCGCTCGCCGGTCGAATCATGCGACTCGATCAGCACGCGCGTGATCGCCTCGGTGCCGCCATTGAGGATGCGCACCTTGTAATCCGTCAGCGCGAGGTCGGCAATCTCGCCCTGATACTTGCCCAGGTCCTTCCGCAGCGCGATGTCGAGGGCGTTCACAGGGCCGTGTCCCTCCGCCACCGAAAGCCGCGTTTCGCCATCGACCGTCACCCGCACCACGGCCTCGGAGACCGTCTTCAAATTGCCGCGCGCGTCGAAGCGGCGCTCCACCATGCAGCGGAACCCGTCCACGCGGAAGAATTCCGGCACCCGCCCGAGGATGCGCCGGGCGAGCAATTCAAAGCTCGCATCCGCGCCCTCATAGGCGTAGCCCTGCGCCTCGCGCTCCTTGACCAGCGAAATCAGCGTATCGAGCCGAGGATCGGTCTTGTCCACGAGGATGCCGCGCCGCTTGAGCTCGGCCAGGAAATTCGACTTGCCGCCCTGGTCCGAGACCATCAGGCGGCGGGTATTGCCGACCTTCTCCGGAGCGACATGCTCGTAGGTCTGTGGGTCCTTCAGGATCGCCGAGGCATGAATGCCGGCCTTTGTGGCGAAGGCCGAGGCGCCGACATAGGGCGCCTGCGGGTCGGGCGCCCGGTTCAGGAGCTCGTCGAAGGCATGCGAGACCCGCGAAATGCCCTCGAGCCCGGCCTTGGAGATGCCGGTCACGAAACGGTCCGCATAGGCGGGCTTCAGCATGAGCGTCGGGATAATGGTGACAAGATTGGCGTTGCCACAGCGCTCACCGATGCCGTTCAGCGTCCCCTGGATCTGCCGTGCCCCTGCTTCGACCGCTGCCAGCGAATTCGCCACCGCCTGGCCCGTGTCGTCATGGGCGTGGATGCCGAGATGGCTGCCCGGAATGCCCGCTGCGATCACAGCGGTGACGATCTCCCGCACCTCGGCCGGTTGCGCGCCGCCATTGGTGTCGCAGAGCACCACCCAGCGGCAGCCCGCCTCATAAGCGGCCAGCGCGCAGGCCACCGCATAGGACGGATTGGCTTTGTAGCCGTCGAAGAAATGCTCGCAGTCGACCAGCGCCTCCTTGCCGGCCGCGCGCGCGGCGGCGACCGAGGCGCGGATCGCCTCCAGGTTCTCCTCATTCGTGGCGCCAAGCGCCACGCGCACGTGATAATCCCAGCTTTTGGCAACGAAGCAGATGGCGTCGCTCGACGCCTGGGTGAGCGCCGCCAAGCCCGGATCATTGGCGGCGGAAACGCCCGGGCGCTTCGTCATGCCGAAGGCGACGAAGCGCGCACGGCGCGTGCGCTTGCGGGAGAAGAACTCCGTGTCAGTCGGATTGGCGCCCGGGTAGCCGCCCTCCACATAGTCAACGCCCAACTCCTCCAGAAGTGCGGCGATGGCGATCTTGTCCTCGACAGAAAAATCCACCCCCGGCGTCTGCTGACCGTCGCGCAGCGTCGTGTCGAAGAGATAGATGCGTTCCTTCATGCGGACACCTTTGTGCGCCGCGCCCCAGATTGCGAGGGGGTGCAAAGCCTCGTCATGATCTCCCCGCGAACTTGTCGGTCGCCCGGATCAGCCGGTCGAGAATCCCCGGCTCGGAGAAGGCGTGGCCTGCGCCTTCTATGATGTGGAACTCGGCGTCCGGCCAGGCCTTGTGAAGCTCCCAGGCATACCGCAGCGGGCATGGCATGTCGTAGCGGCCATGCACGATCACCCCGGGGATGCCTTTCAGGCGGCCGGCGTCACGCAGGAGCTGGCCATCCTCCAGCCAGCCGCCATGGACGAAATAGTGGTTTTCGATCCGCGCGAAGGCGATTGCGAAACCCTCTTCGCCGTGATGCGCGGAAAGTGAGGGTTCGGGCAGCAGTGTGATCGTCTCCCCTTCCCAGACGCTCCATGCCTTGGCGGCCTCAAGCCGCACCGAGGAGTCGGGCGAGGTGAGCCTTCTGCGATAAGCCTGGATGAGGTCGCCGCGCTCCCCCTCGGGAATGACGGAGACGAAGCGCTCCCACTTGTCCGGAAAAATTTCCGAGACGCCGAATTGGTAATACCAGGCGAGCTCGGCCTTGGAGAGCGTATAGATCCCGCGCACGATCAGTTCCGAGACGCGCTCCGGATGAGTCTCGGCATAGGCGAGCGCCAGCGTGGAACCCCAGGAGCCGCCGAAAACCTGCCACTTCTCCACACCCATCATCTCCCGCAGCCGCTCGATATCGGCCACCAGATGCCAGGTCGTGTTTGCCTCCAACCCCGCATGCGGCGTCGATCTTCCGCAGCCGCGCTGGTCGAAGAGCAGCACGTCGTATTTCTCAGGATGGAACAGCTGCCGGTGCTTTGGCGAAATTCCGGCCCCCGGCCCGCCATGCAGGAAGACGGCGGGTTTGGCCCCGCGCGCTCCCACCCGCTCCCAATAAATCCTGTGCCCGTCGCCGACATCCATCATGCCGGTTTCATAGGGCTCGACCTCGGGATAGAGCGTGCGCAATGGGGTCATCCTGCCCTCCGCGGCGGCCATTGATCGGTCTCGTGATCGGGGTGTTGCCAGGAGACGATGTCGGCCAGGAACGTCCCGGCATCGGCATCCTCCACCGTCCGCCCGCCCGGAAGCGTGTGCAGCGTGTCGAGATAAGGCAGCTTCGCCTCGACGCCCCACTGCCTGCGCGGCGCCAGCTCCTCCGGATGGTCGAAAGCGCCTATGGCGAGCGCCAGGTCGTCAGGCGATTCATAGGTGAGCGGCGTGCCGCATCGAGGGCAAAAGCCGCGCCGCACATGGTTGGAGGACTGGAAGCGCTTCGGCTCGCCGCGCGTCCATCCAAATTTCGCCTCGCGCACGGAGACGAGCGGCGCGAAGAAATTGCCGAAGGCCTTCTGGCACATGCGGCAATGGCAGATGGAGGGCTCGCCCAGCGCTCCCTCGGCGCGGAAGCGCACCGCGCCGCACTGGCAGCCGCCCGTGTAGATGGGCTGATTATCGAGGCTCATCGCTCCTCCTCCTGAAATGCTGGGCGCCACGCGGCATCGTCCGCCACGAGCCCGGCAGCGGTGACGATGTGGCGGCAGGGCAGAGGGGGGTGAATAGCGAAGGGATCATCGCTTCACCTCCCACCTCGTCCGGCGCTCACTGGTCTGCGGGTCCTTGTAGTCCATAAGCTGGATGCCCTGCGCGGAAAGCTCCTCGCGGATGCGGTCGGCTTCGGCGAAGTTCTTGTCGCGCAGGTATCCGAGCCTGGCGGCAAGCTGCGCCTCCACCGCAGCCTCGTCGACGGCGGCGCCGGCGGCCTTGCCGGAAAACCACTCGTCCCCAGTCTTCCGCAAAAGTCCCAGAAGAGCCCCGGCCGCCTTCAGGCTCGCCCTTGCCTCCTCGCTTCCCTTGGCCGCCTGGCCGCGCAATTCGTGCATGGCCAAGATGGCACCCGTCGTGTTGAGGTCGTCCAGCAGGGCACTAAGCGCCCCGCCGCCGGTTTCGCCCCCCGGTCGGGCATCGCCCACGGCGCGGTACCAGCCGTCGAGCACGGCCTCGGCCTCTTCCAGCTTGCGCAGCGAGAAGTCGAGCGGCTCGCGGTAATGCGTCATGAGGATGGCGAGCCGCAGCACTTCCCCGGGCCATTTGCGGCCGCCGAAACTCTCCGTCTCCAGCAAGTCGTGGATCGTGACGAAATTGCCCTCCGACTTGGCCATCTTGCGGCCTTCCACCTGCACGAAGCCGTTGTGCATCCAGTATTTCGCCATCATGGGCGTGCCATGGGCGCAGCGCGACTGGGCGATCTCGTTCTCGTGGTGCGGGAAGATGAGGTCGAGCCCGCCGCCATGGATGTCGAAAACCTCGCCCAGATAGGCCGCCGACATGGCCGAGCACTCGATATGCCAGCCGGGGCGGCCGCGTATCGCAAGCTCCTCCCCGTCAACGGTGAAGGTCGCTTCCCAGCCGGGCTCCTCGGCGGAGGATGCCTTCCACAGCACGAAGTCTCCCGGGTTCCGCTTGTGCGGGTCGACGGCCACGCGCGCGCCGGCCTGCTGGTCCTCCAGGCGGCGCTTGGACAGCATGCCGTAATCCGGCATGGAGGCGGTGTCGAAGAGGATTTCTCCCGCTGAGTTCGCCGAACGGGCGCCCGATGCTGGCGCCGCATAGGCGTGGCCGCGGTCAATGAGGCGCTGGATCAGCGTCAGCATGTCCGTCTTCCCGTCCGCGCGCGGCAGCACGAATTCGGTCGCGCGCGGCTCACGGGTGGGGGGCAGGCAGCCGAGGGCCGCCACGTCGGCATGGAATTGATCGGCCGTGCGCTCCGTCACCCGCCGGATCGCGTCGTTGAGCGAGAGCCTGCCTGCGGAAATCTCCGCCCCGAAATCGCGCAGCGCCCGTGCGTTGATCTTGTCATCCACGTCGGTGATGTTGCGCACATAGGTGACGCGGTCTTCGCCATACAGATGACGGAGCAGACGGAAGAGCACGTCGAAAACGATCACCGGCCGCGCATTGCCGATATGGGCGAAGTCGTAGACCGTCGGTCCGCAGACATACATGCGTACATGCGCCGGATCGAGCGGGACAAAATCCTCCTCGCGACGCGTGAGCGTGTTGTAGAGCCTCAGCCCCTTGTACCCGTCGGACATGCCCGATCCATCCTTGCGAACAGCCATGCGGATGCTCCGGCCTGCTGGCCTGGGCGTTTTTCGTATCGGGAAGGAGGAGGCGAAAACGACCGGACCAGCGGAGAGCGCTAGCCGATAATGCAGATGTCGATAATGGCGGTGAGCGTTTTCATCGCCCGTCTTATCGCCTCCGCCGCCGGTTCCGTCAAGCACCGAGTGAGCGCCCCTGTGTTCGACGCGCCACACCCCGTGAACGAAGTGTTAAGCTCGCGCTCGCAATCTGCTGGAGGGACTAGGCGCGCGTGCCGGAGACATGATTTCGTCGGAATCGATGAGCATTTGCGCGTCAGCAACGCACACCCAGGCAAAAACCATGGCATCACAAACCGCCACCCAGGACCGACCGCAGCACAAGGAAAAAGGGGCTGGCAAGGCTGAACTCGTGCGGGAATACCGGCAAGTCGGCCCCGCCGCGATCAACGCCGCGCTCCAGTGCCGGCCGAAGGCCAAGAAGGATGAGCCGAAGCGCTCATACGAGCCGCGCGACGAGAGCTAAGCCGAGGGCGGCCATTACAAGGCCGATGATCGTGTCGAGCACGCGCCACGCCTCGGGCCGGGCAAAGATCGGCTCCAGTAGGCGCGCGCCATAGCCCAGCCCGAAGAACCAAGCGAAGGAAGCGCTGATCGCGCCGGCGGCGAAGCTTACGCGCGCCGCTCCCGCATAGGCTCCCGACAGCGAGCCGACCAGCAGCACCGTGTCGAGATAGACATGCGGGTTGAGGAAGGTGAAGGCGAGGCAAGCCGCCACCGCCGCCCGAAGGCTCGACCCACCGCCGCGCGCCGCATGCAGCGCGTCCGGGCGCAGCGCGCGGCGGAAGGCAGAGATCGCATAGGCAAACAGAAAGAGCGCGCCGCCGAGCGTGACGGCCGCGATGAGGATGGGCGAGCGGGAGACGAGCGTGCCCAATCCTGCCACGCCGGCGGCAATCAGCAGCGCGTCGGAAAACGCGCAGATCAGGCAGAGCACGAAGACGTGCTGCCGCAGGAGCCCCTGGCGCAGTATGAACGCGTTCTGCGCGCCGATGGCCACGATCAGCGAGCCGCCGAGAAGAAGGCCTGAGAGGAAAGAAGGGTATAGAGCGTCCATGATCGGCCCATTGCCTCACGGCCGTTATAGGCGCAACAGGATTGTCCGCCTAAGCTTCAGACAGATCTGAGCCTTTCGGCTGCGTTCCCCTGGCTGCCAGAGCGCATATACGGCAGGTGATTCCTAGAACAGGCTCAGCTGCGCTGCTGACTTGCTTGCTTCCGCCTGCTCTTCCGCGGCCATCACTTCCACCCTCTCCTGCAGGTCCGGCCCCATATTGGCCACGCTGTTGACCCTGTTGGATACGGGGACGGCCTCGAAGAAGCCGGGTTCGACGGGCCCAAGCAGATCGGCCACCTCGCGCGGCTCGTAATTCACGCAATCGAGCCAGCGCGCGAAGTGCTCGGGCCGGATGATCACCGGCATGCGCGGGTGGATGGATGTGAGATCGGCGCTGGCCCCGGTGGTAACGATCGCGCCCGTGTCGATCTCGCTGCCACCGGGCTCCGACCATGTCTCCATCAGGCCGGCGAAGGCGACGAGGCCGCCATTCCTGGGGCGCACCCAATAGGGCTGAGCCCGCCCGCTGCCCGAGCGCCGCCACTCATAGAAGCCCGAAGCCGGAACGAGCGTGCGGCGGTGGCGCATCGCGGCGCGGAAGGCGGCTTTCTCGTACGCGCTCTCCCCGCGCGCATTGATGAGAAGCGGCATGTCCTTGGGGCTCTTCGCCCAGGAGGGCAAAAGGCCCCAGCGCACCAGCAGCGCGTGGCGGTTGGGCAGATTGGATCCTTCGGGATGTCGTAAGCCGCCGACGATCATCATGATCGGCTGGGTCGGCGCGATGTTGAAGCGTGCGGGAAACTCGGCAATTTCGAGAAGCTCGAAGAAAGCCCTTACTTCCTCCGGCGTCGCGTTCAGCGCAAAACGTCCGCACATCGCTTCGACCTGCCATATCCATGCGCCATTGTGGCCGCAAGACGCCATAAGGTAATGATCACGACCGGGTATGTAACGATGGATCAGAGCGATATCCACGCCGTTTCGGTGGCCGTGCTGGCGCATGGGCGCTTTTTGCTTGTCCGGCGCGGGCGCGCCCCGTCGCGGGGTCTTTTCGCCTTCCCGGGCGGGCGCGTCGAGCCGGGCGAGAATGCGGAGGCTGCCGCGCGCCGCGAGCTGTTCGAGGAGACGGGGCTTTGCGCCGGAAAAATGGCGGTGCTCCGCGAATTGATCATCGAAGGGGATGCCGGCCGGCGCTACCGACTGGAGGTCTTCCGGGCTCTGGAGGTGGAAGGCGTCCTCAGTGCGGGAGACGACGCGGACCATGCCGGCTGGTACACGCTGGAGGAAATGCGTAGCCTGCCCATCACCGCAAGCACGCTTGCCGTCGCGGAAAGCATCGCCGCCGTGCCATCCTAGCGGCGAATTTGCCTTGCATCAGCATTTTGGTCCCCTCACAAGGTTTCGCATGAAATCACGTGCACGACTCCGCGGCATCCTCCTCGTCATGGCGCTATCCCTCGCGCCGGCCGGGGCCCAGGAAGCACCCTACGACGCGCAGCTCACCCGGCTCGCCGAGGTGCTGGGCTCGGTGCATTTCCTCCGCGGCCTCTGCGGCGAGGCCGACGGCGTCTGGCGCGCGCAGATGGAAGCGCTGCTCAAGGCCGAAGCGCCGTCGGAGGAGCGTCGGGCCAGGCTCGTGGCGGCCTTCAATCATGGCTACCGCTCATTCGCGGCCGTCTATACGAGCTGCACTGATCAGGCGGTGCGGGCGATCGACCGCTATATGAAGGAGGGCGAGAAGCTGACAAGCGAGATCGCGCTCCGCTACGGGAACTGAGGCCGAAGGTTAATCCGCCGTTAACCATCAGGGACGGGTGTCTCCGTCCCGCCGCATTTTTCCTGCTACCCCTAGTCGCGGGACAAATGGGACGCGGCGTTGGCTTCGAAGCGGCGCTCGCGGGAAACGGGTGAGTGATCCATGCAGATGACCGTCGCCGATCTCGACGCGATGATCGAGGAAGAAAAACGTTCGACCTGCGCCGAGTGCCACAGCGCCGCCTGGGCGGAAGGGCTTCTAGCGGGAATAGAGCCGGAGATCATCGCCGAGGCGGCGCTGACGACGGCCCTGACGGAGCTGGGAAAGAATGGAAACGAGGAGCGGCTGATGGCCCTGCTCAAGACCATGCGCGACCGGGTCCTGGCGGGAGACTTCTTCCCCGACCGCACCTGCCATTGAGCTTCCCGCGCGCTTTGGCTATCTCTCTGGCGGATTCCGGCGGCAACGCCGCCCAAGAGATGAGCCCCGAATGCCGACTGCTGCTCCTGCCCCGCTCCCGAGACTGCGCCTGATCGCCCCGGCGCTGGTCCTTGCGGCCCTTGTGGGATTTGCCGTGGATGCGCAGGCGCTGAGCGACAAGCTGCCGCAACATGTTCCGGGCCAGGGGACAGAGGCGGCTCCGGGCGAAGAGACCGGCGAGACCCCCCTGCCCGATGCTCCGGACCCTTCAGTTTCCGAGGACATCGAGGAGACCGACGAGACACGGCCCGATACGAGGCCGGGCCAGCCCCTTCCCGAAGTGATCTATGATGTCAGCCGGCTGCCTGAACCGGTGCAGCGCATGCGCCGGCTGATCATAGAAGCCTGCCGCAGCGGCGATATCGAAAGGCTGCGGCCGCTGATCGGCACCGGGGAGGAAGCGACGCAGCTTACCCTTGGCGATCCTCCGCAGGACCCAATCCAGTTGCTGCGCGAGATCTCCGGCGACGAGAAGGGCCAGGAAATCCTCGCCATCCTGCTCGAAGTGATGGAAGCAGGCTTCGTGCGGCTCAATGCCGGCACGGAGCAGGAGCACTATGTCTGGCCCTATTTCTTCGCCATCCCCCTTGAGGAGCTGACGGATCCGCAGCGCGTCGAGCTCTTCACCATCGTCACGGCCGGCGACTACGAGGAGATGAAGAATTTCGGCGCCTACATCTTCTACCGTTCGGCCATCACCCCGGAAGGGCAGTGGCTCTTTTTCGTCGCCGGGGACTGAACACCCCTGACCTTGCCGCTCCCCAAGAAGGCGCTTACCTAGGCGGGAGAGCGTAGAGACCGGATCAGGCCGCCATGCCCACCCTTCAGCTCCCCGACCGCGCCATCCTGCTTGCCGCCGGGCCGGATGCCGAAACCCTTTTGCAGAACGTCATCACGCCCGACCTTTCCGCCCTCGCGGAAGGCGAGGCCAGGCCCGGCGCCCTGCTCACTCCGCAGGGCAAGATCCTCTATGACTTCCTCATCTCGCGCGCGGGCGAACAAGCGTTTCGCCTTGACTGCCGGCGCGACGTGGCAGCGGATTTCCTGAAGCGCCTTATGCTCTACCGGCTCAGGGCCAAGGTCGAGCTTTCCGTTCAGGACCAACAGCTTGTTGCCGTTGAGTGGGAAGCTGATTCAACCGCTTCAGAAAGTGATTCAAGCGCGGTCACCGACCGCCGTTTCCCCGACGCGCTGAAGGTGATCCGCCGCTATGGCGCAACCATTCAGCAGCCGGCGGACGCGGCTGCCTGGGATCGCCTGCGCAGCGCGCATGGCGTGCCCGAAAGCGGCAGCGACTATGCGCTGGGCGATGCCTTCCCGCATGAGATCCTGTTCGACCAGAATGGCGGGGTGGGGCTGAAAAAGGGCTGCTATGTGGGACAGGAGGTGGTCTCGCGCATGCATCACCGCGGCACCGCCCGCCGGCGGCTGGTGATCGTGCGCGGAGAAAGCGCCCTGCCCGCCCAGGGGACGGAGGTGACGGCGGACGGCCGCGCCATCGGAGCGCTCGGCACGGTTTCCGGGCGGGATGGGCTCGCCATTCTGCGCATCGACCGGGCCGCCGAGGCGATGGAGGCAGGCATTCCGGTGCTCGCCGGCGTCGTTCCCCTCGCCATCCGCCCTCCCGCCTATGCGAAATTCCCGATCTCGCCAGGCGGCCAGGCGGAGACCGCCTGATGGGAGAGGAGAGCGCCGCGGCGGCACGCGCCTGGCAGCGCATGCTTTCCGGCCGCAGGCTCGACCTCCTCGACCCCTCGCCGCTCGACATCGAGATTGCCGACATCGCCCATGGCCTTGCCCGCGTCGCCCGCTGGAACGGGCAGACCAAGGGCGATCACGCCTTCTCCGTCGCCCAGCATTCGCTCCTAGTGGAGCACATCTTCCGCAGGCTCAACGAGGATGCGCCCGCCGACTGGCTGCTCGCTGCTCTGCTGCACGATGCGCCCGAATATGTCATCGGCGACATGATCTCGCCTTTCAAGGCGACGCTCGGCCAGGACTACAAGGCCGTGGAGAAGCGGCTTCTGCACGCGATCCACCTGCGCTTCGGCCTGCCGGCGCAGATTCCGGCGAAGCTTGTCGCCGAGATCAAGCGGGCCGACCGCATCGCCGCCTATTTCGAAGCGACGGAGCTTGCCGGCTTCGGCCACGGCGAAGCCTTCCGGTTCTTCGGCCGTCCGCGCGGTTTTTCCGCCGACGCGCTTGAACTTGCGCCGCAGCCGGCCTCGCGTGCGCAAAAAACCTATCTGGCGCGATTTGCGGCAATCGAGAAGATGCGCGCCCTACCCTCCTCCTTGCGGGAAGGGTAGCGCTACTTCCCCTGCCGCTCCAGCCGGTCGATGAACCACTGGGTGAGCCGCACCCAGACCTGGTCCTTCTCGCCGGAATCCTCGCAGCCATGGTTGAGGTTTGGGTTGTCGTTGACCTCGATCACATGGATGCCGTCGGGCGTCTCCTTGAGGTCGACGCCGTAAAGCCCGTCGCCGATGCAGCGGGCCGCCTTCACGGCCACCTCGATCACCTCGCGCGGCGTCTCCAAAAGCGTGAAGCTGCGGAAGCCGCCCTCGTCGGGCTTGCCGCGCCGCTCGTGATTCACGATCTGCCAATGCTTCTTGGCCATCAGATACTGCACGGAAAAGAGGGGCTCGCCGCCCAAGACGCCGATGCGCCAGTCGAACTCGGTGGGCAGAAACTTCTGCGCGATGAGAAGGTCAGTATCCTCCAGCCACTTCGTGGCGAGCTCCTTGAGCTCGGCTAGGTTGCCAGCCTTCTTCACGCCCCGCGAGAAGGCGCTGTCGGGAATTTTCAGAACCAACGGAAAGCCCAGCGTGTCCGCCGCGGCCTGCAGGTCGCCGGGCCCGCTGATCATCATGGTAGGCGGGACCGGCACGCGGTTGAAGAGCATCAACTCGTTCAGATAGACCTTGTTGGTGCAGCGGATCATCGACAGCGGGTCGTCGATCACCGGCATGCCTTCCTGCTGCGCCCGGCGGGCGAAGCGGTAGGTGTGATTGGAGATCGACGTGGTCTCGCGGATGAACAGCGCGTCGTAATTGGCTAGCTTCGGCAGGTCCTTCTTGGTGATCGGCTCCACCTCCACGCCCATTTTTTCGGCGATGCGCGACCAGTATTTGAGCGAGCCGATTGTGGAGGGCGGCAACACTTCCTGCGGGTCGACCAGCGTGGCGAAGGCATAGCGGGACTGCGTGCGTGCCCTGGTGTCCCGCCATTGGCGGTTCGTATAGGTGTCGAGGCTCGCCAGGAACCTCTCCTTCTCGTCCTTCTTCATGCGGGCGAGCGGCAGGAAGGCGATCTTCCTGATCGTGGCCCATTCGCCGTCTTCTATCGCCACTTCCAGTGCCGGGGCGCGGAACCAGTCGAAGAGCAGCCGCGCAAAGCGGTCCCACGCCTTTGTCGGGCCGATGCCGAAGAAGATGGGGACCATGGGCGGGAAGCTTCCGCCCAGTTCCTTCCGGCAGCGGTTGAGCGCCTGTTCCAGTTCCGGCAGGGCGTTCTCATAGAGCTTGCGGCCGGAGAGGTCGATCATCGTCTCCACCGACGGGATCACCTTGTGGCCGCGCGAGCTTGCCAGGAGCGAGGCATAGTAGCCGCGGCTCTGATAGGCGTAGCTGTTCGACAGGTTGATGATCTTCGGCCGCTGGCCGCGGAACAGCCCCGGATGGGCGAGATAATCGCGGCTGGTGATGATCTTGTGTGGCGTGGCGACCTGGTCGAGATCGTTCTGCCTGCCGGTGAGTATGACCCAGCTCATTGCCTCTCGGTGTCCCCCAGATGCTTTTCGAAACGCAGCGCGGCGGCGCCGTCCTCGTAGTAGGTATCCCTGCGCCCGAAATTGCGGTAGCCGGCGCGCCGATAGAGCTCGATGGCGCGCGCGTTCTCCTCGCGCACCTCGAGCCGGATTGCGGCGCGGCCGCGCGTAATCGCCTCTTTTTCAACGGCTGCGAGCAGGGCGCGCCCGACGCCGGAGGAGCCATGTCCGTCCGCTACCGCTATGGAATAGAGCCGCGCCGGCCGGCTGCCCTTTCGATATAGCGAAAGCGCGTATCCCGCGACGGCCCCGTTGCGCTCGGCGACCAGAAGCAAGGCAGTCTTGCTGCCGATATGGTTGCGAAACGCACGGCGGGAAATACGGTCCGAACCGAAAACGCTGTTCTCGATCGAAACCAGCGTATCGATATCGGAAGCGCGAGCCGGACGAATGTCGGCATCCATGGATGTGCGGATCACCTCAACCAGGGCCGCGAGTCATACCATCACCTCGGGACACTTCCAGCCGAAAATGGTCCCGCGGCGCGCTATGCACGCGCATTTGACTCCTTGCGCTAAGAGCCTCAATCGCGGCTGAATTGCGGCGCGGGCAACGCGCAGGCGCTATTTCCATTTCCGCCTGCGGATATCTCGCCCGAGGCGTCGCTTCGGCACCCTCTTATGCTCTATGTATTGGCCTTTGCAGGACGAGGCGCTTCTCATGGAAATCGATACTGCGCAGGTGATGACGACGGCCGAGGCGATCTGGCTTCAGGTGAGCCAATACGCGGTCGCCTACGCCCTTTCCGCCGTCGGCGCGGTGATCCTGATCCTCGTCGGCCTGGTCGTCGCCGGCACGCTCGAGCGCTGGACGAGAGCGGGGCTGGGCCGCTTCCCCTCCTTCGACGAAACGCTGCGGCGGTTTCTTTCGAAGATCGTCCGGTATGCCGTGCTCATCCTCGTGGGCGTCACCGTGCTTGCTCAATTCGGCGTGCAGACGGCGAGCATCATCGCCGCGCTGGGAGCGGTGGGCCTTGCGATCGGCCTGGCACTCCAGGGAACGCTGCAGAACATCGCCGCCGGAATCATGCTGCTTGCGCTGAAGCCGTTCCGTGTCGGCGAATACATTGACGCCGGCGGTATCGCCGGCACCGTCGAGGAGATCGGCCTCTTCGCCACCGAGCTCCAAACCGCCGACGGGATCTATGTGATGGCGCCGAACAGCGAGCTGTGGAACAAGCCCGTCACCAACTATTCGCGCAACGCGCTGCGCCGCAACGATATCGCCATCGGCATCGGCTACAACGACAATATCGATCTGGCGCAAAAGCTCATGATCGAGCTGGCACAGGCGGATCAGCGGGTCGTCCCCGTTCCGGCTCCCGAAACATTCGTCGCCGCGCTCGGCGACAGCGCCGTGATGGTGACGCTGCGCTATTGGACGGCAACAAGCGACTATTGGCACGCCCGTTTCGACCTCACCAAAGCCGCCAAGCAGGCTTTCGACGAGAACGGCATTTCCATTCCCTTCCCGCAGCGCCATGTGCATTTCATTCAGGAAAACCCGCCGCCCCCCGCGGACGCGCGGCGGGCCTCGGCAGGCGGCTAGGCGCCGCCGAACTTGCGCCGAAGAGGGGCTCTGATCCATCAACATTATTGAACCGGCGAGGCTCTTCAATTCATTTGAATCAATGATGCCTTCGGCTAGGATCGGCACAAAATATTCTTCTGAGGGCATCGTCATGGCCGCCGTGGTTCCTGCGCGCTCAACCCCCACCTTTCCCTGGCTGATCGTCATCTGCGGCTGCCTGATCGCCGCGCTTACCTTCGGCCCCCGCTCGGCCATGGGCTTTTTCCAGCTTCCCATGCTCGAGGAGAAAGGCTGGGACCGCACCACTTTCGGCCTCGCTATGGCTATCCAGAACCTGCTGTGGGGCATGGGCCAGCCGATCTTCGGGGCGATCGGCGACCGGTTCGGCACCTGGCGCGTTCTCGCCGCCTCCGGCGTGCTCTACGCGCTGGGCCTCTTCCTCATGGCCACCGCGGACAGCCCGACGATGCTGCATATCGGCGGGGGCGTGCTCGTGGGCCTTGGCGTCGCGGCGGGCTCCTTCGGCATCGTGCTTGCCGCCTTCGCGCGCAACATCCCGGCGGAAAAGCGCAGCATGGTCTTCGGCATCGGCACGGCGGCCGGATCGGCGGGCATGTTCCTCTTCGCGCCGATCAGCCAAGGCATGATCGACGCCTTCGGCTGGTCGGACACGCTCGTCTATATGAGCATCGCCATGCTCGTCATTCCGGTGCTGGCGATCCCGCTTGCCGGCAACGCGTCGAGCGGCACGATCCGCCAGGTCGAGTTCGAGCAGACCTTCGGCGCTGCCCTTCGCGAGGCCTTCGCCCACCGCAGCTTCGTGCTGCTTGTCTCGGGCTTCTTCGTGTGCGGCTTCCAGGTGGCCTTCATCACGGCGCATTTCCCGGCCTATCTCGGCGATATCGGCATCGACGCCCGCTATGCGGTAATCGCGCTTGCGCTGATCGGCTTCTTCAACATCATTGGCTCGCTCGCCTCGGGCTTTATCGGCCAGCGCTATCCCAAGCCCGCCTTCCTCGCCCTCATCTATCTAGCCCGCTCCGTTCTCGTTACGGCTTTCCTGCTCTTGCCGCAAACACCTGTCACCGTTGTCGTCTTCGCCATCATCATGGGCCTCCTGTGGCTCTCCACAGTGCCGCCGACCAATGCGCTGGTGGCGATCATGTTCGGCACGCGTTATCTCGGCATGCTCGGCGGGATCGTCTTCTTCTCGCACCAGATCGGCTCGTTTCTCGGCGTCTGGCTCGGCGGGTATCTCTATGACCAGTTCGGCTCCTATGATCCGGTCTGGTGGCTGGGCGTGGCGCTCGGCATCTTTGCCGCCATCGTGCACTGGCCGATCCAGGAGAAGCCCGTGGACCGGGCCGCGCTGGCGCCGGCGGAATGAATGGAGTGTGCCGGGGCGGCCGCACCCCCGCCTGTTGTTTCGCACGCAGGTGACATGCAGCTCGATTTGTATATTTTGGTTATATACACTAGATGATCGATTGGTCGCAGATCAACGGTTTTGACTGGGATGCAGGCAATAGCCGGAAAAGCGCCGAAAAGCATGAAGTGAGCCAAACCGAAGCGGAGCAGATATTCTTGAACGAGCCGCTCCTGGTGGCCTATGACCAGAGCCACAGCGCAATGGAGGCGAGGTTTCATGCGCTCGGCCGTACTGATGAAGGTCGCCGGCTGCACGTCACTTTCACCTTGCGCGGCGATGGGACGATGATCCGCGTTATCTCTGCCCGCGATATGAGTCGCAAGGAGCGAGCCCATTATGAGCAAGAAGCTTAAACCTTCGTTCCAGGGCGAAGCCGAAGAGCGGAAATTCTGGGAGGCGCACGATTCGACCGACTATGTAGATTGGAACAAGGCAGAGCGCGTGCGCCTTCCCAATCTCAAGCCCTCGTCCGTTTCAATCTCGCTGCGCCTGCCGGTGTCCTTGCTGGAACGCATCAAGGTCGCCGCCAACAAGCGCGACATGCCGTATCAGTCGCTTATCAAGGCCTGGCTTGCTGAAAAGCTCGATAGGCAGTGAGCGAAATTCCGCACGGTCAAAATCCTGTCATCTGACTGCAACACGCGTTTGCTTTAGCCTCCTGGAAAACCACACCGACCCAGGAGGCAGGTATGAACACGACGGTCGACCCGAAAGCGGTCAAGACGCTGACCGAGATCCGCGAAGAACGCGAGGATGTCGGCCGCAATGTCAGCCCCAACCCGACCATGGGCGACATCATCCACCGGCGCTATTCCCGCCGCGGCTTCCTGGGCGGCTCGCTCGCCGTGGCCGCCATCGGCGCGACGGTGAGCCCGATGGCGCTCCTCGCCGCGAGCGAGGCGAAGGCGCAGGGCGCCGCCTCGCGGTTCAACTTCACCGAAGTGGAAGCCGGCGTCGACGAGACCCACCACATCGCGGAAGGCTATGATGCGCAGATCTTCCTGCGCTGGGGCGACAAGGTGTTCGCCGACGCGCCGGACTTCGACCCGGCGAACCAGACCGCCGCGGCGCAGGCGCGGCAGTTCGGATACAACAACGACTATGTCGGTTTCATCCCGCTCGAGGGTGCCAGCGACCGCGGGCTCCTGGTGGTCAACCACGAATATACCAGCGCTGAGCTGATGTTCCCCGGCTTCGCCAGGGTCGAGGGCGACGAGGTGGTCGCCGGTGAGCACACGAAGGAGCTGGTGGATATCGAAATGGCGGCCCATGGCGGCACGGTAATCGAAATCCGCAGGGTGGACGGACGCTGGCAGGCCGTGCTCGACAGCCAGTACAACCGGCGCATCACGGCCGAGACGGAGATGGTGCTGGCCGGACCCGTCGCCGGCCATGACCGGGTGAAGACCAATGCCGATCCTTCCGGCACCAAGGTCTTCGGCACCATCAACAATTGCGCCGGCGGCGTTACGCCCTGGGGCACCTATCTGATGGCGGAGGAAAACTTCCACGGCTATTTCATGGGCGAGCTGCCGTCCGGCCACAGGGAGGCTGCGAATTACGAGCGTTACGGCGTGCCCGCTGGCGAATATGCCTGGGGCCGCTTCCACGACCGGTTCGACGTGTCCAAGGAGCCGAACGAGGCTAACCGCTTCGGCTGGGTGGTCGAGGTGGATCCGCTCGACCCCAACTCCGTGCCCAAGAAGCGCACGACGCTCGGCCGTGCGAAGCATGAGGGGGCTGAGAGCATCGTCAACAAGGACGGCCGCGTCGTATTCTACTGCGGCGACGACGAGCGCTTCGACTACGTGTACAAGTTCGTGACCGCCGGCACCTACAACGAGCAGGATCGTGCGGCGAATATGGACCTGCTCGACGAGGGCACGCTCTACGTCGCCCGCTTCGACGAGGACGGTACGATGGAATGGCTGCCGCTCGTGCATGGCCAGGGCCCGCTGACGGCCGAAAACGGCTTCGAGAGCCAGGCCGACGTGCTCATCGAGACGCGGCGCGCGGCTGATCTCCTCGGCGCCACCAAGATGGACCGCCCGGAGGACGTGCAGCCCAACCCGGCGACCGGTAAGGTCTATGTGATGCTCACCAACAACACCCGGCGCACGGCCGATCAGGTGGATGCGGCCAATCCGCGGGCGGAGAACGCTTTCGGCCACATCATCGAGATCACCGAGACGGATGGGGACTTCGCCTCCACCAAGTCGAGTTGGGGGGTCCTCCTGAAGTGCGGCGACCCGTCGATCGCCGAGGTGGGCGCGAGCTTCTCCCCGTCCACCACCCGCAACGGCTGGTTCGCGATGCCGGACAATTGCGCCATCGATGCGGACGGGCGGCTGTGGATCTCGACTGACGGCAACAACCAGGAAGTCACCGGCCGCGCGGACGGCCTGTGGGCGGTCGATACCGAGGGCGAGGCGCGCGGCACCTCAAAACTTTTCTTCCGCGTGCCAGTGGGCGCTGAGATGTGCGGCCCCTATTTCACGCCGGACGGCGAGACGCTGTTCCTGGCCGTACAGCATCCGGGCGACGAGGGGCTCGCCACCTATGAGACGCCTGCCACGCGCTGGCCTGACTTCGACGAGAAGCTGCCGGTGCGCCCGGCCGTCGTGGTCGTCACCAAGCAGGGCGGCGGCAAGATCGCCTGACCGGCGTCACCTCGTGAGTCAGTGCGGGGCCTTGCGGCCCCGCACTTCTTTGTGTCGGTCGGCGAGACGGTTTCGCGCAGGACGCAGGACAGCTTTACGCCCATTCGCGCGCCCCTCTGGCAACGTAGAGAACCACCCTTCAAAGAGTGGTTCAGTTAGCTCTTCGCTCTCGCTCCGCGCTGTGGCTCACGCCGCATCCTCACCGGCAGCCACGCTCCGCGCCAAAGCGGCCAAAAATCCCGCCCGCGCCTCGGGCGCGTCCATCCCGCGCGGCTCATAGACATGGCGACCGAGGAAGAAGCCGGTAAGGGTGAAGGCCTGCGCGAGCGCCGAGTGGTCGCACCAGGCCTCGCCGCCTGTCCGCAGGAATGCGGGCAGCGGCAGGAGCTTGTCCGCCCAGGGGGCGCCGGCCTCGCGCGTCACCGCCCTGCCCGTCTTGGGCGAGACATAAGCCAGGCCCTCGCGGCTGCCCGTCAGCGCGCAATGCGCAAGATCAAGCCCGAAGCCCAGCTCTTCCAGCACCGCCAGTTCGAAGCGCGCAACCAGCATCCCGGCGGCAGGCGCGTCGTCAAGATGCGCGGCGATCACGCCCAGAGCCTCGAAGAGTCCCGGATGCGGGTCGCGCTCCGGCAGAAGCCGAAGATGCGCCGCCAGGGTCTGGATGCCGTATATGCCGACGGCCGAACCGAGCAGACGCGCCGCATTGAGCTCCAGCGGCTCCACCTGATAGATGCCCAGATGCTCGTCGAGCCGAGCGCGCCAGGTGAGTTCCACCCGGTTGCCCGGCTGGAGCACCGGCTGCAGGCGCTTGCTCCGCCCGCCGCGCACAAGGCCGAGATGCCGGCCATGCGCCGCCGTCATCGTCTCCAGGATGACGCTGGTCTCGCCATGCCGTCTCGTGCCGAGGATGATGCCTTCGTCGCGCCATTCCATGGCACGGTTCTCCTCTCCTCACCGGAGGAATTCAAGCCCTATCTCGGGCCGGCCGATTAAGCCCGCTCGATGTCCGTATGCAAAAAGTCGTTGCCCTTGAAGAGCAGCGGCAGCCGGTGTGCCCTCGCGCAGGCATAGGCAAAACAGTCGCCGAGATTGAGTTTTGCGGGATGACCTGCACCGCGCCCGTACCGCTTATATGCGGCAATCGCATCGCGCCCGATTTCGCCGGTGATGGGTATTTCTCTCGCGCCGATGGAGAAAAAGAAGGCCTCCACGGCTTTTTCGGCGCCCTCTATCAACCGGGGATCAATCGGCTGGCCGGCTCTGCCCATCAGCTTGTGCGCAAGACCGATAACCGCTTCATAGCCTGACAACGGCGAATAGGACACACCCTGCTGGGCTGCAGACGCCTTGGCGAGCAGATGTTCAGCATCCTCCTCATCTCCAAGTATGGCGATGATGGCGGACGCGTCGAGGAACATCAAACGTCGCCCCACATCTCGTCGAAGAACTCCTTCAGGTCGACGTCCTCGTCATAGGGACCCAAGGTCTTTACCGCCTCCTGGATCCGCCGCACCCGCTCGCGGAGCGGCACAGTCTCGCGCACCCGCTCAAGTTCATGCTTGAGGGCGGCTCGCACTGCTTCGGTCTTGTTGGGCGCGTTGGTCATCCGCTGCACCTGGCGGGCAAGCGCGTCCACCTCCTCGTCGCGAATGTAGAGAGCCATGATCTGCTCCAGCCGTATATCCCGTGCGAAATATACAGCTCTAACCGGGGAACTCCAATCCCATTTCGCGGTAGCGCTCGGGATCGTCGCTCCAGTTCTCGCGCACCTTCACGAAGAGGAACAGATGCACCTTCTGCTCCAGTATCTGAGCCACTTCCTCGCGCGCGGCCTTGCCGATGTCGCGGATGGTCGCGCCCTTGTGCCCGAGCACGATCTTCTTCTGGCTCTCGCGCTCGACATAGATCACCTGCTCGATGCGCACCGACCCGTCCTTCTTCTCCTCCCATTTCTCCGTCTCCACATGGGCGGAATAAGGAAGCTCCTGGTGCAGGCGCAGATAGATCTTCTCGCGCGTGACCTCCGCCGCGAGTTGGCGCATGGGTAGGTCGGAGATCTGGTCCTCGGGATAAAACCAGGGGCCCTCCGGCAGCGCTTCGGCCAGATAGTCGAGCAGGTCCGCGCAGCCGTCGCCTGTCAGGGCGGAGATCATGAAGGTCCGCTCGAAGCTTATGCGCTCGTTAGCCTCGGCGGCCAGCACGAGAAGGTTTTCCCGCTTGATGCGGTCGACCTTGTTGAGGATCATGATTTTTGGCTGCCGCACCTCGCCGAGATTGTCGAGGATCGCCTCGGCATCGCCCCTGATGCCCCGCTCCGCATCGATGAGAAGGGCCACGATATCGGCGTCCTTGGCCCCGCCCCAGGCGGTGGTCACCATGGCGCGGTCGAGCCGCCGGCGCGGCTTGAAGATGCCGGGCGTATCGACGAACACGATCTGACACCTGCCATGCGTGGCGATGCCGCGGATCAGCGCCCGCGTCGTCTGCACCTTGTGCGTGACGATCGAGACCTTGGCGCCGACGAGCCGGTTGAGCAGCGTCGACTTGCCGGCATTCGGCGCGCCGATCAGCGCGACGAAACCGGAGCGGGTTTCCGGCGGGATCTCGTCGGCCGCGCTCATGGCAGGGTTTCCAGCGGTTTCCATACAGCCTCGCGCAGCAGAACCTCCGTCGCGGCGGCCTGTTCCGCCTCGCGCTTGGAGCGGCCGCTGCCGCGCCCTTCCCTGACGCCGGCAATGCGCACCACCACCGTAAAGACCGGGTCGTGGTCGGGCCCCTCGCGGCTCTCGATGATGTAGTCGGGCATGGTGCCGGAAACCTGATGCGCCCATTCCTGCAAGGCCGTCTTCGGATCAGGCCGCGCAGCACCCTCGGCATTCGACCGCGTGGCCCAGTGGCTGCGGATGAAGTGCCGCGCTCCCTCCAGTCCGTCCTGCAGATAGATGACGGCGATTAGCGCCTCCAGCACGTCGGCGCGCATATTGACCCGCTTGCGCGCAGCGAGCGCGCGAAGGTCGCTGCCCGTCCGGATGAAGACGTCGAGCCCGAGTTCCTCGGTGATCTGCGCGAGCGTCTCTGCATTCACGAGCGCGTTGAGCCGCCGCGAAAGCTCCCCTTCAGGCGCATCGGGAAATGACTGGTAGACCATCTCGGCCACGACCAGGCCGAGCACCCGATCACCCAGGAATTCGAGGCGCTGGTAGTCGCCCCACCTGCTGCGCGCGCTCGAATGGGTGAGCGCCCGGTCGAGCAGGTGGGCATCGCGGAAGGCGACGCCGATGCGCTCCTTCACGGCAGCGGCGAGTTCCTCGCCTTTCGGGCGCTTCTGCGCCATCGCCCCCGCCGTCAATCGACCCAGTTGAATATGCGCGAGGGGCGCATCTCGCCCGGCCATCTCCAGATTTCCAGAGGGCTCGCCCCGCCCGCTATGGAGAAGAAGATGATGTTCGCGCGGCCGACCAGGTGGTCGTCCGGCACATAGCCGACCGAGAACCGGCTGTCCGTGGAGTTGTCCCGGTTGTCACCCATCATGAAATAATGGCCCTCGGGCACCACGAACTCGCGCGTGTTGTCGCCGATCGAATTTGAAGAGATGTCGAGCGTTTCATAGGACACGCCGTTGGGCAGCGTCTCGCGGTAGACGTCCACGGGCCGCGCCATCTCCGTGATGTCCGGATCGTCGATCTGGCCGATCCTCTCGCGCGGAACGGGCTGGCCGTTGAGATAGAGCTGGCCGTCACGCATCTGCACGCGGTCGCCAGGCAGGCCGATCACGCGCTTGATGTAGTCGAGCGAGGGGTCGGGCGGGAACTTGAAAACGACGACATCGCCGCGCTCGGGAGGCGCCGCCCAGATGCGGCCGGAAAAGAGCGGCGGCGAGAACGGAAAGGAATAGCGCGAATAGCCGTAGGCCCACTTGGTGACGAAGAGATAGTCGCCTTCGAGCAGCGTCGGGCGCATGGAGCCGGACGGGATAGAGAAGGGCTGAAATAGGAAGGTCCTGATCACCAGCGCGAGAAGCAGCGCCTGCACGACGACGCTGATGGTCTCGCCCAGCCCGCCGGATTTCTTCTGAGATTTATCGACCACGCTCATTTCGCCCTCGGTTCGGCCGCCTGGCAGCGCGACCGCTTTTCGCGTTTCGTCTTATCGGCTCAAGCCGCCCTCGGCAATGCGCCCGCGGCGCGCATGCGCAGCTTCTTTGCTATGGTCCAGGCACGGCTTCGATGACGACGAAGGCCTGCGCCAGCGGATAGTCGTCGGTGATCGTGAGATGGACGACAGGTCGGTGGCCTGCCGGCGTCAAGGATGCGAGCCGTTCGGCCGCGCCTCCGGTGAGATGCATGGTTGGCTTGCCGCCCGGCAGGTTCACCACCCCCATATCGCGCCAGAAGACGCCGCGCGCAAGGCCCGTGCCGAGCGCCTTGGAGCAGGCCTCCTTGGCCGCGAAGCGCTTGGCATAGGATGCCGCGCGCTGCCGGCGGCGGTCGGACTTGGCCCGCTCGACCTCGGTGAAGACGCGCCTCGTGAAGCGCTCGCCGTGGCGGTCCAGCACTGCTTCGATGCGCCTGATGTCGATGAGATCGCTGCCGAGGCCGATGATCATGCTCAACCCGCAATTGCCCGGTTCTGTTTTTCCGCCGCCGCCTGCCGGCGCGCCCGCTCCGCAATGCGCTTGCGGCGCTGCTCGTGGAAGACGACCACGGCCCATCGCGTCACCGCGTAGAAGATGAGCGCTGCGCCCAGGCCGAGCGGCAGGGAGCCCACGGCCATGGGCTTCAGTAGCGGCTGCCACAGCTTTTCGAACTCCAGATGCCAGAGCATGTGTCCGATGTCCCTCGGGCCGATGCTGCTCGGATGCTCGCCACGGAGGATGAACTTGCCAATCTCGAGCGTGGCGCCCCAGATGAAGGGGAAGGTCAGCGGGTTGCCGACAAAGGTGCCCATGGCAGAGGCGACGAGATTCCCGCCGATAATCCAGGCCAACGCCGCCGCGATGATGAAGTGAAATCCGACAAACGGCGTGAAGGAGGCGAAAACGCCTGCCGCGATGCCCGCAGCGATGGCGTGCGGCGTTGCGCTCAGTCGCAGGGCGCGCTTCACGATGTAAAGGACGGAGCGTCGCAAGGAGCGCGGCCAGAACATCGTCCTAAGCCGCTCCTGCAAAGGCTCCTTTTTCCGGCGCTTGAAAAGCATCCTGTCCTATCGCACCTCGCGCCGCCGCCTCGGCGGCCCTTCCTGGCAAACGCGCCCGGCGGAATGGATATTGTGATCCGCCCGCCGGAGTCCCGCAGCGGAAAGGATGTGGCGATAAGCCCTCGCAGAGGCGGAAGTGAGGCGCATCCGGCTAGCCATTGACACGCTGCGCATCGCTCACGCAACTCGTCTCCTTGAGCTTGGAGACCAGCCGGTTCAGGTGCTTCAGATCCCATACCTGGAGATCGAAGGTCATCTGCGTGAAATCCGGTGCGGTATGGCTCATGGACAGCGTGTGGATGTTCGCGTCATTCGCGGCGATGACCTGCGCGATGGTGGCGAGCGAGCCCGGCTCGTTGATGGCGGTCACCGAAATGCGTGCGGGAAACCGCTCCTTCATGTTCTCGTCGATGTCCCAGCGCACGTCGATCCAGCGCTCCGGCTGGTCGTCGAAGGCGGTCAGCGACGGCGACTGGATGGGATAGATGGTGATGCCCGAGCCGGGGGTGAGGATGCCGACGATGCGGTCGCCAGGCACCGCGCCTTCCGGCGCGAAGCGCACGGGCAGGTCGCCTGAAACGCCGCGGATAGGCAGCGCCCCGTTCTGCTCGGCGGCGGCTTCCTTGCCCTTTTCCTTGCGGCCGCGGCGGCCTGGTATCTGGAACAGCATGCCGGCCGCGTTGCGCAGGTTGAACCAGCCCTCCTCCCGGTTCTTGGCCTGATGCTGCGTCACACGCTCGTCCTTGTGGTCGGGGAACACGGCGCGCACGACGTCCTGCGAGGTGAGCTCGCCGCGGCCGACCGCCGCCAGCACATCCTCCACATCCTTGCGCGCCAGCCGGTGCAGGACGGGCTTCAGGGCGTCCTTGCTGAAGGCCTTGCCGGCGCGCTCGAAGGCGCGCTCCAGGATGCGCGTGCCGAGGCCCGAATATTGCTTGCGGATGGCGTTCTTCGTGGCGCGACGAATGGCCGAACGCGCCTTGCCGGTGACCACGACCGATTCCCAGGCCGCCGGCGGCACCTGCGCCTTGGAGCGGATGATCTCCACCTCATCGCCGTTCTTCAGTTCCGTCATCAGCGGCATGATGCGGCCGTTGACCTTGGCTCCGACGCAGGTGTCGCCGATATCGGTGTGGACGGCATAGGCGAAATCGATGGGCGTGGCGCCGCGCGGCAGCGCGATCAGCCTGCCCTTGGGGGTGAAGCAGAACACCTGGTCCTGGAACAGCTCAAGCTTGGTGTTCTCCAGAAACTCTTCCGGGTTATCACCCTCCGATAGCTGCTCGATCGTGTGCCTCAGCCAGGCATAGGCATTGGTGTCCTTGGAGATCTGGTGCCCGGCTCCGTTCGGCTTGGAGCCGAAATCCTTGTAGAGCGAATGGGCGGCTACGCCGTACTCGGCGATCGTGTCCATTTCCCGCGTTCGGATCTGCAGCTCCACCCGCTGGCGCGAAGGGCCGACGATGGTGGTGTGGATCGAGCGGTAATCGTTCTGCTTGGGCGTCGAGATGTAGTCCTTGAAGCGGCCGGGCACCATGGACCAGGCGGTATGGATCGCGCCCAATGCCCGGTAGCAGTCCTCGACCGTGTCGACGATCACGCGGAAGCCGAAAATGTCGGAAAGCTGCTCGAAGGACAGCGCCTTGGCCTCCATCTTGCGGAACACGGACCACGGCTTCTTCTGGCGGCTCTTCACCGTCGCCTTGATCGCGTATTTGTCGAACAGACGCGCCAGCGCCTGCTCGATCTCGCCGATCACGCCCCGGTTGCGCTCCAGAAGATCCGCCAGCCGCTCCGTCACGGCGTGGTAGGCCTCGGGATTGGTATAGCGGAATGCGAGCTCCTCGAGCTCCTCGCGCATGTCCTGCATGCCCATGCGCCCGGCAAGCGGCGCATAGATCTCCATCGTCTCCTCGGCGATGCGCAGGCGCTTGGCCACGGGCACGTGGTCGAGCGTGCGCATATTGTGCAGTCGGTCGGCCAGCTTGACGAGGAGAACGCGCACGTCCTCGGAAATGGCCAGCAGGAGCTTGCGCAGATTTTCGGCCTGCTCGGCCTTGGAGGAGACGAGGTCGAGCTTTTTCAGCTTGGTCAGCCCCTCGACGAGACTGCCGATCTCCGGCCCGAACAGTTCGTCGATCTCGTCGCGGGTGGCCGTCGTGTCCTCGATCGTGTCGTGCAAAAGCGCCACCGTGATCGTCGCTTCGTCGAGATGCATGTCGGTGAGGATGGCCGCCACTTCCAGCGGATGGGAGAAATAAGGGTCGCCCGAGGCGCGCTTCTGGTGCCCATGCTTCTGCATCGCATAGACATAGGCCTTGTTCAGGAGCCCCTCGTTGACGTCAGGCTTGTAGCGCTGCACACGCTCGACAAGCTCGTACTGACGCATCATGGACGGCTTCTCCTCAGCGCCTCAACGCAAAACATGCGCCGCATCGGTCATGCGGCGCATGCAAATTCTGCCTGAAAAGGATTAGCCCCTGCTTAGCGCCGCGAAACGACGGCAAGGGGCGGAGGCGGTCAAAAGTCGTCGTTCTTCTCCGGCGGAACCAGCCCCTCGATCCCGGCGAGCAGGTCTTCCTCGCTCATGCGGTCGAAGGCCACCGCTTCTTCCTGGACCAGCTCGGTCTCGCGAGCATCCTCGGACTGGCCGCCGATGGCCGGCAGATCCGCCTCGGGCTCGTCCACCTCCACATGCTTCTGCAGGGAATGGATCAGCGCCTCCTTGAGGTCGCCGGGCGACAGCGTCTCGTCGGCGATCTCGCGCAGCGCCACGACGGGATTCTTGTCGTTGTCGCGATCGATGGTGATCTGCTCGCCTTGGGAGATCTGGCGCGCGCGATGGCTGGCCAGAAGCACCAGCTCAAAGCGGTTCTCGACCTTGTCGATGCAGTCTTCAACGGTTACGCGGGCCATGTGCCGCCCCTTTCATTCACAAAATTTCCGGAAACTGCGGGGTAGATATCCCTTCCGCGCCCGAAACACAAGCACAACGCGCGCGCATGACAGAATGCGCGGCACGCCGGGCCGGCTGCGGATTTTTTTCCTCTTTCAATTTAATCGGCATTGGCACGAAAACAAGTCCGCACTATGTCAGCAGTTTAAACGGCCGCGCGTTGAACTCGGCTAAGCGGCCCAAGGCAGCATTGCCACGAAGGATAGTTTGAGCATGTTTGATCCCCGCGAAAAGATCGCCATGTTTATCGATGGCGCCAATCTTTATGCGACCTCGCGATCCCTCGGCTTCGACATCGATTACAGGAAGCTTCTGGCCAGTTTCAACAAACGTGCCTATCTCCTGCGCGCCTATTACTATACCGCCCTCGTCGAAGACCAGGAATATTCTTCCATTCGCCCGCTGATCGACTGGCTCGATTATAACGGGTACAAGGTGGTCACCAAGCCCGCCAAGGAGTTCACGGACTCCACCGGCCGCCGTAAGATCAAGGGCAATATGGATATCGAACTCGCCATCGACGCGCTGGAGCTCGTCGACGTCGTCGACCACTATGTGATCTTCTCCGGCGATGGCGACTTCCGCACCTTGGTGGAAGCCCTGCAGCGCAAGGGCCGCAAGGTGAGTATCGTTTCGACGATCCAGTCGCAGCCGCCGATGATCTCGGACGAGCTGCGCCGCCAAGCCGACCACTTCATCGACCTTGCCTCGCTGCAGGCCGAGATCGGACGCGATCCCAGCGAACGACCGGTGCGACGGACCGAGCCGGTCGCCGCCGAGGCCAACGAGACCGAATGAGCCTCCTTGCCCGGGGCGCCGAGCCCCCTCGGGATTGCCCCCTCTGCCCCCGCCTCTACGCCTTCATCGCCGGCTGGCGCATGCGCGAGCCGGACTGGTTCAACGCGCCGGTGCCCACCTTCCTGCCGGCAGGCGGCGAAGCGGCGGCGCGCGTGCTGATCGTCGGCCTTGCGCCGGGGCTGCGGGGCGCCAACCGGACGGGGCGGCCCTTCACCGGCGACTATGCCGGCACGCTCCTCTACGAGACGCTGATCCGCTTCGGCTTCGCCCGCGGCCGCTTCGAGGCACGGCCGGACGACGGCCTGGAACTGGTGGATGCGGCGATCACCAATGCCGTGCGCTGCGTGCCGCCCGAGAACAAGCCCGAGACGACCGAGATCAGGACTTGCCGCGAGCATTTCCTGGTGCCGACGGTGGCGCGATTTCCCAACCTCAAGGCGATCGTGACGCTCGGCAAGATCGCCCACGATTCCACCGTCCGCTCTCTTGGCCTGCCGCTGCGCGCAATCCCCTTCATCCATGGAGCGGAGGGGGAGGCCGGGCCCTTGCGCGTCTTCTCCAGCTATCACTGCTCCCGCTACAACACGAATACCGGCGTCCTGACCGAAGAGATGTTCGTGGACGTGTTTCGCAGGGTACGGGAATATCTGGGGGGAGTAGGAGAGTAGCGCAACAAGTTCGAGGTTTTGTCGGGTTGCCCAGACGATTCGCCAACAAATGGGCGGGTGGGCCATCCTCGCTCCCCTACTCCCTTACTGCCCTATCTCCTAGCTACCCCCTATCCTTCAGCAGCCGCGCCTGCTCCCTCGCCCAGTCACGCTGTTTCACTGTCTCCCGCTTGTCGTGCAGCTTCTTGCCGCGCGCGAGCGCCAGCTGGAGCTTGGCCATGCCGCGCTCGTTGAAATAAAGTTTCAGCGGCACCATGGTCATGCCCTCGCGGTCCACCCCCTGGGCAAGGCGGGCGAGCTCCTTCTTCGAGACCAGGAGTTTCCGGCGACGGCGCGGCTCGTGGTTGAAGCGGTTGCCCTGCAGATATTCCGGCACATAGGAGTTGATGAGCCACAGCTCGCCGCCCTCCACGGAGGCATAGGATTCCTGGATGTTCGCCTGCCCCTCGCGCAGCGATTTCACCTCCGTGCCCGTCAGCACGAGGCCGGCTTCCAGCGTATCGAGGACCTCATAGGCGAAGCGCGCCTTGCGGTTGTCGGCGACGGTCTTGATACTGGGGTTCTTGTCCTTGGCCATGCGGGGAGAAATGCGCGCGAAAGCGCGTCAGTTCAAGAGCCCGGCATGCTTCATGGCGGCGTCGATCTGTTCGGCGGTCGATTGCTCCACGGTCACCAGAGGCGAGCGCAGCACATTCTCCAGCCGGCCGAGCCGCGACAGGGCGTATTTGGCGCCGGCCGGATTGGGCTCGATGAACAGCGCCTTGTGCAGCGGCAGCAGCCGGTCCTGCAATTCCAGCGCGCGCGCCCGGTCGCCGGAAAGCGAGGCAGCCTGGAATTCCGCGCAAAGCCGCGGCGCCACATTGGCGGTCACGGAGATGCAGCCCACCCCGCCATGGGCGTTGAAGCCGAGCGCGGTGGCATCCTCGCCGGAAAGCTGGATGAAGTCGGCCCCGCAGGCGGCCCGCTGCTCCGAGACCCTGTCCAGCTTGGCCGTGGCATCCTTCACGCCCACGATGTTCCTGAATTCGGCGGCAAGCCGGCCCATCGTCTCCGGCAGCATGTCGATCACCGACCGCGGCGGGATGTTGTAGATCAGGATCGGCAGGCTGGTCGACCGCGCGATCGCCGCGAAATGCTCGTAGAGCCCACGCTGGTTCGGCTTGTTGTAGTAGGGCGTGACCACCAGCAGCGCATCGGCCCCAACCTTCTCCGCATGCTCGGCAAAGCCGATCGCCTCGCGCGTCGAGTTGGAGCCGGCGCCGGCGATCACCGGAACGCGCTTTGCCGCCGCCTCAACGCAGAGCCGCACCACCTCCTGGTGCTCCTCGTGGGAAAGCGTCGGCGACTCGCCGGTCGTCCCCACTGGCACGAGACCGTTCGAGCCCTCGGCGATCTGCCATTCGACCAGCGCGCTGAATGCTTTTTCATCCAGGCTTCCATCCTGACGAAACGGCGTCACGAGCGCTGTGATGGACCCCCTGAACATGCTGATCTCCGATCTCCTCTTGAGGCCTGCACTTGCAAGTGCAGGCCATCCGCGCGCTTCTAGCCGATCGCGGACGGCCGCACCATAGGCTTCAAGGCTGATTCGGCCCTACTATTGCCATGCAATGCCTGCAAGGAGACGCAAGGAAAAGATGATTGGCCCCCAGATAGGCCCTGGGCTAAGCTTGGTTAACGAGAACTTAACCCGCGCATCGTAAAACAGGGGTTGGGCGGATTGCAGATTGAAAGGGTGTTGACGAGACCGATGAAGGCCGCGGCCACCGCGCTTGCACTGACGCTCGCCGTCTCGGCCCAGTCGAGCGCGACCGACGTTCCATCCGACAACGCCTCGCCGGAGCCGCAGGCCTACGCGCCCCTCAGCAGGGCGGCGATGGCCGCGTCCTTCCCGTTTTCAGCCGGCCTTCTGGCAAAAGGCGATCTTGCCGTCCTGAAGGACGGTCTGGAGGCCCTGTCGCGGGGCGATACGTCTGCCGCCAAGCAGGCGCGCGACAAACTGAATACCGCATCTCTCGACCACCGCGTGCTGACATGGGCCATTGCCGCCCAGGGCGACTGGGTTTCGAGCGGAGAAGTCGCGGCGGCTGCCGAAACCCTGTCCGCCTGGCCAGGGCAGGACCGGCTGCGCGCCAATATCGAGCGCGCGCTCTCGCGCGAAAAGGCGGCGCCGGAGGAAGTCGTTGCCGCCTTCGCCAAGGCGGAGCCGACGACCTATCAGGGCAGGCTGGCGCTTGCCCGCGCGCATGCGGCCCTCGGCGACGAGGATGCTGCCCGCGCCGTTCTCGCGCCGCTCTGGCGTGAGCAGAAGCTCGAGCCGGGTACCGAGGCCTCCCTGCTCAAGGAATTCGGCGAGCTGATCCCGCCATCCGATCACCGCCACCGCATGGAGCGGATGCTCTATGAGGAGCGGGTGCGTTCGGCCGAGCGGGTCGCCCCTCTTGCCGGGGCGGAGGCGCTGTTGAAGGCGTGGGCCGCCGTGATCCGCGGCAGCGCGGACGCTGGCAAGCTCCTCGATGCGGTTCCGATCGCGCAGCGCTCGGCCGGCTATTATTTCGCCAAGGCACGTTATCTGCGGCGCGCGGGCAAGTATCACGAGGCCGCCAAGGCCATGCTGTTCGCGCCGCGCCACGCCTCGGCCCTGATTGATCCGGACGAATGGTGGTTCGAGCGGCGCGCGCTGTCGCGCGAGCTTCTCGACCTTGAGGACGCGAAGACCGCCTACCGAATCGCTTCCGACCATGTGGGCGGGAGCGCCGCCAGCCGCGCCGATGCAGAGTTCCATGCAGGCTGGTACGCACTCCGCTATCTGAACGACCCCGACAAGGCAGCCCTTCATTTCGCGCGCATCCCGGCCATCGCCGACGGGCCGATCTCCAAAGCGCGCGGCTATTACTGGCTCGGTCGCGCCGCCGAAGCGGGCGGTCCGGGCGAGGCCACACCGTTTTACGAGCGGGCGGCCGTCCACGGCACCGCCTTTTACGGCCAGCTCGCGGCTGCGCGGCTGGGGCGCACCAGCATCGATGCCGGCGCGCCTGAGCCGACTGCCCTCGACCGCAGGAATTTTTTCGGGCGCGAGGCGGTACGGGCGATCAGGAGGCTGGAGCAGGCCGGCTATGAGCGGTATGCGGACATGCTCTATCGCGATCTGGCAGGAGAGCTTGAGAGCGAAGGGGAGCTCACCCTCCTCACTGTGATGGCCGAGAAGCGGGGCGACCACACCCTGGCGCTGCGCGTCGGAAAGATCGCCGCCTCGCGCGGGCTCGAGATCGGCGCCCTCGCCCACCCGGTCGGAGCGATTCCGGAAAAGGCGTCGATCTCCGGCGCCGGCAAGGCGCTCGCCTATGCCATCGCGCGCCAGGAGAGCGAGTTCAACAAGGAGGCCGTCTCGGGTGTCGGCGCACGCGGCCTGCTGCAGCTCATGCCCGCCACAGCCAAGATGATGGCCCAGAAAAGTGGCCTGCCCTATTCGGCGGCGCGGCTCACCTCAGATGCCAGCTACAATGCCACGCTCGGCGCTGCCTATCTCAGCGACCAGCTCGGCCGCTTCGACGGCTCTTACATCCTGACCTTCATCGGCTACAATGCCGGGCCGGGTCGCGCCAAGACTTGGATGGAGCGCTATGGCGACCCGCGCGGCAAGCCGATCGAGGAGGTGGTGGACTGGATCGAGCGCATCCCCTTCACCGAGACGCGCAACTACGTCCAGCGCGTGCTGGAAAACTACCAAGTCTACAAGATGCGGCTGACCGGCCGCTTCGAAATCGCCGATGACCTCGTGAACGGGCGCGGGTAGGGGGGGCTCCGGCCTGAGAAAAAGTGCCGTCGCCGGCGAGCCGCGCGACCGCCCCTTGTGGCAGGACAATGCCGACTGACCTTTGCCCCAGCTCGTCTTGGCTTCGCCTCGCTAGCTCTCCCCCACTCGCAGGTAGAGGAAAGGGCGCCAAACCTTGGAGTAGACCGCTTCCTCTCCCCCTTCGATCCAAGGCAATCGCGTATGGGGTTCGACCTCCACTCCGATCGGCTTCGCCGACCACCTCTCCCCGGCTCGACGAGGAGAGGAAACGCCGGCCGCAAGGCTCGGCACCCTTCCTCTACCCCACAAAGTGGGGGAGAGGTGTCCCGCGAAAGCGGGACGGAGTGGGGGAAACGCATATGCGACAGCTCTGCTCTTCGATCGGGGAGAGATGCCGGCGCCAAGCATACCCGGGGAGGCGGAGTGTGGGTCGATCCATACCTGATCCCCCCTGTGCGGGTGAGCACCGACCGTCAAAGCGGACGAAATTGCCAACGATTGGCTTCAGCGACGAAGGCCCGGAGTCATGGCTGAGGCCAGGCCGCCCACGCCAACTACCGGAGGCCAAAAGGGGCGTGAAGGGGCGCCGCCGCCGCCGGGTCGCTCATCCCCGTCACGAGAAAAGTCTCGCCCCGCTCTCACAAAAGAAAACCCGGCGGGCAAGCCCGCCGGGTCTCATCAAGCTTGTCTTCTAACCGAGATTAGAAGTCGCGCTGAAGGCGCAGGAAGCCGTGCCACTGCTCCGGATCCTCCACAACACCGCCCGAGGTCAGGAAGGTGCCGTCGAAGGTCGTGTAGTTGATGGCCAGCTTGGCGTTGAAGTTCTCGACGATCGCGTAGTCGATGGTCGCACCGGCGCGGATCGCGTCGATACCGTCAACCGAGAAGGCTTCGCCCAGTTCGTGACCAACGCCGCTCAGGTACTGAGCGCCGATCGACGCCTTGAAGCGCGGGTTGAACTGGTAGCCGATCAAGCCGCCAGCAGACCACTCGGCGCCGGCCCGGAACGGAAATCCGGCAATGTCTCCACCCGTCGCATCGAACACATCGACCGAGTAGAAATTGATGCCGCTTTCGTAGGTGGCGATACCTTCGAGCCAGAGAGCGTCCGTGAGGTTCACCCTTGCGATGGCCTTGGCGGCGAACTCTTCCGCCGTGGCGTCGTAGGCGCCCCACACATTCAGGCCGCCCCAACCCTGGGTGAAGCCGACCTTGCCGACCACATTCGGCGTCCAGTCATAGGCGTCGTCCACCTCTTCGAGGGCGACCGTGGCCTGAAAGCCGTTGGCAGCGTCGAAGGTGTAGCGGATGAAGTGCGCGCGGTCACCGCCGCCAACGTCGAACTCAGCGGAGAGGCCGGCGTCATACAGCGTATCGGCCACGCCCATGGAGAGGCCGCCCAGCGAGATGATCGCCTGCTGAACGCGGGACGTGGCAGAGGTGAGGTTGTAGGAGAGAGCACCACCCTCATTGATCCCGTCGATTTCCAACGGAGATCCGGGAGTGGCCTCGGACTGGAAGCGCAGCTCGATAAAGCCGCCCAGGGTGCCGAGTTCCGTCTCCGAACGGGCGTCGAGGGTGACGGTCGCGCGGGCATACTTGTCCCAGCCTTCCTGCTCGACGAAATCGCCGTCGGAATAGCCCATCTGGTAACGGACATAGCCGCCGATCTTCAGGCAGGTCTCGGTCCCCGGAATGTAGAAGAAGCCTGCGCCGTAAACGTCGCAGACGCGCACATATTCCATCGGCTCCGGCTCCGGAACGACGATGGCATCAGCCGCCTGGGCGCCCGATACGGCTGCCGTGACAGCCGCGGAGCCGATAAGAAGGCTCTTGATGTTCATTTCTGACCTCCAGTCAAAGTTCTAAAGAAAGGGTCTGGGTATCTTTTGCTGAAGGACAGCGTTCCCTGCCCCATCCCCAAGGTTTGAAAAGTTGCGCCCCCGGCGCTCCTTCTCCGCAGCCGACATTACCCATGGCGCGGCGGGGTTCAACTGTCATTGCTACGGGAAGCGGGGTAATCCAGCGCTATGCACGGAGCCTGTTGCACAAAAGCCACGTTTGAAGCACCGGTTTTTCCACTTCGTTAAGCACGATACGCGGATTGACCTTCGGCATCCCGCTCGAAGAGGCGGTTTGCGCCACGATCCATGGCAGTGGCAGGGCGAATCGGGCCCCGAGGAGGCAAATGCATGGCGACCCGGAAGCCGGGGACCGGCGGACGGCCCCGGATCCTTCGGCTACAGCGCCAACCCGCATGCCCGCCGGATGGCGGCCTGAACCGGCGACGGCGGCAACGCAGGATCAAACTCATCCTTCGGCAAAAGCGGCGGCTGCGCCATGAAACGCGGCCGCTTTCCCCGGTGGGGCTGTGCGGCATGAACGAGGAATGGGTGGCACAGATAGACGGTGCCGGCAGAGCCTGTCGCGAGCTCGACTTCGCAATTCTCCGTCGATGCGTATCCCTCCGCCGAGAGCTGCCGCAGCGTCGCGCCAGCGTCCCCATAGGGCAGCAGTTCCCGCGCGATGGTGCGATGCGATCCTTTGCGGATTCTGGTAGGCGCGTCGTCCGGGCCGACATCCGAGAAGAGGAAGAGCATCAGCAGTGCCCGCCCGCTGCTCTTCACATTCACCCGCCACTCCATGAAATCGGGGGAATCGCCGAAGCTCATATCCACATGCCATCCGTCATCCCCCGGCGCTTCCGGTGAGGGAAAACGGATCGGGAAGGTTCCAAGGCCTTGGGGTGTGAGCCAGCGCCCCTCGCCGGCGAGCCGGTCGTAGGCCTTTTGCAGGGTTGGAGTGTTGGCAGCCTCTATGAACGGAGCCGAAGACTTGGATCCGACACGGATGACTGGACGAGTCCAGCTTTGCGGCTCGTCCGGCGAAAGACCGATATCCCGCCAGAGCTCGTCCCTGCATTGCTTTGCAAGCTCGGAGCTGAAGGCGTTTTCGACTTTGACGAAGCCGTCCTCGACGAAGTCCTGGACCTGACGCGCGGTCAAGCCGGTGTGCTCATTTTTGGGCATATACATTCTCCATGGCCCTCGCGTCGGCGAGGGCGTCTTGATCTGATCGGCGCAAGGCGCCGGCACGACTTTCAGCCGTTCAGACCAGAGGGAAGAATGTGCACATGAACATCATGGCCAAGGTGTAGCCAACTCGGCAGGCGTACTCAAGGGCAGTGGTTGCAATCGGCGGGAGATGGCGGAGAGGATGGGATTCGAACCCACGAGGCCCTTTTGGGGCCTACTCCCTTAGCAGGGGAGCGCCTTCGACCACTCGGCCACCTCTCCGGTCGCTCCGCACATAGCCGCAACCCCCCTCGATTGCAAGGCGGCTCGCCGCTGCCGCGGGGAAAGCCGGGACCGGTGCCGGCGTGGCACCTTGCAGCGCTGCGCTGCCGCGGATCGAATCGCCGGCCTTCGCGAAAAGGACCGGCATTGCCCCGAGAAATTTTACCTCCCCAGGAACTAGTGCTAGACAGCGGAGTTTCAGGAAGTTCACCCGAGGCGGGCTTAATGAACAAGAACCAACCCGGGCCTGAGGTCAAAGCGCTGCAAAGAACCCTCGGGTCAGGAGCATTGCTGGAAGCGCTGCCGGTCGGCGTCTATTGCTGCGCCGCCGACGGCACGATCACGCAGTTCAACCGCCGCGCCGCCGAGCTGTGGGGCCGGACGCCGAGGATCGGTGAGACGGACGAGCGCTTTTGCGGCTCGCACAAGCTCTTCCTGCCCGACGGCACGCCCCTCCCTCACGACAGGACGCCCATGGTCGACGTGCTGCGCGATCACGTCCCGGCGCGGGACCTGCGGGTCGTAGTGGAGCGGCCGGACGGCAGCCGCGTCCACGTCCTGGTCAATATAGACCCGCTCTTCGACGAGGACGGCCGCTTCGTGGGGGCCGTGAATTGCTTCCAGGACGTTTCCGAGATCGTGCGGGCGCATGAGGAGCTGCGGAAAAGCAGGGACGAGCTCGACGACTTCTTCGAGAACGCCGCCATTGGCCTGCATGTGGTCGCCGGCGACGGCACGATCCTGCGCGCCAACAAGGCCGAGCTCGAGCTTCTGGGCTATGACCGGTCCGAATATGTCGGCCGGCGCATCACCGACTTCCATGCCGACAAGCGTGCCATTGACGATATCCTGGCGCGCCTGTCGGACGGACAGACGCTCGACCGCTATCCCGCCCGGCTTGTCGCCAAGGACGGCTCCATCAAGCATGTGCTGATCACCTCCAGCGGCCGTTTCCTTGACGGCGCCTTCCAAAGCACCCGCTGCTTCACCCAGGACGTCACCGACATCGTCCTGGGAGCGGACCGCATGCGCGAGAGCGAGCGCCGCTTCCAAAATCTCATCGAAGGGCTTCCGGTCGCGGTCTACACCACCGATGCCGACGGGGTGATCACCTTCTACAACCAGGCTGCCGCGGCGATAGCCGGGCGCGAGCCGCGCATCGGCGTCGACAGGTGGTCGATCATGCACCGGCTCTACACGCTCGAGGGAGAACCGGTGGCGCCGGAGGACTCGCCGGTGGCGATGGCGCTGCGCGAAGGGCGCGCCCTGAAGGGGATAGAGCTCGTCGCCGAACGCCCCAACGGCACCCGCATCCGCTACATGCCGCACCCCACTCCGCTTTTCGATGCCGAGGGCCGCATCAGCGGCGTGGCCAACATCCTCGTGGATGTGACCGAGCGGCACAGGAGCGAGCTCGAGGCAGGGCATCTTGCGGCGATCATCGCCTCCTCCAACGACGCCATCGTCAGCAAGACGCTCGAAGGCGTGATCCGCTCCTGGAACGCCGGAGCGGAGCGCATCTTCGGCTATTCGGCGGAGGAGATCGTCGGCCGGCCAATCACCACGATCATCCCGCCGGAGCTGCACGGGCAGGAGAAAGAGATCCTCTCGCGGCTGCAGCGCGGCGAGCGGATCGAGCATTTCGAGACCGAGCGCGTGACCAAGGACGGGCGCAGGCTCGACATCTCGCTCACGGTCTCCCCCGTGCACGACCGGAACGGGCGCGTCATCGGCGCTTCGAAAGTGGCGCGCGACGTCACCGACCGCAAGCGGGCGGAGAAGCTGCAGCGGCTGCTCATCAGCGAGCTCAACCACCGCGTCAAGAACACGCTGGCCACCGTCCAGTCCATCGCCAACCAGACGGTGCGCCTGTCGCGCAGCCCCGAGGAATTCGCCGCGAGCTTCAGCGGCCGGATCCAGGCCTTGGCCCATACCCACGACCTGCTCACGCGCAATTCCTGGCAGGGCGCCGAGATCCTGCTTCTCGTCAAGGAGCAGCTGATGCTGAACGGGGAGGAGGACAAGAGGATCACCTTTTCCGGCCCCGCGCTCACCCTCGAGCCGCAGCCGGCCCTGCACCTTGCGCTGGTGCTGCATGAGCTCGGCACCAATGCGCGCAAATACGGCTCGCTTTCCGTGCCCGGCGGCCGGCTGGCGGTCACCTGGACGGTCAGAACCGGATCGGGCAGCAGCCTCATCCTAAACTGGCAGGAGAGCGGCGGGCCGGCGGTGGAAGTGCCCACCCGGCGCGGCTTCGGCACCACGCTCATCGAAAAGAGCCTGGCTGCCCATGGCGGCGAGGTTTCCGTCCAGTACCAGGCCGACGGCCTCAGCTGCGAAATCATGCTGCCCATATCGGATCAGGCGCACAGCCGGGACAATTCCTTCGGGCGCATCCAGGCGACCACGTCCCCCCATGCCGACGAGCCGGGGGTCGATTTCGACATTCAGGGCAAGCGCATCCTCGTCATAGAAGACGAATCCCTCATCGCGATGGAAATCGCCAATATCCTCGCGGATGCCGGCTGCATCGTCGTCGGTCCGGCGGCGACCACGGAAAGAGCGAGGGAACTCATCGGCAAAGGCGAGTTCGACGCAGCGCTTCTCGACGCCAATCTCAACGGCCGGCGCGTCGACGAGCTTGCATCGGAGCTCACCCGCCGCGGCGTGCCCTTCGCCTTCCTCACCGGTTACGAGCGGGAAGGCCTGCCGGAAGCGTTCCGCCAGGCGCCGATGGTCAACAAGCCCTTCACCCGCAACGACGCCCTCGACATCATCCACAGGCTGACGGGCAAGGGCGGCGACGTCATCCCCTTGAGGCAGATGACAAGCTAGCCCGGCCTCGCTCCGGGCTGCTCAGCGCTCAGTCAGTCGGCCGAATCGGCGAACGGCGTGTCGGGCGTGCTGACATAGAACAGCACCATGGTGGCGGGGTTCTCCGGGTCGAGATTTCTCCCCGTCATCTTCACCTGCGAAGGCTCCACGAACACCTCCCCCGCGCGGACGCTCACCGGCTCCCGTCCGTCAAGCTGCAGGGTGAAGGTGCCGGTGAGGATATAGACCGTTACCGGGAAACGGTGCGAGTGGCGGGGCGTGCGGTCTCCCGGATCCAGCCTGGCGAAGAGCACGCGGATTTCCTGGCGCGGGTCTGTCGGCATCGCCTCCACGATCTCGCGGTGCAAGGCCGTCAGTTTTGCCGCGCCGGTTTCCCTGGCCGACGTCGTGGTGCCCACCTGAAGCCCGGCGATCGCCTGGGCCGCTTCCATCGTCTTGTGCATTGCTGCCTCCGTTTTTGAACCACCGGACGGTAAACCCGCCCGGGGTCCCGCGGCAGCAGCAAGGTTGCCGAGCGCCCGCGCAAGGATGCATAACAGGCGATGTTCGACTGGAATGACCTGCGTTATCTCCTGGCCGTCGCCCGTCATGGCAGCACGCTGTCGGCTGCCAGATTTCTTGGCGTCAACCAGTCCACCGTCCACAGACGGATCGCGGAGCTGGAACGGCGCGTCGGCCATGCCCTGGTGAAGCGGCACCCTTCCGGATATCAGCTCACCGAATTCGGCAAATCCATGCTGCCGGCCGTGGAAAATGTCGAGGCGTCGATCATCGCGCTCGAGCGGCAGATCCAGTCCTACAGCCGGGAGCTCACCGGCGTCATAAAGCTCACATGCCCCGAGCCGCTTGTCTCACGCATCACCGGTTCGCCGCTCCTCGCCCTGTTCCAGGAGCGCTACCCGGCACTGCGCGTCGAGTTCGTCATGAGCGACCGCTATCTCGATCTTTCCAGGGGCGAGGCGGATATCGCCCTGCGGTCCGGCGAGCCGGAAGACGAAAGCCTGGTCGGACGCAAGATCGGCGATTCCATATGGGCCGTCTATGGCAGCAAGAGCTACGTCCAGCACCACGGCCGCCCCTGGCGCGTGGAAGACCTGGCGGACCACGCCATCATCGGCTTTGACGGGATGCTGGCAAATCACCGGGCGGCAAAATGGCTTTCGGCGGTGGCTCCCGGCGCCAGGGTGGCCGCGACCAACAACAGCGTGCTCGGGGTGCTGATGGCGGTGAAATCGGGCGTGGGCATCGCGCCCCTGCCCACGACCATCGCCGATATGCATGACGATCTCGTCCAGGTGCTGCCGCCTGTGGCGGAGCTCGACCGCGGATGGTATCTGCTGACGCATCCGGACCTGCGCCGCAACCCGAGGATTTGCGCCTTCTTTGACTTTGTGGTCGAGCATCTGCACCTGGTGCGGCCAATTCTCATGGGCTGACCGCATGGGCGTCGAACCTGCCGGTCAGCCGAATTCGGGATTAGGATCCATGAGCGAACGCCCTGCCCTCACCCCCCTTGTCCAGACGCTGCCCGCGACCGTGCCTTTTGTCGGCCCGGAAGCCCAGGAGCGCGCCCGCGGCCGCCCCTTCCGGGCGCGTCTCGGCGCGAACGAGAACGGTTTCGGCCCTTCCCCGCAGGTGGTCGAGGCAATGCGGGCGGCCGCGCCGGAGATGTGGAAATACTGCGATCCGGAAAACCACGAACTGAAGCAGGCGCTCGCCGCCCACCATGGAATAAAAGCCGGGAACATCACTGTCGGCGAGGGCATCGACGGGCTTCTCGGCCTGGTCGTGCGGCAATATTGCGAGCCGGGCGCGCCGATCGTCACATCGCTCGGTGCCTATCCCACCTTCAACTACCATGTGGCGGGATTCGGCGGCCGCCTCGTAACCGTTCCCTATGAGAACGACCGGGAAAACCTGGATGGCCTTCTGGAAGCCGCAAGACGGGAAAATGCCCGGATCGTCTATCTCTCCAATCCCGACAATCCGATGGGCACGTGGTGGCAGGCGGGCGAGGTCCAGCGCTTCATGGAAGCGCTTCCCGAGACTACGCTTCTGATCCTCGACGAGGCCTATTGCGAGACCGCGCCCGCCTCGGCGCTGCCGCCGCTCGATCTCTCGCGGCCGAACGTCCTGCGCATGCGCACCTTCTCCAAGGCCTATGGCCTGGCCGGCATGCGCTGCGGCTACGCCGTCGGCGAGGAAGAGACGATCCGCGCCTTCGACAAGGTGCGCAACCATTTCGGCGTCACGCGGATGGCCCAAGCTGCGGGCCTTGCAGCCCTTGCCGACCGGGCGCATCTTCGTGGGGTGGTAGAGGCCGTCGAGGCCTGCCGGAGACGCATCATCGGCATCGCCGAGGCACATGGCCTGACGCCGCTCCCGTCGGCCACCAATTTCGTCACCATGGATTGCGGCGGCGACGGCGCCTTCGCCCTGAAAGTCCTGCAAGCGCTCACCGAGCGCGACGTCTTCGTGCGCAAGCCGATGGCGCCGGTCCTCGATCGCTGTATCCGCGTCAGCGTCGGGCCGGAGCCGGAGATCGCCATCTTCGAAGCCGAACTCCGCCCCGCGCTGGAGGCGGCGCTGCGGCAATCCTGAGGCTGACCTGCGTCGCATCAAATTGAGCGCAACCTATTCATTCTTCCTTTCAGTCCCGCAGGCACGATCTCCTCTCGCTCAAATTGAGGAGAGCCGTGCAATGATCCGCATCCTCATCCCCTCTCCGGCCGCGGTGGTGTTGACCGCCGCCGCGCTGGTTCCGACGGCAGCGCAGGCCGCCAGCTTCGATTGCTCCAAAGCCACGGAGCCCGACGAAATCGCAATCTGCAGTAACCCCGACCTCTCTGCGCTCGACAGCGAGATGGGGGCGCTGTGGTTCACCTACAGCAAGCTGCCGATGCTCATCGGCGCAAGCGGCGCGCGCCACGACGAGGCGGAGGCGTTTCTGCGCCGCCGCGGCGCCTGTGGTGGCGATACCGCCTGCCTGCATCAGCTTTATGTGGAGCGCATCCGTATGCTCAGGCAGGGGATCGAAAAGAATCTGCCGGGCACGGGCGGATGACCCGGCGGCTTGCTGCGGCACCTTCTTTGAGACGCTGGCAATTGGCGAAACCGATGGCGACGGCCGATCTCCCCCCAGGTGGGGGAGATGGCCGGCAGGCCAGAGGGGCGCGCGACATAGCACCGACCTGAAGGCCTTTGCCGGGCGCACGCTACTGTGCTGTATACCCGCCGTCCACGGGATAGAAACCGCCGGTGCAGAACGAAGCGCGGTCCGAGACCAGGAAGGCGGCGAATTCGGCGACTTCCTCCCGCGTGGCCAGGCGTCCCAGCGGATGCTGGCTGCCGAGCGCTTCCAGCGCTTCGGCCGGCATCTCGCTCATGCGGGGCGTCGCCACATAGCCGGGGCCGATGCAGTTCACGCGCACATTCCTGTCGGCATATTCGAGCGCGGCGCTCCGCGTCAGCCCGATCACGCCGTGCTTGGTCGCCGTGTAGGCGGCGAGCCCCGCCACGCCGACAATGCCGTTGGCAGAGGAAAGGTTTAGCACCGCGCCGCCCCCGCTCCTGGCAATGAGCGGCAGCTCGGCCTTGAGGCTCAGGAACATGCCGGTCAGATTCGTTCCGATCACGGTCTCCCAGTCCTCGAGCGACAGATCTTCGATGAGGGTGCCGCCCGGCCCCGGCGTTCCGGCATTGTTGACGGCGATGTGCAGCCCGCCGAAAGCCTCCTCGGCCAGTGCCGCGGCCTTCCTCATGCATTCGGGATCGCGGACGTCCCCGACGACCGTGAGGGCCCTGTCGCCGCCCGGATCGAGCTCTCTTGCCAGGTCCTGAAGCGGTCGCCCGCCATGGCCCACCAGGACCAGCCTCGCGCCATCGGCGAACAGCCGGCGGGCAATGCTCTCACCGATCCCCGTCGCCGCACCCGTGACAATCGCAACCTTGTCGCTCAAGCCAGTCATCTGATCCACCCTGGCCGTCGTCCCAAATCTTCGCCGAGAAAACCGGACCGGGCCAGGGGAGACAAGCCGAACGGCACGGCGGCTGCGCCCTCTGCTGACACAACGGAGTCAGCAGAGCCAAGATGTCCGCAGGAACTGCGCGCTCGTTCTGAACGGACCCTATTCCTCCGTCCTTGGTGGGACGCACTCCTCCCGCTCGGCCGTTACACCACCACCGTTCCGGGGACCGGCGAGGAGATATCGACGATCGTGCCGGCCGGGTCGCGCAGGAGCAGCCGGCGCTGACCGTAGAAGAGATCGGTCGGAGGCTCCAGGATCTCCGCGCCCATGGCCTTGGCCTGCTCGAAGGCCACCAGCACCTCCTCGACCACGAAAGTGAGGTATCCGCCGCCTACCGGCCGCGCCGCGACGGGCGGAGTCACATCGCTGTTGCGGGCGATAATGCCTAGCTCGAAGCGCGGACCTTCGCTGGGCACCAGCACAATGTACCAGTCGCTCTCATAGATGACATCCATGTGGAGGAGGTTACGGTAGAAGTCCCGCACCGCGCCGAGATCGTCGGCGGCGATATTGTACATGGTGCGGCGGATCTTGGCGCGCGGCATGTCCCTGCTTCCTTCTGCGAATCCGGAATTCTTCTTTGCTGCCGAAGCCGAGCGGCTTCAGCCGAGCTCCTCCTCGCCGCCCGGGCCGAAGCGCCGGTGCAGGATGTCCACCAGCTCGGCCACCTTGCCCTTGGGCATCGGCCGAAAATCGTTCACGAGCGCCTCGTCGCTCATCACCCAGGCATGAGCCTCCGCCAGCTCGCGCTCGGACGCGCCGACGGAAGCGATTTCCGCCAGCAGCGCGTTGTCCACCGGGCCCAATATGCGTCGCACCCCTTCGCTGGTCAGCGTGGCCATGGAACACTCCCTTGTGGTGAGACCCGTATTTCAAATGGTGCGACGGGCGGACAAGTTCCATGCCCGGCCCGGCTTTGGCGCGGGTGCCTCCAACCTAAGCTTTCCTATCGCCGGTGCGGGCGGTAGTTTCGGGCAAATCATTGCCGGCCCCACCGCGTGCCCAAGTGGAGGAAGAATGTACACGAAAACGATGAGCTTCGGCCTCGGCGAGGAGATCGATGCCCTGCGCGACATGGTCGCCCGCTTCGCCCGCGATCGGATCGCGCCACTTGCGACCGAGATCGACCGGAGCAACGACTTTCCCGCCCAACTCTGGAAGGAAGTCGGCGAGCTCGGCCTGCTCGGCATCACCGTCGAGCCGGATTTCGGCGGCTCCGGCATGGGCTATCTCGCCCATGTGGTGGCGATGGAGGAGATTTCGCGGGCTTCCGCCTCGGTCGGCCTCTCCTATGGCGCCCATTCCAATCTCTGCGTCAACCAGATCCGCCGCTGGGGAACGCCGGAGCAGAAGCAGAAATACCTGCCCTCCCTCTGCGCCGGCGAGACGGTCGGCGCGCTGGCCATGTCGGAGACTGGCGCGGGCTCCGACGTCGTCTCCATGCGGCTCAAGGCCGAGAAGCGGAACGACCGCTTCGTCCTCAACGGCTCGAAGATGTGGATCACCAACGGCCCGGACGCCGGCACGCTCGTCGTCTACGCCAAGACCGACCCCGAGGCCGGCAGCCGCGGCATCACCGCCTTCATCGTCGAGCGCGCCATGCCCGGCTTTTCCGTCGCGCAGAAGCTCGACAAGCTCGGCATGCGCGGCTCCAACACGGGCGAGCTCGTCTTCGACAATGTCGAGGTCCCCTTCGACAACGTGCTCGGCGAGGAAGGGCGCGGCGTCGAGATCCTGATGTCCGGCCTCGACTATGAGCGCGTGGTGCTCGCCGGCGGACCGCTCGGCATCATGGCCGCCTGTCTCGACGCGGCAGTGCCCTATGCGCGCGAACGAAAGCAGTTCGGCCAGCCGATCGGCTCCTTCCAGCTTGTCCAGGGGAAGCTTGCCGACATGTACACGACGCTGAATGCCTGCCGCGCCTATGTCTATGCCGTGGCCAGCGCCTGCGACCGCGGCGAGACGACGCGCAAGGACGCGGCCGGCTGCATCCTCTATGCCGCCGAGCGGGCCACACGGCTTGCGCTCGACGCGATCCAGGTGCTGGGCGGCAACGGCTATGTCAACGAGTTCCCCACCGGCCGCCTGCTGCGCGACGCCAAACTTTACGAGATCGGCGCCGGAACCAGCGAGATCAGGCGCTGGCTGATCGGACGAGAGATGATGGGGGAGGACTAGCAGCTCAACCTACAACCTTGCCATTCTACATATAGCATTGACAATATCGCCTTTGAGCGTCATCTTGTCTGGCATGCGGCTCAGGAGGATGTCCATGGCAGCGCTTGAAACTCATCGGATGCGCGAGATCGTCAAGGGATTGACGACCACTTCGGACAAGATCCGAGCTCTTGACGAAGCCGGGTTCGACCGGGCGGACATCGCCCGATTCCTCGACAAGCGCTATCAGCACGTCCGCAATGTTCTCGTAGCCCCTCGGCCGAAGAAGAAAGGCGCCCCCTCTTCCGGAGGGCCGGCCGCGGCGTCTGAGGCGCTGGGCAGCCTCAAAGGCAAGGTGCAGGTCGGCGCCGGCGGCAGGGTGGTTATCCCCGCCGAAATGCGTTCCGCTATGGGTGTGGCGGAGGGCGATACGCTTCACGCGCGTGTGATCGACGGCGAACTCAGGCTGATGTCTCAACCCACCGCGCTGCGCCGCGCCCAGGAACTGGTTCGCCGGTATATCCCGGAAGGCACGAAGCTGGTCGATGAGCTCATAGCGGAGCGGCGAGCCGAGGCCCGCCGCGAGGACGAGGCGTGACCTTCGTTCTCGACGCTTCGGCGGTGCTGGCCTTCCTCAACGGCGAGGCCGGCGCCGAGGAGGCGGCAGCGCGCTTTCCGGGGTCCGCCATGAGCGTGGTGAACGCCATCGAAGTGGGAAGCAAGCTGATGGACCGCGGGATGACCAACGAGGCCGCCTGGGAGGCAATCGAGTTGCTCGACGTCACGCTGGTGGACGTGGATGCCGGCCTTGCCGCGTCGGCCACTGCGCTTCGGAAAAACACGCGGGCGAAGGGCCTCTCTTTGGCCGATAGGGTTTGCCTAGCATTGGCCATACGTGAGAAGCTGCCGGCGGTCACCACCGATCGCCTCTGGGCCTCGCTCGATATCGGCTGCCCCATCGAAGTCATCCGCTGAGCCTCCCATGCCCGTGATAAAATCCCAGCTCTCACCCTCCTCCGATTCCTTCCGCGCCAATGAGGCGCGCATGAAGGCGCTGGTCGCCGAGCTCGCCGAGACGGCCGCGGCCATCGAGCGCGGCGGCTCGGAGGAAAGCCGCCAGCGCCACACCTCGCGCGGCAAGCTCCTCCCCCGCCAGCGCCTGGCGCAGCTCCTCGATGTGGGCGCGCCCTTCCTCGAGATCGGCCAGTTCGCCGCCCATGGCCTCTACGAGGGCGAGGTGCCGTCGGCCGGCCTCATCGCCGGCATCGGCCGCGTCGAGGGCCGCGAGGTGATGGTTGTCGTCAACGACGCCACGGTAAAGGGCGGCACCTATTATCCGCTCACCGTGAAGAAGCACCTGCGCGCGCAGGAGATCGCGCTCGAAAACCGCCTGCCCTGCATCTACCTGGTCGATTCGGGCGGCGCGAACCTTCCCAACCAGGACGAGGTCTTCCCGGACCGCGACCATTTCGGCCGCATCTTCTTCAACCAGGCCACCATGTCCGCGCGCGGCATCCCGCAGATCGCCTGCGTCATGGGCTCGTGCACGGCGGGCGGCGCCTATGTGCCGGCCATGTCCGACGAGACGGTGATGGTGAAGGGCAACGCCACCATCTTCCTCGGCGGCCCGCCGCTGGTGAAGGCCGCCACAGGCGAGGTCGTCACGGCCGAAGAGCTCGGCGGCGCGGAGGTCCACACCCGCCTTTCCGGCGTTGCCGACCACTACGCGGTGGATGACGAGCACGCGCTCGCCATTGTCAGGCGCATCGTGAAAAACCTCAATCGCAAAAAGACCTTCCCCCTCGATCTTCAGAAGGTGAGTCCGCCCCTTTACGACAGCCAGGAGATCTACGGCATCATCCCGGCCGATGTCCGCCAGCCCTATGATGTGCGCGAGGTGATCGCCCGCTTCGTCGACGGCTCGGAGCTCGACGAGTTCAAACAGAATTACGGCACGACCCTCGTCACCGGCTTTGCCCGCCTCCACGGCATGCCCGTCGGCATCATCGCCAACAATGGCGTGCTCTTTTCCGAATCCGCGCTCAAGGGCGCCCATTTCATCGAGCTCTGCTGCCAGCGCAAAATCCCCCTCCTCTTCCTGCAGAACATCACCGGCTTCATGGTCGGCCGCAAATACGAGGCCGGCGGCATCGCCAAGGACGGCGCCAAGCTCGTCACCGCCGTCGCCACGGCGAAGGTGCCGAAGATCACCGCCATCATCGGCGGCTCCTTCGGCGCGGGCAATTACGGCATGTGCGGCCGCGCCTTCTCGCCGCGTTTCTTGTGGATGTGGCCCAATGCGCGCATCTCCGTCATGGGCGGCGAGCAGGCAGCGACGGTGCTTGCCATCGTCAGGCGCGAGGGCATCGAGCGCAGGGGCGGCACCTGGCCGGAAGAGGAGGAGGCCGCCTTCAGGAAGCCGATTCTCGAAAAATACGAGCGCGAGGGCGCGCCGCTCTATTCCTCCGCGCGCCTGTGGGACGACGGCATCGTCGACCCGGCCAGAACGCGCGAGGTGCTGGCGCTTTCCCTATCCGCCGCGCTCAACGCGCCCATCGAGGAGACGCGGTTCGGCCTGTTCCGGATGTGAGCAAGGCCATGACCGAGCCCATCCCGACCGTCATTGTCCGGCAGGCTGCTGCATCATGGGAAGAGGAGGAGACGAAATGCCGGAAGAAAAGGTAAAGGGCCCCGCGTCCTATTTTCCTTCCATCGAGAAGACCTACGGCAAGCCGATCAGCCATTGGCTCGCCATCCTCGACGGCATGAAGGACAAGACGCATATGCAGATGGTCGCCGCCCTCAAGTCGGAGCACGGGCTCGGCCACGGGCACGCCAATGCGCTCGTCGCCTATCACCGCGCCCAGGCCCAGGGCTGACCGGCCGCTGCCCCGCCCCGGGCGGCTTTTTCCGAGAGGATGCACCAGGATGAAGGATACGCTCGTCGCAGGACTGACCCACGAAGCGGAAATCACCGTCACCCGCGAAATGCTCGTGCCGAGCCTTTCGGGCGAGCTGCCCGCTTTCGCCGACATGCCGCCGGTCCTTGCCACGGCGATGATGGTGGGCTTCATCGAATCCACCTGCATCGAATGTCTCCGGGGGCATCTGGACGCCGGAGAGCACACGGTCGGCATCCATGTGGATGTCAGCCATCTGGCCGCGACGCCGGAAGGCATGAAGCTCCGCGCGGTGGTCGAGCTGGAACGTGTCGAGGGGCGGACCCTCACCTTCCGGGTCGAGGCATTCGACGAGGCCGGACCGATCGGGCGCGGAAGCCACCAGCGGGCCGTCATCGATGTCGACCGCTTCATGAAAAAGGTGGGTGAGAAGGCGGCGCGCCATAGCTGAAACGGCACGCGCAAAGCGCAGGCATGCGCGGCGGTATCGCTCTCTCCGCCGCGCACTGAGGTCATTGGGCCCGCCGCGATCAACGGCGACGCGCGCCCTATCTCGCCCCTTGCGGGAGAGAAAGCGTTTTCCTGCACTTGCGAGCGGGCTTGTCCCCGAGCAAGCGCTTGGAACACGCAAGAGAGGGGTCGTCTGCAGCCGCAGCCGGCAACATTTCCATGCCATTGCGGACCGCACGACCGCCGTCACCGCAGATGCTCAGGAGGGGGAGACCAGGCGCGCTGCACGCCCGCTTCCGCAAATCGGGGACAACTGCGAGTGGCGGCAAGGTCCATGCGGGGGGCTATCTCTCCCCTTGCGGGAGAGAAAGCGATTTCAACATCTTAGCTGGAGCGAAGCGGAGGCTAAGTGTTAGAAATCGCAAGTGAGGGGGCATGGTCCCAGCACCGCGCCGCCAGCACCAAGACGGGCGACGCATAGATTACCGAGGCCCATCGCCTTCCCACCCCGCCGGATCATGCACGCTGCCGGCCCGCTTCGGCACGGAGGCCTGAAGGCGACGGGAACTCCTCGCTCCTGATACCGCCGCCGGCTGGAGCTGGCGCGAGACCACGGCTGCCGCGCGATCGCCTTTCCGGCATCTCCGCTGCGTCTGCGGCGCCAAGAGTGTCAGCCCTAGCTACGAAATGGTGGACAGCCAGGCAAACCGCAACACCTTACGGGGAAATCGTGCATAATAGTTCGCGCGAAGGGATGGTTTGATATGCTTTACACCTAGGTACCGGCCTTGATCGGACACAGAACATGACGGATGGTGAGAAATACTTAAGGAAGGTCTTAGCCTTCCACTCTGTAGACACAAGCCCAAATTCCTCATTGCTCATTTTCCGAGACATGCTGTCTCCGATAATTACAAGATGGGCCAACGGAAATATGAATTGGATGGCGCCTAGCGGATCATTCGCGAAGGGTACTGCAGTATGGACCGGCACCGACCTCGATTTATTTATTTCGCTTCACCACAATACGCCCGAACCCTTGCATACTGTTCATGAAAAGCTCTTTCGCTGGATGTCTGCTGAACAACTAGATCCGCGGCCAAAGAACACTGCGATCGGAATCAGATACGCTGGCTTCGAAATCGATTTGGTGCCTGGCAAGCGCCAAAGTCCGACAACGGCAAACCATAGCCTCTTCCGCAAAAAAACCGGTACATGGAAAATGACCGATGTCGTGAAGCATGTGCAGCTCGTCCGATCGAGCGGCCTGCTCGACGAGATTCGCCTCTTCAAGATATGGCGGGACCAATTGAGGCTGGAATTTCCCTCCTTCTATCTTGAAATGATGCTAATGGGGGCATTACCGCTCCCGTTTCTCATTCCTTGCCTTGAACGACGCCTTACCTACGCACTGGCGTACATACGCGATAACATCATGACGCTGCGGGTCGTTGATCCTGCGAATACCAACAATGTTCTGTCCGACGATTTGACAGTTCCGGAGAAGCAGGCGATCCGCGATGCCGCATCGGACGCGCACGATTCGAAATATTGGGGAGATTTCGTCAAATGACGTGGTCTCTCCAGGGACTACTCGCCGGTCTCCACTCAGATATTGAGCAGCGGCTAGCGCAGGCTCGCGAGGCGTTCGCCCATGCCGGGACCAAAGGGGACGCCAGCGAGCAGGTGTGGTTGCACCTACTGCAGACCTATCTGCCGGAACGGTATCGCACGACGCGTGCCTTCGTCGTCGACAGCGAGGGGAATTTTAGCGAGCAACTCGACATCGTGATCTATGATCGACAGTATTCGCCATTCATCTTCACGTTCGGTGAGCAGAAAATTGTGCCAGCAGAAAGCGTCTACGCAGTGTTCGAGGCAAAACAGGAAATGAACGCGCCAAATGTCGCCTATGCCCAGCAAAAGGTGAGGAGTGTCCGTGTACTAAACCGAACCAGCGTCGACATCCCTACGGCGGCCGGAAAACAACCTGCACAACCTCCCCAACATATCATCGGTGGTCTTCTGTCGCTCGAAAGTGCATGGAAACCAGCCTTCGGCAAACCGATTGTCCGTGCGCTGGAGAATGATAGGGGGGAGGGATGTCTGGACTTGGGTTGCATAGCCACTACGGGCATCTTCGGCCTAGAGGAGGCCGCTTACGTTTTTGACGAGCGGGCGATGGCCGCGACCGCATTCCTCTTCAAACTGATTGCCCGCTTGCAGGCAGTAGCTACGGTGCGGATGATCGATATAACCGCCTACTCTCGCTGGCTGAAATGATGCGCAAGGTTCCCCTTGGGGTTAAATTGAAGTCGGAACAGCACCATTGGTGGCCCAAATCACTATCTAAATCATGGGCTGACAATGCCGGTAAGGTTACCAGAATAACCCCGGATGGAGAGAGACTCAGTCTTGAGCCGCATAAATTTTCCTCATTGCGAAATGCCCACCATGTCGAACTAGATGGACCTTGGACACATACTTATGAACCGCTGTTTCACGATGCAGATTCCGCCTTTCCAAAATTAGTCACTGAGCTACTCCAACTTGACCCAATTTTTGGCAAGTCGCTCAACGGTAGCCGTAACCGGTTCTCTGAAAAGATGTCGTTCAACACGGAAACGGCTCGGCTATTAGCAGAATGCGTGGCTTCTCTAGTTGTCCGTTCGCCTCGCTTTCGAGACATAGTGATGCGCAGCGTGAACAGCTTTGGAGCTTACAAGGATCCGGTCTCTGAACGGCACCAGATAATAGCAATGAACATTGGAAGCTGCTTTCCAGCAGTTACAAGATCACTAGAACATTGCGGCCTCAAATTTGTCCTCTTTAGCGGTGATGATGAATTTGTATTTGGGGACGGCTGCCTTCACAATTTCAATGGCTGGGCAGACCCAAACTATAGCGCTCGACTTCTTATACCGATTGTTCCTCAGATCGCCCTAGCATTCATATCGCCTACCGGACCATATGAGGGCGGCTTGAGAGCTATTCACCTAACCAGAGAGGAGGTACTCCAGGTGAACTATGCTACTCAGGTTTATTCTGGACGGTTTCTATTCTACCGCGCTCAAAAGCCGAAAATCGAAGATGCATTTACCCGCGCCGAATTTTTGCAGTTTCCCTATCATCATTTCGAACTGCTAGATAAATTATGCAAACCCTTTATGTGGGACCGGCGATAGATTCTTCAGGCGAGGAACTAACGAGAAACGCGCCCTTCACCCCCCATTCACCAGCGCCAGCACCAGCTGGTGCACATTGCCGCCCTCGCTCATTTCCACCCGGTCGAACTCGCGGCTCCTTTGCCGCTGCTCCTGTGAAAGTTCCCCCAGCCGCTTCGTCAGCACTTCGCGGATCTTCTTGCAGGCCGGATCGTCCGCCACGGTGAGGCCGACGGAATAAGCCTCGATCTGCCGCACCATCTCGGTGATGATCTCCCCATGCACCCGCTCGTGCTTCTCCACGCCGGCCGCAAAAACCTCCCACAGGCGGCGCGTCGCGGCCGGCAGTTTTCCCGAAACTTTCGGCAGCCGGTAGATGATGATGAGGTGCGGGCGGGCGGAGGCGAGCCGGCAGCCGCCATTCTCGGGCACATATTTGCGCGACCACTTCAGGTCGAAATCCGTATAGGCGATGGCCCGGCCGATGCCGATCTTCGGGCCGTTCTCCCCGATGGACTGGTAGAGCTCGAATCCGGTCTGTCCCGAGACTGCGTAGGTCTCGACCCTTTCCACCGGCTTCCAGTCGGCGCGCGCGGCGCCCGGCAGGGCGGCGAGAAGCACGCTCACGAGAAAAGCAGAGGACCGCATCAAAACCCCGTTCCCGCGCCGCTGGAGCGCAAGGCTTAGAAAAAACGCCGGACGGTTTCAACCGGCGTCGTCCTGATGGGCGGAAGAAGGAATGACGGCCGGCCCGCGAGGGGCCGGCCGCGCAGGGCTTTATTCGACATAGACGGTGATCGTGCCGTCGGAGCCGAGATCGGCCGCCACGACGCTGTCGAGGTCGTCGATCTCGTCCGTGTCGAGCCCCGCCAGATAGTCGCGCAGCTCGCCGATCTCATCCTCATTGGCCTCGATCGCCCGCTGCAGGGCCTGGCGCTGCCCCTCCGTGAGGTCGGAGAGCTCCACCACAGTCACATCCGCATCTTCGGGGAAGCTGTCGACATCCATGCCGGAGCGGATCAGGCTCATCGCGCTGCCGAAATCCCGGCCGCCGACGCTGCCTGTCGTGCCCTCGTCCACGCCGCCGCCGGAATTTTGCTGTCCGGGCGCATAGTCGCGGGCGCTCTCGCCGTCCTCCTTCTGCTGCCCCGGCGCATGGTCGCGGGCGCTCTCGCCCTCGCTCTTCTGCTGGCCGGGCGCGGAATCGCTCATGCCGGCATTGCCGCCGCCATTGCCGTTCCCGTTGCCATTGCCGTTCTGGGCAAGGGCAGCGCCGCTGATGGAAGTCGATATCAGGAGCGAAGCCGCTAGCAGTGAAACAATACGTTTCATTCCATTCTCCTCGTAGTTGGCTTCAGTCCCTTCCTGCCCCGCAAACCTACCGCGCCCGAAGATGTTCCCCACAACTTCGTCAGGCAAATCTTTGCGATAACCTGCACGAGCATGCGATTCATCTTGCAACCGAAGCGCGCGGCGCGGCCCGCGAGGGTGTGGACGGGTTTGGGCCTCCTCGAAGAAAATTCGCCAGCAAAAACAATGGCCGGCAAACTTTTTTCGTCTTTTTCCAGGTTTTTTTATCCCCACCCCCGGCAGCCCTCTTACAATCCACCCCATCGCTCTTGCGGGAACCGGGTCCGGACCGGGGATCAGGAAGAGCGGCGGCAACCTCCCCCTCCAGGGAACGGTACCTGGAGGCATGCTGAGGGCCCGCGACAGGCCGGCGGTGCCGGGATGCAGGGTCAGAGACTGCATCTCGGAAAAACGGATGCTGGGTTCCAGACAGCATCGCGGAAACCGCGGAGAAGCCGCTAGGGCTTTTCCTTCGGCCCGGCAAAGACCACCCCCTAATTGGGTGCAGCCGGGCAGGAGAAAAAACCCGAGTGACCGGCCAATGTCGGGACAGCGGCCGGCGGGGCGCGTTGAACGCGGCACGGACCACGCGCCCCGCTTCCCACCTTCTTCAATGGCCAGACGGCAAAAGCCGGGCGTGGCAGCGATGACGCGCGCCTCCCCTCTGCGCTATAGATCGATGCAAATCGAAGCGCAGACCGGGGAGACCGGATGTTCAGAAAGATCCTGATCGCCAATCGCGGCGAGATCGCCGTGCGCATCATGCGCACCGCCGAGCGCATGGGCATCGCCACCGTCGCCGTCTATTCCGATGCGGATGCGGGAGCCATGCATGTGGCAACCGCCGACGAGGCCGTGCATATCGGCCCCGCCCCCGCCGCCGAAAGCTATCTCGATGGCGCGCGCATCATCGCGGCGGCGCAGGCGACCGGCGCGGAAGCCATCCATCCGGGCTACGGCTTCCTGTCGGAAAACCCGGATTTCGTGGAGGCGGTGGAGAAGGCCGGCCTCGTCTTCATCGGCCCCTCGGCAAAGGCCATCCGCGCCATGGGCCTGAAGGACGCCGCCAAGCGCCTCATGGAAAAGGCGGGCGTGCCCGTCGTCCCCGGCTATCACGGCGAGGCCCAGGAACTCGTCGTCCTCGCCACCAAGGCGCGCGAGATCGGCTATCCCGTGCTGATCAAGGCGCGCGCCGGCGGCGGCGGCAAGGGCATGCGCCGCGTCGACGAGCCGGAAAAATTCGCCGAAGCGCTCGCCGCCGCAAGGCGCGAGGCGAAGGCCTCCTTCGGCGATGACCGGGTGCTGGTCGAAAAACTCATCGAGAAGCCGCGCCACATCGAGGTCCAGGTGTTCGGGGACCGGCATGGCAATGTCGTCCACCTGTTCGAGCGCGACTGCTCGGCCCAGCGCCGCCACCAGAAGGTGATCGAGGAAGCGCCCGCCCCCGGCATGACCGCCGCCATGCGCGCTGCCATGACCCAGGCGGCCAAAAAGGCCGCCCAGGCGATCGGCTATTCCGGCGCCGGCACGATCGAGTTCATTGTCGATGCCTCCAAAGGCCTGAAACCGGACCGGTTCTGGTTCATGGAGATGAACACCCGCCTCCAGGTCGAGCACCCCGTCACCGAAATGGTGACCGGCATCGACCTCGTCGAATGGCAGATCCGCGTGGCGGCCGGCGAGGCCCTTCCGCGGGCGCAGGAAGAGATCGCCCTTTCCGGCCACGCCTTCGAGGCGCGAATCTATGCCGAGGATCCGGCGCGCGACTTCCTCCCGGCCACCGGAACGCTGCACCATCTGCGCTTCCCCCAGGCCGTGCCGGGAGCCACCGTCCGCGTCGATACCGGCGTGCGCGAGGGGGATTCCATCACGCCCTATTACGATCCCATGATCGCCAAGCTCATCGTCCATGCCGAGGACCGGGGCACCGCCCTCTCCGTCCTCGCCACCGCCCTCGACCAGACGGAGATCGCCGGCTCCACCGTCAACACCACCTTCCTCGCCCGCCTTGCCCGCGACCCCGACTTTGCCGCTGGCAAGCTTGATACCGGCCTGATCGCCCGCCGCCAGGATGCCCTGACCGAATTGCCGCAGCCCAGCGCCCGCACCATGGCCGTGGCGGCGCTTGCCGCCTCAGGGGCCAGATACCGTCCCGAGGCTCCCGACCCGTTCGACGCCATCCCCGCCTATGCCCATTTTCACCCGCTCACCCACCGCAAAACCCTCTTTTCCGGCGACCGCGCCCTCTCCCACTCCATCACCGGCCTCCCGGACGGGCGCTTCGCGGTGAGGCCAGCGGATGGCGAGGGCGAGGCGTTGCGCCTTTCCGCCGAGGCCGAGCGGAGCATCGCCGCCTGGCCGGGGCATCTCACCGTCTTCGACGGCCCCCACAGCCACACCTTCCGCCTGCACGACCCTCTGGAAGAAGCCGGCGGAGGCGGCCTTGCCGCCGACAGCCTGCGCGCCCCGATGCCGGGCCTCGTGAAGCTCGTGCGAGCAAGCGTGAAGGAGAAGGTCAAGAAGGGCCAGCCGCTCCTGGTCCTCGAGGCCATGAAGATGGAGCACACCATCGCCGCTCCCCATGACGGGGTGATCGCCGAGATTGTCGCGGAAGGCGTGCAGGTGAATGATGGAACCGTGCTCGTGCGCTTCGAGGAGCCGCGTTAACCCTCGAGTAACTTTTCCGCAGAATTGCCGCAATGCGGGTGGACAAAGGCGCTCATAGGGTTCCGTTCAGCGGTACCCGTTCCCTGCCCCCACAGCGAACGCCGCGCCGGCCTCAAGCCGGTCGCGGCGCCTTCGCTTGGCAGCCGCCGCGGCCGCCCTCCGAGCCCGAGCCTCTGGTAAGCTTCAGTGCATCGTCATCCATTCGCGCGCCTCGCGCAGCGCGCGGGCGATGTCGGCCTTCGACATGGAGGCAGAAAGCTCCGCGCGCATCTGGGCGGCGCGCTCGGAGCCCTTGATGGCGGCGATGTTGAGCCATTTGTGCGCCGCAACCAGATCGACGTCGCAATCGCGGCCCGTCGCATACATCATGCCGAGCTGGAAGAGCACCTCGGCCTGGGCGCCGCCGCCGATCGCACCGGTCCCCATCTCCTGAATGTTCAAACGCGCCATTTTTCGGATCCCTGTTCGTCCTGAGAGCTGCCCGCCTTTTCTTTTTCCTGGCGGTGCTGCGATGGTCCCGATCATGCGCGACAGGCTTGAAATCGCCGTTAAACCGCTTGCTTAACGCGCTGAAAACAAACCTCAAACAAACAGTTAAGCGCCAGAATCCGTTAAGCATCGGAATGGCGGAATGCCGGGCATTTGGCTAAAATTGTAGGCAAACGCGGATGGCGGCGCAGCAACCCTTCCCTAACCACGCCGAGCGCTTGTCCCTCAAGCTTTCTTGCGAAAAGCCGCCGCGAGGTCTCCCGGCAGGGCGCCGGATCCGTCTTTCGCTGCCGCCCGGCTTGGATTACGCTTACGTGCTCGTAAGGCAGCGGGGCTGCCGGTAATCCGTGGGAGGAAGATCATGAGAGCAATTCTGGCAGCGGCGGCGATTTTGTTGATGACAGGCGCCGCGCAGGCAGACCCGATCGAGGGCAGGTGGAGGACCAAGGCCGGCAACACCGCCGAGATTGCCAATTGCGGCGGCGCCTACTGCATCACGCTGAAGACCGGCCCGAACGCGGGCAAGCAGATCGGCCGTTTCGAGCTGCAGGGAGGCGGCGCCTATGCCGGCACCGTCACCGATCCGGCCAGCAACAAGACCTACAGGGGCAAGGGCACCCTCAAGGGCAATTCCTTCACGATGGGCGGCTGCGTGCTCGGCGGGCTCATCTGCCGCAACGAGACCTGGACGCGGATGTAGCCGCGAGAAACGACGGGCACGGGCCTGCCCTTTTTCCGGCATTACAGCTGCGATCCAAGCGGGGCCCCTTCACGCCCCTCTCTGTCCTCCTGAGCTTGTCGAAGCGTGGAGATCTCCCCGCAACGGCAGGGCTTGTTCCCGCCACTCCGTCCCGCTTCGCGGGCCACCTCTCCCCCACCTTGTGGGGTGGAGGAAGAGCGCAGAGCCATGCGGCCGGCGTTTCCTCGTCGAGCGGGGGAGAGGTGGTCGGCGAAGCCGATCGGAGTGGTCGACCCCCCTATGCGATTGACCTGCCCACAAGGGGGAGATCAGCCGTCACGGTTCTTTTCGCCACTCAAAGGCGTTGCAAAGGCGTTCCACAATGGACACTGGAGCAGCGGCTAGCGTGATCTCCCCCATGTGGGGGAGATGCCCGGCAGGTCAGAGGGAGCGCGAAGGGCAGAGACATCCCTGCAACTGTAATGATCCGCAAAGATACGGCTCAGCGCGCCTTCTGCCCGAAAAGCACCTTCTTGGCCTCCTCGTCCTCGGCGATATTGCGCCGGTGCTCCTGCCCGACCTCCAGGCCACGCTGGACGGCGGGGCGGGCGAGCAGCGTCTCGAACCAGCGCTTCAGATTGGGGAAATCGCCCAGATCCTGCCCCTGGTTCTGATGCGGCTTGATCCAGCCGATCGAGGCCATGTCGGCGATCGAATAGTCCCCCGCGAGGAATTCTCGGTCGGCGAGCCGCTTATTCATGACGCCGTAGAGGCGGTTGCACTCGTTGGTGTAGCGCTCGATCGCATAGGGGATCTTTTCCGGCGCGTATTGGCGGAAGTGGTGCGCCTGCCCGGCCATAGGCCCGAGGCCGCCCACCTGCCAGAACAGCCATTGCTCGACCTCCACCCGCTGGCGCTCGTCCGTGGGGTAGAAGCGGCCGAATTTGCGGCCGAGATACTGCAGGATCGCGCCGGACTCGAAAACGGAGATCGGCTCGCCGCCAGGCCCTTCCGGGTCGACGATGGCAGGCATGCGGTTGTTCGGCGAGATTCTCAGGAATTCCGGACGAAACTGCTCGCCCTTGCCGATATTCACGAAGCGGACCTCGTATGGGATCCCAAGCTCCTCAAGCATGATCGTGATCTTCCAACCATTGGGCGTCGGCCAATAGTGCAGCTCGATCGGCTTGTTCTGCGCGGTCATGTCTGTCTCTCCTGAATTTCCAGCCGGCATGAATCATAAAATCGCCGGTTTTCCAATGCTAAGTCGATGAACCGGGCGCGCGTTTCAAGAGCCCGGCCCCCCGCGGCAGGATCAAAGAATCTTGAACCGCGGATGAATGGCCGCCTCAGAACGCGTTCAGCCGCACCAAGGCAGATTGCGCGGCGTTGCGGGGCGGACGCTCCATCAAACCCATCAAGAGATCGGCTTTCCAGGAGAGCCTTGTTGCGGACCCCGTGGGGCGGGCAGGAAACATATGTCGAGAACGAACGGAAATCTTGCAGAGCTGCGGCGGCTCCTCACCAGGGCGGCGGTGGTGGTCCTGGTGCTGGCCGCTCCCCTGATCGCCGCGCGCGCCGGAGACGACGCGCCCGTGGGCGGCGTCTACGAGAAGAAGTCGGCCGGGGCGGGATTCGTGCTTCTCGTCGCGCTGCAGCGCGCGGGCTGACATCTCGAAAACGCCACGCGAAGTCCCTATAATGGGACATGGACAAGCGAATCTACCCACAACCCATCGAGACCATCGCCAGCCCGGACCCGCTGCCGCGGCAATCCTTCACCGATCCGCGCAAGGCGGTGGCCGCGCTGAAGACGATCTACGAGCGGAACACCTCCTTCCTGCGCGAAGCCTTCATGCGCGTCGGCGAGACCGGCGAGAGCGATTGCCGGTACAGGGCCTTCTATCCGGAGATAAGTCTGTCGACCGCCTCCTTCGCGCAGATCGACAGCCGACTGGCATATGGCCATGTGCCGGCTCCCGGGACCTACAGCACCACCGTCACCCGGCCGGACCTCTTCGAGAACTACCTTGTCGACCAGCTCGGCCTTCTCATCCGCAATCACGGCGTGGAGGTGACCGTCGCCGAGTCGGAAACGCCGATCCCGCTGCATTTCGCCTTCCTCAAGGACACCTATGTGGAAGGCGCCATCGCCACGCATCTGAAGCGGCCGCTGCGCGACCTCTTCGACGTGCCGGACCTCAACTCGATGGACGACCACATCGTCAACGGCACCTATGAGCCCGGCCCTGGCGATCCGATGCCTCTTGCCCCCTTTACGGCGCAGCGCACGGACTATTCGCTGCACCGCCTTTCGCACTATACGGCGACGGTGCCCGAGCATTTCCAGAACTTCGTGCTCTTCACCAATTACCAGTTCTATATCGACGAGTTCTGCGTGCTGGCGCGCGAGCTCATGGCGGCCGGCGGGGGCGGCTACGAGGCCTTCGTCGAGCCGGGCAACATCATCACCAAGGCGGGCGACAGCACACCCCCCGACATGACGCTGTCGCGCCTGCCGCAGATGCCGGCCTATCACCTGAAGAAGCCCGGCCATGGCGGCATCACCATGGTCAATATCGGCGTCGGCCCCTCCAACGCCAAGACCATCACCGACCATGTCGCGGTCCTGCGGCCGCATGCATGGCTGATGCTCGGCCACTGCGCGGGCCTGCGCCACACGCAGGCGCTGGGCGACTATGTGCTGGCGCATGCCTATGTGCGCGAGGACCATGTGCTCGACGACGACCTGCCCGTCTGGGTGCCGCTGCCGGCGCTTGCGGAGGTGCAGGTGGCGCTGCAGGAGGCTGTGGCCGAGATCACCGGCCTTTCAGGCTACGAGCTGAAGCGCATCATGCGCACGGGCACGGTGGCCACGATCGACAACCGCAACTGGGAGCTGCGCGACCAACGCGGGCCGGTGCAGCGGCTGTCGCAGTCGCGCGCCATCGCGCTCGACATGGAATCGGCGACCATCGCCGCCAACGGCTTCCGCTTCCGCGTACCCTACGGTACGCTTCTCTGCGTCTCCGACAAGCCGCTGCATGGCGAATTGAAGCTGCCGGGCATGGCCACGGATTTCTACAAGCGCCAGGTGTCGCAGCACCTCAAGATCGGCATCCGCGCCGTCGAAAAGCTGGCGGAAATGCCGCCCGAGCGGCTGCACTCGCGCAAGCTGCGCAGCTTCTCGGAAACCGCCTTCCAGTAAGGCGCCTTAGCCGCCGCGGAAAAACGGGACGAGGGCTCGAAGCACCGCGTCCGGATTCTCCTCGGGCAGGAAATGGCCGCCCTCGACCGCTTCGCCGGAGACCTGCTCGGCCCATTCCTCCCATAGGGCAAGCGGCTTGCCCGTCCGTGCGGGAAAGCCGTTATGCGACCAGACGAAGTGGAGCGGCGGCTTGATCCGGCGCCCCGCCTTCCGGTCCGCCTCGTCGAGCGCGCGGTCCATCGTCGCCCCGGCGCGGTAGTCCTCGCAGAAGGCCCGGATCCGCTCCGGCTCGGCGAAGGCGCGGCGATAGGCCTCGAGCGCCAGCGGATCGAAGGTGCCGAGCGAGCCGGACTGCGACCAGGACGCAAGGGTCCATTCGACATAGGCGACGGGGTCGGCTGCGATCATGCGCTCCGGCAAAGGGTGAGGCTGCGCCAGGAAGGTCCAGTGGTAGGCCTTCATCGCCATCTCGGCATTGAAGCTGTCCCACATCTGCGCCGTCGGCACCACCTCCAGGATGCCAAGCCGCTCGATGCGTTCCGGCGCGTCGAGGGCGAGACGATAGGCGACCCGCGCACCGCGATCATGGCCAATGACGCTGAAACGCTGGTGACCAAGTTCCGCCATCGCCGCCACGAGCTCCCGTGCCATTGCTCGTTTGGAATAGGCCGCGTGATCGGCCGTGGGCGTCGGGATGAAGCTGGCGCCGTATCCGGGCAGATCGGCGACGACGCAGCGGAAATGCCGCGCCAGCCCCGGCGCCACCCTGTGCCAGGCGGCATGGGTCTGCGGATAGCCATGGAGGAGCAGAAGGGGCGGCCCCTCCCCACCGACGCGGCAGAACAGTTCGCCCGTGGCGCCGCGCAGGCGAAGGGCATCGAAGCCGGGGAACAGATCGCGTTCAGACATTTCGAACTCCCGTCAATGAAGCCGGAGAAAGCCCGTCGCATGAGAGCCGCTTTCCAGGAAGCGCCTCTGCGCGGCCACCTATCGGTCTCCGCGCCCGTTTTTTACCTCGTCGCCCAGAATCGCACCAGAACCCAGCCGTCGCTTACTTGCGTGCCTTCGTGGCGATCTCGGCGATCGGCTGGTCCCTTGAGCTAAGTTGCGCAGCTTCTCGGGAAACGGCCTTCCAGTCGCCGCTGCTACGCGTGCGCGGCGGTTCGGGAAAGCTGGTGGCGGCGCGTGATGCGGTAGACCGCCGCCGGCGGGACATTCAGCATGGCGCGGCCTATGCGCACGGCCTTGAGCCCGAGCCGGTCGAGAATCGGCCGGGGAATTGGGCAGCGGGGACCATAGGTGAACTGGTAGAAGGCCGCGCCCGGACGCATATGGACGAAGGCGCCGGCAAGGATCGCCATCACCTTGCGCGGGCTCATGGACAGAAGCGGCAATCCGCTCACCACCGCGCCCACCGGTCTGCCCTCGAACAACCCAAGCTGGCCGAGCCGCGTGGCATCGACCGACAGCACGCGGGCTTCGGGGAACCGGGCGCGCAGCATGGCCACGAAATCCGCCCCGAGCTCGACGATGGTCAGGTCGCGTTCGGCGACCCCTCGCCTGAGAAGGGCACGCGTGAAGACGCCGGTCCCGGCGCCGAGCTCGATTACCGGGGCCGAGCGGGCGGTGATCTCGCAGGTGATCAGGTCGGCAAGGGCCGGGCTCGATGGAGCGATCGCCGAGACGCGCAGCGGGTTGGAAAACCATGCGCGAAGGAAAGGCACCACGTCCGATGCTGTCGCGGTCTTCAAAGAATTGCAGCGCATCATGTGCCGGCCCCGGGAAGTGCCGGCAAGCTAGCGCCATTTTCGCGGGCCGGCAACTCGCCTCAAAGCTGCAGCGAGCGGGCGGGGCCCGCCGAGCCTCCTTCGATGACACTTCAAGCCGCCCTTGCCGCTGGCGCATTCGCGCCGTAACAAGCCGCCATGCCCAGCTCCAGCCGTCCGCGGCCGCTCGCCATCGTGACGATGGTGCTCGCGCTCCTCCTCTCCGCACCCTTGGTGCTCGGTTTCCTGAAAACCGTGCACCCGGCCTTCGACAGTTTCGCGCATTTCCGGGCGCATCTGGCCGTGCTGCTTGCCCTCGCCTCGCTGCCGCTCCTGTTCTTCCGGCCGTGGCGCGCGCAGGGCCTGCTGGCGTTCGCCTTGGCGGGGGCGGCGCTGACCACCGTGTTCGACCCCACCGGCCTGCGGCTCGACAGCAACGCGGCCGAACCCGCCCGTCCCGCGGCGATCTACCGCCTGCTCCATCTCAACCTGCGCTACGACAATTCGACGCCGAAGAAAGTGTTGTCGCTGATCGGCCGCTCGGATGCGGACGTCGTGACGCTCAACGAGGTCTCCGGGATGTGGGTGGACCAGTTGGCTTTCACCGGACAGGCCTATCCCTATCGCCTCATCTGCCCGCACCGGGCGCGCACGGGCGGCGTGGCCATCCTGTCGCGGCGGCCCTTCCTGCACTCGTCGCGGGCCAATTGCCACGACCGCGGCTCTCTCGCGGTCGCCACGATCAATTTTTCCGGAACGGCGGTGGATATAGTGGCGCTGCACCTCGCCTGGCCGTGGCCTTTCGAACAGGCCTGGCAAATCGGCAGCGTGACCCCCGTGCTGGAGCGGCTCGGCTCGACGGCGGTCCTTGCCGGCGACTTCAACGCCGCGCCGTGGAGCAATACCGCTCAGCGGCTCGCCGAGGCGGGCGGATTCTGGATGCTGCGCAATATCGGGCCGACCTGGCTCAAGCTGCCGCTACCCCACTGGCTGCGGCGCATCGCGGGCCTGCCGATCGACAACATCTTCGTCAAAGGGCTCGTCGAACCGCTCGCCACGAAGCGGCTCGAAACCGTCGGCTCCGACCACCTGCCGGTGCTGCTCGAATTCAGCCTGCGGCCGAAGCCGGCAACGCCCGAGGCGCTGCAGGCGAGTTTAGGGGAGTAGGGGAGTAGGGGAGTAGGGGAGTAGGGGAGTAGGGGAAGAAAATGGACGTCGCCGGGTTGTCTAGACAGTTAGACAATTAACGGTGGGGCAGGTACGATCCGTATCGCCTCATTCCCTTATTCCCTTATTCCCCTACTCCCCTACTCCCTCACATATTCTGATAGACCGGTCCCTCGCCGCCCTGCGGCGGAACCCAGTTGATGTTCTGGTTCGGATCCTTGATGTCACAGGTCTTGCAGTGCACGCAGTTCTGCGCGTTGATGACGAAGCGGGCATCGGCGGTTCTCGGCGCTGCGCCGCCCTTCTGCGCCGCGCCTGGGCCGCCGGCGAGGGAATTGCCCTCCGCGTCTACCCATTCATAGACGCCGGCCGGGCAGTAGCGCGTCGACGGGCCGGCATAGACGCCGTATTCCGACGCCTTCTGCAGTTCCATGTCGCGCACCCGCAGGTGTACTGGCTGGTTCTCCTCGTGGTTGGTGTTGGACAGGAACACGGAGGAGAGCCGGTCGAAAGTGAGCACGCCGTCCGGCTTCGGATAGTCGATCGGCGCGTGTTTGGCGGCCGGATCCAGCGACTCGTGGTCGGGTTTGCCGTGTTTCAGCGTGCCGAGCGGCGAGAAACCGAAAAGGCTGTTGAACCACATATCGATGCCGCCGATGCCGACGCCGAGGATCGTGCCGAAGCGCGACCAGAGCGGCTTCACGTTGCGCACCTTCCTCAGGTCGTGGCCGATATCGGAGCCGCGCCAGGCCTCCTCATAGGAGGACAGCTCGTCATGGGCGCGGCCGGCGGCGATCGCCTCGGCGACATGCTCGGCGGCCAGCATCCCCGACAGGACGGCATTGTGCGAGCCCTTGATGCGCGGGACATTGACCAGCCCGGCCGAGCAGCCGATGAGCAGGCCGCCCGGAAAGCTGGTGCGCGGCACCGACTGCCAGCCGCCCTCGGTGATCGCCCGGGCGCCGTAGGAAATGCGCTTGCCCCCCTCGAACGTGTCGCGGATCGCCGGATGCGTCTTGAAGCGCTGGAACTCTTCGAAAGGCGCGAGATACGGGTTCTTGTAGTTGAGGTGGACGACGAAGCCGACGGAAACGAGATTGTCGCCAAAATGGTAGAGGAAGGAGCCGCCGCCGGTGCTGCGGTCGAGCGGCCAGCCGAAGCTGTGCTGCACGAGCCCTCGCCGGTGCCTCTCCGGCCGCACCTCCCAGAGTTCCTTGAGGCCGATGCCGAACTTCTGCGGCTCGCGGCCGTCGGCCAGCGCGTATCGTGCGATGAGCTGCTTGGCGAGCGAGCCGCGCGCGCCCTCCCCGATCAGCACATATTTGCCGAGCAGCGCCATGCCCGGCTGGTAGGCGGGCCCGTGGGAGCCGTCCCGCTCTACGCCCATATCGCCGGTAACGACGCCGATTACGGCATTCGCGTCATTGTAGATCACGTCGGCGGCGGCGAAGCCTGGATAGATCTCCACGCCCAGCGCCTCGGCCTTGGCGGCAAGCCATTTGCAGACATTGCCGAGCGAGACGATGTAGTTGCCGTGATTGCTCATCAGCGGCGGCATCAAGAGATTGGGGAGCCTGAGCGAGCCCGCGGGTCCGAGGACGAGGAAATGGTCATGGGTGACGGGTGTCGTGAAGGGGTGGCCATCCTCACTGCGCCATTCGGGCAGGAGCCGGTCGATGCCGATGGGGTCGACCACGGCGCCGGACAGGATATGCGCGCCCACCTCGCCGCCCTTTTCCAGCACCACCACGGAAAGCTCCGGATTGAGCTGCTTCAGCCTGATCGATGCCGCAAGCCCCGCCGGCCCCGCGCCGACGATCACGACGTCGAACTCCATGCTTTCGCGCTCGCTCATCCAATCCCTCCGCTGATGCCGCCGGCCCTCTTGCGGCTATAACGCATAGCGGCAGGACATGAACAGTCCCGCATCCAGGCATGGCCGCGAGCTCCTGCTGTCTTTTGTCGCAGCAGGGGCTTCGCGGCGGGCGGATTCGGGCGTAGGCTGCCAATGTGCCCGCGGCGCTCGAACTGGGCCACGCCGGCATGCGGAAGGACCGCCATGGCGCGTGCTGCTCGCCTTCTTGCTCTTCTCGCCGGGCCGCTTCTCGTTGGCGCGGGGCCGGCGGATGACGGCCGCTGGCTCGCCGGCGGCTATTCCTTCTCGGACGAGCTCGGCGGCTTCCGCATCCTCGGCGTTGCCGGGACGGGCACGAAGGGCGACCCCATCGTGCTGACGCAGGAGCTCCATTCGGCCAGCGCCGTCATCCTCGTCATCCGCGCCGACGGCCCGCTTCCGCCGGCGGCGGAGACCGTCAGGGCCGGCATGGCCCTCCATCTGAGGCTTGAGACACTCAATGCGAGCGGGCTGGCCTGGGTCGAATTCTCACACGAGCTCCAGGCGCATCTGGGGGAGCCCAGCACCTATGGCGACGGGCTCTCCTTCGACCAGGTCTATGGGGAGGCCGGAACCGTCTCGGCCGACACGTTCGCCTCGTACGACCGCAATTTCGAGCCCTATGACCGGCTGCTCTTCACCGACGGGAAAGTCGATCCCAAGGAGACGGCGACCTTCGCGATGCTGATCACCGACCTCACACCCAGCTACAAATTCTATCTGGTGCAGGACCCGCGCATCCCCTTCTCCTAGGAGAGGGGCTGCTTCGCCCTTGCATTGTCCGCACGGGCGGGGAGATAAGGGTATCATGCCCGAGGCTCCGCTCGATCCCATTCGTCTCCGCGAACTTCTCACCTTCTACGCCGATGCCGGCGTAGACGAGGCTCTTGCGGAGGAGCCGATCAACCGCTTCGCCGAGGAGAGCGCAAGGCCTGCCGTGCGGGACGCGGCACCCGTCATGGCCGAGGAGAGAGCTGCGAAGCCCGGCTCCTCGACCGGCGCGCCGCCGATCGCCGCAAGGCCCGCCCCCGTGCCGATGCCGCCCGCCGCCGCCATTCCCGACGAGGCGCAGGCCGCCCGCGCTCGCGAGATCGCCCGCCAGGCGCGGACGCTCGACGAACTGAAGGCGATCCTCGCCGAGTTCGACGGCTGCAATCTCAGGTTCACGGCGAAGAACCTGGTCTTCGCCGACGGCAATCCAGAGGCCGACCTCATGCTGGTCGGCGAGGCGCCGGGGCGCGAGGAGGATCTGCAGGGGCTTCCCTTCGTCGGCCGCTCAGGCCAGCTGCTCGACCGAATGCTGGCCGCGATCGGCCGCGACCGCACGACGGCCTACATCGCCAATGTCATTCCCTGGCGCCCGCCCGGCAACCGCGACCCCTCGCCGCTCGAAACGGAAATCTGCCGGCCCTTCATCGAGCGCCATATCGAGCTTGCGGCGCCGAAGATCCTGGTCACCCTCGGCAATCCGTCGACCAAGCTGCTGCTCAACACGCAGACCGGGATCATGCGGCTGCGCGGCACGTGGTCGGTCCACAAGACCCAAGACGGGCAAGAGATCCCGACCATGCCGACGCTGCATCCAGCCTATCTCCTGCGCAATCCGGCGCACAAGAAACTCGCCTGGCGCGATCTTCTCGCCGTCAAGGTGAGGCTTCGGGAACTCAGCGCCTAAATCGGGAACCGGCCGGCTCAACGGCCGGCCGGTCTCTTCCTGGCCATCAGGCCGCTACCGGGGCGGTCCGCAGCGCCGCGAATTGCAGTGCAGCGAACAGGGCCACCGTCAACGCCTGGGCGGTGATGAAGAGCACGCCGAGCAGGTTGGGCGTGACCATGCCGGCAAGCATAATGGCGAAGCTCGCCATGACCCAGACCACATTGATCAATGCGATATCGAAGACGAGCAGCCGCGGCGCGGAATCGCGGCGCGCCGTCGCAAAGACGAGCGCCACGAAAGGCACCAGCGCTACCCCCGCCCAGAACAGGAGACCGGCGGGCAGTTGGAGAAGCGGGCCGAGCAAGCCTGCTCCGCCGATCATGAGGGCGGCGGCTGCGCCACTTACAAATGCGTCCGCCAGCAGTGCCTTGCGCAGAAAGGGAGAAACGGTGAGTGTCATTGTTCCAGCTCCTTGACCGGGTTGTGATCCCTGGCCGCGCTTTGCGCTGTCGGCCAGGTCATCGGCACCATGACCTGCTTGCCGGGCTCTGGCGACTACGCGGGAGGTAATCGTCTTTTGCCGCTGGCTCGGCTAGTTTGGCCTCATGCAAGACACGATCGAAAAACCTGCAGTGGAGCACCGCGTCGGCGACCTGCTGCGCGAATGGCGGCAGCGCCGCCGCCTCAGCCAGCTCGACCTCGCGCTGGAGGCGGGCATCTCGCAGCGGCATCTGAGCTTTGTGGAGAGCGGGCGGGCGCTTCCCTCCCGCGACATGGTGCTGAAGCTGGCGGACAATCTGGAAGTGCCGCTCAGGCAGCGCAACCGGCTTCTCCTTGCCGCCGGCTATGCGCCCTCATTTCCCGAGCGCCCGCTCGAGGACCCGGCGCTGAGACCGGCGATGGAGGCCGTGCGCCTCGTGCTCGACGGGCACGCTCCCAACCCGGCCATCGCCATCGACCGGCACTGGACGATGCTGGCGGCGAACAGCGCCATCGCGCCCTTGCTGGAAGGCATCGAGGACCCCTCCCTGCTCGCCCCGCCGGTCAACGCGCTGCGGCTCAGCCTGCATCCGAAGGGACTTGCGCCGCGCATTCTCAATCTGGAGGAGTGGCGCGCGCATGTGCTGGAAAGGCTGCGCCAGCTGAACGACCGGGTGGCCGATCCCGCGCTCGAAGCGCTCGAAAAGGAGCTTGCCGCTTATCCCGCGGGCCGAGGACCCAAGCCGCGGCCGAGCCCGACCAGTATGATCGCCGTGCCGCTCAGGCTGAAGCTCGGCGATGCCGAGCTTGCCTTCATCACCACGACGACCATCTTCGGCGCCCCGCTCGACGTGACGCTGTCGGAGATCGCGATCGAAAGCTTCTTCCCCGCCGACGAGGCGACGGCGAGGTTTTTAAGGGGAATAGGGGAATAGTCGGGCGGCACAACCAAGGTGCCGCCTCTGCCAATGTTGTCGAATTATCTAGACAACCCGACATTCCTCCAGTTTTCTTCCCCTACCCACCTACCCACCTACCCCTGCCCCGGCCGCACGAAGCGGCGTGCCGCGACGCGCTTTAAGCCAAGCTGCCTCTCGCGCCAGATGATAAAAAGCCCCGCCCCCACCACGATCAGCCCGCCCACCAGGGTGTAGAGCGTCGGTATGTCGCCGAAGGCGAAATAGCCGACCATGATCGCCAGCAGCATCGAGGTGTATTCGAAGGGGGCGATGGTGGACAGTTCCGCATGCCGGTAGCACTGGGTCATCAGCACCTGGGCGATGCCCCCGCATATGCCGGCGGCGGCGAGCGCGAGGAATTGCCAGGCCGTCAGCCATGCCCAGCCGAAGGGGATGGTCAGGAGCGAAACGACCGTGGCCGTGACGGAGAACCACAGCACGATGGTGGAAGTCTTTTCCGTCAAGACGAGCCGGCGCACGAGCAACATGGCAACGGCCGAGGCCGCTGCTCCAAGCAGGGTGGCGATGACGCCCAGCGCCTGCTCGGCGCCGAGCTCCGCGCCGTTTCCGGCAAGGAGAGTGAGGTTCGGCCAGGCGATGATCACCACGCCCGCAAAGCCGATGACCACCGCGCTCCAGCGGTAGATGCGCACGATCTCGCCCATGAAGATAGCCGAGAAGACCACGACCAGCAGCGGCTGCGCGTAGTTGAGCGTGACGGCGTCGGGAAGCGGCAGGCGCGTGAGCCCGAAGAAGCCGAGTCCCATGGAGGCAACCCCCACGAGCCCGCGCATCACATGGCCGACCGGATGGCGGGTCCTGAACGCAGTCGCGAGCTCCCGCTGCCAGACAAGCATCACGAGGATGGGGAAAATGGCGAAGAAGGAGCGGAAGAAGACGATCTGGCCGGCCGGCACCATGCCGGCGGCCTTGATCAGCGCCGACATGATCACGAAAATCGCGACCGACACGATTTTCAGGGCGATGCCGACCAGAGGCTTCGGCTCGATATCGATCTCCGTCGCCGCAACGGCCATGGCACCCACCTGATCAGGATTGCGGGAGGAGGCGGGGAGCGGCCGGCAAGAACCCGCCGCTCGCCGGAGCGCTGCTCCCCTGCAGCGTCACCGCGCCCCTTGCGCCTCGGCGATGGCCTGCCAGACGCGCGCCGGCGTCGTCGGCATCTCGATATGCTTGATGCCATAGGCGCGGTAGAGCGCATCCGTCACCGCGTTGAGCACGGCCGGGGTGGAGCCTACGGTGCCCGCCTCGCCCGCGCCCTTCATGCCGAAGGCGTTGGTGCTGGAGGGCACGTTGCGCGTCTCGAATTGGATGAGCGGCAGAATGTCCGCGCGCGGCATGGAATAGTCCATGAAGGTCGCGGTCACCAGCTGGCCGTCCTCCGAATAGATCGTGTCCTCCGTCAGGGCCTGCCCCGCGCCCTGGGCAATGCCGCCATGCACCTGCCCCTCGAGCAGGATCGGATTGGCCGTCGCGCCGAAATCGTCGACCACCGTATAGGCGACGATGTCGGTCTTGCCGGTGGCGGGATCGATCTCCACCTCGCAGATATGGGTGCCGTTGGGGAAGGTCGGCTCCGGCTGCTCGAAATCACCGAAGCCCTTGAGATCGGCGGGGTTCTGCGCGGCCTTGGCGATCGTGGCGAAGTCCATCGCCCGGTCGGTGCCGACGATCCGCGCTACTCCCTCGGCAAGTTCGATATCGGCGGGCGAGGCTTCCATCTCGTCGGCGGCGATCTTCTTGATCTTCTCGGCGAGGTCCTCGCCGGCGCGCGCGGCCGAGACGGCACCGATCGGAATGGAGCGGGAGCCGCCGGTGCCGCCGCCGCTCGCGAGCACGTCCGTGTCGCCCTGGTGCACATGGATCTTCGCCACGTCCAGATTGAGCTTCTCCGCCACGAATTGGGCATAAGCCGTCGCGTGGCCCTGGCCGTTTGACTGGGTGCCGATGGCAAGCGTGACCGTGCCGTCGCCGTTGAGCGTCAGATAGGCAGGCTCGGAGCCCGGAAAGGCGCAGGCCTCGACATAGGTGGCCATGCCGATGCCGCGGATGCGGCCACGGCTCTTCGCCTCCTCCAGCCGCGCCTCGAAGGAGGCCCAGCCGGCGCGCTCCATGGCAAGCGTCATGTGGCCGTCGAGTTCGCAGATGTCATAGACCCGCCCGCCCGGCGTTTTATAGGGGAACTGCTCCGGCTTGATGAAGTTGCGACGGCGCATCTCCTCGTAGGGAAGGCCGAGCTCGCGCGCGCAGGCATCCACCAGCTTCTCGATCAGGAAGGCCGCCTCCGGCCGCCCCGCCCCGCGATAGGCATCGACCGGGCAGGTGTTGGTGTAGACGCCCTTCACGGTCATATCCAGCGCCTGGATGTCGTAGACGCCGGTCGCCATGGATGCGCCGCCGATCGGGATATAAGGCCCGAACTGATGCAGATAGGCGCCCATATTGGCCAGCAGCTCGATGCGCAGGCCGAGGAACTTGCCGCTGCCGTCGAGCGCCATCTCGGCGGTCACGTAATTGTCGCGGCCCTGGCTGTCGGTGAGGAAATGCTCGTTGCGGTCGCTGGTCCATTTGACCGGCCTGCCAAGCCGCTTCGAGGCTTCCATCACCAGCGCATACTCGCGGTAGACGAAAGCCTTGGTGCCGAAGCCGCCGCCGACATCATAGGTCAGCACGCGCAGCTTGCTCGGCGGCATGCCGAACACGCCGGCCAGGATCCTCTGCATCGAATGGACGCCCTGGGTGCCCGTGGTCAGCACAAAGCGGTCCTCGTCGGGGCGCCATTCGGCGATGGCCGAACGGGTTTCCATGTAGTTGGCGACGAGGCGATTGTTGACGAAGGAGATCTTCACCACGCGGTCGGCTTCGGCGAAGGCCGCATCGGTCCTGGCCTTGTCTCCCAGATGGTAGAGGAAGGCCTGGTTGGTGCCGAGCTCGGGCCAGACCAGCGGCACACCCTCGTCCAGCGCGGTGGCGGTCGCCACCGCCGGCTCCTCGCTCTCGTATTCGACCTCGATCAGCTCGGCGGCGTCCTGCGCCGCGGTGCGCGTCTCGGCGACGATGAAGGCCACCGCATCGCCGACATAGCGGACCTCGTCGCGGCAGAGGATCGGTATGTCGCGGGTCGGCGGCGTCGTGCCGTCCGGCTGCTTCGGCGAGGCTTCGGTCTTCAGGTCGGCCAGATGGGCGGTGTCGGCGGCCGTCAGGATCAGGTGTACGCCCGGCGCAGCGCGCGCCGCCTCGAGCGAGCCGACGGAGAAGCGGGCCTTGGCCACCGGCGAGCGCAGTACGAAACCATGCAGCGTGCCGGGCGGCGTGATGTCATCCGTGTAGCGGCCCTTCCCCGTGATCAGGCTCTCATCTTCCTTGCGCAGCACGGATGCGCCCATGCCGAATTTCGGTGTCAGAACCGTCATGACGAGTTTCCCAGCGGGTGAGTGGAATATGGAAGCTTGGCGGTGGGAACAGTTTTGTCGACGGACTGCATCGTGTAAAGACCCAGCGTCGAAAAACTTGGGCCAAGCCGCGCCGGCCCGTCAGGAGAAGCAGCATGCGAACCGATACCGGCCAGGTGTTCCGCCTCGAAGACTACCGCCCGAGCGATTACCTCATCCCCGAAGTGGATCTCCTTTTCCGGCTCGACCCGGAGAAGACGGTCGTCACGGCAAAGCTCACGGTGGAGCGGCGGGAAGGTGTGGCCGCGGACGCGCCGCTTTCGCTCGACGGCGACGGGCTGTCGCTGCAGGAGCTGCTGATCGACGGCAAGGCGCCCGCCGCCGACAGCTATGCGGTTTCGCCCGACAGCCTGACGATCCGCAACCCGCCGCGCAGCCGCCGCTTCGAGCTGACCATCGTGACGAATATCGCCCCCGTCTCGAACAAAGCCCTGATGGGGCTCTATCTCTCGAGCGGCGTCTACTGCACGCAATGCGAGGCGGAAGGCTTTCGGCGCATCACCTACTACCTCGACCGGCCGGACGTGCTTTCGGTCTACCGGGTGCGCATCGAGGCGGACAGGAAGCAAGCGCCGCTCCTTCTTTCCAACGGCAACCCGGTGGAGCAAGGGGGGCTTTCGGACGGCCGGCACTATGCCGTCTGGCACGATCCGTTCCCAAAACCGTCCTACCTCTTCGCGCTGGTGGCCGGGGACCTCGGCGCGGTGCATGACAGCTTTGTCACCGCGTCGGGGCGCAAGGTGAAGCTCGGCATCTATGTCGAGCACGGCAAGGAGCCGCTCGCCGCCTATGCGATGGACGCGCTGAAGCGCTCCATGCGCTGGGACGAGGAGCGCTTCGGCTGCGAATACGACCTCGACGTGTTCAACATCGTGGCCGTCTCCGATTTCAACATGGGGGCGATGGAGAACAAGGGCCTCAACGTCTTCAACGATAAATATGTCCTGGCCGACCCCGAGACCGCGACGGATGCCGACTACGCCAATATCGAGGCGATCATCGCGCATGAGTATTTCCACAATTGGACAGGCAACAGAATCACTTGCCGCGACTGGTTCCAGCTCTGCCTGAAGGAAGGGCTCACCGTCTACCGCGACCACGAATTCTCCGCCGACCAGCGCTCGCGCGCGGTGAAGCGCATCGCCGAGGTGCGCACCCTCAAGGCACACCAGTTCCCCGAGGACCAGGGGCCGCTCGCCCATCCGGTCCGCCCGCGCCGCTACCGCGAGATCAACAATTTCTACACGGCGACCGTCTACGAGAAGGGATCCGAGGTGGTGCGGATGATCCGCACGATCCTGGGCGAGGCGGATTTCCGCGCCGGCATGGACCTCTACTTCAAGCGCCACGACGGGCAGGCGGTCACCATCGAGGATTTCCTGCGATGCTTCGAGGAGGCCTCGGGCCGGGACTTGACGCAATTTTCCCTCTGGTACCACCAGGCGGGCACACCCAACGTGACGGTCTCGACGGCCTACGATGCGCGGGCGAAGGAATACACGCTTGAAATCGAGCAGTCCGTTCCGCCGACGCCGTCCGAGTCGCGCAAGCGGCTGATGCATATCCCCCTCGCCTTCGGCCTCGTCGGACCGAACGGCCAGGACATGGACTATGACAGCGTCGAAGGCGCGACGGTCGAGAACGGCGTGATCCACCTGCGCAAGCGGCGGCACGTCGTCAAGTTCAAGGGCGTGAGCGCGCGGCCGGTGATCTCGCTTAATCGTGGCTTCTCCGCCCCCATCACGCTGTCGCTGGAGATGCGCCCGAGGGACCGGCTCTTCCTAGCCCGGCAGGACAGCGACCTCTTCTCCCGCTGGCAGGCGCTGAATACGCTCTTCACGGAGGCGCTCATCGAGGCTGCGACGCGCATCCGCGGCGGCAGGAAGCCGAGCTTCGATGCGGCGCTGCTGAGCTACCCGGCGGAGATCGCCGCCAACGACAACCTGGAAGCCGCATACCGCGCCCTGGCTCTGGCCTTGCCGGCCGAGGCGGACATCGCGCGCGAGATCGGCAGCAATATCGATCCCGACGCCGTCGCCGTGGCGCGCGAGGCGCTGCGCAGGGCGATTGCGGCGGAAGCCGAGGCCACCTTCGCAAAGGTGTACGACCAGCTGAAGGACGACGGCCCGTTCAGCCCCGACGCGGAAAGCGCCGGTCGGCGGGCGCTGCGCAACGTGCTGCTCGAATATCTTTCGGCAGGATCGGACGATCCGAAGCGCGCGTCGCGGCAATTCGACGAGGCGAGCAACATGACCGAGCGCGCCGCGGCGCTGACCGTCCTCGCGCACCAGTTTCCCGGCACCACGGCGGCGCAAAAGGCGCTTGCCGCATTCGAGGACCGATATCGGGACAACCCGCTGGTGCTCGACAAGTGGTTCGCCATACAGGCGACCATTCCGGGCGAGGCAACGGTCGAGCTCGTGCGGCGGCTGATGGCGCACCCGGCCTTCTCGCTCACCAATCCCAACCGCGTCCGCTCGCTGATCGGCGGGTTCGGCAGCAGCAACCAGACCGGTTTCCACCGGGCGGACGGGGAAGGCTACCGCTTCCTGGCCGAGACGATCCTGCGCATCGAGGGGCACAATCCGCAGGTCGCGGCAAGGCTTGCCGTCGCTTTCCGCTCCTGGCGCTCGCTGGAGAAGAAGCGGCAGGAACATGCCCGTGCGGCGCTGGCCAATATCGCCAGGCAGCCCCGGCTTTCGCGCGATCTGCGCGACATCGTCGAGCGTACGCTGGCCTAGCGGGGGCATCTTCGCCGCTTCGCGCGAATCAATTTTCGCGGCGGCCCCTAGACAAGGCGAATCGGCTTTGATTCCTTATGGACGATTCGCAGGTGCGCGTTCGCGGATCGGTCAAGCGTAAAAGAGAGAGGGGACCGCCGGATGGCGAGCGCGTTCGCGTGGGCAATGCCTGCCGCCCTGTTTTCCAGGCGCGGCAAGCCGAGGACATTCGGGACAGAGGTCGCGGGCAATGCGAAGATCATTGCCGCACCGGCCTATGAGCGTCTGCTCGCGGTCGAGCCCTATCTGCGCCGCGCCATCCCGGTGCTCATCGTCATCTTCCTGCTCGTCGTCGCCGCGGCGCGGCTCCTGACACTGCTCGACTGGCGCGACGATATCGAACGCGACACGAAGCGGCTTCTCGGCCTTGCCGCGCACAGCCTTGAACAGTCGGTGCTGCTCGCCGTGCCGGAAGGGACGCCCGACCCGCACACGGCCGAAGCGCTGATCGACCAGGCCGCCCGAATGACGGGAGAGGAGCGGGAATGGGTGCTGGCGCTCACGGATGCAAAATTTGTCGTGACCGCCACCACACCGAGGGGAGAGGAGTTGCGGGGACGGTCTCTGGAGGCAAGCGCCTGGGGCGGCCAGCCGCTCTTCATGTTCGGCGAACGGGCCGGGGTGCTGAGCGTCCAGATCGGCGGGGCCACGTGGTTCGCGTCCGTGAGCCTGCTTCCGGACGGGCGCGGGGCGGCTGTCGCCCTTGCAAAGCATGACCTTGTCTTCGCCGAGTGGCGCAGCACGGTCTCGCTCAATGTGACGCTCTTCGCGCTCACCGCCGGCGTGCTGATGGCGATCCTCTATGCTTATTTCAGCCAGGCGGCGCGGGCACAGGCCGCCGACCGCATCTATCTCGAGGCGCATCAGCGCATCGACCTTGCCCTGGTGCGCGGCAAATGCGGGTTGTGGGACTGGGACATGGCGCGCGGCAAGATGTACTGGTCCGCTTCCATGTACGAGATGCTGGGCTACGAGGCCGCCGACGTGATGCTTTCCTTCGGCGACGTGGCGAGCCTCATCCACCCCGATGACGGCGACCTTTTCGCCGTCGCCAACGGAATCGTGGCGCGCGAGATCGGCCATATCGACCAGATCTTCCGCATGCGCCATGCGGACGGGCAATGGGTGTGGGTGCGCGCCAGGGCGCAGGTCGTGGATCCGGATGCGTCGGAGATCCACCTGATCGGCATCGCCGTCGATGTGACGGAGCAGCGCACACTCGTCCAGCAGTCGGAGGTGGCCGACCAGCGGCTGCGCACGGCGATCGAGAATATCACCGAGTCCTTCGTCCTATGGGACGCCTCAGAGCGGCTGGTGATGTGCAATTCGCGCTATCTGAAGGACACGGGGCTCGACCCCAGCGAGGTGGTGCGCGGCCTCTCCCGGAAGGATATCGAGGCGCGGATGAATCCTGTGCGTTTCGAGCGGCGGCTGCCCGGCTCCACCGACCCGAGCGACGGCATCACCTATGAGCGGCAGCTCGCGGACGGACGCTGGCTCCAGGTGACTGAACTGAAGACGCGCGACGGCGGCACGGTCTCCGTCGGCACGGATATCACGCAGCTCAAGCAGCACCAGGAGAAGCTGGTGGACAGCGAGCGGCGCCTGATGGCCACGATCCACGACCTCTCCGTCGCCCGGCGCGCCGAGCAGGAGCGCGGCCAGGAGCTCGTCGAGCTCAACCGCAAATATATGCGCGAGACGGAGCGGGCGGAGGCCGCCAACAGGGCCAAGTCCGAATTCCTGGCCAACATGTCGCATGAGCTCAGAACGCCGCTCAACGCCATCATCGGCTTCTCCGAGCTGATGCAGCAGGGACTGTTCGGGCCGCTCGGCAGCGAACGCTACAAGGAATATGTGAGCGACATCTACGCCAGCGGCACCTATCTGCTCGGCGTGATCAACGACATCCTGGACATGTCGAAGATCGAGGCCGGCCAGTTCTCCATCCACCGCGAGATGATCGACCTCTCCCCGCTCATCCGCGAGACGATGCGCGTGGTGACCCTGCAGGCCAGCAAGAAGGCGATCGAGCTTACCACCGACATTCCCGACTCGGTCGCTCTCTTCGCCGACCGCCGGGCCGTGAAGCAGATCCTCATCAACCTGCTCTTCAACGCCGTGAAATTCACCGGGCAGGGCGGGAAGGTCACGCTGCGCGCGCGCAGGGTCGCCGGCTCGCTGATGCTGACCATCGTCGATACGGGCTGCGGCATCCCGCGCGAGGCGCTGCGCAAGCTCGGGCGTCCGTTCGAGCAGGTGGAGAACCAGTATTCGCGCAGCCACAACGGCTCGGGGTTGGGGCTGGCCATCTCGCGCTCCCTTGCGGAGCTTCACGGCGGCGCGTTGCGCATCCGCTCGGCGGAGGGCGTCGGCACCGCCGTCTGCGTGCGGCTGCCGCTACGCCCCCAGGCGAAAGCGGCGGCATAACGGCCCCGTTCCATCCTTGCCCAATTCCAGCTGGTTGCAGGGCGCCGTCAGCCCTTCCGCAGCAGGCGGTCGAAATGCCCCCTCACCCGTCTGGCGGTATCGGCAAGATGTGCCTCCAGGACGGTAAGATCGGGCAGATCGACACTGCGCAGGAGAATGTCGGCAAGGCCAGGCGGCACGTCCTGTGGGTCGAGCGGGCCGGTGAGGCACAGGCGCACGATCTGCGTCAGCATCATATAGAGGCGGTGCGCCTCCACCAGCTCCTCGCGCATCTGCGCGTCGGCAAAGTCGGGCGCAAGCGCGGCCAGGATCTCCCCTGTCCCGGTCGGGCGGGGATCGGCGAGGCACTGGCCGGAGAGCGAGGCGACCTGGGCGATGAATTCCAGATCGATGATGCCGCCCTTGACCAGCTTCAGGTCCCAGATGTCCCTTGCCGGCTTCTCCTGTTCGAGGAGATCGCGCATCTCCACCGCGTCGCGTCCCAGCTTGGCCCTGTCGCGCGGCATGGAGATGATCGCCTGCACCTCCTCCCTGGCCTCCTCGGCTAGGGAAGCGTCACCGGCCACCGGCCGCGCGCGCGTCAGCGCCATGTGCTCCCAGGTCCAGGCTTCGGTCCGCTGATACTTGCGGAAGGAATCGATGTGGGTCGCCACCGGCCCCTTGTTGCCGGAGGGCCGCAGCCGCAGGTCCAGCTCGTAGAGCACGCCCTCGGCCGTGGGTGCGGAGACGGCGGCGATCAGTCGCTGGGTGAGCCGGGCGTAATAATGCGACGGAGCGAGCGGCTTCCCGCCATCCGATTCCTCCGCGTCCGGCGCATGGTCGTAGAGCAGGATCAAATCCACGTCGGAGCCCGCCGTCAGCTCGCGGCTGCCGAGCTTGCCCATGCCGAGGATCGCTGCGTGGCCGCCCGTCACCCGCCCGTGGGAGCGGGCAAATTCCTCCTGGACCGCCTCGAAAGCTGCGCCGATCGTGAGGTCGGCAAGGTCGGAGAACGCCTTGCCGGCGCGGCTGGCATCAATGCTGCCGGTGAGCAGCCTGATGCCGATCAGGAATTTCTGCTCGGCAGCGAATATGCGCAGGCGATCCAGCTGGTCCTCGAAGGCGCGCGCGCCGGAAAGGAACGTCTCCAGCCGCTCGGAAAGATAGGCCCGGTTGGGCAGCTCCGACAGAAGCGCAGGATCGAGCAGGCCGTCGAAGACGTGCGGCCGGCGCGTGATGATCGCGGCAAGCCGAGGCGCGGTCCCCATGATGGTGGCAAGCAGGTTGAGGAGCCGCGGATTGGACTGCAGGAGCGAGAAGAGCTGAATGCCGCTCGGCAGGCCAGAAAGGAACTCATCAAAGCGCAGCAGCGCCTCGTCCGCGCGCTGGGTGCGCCCGAAGGTTTCGAGCAGTGCCGGAGCAAGCTCCGTCAGCCGCTCCCGCGCCTCGGCCGACTGGGTCACGCGGTAACGCCCGAAATGCCAGCCGCGGATGACCCGGCAGATATCGCTCGGACGCTCGAAGCCGAGTTCGGAGAGCGTGTTCAAGGTGCCCGGATCGTCCACATCGCCCGTGAAGACCAGATTGCCCACACCGCGCGAAAGCTGCGGCGCCGTCTCGAACAGCGCTGCATAGTGGCGCTCGACCGTGTGCAGCGCCTGGCGGAAGGCGCCGGCGAAGGCCTCGCCGCCGGGGTAGCCGAGCAGGCGGGCGATCCGCTCCAGGTCCTCCGCGCTTTCGGGCAGAAGATGCGTCTGCTCGTCCGCCACCATCTGGACGGCGTTCTCGACCTCGCGCAGGAACCAGTACTGTGCGGTCAGCTCCTCCCCCGCCTCGGCGGTGATCCAGCCGCGCTCGGCGAGTTTTTCCAGCATCGCGGCGGTCTCGCGGCCGCGCAGTTCCGGAAAGCGGCCGCCGGCGATAAGCTGCTGCGTCTGCACGAAGAACTCGATCTCGCGGATGCCGCCGCGCCCAAGCTTCACATTGTGGCCGAGAACAGCGATCTCGCCATGGCCCTTATGGGCGTGGATCTGGCGCTTGATCGAATGCACGTCGGCAATCGCCGCATAGTCGAGATATTTGCGCCAGACATAGGGCTGCAGTTCGCCCAGGAACCGCGTCCCTGCCTCAAGGTCCCCGGCGATGGGCCGGGCCTTGATCATGGCCGCGCGTTCCCAGTTCTGGCCACGGCCCTCATAGTAGTTGAGGGCCGCCTCCACTGGCAGCGCCAGCGGCGTCGAGCCGGGGTCCGGCCTCAGCCGCAGGTCGGTGCGGAAGACATAGCCGTCCTCCGTGCGGTCCTGCAGGATGCGCACAAGCCGCCGCGTAAGCCGCACGAAGAGATCGACCGCCTCCAGCGGCTCGACGATAGCCGGCGCGGCGGGATCGATGAGGACGATGAGGTCTATGTCGGAGGAATAGTTGAGCTCGCGCGCGCCGAGCTTGCCCATGGCAAGCAGGATCCATCCGCTCCCCTTCGCGGGTTCCGATGCATCGGGCAGGCGCAGCTTGCCCTGGCGGTCAGCGTCGCGCAGGAGAAAATCGGCCGCCGAGCGTATGCAGGCCTCGGCAAGGAAGCTGAGCCGCGAGACGGTCCTGGCAGCATTCGCCTCTCCAGCCAGACTGCCGAGGGCGATCAGGAAATGTGCCTCGCGCTTCAGCCGGCGCAGCGCCTTCATGACGCTTGCCTCGCTGGCACCCTCCGCCAGTCCCGCCGCGCCGATCTCGCTGTTCAGCCGGTCGAGCCGCGCCTGCAGCCCTTCGCCGAAAAGCGCTTCAAGGTTTTGCGGCGCGCGCCGGGCGCAATCGCGCAGATAAGGCGAAAGATCGAACACGGCGCCGAGGAAGTCCGCCAGCGGCCCGCCTTCCGAAAGGAGCGCGGCCAGCTGCGGGCAGTCCCGCTCTCCCGCGACTTTGCCGAGCGAGGCCAGTTCCTCCCTCGCATGGGCCGCGTCGAGGGGAACGAGCTTGCGCATGGGCATGCCGAACCAGGCGGCGCCGTCCGCGCCATTCAGCGGTTGGTCATCGGCCATGGCAGCCAACGAGGTTTCGAGCGGCGGCGCGCCGTCCGTGGTCTCTTCTGCCATTAGCCATACTGCTCGCCATCACCCATTCTTGCCCGTGGGGAAGACCATCGCAACCGTGAGACCGCCGCCCTCCCCGGAAAGTTCCAGCCGTCCGCCGTGGAATGTCATCACGGCCTTGGCGAGGCTTAAACCCAAGCCGGAGCCCGGCTGGCTGCGGCTTGCTTCGAGCCGCACGAAGCGCTCGGTCGCGCGTTCCCGGTCTTCTTCCGGTATTCCCGGCCCGTTGTCGCGCACGCCGAGCCGCACCGCCTGAGCCTCCCAGCGCAGGAAGACCACGACGGAAGGCTTATCGCCGAAGCCGGCCGAATATTTCATGGCGTTGTCGACGATATTCGACAGGGCCTGGCCAATGAGCTCGCGATTTCCCTCCACCTGCACGGTCTCGGTCGCTTGGGCGCGCAGGTCCACTCCCATCTGCTCCGCCACCGGCTCATAGAGCTCCACCACATCGGCGACGATGGCGGCGAGATCGACCTGCGCCGTGCTCTCGGCCGAATAGCCGGCCTCGAGCCGCGAGATCATCAGGATGGCGTTGAAGGTGCGGATGAGCTGGTCGGACTCGGCGATGGTCTGCTCCAGCGCCTCGCGGGCCGCGGCCGGCCCCGCATTGCCGTTCAGGGCCGCTTCGGCGCGGTTGCGCAGGCGCGTCAGCGGCGTCTTCAGATCATGGGCTATGTTGGCGGAGACCTGCTTCAGCCCCTCATTCAGCGCGGCGATGCGGTCGAGCATTGCGTTGAGGTTTTCCGAAAGCCGGTCGAATTCGTCGCCGGCTCCGGTGACGGGAAGCCGGCGCGACAGGTCGCCTCCCATGATCTGACGGCTTGCCTCCGAAACGCTGTCGATGCGCCGCAACGCGTGGCGGCCGACAAAGAACCAGATCAGAAGCGCGCCGAGCCCCATCATGCCCAGGGCGGCGGCGAGCGCACGCCGGATGACCCGGCGAAACTGCTCCGGCTCGCCGAGATCGCGGCCGACGAGCAGGATCATCTGGTTGGGCAGGCGGATCACCTGCGCCACCGCCGTGTGATCGCTGTCGCTGCGCATGGCGCCGCGTTCGCCGTAGCGGCGGTAGAAGAAGGGGCGCTCGGTCCACCCCGGCTCGTCGAGGGCGCCGGGCTGGATGCTCTCCACATTTCCCGACAGGATGAGGCCGTTCGGATCGGCGATGAGATAGAGGTTGGCGCCCGGCTGGCGCGCCCTGATCTCCACCAGGCGCACGAGGCCGGGCAGGCCGGCGCGCTGATAGGCCCGCGCCAGGTCGGAGACCTCCTCGACGATGGCGTCCTGGGTCTGCGCCGTCAGCATGCGGGCGGAGAGCGAGCTGACATAGATCACCAGCACGACCGCGCAGGCGGCAAACAATACCAGATAAAGCGCGGAAAGCCGCGCGGCCGTCGTCTTCATGATGGCCGGGAGAGCGGCCATTCAGTCGGCCCGGAGCATATAGCCCGCGCCGCGCACTGTATGGAGGATGGGTTTTTCGAAACCCTTCTCGATCTTCCCCCGCAGGCGCGAGATGTGCACGTCGATCACATTGGTCTGAGGGTCGAAGTGATAGTCCCAGACATTTTCCAGAAGCATGGTGCGCGTGACCACCTGCCCGGCATGGCGCATCAGATATTCGAGAAGGCGGAATTCGCGCGGCTGAAGCGTGATCTCCTGGCCGCCGCGCCGCACGGTGTGCGAAAGACGGTCGAGCTCAAGGTCGCCCACCCTGTAGACCGTCTCCACGTCGCGCGCGCCGGCGCGGCGCTTCAGCACCTCGACACGCGCGAGAAGCTCCGAAAACGCGTAGGGCTTGGTCAGGTAGTCATCGCCGCCGGCGCGAAGGCCCGTCACGCGGTCGTCCACTTCGCCCAGCGCGGAGAGGATCAGCGCCGGCGTGGTGTTCCCCTTGGCCCGGAGGCCGGCAATCACCGACAGGCCGTCGCGGCGCGGCAGCATGCGGTCGATCACGAATACGTCGTAGTTCCCGTTGTCGGCGAGCGCGAAACCGGCGTCTCCGTCGGCGGCGAGATCGGCCGTATGCCCGGCCTCGGAAAAGGCTTTCTTGAGAAAGCTCGCCGCCTCGCGATCGTCTTCTATGATCAGAATCTTCATGGCGCCCGACTATACACTAACTGCCGCGCATCCCGGCCGCCCATGTGAAAGCGGCGGCGGGTTCGCCCCGCCACCGCCGCCGGAAAGCGTCCGTGGGTCCGCGCCCGCGGCTCAGCCGATCGGCAGAGCGACGAAGCGGTTCGCGTCGTCGCGGACGACCTGCAGGAGAACCGCGCCGCGGCCCGCCTCGCCCGCAGCCTCCACCGCTGCCGACAGATCCTCGGCCGACTTCACCGGCCTGGAGTTGACGGCGCGGATGACGTCGCCGGGCATGATGCCATTGTCCTCCGCCGCGCTGCCAGGCTCGACATTGGTGACGACAAGCCCGTTGCCGTCATCGGACGGGGTGACGGTCATGCCGAAGCTCGTGGTCTCGGCCTGCCCATCGCTTCGCCTCTCGGGCGCGGCGGAAGCCACCTGGTCCGTGTCGGGCATCTCGGCCACCTTGACGGTGATCTCCTGGGACTTGCCGTCGCGCCACACCGTCACGTTGATGTTCTTGCCGATGTCCTGCTCCGCGACGATGCGCGCAAGCTCGCGCGGCGAGGCGACCGGCTTGCCGTCGAGCGCGATCACGACGTCGCCGGCCTGAATGCCGGCCTCTGCGGCGGGCTGGCCTTCCTGGGGCTCGACGATGAGGGCGCCCTTCTGATCCTTCAGACCGAGGGACTCGGCGATCTCCGGGGTCACCTCCTGGATCTGCACGCCGATATAGCCGCGCTCCACCGTGCCGTCGTCGATGAGGTCCTCCACAACGGTCTTCGCCAGGGAGGCGGGGATCGCGAAGGCGATGCCGACATTGCCGCCGGAAGGAGAGAAGATGGCGGTGTTCACGCCGACCACCTCGCCGGCTAGGTTGAAGGTCGGGCCGCCCGAATTGCCCTGGTTGACCGCGGCGTCGATCTGCAGGAAGTCGTCATAGGTGCCCGCGCCGATATAGCGCCCGCGCGCCGAGACGATGCCCGCGGTCACCGTGCCGCCGAGGCCGAAGGGGTTGCCAACAGCCACCACCCAGTCGCCGACGCGCACGCTGTCGTCGCTGCCGAAGCTCACATAGGTGAACTCGCGGTCGGCATCGACCTTCAGCACGGCAAGGTCGGTGCGCGGGTCCTTGCCGACCAGATCGGCCTTGAGTTCGGTGCCGTCATCAAGCACGACCGTGTACTCGCTGCCGCCCTCGACCACGTGATTGTTGGTGACGAGATAGCCGTCGTCGGAGATGAAGAAGCCGGAGCCCTGAGAGATCGGCCGCGGGCGCTGGGGCGCGCGCTCACCGCGCGGAGCCCCGCTCCGGGGCCCCTGGAACTCGTCGAAGAAGCGCCGCAGCGGGTGGTTCTCAGGCAGATTCTCGAAGCCCGGCATGTCAAAGAAAGGCGTCGCCACCGTGCCCGCCGCTGGCGCATCGCCGCTCACGCGCACGCTGACCACGGCGGGCGTGACCGCCTGCACCACATCGGCAAAGCTCGGCGCCTGGACCGGCCGCTCGAGCTTGACGGGTTCGGCAAAGACCGGAACCGTTCCGGTGCTGACGGCGCCGAAGCCGATCGCGCCCGCGATCGCCACCGACGCCACGGCGGCAGCGAGCCGGGTGCGTGTCTTTGAAGTTACCTTGTTGCCTGCATTCATGGCGATATCAGCTCCTCTTGGCTGGCAAATCCTATCGAGCCTTGCAGCTCCGCTGTGCATCAGATAGGACCGGGCACCTTACGATGCCATTTCCGCGGCATGAAACTTTCGTAATGTTGTCAGTGCCGGCTCGGAGCCTATTCGTTCCGCTCCAGCACCTTGCGTAGCGCCGCTTCCTCTTCCGCCGAAAGTCCGGCTGTGGCTTTGCCGCCGCGCCTGCGGAAGGCGAGAAAGGCGAGAATGCCTCCGCCCAGAAGGAAGAGGGCCGGAGTCGCCCAGAGCACCGCGTTGCGCGGACTGAAGCGTGGCTTCAGCAGCACGAACTCCCCGTAGCGGGAAACGACATAGTCCAGCACCTCCGCGTCGCTGTCGCCGGCCTCGATGCGTTCGCGCACCAGGACGCGCAGGTCGCGCGCAAGCTCCGCGTCGGAATCGTCGATGGACTGGTTCTGGCAGACCATGCACCGCAGCTCGGCGGACAGGTCCCGCGCCCGCGCCTCGAGGGCGGGATCGGCGAGCATCTCATCCGGCTGAACGGCGACGGCAGGGCCGCAGAGGGCCAGGAGGAGGCCGACGGCAGCCAGTCCTGCCCCAGCCCTCTTCATGCCCCCTCGCCCGCGGCCGCCACCGCCAGCTTGCGCCTTGCCGGAACACCGACGCGCAGCCTGCGGTCGAACAGCGAAACCGCCCCGCCGACCATCATGACCAGTGCGCCCAGCCAGATGAGGGTGACCAGCGGCTTCCACCAGATGCGCACGACGAGGCCGCTCGCCGTCTCGTCGCCGATCGAGACATAGAGCTGGCTCAGCCCGAACGTCCTGATCCCTGCTTCGGTGGTGGGCATGCCCCGCGCGGCGTAAAACCGCTTGGACGAGACGATCTCGCCCAGAGATGCCCCGCCTTCGCCTGTCACGGCGAACACAGCGCGGTCCTCGGTGTAGTTGGGGCCGGTGAAGGGCCGAAGATTCTCGAAAGTCAGCGAATAACCGCCGATCTCGGCGACCTGGCCCGGCCGCATGGTCAGGATGCTTTCGGCTTCCAGCGTCGTCACGGCGACGACGCCGAGCGCCGTCAGGCCGAGGCCAGCATGTGCCAGCGCGGTGCCGAACATGGACAGCGGAAGGCCGGCAAGCCTGCCGAGGGCGACAGAGGGCGGGACCTTGCCGATGCCGATCTTCAAACAAAGATCCGTCAGCGCGCCGAAGATGAGCCACAGACCGAGCGCAAGCCCGAGGGCCGCGAAAGCCGAGGCGCGGTCCATGAGAAAATAGCTGACGATCCCGCTCAGCGCCGCCGCAGCAAAGGCGATCTGCAGCCGCTGCGCAGCCGCCAGAAGGTCGCCGCGCTTCCAGGCAAGCAGCGGCCCGAACGGGACGGCCACCAGCAAGGGCAGGAAGAGCGGGACGAAAGTGAGGTTGAAGAAGGGCGCGCCGACGGAGATCTTTTCCCCCGTGAGCGCCTCGATGAGCAGCGGATAGAGCGTGCCCACCAGGACCGTCGCTGCCGCGGTGGTCAGGAGCAGGTTGTTGAGGACGAGTGCGCCTTCCCGCGAAATCGGGTGGAACAGCCCGCCGGGCGCAAGCGCGGCCGCGCGCACCGCGAAGAGCGCAAGCGCCCCGCCGATGAAGAAGACGAGGATCGCCAGGATGAAGACGCCGCGGGTCGGATCGCTGGCGAATGTGTGGACGGAGGTGAGCACGCCCGAGCGCACCAGAAAGGTGCCGAGCAGCGAAAGCGAGAAGGTGAGTATGGCGAGCAGCACCGTCCAGATCTTCAGCGCCGACCGCTTCTCCATCACGATGGCCGAGTGGAGCAGCGCCGTGCCGGAGAGCCAGGGCAGGAAGGAGGCGTTCTCCACCGGGTCCCAAAACCAGAAGCCGCCCCAGCCGAGCTCGTAATAGGCCCAGTAGGAACCCATGGCGATGCCGCCGGTGAGAAATGCCCAGGCTGCGAGCGTCCAAGGCCGCACCCAGCGCGCCCACGCCGCATCGATGCGCCCTTCGATCAGGGCCGCAACGGCAAAGGAGAAGGAGATGGAGAAGCCGACATAGCCGAGGTAGAGCAGCGGCGGGTGGATGGCGAGGCCGATATCCTGCAGGATCGGGTTGAGGTCGCGCCCCTCGATCGGCGCGGGCTGCAGGCGGTTGAACGGATTGGACGTGAAGAGGATGAAAAGGAGAAAGGCGCTGGCGATGAGCCCCTGCACGGCCAGCACATTGGCCTTGAGCGTCGGCGGCAGGTTGCGGCCGAAGGCGGCGACCAGCGCGCCGAACAGCGCCAGGATGAGCACCCAGAGCAGCATCGAGCCTTCGTGATTGCCCCAGGCGCCGGTGATCTTGAAGAGAAGCGGCTTGGCAGAGTGGGAATTCTCCCAGACATTCAAGACGGAAAAGTCTGACTGGACATAGGCGAGCACGAGCGCCGCGAAGGCGGCCGCGACCAAGGCAAAGCCGGTGATGGCCACCGGCTCGCCGACACGCATCAGGGGAAGGCTCCCGATGCGCGCGCCCATGAGCGGCGCAGCGGACTGCACCAGCGCCAGCGCGAGCGCCAGCACCAGGGCGAAATGGCCGAGTTCGACGCTCACATCCGCTCCCTCACTGCTCCTGCCACACACCCTCCTCCTTCAGCCTTTCGGCCACCTCGCGCGGCATATAGGTCTCGTCGTGCTTTGCGAGCACCGTGTCCGCCACGAATACCCCGTCCGATCCCAGCGTTCCTTCGGTGACCACCCCCTGCTCCTCGCGGAAGAGGTCCGGCAGGATGCCTTGATAGACCACCTCGACCTCGTTTTCGCTGTCCGCGACCACGAAGCGGACGCGGGTCCCCTCGCCGCGCTTGATGGAACCGGGCTGGACGAGGCCGCCGAGACGGATGCGCTCGCCCGCCGCGGCATGCTGCGAGAGAAGGTCGGCCGGCATGTAGAAATAGGAGGTCTGCTGTCCCAGCGCATAGAAGGTCAGGCCCGCCGCCAGGGCGAGAAAGCCCATCCCCGTGCCGATGATGGCCAGCCGCTTCTGCTTGCGCGTCATGGCCTACCTCACCGCCGTGATGCCGAGCGTGCCGGCAAACTCGGTGAGCGCCTGCCCTTCGGCGCTTTCGGCGCCCAGCGCCGCGAGCGCTCGCCCCAGGGCATCGGCAGCCTCGCCCCTCCTGCCCAGGACCACATAGGAGCGCAGCAGCCTGCGCCAGCCTTCCGGATCGGCCGGGTTGTCGCGCAGTTTTGCATCGAGGCTGGCAACCATGCCTTCTATCATCTCCTGGCGCGCCTCGGGCTCCATGTTCCCGGCGGCAGCGATATCTTCCTGCGATGGCCCGGCCGCACCGGCTCCGGCTCTTTGCTGCTGCGCTGCCGCCAGATTCGCAAGCGCCTGGCCGGCGACGCCTTTCCAGGGGGAATCGTCGGGAAGGCTCTCCGACATCTCCTGCCAGATCGCGCGCGCCTCCTCGTGTCTGCCTTCCTGCGCCCGCGCCATCGCGGTGTAAAAGCGCGCGCGGGAATTGGCCTTGTCCAGATCCATGGCGCGCCGGAACGCCGCTTCCGCATCGGCGGTCACCACGCCCCCGCTCTGCCCTACCATCGCCTCGCCAAGTCCCGCCTCCCTGTCGGCCGTAGCGCCCGCGAGGGCGATGGTACGGCGGTAGGCGGCGATCGCATCACCATAGCGTCCGAGCCGCGCATAGACCGGCGCCAGCACTTCCCAGCCGCGTGCGTCCTCGGGATTATCGGCCAGATGGGCTTCCGTGCGCGCGATCAGCTCGTCGAGCGAGGCGCCGGAGGGGTCCTGCTGCAGCCGGGCTTGGAGCGGCAGGGTCGGCAGGCCCGGTGAGCCGAGCATCGCGTAAAGGCCCCAGCTGACCACCGGCACGGCGAGAACGGCGGCCATGGCGATCGCGCCCGCCAGCTTCGCGTGCTGGGGCGCTGCGCCGCTTTTTTCTTGCGCCTTAGTCAGCCGCAGGATTTTCCGGCCGATCTCCGCGCGCGCCTCGGCGGCGTCGGATTCGGAGATGAGGCCGCGGCGGACCTCCTCGTCCAACTCGCGCAGCTGATCGCGATAGACGGCGATATCATGCTCGCCTGCGGCCGCATCCTTGTCGGCCTTGCGTAGGAAAGGCTTCATCACCGCAAGCGACGCGGCAAGCGTCAGGAGTGCTGCGAGGAGCCAGAAAAACATGGGTCTTCAATATCCATTCCGGCCGCGGGTGCCAACTCCCGAGCGCTGCGTCCTTTTGGCGGGGCCCGCCGCCGGCGGTCAGTCGAGCAGCGTCCAGCTTCCGTCGGCATTGCGGCATGCCGTGCCGCGCGCCGTGCGGGTCGTTCCGCCAGCGATGACGGAATGGGAATAGGGGCGGCAATCCTGCGAGCCGACTCGGTAAGGCTGCGCCGCCGTGACGGTGCCGCTGCGCCCGTTTCCTCCGCCCTGCCAGGTCACCGGCTGGCCGGCCGGCGCCGTTTCGAGGGCGCGATACTCCGCATCGATCGCCGCCAGGCGCTCGCGCCGGCCAAGATCGGCGCCAAGCTCGCGCATGATCAGCCCCCCGCCGGTGATCCCGCCGATGGCGGGCTGCGGAGTTTGATTCGGCGAGGGCCTTGCCGCCACGTCGACGGACCGCGGCAAACCATCGGCGGCGCAGCCGGCAAGCGCCAGCGCCGCCCCCATAACGGCAATCGCCAGAATCTTCATTGCTGCTCCAGCCCCTCGCCTAAAGACGCCCGCGCCTATAGACCATGTTTGACGGAATTTTGTCCACGGGCTGCCGCGGAAAGCTCTCACGGCGAAGGAAGCGACACCTCCGCGCGCAGGCCCCCGAGGGGGGAACGCTCCAGCGCCAACGTGCCCCCATATTCCTTCACCAGATCCGCGACGATGGCCAAGCCAAGGCCTGTCCCCGGCTTGCTCTCGTCGAGCCTGCGTCCGCGCTTCAGAGCCTGACGGGCCTGTTCCTCGGGAATTCCCGGGCCGTCATCCTCGATGATGATGCGGAAGCGGCGCTCGCCCGCCCCTCCTGTCGGGTCGAGCGAAAGGACCACCCGTCCGCTCGCCCATTTCATCGCATTCTCCACGAGATTTCCGGTGATCTCCTCCAGGTCCTCCCGCTCACCGGCAAAGACAACCTCCGCCCGCGGCAGCTCCAAATGCAGCCGCTTGTCCGGGTTCAGCTTCTCGGCGACCCGCGCCAGCCTCGCCAGCGTCTCGTTGACCGGGCTGCGCGAGGCGAGCGTGTTGCGCTGCGCCGCCGCGCGGGCACGCTGGAGATAGTGGTCGATCTGCTTCTGCATCGCCTCGGCCTGGCTGGCGATCAGGATTCCCTTCTCGCCGCCCAGCGCACGGCCCTCGTTCATCAGCACGGCAAGCGGAGTCTTCAGCGAATGGGCAAGATTGCCCACCTGGGTGCGCGCACGCTCGATGATGCGGCGGTTGCTTTCGATGAGCGCATTGGTCTCCTCCGCCAGCGGCGCGATCTCGCGAGGGAAGTCGCCAGAGAGCCGCTCCGCGGTGCCGGAGCGGATATTGGCGAGGGCAAGGCGGATGCTGCCAAGGGGCTTCAGCGCGAGCAGGATGGCGAAGACATTGATGGCGATCATGCCGAGGCCGAAGATCGCCAGATAGGCAAAAAGCCGGCCGGCGAAATCGGCAATCTCCTGCTCCAGTTCGCTGCGGTTGCCCATGACGCGGAAACGCGCGATCCGGTCGATCTGGTCGAGCACGATCTCCGCCTCCAGCGCCTCGATCTGCTCGCCGCCCGGCCCTTCGGCGAGGTACTTGCGCCGGAAGCCGCGGTCGAACGGCACCGCCTCCGCCGAAGGTGAAGCCACCGGCATGACCAGCGAGGGCGACTGCAGCCGGTTGCGCAGCGCCTCCGATGCGGGTTCCACGGACCAGTACCATCCCGACAAGGGTTCGGAAAACCGCAGGTCGCCGAGATTGGGGCTGCCCACCAGCCGGCCGTCCTCGGTGGCGCTCACCGAGGCGATCAGGTTGAACAGGTGGGCCGAAAGCACATTGTCGAAGCCGCGCTCGCTCACCTGGCGGAAAAGCGCCGAGATCACGGTCGCGATCACCACAAGCGCGATGATGGCCCAGATGGAAGAGAAGGCGACGACGCGAAAGGTGAGCGTGCGCGGCAAGGTCCTCAGCCGCGATTTGATCGACGCCAGCGGGCTCTTTCTTGCGGCCGGCGCCGCGTCAGCCATGCGGCTCGCGCATGCGGTAGCCCATGCCTCGCACTGTTTCGATCAGATCAAGGCCCAGCTTCTTGCGCAGCCGGCCTACAAACACCTCGATCGTGTTGGAGTCGCGGTCGAAATCCTGGTCGTAAAGATGCTCCACCAGTTCCGTCCGCGACACCACGGAACCCTTGTGGTGCATCAGATAGGCGAGCATCCGGTACTCATGCGAGGTGAGCTTCAGCGGCACGCCGTTGATGTCGGCCTTGGAGGCCTTGGTGTCGAGCCTCAGCGGCCCGCAGAGGAGTTCCGGCGAGGCATGGCCCGCGGCGCGGCGGATGAGCGCCCGCAGCCGAGCCAGTATTTCCTCCATGTGAAAGGGTTTTGTGACGTAGTCGTCCGCGCCGGCGTCGATTCCCGAAACCTTGTCGCTCCAGCGGTCCCGCGCGGTGAGGATGAGCACCGGCATCGTGCGCCCGTCGCGCCGCCACCGCTCCAGGACGCTGATCCCGTCCATCTGCGGCAGGCCAATGTCGAGCACCACCGCGTCATAGGGTTCGGTGTCGCCCAGGAAATGCCCCTCCTCGCCGTCGAAGGCGCGATCGACCACGTAGCCCGCATCCTCCAGCGCGGCACAGATCTGCCGGTTCAGGTCCTTGTCGTCTTCGACAACGAGAATGCGCATGGATTCAACCGCCTAAGCCGCCACACGTCGAAAGTGAATCAAGAAGTTTTGGTACTTTACCGCGCCGGAACGGTGATTTCCATGCGCCGCGGCCTCTCGCCGTCCCGAGCCGGCACAAGGACGACGATCCGGCACACCACCGAGCCGCCCCGCGACTCCGCGGAAGCGCCGGCGAGCGTGCCTCCCTGCTCGGCCGCCACCTGCTGACCGATGGCATAGCAGTCGGCTCCGCCCTGCGCCAAAAGCGTCGTGGCTCCGGCCGACGGCTCTTCATGTGCGCTCGCTCCTGCCAGAAGCAACGCAAACGCCGCGACCCCACCTGCACTTATGAGACGGATGTTCTTCATGGCCTTTGTGTAGCCGAAGCGGGCTGAATGGGGAATGAACAATTGCGCGGCTGGCCACAGGCAACGGCGGCCCGGATCCCGCATGCGCAGTCCGGCTGCGCATGCGGGCTCGGGTCAGCCGATCCGGCTATCGGCCGCCAGCCGGCCCCGCTTCCGGCAGCATGGGGAAGGTGACGACCGGTATCTCCCGCCGCCTTGAACGCCTGCCTGTCCGTCAGCTTGTCCCGCGACCATCGCGGCGGCGAGCTCGCAAGCAAGCTCCACGATGCGTGGCATCGATGAGGGAGAGTGCGGCGGCCAGGTCTGCATCGCTTCTTTTCTGCTTGTCTGCGGCGCGTTCGGGCAGGCGGTTCATCTCGCCTAGCTTTTCGACCATCCTCAGCATCGAGGACAGCGCGTCGATTTGGCTCTTGTCGTAGGCGCCGGTCGCCCGCCCTCCGGCGCTCGCCGTCTCGAGGTCGCCGATCAGCCGATCCGAGAGCGCGACCAGCCGCCTGTCTAAGGCTTCCGGATCCGCGTCCGAAAGAAGGGGCGCCAGGCGCCAGCCCTCCTTTTTCGCGCGCCGCGCCAGATATTTCTCGGTACATCCGCTCGCCTGCGCCAGCAGCGGCAGGGTTGGCGCGCGCGCCCTCGGCCATTGCCTGAACCGCCGCCCTCTGGACGGCCGCCGATCTGTTTCGCACGGTTCACCTCCGGACAAGAAAAAAGCGCTGGCCGGGGGGCGCAGCGCTTGCCGAAATTCACGGGTGGTTGGGGGTCTCGGATGTGCGGGGCGGCAAGGCGCCTGAGCGACCTGCGCCGGACCCACTTTTCCGACGATGCCTGAACCCTACCAGACCGCCGTCACGCTGTCAAGGACTATTTTCCTATGCAAAAATATCACGGCTGCGGCCCCTTAACTTGAACCCGGATTGCCGCTACGGGATTATTAAACTTGATAGGTCTGTGTTCGATACACATCTTGTCGTAGCGCCGTTCCGCGACAGATGCTTCAGCTGTGGGTATGGGCCGGCGGGCGAGTGACATGGAAGAGAAGCGCAGATCGAGAAAGGGGAAGGCGCCGAGGGCCACGGTTTTCCTCGACATCGACGCGTGGATCGATTCCAGCCTCTACGAGATCGGCTTCAAGGCCTCGGAATTCTGGGAAAACCTCACCATCTTCTCCCGCCGCTTCCGCGTCTACGGGGCCAAGCGCGCGGCGGCCGAGCTTTTCAGCGAAGGCTGCACCATGCTCGCCGTGGGGGCCGTCGTCATGCTGGCGCTCGCCATGCCCGCCTTCCAGGAGACGAAGGGCGACTGGCGGGCGCAGGACGATTATGCCGTCACCTTCCTCGACCGCTTCGGCCAGGAGATCGGCCAGCGCGGCATCCGCCAGCGCGACTCCGTCCCGGTCGACGAGATGCCGGACCATGTCATCAAGGCGGTGCTGGCCACCGAGGACCGGCGCTTCTTCGAGCATTTCGGCATAGACTTCATCGGCCTCCTGCGCGCCACGGCGGTGAACATGCGCGCCAACTCCGTCGTCCAGGGCGGCTCCACCCTCAGCCAGCAGCTCGCAAAGAACCTGTTTCTGACCAACGAGCGGACGGTCGAGCGCAAGATCAAGGAGGCCTTCCTCGCCCTTTGGCTGGAAACGAACCTGTCGAAGAAGGAGATTCTCCAGCTCTATCTCGACCGGGCTTATCTCGGCGGCGGCTCCTTCGGCATCGCAGCGGCTGCCGACTTCTATTTCAACAAGCAGGTGAAGGACTTGACGCTGGCCGAGGCGGCGATGATCGCCGGCCTCTTCAAGGCGCCGGCGCGCTATGCGCCGCATATCAACCTGCCGGCCGCGCGGGCGCGGGCCAACGAAGTGCTGTCCAACATGGTCCAGGCCGGCCTCATGACCGAAGGCCAGGTCCTGTCGGCGCGCCTCAACCCGGCGAGCGCGGTCGACAGGGGCAATCGCGAAGCCCCGGATTATTTCCTCGACTGGGCGTTCGAGGAGGTGAAGAAGATCGTCCCGAAGGGCGCCACGCACGCCCTCATCGCCCGCACCACCATCGATCTCGACCTGCAGGAGGCGGCGGAGGAATCGCTCGAATTCCACCTGCGCCAATACGGCAAGGACTATGACGTGGAGGAAGGCGCCATCGTGCTGATGGACACGGACGGGGCTGTGCGCGCGCTCGTCGGCGGGCGCGACTACGGCCAGAGCCAGTTCAACCGGGCCACGCGCGCGCTGCGCCAGCCCGGCTCCTCCTTCAAGCCCTATGTGTACGCGGCCGCCATGGAAGCGGGCTTCACGCCGAAATCAGTCGTCTCCGACGCGCCGATCTCCTGGGGCAACTGGTCGCCGCAGAATTACGGCCGCAGCTTCGCCGGTCGTGTCGACCTCATGACTGCGCTCGCCCGCTCCCACAATACCGTGCCGGTACGGCTTGCGCGCGATCACCTGGGCATCCCCGTCATCCAGAGGCTCGTCGGCGAGATGGGCGTCGAGACGGAGCTCAACGGCCACAAGACGATGGTGCTCGGCTCCTCCGACGTCACGGTCATGGACCAGGCCACCGGCTACAGCGTCTTCGCCAATGGCGGCTATACCGGCACGCGCCACGGCATCGTGCAGCTCACCACCCATTCGGGCGAAGTGATCTACGATGTCCGGAAGGACGCCCCCCCGCCGCGCCGCGTGCTCTCGGAGAAGGCGGTCTCCTACATGAACACCATGCTCGTCGCCGTGCCCGAATGGGGCACGGGCCGCCGCGCCGCCCTCCCCGGCATCCGCTCCGCCGGCAAGACGGGCACGGCGCAATCCTATCGCGACGCCTGGTATGTCGGCTTCACCGGCAACTACGTGGCCGCGGTCTGGCTCGGCAATGACGACTATCGCCCGACCAACGAGATGACCGGCGGCACGCTGCCGGCCATGGTCTGGCAGCGCTTCATGGCCTATGCGCATCAGAATATCGAGCTGAAGCCCATCGTCGGCATCGAAAACCCCATGCTGCCGCCGGACGGCAAGGCGGTCGCCGAAGCTGCGGGAGGGGCTGGCGGGGAAGAGGCCGGATCGCGCCGGCCGGCCCATTCCATGCCGCTTGCCACACGCGACGTGCTCGACCAGATGGCCGAGCTCTTCCGCTCCGCTCCCGCGCTCAAGGCGGCGCAAGGGCCCGAAGCCCTCTCGGCCCTTTGATCATCTTCCCGATCCAGTGTGGTCGGAAGCCCCGCGAGCAATCTTCCGCCCGGCTCAATCAGGTCATTGACCTCCGGCCTGTCGGGTGCGACACGCCTCACCGATCCGCAAACCTCTCTGCAGCGCTCCATGCTGAAAACGGTCTTCCTCACCCTCGTCACGCTCGCCGTCGCCATCGGCGGAGGGGCCGCCAGCGCCTGGATGATCCTGGAAAACGTGCCGCCGGTCGGCGCCGTCGCCGCCGGGCCGTGGACAGCATTCCCGGATGCGGGCACGCCGGAGGCCGATCCCTATTCGCGCGCCCGCTTCACGCGTGAAGGCGGCATCCCCCTCGGCCGCTCCGAAGGCCTCGTCTTCACCGCATCGCGCGATTCCGCCGAACGCGCGCTGCGGCGCGCCTGCACCTATCGCATCGAGGGCACGATCCCGGCGGCGCGGCTGTGGACGCTGCACGCGGCCGATCCCTCCGGCATGCCCCTTGCGCCCAAGGGTCGCCGCCAGGCGGCGCTTCATTCCGGCATGATCCTGCACCGCGAGGGCGTTCCCTTCGCGATCACGATCTCGCCGCACCCGGCGCCGGACAATTGGCTCGCGGTCACCGGCAGCGGGCCGATGCAGCTCGTCTTCACGCTGCTCGACACACCGGTCTCGACCGGCGTGTCGCTCGGCGAACTCGCAATGCCGGACATCCTCCAGGTGCGTTGCGATGCTTAGGCTGCTCTACGCCCTCCTCCTCGGCCTTTTGGGGGCCGGCATCGTCCACATCGCCATCCTCTTCATGCTGCCCGCCCATTCGGAGCGGGACATCTGGTCGAGGCTGTCGGCGGCGGCGCCGCCCTATGCAATGGTCCGTCTCGGCCCCAACCGGCTCGGCGGCGAAATCCCCGCCCCGGTAAATCCGTTCCTCACCGCCGCCGCCTGCCGGTTCGATCTTGCCGACGGCCCGGTCCACGTTGAGGCGGAAGGTGCGGTGCCCTTCTGGTCCATGTCCATCTACGACAGCAACGGGCTCAACGTCTTCAGCATCAGCGACCGGACGGCAGCCGACGGTGCGCTGGATGTCGTTGCCCTCGATCCCGGCCAGATGCAGCGGATCCGCGGCGAGCTGCCCGCAGAATTTGCTCAATCGGTCTTCATCGAGACCGGCGTGGAGGAAGGGATCGTTCTCGTGCGCGCCTTCGTGCCGGACGAGACGTGGCAGGGGGTGGTCGGCAGGTTCTTCAGCGGCCTCAGCTGTACCCCGCGACCGGTCGGCTAGAGAATTCAAGGGCAAGTCGAAATCACCTGCCGTTGCACAAATTCGGCCAAAGAAACAATGAGCGAAGGCGCGACCTAATCTGAGCATTCCGCTCTAGCAGGTCAGCCTTTGCGGCGATGCTTGCGCTCGCGCCGCATGCCGGCGGCGCTCCCGCGCCGGTCGTCGCGGCCATCAAGCCGCTCGTAGCGCACCCCGGGGAAAATGATGATCGTAGCCCCGCCCTCGGGCGGCGCCCGGTCGGGCTTTTGCGCCGTTCTCGGCCTGAAACCTAGGATCATCGCCATGCGTCTAAGTCCCGCTCGCGTCTGGCCCGGACACGCAACGCGGCCCACCGCGATAAACACATGGTTTGGTTAACAGTTCCTTATCGCAGGGGCGGAGTAGTGAACACTATGCTTAATTTTGCGGTTAATGGCCCGCTAACGCATTCGCGCTACCTTTCACCGGCCGGCATTTTGCCCGGAGCGTCGTGTTCTCAAGCGTTAGGCGTATCGCTGCGTGTCAGCCGCGGATTTCAGGCATATTGCTTTGGGCAGGGGACCGCGCCACTGCGAGCGTATATTTCGTTCCGCCGTGTCGGCCTTCTGCGCGTTGCCGCGGCCGACGCGCGACGAGGCGGCCCAGCTTGACGATCTTGCACTGGGGCTTTTAGACGTCATCCCCGCAGAAACGCGCCGCTTTGCTGCCGCGGCCCTTTGCGAGTGCGACGCGGCGCCGCGCGGTCTCGTCCGCCGGCTGGCCGAGGAGTCGGTCGAGATCGGCGCTCCTCTCCTCGTCCGCTCGCGCGCGCTGAGCGACGTCGATCTCATCGCGCTGATCGCCCGGCAGGGCGTTCCGCATGCCCGCGCCATCGCCCGGCGTGACGAGCTCAATCCCGTGGTCGCAGCGCTCATCCGCGCCCTGCTCGCCCGCGCGGAAACCGACCCGCCCCCTGCAGCCGCGGCCACCCCGCCCGAAGAGGCCGGCAACGCCTTGGAAGCGGTGCGCGGTCAGCTCCGCATCCTCATGCAGGACGGCGCGGGCGAGGAGGAAGAAGGCTCTGCCCCGCTCTCCTCGACCCCGGCGGACCCGTACCCCGCCATCCGCGAAGCGGCGCTTTCCGGCGAGACGCGCCGGTTTGCCGAGGCCCTTGCCGCCGCGCTCGGCCTCACGGTCGCCCGCGCCCGCAGCCTCATCGACGGCGTCACCTATTCAGACCTGCTTTTTGCCTTGAGGGCACTCGAGCTTTCGCCGGAACAGGCTTTCGTCCTCGCCGCGGCGGCTTACCCGGCGCAGGTGACAAATCCGGCGGCGATCCGGCTGTTTCACGTCCGCTACGAAGCCCTCCCGGCGGCAGCGGCCCTGGAGAAGGTTCAGGCTTGGCGGCAGCAGGACCGGAGCGACCGGGCCACGGCCGCTCAGTCGCTGACAAGGGTCAAATAGCCGGAAAGCTCCGCCGCCGTCTCGACCTCGACCACCCAGACGTCTGGATCGAAGCGCAGTTCGCGGGCGAGGCGCTTTTCCACCTCTTCCTCCTCGCCGGTCACCAGGACGGAGACGAACTGTCTCTCGCCCGGCCGGGCCGCGTCGTAGCTCGTCTGCGGCGCGGGGCTGTATAGCTCCAGTTCGCCGATGCGCGTGCGGTGCAGGATGAAGATGGCGCCTGCCTCCCGGGCGCCTTTGCGGCGGACCGCGGCAAAGCCTCCGTCGGAGAAGACACGCCTCACCAGCGCCGACACCCACAATTCGCTGGTAACCCGCATGCTTCCCTCTCACGAGGCGTCGTCAGTTGATGAGGCCGATCTCGCGCATCTTGGCGACCGAGGCCTCGTCCGGCTCGCCGGTCACGGGCAGGCCGAACAGCGACTGAAACTCGCGGAGCGCCTCGCGGGTTCGCGTGCCCATCACGCCGTCCGTTTCCACGGCGTCGTTGCCGAATGCCTTGAGGCCCGCCTGCACGCGGCGGACCAGCGCATCGCCCGCCTCGACGGAGGCGGTCTGCACCTCGCCTGTCGAGACCTGCGTTGCTTGGGGGCGGCTCTCGGAGGCCGTGGAGGCTTTCGCCTGCGTCGCGCTGCCGGCAAGACCCAGCTGCTGCAGCAGCGCCGCGTCGATATCGCCATTCGGCTCGAGGCCCACGATCCGCCGGTAAGTCGTGATGGCCGCGCTGGTCTGCGGGCCCGGCAGTCCGTCGATCGGACCGCGATAGAGGCTGAGATCGCTCAGCACCGACTGCACCGCCCGCACCGTGGCATCGCCGCCGGCCTCGGGCACGGAGCCGGTGGACTCCGGTGCGGGTTCTGCGGAAGACTGCTCCTGCTCCGGAGCAGCTGCGCGCTCTTCGCGCGGAGCGGGCCGCGGGGTGGCCTCGGCGGGCAGCTCCGCGCGGGCAAGCCCCGACGCAAGCACGCGGGTGGACAGGAAAGCGCTTGGATGCACCTGCGGCTGGTAGAAGACCGCGTTGGCGGAAATGAATGCCAGAGAGACCAGAAAGGCCGTCGTGCCGCCCACCGCCACCGGGTTGCGGGCCACTCCCGCGCCCGCGCTCGAGATTGCGCTGCGCAGCCAGCCTCCGCGACGCCCGCGCGGACTAGGCGGTTTTGCGTAGCGCGTCATCGTACCAGTCGCCATTCCAGTTCGCCCCGCTTTTTGCGGCCTCTGCCTCCCATTCCGCCCGCTCCTCCGCCGGCAGCACCGGCAATGAGACATGGACCCGCGTGCCGGCGCCCGGCGCGCTCTCGATGCTCAAGCCGCCGCCCTGCAGCCGCACCAGCCCCTTCACCAGGGCCAGCCCCAGGCCCGTTCCCTGATACTGGCGCGTATAGTCGTTACGCACCTGCATGAAAGGCTTCCCGACTCGCTTCAGATCCTCTTCGGAGATGCCGATCCCCGTATCGCTGACGGTGAATTCCAGGCGGTCGCCGCAGCGCCGCGCGCTGACCTTGACCTCGCCGGCGGGCGTGAATTTAACCGCGTTGGACAGAAGGTTGATCAAGACCTGCTGCACCGCCCGGCGGTCGCAATGCACCGTCCCGACATCCTCCGCGATCTCCGTCGCAAGATGAACCGACTTGGCTTCCGCCTGCTGCGCCGTCATGGCCATGCACAGGCGCACCGCGTCTTCGAAGCGGAAGGCTTCGGTCTGCAGCGCATAGGCGCCCGACTGCAGCTTCGAAACGTCGAGGATCGCGTTGACGACCGAAAGCAGGTGGCCGCCCGCCTCGCGGATCAGCTCCACATATTCGCGCTGCTTCCCGTTGGCGAACCTGCCGAACATCTCGTTCGCCAGCACATCGGAAAAGCCGACGATCGCATTGAGCGGCGTCCTGAGTTCGTGGCTGACGGAGGCGAGCAATTGGTCGCGCGCCAGCACCGCCATTTCTGCCGTGCGCCGCGCCGAGGCGAGCGCCTCTTCCAGCGCCGCGGTGGCGGCATCGTCGCGCAGCATGACCAGGAAGCCGCCCTCCCCGGCCTTGCCGAGGAATTCGCATATGAAGCTGCGATAGGCGGCGTGGCTCGGGATTCCCGGCTCGGCGGGAACGCGGACGCGGACACGCATCGTCCGCGCTTCCGCTCCTTCCCGGAGATCGCTCAGCGCCGACAGCCAGGCGACCCGGTCGGCAACATGGATCCGGTCGAAGAAACCTGACCCCAGAAGCATTTCCGGCGCGACGCCGAGCAGCGGCTCGGCCCTTCCGGACACGGAGGTCACTTCCCCCGTCTCCTGCAGCCGAAGGAGAGCGGCGCCGATGATGTCCTCCAGCGCCGGCGCGGGTTCCTCCGCCGCCTCCCGGCGCTCGGTCCCGAGAACCAGCGGCAGGCGCGCAAGAATGGTCAAGGCATAGGCCAGCGGCACCATCCATTGCCAGGCGGAGGCTGCGGATATGCCGATGGAGAAGAAGGCAGGCAAGGCTGCGCCGATCGCCAGCGCCGCCGCCGCGGCGGCTATGCCGAAGCCGATCGCCCGCCGCGAACGGCCCACCCATGCCGATTCCAGCGCCAGCGCCGCGCTCATGGCCGCAAGCGGCGAGGCAAGCCCGCCGCCGGCGGCAAGAAGGAGACCAAGGCAGATTGCGCCAAAGGAAAGGGCGAGCGGCTCGACCATCCGCCGCTTGGCCGTCGTGATCAGCGCAAAGGGGGCGAGCAGGCCGATGCCGAACACTAGGGCGATGGAGGCAAGCGCGTCCGCCGCGCCGACCCGCCGAACGGCGACCTCGGCCGTAGCCAACGCCGCCAGGACCGCGCCGGCGAGCAGAACCTCGACCAGCCGCAGCTGCCGCGCCCGTTCCTCGCCCCCCGTCACGGACGGGTGGAGAAGGCGCGCGCAGGCGGCTTTCAGCCCCTGGGGCAAATGGACGGGAAGGGAGGCTTTCGTGCTCAATTCGACGCGCTCTGTCTGTCCGCTTCACCGGGCTCTTCTTCTCGCTCCGACCCTCGCACTCACCCTTTAAGGAAAGGATAAATGGCCCGCATTGGAGGCCGTGCCGAAAGGCCAAAACGCAGCGGAGCTGCAAGTTCTGCCCGGTTGAATGCTGCCATGGTTAACAAAGGGTCGCCCGGAACCGCGCCTTCGAAGGCAGCGCAACAGCAGGGCTGAAAACGGCCGAAAAGCGGAATTCAGAGCCTCTCGAACAGCTTAGCTGGTTAGCGAGGGGTAACGAACCCGCTGGGAATCGAGGAGAACTCGATGAAAATGCTGTTTTCCGGCTTTCTTTACGGATTCGTGGCGAATTTTACGCAATTGATGGAGCGCTCGGGCGCGCGGAGCTTGCCCCCTGAGGCACCTGCGCGCCGCAACGGAATCGGTGGGAAGAAAGACATGGGACTTCTTGTCCGCTCAGCAGCGGGGCTTTCCCTTCTGTTCCTGATACTGCCGATCGACGTCGGGGAAACGGCCGGCGAGCAGCAACAGCAGGTGGGCCCGATCCAGGCCCTCTTCGCCGCGCGTGATGCGGTGCTTGATCTCGCGGGCATTTGCGAGCGCCAGCCGGATGTCTGCGCCACGGCGAGGGCTGCGCTGGCCACCATTGTCGCAAGGGCGACGGAGGCGGTGCGGCTTGCCCAGTCCGTCGGCGACAGCGGCCAGCCGCCCGAAGCGGCAGTTCTACCTGACGCGGCACTGCCCGAGACGGCGCCCGCAATCCCCATCCCGGCGCAGCGCGAGGCTTCGCCGGCCGGCTAGCTGCCACGTGCCGGATTTTTCCGTGACGCCCCGGCGGTGAGGCACTATATGCGGGCCATGGGCACCAGCATCGAGACGATCCGCGACGACTTCGCCTTCCTGGACGACTGGGAGGAGCGCTACCGCTATATCATCGAGCTCGGAAACGACGTGCCGGCCTACCCCGAGGCCGCTCGCAACGAGGCCCACAAGGTGCGGGGCTGCGTGAGCCAGGTGTGGCTCTACACGGAGATCGGCGAGGGACCGGACCCGGTCATCACCTTCCGCGGCGATTCAGATGCGCATATCGTGCGCGGCCTGGTCGCGATCATGCTGGCGCTGTTCAGCGGCAGGCGCGCGAGCGAGATCCTCGCCACCGATGCCGAGGAGACGATGCGCACCCTCGGCCTTGACGAGCACCTTACGCCGCAGCGGGCGAACGGGCTGCGCGCCATGGTCCGCCGCATGAAGGAGGAGGCCAGCGCCGCCATGACGGCGGCGTAGGCTTCCGGTTCAGCGCAGGTTCGGCCGGTATCCCTCGGCCCCCCAATGGAGGATCGCGCGGCGGCGCGGCCGATGCGGCTCGTAGTGGCGGTTGAGCGCGGCAAGCGCCGTCTTCAGGACCACCTTGGCCGAACGCACCGGCCAGCCGCGCTCCATCTCCACGCGCTCCAGCCCCTTCAGGAAGCAGCACACATCGACCAGCACCCCGGCAAGCTCGGGACCCACGGCGGAAAGCGCGTTGTCTACCCGCTGGCGCGCGGCGAGCGCCGCGTCGGTCAGGTCGGCAATCCCGTTCTCGCGGCCGTCGCGCCGCCCGCTCGCCACCGCTTCGCTCCAGTTGGCCCCAAGGCGCGGCATGATCTGCCCGCGCGTATAGTCGGCGCGAAGCCGCTCGCCGGCGCGGAATTCGCCGTCCTCCAGGAACGACTTTCCGTCCCGCATGCGCAGGCGCGCAAGCTGCGCCAGCGGCGATTCGGACAGGTTGGCGCGCACGGTCCGCTCGGCGCCGTCAGCAAGGATCCGGCGGGTGCCGATCTCGATCTGCTGCGCCAGGAAAGGCTCGTCCGGAGCCTGCTCGCGCCTGGCCGAAGCCCTCCCCTCCGGCGAAAGGGTCAGCCGCCCCTCCGCTTCCTCAACGACGCCGCTGCGCGCCAGTGCCGCGAGCGTCGCCACGGCGGCCGAGATCATCCCGCGCTCGCCGCCGTCAAGGAGCATGGTGCCCTCCTTGGCCGAAGGCCGCGGCAGGGCTGCGCCGCCGGCGAGGAACCGCACCACGCGCAGCTTCTCTCTCTCGGCGCGCTTCGCATCCATTGAGGACCGCTTCATCGCAGGACCTCCATGTGCCGGAATGCCGCCGCCGTCACCTGCTCCGTCATATGGATGATGCGGTCGAAGTCCTCATCGTCGCGCAAGTCCTCGATCGTGTGGCAGGCATGCAGCACGGTCGTGCGGTCCCGGCCAAAGCCGCGGCCAATATCGTTCATCGACAGGCGCAGCACCACATGGGCCACATACATGCCCATCTGCCTCACCCGCGCGACCTCGGTCGAGGATCGGCCTGGCCGCCTCAGCTCCTTTCCGCTGACATTGAAGACCGCGGCGACGATATCCATCACGCATTCGCAGATATCGATCACCCGCTCATCGCTGACGGGGCTGAGCTTGCGCGGGAACGGACTCTGGGTTCCGAGAAACCCGATCGGCTCCTTATCTGACTGGATTTTTCTTGCGGTGGCTTGCACGGAACACATCCCATGTTCGAGAGGAATATATTCCTTATATCCAGCCTCGCATGGGGTGTGAACAAAAAGAGAACGAATATTTTTCGACGGTGAGGTCAAGCCACTGATTCAGCGGCTTCTTTTTTCTTTGGCCCCGGATTTTTGCCCCGAATCTATCCCCACCCCCCGACGCGCGGCGACACTCGCCCTGTCAAAAACAGGAGCCCGTTATGGAGATGTCGCTGCAGCTGGAAGCCAGGCTTTTTCGCCGGGCGAAGGAGGAAGAGGTCGCGCAGGCGCGCCAATGCGCCGCGTTCTTCCTCATCTCGGGAATAGATTTGTCAGCCGCCCTCGAGACAACGGGGACGGAACGGGCGGCGATCCTTGCCCGGCTTCGCCGGCTGATCGAGCGTGAGCGGCTCAAGGGTGCCCGGCGCCACTGGAGCTACGATCTTAACCGGCACATTGCCCTGAAACAGGCATATGATCGCCTGGACCCACTGGGCGACGAGAAGACAAGGCGCCCGAGGCCGCCGCGCATACGCCGGCGCAAAATGAAAGCGGCGCCTTGAGAGGCGCCGCTTGAAGCTCAGGTCGAAAACGTCACTTGGTCTTGCGCTTGCGCCCCAGCCCCATCTTCTTGGCCAATTGCGAGCGGGCCACGGCATAGGCCGGCGCCACCATGGGATAGTTCGGATCAAGGCCCCACTTCTCGCGGTATTGCTCCGGAGTAAGACCGTAGTGGGTCATCAGGTGGCGCTTCAACGACTTGAACTTTTTGCCGTCTTCCAGGCAGATGATGTATTCGTCATGCACCGAACGCTTCGGATTTACCGCCGGCTTCTGCTTTTCGGCAGGCGCCGGTTCGCTGTTGCGGGTCACACGGCCAAGGGCGGCATGCACGTCCGCGATAAGATTCGAAAGCTCCGCCACCGGAACGGGATTGTTGCTTACATAAGCAGCAACAACATCCGCAGTCAGTTCCATAAGCGTCTCGTCGCTTTTTGTATGTTGCTCATCCATATCCATTATCCTGCCCCAACCTAAATCCTGATCCACACTCGCATCCTTTGTAGGCCACCGCAACTTAACACCATTCGTTCTGATCATATGGCGCGGACCTCCGTAGTTGCGGGGTTATTCACACTTCAATTCGCTCCGTCAACTCACATTTTTTTTCACAGAGGCCGCCTGCTTAATATTGTTATACTTGCTTCCACTGGCGTTGAAGAGCGTGCTCCTGCGGCTTTCCGCCAAACCTATAAAAAATCATGTAGAGCACGGTTTTTTTGCAGCTGACTAGCTTGGAAATGTCGTGAATCCACCCGTTCGGAAGGCACACAGCGGCGGAAACATCCTCCGATGGATATTTTTGCGGAGAATAGTTTGGCGGGGTGAAGAACTGATCAAGTTTTTCCATCTGGCTGCTGATTCGCGATCTTCGCCATGTCGTCATGCACCGATCCGCTCCAGAGCCGGTAGCCGGCGCCATAGGAAGCCTTGGCCAGAAGATGAGCGGAGATCGGCGCCGTCAGTAGAAAGAAGACAACGGCCGCCAGCGCGCGCGTCACCGTGGCGTGATCCTCGGCATAGATCGCGAGCGCGATCAGCATGAGGCCGGAGCCCAGAGTGCCTGCCTTGGAGGCCGCATGCATGCGCGTGTAGAAATCCGGCAGGCGCAGCAGGCCGATGGAAGCGACCAGCGCGAAGAGCGCTCCGATCAGGATCAGCGTGCCGACAAGCAGGTTCTGGATCAGCTCAATCATCGGCCTTCTCCGCATAGATGCCCAGCGGGTCCGGCGCGACGAACTCCTCCTCGTAGCGCCGGCTCATCACGAAGCGGGCAAAGGCTACCGTCGCCAGGAACCCGACCAGCCCGAGCGCAATCGCGATGTCGAGATAGAGCGTATAGCCGGTGCGGATGCCGATCACGGCAATGAAGCCTATAGCGATCGCCACCAGCATGTCGAGCCCGACCACCCGGTCCGGCAAAGCCGGTCCGCGCAGGACGCGCACCACCGTCAGCAGGAAGGAAAGGCTCAATATACCCAGCGCGGCAAGCTCGGCAAATGCAAGGAATCCCTCTCCGGTCATCGAAACGCCTCCATGATCCTGCGCTCGAAACCCTCGGCGATGTCCTTGCGCAGCTGCTCCACATCGGCGCAGTCGAGGGCGTGCACGTAGAGCAGCTTGCGGTCCTCCGACACGTCCACCGAGAGCGTGCCGGGCGTCAGGGTGATCATATTTGCCAGAAGGGTGATCTCGAAGTCGCGGTCGACGGTGAGCGGGTAGGAGAAGATGCCCGGCCGCAGTTCCATGCGTGGCGAAAGCACCAGCATCGCGACGCGCCAAGCGGAAAGGACGAGCTCGTAAAGGAAAAGGCAGGTCAGCGCGATGATCTTGCTGGAGCGGCGGAAATAGCCGAGCGAGCCGACCTGCTCCCGGATGAGATAGAGCGCGACCGCGCCGAGTACGAGGCCGAAGATCATGTTGGCGAGGGACAGGGAACCGGTCACCGCGGTCCAGACCAGCGCCAGAAGCAGGTTCATCAGCGGGAGCCTCATGGCCGCGCGCCCTCCGGGAACACCGTATCGATATAGGCCGAGGCATCGAGGATGCCGGCTGCGGCACGTTCCGCGAGCTCGATCACAGGCTGGGGATAGACGCCCATGAAGAGCATCGGCAGTGCCAGCGCAGCGAGCGCCAGATACCCCAGAAGCGGGGTCGTCGATGCCGCCGCCATGGGCGCTGCATCGGCCCTTTCCCGCCAGATGGCGAGGATGAAGACACGGCCCAGGGCAAGCGTGGTGAGGAATCCCGTGGCAAGCACGGCTAAGGCAAGCCATGGCTGGCCGACGTCCAGCGAGGCGCGCACCAGCATCACCTTCGGCCACAGGCCGGAAGCGGGCGGCAGGCCGGCCGCCGAAAGCATCAGCAGGAGCGCGAAGGCAGCGATCATGGGATGGGCGGAATAAAGCCCCGAAAGCGTGCGCAGCGAATAGCTGCCGCCGATGCCGTTCATGACGCCGGCGAGCAGATAGAGCGCCGCCATGACGATCATCGAATGGAAGGCATAGAAGATGCTGCCGGCCAGCCCCTCGGCGCTTCCCAGGGCGAGCCCCGCCAGCATGATGCCGACGCTGGATATGACGACGAAGCCCAGCACGCGGCGCAGGTCCGTCTGCGACAGCGCGCCCATGATGCCGATGACCATGGTGCCGGCCGCCACCCAGGCGATCACACCGGAAAGGATGGCGCGCTCCGGCGGGAACAGCATCACGAGCGTTCGCAGGAGCGCGTAGACACCCACCTTGGTCAGGACGCCGCCGAACAGCGCGGCGGTCACGATGCGCGGGGTGTGATAGGAGGCCGGCAGCCAGAAATTCACCGGAAAGGCCGCCGCCTTCATACCGAAGGCGAGCAGGAAGAACATCGCTAAGGTCGTCAGAGGCGCGGCCTCGCGCACGCTGTCGGCCTTGCGCGCGATGTCGGCCATGTTGAGCGTGCCGAAGACGCCGTAGAGCAGCGCGGTGGCGGTCAGGAAGAATGTCGTGCCGATCAGGTTGAGGATGGCATATTTCGTCGTGCCGTCGAGCTGGCGATGCTCGGAGCCCAGCACCAGCAGCCCGAAGGAGGAGATGAGGAAGACCTCGAACCAGACATAGAGGTTGAAGATGTCGCCGGTGAGGAAGGAGCCGCTGACGCCGGCCATCATCAGCATGAGGAAAGGATAAAAGCCGTAGCGCCGCCCGATCGTGCCGATATCGGTGGTCGAGTAAAACGCGCAGACCAGCGCCACGAGCGTTGCCACCAGCGAAAGCGATGCGCCGAGGATGTCCGCCGTGAAGGAGATGCCGAAGGGCGGCAGCCAGCGCCCCATGGTCATCACCACCGGCCCCTCATCGAGAATGCGCGCAAGCAGCAGCATGTTGCCGACCAAAGTGGCGGCCAGTCCCGCCAGCGCCACGCCGGCCTGCGGCTTGGTCTCATGGCGGAACATGAGCAGCACCGCACCCACCAGCAGCGGGATCACCACTGGCGCCACGACGAGCCAGTCGGCCGCGCCGGTGGGGGCAAGCACCATGGCGCGCGACAGATCAATTGCTTCGGTTGCTCCAACGGCCATGTCGCTCAGTACCCCAGCGGCGGAAGCTCTTCGCCCTCGGGCTCGGCGACCCGCATGCCGTCCGTGTCGTCGGTGCCGAGTTCCTGATAGGTGCGGAAAGCAAGCACGAGCAGGAAGGCGAAGAAGGAGAAGGAGATGACGATGGCCGTCAGGATCAGCGCCTGCGGCAGCGGATTGGCCGTGACCCCGGCCGGCACGTCGAGATCGACCGGGATGATCGGCGGAACCTCGCGCACCACCCGGCCCATGGTGAAAATGGTGAGGTTCACCGCGTTGCCGAAGATGGTGATGCCGAGGAGAATACGGATGATGTGTCTCGAGAGCATCAGATAGATGGCAACGGCAAAGAATATGCCGACCACCACGGCCAGGATCGCTTCCATCAGGCGTGCTCCCTTTCCTCGAGCGCCAGTGCGATGGAGGTGATCGAGCCCAGCACGACAAAATAGACGCCAATATCGAAAAGGATCACGGTCGAAAAATCGACCGGTAGGCCCAACAGGTCGATGGTGGTCCAGAGTCCGGTCAGGAAGGGCACGTCGAAGAACAGGGACACGACCCCGGACGTAGCCGAGACCAGAAGCCCGAAGGCGGAGATCGCCATCGGGTGAAAGTAAAGCGCGCGCCGCACGGGAGAGACGCCGCAGGCGATTCCGTAGATGGCGAATGCGGAGGCGGCGATCAGCCCGCCTATGAAGCCGCCGCCCGGCTCGTTGTGGCCGCGCAGGAGGACGAATATGGAAAAGAGCACCATCAGGGCCGTGAGGTATGGCGCCGTGGTGCGGAAGATCAGGGTGCGCATCTCAGTCCCTCCCCGCCGGCTTGGCCGCGGGCTTGCCCGCCTGGATGCGCACCAGCGCCAGGATGGCGAGCCCGGCGATCATCACCACCGCGATCTCGCCGAGCGTGTCGAGGCCACGGAAATCGACGATGATGACGTTCACGATGTTTCGCCCATGGGCGATCACGCGAGCGTTTTCCGCGAAGAAGTCGCTGAGCGCGAGATCGAAGGGCAGCTGGCTCACGCGAAGGAGCAGCAGCCCCAGCGCCGTGCCGCACAGCGCCGCGACAGAAACGTCTAGGGTCCTTTGCCCGAGCGGGCGGTGGTCCGCCGGCGAAAGCCTCAGCCGGGTCATCACCAGCGCGAGGATGACAACGGAAAGCGTCTCCACCATGAACTGGGTGAAGGACAGATCCGGCGCGCCCAGCAGCATGAAAAGCAGGGCAACGGCAAAGCCCTGGATGCCCAATGAGACGATCGCCGTCAGCCGATCGCGCGCATAGACCACGGCGGCAAGGCCGATCAGGGCAATGACGAGAACCGTCCACTCGTAAAAGCGCAGGGGGACAAAGACCGGCCAGGACGGCAGTTCGCCAAACCTGATCATCGGCACCAGCAGGGACAGCGCAAGCGCGATGAAGGTCGCGGTCATATAGATGTCCAGACGACCGTTCTGCACGATGCGCGTGACGAAGACGGACAGGCGGATGGTGCCGCGCACGAACTGGTCGAAGCCTCTGTCCGGCCCCCATCCGATGGCGGCGAGCAGCCGCGCCATCGCATGGCGCGCCGGATCGAGCGTCAGATAGGCGCCGATGCCGAGGACGATGGTCACGGCGGAAAGGAGAAGCGGCAGGCCGATATGGGGGACAACCGAAATGGCGATCTCCACCGGCCTGCCGGTCACCGCGCTCGCCATCGGGCTCGACAGGAAATAGTGGCTGAAGCCGGAAAACAGCGCCGCAAGCAGCCCCGCCGCCGCAAGCACCACCGGCCCCAGCCAGAGGAGGACCGGCCCCTCATGGGCGTGTCTCGGCGTCTCCACCGTCTCGCCGGTGAAAGGTCTCAGGCCGACCGCAAAGCCGATGGCGAACATCAGCGCGTTGCCGATCAGCGAGACGGCGGTGAAAAAGAGGCTCCAGCTGCCGCCGGTGCCGATACCCGCATAGATCTCCTCCTTGGCCAGGAAACCGAAGAAGGGCGGCAGCCCGCCCATGGACATGGCGGCGAGGAGGGCGGCGGCAAAGGTGATCGGCATCGCACGCCGCAGGCCGCCGAGCTTCGTCAGATCGCGTGTGCCCGTCTCGTGGTCGACGGCGCCGGCGACCATGAAGAGCGCGCCCTTGAACATGGAATGGGCAATGAGGTAGAGCACCGCCGCTTCGACCGCGACCTCCGATCCGAAGCCGGTCAGCATGACGAGCAGCCCGAGCGAGGCGACGGTCGTATAGGCGAGCATCAGCTTCAAGTCCGTCTGGCGCACCGCCAGAAGCGTGCCGACGATCAGCGTCGTCCCCCCGAAGACCGGCAGGACCGTTTCCCAGAGCGCCGTCTCCCCCATCACCGGGTTGAGCCGCATGAGGAGATAGACGCCCGCCTTCACCATGGTCGCCGAATGCAGATAGGCGGAGACCGGCGTCGGCGCCTCCATCGCGTTGGGCAGCCAGAAGTGGAACGGGAACTGCGCCGACTTCGTGAAAGCGCCCCCGAGCACCAGGAGAAGAGCCGCAAGATAGAGCGGCGCCTCGCGCAGCCCGTCGCCCACCTGAAGCAGCGCCGACAGGGAGTTGGCCCCGGTGGCGTTCCGGATTACCAGCAGCCCTGCCAATAAGGACAGCCCGCCGGCGCCAGTAACGATCAGCGCCTGGAGCGCGGCGCGCCGCGCCGCCTCGCGCCCATGATCGAAGCCGATCAGCAGGAACGAGGCGATCGAGGTCAGCTCCCAGAAGACGAAGAGCATCAGGAAGGAGTCGGCCACCACCAGCCCCTGCATCGCCCCCATGAACATCAGGATGAAGGAGAAGAAGCGGCCCTGCTGCCGGTGGCCTTTGAGATAGCCGCCCGAATAGAGGACGATCAGCGTCCCGATGCCTGAAATCAGCAGCGCGAAAGTGAGGGAAAGCCCGTCCAGGTACCAGGAGAAGTCGACATCAAGGCTGTCGATCCAGGAATAACCCCCGCCCACCGCATCGCCAGCCGCAATCGCGCCGAGAAAGCCGGCGAAGTGGACGAACAGGAAGACTGGTACAAGGGCGAGCACCCAAGCTGCGTTATGGCCGAGAGCACGGGTGAGAAAGGGAGCGGCGGCGGCGCCGGCAAAGGGCAGGATCAGCGCAACAAAAGTCAGCCACTGCCCGTCCGCCATAGGTTCCCCTTAGCCGTCATTGCGCCCCTTGAGCCAGGACACGCTTTGTATCCATCTGATCGAGGTCGTGACATAGACGTTCAAATCCCCTCGGGCAAGGCGAGTGCGTCAAGAGGCCATCTCCGCGTGCTGCGACAGTGCGGCGCCGGGGGCTGCAAACCGGACCGACAAGGCCTAAATAAGGGCAATCGGAATGGAGAAGATCATGGCTGGCGAGAGACGACTGAAAGTTCAGAAGTCCGATGATGAATGGCGCCGGGAGCTCACCCCCGAGCAGTACCACATCACGCGCAAGCACGGCACGGAACGCGCATTCACCGGCCCCTACTGGGACAATAAGCAAAAGGGTCTTTATCGCTGCGTTGCCTGCGGAAGGCCGCTTTTCACGTCAGAGACCAAATATGATTCAGGCACAGGCTGGCCGAGCTTCTACGCGCCGGTTGAGGAGGATGCGGTGAGCCTGCACAAGGACCGGTCGTGGTTCGTGACACGCACGGAGGTGCGCTGCGCCGACTGCGATTCCCATCTGGGCCACGTCTTCGAAGACGGCCCGGCCCCGACCGGCCTGCGCTACTGCATGAACGGCCACGCCCTGAAATTCGACGAAGGCTGATCTGGCCTTCGCAATACCAAACCGCACAAGCCGATCTCTCAACACCGCCGGCTGCCGTCACCGGCGGCGAAGGAAATGGTGCCATGTTCCGGAAGTTCCAGGAGTACCCATCCATGCTTGCTAGGTTCGAGTTCCCGTCCATCCCCGCGCCGATCGCCGAGAAGCGCCCGCGCCAGGACACGCGCCACGGCATCACGCGGACCGACGAATATGGCTGGCTGCGGGCGGAAAACTGGCAGGAGGTGCTCAGGAACCCGGCGGCGCTCGCCGCCGATATCCGCGCCCATCTGGAGGCCGAGAACGCCTATCAGAAGGCAATGATGGCGGAAACGGAGGAGATCCAGAAGCTGCTCTTCGCCGAGATGAAAGGCCGCATCAAGGAGGACGACAGCTCCGTGCCGATGAAGGACGGGCCCTTCGCCTATGGCAGCGCCTATCGGGAGGGCGGCGAACATCCGCGGTTCTTCCGCACGGCGCGCGAGGGCGGCGAGGAAGAAATCCTCCTGGACGGCGACGTGGAAGCGGAGGGGAAAAGCTATTTCAATATCGGCGGAATCAGCCACTCGCCCGACCACCGCTACCTCCTCTGGAGCAGCGACGACAAGGGATCGGAATATTTCGCCCTGCGCATCCGCGATCTCGCGTCCCGGCGCGACCTTGAGGAGCGGATCGAAGGATCGAGCGGCTCCGGCACCTTCACGGCCGACTCGCGCGGGTTTTACTATGCGAGGATCGACGACAATCACCGGCCGTCGAAGATTTTCTTTCATGCGCTGGGTGCCGATCCCGCCGCGGACCGGCTCGTTTACGAGGAAACGGACCCGGGCTATTTCATGAGCGTGTTCGGCAGCCGCCTGGACGACTGGATATTCATCAGGATCCACGATCACGAGACCAGCGAATATCGCATCCTGCCGGCGAACCACCCCGAGGCCGCGCCCCGCATCGTCGCGCCGCGGCAGCCTGGCGTGCTCTACGACATCGAGCCCGCGGGCGAGGAGTTCTTCATCCTGACCAATCGTGACGGCGCCAAGGATTTCAAGATCATGACCGCGCCGGCGGCCGATCCTTCGCCCGCCAACTGGCGCGAGCTCGTACCGCACGAGCCGGGGCGGCTGATCATGTCAATTCTCGCCTTCCGGGACTTCCTCGTCCGGCTCGAGCGCTGGGAGGGCCTGCCGCGCATCGTCGTGCGCGAGCGCGCCACGGGCGAGGAACACGTCATCGCCTTCCCGGAGGAGACCTATTCGCTCGGCCTTTACGGCTCCTACGAATATGACACGGACGTCTTCCGCTTCTCCTATTCCTCGATGACCACGCCGGCTCAGGAATTCGACTACAATATGCGCACGCGCGAGCGCGTGCTCCTGAAGACGCAGGAAGTCCCCTCCGGCCACAACCCGGAAGACTATGTCACGCGCCGCCTGATGGCGCCGGCGCCCGACGGCGAACTCGTCCCCATCTCGCTCGTCCATCGGCGCGGTCTGCCGCTCGACGGCTCGGCTCCCTGCCTGCTCTATGGCTACGGCGCGTATGGGGCAACGATCAGCGCCTCCTTCCGCACCAATTGCCTGTCCCTTGTCGACCGGGGCTTCGTCTATGCCATCGCCCACATCCGCGGCGGCAAGGACAAGGGTTTCTCCTGGTATGACGACGGCAAGCGGGAGAAGAAGCAGAACACCTTCACCGACTTCATTGCCTGCGGCCGGCACCTGGTCGAACTCGGCTATACCAGCCACGACAGGCTCATCGCCGAAGGGGGCTCGGCCGGTGGGATGCTGATCGGCGCCGTCGCCAATATGGCGCCAAGGGATTTCTGCGCACTTGTGGCGGCGGTGCCTTTTGTCGACGTGCTCAACACAATGCTCGACGAGACGCTGCCGCTCACGCCGCCCGAATGGCCGGAATGGGGCAACCCGATCGCCAGCAAGCGCGATTATGAGACAATCGCCGCCTATTCGCCCTACGACAATATCCGCGACCAGGCCTATCCGGCGATCCTTGCGCTGGCGGGTCTCACCGACCCGCGCGTGACCTATTGGGAGCCGGCCAAATGGGTGGCGCGCCTGCGCGACCACAATACCGGGCGCAATCCCATCCTCCTGCGCGTCAACCTGGAAGCCGGCCATGCCGGCGCCTCCGGCCGGTTCTCACGCCTGGAGGAAACGGCGCTCAGCTACGCCTTCATGCTGAAGGTGGTGGGGAAGATGCAGTAGGGCAGTAGGGCGAAACCACGAGACTTGCCGGTCGTCTAGACGATTAGACAATTCAGGCGGAGAACCGGAATTCCCTATTGCTCATTCCCTTGTTCCTCCACCGCAGGCACCGCCTTCAGATAGGCAGCGATGGCCTCCCGGTCCTCGGCCGGAAGACGGGCCATATTCTTCTGCACGGGGACCATCGAGCCGCCGACGGAATCGAAATCCGGCGTGAAGCCGCTTTCCAGATAGTAGGCAATGTCGCCTTCCGACCAGGAGCCGATGCCCCCGCCTGGCGTGATGTTGGGCACCCGGCCCTCCCCTTCGAAAGCGTCCCCGCCGGCAAGCCACTGATCGTATTTCAGGCCGCCGACGAAATCGCGCGGCGTATGGCACTCGCCGCAATGGCCGGGCCCTTCGACCAGATAGCGGCCGCGCACCACTGATTCAGACGCGTTCGCGTCCAACGCGATGACCGGTTCCGGATGCATGTAGAGGCGCTTCCAAAGGCCGAGGCCACGCCGCAGCGTGAAGGGGAAGGAAAGAGTATGGTCGGGCGCGCGCTCGGCGACCGGCGGCAGCGTCTTTATGAAGGCGAAGAGATCGATGACGTCCTGCGGCTCCATGCGGGCGTAGGACGTATAGGGAAAGGCGGGATAGTAGTGCTCTCCGTCCGGCGAGACGCCGCGCAGCATGGCGTTGGCGAAATCCGCCTCGCTCCAGGCGCCGATCCCGTTCTCCGGGTCCGGCGAGATATTGGGGGCGATGAAGGTGCCGAACTCCGTCTCCAGCGCCCCGCCGCCGCCAAGTTGCAGCTCAGTCGCGCCTTCGCCGGGTGCTGTATGGCAGGAGGCGCAGCCGCCCGCGAAAAAGAAGCGTTCGCCGCGCGCGGGGTCGCCAGGCTGCAGGCCGGAAAGAGCCGACCCGTCGAGCAGTTCCGGCTCGGTCAAGAACCAGAACGCCGCGCCCGCCACGATGATGGCGGCCGCCAGGATGAGCAGGACGCGGCGCATCGTGCCTTAATTCTGGACGCGGAAGTCCTCGTGACAGGAGCTGCAGTTGGAGAGCACCGGCGTCACCGCCGCCTGGAAAGCGGCAAGGTCTGCCGGGCCTTGGCGACCTGCGGCCTGCATGGCCGCGGCGGCGTCGGTCTGGAACTTGGCGACCGCCTGCTGGAACGCTTCGGGATTCTCCCAGATCGCCGGCGCGGCGGTGGTGTTGCCGCCCGTCTGCGACCCCTCGGGGAAGAAATCGCCCAGTGCCATGGCGGAGGCGTTGAAATTCGCGATCGCCGCCCTGGCGACGGCGGGATTGTATTCGAGTTCGCCCTTCATCATGGCGCCGGAGACCGCCGCTGCGGCCGCATTGGCCTGCATCAGCGCCTTGCGCACTGAAATGGGATCATCGGCGGCGGTCACCGCCGCGGTGGACAGAAGGACGGCAGCGAAGGAAAGCACGACTTTCTTCATGTGCGAAGCTCCAAGAATTCCCCTGCGCCACCATAGTCGCGATTTCGGCCGCGGCCATTGGGAATCTTGGCGTCCTTCGATCACGCTTTCGTGAGTAAGTCCTTCATTCGGTTGGAATGTTTCCGACCGGCGGGTGAGCGCGTCCACGCGCATCCATGAGAAAACCCGGCCTTCCGGCCGGGTTTCTTCAGGTCGTCTGGCCTACCGGGCTAGCCGCGTGCCTGCTCATACATTTCCAGGACATGGTCCCAGTTGATGAGGTTGTCGACGAAGGCTTCCAGATATTTCTGCCGCGCATTGCGGTAGTCGATATAGTAGGAATGTTCCCACACATCGACGCCGAGGATCGGCGTGCCGCCATGGACGAGCGGGTTCTCGCCATTCGGCGTCTTCATGATCTCGAGCTTGCCGTTCTTCACCGCCAGCCAGGCCCAGCCGGAGCCGAACTGCGTCATGCCGGCCTGCACGAAATCGGCGCGGAACTTGTCATAGCCGCCGAGATCGCTGTCAATGGCGGTCTGCAGCGCGCCGGGCAGGCTCTTGCCGCCGCCGCCCTTCTTCATCCATTTCCAGAAATGGATGTGGTTGTAGTGCTGGCCGGCATTGTTGAAGAGGGGCTGGTTCTTGCCATAGGACTGCTTGACGATCTCCTCCACCGAGAGATTGTCCATCCCGGCCTCGGCCGCCAGCTTGTTGCCGGTGTCCACATAGGCCTTGTGGTGCTTGTCGTGATGGAATTCCAGCGTTTCCCGCGACATGTAAGGCTGCAGCGCCTCATAGTCATAGGGCAGGTCCGGCAGTTCAAAGGCCATGTTGGTCTCCCTCAAAAACAGTGGTTGGAATACACAATCCCAGATGGGGTGCGGGACCGGTTTTGGCAACAGCGCCGCGGCGCCCTCTTAGCAGGTCACCCTGCGCCGGTCGAATGGGCCCATTCCCAGTAGAGTTCGCGCGCCTTTCGGGCCACTGGGCCCGCTTGCAGTTCGCGGTCCTCGATCCGGATCACCGGGACGACCTTGGAATGGTTGCCGGTCGAGAAAATCTCGTCCGCCCCGAGGAAATCCTCGACGCTGAGACTCTTCTCGATTACCGGCATGCCCGCTTCGGCAAGAAGGCTCATCACGCGGGCGCGGGTGATGCCGGAAAGGAAAGTGCCGTTCGGCGCGGGCGTGAAGATCTGCCCGTCCCTGACCATGAAGATGTTGGAGGTGCCGGTCTCGGCGACATTGCCCAGCATGTCCAGCACGAGCGCATTGTCGAAGCCGCGCGCCTTGGCCTCCAGGATCGCTCTGCCATTGTTCGGATAGAGGCAGCCGGCCTTGGCGTTGGTGGGCATGGTCTCGTAGGTCGGGCGCCGGAAGCGAGAAACGCCAATGGAAAAGCCCGAGGACGGGATCATCGGCGCTTCGTAAAGGCAAAGGCAAAAGCGCGTGCTTTCGGGATCGGGCGGCACGCTCATATAGCCTCCCTGCTCGGCCCAATACATGGGGCGGATATAGACGGCGGTCCTGCCGTCGAATTTCTTCAGCCCCTCCCATGTAAGCGCCACCATGTCTTCGGCCGGCACCGTGGCTTTCAGTCCGAGCGCCCGGGCGGATGCGTTGACGCGCCGGCAATGGCGGTCGAGATCCGGCGCCACGCCCTCGAACCAGCGCGCGCCGTCGAACACGGAGGAGCCGAGCCAGATGGCATGGGTGCGCGGGCCGGCGATCGGCACATTGCCCTCATGCCAGTCGCCGTCGAGAAAGGTCCAGGTCACCGATTGCGCAGGCGGTACGGTCTTCATGGCTGCTCTCCTGAACATCAGGGATAGCGCCTGCGGGCGCCCCGTCAACCTTCAGGTCGCGCAAAGCGTCGGTCCAGGGTGCTTGACCGGCAATGGCCTATGCGGTCAAAGTGCCCCTTTCAGGACCCAGAGCGTATGCGGTTTTCTGCTTTCGTTTTCGATGCTTACGGCACGCTCTTCGACGTGCATGCGGCAGTGCGCCGCCACGCGGAGGAGGCCGGCCCCGAGGGGCAACTCCTGTCGGAAATCTGGCGCGCCAAGCAGCTCGAATATTCATGGGTCGGAACCCTCATGGAGGACTATACCGACTTCTGGACCTTGACCGAACGTGCGCTCGACTTCGCTTTCCGGAAGGTGCCTTCGGTCGATCCGGCGCTCAGGCAGAAGCTGCTCGATGCCTACTGGCGGCTCGACTGCTATCCCGAGGTACCATCCGTTCTCGCCGCGCTGAAGGCCGGCGGCGCGCGGCTCGCGATCCTTTCCAACGGCTCGGCAGCCATGCTCGAAGCAGCGGTGAAGTCGGCCGCCCTCGACACGCTCTTCGACGACATCTTTTCCGCCGACATGGTGAGCAGGTTCAAGACGCATCCGGCCGTCTACGAGCTGGTGACTACCGCGCTCCGCGTCTATCCCGATACGATCTCCTTCCAGTCGTCGAACCGGTGGGACGTGGCGGGCGCGACGAAGTTCGGCTTCCGCACGGTTTGGATCAACCGCAGCGGCCAACCGGACGAATACGTCCGGCACCAGCCGCAACTGGTCCTTCCCTCGCTCGAGGGCCTGCTCACGGCGCGCTGACGAAACCGTGACCTGAGAAGCGTTGCAGAATTGCAATAGCGGGCGAACAATATGGACTCGCGCCCGTTTCTCCACCTTGCGTCGAGCGCCACAAGGTTGGATTCACCATGACGAGTCTCCTCGGCAAAGAGTCTTTCGCGTTTCATCCGCGTCCGGCCTGCGACGGGGCCGCATCCCCTAAAGACCAAGAGAACATGTCCGAATCCGATCAACCCTCCACCCTATCCCGCCGCGCATTCCTATCGGGCGCCCTCGCCGGCGTCGCGGTCTTGTCCGGCTGTGCGAATGTGCCGTCGGAGCCGCCGCCGATCGCCTATCGGCCGGCCCCACCGCCGCCGCCATTCGCCCCGCAGGCCGCATCCATGATGTACGGCGCGATTGTCGACAACGGCTTTGAAATCCCCGCCGTTCCGGTGGAGAAGATCGATCCGCGCTATCTGCGCCAGGAGGTCCTTGACCCTACCGGGGAAGCGCCGGGCACCATCGTCGTCGATACCGCGCAGCACTTCCTCTATCTCGTCCGCGGCGGCGGCCGCGCCTTGCGTTACGGCGTCGGCCTTGGCCGCGAGGGCTTTGCCTGGGCCGGCCGCGCCCAGATCGAGCGCAAGACCATGTGGCCGAGATGGCATCCGCCGGAGGAAATGATCCTGCGGCAGCCGGAGCTGGAGAGATACCGCACGACCTATGACAAGGCGACCGGCCGATGGCTGGGTGGCATGGATCCCGGGATCATGAACCCGCTCGGCGCTCGCGCCCTTTACCTCTACCAGGACGGCAAGGACACGCTCTACCGCATCCACGGCTCGCCGGAATGGTGGACCATCGGCAAGTCAGTGTCCTCGGGATGCGTGCGCATGATCAATCAGGACGTGATCGACCTTTTCGACCGGGTTCCCGAAGGGACGCCCGTGCTGGTCACCAGCGGGCTGCGGGCGGTGTAGCGCGTCGGGCGCTTCGGCTCTCCTGAACGGCACGCTTTATCGATCGAGGGGGAGCTCCGTGCCTCCCCTCTTCTCTTACCGCCTTCTCCTGAGGCTTCCCAACAGTCCGCGGATGATTTCGCGGCCGAGCGTGGTTCCTACCGAGCGCACCACGGACTTGACGGCAGCTTCCGTGACCGATTGGCGGCTGGAGCTCCTGGCACGGCCGCGCGAGGCGGGACGGCCGCTCGAGCTTCCGAAATCCGGCAGCGTCCACCCCGATCCGCTCTGCTGCCCGCCTCCCTGCGCTTCCTGTTCGGCCTGCGCGGCCTTGGCGGCCGTCCGCTTCTGCAGCATCTCGAAGGCCGATTCGCGGTCGACCGTCTGATCATACTGACCGGCCATCGGACTTGCCTGCATGATCGAGCGCCGCTCGGCATCAGTGATGGCGCCGAGGCGCGAGGACGGCGGGCGGATGAGCGTCCGCTGCACCATCGAGGGGACACCCTTTTCCTCCAGGGTCGAGACCAGCGCCTCGCCAGTGCCGAGTTGCGTGATCGCCTCAAAGGAATCGAATTCCGGGTTGGGACGGAAGGTCTCGGCGGCCGTCTTCACCGCCTTCTGCTCCCGCGGCGTATAGGCGCGCAGCGCATGCTGGATGCGGTTGCCGAGCTGCGCCAGCACCGTCTCCGGCACGTCGAGCGGGTTCTGCGTAACGAAATAGACGCCGACGCCCTTGGATCGGATCAGGCGCACGACCTGCTCCACCCGGTCGATGAGCGCCTTGGGCGCCTCGTCGAAGAGGAGATGCGCCTCGTCGAAGAAGAAGACCAGATTCGGCTTTTCCGGGTCGCCGACCTCCGGGAGCTCCTCGAACAGTTCCGACAGAAGCCACAGCAGGAACGTCGCGTAAAGCCGCGGATTCATCATCAGCTTGTCAGCCGCAAGCACGCTGATCACGCCGCGGCCGTCGCTCGTCGTGCGCATCAGGTCGGCGATGCGCAGGGCAGGCTCGCCGAAGAAATGCTCGCCGCCCTGCTGCTCCAGGATCAGGAGGGAGCGCTGGATGGCGCCGACGGACTGTTTCGACACATTGCCGTAGCGCGCGCCGATCTCATCCGCCCGCTCGGCGATGTTCGACAGCAGCGCCTGCAGGTCCTTCATGTCGAGGAGCAACAGGCCCTCCTCGTCGGCGATGCGGAAGGCGATGTTCATCACGCCTTCCTGCGCTTCCGAGAGGTTCATGAGCCGGGAGAGGAGCAGCGGCCCCATCTCCGAGACCGTGGCGCGGATGGGATGGCCCTTCTCGCCGAAAAGGTCCCAGAAGACGACCGGGAACTGCTCTGGCTGATAGGGGTCGAGCCGCACATCGGCCGCCCGCTTGACGAGGAAATCCTTCAATTCGCCCGGCATCGCCACGCCGGAAAGATCGCCCTTGATGTCGGCGGCGAAGACCGGCACGCCGGCCTTGGAGAAGCCTTCGGCAAGGATCTGCAGCGTCACGGTCTTGCCGGTGCCGGTGGCGCCGGTGACCAGGCCGTGCCGGTTGCCATAGCCGAGCAGCAGCTTTTCCGCCCGCTGATAGCTGTCGTCCTTGTGCCGGCTCGCACCGATGAAAATGCTATCGTCCGCCGTCATGGCCCCTCCTCGTTCTCCGCCGCAGCACCGATCCGGTATAGTCAGAGCGGCATCGCCGCACAACGCATTCTTCCGGCAGCTGCACATTCTGCACATCGCCGGAAGAAAAGGATGCGAGGGCGAAACGGCGCATTGCGACAGGCGTGAGGTCATCCTAAACTTGGCCCGTGGTGCGCAGAAAGGGAGCCTTGATGGATCGCTCGATCCTGAGCAATGCGGATTTCCCCGCTGTCGATCGAGGGCAGTGGCTGGAGCTTGTCGCGAGGTCACTGGGCAAGGATACCGATTATGAATCCCTGATCCGCCACACGGACGACGGGATCCCTGTCGAGCCGCTCTACGAGCGCAGCTCCAACCCCTCGCCGCTCGCCCGCCGCGATCCGGCCTCGCCATGGAAGCTCATCCAGCGCATGGACGATCCCGATCCCGTCCGCGCCAATGCTCAAGCAAGGGAGGACCTGGCGCAGGGGGCGCAGGGCTTGTCGCTGGTCTTTGCCGGCGCGCCCAACGCATTCCGCTATGGCCTTCCGTCGAACCCGGAGGTGCTCGAGACCGCCCTTGCCGACCTGCCGCTCAAGGACATCCACCTGCGCATCGACGTCCATCCGCAGAGCCGCGCCTCCGTGGACTGGCTGGTCGACATCCTGACGAAGAAGCGCGCCGATCCGGCGCGGCTCAACCTCTCCTTCGGCATCGATCCGGCCTCGCTCTTCGCCGGAACGGGCCGGCTGCGCATGTCCATCGAAGCGCTGGAAGCCTCGATGCCGCCGTCGCTGGCCGGCTATTTCGCTCTCTCGCTGCCGGGAATCCTGCTCGAGGCGGACGGGCGCGTCTTCCACAATGCCGGCGCGACGGAGGCGCAGGAACTGGGCATCATGCTCGCCTCCGCCGTCGCGCATCTGAGGATGTTCGAGGAGGCGCGCCAGCCGCTTGTCTATGCGGTCCCGCATATCGGCTTCGCGTTGAGCGTGGACCAGGACCAGTTCCTGTCCATGGCCAAGATCCGCGCCCTGCGGAAGCTCTGGGCGCGCATGCTGGAGGCGTGCTCCATAGGACCTTCGCCCGCCACTGTCCACGCAGAGACCTCCTACCGCATGATGACGGCGCGCGATCCGGAAACCAACATCCTGCGCACCACCATCGCCGCCTTCGCGGCCGCCTGCGGCGGTGCCGATTCCATCTCCGTTCTGCCGCACACCATCACGCACGGCCTGCCGGACGGCTTTGCGCGCCGGCTCGCGCGCAACGCGCAGCTGATCCTTGCCGGCGAGAGCCGGCTCGACTTCGTCGCCGATCCGGCGGCCGCCTCCGGCGCGATCGAGGCGCTGACGGACAGCCTGTGCGAAAAGGCGTGGGAAGAATTCCGCCAGATCGAGAAGGAGGGCGGGGTTCTGCGCAGCCTTGCCCACGGGCATATCCAGAGCCGCATCGACGCCGCCCGGGCAAGGCGCCTTGCCGAGTTTCGCGAGGGCAACCGCAACATCGTCGGCACCACGCTCTACAAGCTCGCACAGGAGCGGCCATTCACGACGCTCTCCGCCGAGCGCCAGCCCATCCCGACCGACGGCGCGGTGGCCTGCATCCCGCTTGCCGCGGCCCGCATCGACGAGGGCCTTGGAGAGCCCGCATGATCCCGGACTTTTCCGCCGTCGCCTGGTCGCCGCCGGCGGGGATCGAGCCCGGCTGGCCGCAAGGCCGCTGGAAGACGCCCGAGGGCATCGCCATCCGCCGCGCCTATGGTGCGGCCGACATCACGGATCTGCCCTATCTCGACACCTATCCCGGCCTGCCTCCCTTCATCCGCGGCCCCTACCCCACGATGTATGTCCAGCGGCCCTGGACGATCCGCCAATATGCCGGGTTTTCGACGGCGGAAGAATCGAACGCCTTCTACCGGCGCAATCTGGCGGCCGGCCAGAAGGGCCTCTCCATCGCCTTCGACCTTGCGACCCATCGCGGCTATGACAGCGACCACCCGCGCGTGGCGGGCGATGTCGGCATGGCGGGCGTCGCGATCGATTCCATCCTCGACATGCGCCAGCTCTTCGACGGCATCCCGCTGGGCGAGATGACGGTTTCGATGACCATGAACGGCGCGGTTCTGCCGATCCTGGCGCTCTATATCGTCGCGGCGGAAGAGCAGGGCGTTGCCCAGGAGGACCTGGCGGGCACCATTCAGAACGATATTCTGAAGGAGTTCATGGTCCGCAACACCTATATCTATCCGCCAAAACCGTCCATGCGGATCATCTCGGACATCTTCGCCTACACGGCGGAGCACATGCCGAAATTCAACTCCATCTCGATCTCCGGCTATCACATGCAGGAGGCTGGCGCGACCGCTGATCTGGAGCTTGCCTACACGATCGCCGACGGCATCGAATATATCCGCGCGGGTCTCGCCGCGGGCCTCAACATCGACCGCTTCGCGCCACGTCTGTCCTTCTTCTGGGCGATCGGCATGAATTTCTTTATGGAAGTGGCGAAGATGCGGGCCGCGCGCCTCATCTGGGCGGCCCTGGTCAAGAAGAATTTTTCGCCGCGGGACGAGCGCTCGCTGGCGCTACGCACCCATTGCCAGACCTCCGGGTGGTCCCTCACCGCCCAAGATCCCTACAACAATATCGTCCGCACCATGGTCGAGGCCATGGCGGCGACGCAGGGGCACACGCAGTCGCTGCACACCAACTCCTTCGACGAGGCGCTGGCCCTGCCCTCGGACCACTCCGCCCGCATCGCCCGCAACACGCAGCTCGTGCTGCAGGTCGAGTCCGGCACCACGCGCATCATCGACCCCTGGGGCGGATCGGCCTTCGTCGAGCGCCTCACGCATGACCTTGCCGCCCGCGCGCTCGCCCATATCGAGGAGGTGGAGAGCCTCGGCGGCATGGCGGCGGCGATCGAAAAAGGCGTGCCGAAGCTGCGCATCGAGGAAGCGGCGGCGCGCACCCAGGCGCATATCGATTCCGGCGAGCAGCCCGTCATCGGCGTCAACCAGTTCCGTCCCGAGGAGGACGTGACGGTCGATGTGCTGAAGGTGGACAATGCGGAGGTGCGGGCGCGCCAGCTCTCAAAGCTTCAGCAGCTGAAGGGCACGCGCGACGTGGCGCGGGTGGAGACGGCGTTGGGCGAACTCACCGAGGCGGCGGAGCGCGGCGCCAATCTGCTCGAATTCGCCATTCGCGCCGCGCGCGCCCAGGCGACGGTGGGCGAGATTTCCTACGCGCTGGAGAAGGTTTTCGGCCGTCACGTAGCCGACATCCGCACCATCTCAGGCGTCTACCGGAAGGAAGTGGGCGAGAATGAGGCCGTCCTGCGAGCCGAAAACAAGGTCGCCCTTTTCCGCGAGCGCACCGGCGGCCCGCCGCGCATCCTCGTCGCCAAGGTCGGCCAGGACGGCCACGACCGGGGCCAGAAAGTCATCGCCACGGCCTTCGGCGACCTCGGTTTCGAGGTGAGTGTCGGGGCGATGTTCCAGACGCCGGACGAGGTGGCGAGGCTGGCGGACGAGAGGGACGTTCATGTCGTCGGCGTATCCTCGCTCGCCGCGGGGCATCTCACGCTGGTGCCGGAGCTGAAACAGGCGCTGAGGCGGCTCGGCCGCGACGACATCCTGATCGCAGTCGGCGGCGTCATCCCGCCCGATGATTTCGATGCTCTTCGATCAGCGGGCGCGGCCGAAATCTTCCCGCCCGGCACCGTGATTGCCGAAGCGGCGGAGCGGCTGGTCGACAGGTTGCTGGATCCCGCGCGAAACCTTTCGGCTGCATAAAGCGTCTCCCACTTCTCCGTTCCGGTACCCAGCAGATGATCAAAGTCTACACCACCGATGGCGACCGGCTCAGGGGCGCCGAAATAAAGCCGGGCGAGCCGCTTCCCGAAGGCGCGCTCTGGATCGACCTGCTCAATCCTTCCGCGGAGGAGGACACGACGGTCGAGAAATGGATCGGCGCGCCGATCCCCACCGACAAGGACATGGTGGAGATCGAAGAATCGAGCCGCTTCTACATGGAAGAAAAGGTTCAGTACCTCACAGCGCCCATCCTGCACGCGGTCAACGAGCATCGCGTCATCTCGCCAATCTCCTTCATCCTCGCCGGCAAGCGGCTGGTAACGGTTCGCTACAGCGAGCCCAAGGCATTCTCGATTTTCCTCAACCGCGCCACCAAGCCGGGAAATGGGCTCGTGGAGGCGGACTGCACCGGGCTGTCGGTCCTGATCGGGTTGCTCGAGGCGATCACCGACCGGCTCGCGGATATCCTCGAACACGTCACGGAGGAGATCGAGTCCGCCTCCAACATGATCCTGCACCGCCACCAGCAGCAGCGCCCCATGAGCACGAAGGAGTTCCGGCGCATCCTGACGCGCATCGGCAGCCAGGGCGCCTTCCTCTCGAAAGTGCGGGAGAGCCTGTCGGGGATAGGCCGGCTCCTCGCCTATGTCATCGCCAATATGGAAAACGGGCCGCTCCGCGAGGAAGCACGCTCGCGGCTTGCCTCGGTGGAGCGCGACACGCGCTCGCTCGAGAACTATATCGATTTCCTGTCGAACAAGATCACCTTCCTGCTCGACACCATCGTGGGGCTCATCACGGTGGAGCAGAACGCCATCATCAAGATCTTCTCGGTGGCCGCCGTCGGGCTGATGCCGCCGACGCTCATCGCCTCGATCTACGGCATGAATTTTCACTTCATGCCGGAACTCGACGAGGTCTGGGGCTATCCCGCGGCTCTGATCGCCATGGTGCTTTCGGCAATCCTGCCGCTGATCTTCTTCCGCAGGAAGGGCTGGCTCTGATAGAGTTTGGGCAACCCGGAGGAGAGCGATGAAGATCGACGGGCAGTGCCATTGCGGTCACGTGACCTACGAGGCGGAGATCGACCCGGAGCGCGTCCATATCTGTCACTGTGACGACTGCCAGAGGCTCACGGGCTCGCCCTACCGCGTCTCGGTGCAGGCTGCGCGCAGCGATATTCGCCTCACCGGAAATCCGCCCAGGGTCTATACCAAGACGGGGGAAAGCGGCCGGAAGCGCCGACAGTATTTTTGTCCCGAATGCGGCTCGCCGGTTTTCGTATGCGGCGAGGATCCCGATCAGGGCGACTGGGGCATCCGCTGGGGCAGCATCAACCAGCGCCGTGGGCTTTCGCCGAAGCGGCAGATGTGGTGCCGTTCGGCCATCCCGTGGGCGGCCAGCGCGTTTGAGGACCTGCCGCAACGGGAGACCCAGTAGGCGCCTGGGGTTCACAGCGCATCGTCCAGCCGGCCATCGTCCCCTTGCCGAGTGAACCTCCGATGTTATATCATGTGTTATAACATCTGGAGCAGAGCGATGAACGTCACCATCCGCAGAATAGGCAATTCCGAAGGCGTGATCCTGCCGAAAGAACTGCTCGACCGGCACAACCTCAAAGCCGGCGACGTGCTGAATGTGCTGGAGGAAGGTCACGAATTGCGCCTTCGCCCCCTCGCGGACGATCCGGAGGAGTTCGAGCGCAAGATGTCGATCGCTCGGCAACGCATGAAGAAGTATGAGGTGGCTTATCGGGCTTTGGCCAAGTGACGGAGTTCCACAGCCGCGCCTTCGTGGAGGCACTCCATCGGGAGCAGTTGCGGCTCCACGGAGGCGCAGCAGGTCTGCGGGACGAAGGCGCGCTCGAATCCGCACTCAGCCGGCCGCTGTACAAAGAAGCTTACGGCCAGCCGGATCTTTGCGAGCTTGCCGCGGCATATCTGTACGGAATCGTGAAAAACCATCCTTTTGTGGATGGGAACAAGCGGACCGGCTTCGCGGCTGCCGATCTTTTCCTCTATTTCAACGGCCTCAGCCTCGAGGCAAGCCAGGAGGACGTGATCCAGCTCGTCACGATGCTCGCCGCAGGCGAGATCGACGAGGAAGGCGCCGCCGCTTTCTTCCGCGACTATACGGTGAGGCGCGAAGAGGAGTAGCGGCACCTATCCTCGTTTCGGCAGCTACGGGGTACGCGATGAACAGACGCCATCTCCTCAAAGCCAGCGCCGGCTTTGCCGTTCTCGGCCTTGCGGCGCCACGGGCAGCTTTCGGCCAGGAGGCGCTGTTCCGGTCAATCCGCGGCTCTATCAATGCGGAAGAATTCGGCGTCCGACCCGGTGCCGCCGATGACCAGCGAGACGCCTTCGCAAGAATGCTGGAGCGGGCCAGCGCGGAGAACATGCCGATCTTCCTGCCGCCGGGCAACTATATCGTCTCCGATATCGACTTGCCCCCGCGCGTGCGCCTCTTCGGCGTTGCCGGCGCGAGCCGGATTGTGAATGGCGGCGGCGCGCTCCTCAGCGGCCGGGAGATCGAGCACCTGACCCTCGCGGGGCTGGTGCTCGACGGCGCGCATGCGGCTCTTGCCGGCGAGGTCAAGGCACTTCTCGATCTGCGCGGCGCGGAGCATGTCGCCATCAGCGACTGCACCGTCCTCGACAGCGGCGGAAGCGCCATCCGGCTGGAGCGGGCGGCCGGGCGGGTCGAGAGGACGGATGTCTCTCACGCAGCGGATATCGGCATCCACTCGATCGACGCGACGGGAATCGCGATTGACGGGAACTCGGTGTCGGACTGCGGCAACGGCGGCATTCTCGTCCACCGCTGGCAGGCGGGCAGCGACGGCTCCATGGTCACGAACAACCGCGTCAGGCGGGTCAGGGCCGAAAATGGCGGCACGGGACAGCATGGCAACGGCATCAATGTCTATCTCGCCCATGACGTTGCTGTCACCGGCAACCATATCGCCGACTGCGCCTTCTCCGCCATCCGCTCCAACAGCGGCAGCAATGTGCTGATCGGCGGCAACCATTGCCTCCGCTCGGGCGAAACGGCCATCTACAGCGAATTCTCCTTCGAGGGGGCGGTGATCGAAGGAAACATCGTCGACGGCGCCGCCAACGGCATTTCCATCGTCAATTTCAACGAGGGCGGGCGAATGGCGACCTGTACCGGCAACATCGTCCGGAATCTCACCACGGAAGGGCCGTACGAGCCGAGCCCGCCCGGCTTCGGTTGCGGGATCTCCGTCGAGGCGGACAGCACCGTCACCGGCAATGTCATCGAGAACGCGCCCGCCTGGGCCATGCAGATCGGCTGGGGTCCTTTCCTGCGCAACGTGATCGCGACCGGCAATGTCATCCGCAAGGCGGGCCTCGGCATCGGCGTCTCCGTGGTCGAGGGCAGCGGCTCGGCGCTCATCACCGACAACATCATCGAAGGCGCCGAGCGCGGCGCCATTGTCGGCCACCGCTGGGCGGAAGCCGTGACCCGGGATCTGGCGCTGCAGGAGGAAAGCGGCTTTGCCCACCTGACGGTGCGGGGAAACCGCGCCGGCTAGTCCGCGATGGCCAAGGCGCCAGCGGGGCGCATGAGGCCCACCTCGATCTCCCGCCAGTTCTTCAGCACCGGCCGGGCCATGACGGCAAGCGCCGCCCGCAGCGGATCATCCGCGGCCAGCAGGAGACGCAGGACGGCGGCCACCATCACCTCCGCCGCCCGCCCTGCCCCGTCGTCGCATTTGAGCGCAATGCCCAGTCCAAGTTCGGGGATAGCGGCGCAGAACACACCCTCCGCGCCGGTCTTGGTGAAGATGCGCCCCCTCCCGGCCTCCATCATCGCCGTATCGGCCCGCCCGGTGCCGGCCACATAAAAAGGCTCGGCCATGCAGGCGGAAAGAATCCGCCTGGCGGCGGCCGCCCGCCCGCGTGACAGTCCCGCGCCGGTCGCCATGCGCGCAAAGCCCTGCGCCAAGTTCTTCAGCGGCACCGCATAGGTGGGGATGGAACAGCCGTCTGTAGCTCGCATGTCGCTGGTGTGCGCGGCCCCGGTCACATCCTCCAGCGCCTCGCGAACCATCTCCTGCAACGGATGAGCGTGGCCCACATATCCATGGTGGTCGATGCCCCGATGCACGCAAGTGCAGAGAAACCCGGCATGCTTTCCCGAGCAGTTGTTGTGGATCTGCCCAGGCTCGCCGCCCGATCGCGCAAGCTCGATGAGGGCCTTGTGTCCCGTCGGCCAATGGGCGCCGCATTCGTAGGCGTCCTCGTCGAGCCCAGCCTTTGCGAGCATTGTGCGCGCCAACTCGGTATGCGCGGGCTCCCCTGAGTGGGAGGCGCAAGCGAGCGCGATCTCGCGGTTCCCGAAGCCCAAGGCATCGGCGGCACCGCTTTCAAGAAGCGGCAGCGCCTGGATCGCCTTCACGGCCGAACGGGGAAAGACAGGCCTACCCACATCGCCGATCTCGAGTGCCAGCCTGCCGTCGGCATCGGCCACGGCTACCGCGCCGCGATGGCGGCTCTCCACCACCCCGCCGCGCAGCACTTCGACCAGCACCGGGTTCGCCATTCTCTCACCAACTTCTTGCAATCCGATCCGCCGTTGAAGCCACTTAAGATCGAGCGCCGTGCGTAAAATCAAGCTCCTCCTCAGCCTTATCCTGGTCCTTTTCCTGCTGCCGGCCGGCAGCTTCGCCGGTTGGTGGGCGCTGCAGGACCGGCCCGGCTCCTGGCGCGATGCCGAGTGGAGCTCCTCCGGCCTGCTTCCTCCCGCCACGGAAAGCCGGGAACCTGCCATTTATGTGCTGGCCGCCCGCACCGGCGGGCTGAAGGGCGCGCTCGCCGTCCATACCTGGATCGTGCTCAAGCCGGGGGGCGCGGACTACGAGCGCTACGACAAAGTGGGATGGGGCAATCCGGTGCGGCGCAACGCCTATCCGCCTGACGGACACTGGTATTCCAACCGCCCGTATGTGGTGAAGGCGCTTGTCGGCACCGACGCCGAGCGCCTCATCCCGAAGATGCGCGCGGCGATCGAAAGCTATCCCTATGCCGCGCGCGGCGACTATTCCATCTGGCCCGGCCCGAATTCCAACTCCTTCGTCGCCCATGTGGTAAGCCAAGTGCCGGAACTCGGCGCGCTGATGCCGCCCAACGCCATCGGCCGCGACTTCCGGCCCGGCTGGCTGGTCTTCGAGCATGATGCGGACTGGTCGGATTTCCGCCTCTCGCTCGGCGGCTATGCGGGACTCGCGCTTGGCCTCGATCTCGGCCTCGAGTTCAATTTCCTCGGCCTGGTGGCGGGCCTCGACTTCCTGCATCCGGCGATAAAGCTTCCCGGCCTTGGCCGGATCGATCTGTGGCCGGCGGCCGCTCAGCCGTCGCGCAGCAAGCCGGAAACGGAAAAGCCGCCATCCACCACGAGCGTGTGACCGGTCACGGCGCCCGCCTCGGCGGAAAGTAGGTAGGCCACCGCAGCACCGACCTCCGCCGCCCTTGCGGCGCGGCGCTGCGGTGTGCGTTCGAGCCAGGCGCCCTCGGCCCCGAACTGAGCCGGGCTGTCTGCCGCCTCGACGAGCCCGCAGGCAACGGCGTTGACGCGCACGCCACGGCTTGCAAGCTCCAGCGCCATCACCTCGCCCATCATCCTGACGCCCGCCTGCGAGGCTCCCAGGGCGGCATGGCCGCTATTGGCCCGCAGGCCGCTGACCGAGACGAGATTGACGACGGCGAGCGCATCACCCATCCGCTCCAGCGCGGCTTCGGCGGCGATGAAGGAGCCGACAAGATTGACCTCGAGGATCTGACGGAACAGTTCCGCACTGATCTCCTCGAATGGTGCTTCCCGGCGAAGGCCGGCAGCATTGACGAGGGCGGTGACTGGCCCGAACGCGTCCACCGCCTGGTCGAAAATCTCCGCGATCTCGTCTTCGTCCGTCACATCCGCGGCGAGAAAGATGGCCTCCTCGCCGGCGAGCATGTCCTCCGCCTCGGCGAGCGCCGCCCGGTCAGCATCCACGATCGCCACTTTCCAGCCATCGCCCAGCAGGCGCTCGGCCACGGCAAGCCCCGTCCCCGAGGCGCCGCCGGTGACGAGGGCCACCTCGGTCATTTCAGCGCTGTCCTATGGGAGAGCCCTGCCACGCACCCTCTCCTCCGCTCGCCTCTTGGATAGCATATCGGCGGTGTTTCGTCGTGCTACATGAAGCGGCCGCACGGCCGCAGCCAGGTTTTCCCCTGGTTTCAGCCGCAGCGCACGCAGAGGGTCCGAAGAGTTCCGCGATTTTTTATTGATTGATGGCTCAATCAAAAATAAGCTTTACCCATGCCGAAGATCGGAATGGAACCGCTGCGCCGCCGCGCTCTGATAGACGCCGCCATAAGCGCAATCGGCGAGCGCGGCTCGCTCGATGTCACCATGTCGGACATAGCCGGCCGCGGCGGCGGCACGCCGGCGCTGGCGCATCACTATTTCGGCGCGAAGGAGGACCTGCTCTTCTCCGCGATGCGGCACATCCTGGCGGAGCTCGGGCGGGACCTGCGGGAGGCGGTGGCCGGCCTGTCTGGCGCGGCCCGCATAAGCGCCATCATCGAGGTCAACTTCTCGCCAAAGCAGTTCCGTCCGGAGATCATAGCCGCCTGGCTTGCCTTCTATGTCGAAGCGCAGCGCTCGCCATCGCTCCGCCGCCTCCTGCGCATCTATGCCCGGCGCCTCAACTCAAACCTCCTCTTCGCGCTGAGGCCGCTGATGCCGGCGGCGGAAGCCGCCCGCACCGCCGAAGGCATCGCCGCGCTCGTCGACGGGCTCTATATCCGCCACGCGCTCAAGGACGGCGCGCCGGACGCCGCGTCCGCCATAGCCCTGGTCGAGGACTATCTCGCGCTGCGCCTTGGAGGCAGCCGCCATGCTTGAGGCCGACTATGTCATCGTCGGCGCAGGCTCGGCGGGCTGCGCCCTCGCCTACCGGCTTTCCGAGAGCGGCAAGCATTCGGTCATCGTCATCGAATATGGCGGCAGCGACATGGGGCCCTTCATTCAGATGCCTGCCGCCCTCTCTTTCCCGATGAACATGCGCCGCTACGACTGGGGTTTTCGCACCGAGCCTGAGCCGCATCTGGGCGGCCGAACGCTCGCCACGCCGCGCGGCAAGGTCCTGGGCGGTTCCTCCTCCATCAACGGCATGGTCTATGTGCGCGGCCATGCGCGCGACTACGACCATTGGGCCGAGGCGGGCGCCAAGGGCTGGGCCTTTGCGGACGTGCTCCCTTACTTCAAGCGCATGGAGAATGTGAAGGGCGGCGAGGAAGGCTGGCGCGGCACGGACGGGCCGCTCCACGTCCAGCGCGGCTCGCGCCTCAACCCGCTCTACCAGACGTTTATCGAGGCGGGCCGGGAGGCAGGCTTCGAGATCACCGAGGACTATAACGGCTCGAAGCAGGAAGGGTTCGGGCCGATGGAGCAGACGATCCATATGGGCCGGCGCTGGTCAGCCGCCAACGCCTATCTGCGCCCGGCCCTCAAGCGAAAAAATGTGAGTCTCGTCAGAGGTTTCGCGCGGCGGGTGAGGATCGAGAATCAACGCGCCACCGGCGTCGAGATCGAAGCTCGCAACTCGATTCAAGTGGTTAAAGCGCGGCGTGAGGTGATCATTGCCGCCTCCTCCATCAATTCGCCCAAGCTCCTGATGCTCTCGGGCATCGGCCCAGCGGAGGAACTGCGCGGCTTGGGGCTGGACGTGGTGGCGGATCGGCCCGGCGTGGGGAAAAACCTGCAGGACCATCTGGAGCTCTATATCCAGCAGGCCTGCCGCAAGCCGATCACGCTCCACTCCAGGCTCAACCTCTTCTCCAAGGCGCTGATCGGCGCGGAGTGGCTGTTCTTCAAGTCCGGGCTCGGCGCCACCAATCATTTCGAGGCAGCCGCCTTCGTGCGCTCGCGCGCCGGCGTCGACTATCCCGATATCCAGTACCACTTCCTGCCGGCGGCGATGCGCTACGACGGCAAGGCCGTCGCAAAGATCCACGGCTTCCAGGCCCATGTCGGGCCCATGCGGTCGAAATCCCGGGGTTCGGTCACGCTTGCCTCGCCCGACCCCCGGCAAGCGCCCAAAATCCGCTTCAACTATATGTCGCATGAGGAGGACTGGATCGACTTCCGCCGCTGCATCCGCCTCACGCGCGAGATCTTTTCGCAGCCGGTCTTCGAGGCGTTCTGCGACTACGAGATCTCGCCCGGAAAGCACGTCGAATCGGACGAGGCCCTGGACGACTTCGTCCGCCAGCATGTGGAGAGCGCCTATCACCCCTGCGGCACCTGCAGGATCGGCCGCCGCGACGACCCGATGAGCGTCGTTGACCCCGAACTGAGGGTTATCGGCGTCGAGGGCTTGCGCGTGGCCGACTCCTCGGTCTTTCCGCGCATAACCAACGGCAATCTCAATGCGCCGACGATCATGGTGGGCGAGAAGGCGGCCGACCATATTCTGGACAAAGCGCTGCTGCCTCCTGCAAATCTGCAGCCCTGGATCAACCCGCGCTGGCAGGTTTCCGACCGCTGAAGGAGGGCGAGTAATGCGCGCACAGCCGAAGGCCTCGCACTACATCAACGGCAGTTTCGTTGAGGATACCCAAGGAGAGCCGCTTGAGGTGATCTATCCGGCGACCGCGGAAAGCATCGCCCGGCTGCACCTTGCCACTCCCAATATCGTCGAGCTCGCCGTCGAGGCGGCGCGCGAGGCGCAGGCCTCCTGGGCGCGGCTGAAGCCCACGGAGCGCGGCCGCGTGCTGCGCCGCGCGGCGGAGATCCTGCGCGACCGCAATGAGGAGCTGGCGCGGCTCGAGACGCTCGATACGGGAAAGGCCATCCAGGAGACGCGCGTGGCGGACCCCGCTTCCGCCGCCGACGCGCTCGAATTTTTCGGCTGCGCGGTCGCGGCCCATCACGGCGACCATATCGAGCTCGGCGGCCCCTTCGGCTATACGCGGCGCGAGCCGCTCGGCGTCTGCGTGGGCGTCGGGGCGTGGAACTATCCGATCCAGATCGCGGCCTGGAAGGCGGCGCCGGCACTTGCCGCCGGCAATGCCATGGTCTTCAAGCCGTCGGAAAACACGCCGCTCTCGGCGCTGGCGCTGGCTGAAATCTTCACCAAGGCCGGCCTTCCCGACGGCCTCTTCAACGTCGTCCAGGGCGCCGGCGAGGTGGGAGCCGCGCTCGCCAGCCATCCGGGCGTCGCAAAGATATCGCTCACCGGCTCGGTCGCCACGGGAAAGAAGGTCCTGGCGCTCGCCGGAGAACATATGAAGGCGGCCACGATGGAGCTCGGCGGCAAGTCGCCGCTCATCGTCTTCGACGATGCCGATGTGGAGAACGCGGTCGGCGGCGCGATGCTCGGCAATTTCTATTCCAGCGGCCAGATCTGCTCGAACGGAACGCGCGTCTTCGTGCAGAAGGAAATATATGACCGGTTCCTCGGGCGGCTTACCGAGCGGACCCGCGCCATCCGGCTGGGCGACCCGCTCGATCCGGAGACGCATCTGGGCCCGCTCGTTTCCGCCGCGCAGCGCGACCGGGTTCTCTCCTACATCGAAACCGGCAAAGCGGAGGGTGCGCGCCTTCATCTTGGCGGCTCCGCCCCTCGCCTTCAGGGGTTCGAGAACGGTTTCTTCGTCGAGCCCACCATCTTCACGGACGTGCAGGACCACATGCGCATCGCGCGCGAGGAGATTTTTGGTCCGGTGATGTGCGTGTTTTCCTTCGAGACCGAGGAAGAGGCGATCAAGCGCGCCAACGATACCGAATTCGGCCTTGCCGCGGGCGTCTTCACGCGCGATCTGGCGCGCGCGCACCGGGTGATCGCACAGCTTGAGGCGGGCACTTGCTGGATCAACAGCTATAATCTGACCCCGGTGGAGCTTCCCTTCGGCGGGATGAAAAGTTCCGGCATCGGCCGGGAGAACGCCCTTGCGGCGCTCGACCACTACTCCCAGATCAAGTCGGTCTATGTGGAGACGGGCGACGTCTCCAGCCCTTATTGAATCGTCGCCTGCCGACCTTTCGGCTTGCGAAGGCTTTGTGCGGCGGCTATAAGCCCGCCGTCTGGTCGCGGAGTGTAGCGCAGTCTGGTAGCGCACCTCGTTCGGGACGAGGGGGTCGCAGGTTCAAATCCTGCCACTCCGACCAGAAAAATCAACGGCTTACCCGAAAGCTACAGACCTCCCCATCCGGCCACGCAATGTTTCCGCAATGATTGGGAAGGTTTTGGCATGCTGACCCTCGCCGCCGCCACCGTCATCACCTGCTTACACCTCGCCGCTGTGGACTAAGAGTCCCGCTCAGCTTCCCGGCGTTCCAGTTCGCGTTCGACGGCTTCACGGATGAAGTCGGAACGCTTCTCCTTCGGCTTCAATACGGCATCCATTCGCGCGAGCGTTCCTTCCGGGAAGCGCGCCGGCATCTGCTCGTGATTGATCTGCTTCCTGCCCACCGGTCGGTGGCTACCTGATATCAACAATTCGGTCAATCTCGCCTCCAAAAGAGATATCACCTATTGACGGCGATACCTGATATCACCTAAATAGAAGATATCACCTAAGGAGGCAAGAACATGAAGGAAGTTTGCTACACGGTTCGAGGGGCATGGCCGTTCCCGCTGGACATGCTCCGGCATGACGGTTCACGAGCAGCAAGTCCGGAAGACCAGTCCAAGATCGATCGCTACGCAGCGGATCACGCGCCGGACAGAAGCGTGTTCGAGCCTGTCGAGATCAGCCTTGTTGGCCCGCACAAGCCGAACACGGCGCGCTGGGAGAGCTTCACATGGTCGGTTCCGGCGGACGCTGATTATGCCATGATGAAGGAGCACCGCGCGAGAGGACTAGAACGCAAGAGGCTCCGCGACGCAGCGCTATCTAAACTGTCGCGTGAAGAGCGAGAGGCACTAGAGTGGTATGCCGGGAAGGCGCTATGACCCGCCTCTGCTCGGTCGAAGGGTGCGGCAAGGCCGCCTATTGCACACAAACGGTGTGCCGCAACCACTGGCTTGCTTTAAAAAGATATGGGAACACCGGCCGGATGCGCGACCAGTCGTGTGTGCATTGCGGCGTCATCTACCGAACCAACGAGCCCAAGTCGGTCCACTGCAGCGAGCTTTGCCGCTTTGAAGAGAAGGTCGACAAATCAGCCGGGCACGGACCCGACGGTACTTGCTGGCAATGGACCGGAACCAAACACGGGAAAGGCTACGGCCATTTCAGTTCCGGCCAAGGGTCAGCACGCGTGGTCGACAAGGCGCATCGTGTTGCCTTTCGACTTTATTGTGACCACGAGCCTGGCAACCTGCTCGTCTGCCATACCTGCGACAACCCAGCCTGTGTAAACCCGGATCACCTGTTCCTCGCTACGAACACCGTGAACCTTCTTGACCGTCAAAAGAAGGAGCGCCAAGCTCGCGGCGAGATGGCAGGACGCGCGCGCTTACGCGCCGATGAGGTAAGGGCGATGCGGGCGGGGAAGAAAGAAGCGATCGAGCGAGCGCGATCTAGAGGGGTGTCCGATTCTGCGATCCGGCAGGCCCTCCGCGGGGATTCGTGGAGACACCTCAATTCTGATGCGCCACCGATAAGGCCGACTCGATGAGCGCCGCCGCAACGATCATTTTTTGCGCTTCGCTCATGGCCATAGACGGAGATAGCATCCGCTGCGACGGCGAGAACATGCGCCTGCTCGGCCCCGGCCAGCCGAACAAGTCGGGCATCGACACGCCTGAGATCGGGAACGCGCAGTGCCAAGCCGAGCGCTTCCTCGGCGAGCAGGCGAAGCGCCGCCTCGAGGAACTGCTGCGGCAGGAGGTGAGGATCGAGGACAGCGGGGTGCGCGACCGGTACCGCCGGCCGCTGGTGTGGGTGAGGATGCCGAACGGAGAGGACGTCGGCGAAGTGCTTCTGCGCGAGGGCTATGCCCTGCCCTGGCGGCCGGGGAAGCGTGTCAGCTGGTGCGGTTGACACCCGGAACAAAACAGGAATATATCCCTTTCATTGCGGCGCCCAAAGACACGAGGAACGGTCATGCGCCGCTACATCATCCGCACCCTTCAGGATTTGGTCGACCACGAAATGCAGCTCACGGCCCATTGTGGCTCGGCGTTCTGCGGCCACCACAAGGTGCTGGACCTGAAGGAGATGATCGCCACCTTCGGACCGGACTATTCCTGTATCGGAGACGACAGGCTCAGGAATGCGATCCGCTGCGAGCGGTGCGGTCACAAGGGCGGATCAGTTACCATATCGGTTGTTACGAAAACGCAGCACGTAGCCTAGAGGGGAGAAGCATATGCCCCTACGGCCACCGCGGCAGGACTGGCCTGCTTCCGTCTATTCGGTTGACGAGAATTTCGAGATTGTCGAGGAACTGGCCCAGTGCGCCAATTTCGGCATAGGATATGTCGCCTACAAGAAGGCGCTCCAAATGCGCTCCTATTCGATCGTTCAACTTTGCGAGAAGGGGCGAATCGTCTGGACGGCAAAGACCGGAGGGGTGGACCCGGAGACCGGCAAGGTAACAATTTTGTGGGAGAAGTGACATTTGTGCGGCCGTTTCACCCGATACCTCACCTGGTCCGAGATCCACGGCCTCTACCGCCTGACGCTCGACTGGGAAAAGCAGCGCAATGACGAGCCGAACTACAACGTCTGCCCTACTGACGAGGTGCCCTTCGTCACAGCCGGCGAGAACGGCGCGCAAAAGCTTCACCTGGGCCGCTGGTGGTTGGTGCCATGGTGGGCGAAGGAGATGCCCAAGGCAGCCATGTTCAATGCGCGGATCGAGACGGCCGACAGCTCCGGCGCCTTCAAGGATGCATGGAGGACGACGCGCTGTCTGATCCCAGCCGATGGTTTCTATGAGTGGACAAAGAACCCCGGCGACGACGGCCGCGACCCCTGGCACATTCACCTGCCAGATCATCAGCCGTTCAGCTTCGCCGGCCTCTGGGCCTATAACAAGAGGCTGGACGTGACGAGTTGCACGATCATCACCATGGCGGCGGCTGAGCCGATCTCGCAGCTGCATGATCGTCAGCCCGCCATTCTGGACCCGGCCGCTTATGACGAATGGCTGGACCCTTCCACGCCTGGCGAGACGCTGAAGCCGCTGCTGTTCGAAAGGAATATCGACTCTCAGCTGCGGTTCTACCGCGTCGGCCGGGAGGTTAATTCGAACAAGGCGAAGGGTCCGAAATGCATAGAGCCGGTCAACCCGCTTTGAGTTGGAGGGGAAGAGCAAGTGACACAGGATGAGCCAGTGATCAGGGATTTTGAAGCGCTCAAGGGAAAGAAGTGGGAAGAGGCGACCGAGGAGGAGCGTCGTGATTGGATAGAGGCGCGAGCCGAGCTCATGCAGATCCTGAACCCACCCTTCGATCCGTCAAAGCGGCAGCGCTGAGCGCCCCCCCCCCGGAACGAATCACCCCATCGAAGATTGAGTCCGGTCTGTTTTGAGTACCGGGAGTTCGAGTTTTGGCGATCGGGCGGCGTACAAGTGCCCTTCGTGCGGAGCGGGCGGTTCGATCTGAACCGGCGCACCGGCCGCCGTCTTGGCTGGAGCAATACCGCGACGCGAAACGAGCGCCCTTCCCCGGCTTCATAGAACCATGCCACCCAACGCTGCGCAAGCGGCCGCCCAACGGCAATGATTGGGTGCATGAAATCAAGATCGACGGGTACCGGGCGCAGCTGCACGTCAATGACGGCAAGGTGAGGGTCTACACCCGCACAGGCCTGGACTGGACGGAGCGCTTCGCGCCGATCGCGGAAGCGGCAAAGGTCCTTGCTGGTCGCCAGCTGATCATGGATGGAGAGGCGACGGTCTTCGGCAAGACTGGCCTGCCGGATTTTCAGGCTCTGCGGCGTGAGCTGGGAAAGCGAAGCTCGACCCGCCTGACCTTCCAGGCATTCGATCTGCTCTACCTCGACGGACATGATCTGCGCGACCTCCCGCTGGTCGATCGGAAGGCCCTCCTGAAGGACCTCCTTGGCGAGCAGGCCGGCACATTGGCCTATGTCGATTTCCTCGAGCTGGAGGAAGGCGATCAGGTCTACCGGCACGCCTGCAAACTGGGCCTGGAGGGCATCGTCTCGAAACGTCGGGACGCGCCTTACCGATCAGGGCGGCAGGAAATCTGGATCAAGGCCAAATGCGCCAAACGGGCCTCTTTCCCGATCATCGCATTTGTGGAGAAGCTGGGCGCGCGCCCGCGCCGGATTGCCTCGCTCTATCTCGGCCGATGGGAGGAAGACCGCCTGGTCTATGCCGGCAAGGCTGAAACCGGCTACACAATGGCCGCCGCGCGGGCAATCAGGGAAAGGCTCGACCCGCACATCACCGGCAAGAGCCCGTTGTCTCATCCGATCAAGAAGCCGAAGGCCACCTGGGTCGAGCCAATTGTCGAGGCCGACATTGCGTATGGCGCAGAGACGGATGACGGCCTGCTACGGGAGGCGGTCTTCAAGGGTTTGGTAGAGGAGAGCCAGGCGCCCGTACGCAAGGCCCCGAAAGTCGCGGCAACCCGTAGCGGCGTGCCCAAGGAGAACATTCTACAGCTGCTGCCGGACGCGGTCGTGCCGTCAAAGGAGCAGCTCGCCAACTACTGGACGCGGGTGGCGGACCGCGCACTGGGATTCCTCGGCGGCCGGCCGTTGAAGCTGGTGCGGCACGTTCACGGCACCACGTTCTATCACAAGGGGCCGCTCCCCCCGATCCCGCCGGAGGTGCACCAGCTGCGCATCCAGAAGCGCGAGGGCGGCGAAGGCGTGCGGCTGTGGGTGGACGATCTTGCCGGCCTCTTGGGCTTGGTCGACATCGGTGTCGTCGAAGTGCACCCCTGGGCGGCGGCGATCGACGACATAGAGCATGCGGACACGCTGATTTTCGACCTCGATCCCGGCGAGGGCATTGCGTGGGAGTTCGTGGTCGAGACCGCGCTGAACCTGCGCGATCGGCTGAAGCAGGAAGGTTTCGCGACATGGCCGAAGCTGACCGGCGGCAAGGGCGTTCATCTCATGGCGCCGCTGCCGGAGAAGATGACGCACAACGCAGTGCATGCCTACGCCAAGCGACTGGCTCAGGAGTTCGCCGGAACAGACGACCGCTACACCACTTCCGCGCAGGCTGCGCGTCGCGGGAAGCTCTTCATCGACTATCTCCGCAATGGCCGGGGCACGACCGCGATCGGCACCTATTCGCCACGGGCGAGGTCCGGCTTTCCGGTCGCCGCTCCGGTCACGTGGCGCGACATTGACCGAGGGATGAGACCGGATGCCTTCACCATTGCTCGTCTGCCAAAGCGGAGGCTGAGATGATCACCCTGAACGCATTCTTGAACAAGGACGACACGCAAGTCGCCCTGCAGTTTCCCGAGCTCGACGGCGCGACAGTCACCCTCACCCGCGACGATCTGGACGAGTTCATTGCGGTTCTGAGAAACATCCGCGAGTGCATGCAGCCGTCCGATGCGCAGCCGCCGCAAAACCAACTGCATTCCTAATGAGCGGTCAAGCAGACCGAACCGGGACATAGACGGCAATTCTCCTGCCGTCGGTCAGCGAGACGCAGTTTGCCTCTGTGAAGGCTCCCGCCTCGACATACCTGGGGACTATCTTCAGATCGCTGCCCTCTAGCGGCTCCCCTTGAAGGGGCGTGTAGGGCGCCGATCTCTCCCCGTCAGTCACGATCACCAAGCCGTCTGAGCGCACATCGGCTACCGTAAGGTCATCGCCTTCCATGGTCGCCGACCGGGGCAACGATGCCTGGAATTCCTCGTCGTAAGCTGCTTCTTCGTGCATGCACCCGGAACGGCAGAACGCGAGGGATGTTCCAAAACGAAAAAAGCCCCGCCGGCCGGAGCCAGCGGGGCGAATTGGTACTGAAAGGGATCCCGGGGTGAGGGGCTCCGGTCATCCTAACTGAAGTGCCGGGGAAAAGTTTCACCGCTTCCGGATCGCGTTCCCGAGCTCGCGCATCTCGCGGCGGAGCTCTCCGATCTCCCGCGCCAAGTCTTCGGAGTTCTCGCAGATGGTGTGAAGCACGGCACGGTTGCGCTCCGCCGCCTGACGGTTTTGCACCTGCTCGACATTGTTGGCTTCGATTGCCGCCGCGAGCTGCTTGACCGCGCCACTATCGATCAGCGCTCCCGCGATTTCCATCGTTTGCTCTTCGGGCGGTTTCCGGCGCTGGCCCCACCACAAGCCGAAGGCTGCGAGGATCCCGAGCACGCCGTAGCCGATGAGCTGGGCAATCGGGACGATCTGTTCAGAGTCCAGGTTCATCGCGCTTCACCACCCTCGCCTGCTGTGAAGCACCGACGTCTGCCCATGCTCTGAAGAGGTTCCACGCGTCCTGCGCCATGGCGGCGAGGTAGATCACCATACCGGTCCCGGCTGCGCCATGGTTGAGCCACGCCAGCATCATGCCCAACGCAACCTGTCCCCAGAAGATGCAGGCCGCGAAAGAGGCAAGCCCGCGCATGTGCGGCGAGTATGGGAAAGCTCGGAAGGTGCCGTTGATGACCAGCGCGGTGAGGCGCAGCAGCCCCACCACGAGGCAAATCACGGCCCAAGTGTCCTCATCCGCCATGCGCGCCAGTTCGGAAAAGGAGGGCGCATTCGCGAAGGTGTTTCCGTCACCGGAGAGAACCGCGGCCCAGCCGAGTATGGCGCCGGTCAGCACCCATTCCGAAACACGCTGAGGAAAGTGCTCACGGATGCCTGTCGCCAGGCGAAGAACGATCATCTCCAGCATCCTCTCCCCGCCCCGAACGTGTTGTGAGCCGCCACATGTTCTGCGAAGGGTCGGTCATTGCGGATGATGAAATCGCGCGTCGGTGCTGCCGGCGTCAGCTTGCGCCAGCCGTCGCACTCACTCACAGGTGCCGTCGTCTGACATCCGGCCGCCGAGAGCCCGGCAAAGAGCAGCATCGTCCAGATTGCGAATTGTCTCATCGGTGGAGTTCCTTTCGCGGAGAAGGTCGACGGAGCGCTCGAGCGCGGCACGGCGCTCGTCATTGGCGCCGGCGCGGTAGGCTGCGGTGTGCGACCAGGCGAGACCCGCCAGCACTGCGAGCGCCGCACCCAGCTTGATCCATGTTCCAAGGCCGAACATCACACCGCCTCCGGAATGGCGTCGCCCTCGTCGGTCTGCCGGCTTTTCCACCAGCCGTAAGCGGCCCAGGAGAGGCCACCAAGCACGAGGAGGACCGCGATGATGGTGAGCGCCCCGGACAGCCATTCGAGGCCGGGAACGCCGGCAAGCCGTTCCGCCGCAATGTCTATCTGCTGGCGCGCGGTCTCAATACCAGCCCCGGTGACGACTGCCGCACCGCCCTGCTTCGCCTCTTCGGTCTCCAGCGGCCCCAGCGAGCCCGGAACCTCCTCCGGCGCGACCTTGAACGACGACAGAGCGCGCATGGTCTCGGGACCGGCTA
>NZ_JAPSLH010000051.1 GCF_031180965.1 Chelativorans sp.
GGGGTGGACCCGGAGACCGGCAAGGTAACAATTTTGTGGGAGAAGTGACATTTGTGCGGCCGTTTCACCCGATACCTCACCTGGTCTGAGATTCATCGCCTCTACCGCCTGACGCTGGACTGGGAAAAGCAGCGCAATGACGAACCGAACTACAACGTCTGCCCTACCGACGAGGTGCCGTTCGTCACGGCCGGCGAGAACGGCGGCCACAAGCTCCACCTTGGCCGCTGGTGGCTTGTCCCGTGGTGGGCGAAGGAGATGCCCAAGGCAGCCATGTTCAATGCGCGGATCGAGACGGCCGACAGCTCCGGCGCCTTCAAGGATGCATGGAGGACGACGCGCTGTCTGATCCCAGCCGATGGTTTCTATGAGTGGACAAAGAACCCCGGCGACGACGGCCGCGACCCCTGGCACATTCACCTGCCAGATCATCAGCCTTTCAGCTTCGCCGGCCTCTGGGCCTACAACAAGAAGCTGGACGTGACGAGCTGCACGATCATCACCATGCCTGCGGCCGCGCCGATCTCGCAGCTGCATGATCGCCAACCCGCCATTCTGGACCCGGCCGCTTACGACGAATGGCTGGACCCTTCGACGCCTGGCGAGAAGCTGAAGCCGTTGCTGTTCGAAAGGAACATCGACTCTCAACTGCGGTTCTACCGCGTCGGCCGGGAGGTGAATTCGAACAAGGCGAAGGGCCCAAAATGCATAGAGCCGGTCAACCCGCTGTAGAGGACCGGATGACGAAGCGATACGCAAAGCGCCGAACCGGTGATGGACTTTGGGAGGTCTACTACGTGCCCACCGGATCAACCGTGGTGACGGATGGACCGCTTAGCCAGCTCGAAGAGCATGAGGCGGATGAGGCCTTGGAGTTGTTAGAGCGAATGGTGGAGGAGGAACACCGGTGACCCAGGACGAGCCAGTGATCAGGGATTTTGAAGCGCTCAAGGGGAAGAAGTGGGAGGAGGCCACAGAGGCAGAGAAGAAGGACTGGCTGGCCACGCTGGCTGAACTCAACCACATTCTCAACCCGCCATGGCCGGATCGGGAGCAGGAACGAGGCAGCGATGCAGTACCGTGAGAGCCTGATGCACCTGAAACTCCTCTGCCGCGTGGTGACCGGCAAGGAGTGGGATCAGGCTTCGGAGGCAGAGCAGGAGAAATGCCGCCTCGTGGCCAAAGAGATACACGCCATCACCTACCGGCAATGGCCTACTCACGTTTCTGAGAAGACGAAGCACTAAGCAACAATCGCCGCCGGTCAAAGCCCAGCACGTCCCGGCGACCCGCTAAAAGCTAGGCGCCGGAACGATTCGCGGCAGCAGAGATTGAGTCCCGTCAGTACCGCGTTCGGGAGTTCGTCTGTTGTCGAGTGTGCGGCGTACCAGTGCCTTGCGTGCCGAGCGGACGGTTCGATCTGAACCGGCGCACCGGCCGCCGTCCTGGCTGGAGCAATACCGCGATGCAAAACGAGCACCCTTCCCCGGCTTCATAGAACCGTGCCAGCCAACGCTGCGGAAGCGGCCGCCCAACGGCGATGATTGGGTGCATGAAATCAAGATTGACGGGTACCGGGCGCAGCTGCAGGTCAATGACGGCAAGGTGCGGGTCTACACCCGCACAGGCCTGGACTGGACGGAACGCTTCGCCCCGATCGCGGAGGCGGCAAAGGCCCTTGCCGGCCGCCAGCTTATCATGGACGGAGAGGCAACAGTCTTCGGCAAGACCGGCCTGCCGGATTTCCAGGCACTGCGGCGAGAGCTCGGAAAGCGAAGCTCCACCCGCCTCACCTTCCAAGCCTTCGACCTGCTCTACCTTGACGGATACGATCTTCGCAACCTCCCGCTTGTCGAGCGGAAGGCCCTGCTGAAGGACCTCCTCGCCAGCCAATCTGGCACATTGGCCTATGTCGATTTCCTCGAGCTTGAAGAAGGCGCGCAGGTCTACCGACACGCCTGCAAGTTGGGCCTGGAGGGCATCGTTTCGAAACGGCGCGACGCGCCCTACCGATCAGGGCGGCAGGAAATCTGGATCAAGGCCAAATGCGCGAAGCGGGCTTCTTTTCCGATCATCGCGTTCGTGGAGAAGCTCGGTGCACGCCCGCGCCGGATTGCCTCGCTCTATCTCGGCAGGTGGGAGGATGACCGCCTGGTCTATGCCGGCAAGGCTGAAACCGGCTACACGATGGCCGTGGCGCGGGAGATTAGGGAAAGGCTCGACGGTCATATCACCGGCAAGAGCCCTCTCTCTCAGCCGATAAAAAAGCCAAAGGCAACCTGGGTGGAACCCGTTGTCGAGGCCGAGATCGCCTACGGAGCCGAAACAGACGACGGCCTGCTACGGGAGGCGGTCTTCAAGGGGTTGAGAGAAGAGAGCGGGGCGCCGGCGCGCAAAGCTCCCAAGGTAGCGAGAACCCGCGGCAGCGTTCCAAAGGAGAACATTCTTCAGCTCCTGCCGGACGCGGTCGTGCCGTCAAAGGACGAGCTCGTCGGCTACTGGACGCGGGTGGCGGATCGCGCGCTGCAAGATCTCGGCGGCCGGCCGCTGAAGCTTGTCCGACATGTGCGCGGCACCACGTTCTATCATAAAGGCCCGCTTCCGCCGATCCCGCCGGAGGTGCACCAGTTACGCATCCAGAAGCGCGAGGGCGGCGAAGGAGTCCGGCTGTGGGTGGACGACCTTGCCGGCTTGCTTGGCCTCGTCGAGATTGGCGCCGTGGAGTTGCACCCCTGGGCGGCCACCGTGGATGACATCGAGCACGCGGACACGCTGATCTTCGACCTCGATCCGGGTGAAGGTATTCCGTGGGAGTTCGTAGTCGAGACGGCGCTGAACCTGCGTGATCGCCTGAAGCAGGAAGGTTTCGCGACCTGGCCGAAGCTGACCGGCGGCAAGGGCGTTCATCTTATGGCGCCGCTGCCGGAGAAGATGACGCACAATGCGGTGCATGCCTATGCAAAGAGGATCGCGCAGGAGTTCGCGGCTTCGGACGAGCGCTATACCACCTCCGCCCAGGCGGCGCGCCGTGGCAAGCTGTTCATCGACTATCTCCGCAATGGCCGCGGCACCACCGCTATCGGCACCTACTCGCCACGAGCTCGGCCCGGCTTTCCGGTTGCGGCGCCGGTGACGTGGCGCGACATTGAACGAGGGATGAGACCGGACGCTTTCGCCATCGCTCGTCTACCAAAGCGGAGGCCGAGATGATCACCCTGAACGCATTCTTGAACGACGACGACACGCAGGTTGCCCTGCAGTTTCCCGAACTCAACGACGCGACAGTCACCCTCACCCGCGACGATCTGGACGAGTTCATTGCGGTTCTGGGAAACATCCGCGAGCGCATGCAGCCGTCCGATGCGCAGCCGCCGCAAAACCAACTGCATTCCTAATGAGCGGTCAAGCAGACCGAACCGGGACATAGACGGCAGTTCTCCTGCCGTCGGTCAGCGAGACGCAGTTTGCCTCTGTGAAGGCTCCTGCCTCGACATACCTGGGGACTATCTTCAGATCGCTGCCCTCGAGCGGCTCCCCTTGAAGGGACGTGTAGGGCGCCCACCGCTCTCCGTCCGTCACGATCACCAAGCCATCCGGACGAACGGCAGCAATCGCAAGATCATCGCCTTCCATGGTCGCCGACCGGGGCAACGATGCCTGGAGTTCCTCGTCGTAAGCTGCTTCTTCGGGCATGCATCCGGAACGGCAGGGAGCGAGAGAGGTTCCGAAACGAAAAAGCCCCGCCGGCCGGAGCCAGCGGGGCGAATTGGTACTGAAAGGGATCCCGGGGTGAGGGGCTCCGGTTCCCTAACTGAGTAGCGTGGGAAAGGTTTCAAGGGCCGAGTCGGAAATCACCCTTTGCGGTGCGGCGGGTATCTGTTCTCCCGCATATTTTTGATCTCGTCGCGGATCTGGGCCGCGATGCTCACGTGCACCTCGTCAAAGTGCTTCATGGAAGTGATCGCTAGGGCGATGGCACCCTGCGCGTTCTCGACCCGCACCATGGTTCGGGAAATTGCCTCGAGCTCGCCGACCATCTTTTCCTGCCGATTAGCGGTCCCTTCGAGCGCCCGTCGGATGTCCTGGAGGACCGACACTGCATTCTCCAAGTCGCGCCCAATTTCGTTCAGACGATTGAGGTGCTGTTCCATCATCTGGGCGTTGCCGCCTGTCCTTCCTCTTTGGGAATCGGTTTCAATATTGAGATCGCGCCTGCGGCTCCACACGCCGGCGAAGGTGACTACGGATGCGATGATGATGGTGACGATCCAAGTGATCACGCTCTGTTGATCGTCCGGAGTCATCCGTCACCTGCCGATCTGCCTTGGAAGCGTTCCTTGATGTTGGCGACATAGGCGTCCGCTGCGCTCCGGTAGCAGGATGCGAGATCGAAAAGCGCCAGGGTGAGATACACCGCGACGCCTGTCGACCAGACCCCCGCTGAAAGAGAGTGCTTTACGAACAGGAAGGTCAGGTGAGACCAGATCATCACTCCGGCAAAGGCGCCCATGCAGCGGACTACCGGACTTCGTCGATGATGGCCGTTCACCCAGAGGGCGACGAGCCAAAGACATCCCACGGTGCCCAGGAGAACTGCCAACTGCTTCTCGGTCCATCCGGTGCGGATGAAATATGAGAAAGCTTCGTTCTCTTGGATTGTGTCGCCAGGCAGCGCGAAAATAGCGGCCAATCCTACCATGATCGAGGCGGACAGGTATTCGACGCGGCGGTTCTTCATTTACTTCGGCTCTCGCGCCCATGCCTGGCGCATTCGGTCGGCGTCCATACCGATGCGCCGCAGAGTCCCGCGGCAGTCTCATCGATCGCCTGTTGATCGGCCGGCGTCTTGCCCTCGGCTCCGACGAGTGCAGTCCCGACGATCGGACGCAAGCCCTCAATCGTTGCAGGTGCCGGTCTCGAAGTCGAACAGCTTGCCGCGCTCAATGCAGAGGCGATAGCGAGCGCGCCAATCCTCAGCCGCGTTGCCAGCATTTTCGTTCTCCTTCCTGATCTGTTCGGAAAAGGCGGCCTGCTCGACGGCTCTGCCGGCGCGGTAAGCGGCGGTGTGCGACCAGGCGAGACCCGCGATCACAGCGAGCGCCGCGCCGAGCTTGATCCATGTGCCCAGGCCGAGCATCACACCGCCTCCGGCACCGCATCGCCCTCGTCGGTCTGCCGGCTCTTCCACCAGCCATAGGCTGCCCAGGAGAGGCCGCCGAGCACGAGGAGCACGGCGACTATGGTGAGCGCCCCGGATAGCCATTCGAGGCCGGGAACGCCGGCAAGCCGATCGGCCGCGCTGTCGATTTGCTGGCGCGCGGTCTCAATACCGGCCCCGGTGACGACTGCCGCACCGCCCTGCTTCGCCTCTTCGGTCTCCAGCGGCCCCAGCGAGCCCGGAACCTCCTCCGGCGCGACCTTGAACGACGACAGAGCGCGCATGGTCTCGGGACCGGCTA
>NZ_JAPSLH010000037.1 GCF_031180965.1 Chelativorans sp.
GCCCCGGTGACGACTGCCGCACCGCCCTGCTTCGCCTCTTCGGTCTCCAGCGGCCCCAGCGAGCCCGGAACCTCCTCCGGCGCGACCTTGAACGACGACAGAGCGCGCATGGTCTCGGGACCGGCTACGCCATCTGCAGTGATCTTTCTGGCGCGCTGGAACTCGGTCAAGGCCGCCTTGGTGCTCGGCCCATAGTCGCCGTCCACCTTGACCGCGTAGCCGGCGCGCACGAGCAGCGCCTGAAGCTCCCTCACCCGCGCGCCCTTGGAGCCCATGCGCAGCATGCCGGACGCGGCAGAGACCGGCTTCTTGCCGGATAGTCGGGCATAGGCGGCCGCCATCTTCGTGTGGTAGCGGTTCCTCGAATAGCCCGGCCCGTTGTAGCCGCGGGCGAAGGCGGTGAAGTCTTTGCGCTGCAGTTCGTCGGCGAGGCCGAATTTCTCGATGTAGCACGCCATCGCCTCGATCTGGCCGGCGACATCCTTCCGGACCGCCGCGACCATGGCCTGCACGCTCTCGTAGCCGAGCGCCTTCCAATGGGCGCCCATCACCTGCCCTACGCCGTAGGATGCGCTTTCGAGCGCAGCGTCCTCGTCGATCGCCATAGCCGCCCTGAGCATCCGCCAGCGCGCGGCCTGGCTCGATGGGTTCTTGACCGCGCCGGCGTTCGGATGGGCAAGCCCTTCCTTCCGTGCCCGCTCGCGCTCCTTGCCCGTGAGACGCCGGTCGAAATAGTGCCCCTCAAAGCGGATCAGCGGCTCCTTGCGGCCTTCCACAGTCGCATAGGTCTTGCCGTCGCTCTCGACCTCGATCACGGCCATGAGCACTTCGGCCTCGACTTTCATGCGCGCGGCAATGCGCCGGACCGCGCGAGCGGTCGCAGTGTCAAGCATGGGATGTGTCCTTTTTGGATGTCAGGCGAATTGGTGAAGGCCGGGCGACGCGCGGCTTTAATCCTAGCGGGATTTGCTGTATGGCCGGGAGAACTTCCCAGCGGGCCGTTGATGTCGAAGAAGATCGAATTTGCGCATATGCTGCGCGGCGTGGCCGCACTGTCGGTTCTCGTCGCCCACTATTGCTCCACGTTCTTCGTGCATCATGAAGGCCTTGCAGGCCTGCTCCAGGTACCGCCACTGGCCGAACTTCCCGCTCCAACCGGCGTGGTCAGCCTGATCGGGGGTTACGGAACTGTGTTGGGTCAGTTCGGCGTGGGAGTCTTCTTCATCATCAGCGGCTTCGTGATCCCGTTTTCCATTCGGTCAGGGAGCCGAATGTCGTTCATGACGCGCCGGGCGCTCCGCATCTTTCCGGTCTACATCGCTGGCTTCGGCGCCGTCATCGCATCGATTTGGGTTCTCACCCGCTATGCCGGGTCTGACTTTGGCTACACGACGCCGCACATTTTGTCCCACTTCGGCATCCTGACGCGCGGCGTTCTGGGGTATGGTCGCATCGACGGCATCAGTTGGACGCTCGAGGTGGAGCTTGTCTTTTACATTGTAATGGCGGCCGTCGGAGCGCGGGTCTTTGCGCGCGGGGCTTGGGGCCTTGTGGGCGCTGCGATCGCAGTGGCTGCCCTGTCAATCGCCAGCACTCTTGCTCTTCATCATGGCCTTTACAACGTAGTCGGCAACACCGGTTTCCAGCTCTGGGCGTCAATATTGCTGATCCTGGGCCTGGCCTATCACGCGCTGTTCACAAGGCAGATTTCCAGCTCATCGTTTCTTGGCGTCCATGCCGCGGTCGTGACGCTGAGCATCGCCGTGTGGCTCTGTTCGGACCGCACTGTCTATACATGGGAATGGATGGCTGGATACCTCGTCGCAATGGCGGTTTTTGCCGCAGGGTTCTTGCTGCACGACCGCATCCGGTTGATCCCAGGGTTCAATCATCTCGCCAATATCAGCTATCCGCTTTATGTCGTGCACGCTCTTCTCGGATACGCCGTCATGTACTGGGCAATCGACAATGGATTGAGCGCTGAAGCGGCGATCCTCTTGGCAATCGGCGCCGCCTATATCCTTTCTGTCGGACTTCACTTGGGTGTTGAAAAGCGCTTTATGCGCTCGACCACCGGGCCGGTCGGGCCTCATGTGAGCAGGTCAATCGAGGACCGCCTGCCCGCCTCTGCCTCCACCGCTCCCTAGACCGACGACAGATCAGGCTGGATTGGCCAGTCCAAGTTGGGCAGCTCGGCTAAGAACTCGTCGAGCGCCGGCACTGGTCGCTCACCTACCTGGACTTTGGAGAGTTCAGCATAGCTGTAGACCCATACGGCGTCCCGCCAGGCGATGAACGTCTCGGCTTCTGCCTTCCATTGAGGAACGGTCGAGTTGGCGTAGTTGGCGAGTGCATGGCCGTCGGCGTAGTCTCTTTCCTGCGCCTGCACATCGATATGCGCCTGTATGCCCGCCTTGAAGGTAGCAAGCGTCTGCTGGCGCGCCTGCTCAGCTTTCTGCTCGGCCGTGATGATGATGGAGGGATCAGGCGTCCACATTGGTTGGCTCCTCGATTGCCATGGACGGCTCCGGATCAGACGGCACCTCGATCGGCCCGTCCTCCGTCACCGTGATTGGCTCCGGAAAGGCGACGGCATGCGACGGGTTCGGTCCGTGCGGCAAGATGAGTGTGACGCGCACCTCCCCATCGATCCGCTCGACGGGACCGACAATCCACTCGCAAGGGATTTCGCCGGCCGGGATCGTTCCTCCGTCCGGAATCGCATTGAAGTTGAACAACTCTCCGTTGATGCGCAACCGATCGCCGCTGGTCTTCTCCACGACCAGCGCGGTGGCCCAGCGACGCTGGGGGGAGAACGATATTCTCATTGCCATCTCCCGAATGCGAAAAGGTCAACCGTGATCGATGCCGAAAAGTTGGTATAGCAATAGATCACGGTTTCGGTGGTTGCCGTTGCGCTTATCTGGCCTGCGCCAGCCCAATAGATGGTGCTCCTCGGCGCGATACGAACTGAGGGCGCTTCAGCGAAAGCAGCAGGAAAGGTCCACCACGGCATGCTGGTAACGTCCCTGAAGATCGCGCCGGCGGCTACGAGAGATGCAGGAGTCATCGTTATGGTATGCCTGCAGAGCTGTGAGCCGTCCTGAAAACGCACGTAGCGCCCGTTGCCATTCGTGCCCGCTGTTTCGACGAGCATTCGCCACGGCGACCAAGTTGCGCCGCTGTCGTTCGACCCACGCATGGCCATCTCCACCGCGGCGCCACCGGCGGCATAGGCGAACGTGACGATCTGAGTGATAGCAAAGGTCGATCTTTGCACCAGCAGCGGCCCGTATGGCAGAACGCTACCCGGAGGGGCATTCGCAGCACCGGCGCCCGCGCCCGTGTAAAGGCCGCTCTCGATTGCCTGATTATAGTTCCCGTTGGGTATAGTCCTGGTCTGCGGCATAGCTCCGAGCGTGCCGAGCATGGCTGCAGCGTTTGCGTCGTCCAGAAGCGTGCGTGCAAATGGTGTCAGGTCGGCGAGGGCGGCGGAGCCGGAAGTGTCGAGGAAGGGCAGCTTGTTAACGGCGGCCGTGCCTTGAAGATTGAGCAGTGCGCGCGCCGCTGCCGTGAGCGCCGTCAACCCCATCTGCCCCGCGCCCGTGCCATAGGGCAGCGTGTCGGCAGCGAGAGTCAGCCCCGCGAAGGCATCCACGTTCCCGCTCGCCAGCTTGGTCGTGAGGTCTTGCACGAAGGCGGAGAGCCGCGAGCCGTCGGGTTGGTAGCGGATGACGAGCGGATGCGTGCCGGCGGCGCCTGCCGGGCAAGGATCGGCAAGCGTTCCGGCATTCTGCCCCGTGATGGTTCCGATGATCAGAAACAGGCCGTTGACCCATATCGTGTCGCCGGTATTGACCGCGGCCATCTGGAGCGCCGCACCGGTCGTAGTGAAGGCTGTGCTTCCTGCCGTGAGCGTGATCGTCGCGCCGGCCGGTCTATAATCAGGTCTTCCCGGCATTCTTCTTCTCCGCCCTTTCGAGCCGTTCCTTCATCGCTTCCATTGCGTCACGCTGCTGCTGGACGAGGAGGCTCAGCTTCCTGACCTCCTCCGCCAGGAGCAGGCTTGTGCTGCATTCCTGCTCCCACCGGCGCTGGAACAGCGCACCGACGGCATCGGTGGGCACGACGTGTTGTTGCGGCGCAGCGGGTGCCGCACCGGGTTCATTCTCGGCCATTTGGGTTTCCTAGGATGTGGAGGGTCTAACGGCGCTGTGCCTGCACGTGTAACCGACGTTCGCTTACGCCGGCCGTTCCCGACTGGTTCGACTGAGCCCTGATGGTGAAGGTGTGGGCTCCCGCCGTGGGTGCAAGCCAAACATATTCCAGTTGGACGTTGCTGATGTTTCCGGGGATTATCGCACCCCCCGATACGCCGTTGAACCTGGTAATCTCCGTGCCGTCGACAAGGAACGCGAGATTCACGTTTGAGGTGATGCAGGCGAATATTATGCGGACGTTCAATGAGCTTGCAGGGACCGTGAGGGAAAGGGAAATGACGTCAGAATATCCCGTTTGCTGAACAGTGACGGTCGCGGCGTCGTATGCATTGTTCGTGACGTGGATCGCGTCGCCCGCGATCTTCAGCGTGTCGACGGCAAGGTTGGCGATCATCGCGTTGGTCACTTGAAGATTGTTGACCACCGCGTTCTGGATCTGCGCCCAGGTGATGTCCGCGTTGACGATGTCGGCCCATTGAACCTTGATGTTCTGCATGTAGGCCGTGTTGCCTTGGAACACGAAGGGCGCGAAAGCGATGCTGCCATTGACGTCATTGGCGAGCACGATCTGCGGCGCTACCAGGGCAACGCGCGCCGTGCCGTCCGACTTGGATTGCAGAAGGACCGCTGCCTGCGCAAAGCTGAGGGAGGTGCTGACGCGCGTTCGCAGGCCAATGCTTGCCCATCCCCCCGCCCAGTCGGCATAGCTCTCCGCCCGAAACAGCGCGTCTGCCGAAACTGCACCGACCTGGCTCGTGAGCTGGGTAATCGCCGAAGTGTTGGCGCTGATGTTTCCCTCGGCCGTGCTCACGCGCGCGGTGACCGCATTCAGGGCCGTTGCAGTCGCCTGAAGACCCGTGGCAGGGTCGTTGAACTTCGCCTCAAGCACTTCGACGCGCTGCGCCACAGCCTGTGTTGCGCTGACCGCAACGGTGATCTGCTCGGTGAACTTGGCAGAGAGGTTCCCAGCCGTGGCAACGACCTCGCGGCGCAGCTCCTGTTTATCGAGGAAGTTCTGCCCGCTCTGATCGGAGACGAGCTGGTTCAGCCGCTCGATCTCATCCCAGATTGTACGATCGTTGCCGCCCATCCAGTCGAGCAGGTTTTTTACCTCCTGCCCCAGCTGCCCGATGTCGATCGGGTAGATGTCGCTGGGGCCGAAGCGAACATCCGGCGTAACGACCGTCAGCCACGCCGACCATTCCGTCGCACGGCCCGAGAACGGAATGTATTTGCCCGAAACTTCATATCCCGTGTTCGGCAGGAAGACGCCGTTCAGGATAGTGGAGCTTGTCGGATAGTTCGGGTCGCCGGGCAACGACCTGTCGAACGGCACCTCGCCATCGAAGACGATCGCATCGGTAGCCGCGAGCCTCACCAGCACGCGCACGGCGCGCACGTCCTCCTGGTCCCCATCGTAAAAAACCTCGATGGAGGGGCGGCGCGCATTGCCCGTCGCATCGTAGAAGATGGCCGGCTGCACCTGCCAGCCCGTCATGGGCTGAGGCACTGGCCAGCGCGGCACCAGCGGACCTACTGTCCACGGGATTTCGTCGCTCGGCGACCAGTCATAATCCGAAGGATCGACCTCGATCAGCGCGACCGCCTGATTGACGTTCGCCTGGTCGTCCATCGAATTGATCAGGAAGCGCTTGCTGACATAGCCGTTGCGCGCGCTCGTCCACGAGATCACGTCAAGCGGCTCGAGAATGAAGGCGGCGGGCGCCAGTGTGCCGTTGTTCTTGCGGAAGCGCCGGTTCTCCAGCGCCAGCGCCTTCATCAGCCGCTGTACCTGCAGCGCGAACGGAGCCGCATTGAATTGCACGTCGGCAAGCAGGATCCGGTCGTCGTCCTGAGCCTCGTATTCCGGATAGCGCCTTTGCGGCGCATCCTTCATCTCCCATGCCGCCTCCGGCTCCGGATAGGTCGCCGCCACACCGTTGAACGTGGCTTCAAGGCCGGGGAATGGGTCATATTCCTGCTCGGTGGTGACGACGAAGTCCTCGTCGGAGCAGAAGAAGACGGGCAGCGGCGGGGCACCGACGTGGATTTTGTAGATGCCGCCGATCTCGGCCATGCGGCCATTGCAGGCCTTCAAAAGCTCCTGGATGACATCGATCGGCTCTTGCTCGGCCACCTTGATCTCGTAGCCGCAGCGGAACTGCTTTTCTGTGCCACCTCCTTCCTTCGCGACGAGCACGTCGCATTCGTTCATTGCCGCGAACCAGTTCGACAGCGGAAGTCGCGGCGCCGGCACCTTCGGGCCATAGACCCATTCGCCTTGGAAATAGATGCCGCGCAGGATGTTGTAGATGATCACCGCCGGGTTGTCGGTGAACTCGTATGTGGCCTCCTGTCCCCAGCGCTGGGCACCAGAGCCGCCGACCGTGCTGTCCTTGCGCGGGTCGTAGAGCTTGATGCCCTGGGTCTCGACGCGCACCTGCGGGATAGCGGTGAAGAGCTCGCGATTGAACTGAGCCGTGACGATGACATAGGCCACGCCCCGGCCGATCATGTCGGCCTTCCACGGGCGCTCCGCATCGCCGCCGAACTTCTCCATCAGAAAGGCGTTGGCCGCCGTCTGGGTGCCGTACTCGATGGCTACCCAGAAATGATCGCCGCCCAGCCCCTCGGTGAATTCCGGAACGACATAGCCCGTGCCTTCGAGATTGCCGAAGTCAATGGTACAGGTCTCGCCGTTCACCCAGATGCGCGGAAGGATGGCCGAAAGCGGCACGTCCGAAAGGGAAATCACCTGCGAGACGTAGGCGTTCGGTGTTTTCCCCGACCTACCCCACGTCCCGATATATTCGAGTTGGCCGGCGGTGGCATAGGTGCCGACGATGAAGGAGCCGGAGTTAGCGCCCCCAAGCTGTACCTGAGCCGTGATGCCGGGCTGCGCCTGCTTCTTCGCCGTCGCCTGCAGAAGCAGCGAGCCGCCAACCTTGAGCGCTATGCCGAATGCAAGCGAAATGACCTTAGCAAGGACGCTGCCCTTGGCGAACCATGTCGCTATAGCGCCAATGGCGGCGCCGACGGGCCCAGCGTGCGCAAGCGCCGTCCATGCAAGCATGAACCAGATGGTCCACGCCGCGAGACGCAGAAGCTTCATGTCGGACCTGTCTGGTTCGTTTAGGTGGTGGCGAAGGGCACGCGAAAGGCTCTCGCGGCGTGCAGCAATTCGACCGTGCCGATGCCCCTCGCCTCCGGCCTCAGAACGTAGATGCGAGCCCCCTGGACGACGCCGAGAGCGATATGGCCGTCATCATCGATCGCCGCGAGGTCGCCCACCTGTGCATGCGAGGGATGGATCTCTTCAAAGATCGATGCGGCATACTCGGCATGATCCCTGGAGCCCTTGCGCTTCAGCAGCCGCATACCGCCTGGCAGCGTCTTGTAGCGGGCTCGAAAGGGCGCAGCGATGTCGTGACCAGTCATCGCCTCGACCGCACCGGCGGCAAAGAGCGCACAATCGTGATGACCCCAGGTGAAGGGTTTCCGCGCCACTTCCTCGACATAGGCGAACAGCCTGCCGCGCCAGTCCGGAAGGCGCCTGATCGCAGATGAGCTTATCTCCATGTCGGCAGCGGTCCGAACGTCGGGTTGGAAGAGTCCTTCGACTTCGCCTCGCCCCAATGGATATTCTGCAGCCAAGCCCCAGCGGCACCGGTATAGCGGCGGAAGCGATCGTCCTGGCGAAGCCGCTGCTGCTCGTCGGACCGGCGCATCGGGTTCACCTTGGTCAGCGACCGGGTGTGCGAGACGCAGGCGATTTCGATCCCACCCTCGCCGCCGACTGCCGGCGTTCTGATCGGCGCGCCATTGATCCAGCCGATGAAGCGAGGGAGCGCGGGGGCGACGAGAAGGTGGGTATTCGTATCCATGAAGCCGCGATGGATTTCGACCGGAGCCAGGCGAGGGTCGTAGCCGCGGATTGCGTTCTCGACCGCGTCGTTGATCTGGGAAAGCCGAATGCGAATGGTGCGGATCGTCAGATCACTTTCCAGCGGAATTGCCGGCACGTCGATGACGGAACCGCCTGCCTGGTACGGCCGCACCACCGGCAACATCGTATCCGGGTTGAGCACGGGCGCCGTGACGGCATCCCAGCCGCTCCAGAAGCCAACGGCCTCGATCTCGCCCGTCTGGCGGTTCTTCGCCTGGATCCAGATGAAGTTGACCGGGATGATGCCCGTGCGAGACTGGATCGCAGCGGCGCTGGCGGAATCGACATAGGATCTCATGGGCGCTGCATCACCTGAAACGACATGCCCGAAGTGATCGGACCGGACGCGGTCCCTGGATTGAAACTGCCGGGCATGATGAAGACCTTGGCGGCGGGCTTGATTAGCGTGATAGGACGCCCCGTGGTCACCCCCGGCCGAAAGTGAGGGCGAACTTCGAAGGAGGGCGTGACGCCGCCAGCTGACGCCATGACAGTCTCCGCCACTCGATGAAAGCCTCGCCGGACCGGGTTCGTGCCGTAGTCGAAGGAGAAGAGGTCTCCTCTCGTGAGGACGTAGCCTGCCGGCAGCCCTGACACCGTCAATGACTTGTTGTTCGCCCCGAGGGAGCCGATCGTAGGAGTAGCGCTACCGAGAAGCGTTCCATCAGGATCGGCCATTGGGAATGCCTTCTGAGGGGCATAAAGATAGAAGCTGTTGATCGCGCCATCCAAACTCTCGATCAGCGCCTGAACGCTCGCAGCATCGTCGTTGTACATCGGCGCGATCGACACGTCGCCAGACCAGCGCGGAGGCGCGAGCTCGGCGGCAATCACATCGCCATTGCCGAGCCCGGAATACTCATCCCAGCGCTCCAGCTTCCACGCGACGGTCTCAATGCTGAGCAAATCGGCGAAATCAGTGAGCGGAAGAGGGAAGTTCAAAGTCATAGTCAACCCACAGCGTTCGGGTCGCGAGCGATTTGGCTCCATCGGCGCGGAAGGACTTCACGATCATATTGGGTGAGGCCCTGTTGCACGCCCTCAGCCACCATGTCCCGGATCTCCGTATTCCCGCGCGCGCCACTCACATTAACGTTGATGCTGACGCGCTGCGGAGCGTCGTTCACCGCTCCACGCGCTTCCACCCCCAGCCGCCCGTCCGGCGTTCGCCGCAGCGGCATAATCGCTTCGGGTCCGGCCTCGCCCATCAGGCCGATCCCCTTCGCCATCGGAAACACCGTCGGGCTGGTCACGATACCGCCGGCGGCGAACGGGATGACGTTGCCGCGGTTGAATGCAGCGCCGTTTGCATAGAGGCCAGCGCCACCGCCCGCGAGCACTGAGGAGGCGGCCGGCGAATAGCCGCCACCGCCGAAGCCAAGCAGCTTGCCGAGCCAACCGAATATTCCGCCGCCACCGCCACCGCCCGCGTTGCTCACCCTGAAAATGGCGTCGAGCACGTCGCCGAGCAGCTTATCTGTTATCTTGTTCAGCACATTCAGTGCAGCGTTGCCGAAGCTCTCCCAGAAGCCCTTGCCCTGCTCAAGTCCCGATTGGAGATCATTGATGAAACCTCGCGTCAGGTCCTTCGCGAAGGCCATGGCCTCCTTTACCCGCTCAGTCGCCACCTCAACGCCGGCCATTGTTCCGGCGAGCGCGGAAAGGGCTGCACGCTGGCCCTCGGTTAGAGTGATGCCCTTCTGCTGGGCCTCGTTGAGCAAATCGGTCTCGTAGCGAAGCTTTGCCGCTTCGAACTCCGTCAGCCCGAGGGCCTCCTGCTCGGCGCGGAGAGTGGCGATACGGCGGTTCGCTCCATCGACGACGTCTTGGTACTTTTCGGCCTCTGTTTTCGCTCCGCGCTTTTTCTTGCCCTTCTCGTCGACAGTCGTCATCCAGGTGGCAAGCTCGCGGAGCTTCTCCGAAGCTGCGGAGGCGCCCTCACCGATTGCAGCGCCAAACTGGCCGAGGCGATCTTGGGCCATAATGCGCTCGTATTCTGCGGCTTGGTTTCTGTTGGCCGCGCCCAATCTTGCTCCAGCTCCGCCATCTCCGATCGGGCTTATCAGGTCTCCGGGGTCGCCGATCGGCTCCAACTTCACGCCGGGAATCTTGTTCGCGTAGGAGATCAATTCGTCGATGCCGGCGGCTGCGGCCCGCACCATATTGTTGACGCCTGAGATAAGGAAATCGACTGCGCTAAAAACAGCTACTGCAATGATCTCCGGGAAGGTCGCCCATAGGAACTTCATCTCGGAGTAGACGACTTCGAATGAGCTGAGGATGAAGTTTCCGGCGCCCTTCATGATGGCGACCACGTCGACGCCTATAGCTTGCTTGATCTCGTCGCGCAGAAGGTATGCCGCGGCGCCGACCGCGGCGAGAGCAGTGACCAACCAACCCACAGGACCCATGGCGGCGAGCCAAGCTGCCGTAAATGATCCGGCGGCAGCCAAGGCGGCTACGCCAACACGAGCGATCAAGGCGATCAGGCTGACAAGTCCGGTGACGATGGAGGGCGCATAGATCAGAGCCAATGCACCTGCGGCAGCCACCGCATACGGCGCTACAGTTTCAAGAGCACCCGCGAGCATATCCAGAGCCCATGCCGCGGCAGCAGGCCAGTCCACCATCTGCAGGCCGGCCGCAAGCAGTGCTGTCAAACCAATTGCCAGCAGAGAAACCGGAGACAGCAGTGACAAGAGGGCTTGCCTGAATACGCCTGCCGCCGATCCACCGTTTTGCATAGCCGCTTCCATTTGACCGGCGATCTGGGTTCCTTGCTGGAGGGCGATGATCATCGGGTTCATGCCCATCGCCGCGGTAATCCCGATGTCCTGAACCTGGGCAGCAAGACCGGAAAAGCCGCCGCCCATACGCCGCATATTGTCGTTGACAGCCACTGCGGCCTGACGAGCAGCGCCAGCCTGCCGGGTCAGGGAAGCCGCCGCAACGTCGGCGGAACTGGCGACGACAGCATTCGCCTGGGCAGCAGCACGGGCTCCTGACGCCGTCCCCTTGGTCGCCTGCTCTGCCATGCGGGCAGCGCCGGAGAGCTTCTGGAGCGAGATCGCGCCGCGCTCCGCCTGCGAGCTGTCGACGGCGATGCCTAGAGTCGCCAGATCAGCCAATGGACTCTCCTACGAAAGGGCGGTTAAGCTGAGGATCGGGAAAGGGAGGGGAAAGATGCCACAATCTATGCGCTTTCAGCCGGTCGATCTCGATGATCGCATAACGCTGAACGAACGCCAGGAAGCCTGTCTGCTGAAGATCTCGGATGCTCAGGGTAACATCGTCGAACTGGCTATGTCCGTCGAGTTCGGCGCAAAGCTCGTTGAGCGGACAAGAGCAGCCTTTCGTGCCTTGAAGGACCGAAAGCTAAAGGAAGAAGGCACCACGGCAGAGCAACGACAATCATTCGCAGCAAAATCTGCGTTGATCGGGATGCCCATCACAGCTGCTCCAAATCCGCATGGAACACCATTAGCACCCGTTCTGGTAACAGTTGCCCCTGCTTCAACATACGAGCAATCGTTTGGGCTGTCAGTGGAATGGGCGGAGCGTCTGGCGGAGGAACTTCGAGCGGCAGCCAGTCAGGTGAGTCAACGTCGATCGTGAGCGGCGCGGGACGGAACTCGGTGAAGCTCACCATCTCCATTGCTCCTCTCCTTGTCGTGCGGTAGCGTCTCGCCCCTTTAGGGAGGACGAGGATGCGAGCCTTGATTGCGTTGATGTTGATGACTGGCGCAGCAGCCTCCGACCAGGATGCCGCGAACGAGGCCGGGTTCAGACTTGCAACGGCGTATCACTGCATCCCGGTAACGGGAGATTCGGAGGCATATGCAGCCGCCAAGGAACACGCACACAAGTTGCTGGGCTCATCCGCGGCCGAGATGATCGCCGCTGTGGAAGCGCAACAGCCGAACGCGGACGGCAAACTCACAAAACCATTATGCGATGACCTAATTCGCTCACTGTCAAAAGAACCAGTTGAGGAATTGAACCGTTAAGGATCAGCTACTCCCCGACCATTCACATTTGCTAGCACTTTGCGCTTGCATTTCGGCGATGTCTGGCCTACATTGCTAGCATGAACAGCAAGCACAAAAAGACGTTGGCGGCAGTCTTTCGCAACCCGGTATCCGGCACGATAGATTGGGCCGACATCGAGAGCTTGCTTGTCGCAACGGGCGCTACCGTGATCGAAGGCAGCGGCTCTCGGGTAAGGTTCGAGAAAGATGGCATCGTTGCGACGTTCCATCGCCCTCACCCGGCCAAAGAAGCCAAGCGCTATCAGGTCAAGGATGCCCGTGAGTTCCTTTCGCAGATTGGAGTAGTGCCGTGAACACCATGACTTACAAGGGCTATGCCGCTCGGATTGAGTTCGACGAGGAAGACGAAATCTTCGTCGGCCGTATCGCCGGCATCAACGATGTCATCGGGTTCCATGCCGACAGCGTGGCAAGCTTGAAAGCTGCCTTTCACGAAGCCGTGGACGATTACATCGATACGTGCGCCAAGATCGGAAAGGACCCGCAGAAGCCCTACTCCGGAAAGATGATGTTCCGCGTTCGGCCCGAGCTTCATCGCAAGGCGGCCCTTGCCGCTGAGCTTTCGGGTAAAAGTCTCAACCAGTGGGCGGAGGAGGCTTTGGAGAAGGCGGCGAGCGTCACCGCAGAAGGAATCAACGCTTAGCTGTCTTCGCCCCCATGCCCCGCAGTAGCCCCTTCACCCCTGCTCCGTCAGAGGCCTCGGCGGTCGGCCGCTGTGGCCCCTGCTTGGAACGCTTGTCCAGGGCTGCCATGTGGACGCGAAATAGCGCCCGGAGCATGTCGACCTCCCACGGAGAAGGTTCGGCACCGGTGAGGCGGGCAAAGGCCTCGATCTCAGAATGGAAGTTCGTGCCGCCCATCCCGCCGAACGAGACGGAGAGATCGCAGTACCAGTCCCAAACGTGCGCGGTTGCTTCGGGGGGCTGCAGATCAGCGCCGCCCGGGGCAAAGCGGGCCTCGGCAAACGAAATCAAATCGTTTGCGAGGCCGTCATAAAAGCCTGGCTGTCCTCAGCCGCTTTGTCGATCTGCTCGGCGATGAACCACAGGTCGGGATTGGAAACGACGGCGCGGACGTTCTCTGGCGTGCAAGGCAACTCCTTGCCATCGCGCTCGAAGCCGGTCCAGGAGATCACCGCCGCGACCATGAGGTCGTGCGCTTTTTCCTCGACCTCTTCGATGGTGGCCGCCTTTTTTGGATTGCGGCGCTGCTCACGCAGGGCCTGATTGGCCATCTTACGCTGCAGCTTCTTCACCCGCTCGCTCTGATAGCTGGCCACAGTCACCGTCATGCCCAGCTTTTCGCCGGTCACGGGATGCCGAATATCGACCTCGACGCCTTCATCGAAGGTCTTTGCGAGGCCGTCGAACTTGGAGAGGTCCATTACGGCACCACCGGGGCTGAGGGAACTTCGATGATGGCGGTGGTGATGCCGAGGTTGAACGTGGTCGTCACGACGGCATCGTTCTCTCCGAACGCGTCACGCGCCGACTGCACCAGTGCGTGAAAATAGAAGATGCTGTCGGCGTGATCTTCGTCGGGGGCATCGGCGGCCTCGATCTTGAAGGCATATGCTAACTTCGTCCGCTCGGCCGCCTTCGCTGCCTGCTGGCCGACATCGAGAGGATCGCGACCGCACACCAGCGCGAGCACACCAGCGTCCCGGGCGCCCTTCAGGTGCCGCACCCGGCCGTCCGAAAGGGACGTGAAGGTCACATCATTGGCCTGGTCGCCGAACTCGCCAAGGCTCTGCACCTCGCCGATCTCGACATAGGTCAGCGCGGCATATTCCGCCGCCGAGTCGGCGGCCGTGGTAGGCCCGATGAATACCTTCGAGCCCGATGCGGTTGTCACCGTCATGGTTCTGTCCTTTCGTAGGGGATTACTTCTGCTCTTCCGCCCTGGTCTTGGGAAGAGCGCGCATCTCACTTACATCGGCCACCGGCACGCCGATCTGCTCGTAGGCGGCTTTCACGGCCGGCCAATCGCCATTGAGATAGACCTTCGTCGCACCTTTGACGGGCGCGAGGAAACTGCGGGGGTTCTTAAATGTCCGCCCTTCCATATTCGGGACGGGCTGGGTCGAATAGACGACCTGTGTCATGGCTGATCTCCTAGTGGATTGCCTCGATCGAGATGGTGACTGGCACCATCAAGTGCGTGTCTTCGCGCAACGGCTGCGCGACATCCGGCGCCTTGGTGACCCGCGCCATCACGCCATGCGCGCCCATGCTCAGGTCGGCCGGAAAATGCGCGGCCACCTTGCCGGCAACCTCCAGCGCCTCGCCCACCGGCCTGTTGAGCTTGGCAAACACATCGATCTGCAGCAGCGAGAGCCGTTGGTGAGGATCGGAGCCGCGCAGGAAGAGCCGCCGGTTTAGGTTTGGTATCCAATTCACCCGCAGATAGCCCGTGAGCGGCGGCGAAAAGCTCTCGTTCGGCCAGGCAATCGGCAGCGCAGGCGTGAGCACGAGGGTCTCTACACGGGCGCGCAGAGCCAGCCACAGGGCTGTTTCTATGGCAGGCATTCTGCGCTATTCCTCTGTCGATGAAGCCGCTCAGCGACAACCAGGCCCATGATCTGCTCACGGCCGCGCGCCGCGCGCTCGGCGACACACCGGGCGAGACGGTTAGGGCCGACACTGCATTGAAGGCGGCCCGGCAGGCCCTTTCAGGACTGGCGCTCGCACTGCTCTATGCGTCGGAAACCGGTTCCGACGAGGTGCCCGGCGTTAAAGGCCAAGACGAGATTTGATCTCCCTCGCCTTGTCCGCAACGATCGCCTGCCAGCGCTGAACAACCATGTCCACCCATGGCCGCGGCGGCCGCCCGCCTGCGCCGTAGTGAACATAGGCGCCGTATTTTGCCGTGTAACCGAGGTAGATCGTCTCCCCGACATCCGCGGCCATGATGACGAGCTCGATCTGACCATAGTCGGGCGTGAACGTGCCGCCCGGATTGTCCAGCGAGAGGACCGGCATGGCAGCGGTTGAAGCTCGGAGCGAGGCGCGAAGGAAGCCGGTATCTACCGGAACCAGCGCCTGCATCTGGGAGACGAGTTCTTGGACCGCCTCGCGAAATACCGCCTCGATCGCTCCCTCGACCCTGAAGACCCAGTCATCCACTTGGGCGCTGAAGGACTGGGCCACCTACGCCGCCCTCTGCCGGCGCACTACACTGGCGAAGTAGTCGATCTTGTACTCCAGCCAGCAGCGGCAGCCGACAATCTCTGCCCCCGGCGCGTTCGGATCGCCAGGATAGCGCAGCATGGCACCGCTCGGGCTCTGGAAGAGGCCATCCATGGGCGTGGACTTGCCGTTCAGGATTCGATGGGTGTGCCTGACGCGCCCGTCTCCGGCGCTGCGCCAGACCTTCGTCACGTCCTGCGCATCGACCTTCCCCGCGATGATCTGCTGCCGGATAGCATCGTCCCGGCTCTTGCCTAGCGCCGTCATCGTCTCAGTGCGAGCCAGCATCTCGCCGCGCAGTTCCAAAAGCCGATCCGCATACCGGCCTGTGATCCGGTCGACCATTTCGCGGGGAATTGGCTTCCCCTCACGAATTGCAGCGGCCACGGTCCGGTCGAAGCGCCTGTCCCGCCTGCCGCGCTCCAGATAGGCATGCAGAAGCGCGCGGTCGCCAGACAGCAGTTCCTGCCGCGCACGCGCAACGGCGCGCTCCTGAAACGCTGTGAGGCCGATTATACCGCCCTCGCGACGGTTGGTGGTGCGAGAGATGCGCCCGACAACATCGAGAGCCGTTGAACGCGGGTTTCGCCCCTCAGCCAAGCCCTCGGTCAGTGCGGTGCGGATAGCTTCTCGCTGGTCCTCCACAATCCTCGTCACGAGAGTTGACGAGTGCTCGCGCAGCCACGCCTCTGCCTCGGCGTTGCGAGCCCCGAAACGGAAGACGACACGGTCCCCTTCCGGATCGGTGATCCTCGGCAGGTTTTCGACCGTCGACGAGCCACCGGCGTTGTATGCCTCCGCGATCGCCAGTTCCAGCCGGGCGAAGGCATCCGGATCGAGGTGCATTGCCTCTATGGCACCGGTCACATCGCCGCGCTCCAGACGCTCGACGACCACCCGGAGGACAATCGCATTCCGGATGTCATCGATCGCCGAGAGGAACGCGGTGCGCAGGCGCTCGTCATAGGTGGCGAGCAGTTCGGCGATCAGGTCACGGGTTGGTCGGGGCATCGGGTCCGGAACCATTGCCGCCGGCCCGAGTTGAGCGAGCGTTCATTGAGGGGATAGATATGAGTATGATAATCAGCGTCTTGATCACCTTTCTTGTGGTGATCCTGGTGCTTTACCTGATCCGGATGCTTCCTATCGACGGGCGGGCCAAGCAAATCGCGACGATCGTCGTCATCATCATCGGCATCGTTTCGCTGCTGAAATATCTGGCCGTCTTCTAAGCCGCGCACCACGCCTTCCACACCACCGGTTCGCCGGCGGCAGGAATGGGCGTCAGATTCGTGATCGCGCGCTCCCGGCCGTCGATGACGAGCGTGTCAGTCAGGGCCGGCGTCACGCTCGATACAGCGAACAGCACCTGATCGCCAGTCTCGACGATCAGCACGCCGCCTTCGTACCGTTGATGTATGCGCCTGACGGTGGCGGAGAGATCGTAAAGCGTTTCGACCTCCGGTCCTGGCGTCCATTCGTTCGGACCCGGCGCGGTCGTAACGCGCTTCAGTTTCACGGCGCCCTGCTTGAACTCGCCGAGCATCTCCGTGGCGAACTCGCGCATCTCGTCATAGAAGGACGACATCACACCACCAGGATTGCAGGAAGCGGTGCTGCCGAGCCGAGCAGCGGGGCAAGAATGCCCTCAATGATCGATGAGATCGGCGCGTTGGGCGCAAAGAAGCCACCGCGGGCTGCAGGCTCGAAGAACTCGCGCTCGATCCCCTCGACCTTCTGCCGCTTAATCTGGCGCGACGGATCGACGGTCAGCGACAGCGAGCCAGGTCGAGTGATTTCCAGAAATGCTGCCTCATAGGAGGCGTTCACGACCTGCTGCGGGATTACGTGCGGCGCGATAACATTGCCGTAGGCATCGACCGCACCAGTTCGCGGCCAAGCACGTTCCTGCGCGAGGCCCCCAGTGGGAATGCCGGGAAACCGGCTGCCATAGAAGCCGTCTATATAGACGCTGCCGCGCTGGCGGGCTGCCGTGATGTTCGCGCCACTCGGCACGGTATAGCCGGCCGCGGCCACATAGGCCGTGAAGCCTTCATCGGTTCCGTAGCCGGCCATTGTTCAACCTACCGTGAGGAAAGAGGAGGTCTGATGAATCGCTTTGTCGTTATTTCCGGATGCTCAGGGGGTGGTAAATCCACCCTGCTCACCGAGCTCCAAAGACGCGGGTACAATGTTGTCGAAGAGCCGGGACGCCGCATTATCGCGGAGCAGCGAGAGTCTGGCGGTGAGTCGCTTCCATGGCGCAATCCAGAGGCCTTCGCGCGCCGGGCCATCGAGGTGGCGCTTAGCGATCGCGCAACCGCTCGGAAGACCACCGGATGGGTATTCTTCGATCGAGGACTGATCGACGCGGCCGCCGCGCTCCAGCACATTACCCGAGAGCCGACTCTTGCTCGATTCCTGCATCAACATCGGTACAACACGAAGGTGTTCCTCACCCCGCCATGGCCTGAAATCTTTTCGCAGGATGCCGATCGTAGGCACGATTTCGCCTCGGCAGTGGAAGAGTACGACCGGCTCTGCGCCGCCTACCCATCCCTTGGTTATGAGGTGCACGTGCTTGCGAAGCGGAGTGTCGCCGAACGGGCCGACATTGTACTGGCGGCGCTCACGAGCACGTAAGACGCGGCAGCGAACCGCCGCGCCTGATCGTCACTTCTTGGCCACGTAGGCCGCCTTATCGGCGTCGGACATGGCATTGAAAGCTTCAGCATCCTCCTTCGACAGCTTCTCCACGACCTCGGCGCCGGAGGCATCGACGATCGAATAGGAGCCGCCGCCGCGGTGCTTGGCCTCGAAGGAGGGCTGGTTGGTATTCCCGCCCTTCTCCGCCTCCTTGGCCGCTGCGGAGCCGAATTTCAGGAAGGAGAGACGCTTGGCCTGCTTCTCGCCCTCCTTCGTGAACTCCACGTCCTTGGTCTCGCCGGGCCGGATATAGACCTGCCCGGTGCTGGTATTGACGCCCTGCAGCGCCTTCGAGATGTTCGTGACTTTCATGGTTGCCTCCTATCAGGCCGGGGGAGCGGAGATTTCGTCGGCATAGGCCATCGCACCCGGCAGCCGGACTTCGGTGCCGCCGGTACGGGCGATAATGCCGGTCTCCCAGCCCATGATGGACTTCTGGCGGGGCTGGAGCACCCGGCGCGGCATCGGCAGATGGAAGCGAAGCACCTCCGTGTCGCGCCGATAGGCCATCATGCGGCCGCCGCCGTCCTGGGAGGCGGTGGCGAGCTCGCGCAGCGGCTGGATGTCCAGCGCTTGGTTTGTCTCCGCCGTATAGATGTTGTTGCGGCGAAGGTACTCGAGCACGGTGATCATGCCCTCTCCGGTGCCGAGCCGCATGGTCGAGACCAGACGGAACGCGGCAGGAGGAAGGCGCAGTGTGTCGGCCCACTCGACCTCTTCGGTATTCGTGCGAATGCTGGACAGGAGATCGTTCACATCGCGGAGGATCTGATCGGCCGTCTTGTTCGCCCAGTACGTGGACGCCCCAGTGCCATCGGCGGCGACATCGGTCCGGGAGACGGCCGGGTCGTTCACCAGGCCCGTCCAGTTCTTCTCGGTCGTGCCAACCATGGCGATCGAGTTGAGCATACGCTCGACCTTATCTGCCGCCGACATCGCCTTGGTATTGTTCAGGTTGATCCCGTAAAGGGCCGCCTGATTGACCTCCTCCAGGTTCCATTCCCAGCCGGAGCCGATCATGGCGAAGTCATGGCTGGCCTGGTCTTTTGTCGCCTGGTTGAACGGCATGTCGGTGCCGGCGCCGGAAAGGAACTTCGCCTCGCCGGCGGTGTCGACGGTGAAGAACGTGGTGCCGATGGCCCACTCGTTCCCTTCCGTCACCACGGGCACATGGGCCGCGTAGTTGAAGGTCGGGTATCGACGCTGATAAATCCGCGTCTCGATGTTGCGCCCCTGCGCGATCACGAAGGGGAATGCCGCCTGCGCGTCAGCGAAAGGCTGGCGGATGATCTGGTTCATGGTGGTTGATCCTTTCGTGATCAGACGGCTGGTGCCGAGGCGCGAAGGCGCAGAGCGATCTCGACCATGGAGCCGTCGGCGCCACTGGTATCGAAGACCGCGTCAGGGATCGGTCCGACAATGTCGGTACCCGCTGCGGCGACGTAGCGGTGGTTCGTGGTGTGGTAGAACACCGGATCACCCTGGGCGACGGCGCCGCCGGCCCTGACATACATCGTGCCCATCGTCATGAAAGCGGCTGTGAAGTGCTGCGGGTAGGAATCCGGTACAAGCACGTCAGGAGGGACGGCCGGGTTCAGGACGGCGATGCCAATGAACTCTCCGCCGGCGGCGAGCGGCACCACGCCGTGGTCCCCAGTTCCACGCTGGACCGGCTGGCCGAAGCGAACGCCGAGCAGGTTCTCGACAGTCCGGCTGATCTTGTTGCACTTCTCCTCGGAAGCAATCTGGCCGTGCAGACCCTTCGCCGGAGCATTCGTGTAGGTGGTCTGGTAGGTTGCCATCGGTCAGGCCTCCCTCAGTTGGCCTTGGCCGGCTGGTGAGCGGACTGGAGGTCCTTCACCATGGCGGCATAGGCATCGGTAACGGTCTTGTCGGCGTCGTTCGCGGTCTGGAGACCGCCGGCGACGACAGTGCGGAAGGGATCGGCAGTCTTCACGTCCTTGGCGATGGCCTTGAACATGCCTGCGATCTCGGCATCGGACGCGTCCTTGACCATCTCATCGCCGAGCTTGGCCTTGACGGCTGCACGGCGGAGATCGGCATCCGACTTGCCGACGATCTCGATGCCGCTGTCGATCGCCTTCACGGTCGTGACGAGCTGCGCCCGATCCGCCGCCATACGGTCGATATCCTCCGGTTTCGGAAGCGCATCCTGCGCCTTCTTCAGGTCGGCCTTGAGGGTGCCGATCTCCTCGTCCTTCTTCGCGAGCTCGGCGTCCTTGGCCGCGATGGCCCGCTGGTGCTTCGCCTCGACATCGGCGAGCTTGGCCGCCGAGGACTCCAGGTCCTTGAGCAGCTTAGTGATGGCCTGGGCGCCCTGGTCGGTGGTCTGCACCGACAGTCCGTCCACGACCACAGTGCGAAGTGCGTCACTCATGGTGCGCGTCTCCTTGTCCATGGTTGGAGTGATCGGGGCCGGGCCCCATTGCGCCGCATCGCCGATGCGGACCTGAGAACCGGCGCGGCCGCGGGCGACGATCGCCACGTGGTTGAGCCGGATGTTCCGTTGAATGGCGTCGTAAGCTTCCCCGGTGGGCGTCTTGCCGGTGGACCAATCGAGGTCACAGGTATAGCCTGCGGAGAGTTCGCGCTTGCCCGCCTCGATATCCTGAATGGCGGCTTCATCGCTGACCATCAGGGGGACGCGGATGAAGATGCCCTCGCCCGCAACCTCGTCGCCGGTCTGGCCGACAGCGTGCTGCTTCCAATTCTGTGAGGTGACGAGATCGGCGGGATGGTCATTCGTGACCGGGCGGTGCGCAGCGCTCTTGAGCGTGGCTTCCTTGAAGACCTCATCGCGCGGTCGGTAGACCCGCACGATCGGCATCTCAGGCTTGCCTACCTCGCTCCCGAGATACGTCTGCACGCCAGTGCGAGCGATACGGGCATCGGCAACAAGATAGCCGTCCTCGCGCCGCCGGGTGCCGGCGACGACTGCTGCGTCGGTGAATTGCATGATGATTTTCCTAGATGCCCGCAGGGGATTCGATTGCTGCCCGCTTGCAGCATTCCCATGCCTTCCGGCAAAGGCGGTCGATGCGAACCGCCTCTATCCGTTTCGGAGAGCCGGCCGGATACTGCCAGAAGGGCGCGTTGCCGAAGCGCCTGCGATAGAGGCGGAAGAGCCTATATTTCCTCCGCCGCAGATGCGCGGCTACGGCCATCCAGTGCGGCCCGCATATCCACTCGCTGCAATCTGCCGTGCGCGTTCGACGGCAGAACGGAACGCAGCAGTTGATGCGTTCTGCCATAGGCTATTAGCCGGTGACTCGACACAGGGTTGCAGTTGTGGTTCGTTTCGCGCGGGAGGCAACTATGACCACATATTTCATTATCTACGACCTCAATAAAGAAGCGGAGAATTACGCCAAGAAGAACAAGGCCGTTCGGGACCGCATAAAAGAGCTGTTCTCAACCTATTGGTCCCACCTGGATTCCACATGGATCGTGGTGACCGACATGAAGGCCAAGGCAATCCGAGACGATCTCAAAACGCTTCTCGACAACAATGATGAACTGCTTGTTGCTAGCGCTGGCGGCGAAGGTGCTTGGCATGGTTTCAATGACAAGGGCAGTAAGTGGCTTAAGGACAACCTTTAGGCAGCCTAATCCGCTTTAACCTCTTCGAATATCTCCGGCCCCAGCACGATCCGGCCCTGGTAGGGCTCGACCTTGCTGAGATCGATGTCGCCGCCGATCTGGATGGAGATGTGCGGCTGATACTCCGGCCAATCCCAGGACGCGCCTGCCTCGCGGATTTCGCGATTGCGCCACACCAGCTCGTTGGCCGTGATCAGCAGCGCGACATATCGGCCGTCTTCACCAAGCCGCTCTATTTGGCGCGGGCCGCCGACGGCGATTTCCAGCTTCTCCGACCAGGACGTGCCCACCTTGAACCAATCGACCGGCTCGCGGCTGTAGGCAATCGTGACGTGGAGGTCGGGGACGATGTCTGTGAAGCCCTGCGACTTGGCCCATCGGACGATTTCCGCTCGATTGAGCACATCGCGGCGCACATACAGCGTACGCGGAGCAGCATCATTTGCGGCGCGTTGCATCCGCTGAACAGGCGCAGGCAACGGCGCTACCGCCGCGGCAACATCAACTTCATCCTCCTCCTGCTCGGAAAGCCGGCCGTATTCGTCGATGGCCGCTTCCAGCCCAGGCAGCGAGCCGTCCTCAACGAAAGCGTTCACCAGCGCATCGCTCAGCGCATCAATAGGCATGAGAGGCTGGGACTGACCGTTCCCGGCGATCGCCCTCGCCGCGTCAGCCTTCAGCTTGAAGATGTCGGCCTTTTCCTTGTCTGACATCTGCCAGAGCGGCGCCCATTCGTAGTAAATGTCGGTCGGCCGACTGCCGAGCGCCGAGCGGATCAGCGCCTCGTCCATACGATGCATGGCGGGCGTCATGATGATCGACTGTTCTGACGAAAGCCGGTCGTAATAGTTCCGGAGGTCGCTCTCGCCCGTCGCGTTCATACCTGCGGGGGACTGCCCCAGCAATCGGGTCGCCGGAATATCGGCCGCACCGGAAACGATCTGCAGGAACCTGTCGAGCACGTCGGGCAGTGTGGAGAAATTCGCCGACTTGCTCTCGTATTCCTCTTCCTTGTCAAGCAACAGCGTGCCGTTGATGCCCTTGGCCGTGTTCGCGAGGGCGTAGCGGTTGATGATCTTATTCTGGTATTCATCTTTGCCCAGCGAGGCCATGAAATTGGGCACGCGGATGATGTCGATCTTGGCCTCGAATACGAGGCTGGCAATGTTTGCCGCAGTGCCGTCGGCCTGCTTGATCGCCTCCATGACCGACAGCAATACGCTATCGCCCCAGGCGAGATCACCACCTCCGATCAGATCGACGTCCGGTTGAGGATTACCAGAAAAGATCACTAGGCGGGACGGATGAATATCGACCTGAACCTTGTCTCCGGTGGTGAGCTGATAGACCTTCGGTCGGCCGTAGAATTCGCTCTCGACGTCTCGGTCGATCTCGCCAGCCTTCAACACACGGCGGGTGAGGACGGTGAGGTGGCGGATGCCTTGTTTCCTGACCCGCTCTACATCGAGTGGCTCGGCTAGATTCTGATCACCGGTGCCAATGTGGATAGCCGCACCGCCCCAAAGCCGCGCCTTTATCCTCGCCTCGAGCACCTTTCCTTGGACGTCGAGGCGCCGCTCTTCGGCTTCGATTGCCTCGATCTGGTTGGCCTCGGCCTGCCAGTCGCGCCACGCCCGCACGCTATCGAATGCCGGAATGTCAACAATCTTCCGCGGCAGCCAGGCACCGCGATAAGCGTTGAGCAGCTGCTCATCGGTTAGGATCGGCACGGCATAGTAGCTGCTCGCCGCCTTGTCCCGATCCGTCCCCATCCGCGAGACGAGATTGGTCAGGTTGTCAGCGAGATAGCCGACGAAATTCACAACCGCGCCCATAGACAATTCCTAGCCGTTGCGATTTCCTCCTCAAAAGGAAGGGGAGGCATGAATGCGCTATTTGATTGCGGTCGGGCTACTGCTGGCGGCGCCCAAGGGCGCGCAAGCAGCATACTGCAGTGAACCGTCAGCACCGTATTGCGCCGAGCAATATGGTGAGTTTGATGATGGGTATGAGTTCGAGCGCTGTAAGAGCGAGATGGAAAGCTACCGGGCCGACGTCGAGAGCTACCTTGATTGCCTTCGCGAGGCATCAGAGCAAGCCCTTAGCGAATACAACGATGCCGTCGAAAGCTTCAATCGGAGAGCGCGAGGTTACTAGACGTTAGCCAGGGTGAATGTGGAGCCGTCGACCAGCAATTCGCTTAGCGCCCATACAAGCGCATCTGCCCGGTCAGGACTGCCCTCACCCGAGAACCCCTCCGGCGCGATCATGCAGAGCTGGTCCTCGAGCTCAGCAAAAGAGCCGACATGCGAGACGCGGCCTTGCTCGTAGAGCGCTGCTACCGGCTCAGCCCGCGCCACCTTCCCGCGCGATGCCGTCACTTCCTTGAACGGCACGGTCGGCTCGGTGGTCCTGATGACGTGCTCGACCATCGCGCCGCCGAAGTTTCGCTCGGCGATGATCCGATCGGCGCTGAACTCGTGGAATGCGGAGACTGCCCTCTTCCCCCATCCGGCCGGTGACAGCTTGCAGGTGCGATCGGCCAGGACATAGCCGCGGCCGTCGATCCCCTTCCCTGCCACAACGATGCCGATGTCGTCGCCATCATCGGACTGCCCGCGCGTGCCGGAAGGGTCGATCGACACGACCACGCGCACCATCTCCGGCGCTTCCCGAACCCGGTGCTTGTCGATCTGGTCGCGCATCCAGAGCGCGCCCGGCAGATCATCGAGGATCTCGGCGTTCAACTCCTGCCGGCCAAGCCGTGTGCCCTCGTATTTCGAGACCACCTGCGTCAGGAACGATGGGGCAAGGTTTGCCCGATTGTCGAAGGTGCTACCCTTCGTCACCGCCGTTGTGGGCGACGCCAGAATCTCCTTCAGGACAGGTATTGGCCTCGGCGTCGTCGTAATGATCTGCTTCGGGCCATTTCCTAGCCGAAGCCCGAATTGCAGCTGATCCCAGGTCTCCCTGGCGTACCGCCATTTCGCAAGCTCGTCGCAGAACGCGGCGTCATGTTGCGGCCCTCGCAGCTGATCGGGTTCAACCGCATTGTAGAGTGTTGCGACCGCACCGTTAGGCCACGTCAGGCGCCTCTTGCTGGGCTCATAATGAGGCCGGAAATCAACCGGGTGTACACTCAGGATGCCGCTGTCACCCTCGACGAGGACGTCACGCGCATCGGCAGCGGTCTCGGCGATGATCGCGATGCGATGGTGCGAGCCTGCAGCGAGCGGAGTTGGGCCGCACGCTATGGACCGTACCCACTCACTGCCGCACCGTGTCTTGCCGAAGCCTCGCCCCGCGAGGACAAGCCATGTCAGCCAGTCCCCAGGCGGCGGCAGTTGGTTAGGCCTTGCCCAAAACGGCCAATGGTAGGCGAGATAAGCCCGCGTTTCCGGCGGCAGAGACTTAAGCGCCGCCTCCCTCTCCCGCTCGGGTAGCGAGGCGAGCAATTGCGCTGGTGAAGCGTTCTGCATCCTCGCTCACCTTGTGCTCGTGCTCGATCGGGCCTCCGTTAGGACCGGAATGGCCAAGCTGCTCGCGGAAGGCCTGCACCTCCACATGCTTGCCGATAAGCTCGATGCGCTTGACCCGGTCCGAGAGTTTGATCTTTCGCACCAATCCGACCACAGCGCCCTCTGACCTGATCTCCTCGACATCCACGCCAGCAACGAGGCCTTTTCGCCAGACCGGAGGCCAGTCGCGCACCGGCTTCAGTGCGCCGTGCTCATCGTAGAGATCGGCAAGGTCGGCATCAGCCTCTTCAGCGAGGCGGCGCAGAACCCAGTCGGCGTCGATCCTGGTCCGCTCGGACCGAGCTGCCTGACCCTCAGCCACGGCGGCGGAAACACTAGCTTTTGCTAACAGCCGCGCGCCCTGCTCATTGGCGGTACGCGGGCTATAGCCGGCCCTGATCGCCGCCTGCGTCGCGTTGAGATCGATCAGGTACTCATCGACGAAGCGGCGCTGCTTGTCGGTGAGCGTCATTGTTCCGGTCCGGATGTTTTGGGAAGTAGGCGCAAATCAGCACCATGACGAATGTGTAAGGGGTTTCTGGCAGAAAGGTCTAGTGGCCGAAGGTGAAGGGCGATTTCATTTTTTACCCTTTCTCCCGTCACAGAAACCGGAAGTGCATCGCGACGGCCCGAAGGTCCTGGTGCAGCACAGCAGCCATGTCCCGGTCAGATTGCCCGTGTTTGCGGGCGAGTGACGCCGCGGTCTCGCCGATGACGCAATAGGAGATCAGGCGTTCGGCGGAATAGCGACCAATCTCCCTGACGGCATCGCTCACCTTCTGCTGCGCGTCCAGGCGCGAATCGGACTTCCCTGCCGGGTAGCCCGCCATGGTACCGCGAAGAAAATCGGCGCTGCTGGCGATCGCTATGCCGGCCCGTTCCCAGAGTTGGGCGAAATGACTGCCGGCATGGTAGAGCGCCGATTGCTTGTCCCGGCCGTAGCGCCACTCAAACGTCCCTGGCCTGGACCGCACGGCCTGCACAAGTGTCCTGGCGCGCTGGCCCTGCAGGTCTCGAACCTTTACGCTCGAGACCTTCGCCCCCTCCTTGCCGCCATCCTCGCCAATGAGACGCGCAACGCTTCGTTGCTCGCGACGAAGTTCCCGCTGTGCCGCGGCACGGTCGACAGGAGTTCTCTCAGGCGAATTGAGGACGAGGCCCCGGCATTCTCGCCTGGCCTTTAGATCGATGCGCCTTCCGCCATCGATGCGAATGGAGGGTAATTTCTTTTCCATGCGGCCTTTCCCAGGGTGGCGGACCTGAGGGAATGGCCACGGCAGGACGGGGATAGAGATACGGTTATTCGGGCGGAGGGGTCAACTGTTTCCACTGTTTCCCGACTTCATATAACCATCCCCATTTTGCACGTCATACAGGTTGTGCTACTCAACCTTTTCGGGAAAACCTGATTCAGGATGGAAACAGTGGAAACAGTGGAAACAGTTGATGATGATTTTGATTTTAAAGGATATTTATAGCTGAACAGTTTCCGTAACTGTTTCCACTGTTTCCATAAGCATTAGCTTATCTGTTTCCGGATTTTGGAAACTGTTGGAAACGGTGCCAATCGGAGAAATTCACCTTGTCGTATTCAGTTCGGTATCAGGTATTCGTCAGCTCCACGTTCACCGATCTAGTGGAAGAACGCGCTGAGGTAATTCAGGCAATCTGGGAACTAGATTGTATCCCCACCGGCATGGAGGCTTTTGTTGCTTCCAATGAGAGCCAATGGGACGTGATCAAGCGCGTCATCGACGAATGCGATTACTACGTCCTGATTATTGGAGGGCGCTATGGCTCTGTCACCGGTGAAGGGATCAGCTACACCGAAAAGGAGTACCGCTATGCCAAGAAAATAGGAATTCCTGTGTTAGCGTTCGTCCATGCCAATCCGGATGAAATACCCTCGGGAAAGTCAGAACGTGATGAAGCATCAAGGAAAAAGCTCGAGGCGTTCCGTGCAGAAGTTATGAAGGATCATCCAGTAAGAAATTGGTCCTCAGCTTCAGAGCTCGGTGGCCTTGTGTCGAGATCCCTAGTGCGGGAAATGAAAGTTAGCCCAAGACCAGGTTGGATTCGAAATGATGGATCATCTCCAATCGCGCTACTAGAACAAATCAACAAGCTCACAGAAGAAAATCGTGAGCTTCGCAATGATCTTGAAAAGCAAATGATAGACATTGATGATGACACTTTGCAATCAGGATCTGACAAGATAACCTTGTCTGGATCGCGAAAAATAGCAACTCCAGGAAATTACTTTGGAAATACTGAGATGTGGACTGCCGATGTTTCTTGGGATGACATATTTCGCGATATTGGTCCGTCGCTAATCAACGAAGCAACTGAAGTCACGCTAAGAAATTTAATCGCTCGTTTCCACGTTTTCGACCCTGTCCCAAAAGGGCATACATTCAAAGGTGACGACAGAATCGACCTTGAAGTATGGAATGAGATACTTATTCAGTTTCGCGCGCTGGGCTATATCGAGCAAGGCATTAAGAAGCGCGGCGTAAATGACCGGAATAGTTATTGGCGCATCACCCCAAAAGGAGATCGTCATCTTGTAAGTTTGCTTGCTCGACGCAAGAGAAGTACGGATTCAGAGCTTTTGGCTTAGTACATACCCCGCAGCATCCGGCCCCGATGCTGACCTAATCGTGCACCTCTCCAGCTGACCAGACTCGCACATCATGCTGATTAGGTCGCGCAGCTCCCTCGCCTTCACACCATGGCGCAGGGCATACAGCAAATCCTTGTGCTTCACCCTTCCGCCCCGCGCCTTGATGATTCGCAACACCTTCTGCGCGTTGGCCTGGTTCTCATTCTCCGCCATGTAGTCGGCCGCGCCGTCCGCCATCATCTTCGCTGAGCGCAGGGCGAGATCGATCCCGAAATCTAAATCGCTCTTCCGTACCTGGTCGTCGTCCAGGCGGCCTATCGCGACGATGGTCGCGATCCTCAGCGCCATCTCGACAGTGCGGGCATAGAAGGCGCCGCGCTCTGCCTCTTTCCGCATAAGATCATCGATCTCGGCCGAGAAGGCCTTGTACCGGTCGTGAGCCCCATCAGGGCACCAGGGGATTTCCCGCAATTGCCCCGCCATGGCCGGATCGGAATTCGGATCATTGCGGAAGGCCGAGGAAAGATCTCCGGAGCGGTAGTAAATCAGTTGGAGATCGTTGACGATGTCGACCGGAACGACGGCAGGATCACGTTGTGGGTCCTGCTCTGCCACTCTGCCGCGGCCGTTGAGAAGCAGGAAACGGTTCAGCGTCCCATCCTCCAGGCTCGCACCCTCCATGGAAGAGTAAAACTGTTCCGGCGTGGAAGCGCCAAACAACGTTATAGCAGGGCTATAGACGGTTTGGCTCTCCTTCTGAGCCCATTCCGGGGTAGCGTACGGGGCGAAGGATGAGGACCAGAGCGTCCTCAGCACCTTCGAGATCGCGCCTTCGAACCCGCTCGCCCTCTTGCTGTTGATCCTCTTCATGAAGCCGCCGAACTCATCCATGGCGCAGACCGCGAGCGGCTTACGCATGATGAAGTTCACCACGGCTGGCATGGAGATGAACTCGGACGGGCCGAGATGCAGCCCCAGCTTAGCCGCTGTCATGGCGCGACCGATCTGCTGTAGCGGATGATCCTTGCCGGTACCGGTAGGAGCGAGGCCAAGGATGTAGAGGTGCGTCCCGCTTCTCGTTGGACCGCAGAACTGGCGCCCGGCCGCAGTTCCTACGATGGCCAGCGCTGCGCCTATCGCGAGCTCGGGCTGCGGCTTTCGAGCGGTCTGGACTATCCAGCCGGCCAGGTCGCCGACGAGGCCGGGAGGGTATATGTCGGGGTGAGCGGTTCGCTGGGATACCGAAATCTCGGTATTGACGATCTCCCCGGTTTCGGCATCGGCCAGTGTTCCGTCGTGGTTCTCGATCAGCCGGCGCGCCGCTGCGGCGGCTTCGAGGGGGTCCACCTGCGGCACCTTGTGCTTGAGGGCGATGGCGGAAAGGTCAGCCCCATGTTCGCGGGCGATCTGTGCGAGAGTGCGGCCAGTTATGCCGCTGCGCTTGAAGGATCGCCACTTCTTCTCGATCTCCTTCGACCCCGGATATTTGACGCCGCCCTTCGATGACCACGCATCGGCGATAGCCAGCCCTTCGCCGCCTGTGGCGGCATGGATGGCCATAAGCACGGAAACCCAGTCGTGATAGCCGCAGTTGGCCGGGATGTAGGAAAGCAGCTCCTCGATTTCGGCAGTCGAGGGGTGATTTTCAACCGTTTGGGCACCACCTCCTGATCCTTGTGGCACAAGGCTTTGAGGTTGATTTCGTCCTGCTTCGGCACCACCCCTTCTTGCCTCCAGCAATTCCGAAAGCCAGGTCGGCAGTTCGGGCGCCTCGGCAATATCGCCGAAGACCTCGTACAGCCGCCCGTCCTGCATCACGGTGCCCGGTGCGATGACGTAGCCGCCATGGCCGCGAACGTCCACGCCGGCGGGCAGCGCCCCGGCAGAGTTCCCATGCCTCTTCCCTGGTGGCTGGCGATAGAAGAAATGGGTGCCCTCATTGGGAGTGGCAGCGAGCGGCACGCCGTGCGGCTCATAACCGACCTTGGCCATGAGCTCGCCGAGGGCTGAGACGCCGTCATGCTCTCCGTGCCGATCGGCATCAATGACGAGAAGGTTGGATTTAGCCAGATCGAGCCCGATCGCCGCTTCGGGCCACTTCTTCCACCATTGCAGGATCTGCGGCTCGGCAGTCGTCGAGGCGTCACGCCACTTGATGAATGGCATGGGCTGCTTCGCCTTCGACCCTCCGGAATGGCAGGGAAAGACGGCAAACCCGGCGCGCGCCAGGCGCAGGGCGGTATCGAGATTTGACGACAGATGCGTCACGCTCAAAACGGCGCCTCGTCCTTCAGGCCAGCGATCAGCGCCTTCCGGTATCCCGCAACGATGCGGCGGCAAAATTCAAACCACTCGTCAGGGGTGAGGCTCGATAAGGGAGAGTCCCCCTTCCCGATCTGGTCCAGGAAGGAACCGCCCTCGTCACCACCTTTGCCGGCAGCAAGCGATTCCAGGCGCGAAAATGTCTCCTGCTTCATCGTGTAACTGTCCTTCGCGATCTGAAGGCATTCCGGATCATCGCAGACCCAGAGCACCGTCTGACCGGTCCTCGGCGCATAGCCAAAGCCGGTCGCGACGCGGCCGCAGCACCCACAGATCGCATCTTCGAAACGGTTGATCATTGAAGCGGCTCCAGCTTGTACGAGGCCCGGTTGCCGCGGCCCGTCGGACCCCTCGGAATGGTCCAGCCATACAGGGCTAGCTTGTCGCGAAGCCGTGAGAGCTGGACGTTAAGGGCGGTGCGAGCGTTCTCCGGCTCGTGCGAACCGCTATAGATGCGCTCGATCAAAAATTCGGCCGGGACGGATCGGGGATATGCCTCGGCGAGCGCATTGACGATCGTGCGCGGTACCGTGGCTAGCGGAGCGGCGTCGAGCGCTTCTATGGGCGCCCTGCCCGCGTTTATGGGTTGGCCGCAGCAGGGGCAGTGACGAGGCGTATGGAATGTCATTCCGCCGCCTCCCGAAACGAAGTTTCCTCGGCGACGCGCCGCTTCGGTGCTGCATCAGCCATGATCGCGCCGACGCACGCCTTCATTTTCGCGACCGAGACGGCATTGCCGATCTGCTTGATCTTCTCGGTTTTTGTCCCGGCGAATTCGTATTCCTGATCTTCGGTGTTGAAGCCCATGGCAGCCGCCAACTCGTGCGGCTCGAGCATGCGAAACAGGATGTCGTATTGCGGCGTGGCCTCGACCAGATTAACGCGGCCGCTGGCGCACAGCGTCGGCGTCGGCTCATCTACGTTGTGCACCCGCGGCGCCTGACCTTCGCGCTCGCCGAACTGTGCCGCGATGAAGGCGAGCTCGCCTCGGTTGGCGGTTGTGATGGTGGGAAGCGGATCGGCCTCGACGTCGCGGGCGCGATCACTGCCGTCCGCGTGTGTGATCGGCACGACCATACCGAAGCGGCCCTTGGTCGTGATCGGCGGCAGCGGGTCGTCGGCCGTGAAGCACGGAGGCGGGGCTCCAGCCTCGATCTGCCATCCGTTGCCGTAGTAGGGCGAAATCAGAACATGGCTGTGCTTCGCCACCTGCGTCGGTGTTGGCTCGCTCACCGGTCGCGGCGCGCCTTCCCCCTGACGGGAGAGCATGAAGGGTTCGACGAGGTAGCCGCCGCCGTCGCAGTTCGATGTCGGCGTCGGCTCATCCACGGAATGGGCGCGGGTCTCACCGTAGCCGTCGCCGTGGCGATTTAGAATGAAAGGCTCGATGAGCATCGGCCGGGCGCAGCCCTGGCGCTCCTCGGCCGCTGCCCCTCCGGTTGTGATCGTCGGAAGGGGGTCGCCGACGGATCGCGCCGCGCCGCTGTTGTGCTGCGAGAGCAAGATTGGCTCGGCGAGGCCAATATGGTTACCGTTTGCCGCGATCGTCGGCAGCGGTGCGTCCACCGATTGCCCCGCCATATGCTGGCGCAGGATGACCAGGAACGGCTCCGGCCAACCAAATTTCTGTGCGCCGGCATAGATTCTCGCCAGCGTCTTCGGCGCCAGAGGCTTCTTGCGGTTGAAGATCGACTTGCCCTTGATCGACCAATCGATGATCTCGCGCGCGGGACGCCATGGTTTGGCATCGGAGAACAGCTCTCCGTAACTGCTGCTCCCATGGCGTTTGCGGTGGGTCGGCATCGGCCACGCGACCTTCCGTCTATCCGAGCGAGCCATAAGGATGAAGCGCTGCCGCGTTGTGGCATCGCCGTAGTCTGCTGCGTTCAGCTTCCGCCATTCCGGTTCAAAGCCGAGGCGCTTGATCGTCTCGATCCAGGCGTAAAAATACTCGCCCTTGCGGGATTTAATTGGCTTACCGGTCCGTAGGTCGACTGGCCCCCAGCCGATGAACTCCCACACGTTCTCGATGATGATGCGCTTTACCCTTAGCTCCGTCAGCCAAGTGATGATGTGCCATGGGTCGGAGCGCTGCTGATCCGATGTCGGCTTGCCGCCGCGCGCGACGCTATGATGCGTGCAAGTCGGCGATGCCATCAGCAGGTCGAGATAGCCTTCGGGAACGATCAGGTGCGGCCGGACGGTGGCGATATCCTGGACGTAGTGCCGCGCCTCCGGATGATTGCGCTTATGCGTCTCTATGGCGACGCCCCAGTGGTTGACGCATACCAGCTCCATTTCGAGCCCAAGTTCGGCGAGCGCCCGCTGACAACCGGTGGAGGAGCCGCCAGCACCACAGAGGAGGTCGGCGACGAGCATCTTTCGCTTCATGCCGCCCTCCCATTAGCGGCGGGAAAGGAGCGGCCCACCACATCAAAATATTTCCGGTTCTTAAGGCTCGGCCGCACGCTGATGGTGGCGGGCATTGTGAGCTCGCCCCCTTCCCACCTCTCCAATGCTTCGGACGTGCTCTTCGGTAGAGGCGTGGCGCCGCCATGGTTGATCCACCACTGGCAGGCCCGCTGCCTCCAGTTGCCGCCCCATTCAAAGGCAAGCCACTCGTAATAGCTGTTCAGCCCGGCGAAGTAGGTGACCCGTACGGAGTCCGGTGACCCGATCTTCTCATGCCGGTCAAATCGCCAGTCGACGACGGGCACCATCTGCGGCGGCACCGCTTCGGTGCTTAGGATGCCGACTTCGGATTCCGCCTCGGCCTGGTGCTTGGGCTTCTCCTCACGCGGCCATTCGTGGCCACAGACCTTGCACGACGATGCGTTAAGCGCGGCCAGGGATTGGCACTGTGGGCACTCCTTCGCCCGAACGCTATCGACTGCCACCTTTCCATCGTCGCCGGAGGATTTCCCTTTTGGCATGACGGAGACAGCGTCAACCGGCCCATGGCGCCGGACATTGCCGGCGAAATCGAGGACAAGGCAGTTTTCCTTGCCCTGCGCCAATCGTGTGCCCCTGCCGACGATTTGGACATAGAGGCTGGTGGACAGTGTCGGCCTCAGCATCGCGACCAGGTCGACCTGCGGCGCGTCGAACCCAGTGGTAAGCACCTGGGCATTGGTCAGGCAGCGGATTTGGCCGGCTTTGAAGCGGCGGATGATGGAGTCCCGTTCACCGGTGGGAGTCTCGCCACTCACCATTTCGCAGGAGATGCCGTGCGCCTTGATTGCGTCCCGCGTGCGAGCGGCGTTGCCAACACCGGAACAGAACACCAGCCAGGAGCGGCGGTTCTCGCCAAAGCGAACCAGCTCACGAACTGCCTCGATCGTAACCTTGTCCGCTGCGGTTTCGAGCGCGCCCGCGACGAATTCTCCGCCCCGGCGCTGCACATTGGAAACATCGATCTCTGTTGCAGAGGCTTTGGAAATCAGCGGCGACAGATAGCCGTCGGCGATACCTTCGCCGATGCCGTAGGAATATACCGTCTTATCGAACAGCCGATCGCTGCCGTCATCCAGGCGTCCACTGTCGAGCCGATAAGGGGTAGCTGTGAAGCCGGCCACGCGCAGGTCTGGAGTGACAGAGCGGAGATCCTCGAGCAGCTTGCGGTACATGCCATTTCCTGCGCTCGGCACAAGATGCGCCTCATCGATCAGGATCAGGTCGCGTCGGCCGAGCGCAGCGGCCTTGCGGTAGACGGACTGGATCGAGGCAAAGGTAATGCGATGGTGTGCGTCTCGCTTGCCGAGCCCGGCGCTGTAGAGCCCGATTGGTGCGTCGGGCCAAAGCTTCAGCACGGCCGTGAAGTTCTGCTCCACCAGCTCGCGCACGTGGACCAGCATGAGCACTCGCAACGTGGGGAATGTATTGAGCAACCCCTTCGTCAGTTCGGCAATGACGAGCGACTTGCCGGTACCGGTAGCGAGATCGACCAGCGGGTTGCCTCCGCCGGTCTGCCAGAAATCAAGGACGGCCTGGATTGCTTCGGATTGGTACGGGCGGAGCTGGATCATTGCCGTGCCTCCGCTCGAAGCCGGGCGATCCGATCCAGCATTGCTTGGTTGCCCCTTAGCCGGGCGGTATATTCCACAGGGCCATATCGGTCAGTTTCGACTGCGCCATAGCTGACAGCCAGGCGTCGCTTGGATCGGGCGATGTCGAAATGCTCCCAGGAAGCGTTCATCCCTGGAAGACCAATCCCCGGCGGCCGCTGGAACCATTTACGCTGCACGCCGATCCTATCGGCCACGGCAAACAGCTCTTCGCGGGTATCCGCCCACATGTGACACATGAGCATTCGCCCGAAGGGTGCTCTCATATCGTCGACGTAGACGCTCATGCCGCCGCTCCCTCGAAGAGGTCGCCGGTCGCCTTATTCTTTTCGGCGCGCTGGAGGTTCCGGACGGCAAGCTGGAAATACTCCGGCTTCAACTCTGTCCCGATGAAGCGACGCCCGTGGCGGACGCTCTCGTATCCTTCTGAACCGATGCCCATGAAGGGCGAATAAACTGTCTCGCCGTCGTTCGTGTATTGCAGGACGAGGCGACGCGTCAGATCGAGCGGCATCGGACACAGATGCCGCTCCTCATCACCCTTCGCCCCGACATTAAGAACGTCGGTCTCGCGGGTGTTCATCCACACCGGCGAAGCCCACTCCTGCCAGACCTCCAACGGGAAGCGCTCCGGTGGATGGACCACCG
>NZ_JAPSLH010000052.1 GCF_031180965.1 Chelativorans sp.
GGGCGCTCCGCGCCCGGCGTGCCTTCCGCAAGCACCTCGCGCGGAAGGCTGAGATAAACCGGCCCACAGGGCTCGCTCAGCGCCACGCTCATGGCACGGTCGATCACGGCGCCTGCCTGTTCGGGATAGCGCAGCTCATAATCCCACTTCACCACTTCGCGGATCATCGAAGCCTGGTCGCGCATCTCCTGGCCCCAATGGATCGGCGCGTTGCGGCTGCCGAAGCGCCCCTTCTCGGTAAGGGGCGTGCGGCCCGAGCACATAAGGATCGGGATATTGTCCGAAGCCGCGTTGATGATGCCCATCACGGAGTTGGCGAGGCCCACATTCACATGGACGATCACGCCCGCGGGCTTGCCGGCCATCAGGTAGTAGCCGTGCGCCATGCCGACCGCCACGCCTTCATGCGGGATCGCCAGCGGCTCGGGCATGGCGATGCCGGACTCGGCGGCGCGGGCGAAAGCCTCGATGATCGAGGGGAAATCCGTCCCGCCATTGGCAAAGAGCACGTCGATGCCCGCCGCCTTCATGTGGCCCAGGAGATGTTCGGCGGCGAAACTGCCGGCCGGCTGATGATGCTTCATCGGGACGATCCTCTTGCTCTCGCGGCTTGAGCCTTCAGGTGACGCTGACGGTTTTGGTGACCAGGAAGGCTTCCAGGCCCTCGATGCCCACCTCGGAGCCGTGACCACTGTGCTTCACGCCGCCGAAGGGCGTTTCGGGAATGGAGATGTTGAAGGAGTTGATGCCGACCATGCCAGCCTCCAGCTCGTCCGACAGCCGGGCGATATTCCTGGCGGAGGCGGTGAAGGCGAAGGCCGCAAGCCCGTAGGGCAGCGAATTGGCCTTGGCGATGCCTTCGTTCAAGTCGGAGAAGCGGTTGAGCACCGCGACCGGCCCGAAAGGCTCCTCGCGCATGATGCGCGCCTCGTTCGGAACATCGGCAAGCACCGTCGGCTCGAAGAAGAAGCCTTCATTGCCGATGCGCCGACCGCCCGTGAGCAGCCGTGCGCCCTTGGCGGTCGCGTCTTGCACAAGCGCTTCGACGGCATCGCGGCGGCGGCCGTGGACCATCGGCCCCATCATGGTCTGCGGGTCGAGGCCGTCGCCAACCCTGATCTTCGCCGCGCGGGCGGCAAAGCCCTCGCAGAACGCGTCATAGGAAGACTCCTGCACCAGGAAGCGCGTGGGCGAGACGCAGACCTGCCCGCAATTGCGGTATTTCCGCAGCACGACCTGGTCGAGCGTCGAGTCCAGGTCGACATCGTCGAACACCAGCACCGGCGCATGGCCGCCGAGCTCCATGGTGGTGCGCTTGAGCCCTTCGGAGGCAAGCCGGATCAGATGCTGGCCGACCGCTACCGATCCGGTGAAGGAGATCTTCCGGATGATGGGCGAAGCAAGAAGGTGGCGCGAGATCGTGTCGGGCACGCCGTAGACCACCGCGATCACTCCCGCAGGCACGCCAGCATCCACCAGGCAGCGGGCGACGGAGGCGGCAGAAGCCGGCGCTTCCTCGCCCGGCTTGTAGATCATGGTGCAGCCTGCGGCGAGCGACGAGCCGAGCTTACGCGCGGCATTGCCGACCGGAAAATTCCAGGCTGAGAAGCCGGCCGTGGGACCGACCGGCTCGCGCACCACCGAAAAGCGCGTCTCGCCCAGCCGGCCGGGGATGATGCGTCCATAGGTGCGCCGCCCCTCCTCCGCGAACCACTCCATCTCCTCGGCGGCGAAATGCGTCTCAAGCCGCGCTTCCGCCAGCGGCTTTCCCATCTCGACCGTGGCTAGCCAGGCGATCTCCTCCTGCCGCTCGCGCATCAGGTCGGCGGCGCGCTTCAGGATCTTGCCGCGCTCGCGCGGGTTGGTCGCGCGCCACTGGCGAAAGGCCCGGTCTGCCGCATCGAGCGCACGGTCGAGATCGGCCGCCGTCGCATGCGGGACGACGCCGATGGGCCTTCCGGTCGCGGGGTTGACCACGGGCTGCGTCTCCCGGCTTTCCGGCGCGATCCACTCCCCGTCTATCAGAAGCTGCGCGGAGACGTATTTGCCCGCCGGCACGGCCCCGTTTTCCCTGCCCACAGCACTCATGATTTTCCTCCCGGTTCAGGCGGCGACGCCGCTACCGCTGGGCATCGAGCCCGTCCGTACCCGCAGTAAAAGCAGGGTACCTGATATGTCAAGCAAAGGCTCATATGGCCGTCGTGCCTCCGTCGATCGGAATCACCGCGCCGGTCATGAAACTGGAGCAGGGGGCGGAGAGGAGGAGGGCGAGGCCCTTGATCTCCTCGACCTCGGCGATGCGTCCGAGCGGCACTGTGTCGGCAAAGGCCTTCTCCACCTCCGGCTCGCGGATGCGGCCGCCGGCGATATTCGTACGGAAGGGACCGGGCGCGATGCCGTTGACCAGCACATTGTAGGGCGCCAGTTCCCAGGAAGCCTGCCGCACCAGATTGGCGACGCCGCCCTTGCTGGAAGCATAGGCGTAGCCGGTCATCGGGTCGCCGCGCAGGCCGGCGATGGAGGCGATAGCGACGATGCGGCCGCTACGCTGCGCCTTCATGTGCCGCGCGGAGGCCTGGATGGTGGCGAAAACCGAGGTCAGGTTGATGTGCAGGACGCGGTTCCACAGTTCGTCGCCGACGTTTTCTATGGCGCCGGCATCCGTGCGCACATTCGGGCCGCCGCTGATGCCGGCATTGGCGATGACGATGTCGAGCCGGCCATGCCGGGAAGCGACGGCATCGACGGCAGAGCGCAGGGCGGAAAGGTCCGATACGTCTACCACCGCCTCCTCCGCTGAAAGCCCCTCACCCTTCAGGCGCGCTGCCAGGGCGGCGACACCCTCGGTATTGATGTCGAAGAGCGCCACATGCGCGCCGTTCTCCGCGAGCACTTCGGCGATCGCCAGCCCCAGCCCGCTTGCAGCACCGGTGACGATGGCTATCTGGCCCGTCAGGTCGAAAAGCTTCTCCGCGCGCATGACATCCTCCCGAAGGCGCTGTCCGCAAGTTGTATGCAAAATCCGGCCGAAGCAAGAGGCCATTCGCTATTATCGGACGACTTTTGATGAAAACAGATTGACGCTACCACCAAAGTTATACAATTTCGACTGCAGAGGAGCCGCCGGTTTTTTTGAAGAGGCGGATCGGGAGGCTTGCTGATGAGCTATACGGAAAGCGAGGAGAGGATCGCCGGCTGCAAGGTGCGGCTGATGCGGGGCGGCAAGGGAGCGCCGCTTCTCTTCCTGCACGGCTCCAGCGGCGCGTCGTCATGGCTGCCCTTCATGGAGGCGCTTTCGCAGAACCATGAGGTGTTCGTGTTCGAGCATCCGGGTTTCGGGCGCTCGGAGAATCCCACCTGGCTCGACACCATGTCGGATCTGGCCTTCTTCTATCTCGACGCGATCGAGCATCTCGGCCTCTCCGACATCAGCCTTGTCGGCGCATCGATCGGCGGCTGGCTTGCAGCCGAGATCGCGATACGCGACTGCAGGAGCCTTGCCTCGCTCACCCTCGTCGCTCCGGCCGGGATCCACGTGAAGGGATTGCGCAAGGGCGACATCTTCATGTGGTCGCCGCAGGAGACGGCGAGGAACCTCTTCTTCGCCCAGTCCTTCGCGGAAAAAATGCTGGCGGCGCCCGTCACGCCTGAGGCGCAGATGGAGATTCTGCAGAACCGCCTCACCACGGCAAAGCTCGCCTGGCAGCCGCGCTTCTACAATCCCGACCTCTACAAATGGCTGCACCGCATCAAGGTCCAGACGCTGATCGTCTGGGGCGAGAACGACAAGGTGATCCCCGCCGGCTACGGCCCGGCCTTCCGCGACCTGATTCCCGGTGCGCGGCTCGAGGTGATCGCCGAGTGCGGGCACCTGCCGCAGGTCGAGAAGATGGAAGAGTTCGTGGGCCTGGTGGGCGGGTTCATCCGGGAGGTCGCGCGATGAAATTCTACTTCATGCATCTGATGCCCTATGCCGATCTCGACCTCTCCTATGACGAGAAGCACAATTCGGCCTGGGTGACGCTACCCAACAGCTACTATGACCCGAAGAAGGGGCACGCGCTCTACAACCGCTATCTCGACGAGCTCGAATATGCGGATCAGCTCGGCTTCGACGGCATCTGCGTCAACGAGCACCATTCCAACGCCTACGGGCTGATGCCGATCCCCGGCGTGATGGCTGGGGCGCTTGCCCGCCGCACGAAGAATGTGAAGATCGCGGTGCTCGGCCGCGCCATCCCGCTCCTCAACAACCCGCTCACCGTGGCGGAAGAATTCGCCATGATCGACAACATCACGGGCGGGCGGCTGATCGCCGGCTTCGTGCGCGGCATCGGCGCGGAATATCATGCCTGGGGCGTCAATCCGGCCTTCTCGCATGAGCGCTTCCAGGAGGCGCACGACCTCATCCTGCAGGCCTGGACGCAGCCTGGTCCCAGCGTCTTCGAGGGCAAGCACTACCACTTCGACTATGTGAATGTCTGGCCCCGGGTCTATCAGGACAGCCCGCATCCGCCGATCTGGATCCCCAGCCAGGGCTCGACGGAAACGATCGAATGGGCGGCCCATCCGGACCGGCGCTACACCTATCTGCAGACTTTTGCGTCGGTCTCGACCGTGGCGCGCTACATGAAGATGTACAAGGACGTGGCTGCCCGTTACGGCTACGAAGCGACCTCCGACCAGCTCGGCTGGTCGCTGCCGCTCTATGTGGCCGAGACGGACGAGATCGCGCGGCGCGAGGCGGCGCCGCATATCGAGGCGTTCCTTCAGAAATTCCTGCGCATGCCGATGGAGATGCTGCTGCCGCCCGGCTACACCTCGGTCAAGTCGATGCTCGGCGCCATGCAGGCCAAGGCCGGCCACGCCACCAAGCAGACGATCGACAGCGTGATTGCCGAGGGAAAATTCATCTGCGGCAGCCCGGCGACGGTGCGCCAGAAGCTCGCCGAATACCGGGAGCAGATAGGCTTCGGCCATCTGCTTACCATGCTGCAGTTCGGCACGCTGCCTGCGGAGCTCACGCGCAAGAATATGGAGATGTTCGCCGCCGAGGTGATCCCGCATCTGCGCCCGGCGGGCGCCGCGGGGCGGGCCATGCCGGTCTAGGCGGAGGCAGCCGCAGGCCGAGGGACGCGCGTCATCGGCACCACGCCCGGCTTTCGCCGTCTGGCCATTGAAGAAGGTGGGAAGCGGGGCGCGTGATCCGTGCCTCTCTGTTAGTTAATCGTGGCGCGTTCCACGCGCCCCGCCGGCCGCTGTCCCGACATTGGCCG
>NZ_JAPSLH010000038.1 GCF_031180965.1 Chelativorans sp.
TCGGAAACAACTTCAAGGTCGGCCTCGGCTACAATTTCGGCTCCTTCTCCGACGACCTCAGAGACCTTACCCTCGACGACCAGGGCGTCTTCCTCAATGTCGTCGGAAAATTCTGACCGCATCTGCCGATCCGTGCGCCAGGATCCTGCAAAGCATGTGCCGGCCTCTCCATATCAGGGGGCGGACAGTTTTGGCTTGCGCCGCAACAGCCAAAAATATAGGGCTTTCAGCGCCTCGGAGCGTAGCGCAGTCTGGTAGCGCATCTGGTTTGGGACCAGAGGGTCGCAGGTTCGAATCCTGCCGCTCCGACCAGGGATTGTCGGCCGATGCAACGCTGCCGTAGCCGGTGCGTTTGACGACAGAGAACAAGAGGTGGGTCGTGACCGCGCGTATCTACAGCCCTTCCAGAACCGCTATGCAGTCGGGCAACGCCAAGACCGGCCAATGGGTGCTGGAATTCGAACCCGAGGCGCCGCTGAAGATCGATCCCCTGATGGGCTATACGAGCTCCTCCGATACGCGCCGCCAGGTGCGCCTAAGCTTCGCCACTAAGGAGGAGGCGATCGCCTATGCCGAGCGGAACGGCATCGCCTATCAGGTTGAGCCGGAGAAGCTGCCGAAGCGGCGCCAGGTTTCCTATGCGGAGAATTTCCGCTATGACCGCAAGATCCCGTGGACGCACTGAGACTCTCGTCCGCGCCTGGCCCCGTAGCTCAGCCGGATAGAGCACCGGCCTTCTAAGCCGATGGTCGCAGGTTCGAGTCCTGCCGGGGTCGCCACAATTCCAATATCTTAGAAAGGTCGGTGCAACTGCGGCCGGGAAGAAAGTTGGAACAGTTCCAACTTTTTGTTCTCGGAACGTCCTTCGAGACGGAGAGGCCAAGCCGCTTACGAGCATGACGGCGACATACGTCGCTCCCTCGCCCAGTTTGCGCCCCTATTTGGTAGGGGCAGGCTTTGTCTCAACCGGCTTACGATGATCGGGATGGATCCAGCCCGCTGGCGGATCATACTCGCGAGGTCGCCTTCCATGCGGCATGTTGGTCCCCAGCACCGTAGCGGGGAACACGCTGCGCTCTAGATGCTCGCGAGAAAGCGCAATCCGCCCGGCGGCAAACCGCTCGATGTTGGCCGAAAAGTTTCGCCCCGGAGGTGCGACCGTTATCAGAGATTTCTTAGGGAAACTTTCGTGTAGGAACCGAGCGGTTGCAGTCTGATCGGAATCGGCCGTTAGCAAGTATGCTCTATCGAAAACGTCGTTCCAAGCATCGGTAATGAGCGAAAGGCCAAGATTTAGGTCCGAAGCCTTTTCGGTGGGCTTCTGCCACGGTGACGAGCACTCGCGGCAGACCCATTCTTCGTGAATATAGTGGCCGAGGACGCATTCGACCCCAGCTATGTGCAGTGCGTTCATGAGCTGATCGTGACGCCAACGCTTCGCTTGGTCGCCGGGATAATATGCGCTGCAAAAGACCACCTTAACCAGCTTTTCCGACTTCGATGGGATGATAATTTCACCCAACCGCCACAGATTGCACCACTTCAGAAATGGCTCATTTAGGTCCTTCACGGCGTGGTAGAGGTTAAAGCCATCTACATATAGTGCTGACCGAATTGTCACGTGAATCTCTTGACTTTTGACCGCGATTCGACCATATACGGCCCATCAACGCGATGGGATACGTCCCTAGCACGCCCCAGGCTCCGGCTTGGGGTTTCGCGTTTTAAGACCAATTTTTTCATAAATCGATATAGCGGCTGGTCGGGTTGCTGGCATCGGCCAGTAACTGCTATAAGTGTGCCCGCCGGGGCACCGTGGCTACGCCACGTCATTCCGGCGGGACTCTGCTAGTCCAATAACACCATAGGCTTCGCGGCCCTTACCGCCTCCCTGCTTGTGGTTCCGTGTCACGCTTGGCCGGCAAGCTTGTCGTGACACGCTCGATCTACGAGGCGACGCTTCCTAGTTGGCAGCGTCGCCTTTGTACGTTTTGATCTCCACTGCGATGATCTGTCCCTCCTCGCCTTCGTAGATCATGTCGAAGGCGTTCGCGGCCAGCCGCAGCCACTTGACCCGAGTAGAGTGCTTCATTTCGGAACCGGGGGCTGGAAGCTCCTTCAGCAGACCTACGATGAACGGATGGAGATTGTCGCCGCCTCCACTACCGCTGCCCTTGCTGCCTCTTCTATCCTCGCCATCGTCCTCCGCTGGCCGGTCTCCCGGTTCGTCTTCGTCCACTCGCTTCGTGGGCAACTCCGCCTTGGGCCGGACAAGGCGATCGTCGCCGCTCTCGAAGAAACCAGCTTGGCCCGCTGACCGCTCGAACGCTTGGCGAGCCTTGTCTGTCTGCTTGCTGGATACCCCCAGCTTCTGCATCTCGCGTTCCAGTGCCTTCATCGGGGGAAGCAAATGGCCCCGATAACTCTCGTAAATCGCCGCATACAACGGCACCCGGAGGAAAGCCTCGGCTCGCGCTGCGCGTTCTGTGTCCGGCGAAACAATCTGCCGCCCGAGTTCCGTTAGTCTGATGCCGCTCTTTCCCTCGCGTTCAATAAGTCCAAAGATTCGAGCGGTGCCTGTCTTCAAGCGAAAGGCACCGCTAACGACCTGCTTCATCTCCGCCGCCAGTTCATCGATGCTGCATGCACCAAGACCGCTACGATTGTAGATCGCCTGCGCAACATCAATGGCGGCTTCCAGGTCGAGATAGGGAAATGCGATGGTGGATTGCTCGCGCCTCCCGTCCGCCGAGCCTTCATCTGCCCTTTCAAACTGTATCGTTTCGCCTGACATGGAGGCACTCCCTGCCCTGAAAGTAGGCATAACAAATGCGCCTTTCGCGCGAGACTGTCAAACATGAAATGCGGAAGTCGGAATACGTCCCGAATTTTTCCTGCTGCCGTCCCAATCCTGCCTTCTACCTTGTTGATGGTCAGAAGCGACGCTTAGAAAACGACATAAAATCAATAAGTTAGGTGACAAATTCCCGCGCATTGACCTTCTATAGACAGAAGGCAGTAAAGGGACGGAGGCAGGCAAGAGTGGAAAAGGTAGGGTGAAGCCGATGCTGGGTGGCCAAGAAAAGCGTCACCAACGGTGCGCGCAGTACTACCGAATCTGAGGTTCGTTTTCCCCATGTGGCCGCCTTCTGCTGGCTGCCGTATTGCTCAGGTAGTCTGGTTTCTCAGGCGCTGGCGACCCCTCCGGCGCGCCTCATCTGCGAGCCGCACGGCCTCCAGGTCTACCGGCTGATAGGCGGCGTGGATCGCGTTCGAGGTGGCGATGGTGTTCGCCATCTTCGCGGCGAGCGTGGCGGGATCGGCGCCGCCGGCTCGCGCCTCGATCGCGCCGGAGCGGCGCATGTCCGCCAGGCTGCGCCTGTCGCCCGGAAAGAGCGTTTCGCAGACAGCGCGAAAATCATCCGGCAGCGTGAAGCGGGAATAGACCGCGCCGGAGCGGTTTCGGAGGATCGCGCCGGCCTCGATCGGCTCCAGCTCAAGATAGGCATCGAACAGCCGCAGGGTGCGCTTTGAAAGCGTCCCGAAGGCATCCTTGCCGGACTTGGCGCGGCCGATGTCGAAATAGCGGCCGTCACCTTCGCCCTTGAGCTTGTCCTTCGTGAGCTGGCGGAGATCGACCGGCGAAAACTGTGTGTCCCAGGCGATCGCGATCGCCACCGCCAGGCCGCGATATTTCAGGCGCCACGCCTGCTTTGCAAGCCGGACCGCGTCCCCCTCGCGCCACGTCGCATTGCGCGGGGCAGGGGCGCTGTTGCGTATCGCCAGAGCCGGATCCTTCTTGCCGCCGCAATAGCCCATCGCCGCGCAGACATTCCACAGCGCGCGCCAGACCTTGATGACGCGCCAGGCCTCCCGCAGGGAGACGGTGTTTGCGATAAGACTGCGGAAGCGAGAGAGCGTTTCCAATGAAATGTCGGGACTAGTCGGCGGAAGGTCCCCGAAAACAGGCTCTATCCGCGCCCATGCCCGCTCCCATTCCTCGCGGGTGCGCGGCTTCTTGGCCATCCATTCGTCGGTCAATTTGAAGCGCGTGAAGGCCTCGCCGATGGACCCGGGCGGGAAGCGCGGCTTCTCGTCCTGCGCGCGGCCCTGGCGGTGCCTCTGCCAGCGCTCGTTCCACTCGGCGGCGATCCGCCAAGCTTCAGGACCGTCGAGGCCGCAGCGGACGGCGCTGAAGCCAGCCGCGCGCATGGTCTTGGTCGGCTGCCAATAGCCGTATTTGCCCTTCTTCACGACGTAGTAAGGGATATCCACCCTACCCACCGAGCCGCTCCAGCCTTGACGCTACAAGGCCGGTAGAATGAGCAGGGTTTTGCATGCCCGGCAAGAGCCGGTTGTGGCGGGCGGCGCGCCACTCGTCGATCGCGTCGAGGTCGAAATTGCCCGTGTCGGGATCGGAGGGCGGGAAGCCGCGGGATAATAGGCGCGGCAGCAATTCTTGAAAGCGGTCCAAGGTAAGGCCGAGCCGCCGCGCCGCTTTCTCCGGCGGAACGTCGCGCGGGTCCACCCTGAACCGGAGGGTCATTCGGCGGGCTCGTCGATGTTGCGGCGCTCGACTGTGAAGGCAATGGCCGCGACCCAAGGGTTAGCGTCCCAGCCAAGGCCTCGATGGGCGTTTAGGCTGTCCCAAAGATCACGGAATTGCTCGACAGGCGAGGGGTCCCACTCGTCTGGGAAATCTGGATTAGGGCCAAGCCGGCCCGGGCAACCTTCGGCGACCGCATCCTGTTCGCTGACCTCCTGCAGCCGCTGCACGCGGACATCGGTCACGATCAGGGTAAGGCGAGAGACCCAGCGGGGCATGTGAATACCGGGGTGCCACGTTCCGGTGACGCGGAGCGGTCGCTTCCCAGCAACGGGATACTGTTCGCACATTGCGGTGTAGCCGTCGCCTTCGCTCGCTCGATAGAAGATGGTCGCGAGATCGCTAGCCCAGCCGTTGCAGCGCCAAGCCTCGCGCACCCAGAGCCGGTCGCCGGCGACGTACTTTCGCCGGAAGCGGTAGTTTCGTGCGGCTAGCCCCGAACCTCGCGTGATGACTATGTCGTCATCTCGCCGCAGGTGGGGAATATTGGTACTCTCGATCACGCGTCTTGTCTGCGTCTTCCTGCCGTCGAGCAGGGCGCGGACCATGGGCGCGGAGAAGAGGATGGGACGGTCGGTCATTCCGGCACCTCGCCTACTTCCAGCATCACCGGCGGATGGGCTGTGCCGAGGATCCGAAGGATCACCGGCGCACCCGCCGCGACCCGCGCGATCTCATCCGGCGTGGGAAGCCAGGCGGTTTCCATGGCCGGAGTGCCGGGGCCGTTCACCGGGCAATTCACGCGCACGTCCCTCAACGGAAGGCCCAGATACCCCTGACTCTTGCCAAGCACGCGCGTGCAGCCCCGGATCATGCCGATCTGCATCACGCCCTCCCGGCCGGTCCGGCGCGGCCCTCGAGCTGCGCGACCATCTCTTTGAGGGCCACGATCATGTCGCGGCGATCCGCGTTGCTGATCCAGTTCATCCGGCCGGCTTCGACTTTGCCGAACTCGAACAGCAACAGCGCGAACCCAACCTTCTTCGGCCGAACCTCGCCGTTGAAGGAGCGATCGATGCCGCCGGCGATCTTGTTCAGCATCTCGCGATATTCAGGCGAAACGGGGTCGGTCAAAACAGCCGCCCTTCGATGCTGCCGCGCGCGGCGCAGTCCGGACAGGTGTGGGTGTAAGGCTGCTGAGCGGCGCCCGCCGGGCGGGTGAGGCGGGGAGGGGCGCCGAACAGCTCGCCCGTGTCGCCGTCCGCCGCCGGCGGCTTCGCCTTGCGGATGATCCAGCCGGCCGTCTTGGCGTCGGCGATCATCACGCCGAAATCCTCGTCGGCATAGGTGTTCGGGTAGCTCGACGGGCAGGAATCGCAGCAGACCTGCTGCCGGTGTTCGTGACGCTCGATCATAGCGGCGAAACCCCCGTCGCGTATACGGTTTCCTCGAGCTTCTCCAGGCGTCGGGTGAACGCGGCGGTGTCGAAGCGCTCATTGACGGCTCGAAGGATCAGGCACGCGATCGCGTGCACCTCTCCGTCGAGGCGTTCGCCATTCACGTCCACCGTGAGCACGTCGCGGCCGTCGGCGTCGACCAGCACGCCGGTATCCTCAAGGCTGAGGTTCAGCGGCAGGCGGACGCCGAGGCGCGCCAGCGCGGCGGCGAACTCCTCGGGAGTGTTCGGGATCTCGGGACCGGCCATCACACGCCTCCCCAATGGTCCTCGCGGGCGAGGAACTGATCGGCCGGGCGCCGGAAGCGGCGGCGCAGGTATAGCGCGTGGCCGGCGAGGAGAAGGATGCCGGCGGCAAAGCCGCAGGCGGCGGCGACGAGGCAGGACATCATCCCGAAAACCCTCCGGCGAGAAGGACAGCGCCCATGACGAAGGCGAGGGCGGAAAGGCCGGCAAGGGCATCGGTCGCAAGGCCGGCTAGGCTCGCCGGCTCGCAGGGGCGCGGGGCGTCGAACAAGGCGCGGCGCATCTCAGGCCACGCGGCCGGCGCGCTGCTGGCGAAGGCGGATGCGAGCGACATCGCGCGCGGCGCGCCAGTTCGCCTCGATCTCCTCCTCGGTCAGATCGGTCTGCTCGCCGATCGCCTCGGCCGTGACGGTGCGGCCCTGGAAGGAGAGCTCGAGCATCGCCGTGGCGATGATCTCCTTCGGATCGGTTTCAAGGAAGGCATGCGACGGCGCCGCCGTCTGCTGTTCCGTGCGGATCATGATTTCATCTCCATCGCGCAGGTTGCGGATGGAGGGAAGGCTAATAAGGAATTATTTCCGCGTCAAGCGGGTGTAGGGAAATTATTCCGTATCCCTAGACCCCGGCAACCTCGTTTCCGGATGCAATGCGGTGAATTCTGCGCACCTGATTCGCAGGGATATCGACGTCACCCGGGGGGTTCAGCTTGCCGATCCTCACGACCGGGCCGTTCAGTCTGAGGTGACCGATCATAGCCTCGGGGCCGTGGTCAGGGTCGTGTTCGAATTCCACGACGACGGAATCTCCGATTTTCGGCTTCACATTCGGCGTGACGAAACGGATGTCGCCGGGCTTGTGTTCCGGGAACATGGAGTCGTTGATGATCACGATGGCGTAGACGCCTTTGTGTCGCCGGAGGCCGCGCGGTAGCGGAGCATGGCCGATCGAATTGTCGAAAAGCTGAAATGCCCCGGCGTAGGAGCCGGCAGCGACGGCCTTAATCTCAACCTCGTGGTCGGCGTAGATGAGTTCGCCGGGCACGCTCTGGGCCGCATCTGATTTGCTGCCGCCGTCCTCTCCCGTAAGCAGCCACTGCTCGGTGGTCTTGAGCGCCCTTGCCAGCCCAGCGAGATTGTTGCCGCGGGGGAGGCCGGCTCCAGGTTTCAGCATTTTGCCGACGGCCTCGGGGGACAGCCCAGCCTCCAAAGAGGCCGCTCGATAGGACAGGCCGAGCTCGGCAATGCGCGTTCTCACGCGCATCTGAAAGTCGGAAGGGAGAGGCTGATCCATTCGCGGAATATATTCCGCGACCGGCCCGGTATGAAGACGGAAAAAATTCCCTTGACGATGTGGAAATTGTTCCGCATCTTCTGTCGCCATGATGCTCAAACAACAGCTCCTTCTGGTCAGCGATGCCTATTCAGCTCTTGTCGGGCTGAGCCGATCGCGCGTCTCCACGATCGTCCTCAATCGCGGCTCGACACTGGACGCGATCGCGCAGGGGCGCGCCGACATAACAACCGGCACCTTCGAAAAGGCGATGCTCTGGTTCTCGGAGAACTGGCCCGACGATAGCGCATGGCCGGCTGGCGTGGAGCGCCCCTGCCGCACGGAAGAGGACGCCGCCGCATGAGCATTCTCCGTTCCTCCCGCGACCGCACCTCCTCTCCAGTCGGAGATGCGGGGCTTGCCGCGCCTTTCGGCTTTCCCCCGGCGGAAGGCGCGGCCATTTTCTTTCGGCCGCCCGTGCAGCTTTCCGACGAGGCACTGACGATGCTTGCCGTTGTCTGCGCGCATGACCGCATGTCGCCGGCCGATTTCCTCGCCCGCGCCATCTGCGCGCGGGCACAGGCGATCGGCCTGCCAGACCTTCTGCAGGGTAGGGAAGTGGCATCCCGCCTGGCTCATACCCAGGAAGCCGGCCGTTCGATTCGGCCCCCTGCAACCAGCATAACCACCGAGCGACGCGACCAGGGCGGGGGCGGCCATCCGGCCGCTCCCGCATGCGCAAGCTCCCGTTGTGATGAAAGGAACTAACATGCACGAGGTTTTGGGAACGAAGGTCCGCGATCGGATCACCGGATTCAGCGGCGTTGTGACTGGGCGCGTCGAATACCTTACCGGCTGCAACCAAGTGCTAGTATCTCCGCCCGCGAAGGAGGACGGCTCCCTCGTCGCTGCCGAATGGCTGGACGAGCAACGTCTCGAAGTGATCTCTGAAGACCGGATCCTCCTCGATAATGGCGCCAGCCCCGGTTGCGACCGGCCGGCGCCGAGGCGGTAGCCCAATGCCCAATCATTTTCCATGTGGTCCCCCTGACCAACTGACCGCCGCACACTGAACCACCGCCACCTTTCCCGCCACGGGAAAACACGCCGGGTTTTCCCGGCGCGAGGAAGCTTTTGCCGCGAGGAAACCGATGATCCCCAACGCCAATGCCAACCACTTCCGCATCAAGGCCGCGCAGCGCGACTTGATCGCCGCTGCCGGCGGCATCGAGCGTGCGGCCGAGATCGCCTCCTACGGCAAGAGCACCGTGGGGCGATGGTTCAACGCCGACTCGCCGGAGATCATGCCGGTGGACGCGGCCCTGCGCCTGGAAGAGGAAACCGGGCGCTATGACTTTCTCACCGCGCTTGCCGCCGTGCGCGGCCGCAAGCTGGCGGACGGAGAGGGCAAGGGCGCCGAGACCGGCGACATCATGGCGCGGTTTTCCGACGTGATGCGCCAGGTGGGTGAGCTTTCGCAATCGGCGGCCGTGGCCTTCGCCGACGGCAAGATAACGCCGACCGAGGCGACGGCGATGATCGACAAGCCGGCATCGCTCCTAATCGAGGCGGCCAACGAACTGCGCCGCGCCGCCGCCACCGTGCGCGGGGCGGGTGGCTTCAGCGTCGTGACGGGCGGGGCAGGCTGATGCGACCCGGCGAACAAGTCTGGTCGGAGCCGGAACTGAGCCTCGCCGCCCGGCTGTGGAAGGCGGGCTTCAGCGGAGGGGACATTGCCCGGCGCCTCGCGCAGGACCTTAACGCTTCCCGCTCGCGCTCCGCCGTCATCGGCCTGGTGCATCGGCGCCCCGAGCTTTTCGGGGGTGAGGCGAAGAAGTCAAAGAAGGGGCGCGCCAAAGCCCGGAGCGAAGCGGCCCAGAAACCCGCGCCCAAGAAAAGGCAGCACCTGAACGCCGCAAACATTGCCGGAAAGCGCGGAGCCCGAGCCTTCGACCCGGGATTTCAGGCGCCGATCGCGCCAAGTGAGGCGCGGGAATATGACGCCCGCAGCCGGCGTGTTCCCCTGACGCGTCTGGGAGTGGGCTGCAAGTTCCCCGTCAATGATGCGGCTGTGGGCGAGGAGCATCTGTTCTGCGGCCACCCGGCGAAGGCCGGCTCGCCCTACTGCGCCCACCATTCCCTGCGCGCCAGCGTCGGGCGGGTGCGGCTTCCGGAGATCGCGGAAGTCCACCGGGCCTTTGCCGGGAGGCGGAGATGAGCGCGAAACCCGTTCCCATCACCATCTCCCTCCTGCCCAAGGCGCATCAGCGGCTTTTCGAGCTGGCCAAGGCGAAGGGCTACCGCCCCAGCGAGTATGCGCAGCTGCTGTTCGACGCCGCCTTCGCCGCGCGCGTGGGCCAGGAGCGGGGCATTCCCGCGAGCGATGCCGAGCTCGACGAGCAGGTGCGTCTCGTCTTCGCCTGCGCCGGCCAGGGTTCCACGGCCGCGATCGCCAAGGCGACCGGGCTGCCGGAGGCGCGCGTCACCCGCGTGCTCGATGGATTGCGGGAACTGCGCCGGCGCTCCGGCGGACGGGGAGGGGCGGCATGAAGGGCCGGCCCGTGCACTCGCTCTTCGGAGCATGCGCCGCAGGGCTCTTCATCGCCGCCCTCGCTCTGATGACGGCCTTTGCCGCAGGCGCCTTCTGATGCCTCGCAAACCCAAAGGAGAAAAGGACATGCCGAACAGCGGAGAGAGCGGGAAGATCGTCGGCCGCAATACGGTGTCCGGGCGCCAGCTCATGGACTTCATCGAGCGGATCGAACGCATCCGCGAGGCGAAGAAGCAGCTAGCCGAGGATGAGAAGCTCGTTTTCGCCGAGCTTAAGGCCTCCGGCTTCAACGCGCCTACGGTGCGCAACGTGCTCAAGAGGCGCGCCGCCAAGCCGGCCGATGTTGAGGAGGCGGAGCAGATGCTTGACATGTATCTGCACGCCATCGGCATGGCGAACGAGGCGCCGCTCTTCCGCGCGATCGGCATGATGAGCGTCGACCTTTCGGCGCGCGAACAGGTGATCGAGGCGTTCAAGCAGCTCGTGCCCATCGAGGGCGAAATCATCGTGAAAATCGGCAAGCAGCCGGTGCGGCTCTGGCGCGACGAGAGCGGAACCGCGCAGGCCGAAGACGTGATCGAGAAGCCGAAGCCCGCAGCAAAGCCGGCGGCGAGCGGCCTGCCGGAACGGCCCAGGCGGGAGGTGCCCGATGTGGACGCGGCCGGAGCGCGTGAGCTGGGCGCTAAAGCCTATCGGGAGAATCAGCCGATCACCACCAATCCATTTCCTTGGGATGACAAACGGCGCGGCGAATTTGACGCGGGCTGGCGCGCAGCGAGCGGCACGGACGGCATGGGCCCGGAAGAAGACTGATGCCGCACAGCGCCCACAATCTGGCGAGCTTCGGCGAAGTGCTGATGCCGGAGGAAGCGCAGGAGCCGATCCTGGCGAAGCCTGTTCGCGCGGCCTTGCTCGAATGGCTCACCGAGCTTTGGGCGGCAGAGGATCTGCGCGAGGTAGGGCTGGAACCGCGCAAGCGCGCACTTTTCACCGGCGCACCAGGAACCGGCAAGACGACGCTGGCGCACCACCTTTCGGCGCGTCTCGGCCTGCCCATGCTGGTGGTGCGCCCGGAGAAGGTTGTCTCCCGCTATATCGGCGCGTCCTCCGAAATGATCGGTGCCTTGTTCGACCTGCTTCAGGGCGAAGAGAACCCGGTGTTCCTCTTTTTCGACGAGTTTGATTCCGTCGCCGCTTCGCGCATGGACGACAGTCACAACCAGGTGGGCGTCCAGGAGCATAATCACATCGTCAACACGCTTCTGGCGGCGTTCGACCGCTATGATGGCTTCATCGTCGCCGCGACGAACTACGGCAAGCGGATCGACGAAGCGATCTGGCGGCGGTTCGAAATCCACATAACGCTCGACCTGCCGGGCGACCATGAGCGCAGGCGCATCCTCGAGCGCTATTTCGCGCCCTTTCTGTTGCCTGACGACGCGCTGCGGACGCTGTCCGAGGCACTGGAGACCGCGACGCCGGCGCTGATGCGGTCGCTAGCCGAAAACATCAAACGGCAGATCGTCGTCGGGCCGAAGGCCGGGTGGGAAATGGACCGTGACGCGGTCATCAGCCGCGTGATCCAGACCGTGCAGCCGCACCCGGATGTTGGAAAGCCGCGCCTGTGGTCGCACGGCATCAAGGACAAGGCTCTCGCCCATTTCCCCTGGCCGCTGCAGCGCAGCCTTGCCGAGTATCCGAGCACTGGCCGGACCGTTCAACAGGTTCCAGGAGAGGGCGCCGCCGTGCTGCCTCTCAGGAGGCCGGGATGACGCAATCGGCGCGCGGGCTATTCAGAGCGACGGGCAAGAAGAGCAAGCCCGTGCTGCAACTCGCCATCGACGGCTCGATCAAGCGTGCCGATGGGTTGGAGCGCGAGCGTGACGAGTTCTACCCGACTCCTCCAGAACCGACGCGCGCCCTGCTCAGCGCGGAAGGCGAACGGCTGCGCGAATTTCCACTGCTATGGGAGCCCGCCGCCGGCGATGGCGCGATGGTGCGCGAACTAGAAAGGGCCGGCATTTCGGTCACAGCAAGCGATCTCGTCGATCGCGGGTGCGGCGCGCAAATCCGTTCATTTTACGACTTTGCCTGCGCGCCGGCGCCAGCGATCGTGACGAACCCGCCCTTTGCGGAATGCAACTGGCGCGACGGGCGCGGGCGCTGGATTTACCACGCACTTGATGTGATTGGCGTCGAATACATGGCGCTCCTCATGAGCTGGAGCTGGCCCGGCGCGGGCGGCTTGGCACCTCTCTGGCAAAAGCACAGGCCGGCTCGCGTGTACTTAATGCGCTGGAAGATCGACTTCACAGGGCAGGGCGCCCCGCCAATGCTGAACGGCTGGTTCGTGTGGGACCGGAAGCATGCCGGCGAGACCGTGCTGCGCATGCTCGACAGAACCGACCCGGCGCAAAGCGAGATGTTCGGGGAGGGGGATCGTGTATAGATCACCGCGCCCTGAGTTCTCGCCGCCCATGCTCCGCTTCTTCCTGCGGGCGCGCGCTTTCGCAGCCGGGGAGAGTGCGGGCATATTCTACGAATCGGTTCGCCGCATGGCCGGCTTGGACCGGGCGACCTTCAAATGCGCACTCCGGGGCACGCTCCGCAAGGCCGGACCGCGCGCGGCGCTCTGGGCCGTGCTCGGCCATTTTCCGGCTGATCACGGGATCACGCTCACCGACGACGGAGGGCAAGAGCCGTGAGCTACAGCCCCGCCGCCTTGCGCAGCGCCGCATTCATGCGCGACTGCCAGCCCGGCCCATCGGCCTTGAACCGCTCGATGACGTCCGGATCCAGCCGCAGCTTGACAGGCTGCTTGGCCTTTTCCAGCGGCGGCCGGCCGCGGCGGCGCAGAAGGTCATCCGCCGGCGGATTGTCGGGATCGCCCTGCGCGTCGGCCGTGATTGCCGCGTCCTCCTCATCGGTGATCTCTTCCAGGTTGCGCAGCGCCTTGCGGTGCGCCTCAGCCATTTTCTTCGATTTTGCGGACATAGCTCCTGATCTCCCTCTTGTTGGCCTTGCGCAGCGAAATGACATGGCAGGTCTCGCCGCGCATGGTGAAGACGAGGATGTGAAGGCGCGGGCCGATGAATCCCGCCGCGACCTTCCGCACCTCGCCATAATCCTTCCGGTCGTCAACCGCGACAACCGCCGTTTCGAACTCGAAAGCGTTCGCCGCCGAAAAGTCGATGCCGCGCTCGGCCACGTTGCGGGCGTTCTTGGCGGGATCGGAAGAGAAGCGGCTCGGCTTTTTCATGCAATTTATGTACCCCCAATAAATGCGGATTGCAAGTATTATTTGGGGATACGCAAAAGATTTCAGGCGGGGGCGGCGCATGGCTGAGATCGACCGCGCCTCCTTTTCCGAAGCCGTGGTGCGCAAGCTGAGCGGGCTTGGCCTGACCTTCGGCGGGGCCGTCGAGAGATGGCCGATGCTGGACAAGGCCATGCTGCACCGCGCCTGCGTGGAGACGCCGCTTTCGGCCGGCAATTTCCTGCTGCTGTGCGAGGCATTGCAGCTGGACCCATACGGCTTCCTGAAGCGCGAGAAGCGCAAGCAGGTGCGCCTGCGCGACATAGCGCGGCGGCTGGAAAAACAAGCCGTTACACAGAAAGAGCAACGTGAAACATGGGAGCGAAGGCCGTGAGCGACACGCTTCTTCCCATCATCCGTCAGATGCACGACGCGCGGTCCGACGAGGAGCGGGCGCGGCTTCTGCTCTGCGTTTCCGACGCCGTGCTGATGAAATACCGCGAGGTGTTCGAGCAGGCCTGCACCCGCGCCGGGTTCGATGTGGGGCTGCAGTTTATCAATGTGCGGCGCGCCGAATGGCACGCCGTGCGCGGCCCCGACGGGCGGCACAAGAATGCGCTTTTTGAAGAGGCGCGCGAGAGCTTGGCCGGCTTCGCGGGGACGGACGGGGGCGCGCCATGACGAAGCCGCTGCAGGTCTCTTTCGTGGCGGAGGTGAGCGAGGCGATCCGCCGCGCCGCCGCCGAGCGAAAGCTGCGCCCGCAGGTGCTGACAGCAGCGCTGATGCGCGCCGTAGTGATGGACGGCGACCTGATCGAAAGCGTGCTCGACGGGGACAACCCGCGCCGGCTGGCGGGCGGGCACGCGCGGGACGCGACAACCGGGCTGACGCTGCTGCAGGAAGGGATCGTCTACCTCGTCGGCCTCAATGCCGGGAAAGACGGGGCCTGCCGGCTTTCCATTTCCGGGTTCCACGCGCGGCTTGAAGGGGCGAGCTGGCACGGCGTGCAGACCGCACTCGGCGCGCTCTGCAGCAAGGGCCTGCTGCGGCGCGTGGGCACCGGCAGCCGCTATGTGCCGCAGCCCTACGCGCTGACAGCCGAGGGGCGGGCGCTCTACCGGCACCTCGCAGCGAGCGAGACGGATGGAGGCGAGGGGTGAGGCACGCGGTGGGAAGGCCGAAGGTGCCATTTTCGCTCGGAGGGGCTCATCTGGGCAAGCGAGCTTCCATATGGGACGCACGGCATAGATTTCTGGACGTTCGAGCCGACACCCTCACAAACTGTCGGAGCACCGGCTCAATTAGGATGCTTCGAGTTCTATTTAAGCCAGTTCTCGTTTCGCGCGGCACTTTTGAAGACAGTGCAGCCTGCCTTCAAGAGTTGCTCATTCCCCGTCTCCAGGGCCTGGAGCAGAAGTTCCTGCGCCTCCTTCCATGCGTCGCGGTCCCTGGCTCCGTAGGCGTGGGCGTTCTGTGCAAAGTCGACCGCCGATTCCGCAGTCTTGAGATACATCCAGGATCGGCCATTCACGAACAGTCGAAGGGGCTCCGGGAGGGGTGTCTGCTCTTCCATAGGTTTCTCGCCAATCAATCTGCTGTCTGCAAGGTAGGCCGTGAGCGTCGCCACCACGGGCACCGATCCCCGGAACTATTCGACATAAGGCGCCGCATCGTCCAGACCTTTCGCAGAACGGGATCGTCGATAATATCCTATGTCGAGAGCGAGGCCACGGCTACCCTTGGTAGCCATGGCCTCGTGTCGCCTTCGGGCATCGATCCTCTGGGGCAAGAGAACGCTATTTCGGCGATACCCTCGAACACGGGCGCTGGGGGGAGGAGTGCCAGCGTGGTCGTGCGTCCCGAACTCTGCGTGGCCGGCGATGTTCCCGATCTATGCGAGAATGTCCGCCTCCTCGGCGGCGGCAATGAACGCCGCGCGCGCCGCCTCAATGTCCGGGTTTCCGTCCACCACGTCAAAGCATATGGCGAGGGCCTCCGCATGGAGGGCGCCGCCATGTACAGGCCATTGATGCACAAGCACCTGAATGGCTTCAAGCGCGCTGTCGACGTTGTCTGTCGCGCCGCCCGGTCCACCAATCCGAATGAGGACGGGCTCGCTCCAAGCACCGATTTGCATGCCAGTGAACACCGAATGCAGCACTGTTTTCGCGCTTGGGTTGTACACTATTTTGAGCCCACGCGGCTACGGCGCGAGGATGTCTGCTTCTTCGGCCGCCCTGACGAACGCCTCACGCGCCGCGTCCGCGTCGCCCCTGCCCATGACAGCGTCGAGGCAGGCATTGCAGGCGGCGCGGTGTGCCGGCCCTGGCACGGCGTGCTTCGGCCAGTGGCGCGTCAGCACCTCCAGCGCCTTGGCCGGATCTCCGACGAGCCATCGCGTCGCGCCGTGACGGCCGGCGAAGACGGTGACGGGCTCTTTCCATGCTGGAATCGCCATGCGCCTCAACGCGGGCCGGCAGGGGAGGTTGCAGGGCCATGAGCGCGCGCCTCCTCGGCCTGGGTTTCGGCTGCGACATGGGAACGCCGCACCGCAAGCTCGTGCTTCTGAAATTGATCGACGCCTGCGAGGACGACGGGAGCCGCATCTTCCCGGCCGTGGCGACGATCGCGCGCGCGGCGCAATGTTCCGAACGGCAGGTGCAGCGAGAGCTCGCCACGTTCGTTTCCGTCGGGCTGCTGGCGGTGGTGCGCGAGGGCGGCAAGGGGCGCGGCTCGACCCGCGAATACCGCCTGAACGTGACGATGCTGCGCGAGATCGAAGATGCCGGCTGGAGCGCGGTGACGGCCGGCGCGGGACCGGAGCCCGACGAGGCTAAGGGTGACACCCAGTCACCCTTAGAGGGCGCGGCTAAGGGTGACAGCGGCGACACGCTTAGGGTGACAGCGGCGACGGTTAAGGGTGACAAGCTGAGTCACCCAACCCCTCCATACCCCTCCATAGACCCCTCCGAAGAGAGAGAGGCGCGCGCGAGCGAGCAGGAAGAACCCGAAAACCTGGACGGGGAGGAGCAGGGCGCTTCTGCCGACGACCCGGCGAAGTTCGAGAAACGGGTGAAGAAGATCGCCGCCGATAACGACTGGCCGGGCTGGGCGAACTCCTCCACGAGCTGGACCGTGGCGCAGTTCGCCAGGCTGACCGACGCCGAGCGGGCCGAGGCGGAGCGGCGGGCGCCGCACTACATCGCCCTGACCGGCAGAAAGGCGCTCTCGCTCGGGACCTATTTCGCCGACCGCAAATGGCGGGACTTGCCGGAGACGGAGAAGGCAGCGCCCGCGGCGGTGGAGGCGGCGCCCTTCGGCAAGCTGTGGCAGGCGGCGCGCACGAAACACCTTCTGCTCGGGCCGACGCTGCGGGCGGACCTGACGGCCTTCCAGCGCAGGCTCATTCAGGAGAGACACGCCGACGAGGCGGAGCTGCGCCGGCAGCACCAGGCGAAGACCGGATGGCCGGGCATCAACCGCCTGCACGAGCTCGCCTCCTACGGGAAGGGCGTGGTGGTGGCGCCGGAGCTGGAGCGGCTTGCGGAGCTGATGGAGCCGGTGCGCGTCAACTCCGAGCGGTGGGAAGAATGGCGGCTGGAGCACGAGCTGCGCGGCTGGCCCTGGCTGCCCGACCCCGGAAAGCACGAATGGGTCTACTTCCCGCGCGGCGGACCGGCGGGGCTGACGGAATTCGAGGCGGCGGTGAAGGGCGAGGAAAAGGCGGATGATGGCGGTGGACGCAAAGCAGCTGAATGAAGCGAAGGCGATCAACCTCGACCGTGCGATCGAGGCCGGGCGCAAGGCGCAGGAGCAGGCGCGTCTTCAGGCAAGACGGCTCTCGGCGGCTGCAGGCAGCGAGAAGGGCGAGAAGCGCTGGTATGTGCTGCGCATCGCGCACCGCTCGGAAAGGGCTGTTGCGGCGGATCTCGACGCCGCCGGGCTCGAGGCGTGGGCACCGACGAAAACCATCTGGCGTGCTGTTTTCCACAGCAAAAAGCGCCGTCGGGCGGAGAATCCGATCTTCCGCGGATATGTCTTCGTCCGGTCCGTACCCTGTGATGAGGCATGGGTGGGGCTGCTGCGCGTGAAGGGTGTGGCGGCGATCCTCGGCAACGGCACGCGGCCGGTTCACGTGCCGGACGAAAAGATGAGCGCCCTCATGGGCTTGGTGGTCTCGGGAGCGTTCGACGAGAAGAAGAACGGCCGCCCTTACAAGATCGGCGAGAAGGTGTGGATCAAGGATGGTCCGTTTGCGAGCTTTCCCTGCGTCATCGAGGGTTACGTGAAATCGCGCGGGGTGAGGGTGCTCGCATCGCTGTTCGGGCGCCGCGTTCCGCTGGAGGTGACTCTTGCGCAGGTCGAGGGAGCATAGTAGCAGTTTCGACTCAGGACGATCTGGTGATCCTTTTCGCACCGTTTGAGGCCGCATCACAGGATGATGCACGAGAGGGCGGAAGCCCCACGGCGAGCGAGGCCAGACCCAGGCGAAGCAGACAGCTTCGCCGCGCTGGGGTCCTATTGCCGAAAGTCATTCACTAGCGCTTAACTGAAAAGCCAGCTGCTACCCAGGCCACTGCTATTCCGACTGCTAGGAGAGCGAGAGGCGGCAAGATCACGAATAGCGCGGTGCCCCGGATAAAGTCGGTCCGATACTGGCTCAATCGCCGATCACGCAGTGTTTGCTCAATCCCAACGATCCGGAACATTCGGTCAGCAACGGAGTCCCGGTCCAGTTCGGGATCGAGAAAAGCACTCACTCCGTCGAATCCGTCAACCTCATACTCAGTCAGGCGCCCGCGCCCTTTTAATTCTACCAATGCGGCATGCACATCGGAAAACATGCTTACGGACGATGGTTGATCAGCCCCCTTCATGTAGAAGTAGGCGACTGCCGGGTTATATGGGCCGCTATAGATGTTGTGGGCGACCAGCAGGCAACCAATCGCGTAGATCATCGAGACCACAACCCAGGCTCTGAAGAATCCCCTTCGCCAGCTGCGCATTCCAGCGCTCCTCCATGCTCAGAAGAGTAGCGCCTGCTGTGCTGGCATGACAAGAGCTTAGCCGGTGAGCGAAATATGGCCCGTTTGCGCACAGTAGGTTGTCGCATCGGGCTGCTGCCCTCAAGGCTAGGGCTTCCAGGCCGTGATGAGAAGGCTCGTACAAAGCACCGCGATTCCACGCAGCCGTGGCGCGGGTGGTATAAGACGGCGCGATGGCAGAAGCTGCGTTGGTCCGTCCTGGTGCGCGACTTGTTCACCTGCCAGCGTTGCGGGAAGATCGAGGTGAACACGTCTCGCCTCGTCGCAGATCACAAGGTTCCTCATCATGGTGATGAGCGCCTCTTCTGGGATGACCAGAACCTTCAGTGCTTGTGCAAGCTCTGCCACGACAGCGTGAAGCAGAGCGAAGAACGCGGCGCGGCTGTTCGATAGCAGGGGGGCGGGTCGAAAGTCTCCAACTTCCCGCCCTCTAGACCCGCGCCCCCCTCACGCGGAGATTTTTTTCCGATGGACAAGATTTTCGACCTATTCGGCCATCCCGTTCGGGAGGGTTTTGGGACGAGGGGCCGCCCTCCCTACGAGCCGACCGAAAAAGACCGCAATAAAGTCAAGCTGTTGCTCGCCCTCGGCTGGACGATCGGCCGCATCGCCAACGCGCTCGACGTCTCTCCGGCCACGCTGAAGCGCTATTTTAGAGCCGAGCTCAAGCAGAGGGACGCGATGCGGGACAGGCTCGACGCGCGGCGTTTGGAGATCGCGATGGAGCAGGCGAACGCCGGCAACGTCGCGGCCCTCAAGGAGCTCGGCAAGATGATCGAGCGGTCGGATCTCATGCTTGTCGATGCGAAGCTGCGCGAGGCTCAGGCGAACGGCGGTGCCGACGCCAAGCCGAAGCTCGGGAAGAAGGAATCAGCCCGGGAGGCGGCCAAGACTGCCGGGCAGGGCAGCGATTGGGGCAACGATATCCTGCCCGGCATTCAAGGCGTGCACTGACGATGGACACAGCCTGGGTTCCCGCCTCGGCTTGGTCGACGGCGGTGCCGGACTGGAAGGAGCGGATCCGGGAGAAGCGTTCGCTCATCCCGGATCTGCCTCTCTTCGACCCGGTCGCCGAAAAGGCCCTGCGCATCTTCAAGCGCCTCCGCGTGCCGGACATCATCGGCAACCCCACCTATGGCGAGGTGTGCGGCGAGTGGGTGTTCGACCTCGTCCGCGTCATCTTCGGCAGCTACGACCCGGAGACGAAGCGCCGCGCGCTGCGCGAGTTCTTCCTCCTGGTTCCGAAGAAAAACGGCAAGTCCTCGATCGCCGCGGCCATCATCGTAACGGCCGCGCTGTTGAATGAGAGGCCCGAAGCAGAGCTGCTGTTGATCGCGCCGACGAAGCAGATCGCGGACATCGCCTTCAAGCAGGCCGCGGGCATCATCCGCCTGGACGAGGCGCTTTCGGCGCTGTTCCAGGTCCAGGATCACCTGAAGAAGATCACGCATCTCAATACGCTCGCGGCAATCCTGGTCAAGGCGGCCGCCGCGGATGTGATCACGGGATCGAAGGCGACATACATCCTGATCGACGAGACGCATGTGTTTGCGTCCATGGCGAAGGCCGCGGACATCTTCGTGGAGATCCGAGGTTCACTTGCGGCGCGTCCGGACGGCTTCCTTCTGCAGATCACGACACAATCGAAAACGCCGCCGGCCGGCGTATTCAAGGCGGAGCTGCAGAAGGCGAGGGACGTGCGGGATGGCAAGTTCGAGTTCCCGATGCTTGCGGTCCTCTACGAACTGCCTCCGGAAGATGCCGTCGACGGCGGATGGATGCGGCAGGAAACCTGGGGCCTGGTCAATCCGAACCTCAATCGATCCGTCGACGAGAGCTACCTTGCCGGCGAGATCGCGACCGCGGAGAGGGAGGGGCCTGAGAAACTGGCACTGATCGCATCCCAGCACTTCAACGTGGAAATCGGCCTCGGCCTTCACGCGGACCGCTGGGCGGGCGCGCTGTATTGGGAAGGGGCGAAGCTGGACGGTATCACGCTCGACCGGCTCATCGGCGAGTGTGACGTAGCGGTCGTGGGGATAGACGGCGGCGGCCTTGACGATCTGATGGCTGTAGCAGTCATAGGCCGGCACAGGCAGACCCGGCATTGGTGGCATTGGGCGCGCGCCTGGGCGCACCAGGACGTGTTCGACCGCAGGAAGGAAATCGCTCCGCGGCTGCGCGACTTCCAGCGCGATGGCGACCTCGTGGTGTGCGAGGAAACCGACCAGGATGTGATCGAGATCGCCGACATATGCGAACGGCTCTTCCTGGCCGGGCTGCTTCCGGAGAAGGCCGGAATCGGACTTGATGCATATGGAGTCGCCACACTCCTCGACGCGCTCGCGGAACGCGAGATGGCCGGCGATCTCACGATGGCCGTGGGCCAGGGCTGGAAACTGCAGTCGGCGGTGACGACCCTCCCGCGCAAGCTGAAGGACCGGACCCTGAGGCACGGGGGCCAACGCCTCATGGCCTGGGCCGCCGGCAATGCCAAGACGGAGCTCAGAGGCAGCAACTACATCGTGACGAAGCAGGCTGCCGGCGCGTCCAAAATCGACCCGCTCATGGCGACCTTCAACGCGGCAATTCTGATGTTCCTCAATCCGGAGCCTTCGTCGGCCGGAAATATGGACGGCTTCTTCAAAACCTTGGCAGGTGCGGCGTGAACCTATTGCGGAAGATGGCCGATACGGTCGCGCGCTATCTCACGCCGCGCGATCCGAAGGGATGGTACCCTGAGGGGCAAATCGGGGATGCCGGAGAGACGGTAAGTGCAGAGACGGTCCTGGGGCTGTCTGCCGTGTGGGCATGCGTCAACCTGCTTGCTGGCACGATCGCCAGCCTGCCGCTGATGGTCTACCGCACTGGACCGGGCGGATCTCGGGATGTTGCGCCCGACCATCCGCTCTATCGCGTGCTGCACGACAGCCCGAACTTCGATCAGACGGCGGTCGATTTCTGGGAGTTTATGTGCGCCTCGGTCGAGCTTTGGGGCAACGCCTACGCATTGATCGAGCGTAGCGGCGGCAAGGTCGCGGCGCTGACGCCCATCCTGCCGGCGTGCATGTCAGTCACTCGCCTGCAGAACGGGACGATCCAGTACCGCTGGACGGACAACGGGAAGTCCTACACCGAGACGGAACATCGGGTGCTGCACATCCGCGGCTTCGGCGGCAATCCGCTCGGAGGCATGTCCACGCTGCATTTTGGCAGGCACGCCTTCAGCCTGGCGAGGGCAATCGATCGCTCGGCCGGCGGAATGTTCAAGAACGGCTTGCGTCCTTCCGGCGTTCTCACCTTTGAGAAGTGGCTCTCGCCCGAGCAGCGTGAGCTTGCCGAGACCAAACTTACGGAGAAGTTCCTGGGTGCGGTGAACGCCGGCAAGCCCCTTGTGCTTGAGGGCGGCACGAAGTGGGAGCAGCTGACCATCGATCCGGAAGACGCGCAGATGCTGGAATCGCGCGGCTTTTCGGTCGAGGAAATCTGCCGGTTTTTCGGTGTGCCGCCGTTCATGGTTGGGCACACCGAGAAGTCGACGAGCTGGGGCACCGGCTTGGAGCAGCAGACGCTCGGCTTCCAAAAGTTCACCTTGCGCCGCCGGCTGAAGCGTATCGAGCAGGCCTGCGAAAAGCAGCTCCTCACGCCTGAGGACCGCGCCGGCGGCATCACGATCGAGTTCAACCTGGAAGGCTTGCTGCGCGCCGACAGCACGGGCAGGGCGAGGTTCTACCAGCAGATGACCGCCATCGGGGCCATGACCATCAATGAGGTCCGTGCGCTTGAAAATCTGCCGCCAGTCGAAGGCGGAGACGTGCCGCGCATGCAGATGCAGAACGTGCCGATTACCGCCGCCGACGAGGACAACGTCCGGCGCCTGATAGCCGAAGAGCGAGGCTGAATTCATGAAAACCAAAGACTTCGCCCTGCAGGTCAAGGACCTGTCGGAAGACGGAACCTTTGAGGGCTACGGCTCGATCTTCGGGAACGTGGACTCCTACGGCGAGAAGGTGATGCCCGGTGCGTTCGCCGAGAGCCTGACGCGCCACCAGCGCGAGGGGACCAACGTCCTCATGCTCTGGCAGCACAATCCCAATGAGCCGATTGGCGTCTGGGAGGACCTGGCCGAGGACGCGAAAGGGCTTTGGGGCAAGGGTAAGCTCATCCTCACGGTGCAGAGGGCTCGGGAGATTTATGAGCTGCTGAAGGCGAGGGCGATCCGCGGCCTCTCCATCGGCTACCGGGAAATTGAGACCGAGCCGGACGGGACTATCCGCCTGCTGAAGAAGCTCGACCTTTACGAGATCAGCCCCGTCTCCTTCCCGGCCAATCGTCGGGCGCGAGTCGATGCCGTGAAATCCGAACGCATGGAAGAATTCGCCCGCCGATTGCGCGACGGCGATCCCATGCCAATCAAAGAATTCGAGGACATCCTGCGTGAGGCAGGGGTTCCGAAAAGCATGGCCGTTGCGATCGCCTCGCACGGATATGCGAAAGCAGCTTTCCGGAGTGAGTCCGGGGGCAATCAGGCGAATGACGCCGTGGCGCTGCTGAACGCACTGCGCGGCTGATCCTCAACTCACTCCGAAAGGTAACCCCATGAAACTGGGCATTACGTCGATGCTGGCGGTGGCGATGATCGCTGCCTTCGGCGTCTTTGCGGCTGGCAGCGCATATGCGGCGGCCGGCATCGTCAACCCGGCCGACCTCGCCAGCCTCGCACCTGTGGCGGCAATCGGTGCAGGTGGCATCGCGCGCCTCGCGGCCTCGAGCATCGGCCCCCGCATCTTCTTCGCTCCGCCCGATGATGGTGGCAGCGGAGGCGGAAACAACAAATCGGTGGCGGAACTCGCCGCCGAGATCAAGGCTGAGCACCAGCGCGCTGTTGATGCGGTGAAGACCATCGCGGAAGAGGCGCTCGGTAAGGCGAAGGCCGGCGAAACGCTCGCCAGCTCTGTCAAGGAGCAGGCGGATGAAGCGCTGATCAAGATGAACACGCTTGGCGAGCAGCTGGCTCAGATCGAGCAGAAGCTCGCTCGAGGTGGCGGAGATGGCGACGAACGGCAGAAGACGGTCGGCCAGCAGTTTGTGGAGAACCAGGCCGTGAAGGCCTGGGCCGAGGGACGCCCCACCCAAGGCAAGGCCGACGTGCGCTTCAAGGCCACGATCACGTCGGCGACGACGAATGCGGCCGGTTCCGCTGGTGCCGGCGTGGCTCCGACGCGGCTTCCGGGCGTACTGATGCTTCCGGACCGCCGACTGACCGTGCGAGACCTGATCTCTCCGGGGGAGATGGACGGCAATACGCTGGAGTACGTCCGCGAGACCGGCTTCACCAACAATGCCGGGCCGGTGGCGGAAACCGCAACCAAGCCGGAGTCGGACCTGAAATTCGACCTGGTCACGACATCCGCCAAGGTTATCGCGCACTGGATGAAGGCATCGAAGCAGATCCTCGACGACTTTGCCCAGCTCCGTTCGATCATCGACAACCGGCTGCTATACGGCCTTGCCTACAAGGAAGAGCTCCAGCTGTTGAACGGCGACGGCACGGGGCAGAATCTTCACGGTATTATCCCGCAGGCTTCCGCCTACGCCTTGCCGGCTGGTGCCACCGCTCCGGTGCCGTTCACGGCCATCGACACGCTCCGCATTGCCATGCTGCAGGCGGCGCTCGCCGAGTATCCGGCCACAGGGCATGTGCTGCATCCGACGGACTGGGCGTCGATCGAGACCCTGAAGGATTCGACCGGTCGCTACATCATCGGCAACCCGCAGGGGACGATTGCTCCCACCATGTGGCGCCTTCCGGTCGTGGAGACCCAGGCGATTGCGGTTGGCACCTTCCTTACGGGAGCGTTCCGTCTCGGCGCCCAGCTCTTCGATCGCTGGGACGCGCGGGTCGAAGTTGGTTTCGTCAACGACGATTTCATCAAGAACCTGCTCACGATCCTCGCGGAAGAGCGCCTCGCGCTGGCGGTGTACCGCCCCGAGTCCTTCGTGACCGGTCCTCTTGCACCGGCCGCGCCGTAAGCTCCGGCTCATCACGGGGAGCGGCTTCCGAGCCGCTCTCTCCATGAACCGAAGGAGACCCTGCCATGAAATTCCATGTTCTCCGCCAGCACTATGGCGACAAGCAGTACTTGCCCGGCGACACGCGCGAGGCGAGCGAGGGCGATGTGAAGCACCTCGTCGACAATGGGGTGCTCTCCAAAGAGGCACCCAAGGCAAAGGCCGAAGCGAAGCCCGCGAACAAGGCGGAAAGCGGCGCTCCGAGGAACAAGAGCGAGTAAGGCTGAATGCACCGTCCTGTCCTCGTCACGCCTCCTGCTATCCTGCCGATCTCGGTCGCAGAGGTGAAGCAGGCGTTGCACATTGATGCCGCCGATGATGACGTCGTCATCGAGCGAGAGATCCGTGCGGCAGTGGCGCATTACGAGGGCTGGACGGGCATCCTCGGCATTTGCCTGGTCGAGCAGACGTGGCGGCAGGACTTCGATAATTTCGATTGCCTGCGACTGCCGCTTGGCCCGGTGATCCCCCCGGTCGTGGCGGTGCGGTGGCGGAACACCGCCGGCCAGATCGCGACCATCAACGCGAGCGAATATTCGCTCCAGACTGACGGTGCCGGCCGCTCATTCCTTCGCTTCCGCAACGGCTACACGCGGCCGTCCGACCTTTACGAAACCGGTGCCGTCCAGGTCGAATACAAGGCCGGCTGGCCGGTCGTGGAGGGCGCCAGCACCGTGCCCGACGATATCCGCACCGCGATCATCTTCCGCGTGCAGCTCGCTTATGACGAGGCGGCGAAGACTGGTGGCGAGCACCTAGCGCGTGCCGAGAACGCACTGATCTCGAAATACCGCCGCTTCAGCATATGACCACGATCAAGCTCGGCGCGCGGTCGCGGTGAACGGTGCGGATCTGGTGAATTGGCGGAAAGGATAGAGCTGATGGCCCGCGTCAGGTTCAAGGAAGATTTTGACTACAGGCCGAACAGGCTGACGACCGTCGCGTACAAGGCCGGTATGGAGCTAACCGTGCGGCGGGAGTGCGCCGACGCGGCGGTTGCTGCCGGTAAGGCCATCGAGCTGCCCCCGCAACGCAAAGGCGAAAAGGAAGACGCCGATGCCGATAAATAGGATCGGCGCCGGCGACCTCTACTACCGGGTCGGCTTCCTCAAGAAGGTGAAGATCTCGGATGGGCTCGGCAACACCAGGGTTGAGCGGCTCGAGGAGCAGTTTCAATGCCGGGCGGCCTATCGCCACCTGCGCGGGAATGAGAGCGTCATGGGCGAGCGGCTCCAGGGACGGCACGTGCAGCTCATCATCGTGCGGGCTTCGTCGGCCACGCGGCAAGTCACCACCGACTGGGTCGTGCGGGATGTGAGGAGCTCGACCGAGATCGCGCCCGGCAGATATTCCGGCGATATCTTCAACATCCGCGACGTAACGCACGAGACCGATCGGCAGTGGATTTCGCTGCTTGTGGAGAAGGGCGTGGCTTACTGATGAAAATCCAGGGCAAGGACAAGTTCCTGATGCAACTCGCATCGCTGCCGCGAATGATGCGCGAGGAAGCCCGGCGGAGCCTCGAGGTGTCGGCCGAGGAGACGACCGATCTCATGAAGCGGTTCGCGCCCAAGGACGAGCACAAGCTGGTCGTCAGCATTGGCTACACGTTCGACTTCGCGCCAGGCGGCGGCAACGAAGCCGTCGCCCAGGCACGGGCAGCGAAGGTGGAAACGGGGCTCGCGGTGACAATGTATGCCGGCGACGAGACCACCATGGTTACCAACAAGCGGGGCCAACGCTTCCAGAATGCGCGCATTCAGGAGCACGGCCGGCGGACGAAAAGCGGCAAGATCATCAAGCATCCGTTCTTCTTCCCGGCCTATCGCCTGATGCACAAGCGAGCGCTCTCACGGCTGCGGCGCGCCTTGCGAACCGGTGCCAGGAAAGCATTCGGCAGATGATCATCGGCACCCAGCTGCAGGCAGCAATTTTCGAGGCGCTCACGGCGTTTCCCGCGATCGCAGGCGGCCGGGTCTATGACGATGTGCCACCGGAGGATGACCGGGTTGCAGAGACCGGCGCGGCTGATCCGTACGTGACGATCGGTGACGACCAGGTGCTCGACGATGGGAACAGCTGCGACGACGGATGGGAAATCTTTGCCGATGTCGACATCTGGTCGCGCGCGGTCGGCTATGACGAGGTGAAGTCGATCGGCGTGGAGGTTGTCGAGCGCGTTCGGTCCATCACCTCCATCGCGGGATTTCAGGTCATCGCGGCCTCGCTAAGCAGGTATCAGCCGATGCGCGACCCTGACGGGATCACCCGGCGCCTCGCCATCACGTTCCGCTTCCTTCTCAACCCGGCCTGATCAGCCGTCTTCACAGGAGAAAACCCATGCCGCTGAAGCCCATGAACGGGACGAGCTTGCTCATCCAGATTTCGGACGGAGGGTCGCCCGAAACCTTTGCCCATGACTGCCTGATCAACACCGAACGGGGAATTCAGTTCGCCTCGGAGACGAACCGTCAGGTCATTCCGGAGTGCGAGGGAGATCCCGATCAACCCGCATGGTCAGTTGTCAGCGTCGACGGCCTGTCCGCCACTATTCCCGGATCGGGAATGCTCAACACCTCGTCGGTGCCCGAGTGGTTCGCCTGGTTCAGGTCCGGCGCGAGCAAAAACGTGCGCGTTCTTCTCAATGGCGTGCCGGCGGCAGATGGCGGCGGCCATTGGGCCGGTGCCTTCAAACTGACCGGCTGGGAGGTGACCGGTACGCGCAACGAAAAGGCGACGTCTTCCGTCACGCTGGAATCGGATGGCCCGGTGGCGTGGGTTGACGCCGTATGAGGCAGCACGGAGCCATAGAACTCGCGTGGAACGGCGGCGAGCATACGTTCCGCCTCGGCCTCGCGGAGATCGAGGAGCTGGAGCGGGAATGCGAAATGTCCGTGTTCCTTCTCTACTCCGCCGTGTCGGACAAGGTTCCCTTCGCCCATCTGAAGCATTATTCGGCGGTGATCAGGCTGGGGTTGGTCGGCGGCGGCATGGCGCCCGTTGAAGCCAGGGCGGAAGTCAGGCGGAATGTGGATGAGCGCCCGCTGGTGGAAAGCGTTGTACTGGCGCAGGTCATCCTCCGCGCCGCCCTCGAGCGGGTCCATTCGAAGGAAATGGAGACCGCACCGGGGGAAGCGGAAGCGCCGAAGTCGGAGGATCCGAGCGGATCGACTTCGGCGCCCTCAGAGCAAACGCCGCTATCATCGGCATCCAGAACGTGATGCGCCTTTCTCTGGGCGAATGGGCGGCGATCTACACGGTTTGGCAACGCCGGCACGACAAAAAGCCGAATGTTTCGCCGCCAAGCGAGGAGGAGTTCGATCTCGCCATCATGCGGGCCAGGGGCGTTGCTTAGCCTACTGTAACCTCACTGCCCATTCTCCACCCCGGTCCTCAAAGACATATGTGTAACGGTGGTGGTTGCATGTGACAGTGAACCGCCCCCTGTCTGCGGGGTCGGTCATCGAGGAAAAGCTGTCGCAGCGCCAGCCTCTCTCGCGGATGATCGCAACGGCTTGGTTCAGAAGGTCCTCGAATACTGGCGTTTTGATCAAGTTAGGCGCGTCTGGTTCAACGGGAACAACCGGATCCGCGGATACCCCGAGCGGCGCCAGCGCGCCGAGACAAACTAGCAATCCTGCAACTCTGTTCATCTGAGCATTTCTCATGGCCGTTGAAGCGGAACGACTTCTCGCGATCTTTGAAGCACGCTTTGCCAGCCTTGAGAAGGCTTTCGCGAAGGCGAGGACCGACGCCAGCAAGACGTTTACCGCGATAGAAGCGGGCGGCACCAAGGCCGAGAAGGCGCTTCAGGCGGTGGGGAGCAAAGGGATTCCCGGGGTGGACCGCATGAACGCGTCGCTGCGTACGACGCGCTTCGAAACCAGCAATGTTGCGGCGCAGCTGCAGGACATAAGCGTGCAGCTTGCTGCGGGCCAATCTCCCTTCCTGATAGCGATCCAGCAGGGAAGCCAGCTCAACCAAGTCCTCGGACAGGCGGGGATGCGCGGAGCCCTCTCGACACTTGGCGGAGCGTTCACTTCCCTATTGAGCCCTGTTTCGTTGTTGACGGTGGGTATCATCGGATTGGGCGGCTACGCAGTCCAGTATTTTGCGTCTTTGCTCACGAATAGCAGCCGGTCCGAGGAGGCGATCCAAAAGCAAGTAGACTTGATCCGTCAGGTCGCGGAACGTTGGGGCGCCGCTGTTCCCGCTTTGCAGGAATACGTCGATAAACTCGACGAGGCGAAGCAACGGGCCGATGCAGCGGCGGCCGGAGAGAACCTGCGAGCACGGCTTTACGAGCCGCTTTTGCGCCAGGCGGATGACCTTGTTGTTGCCGCGTCCGACTTCGCGTCGATCCTGCAAGATTATGGAGCCGAATCCACTCTCATCGATGAGCTGATGAATGCATTCCACAATCTGCGCAGTGCAATCCAGAACAACACCGCCACCACTAGTGACACGGACCGGGCGCAGGCTGCATTGAACGGCACCATGGCGCTTGGCGTGGGAGACGCTGCCAGTCTTGCCGACGGGCTCCAAGTGCTGGCTGGTCAATTGGCGGCAGTCGCAGAAGATGCGGCCGAGGCCGATAGACAGATCGCCAAGGTAACCAGGCGCTCCTCTACGGGAGGAAGAGTCCGATATAACCCGAATGCCGTGCAGCTTCCCGCGATCGGACCGATCCCGGACCGTCGGCCGAATGACATCGAGCGGCTAGATGCAGAAGCTGATCTGCGTGACCGGCAGGCGCGATCTCGTACGTCCTCTGTTTCCGACATTGAACGCGAGCGCAAGGCGGTTGCTGATCTAATCTCCCAGCTCGAATTCGAGCGCAGCCTGATTGGGATGACCAATGTCGAGCGCGAGCAGGCCAACGCGCTTCGCCGGGCCGGCGCTGCCGCCACGCCGGAACAGCGGGCGCGCATCGAGGAGCTGACCGCCACCATCTACAACGAGACGGCGGCCCTCCAGCAGCAACAGCAAGCTTATGATCAGCTGCGCCAGATCGGCACGGACGCAATCAATGGCATCGCGACAGCATTCGCGGACGGAAAGATCGAAGCGCAGGAGATGATCCAGATCGTGCTCCGGCTGATCCAGCAGCTCATCACCATGAAGAGCATCGGCGGACTCTCGGCCGGGATCGGCGGCGGCTTTGGCAACTTCCTCGCGGACCTTGTTGGTATTCCGAGCTACGCGAGGGGCACCAACAATCACCCGGGCGGGCTTGCGTGGGTGGGTGAAAAGGGCCGCGAACTGGTCAACCTGCCGCGCGGTTCACAAGTGATCCCGAACCATGAGCTGGGGGGCGGCATGGTGTACTCGCCCAGCATTGTCATCGACGCGCGCGGCGCGGAGGCCGGCGTGGAGGCGAAGATTCGGCTGGCTCTGAAGGAGTACAGCCGACATGAGTTTCAGCGCTTCGCGAGCAATTATCAGGAAGGCCTGAAGCGGGGCGTGGTCAGGTAATGGCGTTTCCCTTCTCGCATCCGCACTTGCGCTTCAGGCATGCCCGCTTCGAGCTTTTGCGGCCGATCTCATCCGCTCCCTCCGGCGCCGGCCGCATGAACTACAGCGAGATCGACGATCCCACTTGGACGATCACCTTCCGCTCGGTTGGGCTGCTGGAGAGCGAGCTTGCCGAGCTAAAGGCGTGGTGGTCTTCGCTTCGTGGTGGCCTCAGATCGGCGCTGGTCACCCAGAACGTGACCTGCCGCCCCTTTGCGCATTCCAATCCGGCGAATGCAGCGCCCGCGCAGGATACCGGAACGCTCGGCGGCATCGCGAACGGCAATGTGCTGACCATCAACGGCGTCAGCGCGGGACTGATCTTGCGAGCCGGTGACCTCCTCGGCCTGGAGCAAGGGGCGTTTCGCGGGCTGCACCGCGTCGAAACCGTCGCCGGTGCCGGCACCACGCGCACGGTCACGGTGGAGCCGATTCCCCGCTCCTATGTCGGCGTGGCGGGCGCGCTCGTGCGCTTCGAGATGCCGGAGCTGGTGATGCGGCCGGTCCCCGGCAGCTGGTCGGAAACGGAAGGACCGCGGGCCGAGGCTACCTTTTCATTCGTGGAGAGCTGGAAATGAGCCTCCCTCCTGGCGTTCTCGACCTTCTCGACCAAGGGAGGATCAGAATCCGAGGCCTGATGAAATTCGCCTTTGGCACCGGCACCTACGGCTTCGTCAAAGGCCAGCAGCCGTTCGCGTGGAATGGCCTGACCTATCAGCCTGGCGGCGTGATCGAGGTTTCCGACTTCACGGCGGGCACCGGCACGGAGGCTCGCCAGTTTACAATCACGCTTGCCGCGTCGCCGGATGACGGTCTCACGCCGGCCGTCCTGCGCACCATCGAGCAGGAGGATTACCGGGACAGGCCGGTTACCATCTACGACGCGTATCAGCATCCAGAAACCGGGGCTCTGCTTCACGTCGAAGCGATCGAGCGCGGCTATATCGACACGCTGCGGCACGAGGAGACGGAAGACGGCTACGTGCTCGTCGCCGATTGCGAGAGCCGCGCGCTCGATTATTCCCGCACCAATGGCCGCAAGCGGAACGACGCCGACCAGAAGCGGCGCGCGCCGAACGATGACTTCTACAGCAACGCGGCCATGCGGGGCCGCGAGGAGGTCTGGTGGGGCAGGGCCAAATCAGGCGGCGAGGCCAAGAAGATCTTCGGCTCCATACCGACGTGGCGATAGGCAGCGAAATGCGCGTTGACGGCTGGGAACAGCGCCTCGACGAGGTTGTCGGGCGCCATATGGCATTGCCCTCGCAGTTCGGCGTCTCGGACTGCTGGATGCTGCCGGCCGATGCGTTCAAGGCGATCACGGGCGAGGAGCTTTACGCTGGCGTGCGCTACCGCACCGAGGCCGGCGCGGCAAAGCAGCTCCGCAAGCGTGGCTTCAACACTGTTGAGGACGCCCTGCGCGCCCGCCTTCCGGAAACCGGCCGCCTGCTGGCGCAGCGCGGCGACCTCGGGGTGGTGGAGATCAATGGCGTGATCTCTGGCGGGTTCTTCACATCGATTGGCTTCATGACGCGGGGGCTGCGTCTGCCGGAGTTCCTGCCCGTGACCATCGTCAAGACCGCCTTCAGGGTCGAATAGATGCCTTTCATCGCCCCGATCGTCGGCGCCATAGCGGGGGCTATCGGCGCGGTCGGCTCATTCATCTCCGGCCTTGGGATCATCGGCAAGGTCGCGCTCGGCATTGGGCTTAACCTCGCCGCCAACGCCCTCATGCGGGGCAAGCAGCCGAAGCCGGAACCGGCCGGCGTCCAGTTCAACACGCAGTATGGCACGGACACGCCGCGTCAGGTTGCCTGCGGACTGGTGGGGATCGCCGGCCACGACTGCCATGTGAATACCTATGGCGGCGACAACAAGTACCTGCAGTGGGTCTTCCAGCTCTCCGACTTTCCCAGCGACGGCCTCTCGCGCGTCGCGGTCAATGGCGAGTGGGTCGCGCTCGACCCCGCCGATCCCGATCCGGAAAAGGGCTGGAAGGTTACTTCGGGAGAATATTCGGGCAAGCTCTGGATCAAGTTCTATGACGGCACCCAAACGGCGGCCGATCCGAACCTGGTCGAGGAAGCGAACCCGCCCGATCGCTGGACCGCAAATCATATCGGCGTCGGCATCACCTATGTCGTCGTTTCCGGCACCTATGACGCGGAAAAGTCGCTCGGCATGCCCGAGATGTTCTTCGAATTCCGCGGCGCCCGCCTTTATGACTGGCGCAAGGATTCAACGGTGGGCGGATCGGGTCCGCATCGCTGGGGGCAGTACAGCACCTACGAGTTCACCGAGAACCCCGCCGTCATGGACTACAACTACCGGCGCGGCTTCTCGTGGAACGGCGATATGTTCTGCGGCATGCAGATGGACCCCGCTGACCTGCCGCTCGACAAATACACCTTGGCAGCGAACATCTGCAGTGAGAGCGTGAATGGCGAGCCCCGCTACCGCTGCTCGATCATGCTCGACTGCATGGCGACCCACCGCGACAACATCGAGGCCCTGATGAAGTCGTGCGGCGGCACGGTGGTCAACGCCGTGGACGGCGCGTGGCCGATCGTGGGCGCGGCCCAGCCGGTCTTGGCGACCATCACCGATGACGATCTGGTGGTGGGCGAGCCGGTCGTATTCCAGAAATTTCGTTCCATGGGCGAGCTCGCCAACTCGATCGCCGGCACGCATCCGGATCCGGAGCGCCTGTGGTCAATGGTCGGCTATGACACGGCGATCTCGCCTGCCGCCATCGTGGTCGACCGGCGCACTCGCGACGTGCCTATGGATTTTCCGACCGTGCGCTCCGCGCGCCAGGCGAAATACCTCGCCAGTATCTACCTGAAGGAAAACCGGCTGGAGGCGACGGGCGAGATCACGCTGCGGCCGCGCTGGCAGACGCTGAAGGCTGGCGACTGGATCAGATGGAACAGCGCCCGCTACGGCGACCGGACCTTCATCGCGGTCGAAACCACGCTCTATTCGCTCGACAGCAGAGGCCCGCGCAACAAGCGCCTGGTGCTGCAGGAGCGGAGCGCTTCGATTTATGACGGCGTCACGCCGCCCGCAATCGTCGTTCCATATCCGCCTGGCAAGCCGGTCTATCTGCACGAGGTGGAGAACTTCCAGCTCGCGCCGGTTACGGCGGGCAGCGGCGACAAGCTCATGCCAGCGATCCTCGCCACATGGAACACGATCACCGACGTGACCGTGATCGGGGTGGATATCCGCTATTGGCCTACGAACGACCCCGCGAATATCATCCTGCATCCGACCACTCCCGCGGACGAGGAGAATGCGCTCCTGACTGCCGGTGTCGTGTCGAGCACCGAGTTTGCGGTCCAGACGCGGCTTGTGACCAGCCCGGAGCGCCCCGTTTCGTGGTCCGCTCCCGAGACGATCACGACGCTGGACCAGCGGTACACGGACATCTACCCGATCGACATCGGTCAGCTGCAGAACGACGTCAAAGACCTCCTTAACTGGCTTGGCGGCAACGACCGCACCATTTGGGACGAGATCGAGCGCCTCAATCAGCTCGTCTCCGATCAGAGCGCCCAGAATCTGGAGGACAAGCAGGACCTTCGCCTCGAGGCGGGAAATCTCTCCGCCAGCTTTACGGAGAAGATCACACTCACGGTCAGTGCTACTCAGGCCGTCGCCCAGCGCGTCGAAGTGCTGGAGGCGAAGGTCAACGACCCTGCCACGGGCCTTCAGGCGACGGCGACAGTTCTCAGTGCCGTCACGGCAAGGGTTAGCACGGCCGAAGGGAATATAGTCGCGAACACCGAGGCGATCACTCGCCTCTCGAGTCAGGTAGGTGACGTTTCGGCCGATGCGCTCTTCAGGGCGGAGACCTACACCGACTGGGCGGGGGGATGGTCAAGCATCGGTCTTCAAACTCGTGTCAGCACCTCCCTCAGCTTTGCGCAGGCAGCGGTCCTGCTGCAGTCAAAATCGGATGGCACGGCTCGCGTCGCGCTAATCGCGCCGCAGATCGTTCTCGCCAATGACGTCAATGGCAGCATCGCCTTCGCGCCCTTCGTGTTCCAAGGCAACACGGCCTACATGCAGAACATCAAGGTTCAATGGGCCGACATCGTCAACGCGAACATCACATGGGCGCAAATCCAGAACGCGGTGATCAACAATCTTCAAGTGACCAACGCGATGATCGCCAACCTTGCCGTGGACACGCTGAAGATCGCGGGCGACGCGATCCACGTCACGAACAATGCATACGCCGCCGAGACCGTCACTGTTCAGCAAACGGGATACTCTGACGTCATTTCCCTTTCCCTCACGGTGCCTGCAAGCTCATTGAACGTCCGCATAATATTCGCCTGCATTACCTCAAATGTGAATCTCGCGTTCCTTGTCGACGGCACGGAGATTACCAGGTTCAACGGGGTATCAGGGGGTGCGATAATCCCCGGAAACATCAGCAACGTCCAACTGGAATATGTTTGGCTTGCACCCACGGCGGGAGCCCACACCTTCACCATCAGGGC